>NZ_JAUETT010000005.1:0-539608 GCF_032484835.1 Bradyrhizobium sp. SZCCHNS1022 | reverse complement strand
TCACCGCAAACACCATGGTCAAAAACAACACCCGATATACCCAGCAATCGCTTGACAGCTAAGACAGTCGCCGGGCTTATCGTTTTGCGCCGCCCCGGAATGACGGCGGTGAGGAGCCAAGCCTCGATGCCGCTGCAAAACCGCGTCACCCCCACTGGCGACATCATCGCGACGCCCGAACGCGGCCTGTTCACCGGCAATCGCGGCATCATCCATGATCCCGCGACCAGGACGCTGCTGAGGAGGCGCTGGTCGAGCCCGGCCTGGCTCACCTGCCTGTGTGACTTCCGCGGCCGTCGCCGCGAGGTGATGGCCCGGCGAAGCTGGACCGAACTGTTCTTCCTCGACGAAGCCACCGCGCTCGCCGCCGGGCATCGGCCCTGCTTCTATTGCCGCCGTGAGGACGCCAACCGTTTTCGCGTGGCGTGGGAGGCGGGCAACGGAGCGAGCGGCGTGCACGCCTCGGACATTGATACCGTGCTGCATGGCGAGCGGCTGGAGCGCGGCCGGAAGCGGCTGCATCCGCTGCCGGCGCCACTGGAGCAATTGCCTGATGGCGCGATGGTGCAGGCGGGCGAAGAGAGCTTCTTGATTCTGCAGGGCAGGGCGTTGCCATGGTCGCCGGCCGGCTATGGTGATGCGCGTGCCCCGCCTGATGAAGCGATGCTGCTGACCCCGCCGTCGACCGTTCGGACCCTGCAAGCGCGCTACGAGCCTGTGCTGCATCCGAGCGCGCAGGCACAAAAGACGCGAGGGTAGCTCGGTCTGCTCTCGCCCCCTTGTGGGAGAGAGTTGGAGAGGGGGACGAGCGCAGGCGTGTGGGGCTTACCCCCTCCCTAGCCCAACGGCGGGGAGGGAACACGGTGTACCCGGCTTCGATAGCTCGGGTCCAAGCTGATTACGCCAGCCGCTGCCGCGCCAGCTTCGCGCCGCTGCCCAGCGCCATCAGCTTGGCTTCCGCGATCTCGCGCCGCATCGGCGCCATGCCGCAATTGGTGGTGGCGATGATGTTCTGCTTCGGCACGTATTTCATGACGTCTTCGATCACCTTGCAGACGTCTTCCGCGGTCTCGATCTCGTCGCTGGCGACATCGATCACGCCGGCCTGCACCACCTTGTTCTTCAACAGCCCGAGCAACTCGACCGGCACTTTCGAGTTGCGGCATTCGACCGCGACCTGCTGGATCGCGCAGGCATCGATCGCCGGAAAGGTCTCCTCATATTGCCGCCACTCGCTGCCCAGCGTTTCCTTCCAATCGGTATTGGCCTTGATGCCATAGCCGTAGCAGATGTGGACGGCGGTCGGGCAGGTTAGCCCTTCGGCCGCACGCTCCAGCGCCTTGATGCCCCAGTCGCGCACCTCGTCCATGTAGACGTTGAAGGCGGGCTCGTCGAACTGGATTAGGTCGATGCCGTCGGCATGCAGCGCCTTGGCCTCCTGGTTCAACAGCTCGGCGAAGGCGAAGGCCATCTTGACCCGGTCGCCGTAGTAATTGTCGGCGATGGTGTCGATGATGGTCATCGGTCCAGGCAGCGTGAACTTCAGCGCCCGCGTCGTATGCGTGCGCGCGATCCGCGCCTCGTCGGCATGGACGCGACCCTTCAGCGACAGCGGCGCCACGACCTGCGGCACCATCGCCTTATAGCGATCTTTCCGGATGCCCATCTCGACCTTGTGGACGAAATCGATGCCTTCCACGCGCTCGAGGAAGCCATGCACGAAATGCTGGCGCGACTGCTCTCCCTCGGTGAGGATATCGATGCCGGCATCCTCCTGCAGCTTCAGCGCCAGGATGGTCGCATCGCGCTTGGCGCGGGCAAGCTCGTCGCCCTTCGATTTCCACGGCGCCCAGAGCGCATTCGGCTCGGCCAGCCATTCCGGCTTCGGCAGGGAGCCTGCGATGGTGGATGGAAACAGCACCTTGTCATTCCCCGTCGGTTCCATGGGCGGCGTCCTCATATGCCAGCTTCGGCCGATGTTGTTGAGCGCTTCTCTGCCATGTCTTATGGTCAAGGTATAGCAATGAATACGGCCGCGAAAAGTGGCTGGCAGGAAACGCCATGATCGAATTCTTCTTCGACTGCTCCAGCCCGTGGACCTATCTCGCCTTCCACAACATCCAGCCGATCGCGGCAGAGTTCGGTGCGGAGATCGTTTGGCGGCCGATCCTGGTCGGCGGCATTTTCAATACCGTGAATCCGAGCGTCTACGCGCAACGCGAAACCCCGGTGCCGCTGAAGGCGCAATACATGCTCAAGGACCTCGGCGACTGGGCGCGCTCGGCGGGTCTCAAGATCAAGATGCCGCCGACCGTGTTTCCGGTGAACAGCGTCAAGGCGATGCGCGGCTGCATCTGGCTCGGCAACGAGGACATGGTGCCGTTCGCGCGTGCGGTGTTCGAGGCCTATTGGGGCGAGGACAAGGACATCTCGCAGGATGGCGTGCTGACGGAGATCTGCCGGCGGGTCGGGATCGATTCCGCAAAGTTCTTTGAGGGGATCAGCCAGCAGGCCGTCAAGGATCAGCTCAGGGCGAACACGGAGGAGGTGGTCAAGCGCGGAGGTTTCGGCTCGCCCACGATCTTCCTCAACCAGACCGACATGTATTTCGGCAACGACCGCCTGCCGCTGGTGCGCGAAGCGCTGGCTCGAAGCAAAGAGCGCGCAGCCTGATGTCGCGCGCCGTAGTCTGCCGCGAACTCGGGGCGCCCGAGATGTTGCGGCTGGAAAACATCGAAAGCCGCTCGCTGCAAGAGGGCGAGGTGCGGGTGAGGATCCGCGCCGCCGGGATCAATTTTCCCGACATACTGATGTGCGCCGGCGAATATCAGCTCAAGCCGGAATTGCCGTTCACACCGGGTGTAGAGGCGGCAGGTGACGTCGTCGAGGTGAGTCCGGACGTGACGGGCGCGGCGGTCGGCGACAAAGTCATCGTGCGGATGCGCTTCGGCGCCTATGCCGAGGAAGCGGCGGTCGTAGCCGGCCAGCTGACGCCGTTGCCCTCCACCTTCGACTATGCCGAAGGCGCGACATATCTTGCCGCCTACGGCACAGCCCATCACGCGCTGGTCGACCGCGGCCAACTCAAGGCTGGCGAGGTTCTCCTCGTCCATGGCGCCGGTGGCGGCGTCGGCCTTGCCGCGGTCGAGATGGGCAAGCTGTTAGGGGCGACCGTGATCGCCGCGGCGTCATCCGAGGAGAAGCTCGGGGTCGCGCGATCGCGCGGCGCCGACCATCTCGTGCTCTATTCCCGGGAGCCGTTCCGCGAGGCGGTCAAGCGGATCACGGATGGGCGTGGCGTCGATGTCGTGTTCGATCCGGTCGGCGGCGAGGTGTTCGAGCAGAGCGTGCGAAGCATTGCCTGGGGCGCGCGGCTGCTCGTCGTCGGCTTCACCGGCGGCATCGGGCTCGCCCGCACCAATTTGATCCTGATGAAGGGCGCGAGCGTACTCGGTGTGCGAGCCGGGGAGGCGACGCGCAAGGACCCGGCACTGGCAGCCGCGCGCATGCGGGCGCTGTTGGCCTGGGCGGAAGCGGGCAGGCTGCGGCCGCACGTGTCGCATCGCGTGCCGATCGAGGACTATGCGCGCGCGATGCGATTGCTTATCGAGCGCAAGGCGATCGGCCGTGTCGCGCTGATGATGGATTAGTTTGCAAGCGTCTGCCCAAAATTGCGGCGCGCAAGTCTGTGGGTTTATTTACCACTGGATTTCTAAAATGATCGGACAGGTTGAGGCCGATCATGCTCAAGACGTCGAAAATACTTCACCGGATAGCCCTCTCGGCATTGTTGCCGATCCTCACACTCGGCGCACTGGCCGCCTACGAAATCTCCACAAAGTGGTCGGTCCGTTCCGAGATGGCGCGCCTGCAGCCGGTTGCAGAAGCTGTCGGCCAGCTGAGCCGCTTCGTTCACGAGCTGCAGCGCGAGCGCGGCATGTCGTCGGCCTTCCTCAGCAGCAAGGGCCTGCAGATGGGCCCCGAGCTCGCCCGCCAACGTCAGCAGTCCAATGTGGAGCGTGCAGCCGCGGTCACTGCACTCAACGAGCTGCGTGGCGCCGAAGCCCTGGCTGCGGCCGTGCGCGACTGCGAGCAGCAACTGGCCCAGCTCGATGGCTATCGCGGTGAGATTGACGCGCAATCGGTCACGCCGCCCGTCGCGGTCGGCAATCTCACCGAGATCGTCAGCCGTCTGATCGGACTGATCAACGGCATGTCGAAATTGAGCCACGACGACGAGATTTCCAAAGCCATCATCGCCTATGGCAACCTGACCGAGGGCAAGGAGCGCGCCGGCTTGGAGCGCGCCACCGTGGCCGGCGGCCTTGCTGCGGGCCGCTTCGAACCGGCTGGCTATGCCCGTGCGATGGGGCTTGCTGCAGCTCAGGACAGCTTCTTCAGCGCGTTCAGAATGGTCGCGACCGCGAAGGCGCAGGCGGCATTCCAGGCCGCAATGGCGAGCTCGGCCATCCAAGGTTTCAGCGCGATGCGCAAGACCGTCGAACAAGGCGCGGTCAATGGTGATTTCAAGGGGCTCGACAGCAAGGTGTGGTTCGACGCGGCGACTGTGCGGATCGATCTTCTGAAAAAGGTCGAGGACGCGCTGGCGGCCGAACTGTCGGAGATGATGGCGCGCAAGGAAGCCGACGCTGATAGGAGTCTCGGTGTCGTTGCCGGATTGCTGCTGGTCGCCCTGCTGGTCAGCATCGGTGCCGTGCTTGCGATGGCACGGAGCATCACCGAGCCGGTCAACGCGCTCGCCGATGCGATGACGCGGCTCGCGAAGGGCGATCTTGCGACGGAGGTCGACGCGGTCGACCGGTGCGACGAGATCGGGCTGATGGCGCAGTCGGTGCAGTTCTTCAAGCAGAACATGATCCATACGGCCGAGCTCACCGCCAAGGATGCCGAGGCGGAACGTGCGCGCACTGCCAGAGCGCGGCAGGTCGGCGACCTCGCCGACCGGTTCAGCAACGATATCGCAGGCGTGATCGAGACGGTGATCTCGGCATCGACCCAATTGGAGTCGACCGCCGCCGTGATGGATAAGAGTGCAAGCCGGACCAGCGGCGAGGCGGCGAGAGTGGCGCAGGCGACCGAAGCCGCATCGGGCAATATGCAGACGGTGGCTGCAGCATCGGAGCAACTGTCGACTGCGGTCGCAAGGATCGGTGGCCAGGTGACGCAGTCCACCGAGATCGCGCGTGGAGCGGTGGTCGAGGGACGACGGGCGAACGAGACCGTGCAGGGCCTCTCCAGCGCGGCCGAGAAGATCGGTGATGTGGTCAGGCTGATCAGCGAGATCGCCGGTCAGACCAACCTGCTTGCGCTCAATGCCACGATCGAGGCCGCGCGGGCGGGCGATGCGGGCCGCGGTTTTGCGGTGGTTGCCGGCGAAGTGAAGAGCCTTGCCGAGCAGACCGCCAAGGCTACCGACGAGATCCGCGCGCAGATATCGGCGATGCAGGGCATCTCGACCGAGGCCGTACGGGCCATTCGAGGGATCACGACCACGATCGACGAGCTTAACACGATTGCGGTCTCGATTGCTTCAGCCGTCGAGGAGCAGGACGCCGCGACGCGCGAGATCGTTCGCAACGTGCAACATGCGGCGCAGGGCACCGGCGAGATATCGGACAATATCCTGCAGGTCACCGCTGCGGCCACCGAGTCCGGAACGGCAGCGAGCCAGGTGCTCGGCGCCTCGAAGGAGCTGTTGCGCCAATCGGAGAGCATGCGCCGACAGGTCGATGCCTTCATCAACGGCATCAAGGCGGCCTGAGCGGTCGCGGTGCTGGTTTGTGAACCGGCGCTGAAAGCAACCCGTTCGGTGTCGTCCCGGCCTTTGAGCCGGGACCCAAATCCACAGAACGCCATTTGGCGAAGAACGACGTCCGGATTGCCCCTGATAGATCACGCGGCATGGATCCCGGCTTTCGCCGGGATGACAGCGTGGGCAACTCTACTTGTACTCCCGCTCGTCCCACCACGGGAAATAGTCTGGCATGTCGCTGGAGACCTTGTTCCTGAACTGCGCCGGGCGTTTCTCCAGGAACGCCATCACGCCTTCCTTGACGTCATCGGAGCGCCCGCGTGCATAGATGCCGCGGCTGTCGACCTTGTGCGCCTCCATCGGATCGTCGGCGCCCATCATGCGCCACATCATCTGGCGGATCAGCGCGATCGAAACCGGGGCGGTCTTCTCGGCGATCTCGCGCGCCAGCGCACGAGCGGTCGGCAGCAGTTCGTCCGGCGGCACCACCTTGCTGACGAGACGCCCCGCAAGTGCCTCCTGCGCCGGGAAGACGCGGCCGGTGTAGCACCATTCCAAGGCTTGCGAGATGCCGACGATGCGCGGCAGGAACCAGCTGGACGCCGCCTCCGGCACGATGCCGCGCTGGGAGAACACGAAGCCGAAGCGCGCCGCTTCCGAGGCGATGCGGATGTCCATCGCGAGCTGCATGGTGACGCCGATGCCGACGGCAGGGCCGTTGACCGCGGCGATGACGGGCTTCAGCGACTTGAAGATGCGAAGAGTGACCTGTCCGCCGCCATCGCGGACCTGCGGATCGGAATAGTCGACGCGGCCGTCGGCATGGCGCTTGACGGGTCCGCGCCTGGCGTCGCGATCGAAGGTGTCGGCACCGGAGGACAGATCGGCGCCGGCGCAGAAGGCGCGGCCCGCGCCGGTGACGATGATCGCTCTGACCTCGTCGTCCCGGTCGGCGCGATCGAAGGCGTCGATCAGCTCCTTCTGCATCGTCGGCGTGAAGGCGTTCAGCTTCTCGGGACGGTTGAGCGTAATGGTCAGGATCTGGTCGGCGACGTCGTAGAGAATGGTCTCGTAGGCCATGGGCGTTTCCTCGCGCTTGTTTGCTTTTGTTGTCGTCGTTGTAGCTGCTCACGTCGTCATTCCGGGGCGGCGCGAAGCGACGAGCCCGGAATCCATAACCACCATTGTGAATTGGCTAGCATGGATTCCCGGCTCGTCGCTTCGCATCGCCCCGGAATGACGGCGGAAATATCTATGCCTTCGGCGGCGCCGGCCAGGGGCGCTGCTCGCCGCGCAGGCCCTCGAAGGTCTTCGCCAGGCCGAGCACGCCGAGATCGTCGAAGCGGCGGCCGACGATCTGCAGCCCGATCGGGAAGCCGTGGGCGTCATAGCCGGCGTTGATCGAGACCGCCGGGTTCTCCGACATATTCCACGGCACGGTGTAGGTGATGTGCTCGAACGGCAGCTGCGGGTCGTTGATCGGGGATGCGAACTCCGCCGGAAATTTCACGCCCGGAGAGGTCGGCGAGATCACGTAGTCGAACTCGCAGAACATCTTGGCGGCGGCGGCGCGGATCGCCATGGTGACGTTGAAGCCGCGCACGACCTCGACGCCCGAAAGCGTCGCGCCGCGCTCGGCCCATTGCAGGATATAAGGCAGCGTCTTGTTGCGGATCTCGGGCGTGAGCCGGGAGAGATCGTCCCACAGCCGCGCGCGCCAGAAATTGTCGAGCCCGTCGAGCATCTCGCGCGTGAGGAAGCCCTTGGCTTCGCCGACGACGGCGCCTGCGGATTCGAACGCCTTTGCCGCCTCGAGCACGACCGCGCGCACCGGCTGCTCCAGCGGCTGTCCGACGCCGGGCTCGAGCATCACGCCGATGCGGAGCTTGCGCGGCGATTTCTCGGCGAGCTTCCAGTTGAGGTCGCTCGGCGGCAGGCTGCTGCCGTCACGACGATCGGGCTTCGACAGCACGCTCATCATCAGCGCAGCGTCATCGACGGTGCGCGTCATCGGCCCGGCGACGCGGCCGACATAGGGCGGATCGATCGGCACGCGCCCGTGGCTCGGCTTGAGGCCGACCAGGCCGCACCACGATGCCGGCAGGCGGACCGAGCCGCCAATGTCGGTCCCGAGGTGCAACGGGCCATAACCGGCCGCGGCGGCGGCTCCAGCGCCGGCGCTCGAGCCGCCGGGATTCATCTTGAGGTCCCAGGGATTGCGGGTGAGCGGATGGAAGCTCGACAAGCCAGAGGACAGCATGCCGTAATCCGGCATCGTGGTCTTGGCGAAGATGATCGCGCCAGCTTCGCGCAAGCGTGCGACGGGCGGGGCGTCCGCCACGGCCGGCGCCAGCGTGACGCTCGCCGAGCCGAGCGGGATCGGCTGGCCCTTGGTGGCCATGTTGTCCTTCACCGTCGTTGGTACGCCGTCGAGCGCACCGATCGGCTCGTCCTGCGCCCAGCGCGCCGTGGAGGCCGATGCGGCGGCGCGCGCCGCATCGGGATCAAACAGATAGAGCGCCTTGATGTGCGGCTCCCAAGCCGCAGCACGTGCCAGCACCTCCTCCATCACCTCCGATGGCGAGAACTGGCGCGCGCGATAGCCGGCGATCAGATCGACCGCGGAAAGGTCGTGCAGCGAGGTAATCTCGTCCGAGACCGGTTTATGCATGGGCGCTCACACTGGGAGGCGGGTTTCGATGATACGGGCGAACATGCTGGCGCCGACCGGCAGGATCTTGTCGTCCAGCACGTAACCGGGATTGTGCACCGGGACCGAGCCGTCATGGCCAACCCAGAAATAGGCGCCCGGAATCTTCTGCAGCATGTCGGCGAAGTCCTCGCTGCCCATCTTCGGGGTCGAGCGGGTCACGACCTTGGACGGCTCGACCACGCTACGTGCGACCTCTTCGACCACCTTGGACTGTTCTTCCTGGTTCACCAGCACGCTGAACGTATCGCGGATATCGACGTCGATCTCGCAATGGAAGGCGGCCGCCACGCCGGCGCAGAGCGCGCGCATGCGCTCGCGGATCAGGGCGCGGACGGAATCGGAGAAGGCGCGCACGGTGCCGCACAGCCAGGCATCGCCCGGAATGACGTTGTAGGCGGAGCCGGCATGGATCTGCGTGATCGAGACCACGGCGGCCTGCAACGGATCGACATTGCGGCTGACGATGGTCTGGATCGACTGCGCCACGGTGGTTGCAATGACGACCGCGTCCTTGGAGCGCTCGGGCATCGCGCCATGGGCGCCATAGCCGGAGATGCGGATATCGAAGAAATCGGCGCCGGCCATCGCGGGCCCCGGCAGGATGGCGATCTCGCCGTGGTTCAGATCGGGCGCGTTGTGCAGACCGTAGAGCTCGTCGCAGGGAAACTTCTCGAACAGCCCGTCCTTGATCATCGCCCGCGCGCCGCCGAGGCCTTCCTCGGCGGGCTGGAAGATGAAATGCACGGTGCCGTCGAAATTCCGGGTCTCGGCCAGATAGCGCGCAGTGCCGAGCAGCATGGTGGTGTGGCCATCATGGCCGCAGCCATGGAAGCGGCCCGGAATGGTCGAGCGCCAGGGCAGGTTGGTGTTCTCTTCCATGGGCAGCGCGTCCATGTCGGCGCGCAGACCGATCGTCTTGCCATTGGCGCCCTTGCCCTTGAGCACGCCGACCAGGCCGGTACCACCGAGGCCGCGATGCACTTCGATGCCCCATTGCGCAAGCTTCTCGGCGACGATGCCGGATGTGCGCGTCTCCTCGAAGCCGATCTCCGGATGAGCGTGCAGGTCGCGGCGGATCGCGGTGAGCTCGTCGGCGTAGCCTTCAATGCGGTCGATCAGGGGCATGGATATCTTTGTCCGTTGCGAGATGATGAGATGTTAAGGCGCGAACGTCGGGCCGTTCGGTTTGAGGCGGATGCCCGGACGCAGCCGCGTCCAGGGCAGGGTGGCGGGATCGGCCGCCATCGGGCCGGGCGCGGCGCAGATCAACAGCTTCTCCGCGATCGGCTCGAAGTCGGCGCGGAAATGCACCGAGCTCTTGTTGATCAGGATGGCCTGCTCGGTTGGCTCGATCCCGACGAAGCGGTACATCGCCTGATCGGCGAGCTGCGCCTTGTGCGAGCAGACCACGACACTGATGTCACCGATGCGCAAGGCGGCCGAAGGGCCCATGTCCATCTTGCGGCCGCCATAGAACGGACCCGGCGCCACGAAGCGGCCGTCCGACAGTTTCTCGACGATGAAGCTCTCCGTAAAGGGCGCGTCGCCGGGAATCCCGGACTTGCCGCCAAGGGAGAGCGTGACGGTGGCGCCTTCGCCGGCGGCGTGCGCTGCGAGCGCCGATTGCGGATCGTAGATCATTCCGATCGCGGCGCGCTGCGCGCGGTTACGCACCAGTGCACGCAGCATGCCCGTGGTGTCGGAATCGCCACCGGCGCCGGGATTGTCCTGGGTGTCGGCGATGACGATCGGTTTCGACGCATTCCTGGCAAGCTCCATCGCGTGGCGCACGCCCTCGTCCGGCGAATAGATCCTGCCGTCGAAATCGTCCTCATGACTTGCGACGAGGCTTGCGATCGCATCGGCCGCGGCATCGGCATCGGCTTGGGTCCGGCCATAGGCGAAGACGCTCGGCCCGCAATGAATGAAGTCGGCGGCCGGAAAGCCCGGCGCGAAGGATAGCGTCGGCACGGTCTCGCTCTGGTAGCGTGCGAGCGTCTCGTAGATGCCCTTGGCGGGATGATCGTTGGTGCATTGCCAACTGATCGGAATCAGGAAAGGCAATTGCCGGAATGATTTGGCGAGGCGCTGCTTCGAGTCCAGCAGCAGCGCGAGATGATGCGCCGAGGCGCGGCCGGTGTCGGCCATATCAGTATGCGGATATTTCCGATAGGCGATCAGCGCATCGGCATGCGCGATCATCTCAGGCGTGACATTGGCGTGCAGGTCGAGGCTTGCGACCAGAGGCACGCTCGGGCCGATCACCTTGCGCACGCGCGCCAAAATCTCGCCTTCGCCGTCGTCGAAATGTTCGGTGACCATCGCGCCATGCAGGTCGAGATATACGCCATCGATGGCGCCGGCGGCCTTGATGCGATCGACCATGACGCCAACGATGCGCTCGAACGCATCCTCCGTGACATGAGCCGATGGGCTTGCATGACAGGCGATGGTCGGCACCACGTCCCACCCGCGCGACGTCGCGACATCGATAAATCCGGACTGGCCCGCATTGATGCCGCGCATGATCTTCATCACGTTGGCGGCGTCTGCGATCGTGGCGCCGCCTTCGTGCATGAAGTCGTCATAGGTCGCCTTGGTCGGCGCGAAGGTGTTGGTCTCGTGCAGGAAGCCGCCGATGGCGATGCGGGTCATTCGGGTCATCTCAAGCCGTTGACGTGATCGGCGACGTTAGACCGCTCCTCGCGCGGGGCGCAAGCGAGGGAGCGATGCCGATTTGCATGCATCGGGCGCGCCTCACGCGTGTTGGCTGGCCCACCTGCTTCTACGGCGTCATTCCGGGGCATCGCGTAGCGATGAGCCCGGAATCCATAACCACAGCAGGATCTGTGTGGCATGCGCGTCGATCAGCCGATGTTACGACATCCGCCTGTGAGTATGGATTCCGGGCTCGTGCTGCGCACGCCCCGGAATGACGAGGAGGACGAGGCTGCTACGCCACCGCCTCGGCCACGGGGCGGAAATTGGCAAAATCCCAGTTGCGGCCGGGCGCGGCCTCGAGCAGCGCCCGAGTATAGGTCTCCTTCGGGTGCGTGAGGATCTCGCCGGCCGGGCCCTGCTCGACGATGCGGCCCTTCTGCATCACCACGACCTCGTCGCAGATCTGCGCGGCGACGCGCAGATCGTGGGTGATGAACAAGATGGCGATGCCGAGCCGGCGCTGGATCTCATCGAGGAGGTCCAGCACCTGCGCCTGCACGGAAACGTCGAGCGCGGAAACCGCTTCGTCCGCGACCAGCACATCCGGATCGAGTGCCAGTGCGCGGGCGATCGCGATGCGCTGGCGCTGGCCGCCGGAGAACTGATGCGGAAAGCGCGAGATGGAATCCGCGGGCAGTCCGACCAGTTCCAATAGCTCCCGGGCGCGCGCCATCGCCTTGTCACGCGACGTGCCGTAATTGATCGGCCCCTCGGCGATGCTTTCGCCCACGGTCAGGCGCGGGTTCAGCGAGCGGTAGGGATCCTGGAAGACGATCTGGATGCGCTTGCGGTGCGGCTGCAGCAGGCGGCGCGTCAGGATCGAAATTTCGTGGCCGGCCAGCCGGACCCCGCCCGAGGTCGGATCGATCAGACGGACGATGCAGCGCGCCACCGTCGACTTGCCCGAGCCGCTCTCGCCGACGATGCCGAGCGTGCGGCCCTTGCGCAACGTGAGAGTGACATTCTGCGCCGCGACCACCTCGCGCGGTTTGCCGAGGAAGGAACGCTCACGATAGACCTTGCCGAGATCGGTGGTCTCCAGCACCACCGGCTCCTTGGTCTCGGGGCGGGCAGGGCGCGGAATGAGACTGGGGACCGCTGCGAGCAGGTTGCGCGTGTAGTCCATTTCCGGCTTGCGCAGGATCTGGTCGAGCGCACCGGTTTCGACCAGTCGGCCCTGGCGCATCACCGCGACGCGGTCCGCGATCTCGGCCACGACGCCCATGTCATGGGTGATGAACAGCACCGCCGTGCCATGGTCGCGCTGCAGCTCGCGGATCAGGGTGAGGATCTGCTTTTGCGTGGTCACGTCGAGCGCGGTGGTCGGCTCGTCCGCGATCAGAAGCTTTGGCTCGAGCACCAGCGCCATCGCGATCATGATGCGCTGGCGCTGGCCGCCGGACAGGCGGTGGGGATAGGAGGCAAAGATGCGTTCGACATCGGGCAGGTGCACCTGCTCCATCATGTCGAGAATGCGCTTGCGGCGGGTGCGCGCATCCAGCGAGGTATGCGCGCGCAGCACCTCGTCGATCTGACGGCCGACCGGCACCACCGGATTGAGCGCGGTCATCGGCTCCTGGAAGATCATCGCCATGGTGGTGGCGCGGAGTTGCCGCAGCCGGCGATCGGTCGCGGTCAACAGCTCCTCACCGACCAGCTTGATGCTGCCGCCGACCGGGTGCAGCGTGTTCTTCGGCAACAGGCCCATCGTCGTCAGCGAGGTCACGGATTTGCCGGAGCCGCTTTCGCCGACCACGCACAGCGTCTCGCCCTTGGCCACCTTGATGGAGATGCCGTCGATGATCCGCGGGCCGGTGGAGCTCTTGGTCTTGCCGAGGGCAACGACGAGATTGTCGATGTCGAGGATGGTATCGGTCATGATCGTACTCTCTGCCGTCACTGCGAGGAGCGAAGCGACGAAGCAATCCAGTTCAATGTTGCAAGGCGATTCTGGATTGCTTCGCTTCGCTCGCAATGATGGTTAGGGGAAGACGGCGTCATTTCCCCTCCCGCTGCTTCATGCGCGGATCGAGCGCATCGCGCGCGGCGTCGCCGATCAGGTTGATCGAGAGAATCGCGATCGACAGCAGCAGGCCCGGCCAGAAGATCAGGGACGGCTTGATCTGGAAGTAAGCGCGGCCCTCGGCCATGATGTTGCCCCAGGTCGGCGTCTCCGGGCTGATGCCGGCGCCGAGGAAGGAGAGGATCGCCTCGGTGAGGATCGCCGAGGCGCAGACATAAGTACCCTGCACGATCAGGGGCGCGATCGTGTTCGGCATCAGATGCCGCCACATGATCTTGGGTAGCGAAGAGCCGACCGAGATCGCGGCCTCGACATAGGGCTCCTCGCGCGCGGTCAGCACCACCGAACGCACCAGCCGCGCGACGCGCGGAATTTCCGGAATGGTGATCGCGATCATCACGGTGGCGATGCTGGCGCCGGACAATGACACCACGGCAATGGCGAGCAGGATGCTCGGAATCGCCATCAGGCCATCCATCACGCGCATCATCACGGCATCGACCCATTTGAAGAAGCCGGAGACGAGGCCGATGAACAGGCCGATCGCGATCGAGAATACGGCGGCGCCCACACCGACCAGGAGCGATACGCGCCCGCCATAGATCGTGCGCGACATCAGATCGCGGCCGTAGGCGTCGGTGCCGAGCAGGAACTGCGCGCTGGCCGGCTTCAGCCGCTGTGCCGGCGCCAGCAGGACCGGATCATGCGGCGCCAGCAATGGCGCCAGCACGGAGATGAGCACGATCAAAGCGAGACAGACGGTTGCGACCGCGATGATCGGAGTCGAGGTGAGAAAGCCGAACCGCGGGCTCAGCCGCGAGGTGACCGGCAAAGACGGCTCGGGATGGGTGACGATCGCCATCAGGACAATGCCTCAGTAACGGATACGGGGATCGAGCAGGGTGTAGGCGACATCGATCAGCAGGTTGACTGCGAGATAGATGAAGGATGTCAGCAGAATCATGCCCTGGATGACCGGATAGTCGCGCGCCAGCACGGCGTCGACCGTAAGGCGTCCGATGCCCGGCAGGTTGAACACGCTTTCGGTGACGACAACGCCGGAGATCAGAAGCGCAAAGCCGGACCCGATCACGGTGATGACGGGCACGGCGGCATTGCGCAGCGCATGACGCAGCAGCACCGAGGTTTCGCCGATGCCCTTGGCGCGTGCGGTGCGGACGAAGTCCTCGCCGAGGACGTCGAGCATCGCCGCGCGCGTCATGCGGGCAATCAATGCGATGTAGATGAACGACAGCGTGCAGGTCGGCAGGATGATGCGGTCGAAGAACGGCCCGAAGCCGGCCGACAGGCTCTTGAAGCCCTGCACCGGGAACCAGCGCAGATTGATCGCGAACACCTCGATCAGCACGTAGCCGATCACGAAGACGGGGACCGAGAAGCCGAGCACGGAGAGCCCCATCACGAAACGATCGATCCAGGTGCCGTGCTTCCAGGCGGCGATGACGCCGAGCGGCACGGCGACCACGATCGCCAGAATGATCGTGGAGATCGCGACCGAGATCGACGGCTCGATGCGTTGGCCGATCATCTGCAAGACCGGAACTTTGGAGATCAGCGAGACGCCAAGATCGCCATGCAGCAGCTGATTGATCCAGGTGAAGAACTGGACGTACAGCGGCTCGTGCAGGCCGAGCGAGACGCGAATGCGTTCGAGCTGTTCGGGGGTGGCGTTATCGCCCGCCAAGATGGCGGCGGGATCACCGGGCGTTAGTCTCAAAAGAAGGAACACGAACAAGGCGACCACGCCCATCACGGGAATGGCGGCGAGTACGCGGCGAACCAGATATCCGATCATCGGGTGAGGACTGCCTTCATCCTAGGCTTGGGCCGGTTACACGGCACGGTGAATGCGCCTGCATGTCACTGATATCAGTCACTTTCAAGAACTCCCGGTAATTTCGCACTGCAATGTGCTGCAAGCTGCGTGCCATGTACCGAAGCACATTGCGATGCTGCACATCATGTTTGACGGTTCTCGCCGACCGAGAGCGCGCAGATGCGGGACAAATGCGTATAGGACAATCCTGTCTCCTTGGCCCACGCATTGAACTGCGCCTGCACCTTGGCGAGGTCGCTCTTGGACTTGACCTCATCGGCAATGTCCAGTCCAGAGTCACGCAGGCAGGCCACGACGTCCTTTGATGTCACGAAACCATCCCAGCCGAGGAAGCGTAGCAACAGCTGTCCGGTGTTGCCGCCGAGCCGGCTGCCGCGCTTATCGAGGATTGCCAGGAGTCCGACCTCATCAGAGGACGGCCAACTCGCCAGGAACTTGCCGAAGCTGCCGTGCTCCTTGGCGATCTCCTGCACGAAGGCCGCATTCTGCCGCACCGACATGATCTTTGCTGCGTTGCGCACAATGCGGCTGTCCCGCAACAGGCCGTCCCAGAAATCGTCCGGCTGAAACAGCAGCCGCGCCGGCTGAAAGCTTAGGAACGCGTCCTCAAATCCCGGCCATTTCGACTCGATCACGCTCCAGGCAAACCCCGCGGAGAACACGCGCCGGGTCATTTCGGCCAGCACGCGATCATCACTCAGCTTTGCGACTACCGCGATGTCGGGCGCCGGCGGCAGCAGCGTGATCAACGCCTGTGTGCCGCCCTTGCGCTTCTCCGCCCGACTTCTGATGGTTTTGAACGAGGTCATGTACGCCGCGTTTTTGCCTGTGCCGAACACAGCAGAGTTCGCGGCGCACGTAAAGCTGCGAGGCCCTAATCTGATGCTGCCATATTACGCCAGCGTGGCCAGCAAGCCGGCCATGAGTCGCCCACGTTCGACGAGGCTTTCGACCTCGATGTGCTCGTTGAGAGTGTGAGCATCGGCGCCGCGCACGCCCAAGCCGTCGAGTGTCGGGATTCCGAGGGCGCCGGTGAAGTTGCCGTCGGATCCGCCGCCGGCCGAACCGTGTGGCAGCTTCATCCCGAGCTGTTCGGCGATGCCGCGCGCTTTGTCGTAGAGTGCCATAGTTCCGGAATCCGGCTCCCACACCGGACGCGTCACGCCGCGGGTCACCTTGAATGCGACGTCGTTGCTGGTGCCCGACAGCGCCAGCATTCGTTCCACCCCGCGATCGAGATCGTCCTGGCGCTTGGCCATGCTGAGGGCTTCACCGTTGCAGGTTGTTGCGACGCAGTTCACCCATTGCCCGCCGTGAACGATGCCGACCGAGAAGGTGCAATCCTCCGTCGTCATCGCATCGATCGCGAGGATCTGTCGCGCCATTTCCCGTATCGCGGAACGGCCAGATGACAATGTTGCTCCGGCGTGGCTCGGCCGTCCCGTTGCTTCGAGATTGAAGCGGGCGATCGCATAACGCCCGGTGACGACGCCGTTGTCGGGCCGGCCGGGCTCGGGCACCAGCACGTATTTGTTGCGCGCGGCCTCCGCTTCGATGATATCGCGCGTCGAGGGCGTGCCGACTTCCTCGTCGGGAGTAAAGAGAACGGTAATCGGCAGTGGCGTGGCGATGGAGGCGCGCATCAACTGCCTGATCGCCTCGAGCGACAGATAATTGCCACCCTTCATGTCAAAGATGCCGGGGCCATAGCATTTGTTGCCTTCGCGCCGCCATGGCAGCTTGGCGATCGTCCCGATGGGATGGACGGTATCGAGATGACCCGCAATCAGGATGCCGGGCTCGCCCTGTTTCGGATGCGGAAAGCGGGCGCGGACGCAGCCTGCGAAGCCCTGGCGTCCGGCGATGCGCTCGATCGTCGCACCCATGATCGCCATCTCGCGGGCTGCGATATCGAACATGCGTTCGACCGCGGGAGCGTCCCAGGTCGGGCTTTCGCATTCCACCCAACCGCGCAAACCTTGCAGCATGGCTTCGGCATCGAAGGGAAGATTGGCTGGATTCATCAGAGCTCTCGCTGGTTTGCCGGCGTTATCGCGCGGCGGCGGAATGGTCGGCATTTTGTATAACCAAGTCATGCCCGCGTTAACGTCATTCCGGCCGACGTCACGCATGCGCCGAATGCGGATTGACCTGTGCAGCATCCTGGTGCAACTGTCGAAATCTAAGGGTTTACAGCCTGTTAGTTCGCCTAAAGAACGGACTACATGCATAAACAGTGACCGCGTCGTGACCGCTTTTACGCCAAGTCAGGAGATATCAATGTTCCACATCTCGCGCCGGAAACTTCTCACGCTCGCGGGGGCTGCCTGGTCGGCGCTCGCGCTCTCCGGAGCAGAGCCGTCCGACGCCCTCGCGGCATCGGGCAAGAAGATGATCACCGCGGTGATGCATTCGGATCTGCGCGTCATCGATCCCGGGTTCACCACCGCCTATATCACGCGCGACCATGGCTACATGGTTTATGACACCTTGCTGGCCACCGACTCGAACTTCAAGGTCCAGCCGCAAATGGCCGACTGGAAGGTCAGTGACGACAAGCTGACCTATACTTTCACCTTGCGCGACGGCCTGAAGTGGCATGACGGCACGCCGGTCACGGCCGAGGATTGTGTCGCCTCGCTGAAGCGCTGGGGCCGCAACGACGGCATGGGCCAGAAGCTGATGGATTTCACGGCGAGCCTGGAGGCTGCCGATGCGAAGACCATCGTGCTGAAGTTGAAGGAGCCCTATGGCCTCGTGCTGGAGTCGATCGGCAAGCCATCCTCGCTGGTGCCCTTCATGATGCCGAAGCGTCTTGCCGAGACGCCGGCCGGTCAGCAGATCCCCGAGCAGATCGGCTCCGGGCCGTTCAAATTCGTCAAGGAGGAATTCCAGCCGGGCGTCAAGGCGGTCTATGAGAAGAACACCGACTACGTCCCGCGCAAGGAGCCGGCGAGCTGGACCGCTGGCGGCAAGGTGGTGAAGGTCGATCGCGTCGAATGGATCACGATGCCGGACGCGCAGACGGCGGTGAACGCGCTGCAGTCGGGTGACATCGACTTCATGGAGAACCTGCCTTACGACATGCTGCCGGTGCTGGAAGGCAATTCGGACATCCAGATCGACGTCTCGAACAAGTTCGGCTTCCAGACGCTCGGCCGGATGAATTTCCTGCTGCCGCCCTTCGATAACGTGAAGGTCCGCCGCGCGGCCTTCCTGGCGATCAATCAGAAGGATGTACTCGACGCCCTCGTCGGCAATCCGAAGTATCAGAAAGTCTGCGGCGCGGTGTTCGTCTGCGGCACGCCACTGGAGACCGATGTCGGCGCCGAAACGCTGATCAAGGGCAACGGCCTGGAGCAGGCCAAGAAGGCGCTCGCGGAGTCCGGCTATGACGGAACGCCGATCGTGATCATGGCACCGGGCGACGTGACCACGCTCAAGGCCCAGCCGGTGGTCGTGGCGCAGCAGCTGCGCGAGGCCGGCTTCAAGGTCGACCTGCAGGCGACCGATTGGCAGACCGTGGTGACGCGCCGCGCCAGCCAGAAGCCGGTCAAGGAGGGCGGCTGGAACATGTTCTTCACCAACTGGGTCGGCGCCGACGTGGCCAACCCCGTGGTCAACGTCTCAGTGGGCGGCCGCGGCACCAAGGGCGGTTGGTTCGGCTGGGCGACGGATGAGAAGATCGAGAAACTGCGCGACGACTATGCCCGCGCGACCTCGCCGGAGGAGCAGAAGCGGATCGCGACCGAGATCCAGAAGGAGAACTACGAGCAGGTGATCTACATTCCGCTCGGCCAGTATCTCCTGCCGAGCGGCTGGCGCAAGTCGCTGACCGGCGTACTCGACGGTCCCGCCACGCCGGTGTTCTGGAACATCGACAAGAGCGAATAGCAAATTTTTCGCAGGAATGAAGAAAACACGGCGGAGCTTTTCCGCCGTGTTTTTGTTTATGAGCCTCTGTTCGTACGGCCGCTAGTCGTTAGCAATGGCTGTCGCGCACGGCTTCAAGGCCGTCGACGACCAACGGCGGCGCGATCTCGCGCGGGCACCTGTTCGCGCGCGGTGCGGCCGCTGCGGGCTTGCTCGCGCTGTTGCGGTTCGGCGCATTTGTCGGACATCATCTCGCTCCTTTGCTTGCACCGACAATGATCGAAGGGACAGGTAGTTCCAAAATGCGGGAGTGACGAAGGGGTGATCATGATGATCTCATCTCATCGCGCCAGGATGAGGTCGCGTTTGGAGACTGGCGAAAGCGGATTGACGGGCGCGGGAACAGCTGCAAGTCTCGGCATCGTAAGACATAGAACGCTGCCTATCGGTCAGCGTCGATGCGCGGACGCGATGCACAATGAATCGCCGGGTCTTGATCAGTTTCGCGCCATCAATTCCACATCGTCACGTTAAGAGAGATCGCATGCCACATCATCCGCGTCGGATATTTCCAGCGCTCGCGTCCTGCCTCGTCGCCGCTGCCATAGCCTTGTCGGTGAGCGCGGTGCCCGCGCTCGCCGCCGCCAAGAAGACCATCACGGCGGTCATGCATTCGGACCTGCGTGTCATCGATCCGATTTTCTCGCCGGCCTACATCACCCGCGATCATGGCTACATGGTCTATGACACGCTGTTGGGAACGGACTCCAATTTCAAGGTCCAGCCGCAGATGGCGGACTGGAAGGTGAGTGATGACAAGCTGACTTACACCTTCACTTTGCGCGACGGGCTGAAATGGCACGACGGCACGCCGGTGACCGCGGAGGATTGCGTCGCCTCGCTGAAGCGCTGGAGCAGCAATGACCCGATGGGCCAGAAGCTGATGGAGTTTACGGCCAGTCTGGAAGCGACCGACGCCAAAACGATCACGCTGAAGCTGAAGGAGCGTTATGGCCTTGTGCTGGAGTCGATCGGCAAGCCGTCCTCCTACGTCCCGTTCATGATGCCGAAGCGGCTGGCGGAGACACCGGCGAATCAGCCGATCCCCGAGCAGATCGGATCCGGCCCGTTCAAGTTCGTACAGGCGGAATTCCAGCCCGGCGTAAAGGCGGTCTATGAGAAGAACACCGACTATGTGCCGCGCAAGGAGCCGCCGAGCTGGACCGCGGGCGGCAAGGTCGTGAAGGTCGATCGCGTCGAGTGGGTGACGATGCCCGACGCGCAGACCGCGGTGAACGCGCTGCAGGCCGGCGACATCGATTTCCTGGAGTTTCCGCCGCAGGATCTGGAGCCGGTGCTCGCCGCGAATCCCGACCTCACGATGAACGTGCTGAACAAGTTCGGCTATCAGACCTTGGGACGCATGAACTTCCTCTATCCGCCGTTCGACAATGTGAAGATCCGCCGCGCGGCGTTCCTGGCGATCAATCAGAAGGATGTGCTCGACGCGCTGGTCGGCAATCCGAAATTCTACAAGATCTGCGGCGCCTTGTTCGGTTGTGGCACGCCGCTCGAGGCCGACGTCGGTTCGGAGACGCTGGTCAAGGGCAATGGCCTGGAGCAGGCCAAGAAGCTGCTCGCCGAATCCGGCTATGACGGCACGCCGCTCGTGATCCTCGCGCCGGGGGACGCGATCACGCTCAAACCCCAGCCGATCGTGGTGGCGCAGCAACTGCGTGCCGCCGGCTTCAAGGTCGATCTTCAGGCCACCGACTGGCAGTCTGTGGTGACGCGCCGCGCCAGCCAGAAGCCGCCGAAGGAGGGGGGCTGGAACATGTTCTTCACCAATTCGGTGATTGCCGATGTCGGCAACCCGCTGTCCAGCACCTTCCTCAGCGCGCGCGGTCTCAAATCCTCCTTCGGCTGGCCGGATGATCCCAAGATCGAGGAGCTGCGCGACGCCTTTGCTCGCGCCACGACGCTCGACGAGCAGAAGCGGATCGCGGCCGAACTGCAGAAGGAAGCCTACGACCAGGTGATCTACATTCCGCTCGGCCAATGGTTCAGCCCGAGCGCCTGGCGCAAGTCGCTCACCGGCGTGCTGGAAGGGCAGGCGGTGCCGGTGTTCTGGAACGTCGACAAGAGCGAGTGATCCAGGGCGAGCGATCCTCGCACTCACATCATGGTTTTCCAGACGCGCGGCGGGGCATCTCCGCCGCGCTTTGCATTTGCGGATTTTGTTTGCGCTTGACGGTCAGTAAGTCGTGGCTTACGGTAAGTCATGGCTTACCAAAATGCCTTGACGGTGCTGGCCGATCCGACGCGGCGGCAGGTGTTCGAACGGCTGCGCGATGGGCCGCAGCCGGTCAAGCTGATCGCGGCAGGACTGTCGGTGTCGCGGCCGGCAGTGTCGCAGCATCTGAAGGTGTTGAAGGACGCGGGGCTGGTTCAGGAGCGTAGCGAAGGCACACGCCGCATCTACTCGGTGAGGCGCGAGGGCCTATCCGAACTGCGCGATTGGCTCGACAGTTTCTGGGACGATGCGCTGCTCGCATTCAAGATCGAGGCGGAGCGATCGCATCGAAAAAGCAAAGGGAGGAAGCGGGATGAGTGACGTCGCGGCGATTGCCCCGGTGCACAAGCAGGTCCTGGTCCGGGTGCCGATCGGCCACGCCTTCGAGGTCTTCACCAGCGGCTTGACTCGCTGGTGGCCGCATACGCATGGCGTCGGCAAGCAACCGATCCGAGCCGTATTGATGGAGCCGCGGCTCGGCGGGCGTTGGCTCGAAGTCGGCGAGGACGGCACCGAGACGCCGGTTGCCACGATCATCCTGTGGGAGCCGCCGCATCGTGTCGTGATGCTCTGGCAAATCAGCGCGCAATGGAAGCCGGACGCGACGATGCGTTCGGAGGTCGATGTCCGCTTCATCGCCGAAGGCACAGAGCTGACGCGGGTCGAGCTCACGCATCATAAGTTCGAGACCATGGGCCCCGAGGCCGGCGCTTCGATGCGCAAGGATGTCGACGGCGGCTGGCCGGGACTCATGCGGCGCTTTGTCGAGGAAGCCGAGCGTAGTCGGTCATAATCAGGGAGGTCGTCATGTCGGAGTTCGTCGTCCATTCCGTACCGGGAAGCCCGTTCGGGCGTTGCGTTCTGATCGCGCTGGAAGAGAAGGAGACATCGTATCGCCTGGCGGCCATGGCCCCCGGCGCTTCGAAGTCCGCGGAACATCTGGCGCGAAATCCGTTCGGCTGTATCCCCGTGCTGGAGCATGACGGCTTCATGCTTTACGAGACCCAGGCGATCCTGCGTTATCTCGACCGGATCCTGCCCCAGCCATCCCTGACGCCTGCCGATCCCAAGCAGGCGGCGCGGATGGATCAGGTGATGAATATCAGCGATTGGTATCTGTTCCAGGGCGTCTGCAGCGTCATCGTCTTTCAGCGCATCGTCGGCCCGCGCCTGCTGGGACTTGCGACCGATGAAGCAGCCATAGAGGCGGCAATGCCGCGCGCACGCACCGTATTCGCTGAGCTGTCGCGCCTCCTCGGCGAACAGCCCTTCATGGCGGGTGATGTTCTCACGCTGGCCGATCTGCAGGCCGGGCCACAGGCCAGCTTCCTGGCCGCGACACCTGAATGGGCTACGCTCACTGCGGCGTATCCCAATCTCGTAGCCTGGATCGACCGGCTGGAAGTGCGGCCGAGCTTTCAGGCCACGACCTGGGAGAGGCTGCTGGAGCGCGCGCGAGCCGCGTGAGAATTCGCGCGAACTTGTCGACGGAAATTTGAGTGACCGGCTTGCTTCCGTCCATCGGCACCGGCTCCGGACGAGAGATGATTCTGGTGCGGGCGGTGGGAGTCGAACCCACACGACGTTGCCATCGAGGGATTTTAAGTCCCTTGCGTCTACCAGTTCCGCCACGTCCGCGCGTTGATTTCGCTACTCTTTTTCTTTCTTCACAGCAAGCGTTAGACAGGAACAGCCCGATGTTAGACAAATCACCGAATGTTCTGTTCCGGGTCCGTGCCAGTGCCACATGAAAGGCCGCCCCACCGGGCGGCGTTTTGCTATACCTTTCCTCCAAACTCAAGCGGGAGCGCGCCGATGTCCAGGGTGGTAGACGTCATTGACATTAAGGACCCCAAGATGGACAGCGGCCTGTACGCTGTCCCTGTTGAAACCTCGGACGGCCTGATCATCCTTCGTTTCGATCTCGCATCAGCCGCAAACCTCTTGGCGCGTTTGACCGCCGGCAAGGTTCAGCTCGAGGCGGCGAACCGAGCTCGCGGTTGAGCCACCTCTTGGCCGGGTAGCTCATGGCTTGTCTTGTAGCCGCTTAAACGCGCGGACCACGTTGTCCTCGCGCGAGACATGCCTAGTGTAGTGGGTTCCCATCCTCTGCGACTTGTCGCCGAGTAGGTCGGCGATCTCGGCGTCGGTGGCCCCGTTGCGCTTCCACCAGGCAGCATAGGAGACGCGGAGGCCGTGCAGGGTGGTGCCGGCGCCGATCAGGCCCTCCCGCTCCTTCTCGCGCAGCCAGCGGCTCACGACGGCCTGCATCAGCTTCTCGGAGCTCCAGGGCGTGCCATCCTCGCGCGTCGCGATCCTGGTCGACGTGCGGGACAGGGTGCCGAGATAGGCCTGCATCGGCTCGAGCGCGGGGATGAAGGTCGGCTCCTGGTTTTTGCGCGTAACGAGCTGCACGGCCATGCCGGTCGTCGCATGAGGCAGGTATTGCCGCCAGCCCACCTCGACGAGGGTCTGGCCGCGGAGCCCGCCGAACCGGGCCAGCACCAGCACGGTCTTAATCTCCGCCGGCGCGGCTGCGAAGGCGGCCTCGAACTCGGCCGGAAGCCATTCACGGTTGGCGTTTGGATCTGTGTCGTGGATCTTCCTCATGCCCAGGCAGGGATTGCTGCCCATCCTGCCGCGCTCGACGGCGCTGGAGAACATGGACGAGACCGCCGAGATCATTTTGTCGGCGAAGCGCGTCTTCTTCTGGTGGGCGCACTTGTCCCGCAGCTCGTACAGCTCGGGCGTCGTGAAGCCGGTCAGCGGCTCGTCGAAGACGTCGCGGAGCCAGCGGAAGGCCTTGAGATAGTCGCTGCGCGTGGCGGTCGAGAGCTTGGCCCATTTCGGGAAGCCGCCCTCGATCGAGCCGGCCGGGTCGATATCCTTTGGTTCCCGGTCGATATCGCCGTTCGTGAACCAATGGACGAGGCGTCCCAGCGTGCCGTCAGAGAAGGCGGCTGCGGTGCGCTTGGGCAGGCGGGCCTTGTTGTAGAGCTGCAGGAAGGCCGGTGAGGCCAGTTCCTTGTCGAGGGCGGCCCGATCGCCGGAGAAGGCCTTGATCAGCGCCTCGCCCGTCGCGCGGCGATAGACGTACCATTTCCCGCGTCTCTCATAGATCTTCAGGCCTTCCAGCCTAGCCGCCGCCACCACCGATGCGCTCCGCGAGACTTCTACGTCCTGTAATCGCGGAACCTGCGCTGTTCGGGTCGAGGCTGTCAAGCCACGCATCCAGGCGGGCACGGAGCCACCGGCGGCCGTGCGTGGATTTCGTGAATTGGATCGGGGCAACGGTGCAGACCTCCTTGAACGTGTCGACGCTCAGGCCGCAATAGGCTGCCGCCTGATCGAGGCGCAGAGCGGCGGGCCAATAGGGGATCGGCTGCTCACTCGGCACAGATATCGTCCTCATAGCCATGTGTGCCGCCGAGCCGCATGGGCATGGCGAAGCGGTTCAGCCGCTTCGCGTTCTTCACTCCTGGCGTGTTCCAGACGCGCTCCATCGGCTCGCGGAGCTCGCGCGCGACGCGCCGCTCCTTTTCGATGGGCGTCTCGACACGCATGGTCATTGCGCCATCCCGCAGGTCGGGCAGCTCGAGAATGACGGGCCCATATGCCCGCAATCGGGGCAGTCGCGTTGGCCGCCGACGGCATCGGTGAAGCCGTTCGCCGCCAACCAGGCGCGCGACTGCTCCTGCTCCTCCTCCGTGAACGTCGAGAGGTTGGCGCGGGCTTTGTGCATCGCCGCCAGCTTGGCACCAGGATGCCATTGCGCCGGTTGCGCGACGCCCCATTTGCGGGCGAACTTGTCGTAGGCCGCCTCGCTTAGCGATCGGAGCATCGCGTCACGGTGTCGCGCGAAAGCCTTGGCCCTGCTCATTGCATCACCGAGAAGCAATTCGTGGTGCTGCAGCCCGCATGCAGATGCCCGTTCGATCGCGCGCGCACCCATTGCACCGTCCCGGTGCCGCAGGCCGGGCATGGCATCCGACCGCTGCCGCTGTTCTCCGGGATCTCCGCCACGATGAGCGTTGCGCGAGCCGCTGCATCGATGAGCCACTGCTGCCGCGCCTCCCGCTCAACGTCGGTGTATTCCTCGCGCCAGTCGCACGTCGCGCCCTTCTGGTGCTCCGACGGCATGCATGGCGACGCGGCCGCCGGCGTGGACAGATCGATGCCGGCCTCGCACCGCGGCCCGTCGCCGCGGACATAGCTGTAGTGCCGACAGTGGCGTGAGCCGCGAGGGCAGGGCTGGATCATCGGAGATCCTCGCGGCTGGTGATAATGGCCTCAACCTTCGCCGGGCCGACGATGCGAACACCACGCTGATTAGCGAAGTGATGTTCGACGTGGTTGCGCGCCTCTCGTTCTGCCTGCTGATAGACCTGAGCGAGATCGCAACCGTCGCCCCAGGTCGACGAGACATTGACCTCGATCGTCAGCGTGACCCGCGCGGCCGCCGTCCGGCGGATCGGCCTCCTGCTGCCAGCCATCATCCCACCTCGTGAAGCGCGGTGTCCCGCGCGCTGTTGAGCTCCGCCATAGCCTCGGTGCTCCCGCCGCGATCGGGGTGGCGCTCGCGGGATAGCGCCTTATAGGCGGTCTCAATGTGAGAGCGCGCCACATTCGGCACGTCGGTCAGCTGCAGGACGTCGCGCCAATGTTTTCCCTTCGGCGCCGGAAGCGCCTGGAAGCCGCTGAACGTCGCGCGTACCAGCGCCAGCGTGCCGTGGCGCAGCTCGACGCGGCGCGCTTCAATGATCTTGTGGATTGCCTGCAGGTTCGCAGCAGGCGTGTCGTACCGATCGACAGGGATGCAGACTTGCATCCCCTCCCAGACGAACCACACGGCGACGCCTGGATCGGCCGGTCGCTTGGTGCTGCCGCTCGTCAGCGGGTTGAAATCGACGTTGCTGGACAGCACCGGCTCGTCGACCTTCTTGCCGCTATCGCTCGCGAATAGCTCGAGGCTCTTGCGGACGTTGCGAAGCGCTGTGTCGAAGTCCGTCTTGAACGAGCCACCGGTGCGGCCGTTCTTCCAACGAGGGAAGCCGGACGGCCACTGCAGCGGAAACGACTGCACATTGCTCATGCTGCTTCGACCTCCGGGCAGGGGTGCAGAGCGATCAGCCTGTCGAGGCACATCTCCCGCTCGCGATCTGCCAGCGGGACGATCGAGATGATTGACGGCTCGATCTGCGGCCACGACAACAGCGTGCGCGGATCAATCAGGTTGAGCGAGGGCGCTGGCCCTCGCAAACCTTTCTGCCAGACGAGAAAGTTCATTCACCCTCCGGTAGGAACTGATGCTGCTGGGAACGACTAAGCTGCTCGCGCGCAATGTCTGCGCACCGTCTGCCGAATTCCCCAGGATCAAACGTCGATGCAGCGGTGGCTTGGCTCGCGAGGTTGTAGGCGGCCTTGGCGATGTGGGCGTAAGCGAGAACGCCAATCAGCTCGTCACGTCGATCGGCAAAGTGTTGCAGGAGCTGTTCATCCACCTGCGAAGTAACGCCGTTCCACTTCTCCACAACGTCCCAGTCCGCGCCGAGAAGCACCTGGTCGTGCCCACCTTGGGGAATGTTTGTTATTGCCATCTGATAAAAAACCCTCACGTTACGCGGCGTCGCCGCCGGTAAAAAGGTGCCATGCGTAGGTGGATATCCACGAAAGTCCGTCGTTACATTTCTAGACAACCGAAATTGATCGCTTCCGGTTAGAACGGAATGTCGTCTTCGAAGTCCCGGCTCCGCGTGCCGCTAGTTCTACGCACCGGTCGTTGACCAGTCGGGTCTTGGGCACCGAAGTCTCCGTCATCGCCGCTTTCTCCTCTGCGATCGCCGAGCATGGTGAGGGTGCATTGGAAGCCCTGAAGCACCACCTCGGTGGAATACTTCTCGACGCCGCTCTGGTCGGTCCATTTGCGGGTCTGCAGCGCGCCCTCGATGTAGACCTTCGCGCCCTTGCGCAGGTACAGCTCCGCGATCTCGGCCAGCTTCTCGTGCCAGATCACGACGCGATGCCACTCCGTCTTTTCCTTGCGCTCTCCCGTGTGCTTGTCGCGCCAGCTCTCGCTGGTCGCGATGCTCAGATTGACGACGATGCGATTGTCGCTGAGGTTTCGCACCTCCGGGTCCTTGCCGAGATTTCCGACAAGGATCACCTTGTTGACCGAGCCCGCCATCAGAACCACACCTGGCGATCGAACAAGACGGTAGGCCCGCCGATTTCGGGCAGCTCCTCCGGATCTTCCGGCACCGGCGAGCCGCTACGACCGCTAAGCGTGGCGCGGCGATAGATCGTGGTCGCAAGCTCGTTGCGACGGAGCCCGTGCTGGCGGAAATCTTCGTTCACGAACATGTCGGAGCGCACGAAGCTGTCGCCGCCGTCGAAGTCCGAGAGAACAGCGACGTGCTCCAGCCGACCTTCAACCAAGGCCGGGATGAGTTGCGAGAGCCGGCTGTATCCAGGCACTTGAGGCCAGAGCAGCTCGCAGATTGCGCTCTCAACCAGTTCGGCGTGATCGGGCAACACCACGCGATAGCGCGTCTTGATCAGCTGCCTGCTCATTTCTGGCCGCTCCCCAAAGCCGTGCGACGCGCGATCGCGAGGTCCTGATAGGCCTTGAAGTTCGCCGCGACGCCGCACTTCGCGCGCAGCTCTTTCTCGTCAGAGCTATTCCACCATTTCGGCACGTCAGCGCCGACGGTGAAGGCCTCCAGCTTGGTCCGGAGATAGCGGCCGTACTCGGCTTCGCTGCTGGGCACAGCGCCCGGGGGCCAGGGCCGGTCGGCACCATCTTCGTCGATCTGCTCGTCATCGGTCACGCCTTCGCCCGTGCCGTCGTTCTGCCTCATCTCCTCGACGGTCTGCTGGGTGGAAGAGGCGGGCGCGCTCGTCCCCTGCGCGCCCGCCTCGGCCGCTGGCGTGGCCCTGGGGGAGCCTGCTCCTGCGGCGTCTGCATTGGTCGTGGGAGCCGACGCCCGCGCTTGGATCGCGGTGTCGGCTCCCTTGCTTGCCCCGACGGCAGGCGGCGATTGTGCCGTGGAGCTTGCCTCTTGTTCGAAATCGGCGCGGTCCTGGTCAGAGATGCCGCCCTGATCTCCACCTTGGATCACGCCGTCGTCGTCGTGATCGATGGTGCTGCCCGCATAAGCGTCGAACGCCTCGCCGTGCGAAAGCCGACGCGTCGTCGGAGCCGCAATGCGCGGCGTCTGATCGTCGATCAGCCCATGCGTTGCGTCGTCGCGCGCGATCATCGCGTCCATGCTCTCGGAGTGCGGCAGCTGCTTGTAGTGGCGACGCGCGACCACCTTCTTCGCCATCTCCGGCACGAATACCGGATCTTTCCACGGGCCATTGCCGGCCTTGGACTTGGATGCGATCTGCATGATCTCGAACGCGCCCATCACCTCGTAGACCTTCTCGCCGCTTGACAGCTTGGCGATGGAATAGGCGCCGACAATGTTGCCGGGGCTGGTCATCCCAACGAATGGCTTGTGCTTGATGAATGCGTTGTCGCCGAGCTCGTACTCGAACTCGTCCTTTTCGCGGACAACCTGCACGGTCCACATGTCGACCTTGCCGGTCTCAAAAATCTTCTTCCGATAGCCCTCGACCATCGGCATCCACGTTGCGATCTCAGCGATGCGTTTGCCGTCCTTGTTCTCGCCGTAGGGCGCGATGGCGCCTTCTCGACCGTCGGGCAGAAGCCCATCCTGCGCAGCGCGCACGCACGCATTCCACAGCGACGGGAATGTGCATTCGAGCAGCTTCGGCTTGTTCTGCAGCGCAGTCATCAACACGCTGACGAACCGCTTCGGCGGGATCATCGGCGGCAGCGCCTCCTCCAGCGTCGCCATGCGCGCCTGCACGTAGTCGCGGAATTGCACGATCGGCGGCGGGCCCTTCGGCTCCTGGTGCGGCGGCGCGTTCTGCTGTTGGCGAGCCGGGAGATTTCCGGTCGGAGCCTGGCGCGGCGTGCTCTGACGGTAGGGCGTGTTGCTCTTGGTGGTCGGCTGGGCCATTGGATGCTGCTTTCCTGTTAGCTACGACGAAACCGAGTGGCGACGTCCTCGAACACGCGGACGCCATCGACTTTGGTTTGACCCTTCTGGATCTTCACCAGCTTGCGGACGGCCTTATCGATTTCGGCCGGTGTGAAGAACTGGCGCAGCGCGTTGAGATCGACCTTGGAGTAATCGGCGATCTCGAACTTCCACTCGCCTTTGCCAGTCGACATGCCGCCGGCGTCGCCGCGCACACGCGCGACGTCCGCCACGGTCGGTGCGCCGGACTGCAGCTGCGCGGCCGCAACCTGCGTTTCGGCAACCGCCTGCGCGTGCTCGATCACAGCGTCGGTGTCTCCAAACTCGGCCGCGATCGCCGCCGCTCGACGCTTCTCCTCCGCCTCGGCGTTCAGCCGCGCCTGCTCGGCGGCCTGCTCGGCTCGCTGCTTCTTCACCTTCTCTCGCGCATAGGCGTCGCTGCGATCCCGCAAGACCGTTAGGATGCGCTCGAGGCGGTCGAGACGATTGGGCCTGAAGGCGTTGTCGACGGTCTCGCCGTACGGGCGCTTCTCGGTCTTGCGCGCGGTGTCGAGGCTGTCGAACAGCTCTTTTGCGTCGAGATAGACCGCTGTAACGGCGGCCTGGTGTTGGTCGGTCTCGATCTTCTCTGGCAGGTCGTTCGCCCGGTTGGCGATCGGCGCGATCTTCTCAAACTCGCGCTTGTAGGTTTCGGTGAGTTGCTCGGCGAGCAGCTCCACAAGGCTCGGCGGGTTGTTGCCGCCGCGCTGAAGTCGCGGATCAACCGCCGCTTCAGAAACGAGTTGGTTGGGCACTGTCGATCTCCTTTTGGCGCAGGTCGGTGACGGTGAGACGGTTGACGCGGTAGGGCTGGCGCCAGCTGCCAGCCACATCGAAGGTGGTCCGGCGCGCGATAAAACCGTTGAAGTGCGCGACATGCGCGTCCTTCATCTTGGCGCGGAGATCGGTCTCGATATCCTCAACGCGCGCTTCGGCCTGCTTGATCTCGGCCTTAAGACGCTCGCGCTCGGCGAGCGCAGAGGTGAGATAGTTGTCGCCGGTGAGATCGACGTGGACCAGCGGATCGGCCTCTGGGTACATCAGCCCGATCAGCTCGCTGTCGACGGACCCCGACGCTTCCGGCTCAATGCGATTGTGCACGTCCTGCCAGAAGCGAGCGACGTCGGCGCACACGGCAGCTTCCGCAGCTGGGTGGCGATCGAACTCGAGAATGTGCACGTCATTCCGGAATGGATGGTCGATCCACACGGCGATCGCGCCGAACTCGGCATCCTCCAGCATCGCTTCGGTCAGCGCCTGCAGCCTGATCCACATCGGCGGCACGACCTCGCCGACCTTGTCTTTCCACGCGTGCTCGAACACGCTCGGGATGGAGATCTTGGTCTGCAGGATGCCGCGCCGTCCGAATTCATCGGTGATGAAGAAATCCGGCGTCGCGCCCAGGCGCAGCTCTGCGTCTCGCAGATAGACGCCGGCGGGCTCGATGGTCCAATCCGGCCGCTCCTGGCGCACGCGCTCAGCGACTGCGTACTCCAACAACATGCCGCGTTCGAGCCGCACGCCCTCAGCGGGCGGAAATTCGAAGCCGGTGTGCTGCTTGTAGAGCTTGAGACGGGAAGTGTAGGGGTGCAGGCCGGGGCGAAGCGCGGCGACGACCGATGCCGTCACGTCGCGCGATCGAACAGCGAGCCACTGCTCGCGGCTGGTGACGAGGATGCGCTCGATCGTCATGCAGCACCCACGGCGGCAGCGGACGCAGCCTCGAGCGCAGCCCGCGCTTCTTCCCGATACTGCCGGCGCTGCGCCTCCGGGACGGCGAACCAGTTCCGGCCGCGCCCTGATCGGTTGGCGACGACACGCTGGATTGCCGCCGCCGCCGCCTCGAGCTCGTACTCGTCGATGCGCATCAATGGGCGCTCCCCATCATGTCGCACATGGACAGCTGCAGCTCGTGCTCTGACACCCCGTAGAGGTAGCAGCCGCGCGGAGTGTTGATGTCGAAGGCCAGCATCTGGACGTTGCGCTTGTCGGTGCAGGCCAGGATCTCGAACTCGCCAAACGTCATAAGCCGCCAGGATGCCGCGTGGCGGAAGCAGCTGATCGCATCGTCCTTTGTGCCTACGAGCGCGCCGACTGCGTTGAGGACGACGCACTCACCGCTCGCCAGCGCGTTGTCGATGATGGAGCGCGCTTCGTCGCTGGTGCTGAACTGCTCAATGCGGCTCATGACCGGCCTCACGGAGCGCAATCGAAAGGACGCAGATCTGGCCTTCCAGATCAGTGATCTTGCCCAGCAGCAACTTGCCCATCAGCAAGACGCCGAAGCAGGCTCCGGCGCTTGCGCCTACGATCAGGCCGACGATGAAGGTCATGCAAGCACCTCGAGACCACCGTCTACGCGCTGGACGACGAGCCCGATGGCGAGCCCTGCGACGATGATCGCTGTCTGCCGCAGCACGGCATCCTTCTCGCGGTTCTCGGCCTCAATCTTCGGCTGGAGCGACCAGAGGCGCAGCGGCGGCATGCGCAGGAGTGTCGTGTGCGCTGTGCCGCTCAACAGTTCGGGGCGGCGAAACCAGCCAGGGCGCACGCCCAGATGGTTCCGCGCCGCATAGCCGAAGTAGTCCATCGCGCCGCCTCCCGTTCGCAAATCATTGCCGGGAGCGGTACTACGATTTGTAGCAGGTAAGTGTCAATTACGATCTGTAGAAAATATTTCGAGCGCCGCCGTTAGGCGAGCGCCCGGTGCATCGGTGTATGATCGCGGGTGCACCGGTCTCGGCTACAGAAACAGCTCTATCGATCCTATACGCGCCCCTGAAGGGGCGCTTAGGAGAGATTAGAATATAACTCTCCGCGTGCGGGCGCGCGTAGCAACGGCCGTGCCAATGCACCGGATGCACCGATGCACCGTCTCGGATGCACCCAATTATGAACGGTGGAATCGGCTGTGGAAATCGGTGAGCAACTCAAAAACGCGGGGCGATCGCGATCATTTTCGCCGCCCAGATGATTTCGGCGTCCTCGATCGGCGGATCCTGGTGATTGTTCGAGAGGAGCTGGAACCCGCCGTTCTTCCGGACGATCTTTTTCAGCAGGATGCGGCTGTCGGCTAGACCCACGACGCATATCGACCCCACGAGGTCGTCGGTGATTGGCCGCCGCACGTCGTCATAGAACACCAGCATTCCTTCCATCAGCGGGCCGAAGCTTTTGCCCTTGATTTCGACCGCTACCGTGTGTGGGTTCGCGAAGGGAGGTGCGTCAATCTCGTCGTACTGGTCATGCGCAAACCCATAGAGGGCTCCCTCGCCGGAGGAGGCGCCCACATAGCCCACAATGCGAGTTGCGGCTGGACGCGCTGGCTTGGCTGTCGCACGCGGAGGCGTGGCTGTTTTCGTCACGGCCGCTGGACTGCTGCTCGGGCCAGGCCCTGCGCCGCTGCCGCCGGCGAGTGGTGGCGGATTGCCCTTGCCGGTATAGATCCAATGGGCGGCGTTCGGCGCGCCGAGCTTCTTGGTGATGTCCTCGGCCTGCTCGTAACTGAAATTTCGAGAGCCCGTCCTTCCACGTTCCGCATTCTCGTAGGCGGAATAGGTGGATAGCGCCATGCCTGTGCGGGTCTTGGCCTCCTGACGCGTTAGACCAAGCTGCTTGCGAACCCATTCCAGCCGCTCACCCTTCGTGCGCAAATTGATCACACTCAAATACCTCTGGCTCTTCAGGCTGTTACCCATCGTGCGCGGAGAATATCACTAAAGTTTCTACAGAAAGTAGTTGACAGAAAATATTACAAAACGTAGCAACGGCGGCCCAAAGCGGTTAACGGGAGCCGAAATCTTGCCAGCCGAGCAGCCCAAGCTTGAGACCATCGACGACTTGATCGGCCTTTGGCCGAGTGATGCCGACTTTGGACGGGATATCGGCGTCAAGCCGAGCCACGTCGGCGTGATGAAGCTGCGGAGGAAGATCGCCAGCGATCACTGGCCAGCAATCCGGGACGCCGCCGCCCGGCGGCACGACGAGGATCCGAGCAAGGGCTTCGATCGGGTGAACGGCGACCTGCTGCTCGACATCCACGCCCACATGGCGTCGCTCACGTCGTGACGAGCCGCTGCACCATCCTCCGCTCGGTCATCGCCGAGCATCTGCGCGAGGGCGAGTGGATATCGCCGCGCGAGCTGGCAGAGCGGATGCGGGTGTACCACCCGGCCTCGGTGCGCGCGGTGCTGATCGACCTGCACCGCGAAGGCATCTGCGATCGCGAGACCCACGGCTTAGGCGGCCCGATCTCGGTGAAATTTTACCGCGTAAAACAATCCCAACCAGCACCGGAGTGAGAGGACCATGGCGGAAGCGGCGAAGCCTACCAACGCGGTGAGCAAGGAAGCGATCGAAGCATTCCTCGATCGATTTGAGGGCCTCGAAGACGAGGCGCTTGATATCATGATGGAGGCGATGCGCGTCTGCAAAGACGGTCCGCGCGCGAAGCAGAAAGAGCTGCTCGACGAGATCAAGGCGGCGGGCGTCCGGAAGAAGACCTTCAAGGCGCTGTGGAAGCAGCGCGACTACGAGCGAAAGGCGCGCGAGGCGATATCCGGGCTCGAAGACGACGATCTCGACCAGATGCGGGAATTTGCGACCGCGATGGCCGGCACGCCCATGGGCGACCTGATCTCTGCACGCCTCGACGAGGCGGACTTCTCCTAATTTTTCCCAGCGTATGTGCGTCTCGGGCTGCAGCGCGGTCGCTGCAGCCCCGCTGAGTGCGGCGTTGCCGCGGAGGGGTGAGCTGTGCCTATCAACGGAACGCTTCTGACGTTCGACTTCGCTGCCAGCACTGGTTTCGCCGTCGGCGAGCCCGGCGGTCTCCCGACATTCGGCACTCACGTCTTCAGCTCAACCGGGGCGGATCTTGGCACGCATCTCGGACAAATTGAGGAGTTCTGCCGCCTCGCGCTGATCCGCGAGCAGCCAGTGCTCGTCGGCTTCGAGCAGCCGAGCCTCTTCATCAAGACCACGCCGACGACCGTTGTGAAGCTGGCTTGCTACGGTCCGGCGCTCGAGAAGCAGTGCTCCAAGCGTTACGGCCTCAATATCCGTGTTCGTCAAATCAATCCCTCTGACGTCTGCATGTTCTGGTGCGGGCGAGGGATGAAGGGGCAGGCCAAGAAAGACGAGTTCGTTCGTATCGCCAAGCTGCTCGGCTTCGCCGTCTCTAACGACGACGAGGCCGACGCAATCGCGTGCTGGTTTTACATGGTCCACTGCTTCGGATCGCCTGAGGAGAGGAGGCGCTTTGAGCAGATGCGGTTCGAGGTTGGCATGGGACGCGCTCAGAAGGCGGTCCTATGACGCTGAACCCGATCGCAGAGAGGCAGGCTGACGAAGCGATCGAGATCGCGATGGAGTTTGCAGAGGTCAAGCTGAACATCGTTGAGATGGCTGACTTCGCGTGGATGGAAGTGCACCGCATCCTAGGTTCTCAGCGGGCGCGCCTCCTGGCTGGCTTATCCGAGCAGCCACATCCGGACGAGATACAGCGCGCCGCAATGGGCATGTGTCTCGTCCGGTTTCTCGAGAACTGCCGGGATCATCCCGACAAGGCGATCAGCTGGTTGAGGGGGCGGGCAAATGGAAAAGCCTGATTTCGGCGGGGACAAATACTTCATCACGCAATGGACTGCCGAGCGGAGAGCCTACATCAGCCATCTCGCCTCAAGGGGGATGAGCGCGGCAGAGATCTCCGACGACATCTATGGCACCAAGAGCAAGGCGCCGCGCATCTCTGCAGTCTGCCAGCGGTACAACATCGCCCTCAACGGAAAGCCCGGCCGCAGGCCGCGCTCGACGGGACCGATCGTCGCCGAGATCTCGGAGCGATACACGCCGGCGATCGCGGCGATCGCCGATCGCTTCAATCTTGAAAAGGTCGACGTGGTGCACCAGCTGCTCGCGGCCATCTTCGGCCAAGGCGAGACTTTCCTCCTGAACCTGCTGGACCTGGGCGTCGATGACTGAGGAATATCTGCCTGGCGATCTAGTCGACGAAGGCGGAGCAAAGCTGACGGACTTGCATGCCGAGCATCAGCTGCTCGGTGCTCTCTTGCGCTCTCCGGAGATCATCGGCGACGTTCGCGAGCTTGTGTCGCCGCGTGAGTTCTACGATCGCACCATGGGCCATCTGTTCGAGAAGCTCGTCGCTGCCGACGGAAGCTTCTTCCCGGATGACGTTGTGACATGGCTCGGCGGCGCCGACGTCGCCGGCCGCACCGACAAGCAGGCGGTCGGCTATCTGATTGCGACCGGCGCTGATGTGACGCCTGATCAGGCAACGGTGCTGGCCAACGAGATACTCGAATGCGCGGAGCGTCGGTTCTATCAGCAGGGGCAGACGAACCTCGTCGGTCTCGACGGCTGGCAGTCCAAAATGGGCGCGCTACTGTTCGCGGAGCGCAACAGCGTCACGGTCGAGGACGTCGATTTCCTGGTCGAAGACCTGATCCCCGAGCGCGAGCTCGTGATCGTTATGGGCGAGACGCAGACGGGAAAATCCTTCCTGACCTCGCATCTCGGTCTGGCGATCGCGCAGGGAAAGGAATTCTTCGGCCAGCGCATCCTGGAGCCGCGCCCCGTGATCTGGTGCTGCTACGAGGGCGGCGGCGGCGCGCGCGGGCGTCTGCTGGCCTATGCGAAGCACTTCGGTGTCGAGGCAGAGCTGCCGTTCGCCGCGCTGACGTCGCCATTCGATCTGTGGGCGGAGGGCGGCAAGAATGTGGATGAGCTGATCCGGGAAATCGAGGGCATCTGCGCCACTGAGTTCGGCGGTCGGAAGCCGGGAGCGGTGATCATCGACACCCACAACGCCGCTACCTCTGGCGCCTCGGAGATCGATAGCGAGGTCGTCTCGAAAATCCGAGACGGCTACAAGCGCATCTGCCGATCTCTCGACTGCGCCGTGATCATTGTTGGCCATACCAACGCGCTCGGAAAGCATCGCGGTAACGAGCAGCTGACCAACAACGTGCCGACCATCCTGACCGTCTCCTACAAGACCAAGCTGGATGGCCGGGAGAAAATTCAGATCAAGGACAACGACAGCCGCCCCGTCAGGCAGCTGGAGATCGTCAAACAGCGCGAAGGCGAGACCGGCAAGACGTTCGACTTCGTGCTGCACGGCATCGAAACGGGCATCAAGAACAAGTTCGGCAAGGTGCGAACGTCCTGCGTTGTGAGGCCACCGAACTGGACACCGGCAGAGCAGGAGGCGGCGAAGCAGGCGTCGTCGAAGGGCACCAAGGACAAGGCGAAGCTCGGACCTATCCAGATAGCTTACTTCAAGGCGTTCTGGGAGGCTCTCCACGAGTTCGGCGAGGCCGCGCCTCCGGCGCTTAGCCTGCCGCGCGGCTCGCTCGTGGTGCGAACGTCTGTCGTCAACCGCACCTTCGTGACACGGTTCACGCCATCAGACCTGAGTGCAGACACTGCGAAGTCGCGCCGGCAGCGCGCCGAGCAGTATTTCCAGAACAAGGGAATCATCCGCATCAACAATGATCTCAACGTTGTGTGGTGGACCGGAGCATACCACCCGGAGCTGAAAGAGACGCACTCGCGTCGCCGGGCTGAGAACTACGAGCGTGCGTTCGCAGAACCTGAACCTGAATTCCCGGAGTGAGCCATGGCATTCACCGACGCCGAAAAGCTTGCCGAAATCGACCGTGAGATGCAGCTGCGGCATCGGGTCTACAAGTGGCAAATCCGCAGCGGCAAGCTCACGCAGGACCAGGCCGCGCGGCAGATCGCGCTCTTGACCGCAATCCGGATGGATTACGCGCAGAAGGTGAAAAGGGCCGAGCCGATCGGCCCTCTATTCGCATGACGAAAAAGAAGCGCACCAGCAAGGCGACCGATCTGCCCATGCCTCCGCGCGAAGGCCTGATCCCCGGCACATGGAAGCTGATGGATCCGAGCCGGCTTGGTGGCGTCGTCGATCGGCCGCGCGCCCCGGAGCGCTGGACGCCGCGCCATGTCGGCAATCGGCTGATCGAGGCGCACCGCACCTTGAAGCGGTTACCGATAAAAATCCGACCCGCGTCTGTGAAGACGGCGTGGCCCGTGTTCGAGCAGGAGCCCGTCGACAGCGACGAAGATGAGCACGTGAAGGTCGACGCCACCGCAGCCGAAATCGAGCTGATGGAGGACGCGATCGGTTGGCCGATGCGGTTTCTGCCTGCCGTGTTTGCCAGCGCCGGTGACGTCAACCGCTGGGCCTCGCAGCTGAAAGTCGAGGAGTTCGAAAAGGTCGAGGACGGCCATCACTCGGTGCCGTGGCACGAGCTGCGCGCGATCGCCGATGGTCTCAACAGAGCAGGAGAGGCGGTGCGATGAAGAAATGCAGAAACTGCGATCTGTGGCGCGGAGGTGAGCCGATAGTCGACCATCACAGTGTGCAGATCGGCACGTTGGGGGAGTGCCACAAGCGAGCACCGATGGTGGGCTTCGACAGGTACGGCAAAGCCACGACGGCCTGGCCGTGGGTTGATGATGAGAACGGCTGCGACGAGTGGAAGCCGAAGGAGCAGGAGTTGTCATGAGCGAGGAAGCGCAAACCACGAACTACCTGATCGAGCGGTTCACGATCGGGCCAGATGTGTCACTCGATGGCATTGCCGTCTGGCTGGCGCAGGTAGCTGCGAACGGCTTCGAGCTGGTCACTGCCTATGGCGTGCAGCACCCGACCACGAGCGCCATCATCCACCATTTCGTGGTGCAGAAGCGGGCCGATACCGTCGCGGTGCCTGAGCTGTCCGCCGAGGAGCGGGAGATCATGCTGGCCGAGCTCGCCGGCGGCGGCGATCGGAAGCTGCAGCCTGCGCCGGCGGCGACGCCGCGGCAAACGAGTGGAAGGGGGCGGCGATAGTGGACCTAGATCTTCTTGCGCTGAAAACGGTCGAATTGATCGACGCGCTGCCACCGAGCTTGCCGCCGGCGCAACTAAGGGTGAAGGCGCAAATCGTGATTCTAACCGCGCCGATGATCGCCCAGGCTGTCGAACAGGAGAGGTGTACCAGCACGCTGACGGTGTGCCCCAGCTGCGGCGGTAAGTCATCACACACGTCCGGCTGCCAAGCGGAGCGCTCCGATGGGTGAGGTCGCCGAAATGATGCTGGAAGGCATCCTCTGCGAGGGATGCGGCGAATACCTGGGCGATGCGGCCGGCTTTCCGCAGCGCTGCTCCAGCTGCGGAGGCAGCGCGCCGCTGGACACGCACTCGGCGCCGGCTCGGTACCGGACAGCGAGCCGGGCCCGCCGCGCAGCGCGGCACAACCGCGAGAGGCGCGCGATCGCCAAGGAGCGAAAGCCGTTCGAGTGCCACTGCGGCAAGCTGTTCGCCGACTGCAACGCCCTGGCGCAGCACCAGCAGGACAAGCACCCCGGCGCGGCTCAACCGAAGAAGCCGCACGTCTGCGACTGCGGCTCGACCTTCCGCCTTCCCGAGCACCTGGCGCAGCACCGCGCCGACAAGCACGGCCTAGCGGCTGCCGCAGTGGCGTGGCTGGAGCCGTGAGGACGCACTGCCTCTGGTGCAAAAACGAGGAGGCCGCGCCGCACCTGGAATGGTGCCCGCGCTACCAGCCGCCGGCGCCGCCCGAGCCCGAGCTCGTCCTCCTCGACACCACCGGTCTGCCGTTCGTCTATCGCTGGACGCGAGACGGGCGGCACAAGCATCCATGTCGAGTAGTAAAACGCGTGCGGAATGAGTGCCTGATCGAGTTCGCCGATGGGCACCGGTTCACCACGGACCGGAGGTCGTTGCGGAAAAACAAGCAGGGGTGAAGGGGAATGCTTGACGTCATGGATCAAAATCAGCTTCGCATTGCGGTGGGCAAGGGCACGCGCAACGAGCAGCTGGCGGAATACTTCATGAGGGCGGCCGGGATCGCGTCCGTGTGGATTGATCCGGACGGCCATGTCGGCTCGGCCGACGTGGCCCGCATCGGGCGCGAGGCCGGCCAGATCGTCTACTGCTGCGGCCGCGGCGCGCACTACGTGCTCGGCTATCGGCTATGGATCTGGCGGCAGGAGATGAACTTCGCCATCGACCAGGCCGGCACTGCTGCGGCGCTGGAGCGGCTGGCAGCCCAGGGCGAGGTGGGCATCACCCCGCACGCGCTGGCCGTAACGCGGGCGATGGACGCTGTGGCGACGGTCAATCAGGCGATCGAGGCGATGACGGCTAGTGGCCAGATGCGAGATTTCAACCGCGTGTTCAAGTCCGCCCGGAAGGTTGATCCCAAGCTCCGCTATCACGACTATCTGCACTCCCGGAAAGCCGCCATGCTCGAGGCGATCGCTAAGGGAGCGGATGCCGTCCGTCTCCGAGAGACTTCCCGCATGGCATCAAGTTAGATGGGCCGCTCGCTCATCCTTTTGAGGTACTCTGGTGGGTCGTCATGCGGGCGGTCAAGCCCCGTTATCTTCGCTGGGGTTTCAAGGGGCTCGGGCATCGGATCGGCTGCGTATACCCCATATGAGCGCGGCAACTCTTCCCTCGGGATATCCCTGATGCGAAGCCAAATAATGAATGCCGCGCACTCTCGCTTTCCGTGCTCAATCTTGTCGGCGATGTCCCGCAGTTGGTCGACAGTTAGCGTGATGTAGATTGACTCCGATTTGGCCTTCGAAGCTCGCTTGATCAGATAGAGCTTGTCAGCAACGCCTCCGAATATGGACGGATAATATTCGGAGTGCATGAGCTGGTTGCGGGTGTGCGAACACCAGTCGAAGTAGTCCATCAGCTTATTAACGAACTTCAGTGGAGCCGGGTCGGTCTCATACATTTGAAAGATCTCGCGAACCGACTTTACTTGGTTGAATTCGCTCTGAGACGACCAGTATTTATCGACCAGCTCACGCGGCATTCCTTTAACGCCCGGGTGGTGGGCGTAGAGAGTGAATAAGTCGCGTTCAAAGGCGCTGTAGGACAGAGATATCACCCCAAGCGCGTGGATGTGATCGCGACGTCCGGTGAGGTATGAAGGCCATTCCTCCGTCATGTCAGCAGGCTCCGTTCAGCGAGCGGAGGATACTAGCGGGGATTTGCATAGGCCACCTCCTGATGTCGCTGTTTCGAATTGCAACCTAGTATAGACGGGGAGGCGGATGTCGGAAACGGGCGGCCGACCTTGGTGCATCGGTGCATCTTGGGTGCATGCACCTATGCACCATCAGGTGGCCTGACCAGAATGCCTGTTCTTCCACAAATTTAATGAAGCGGTGCATCGGTGCATCTGCGGTGCATGTAAGGCGATTACAGCAAATCCACCACATCCAGTCAAACCATTGGAGAAGCGGTGTTTTTTCGGAAATTCCTGCGCGGTGCATCGGTGCAAATCACCAATTCTCATACATTGCACCGTTGACGAAAGCTGCGAGTTCGCGGCGTTTTACGCGCGCACGCTCCCTTAAGGGAACCTATGCCTGAGATAGGCCAGTCGGCCATCAGGCCGATCTGGCCGAATAATCTCCTCTCTCTCTAAGGATCAGGATCATGAGCTGTGGCGGTTGCCAGAAGCGCCAGCAGGCGCTCGTGCGCACGGTGCAGGCCGCCAAGGTTGGCGACGCCGAGACCGTCGTGAAGGAGCTGGCCTTCGTCGCGACCAGCGTGGTGCAGGACGCGAAGGCGGTCTTTCGAGACCAAGTGACAGCGGCGCGGAACCGCCTCGCTGCGCGATCTCCGAGACGGTAGGGAAAGTCGACATGGCTGGCGCAGGCGGGATCAAGATCGATATCGACGCCCGCCAGATCGGTGCCGTCGGCGACAAATTCGCTCGGGCCAAGGCCCGAATGCCAGCAGCGATCTCGCACGCCGTCAGCACGGTCGGCCCTGTCGCAATGGGAGCGATGAAGCGCGAGCTGCCAGCCCAGACTGGCCTGCAGCGGAAGACGATCGACAAGGCGCTCAAAGGCGCGGTGCGCGGCCCGACCTATGTGATCAAGTCCAAGGGCGGCAACATCCGGCTGAAATACTTCCGAGCGCGAGAGACCGCTCAAGGCGTCAGCGCAGCGCCGTGGAATGCTCGGCAGGTCTTCCCTGAGACCTTCATCATGGCCGGCTGGTGGCCGAACCGAACCAAGCCGATCGCGCGCGGTCAGGTGCTCAGGCGCAAAGGCAAGGCCAAATACCCGATGGAGGTCGTCAAGTCCGGCCTCTTCATCGCCGAGGAGATGGTCACTGGTCCATCAGCTGCCGCGTTCTATAGTACAGTGGCTGTGCTCCTGCCTTCCATCATTGAGGGCGTCATCACCGGGGCCATCATCGGCGGAGGCGCCGATAAGGCAGCCCAAGACGCTGCTGCAGCTGATGTGTTGAAGCGGTATTCGCATGTCTCGCTGAACGACCCATTGCCGTTCTAGCCGCTTAGTTTCTGGTTAGTTCGGCAGTGGCGTCAGCCGATTAGTTGCCGATCGTGTGATCACCATCAACGCTGTCCGATAGTTGCCGTTGCACAGCGCTGCTGACTGTACGCTTGGTTGCCTGCCGTCCGACCGAGGCTGATAGCCGCTTACATGCCGCTTAGTTGCCGCGTGTGATGCGGTCTATTAGTGGCCGCTTAGTTGCCGGATCGGTTAGGGACCCTTTCCCGCGTCGGCGCCATGCGAGCGCGAGGGGTCCCCGGCGCCAGCGTATCTAGGAAATCGCAGATTTCAGTTTCGTTTCGTCGGGGGAGGGGGTCGGGGGTCCCCCCCCTCTCGACGCGAGTTCCATCGTCTCCGCGGCGCCGACGGCATCGGGCAACTTCTACGAAATGAAGAGGCTCGGGGGACATGCCCAAACCGTTCACGATTTTCGTCGGCGCGCAGAAGGGCGGCGTCGGCAAGACCACCAGCTCGATCGCCCTGATGGACTATTTTGCGCAGCGCGGCATGCCGGCGCGCGGCTGGGACACCGAGATGCCGAAGGGCAATCTCATCCGCTTCCAGCGTCCCCGGACGCAGGTCGTGGACCTCTCCACGTCGGACGGCCAGATGGAGGTGTTCGACAGCCTGCAGCAGACGCCGGTTTCGCTGATCGACATGAAGGCGGGGATCCTCGCCGACACGGTGCAACTGATCCACGATCTCGGTTGCGTGCGGCTCGCCGAGCAGGGCCTGATGCGCCTGGCTCTGTTCCACGTCATCGGCAGCTCGATAGCCTCGATCGAGGAGATCGCGGAGACGGCGAAAGCCTTGGGCGACGCCGTGCGGCATTACCTGGTGATCAATCATCACACGAACGACGCCAGCTTCTTCGCCAACATGCCGGACGTGTCGAAGGACGCGCTCAACAGCAGCGCGGTGATCGTCAACATCCCCAAGCTCAACACGCGGGCGATGGAATTCGTCGACGCCAACACGAGGAAGGCGGGCGTGCCGGACCAGGCGAAGTCCTTCACGGGCTTTGGTGCGGACGAGAACAACTCGTTCACGATGCGAGGCTACGTCAATTCGTGGACCGAGAAGGTGTTCGCCGAGTTCGACGCAGCTCGTCTCACCACGCGCGACTGATCGTGTCTCGCGATGCGTTTAGCGACCGCTGGATGCCGCGATCCCGCGCGCTCCTCAACCGGCAACGCGCTGCGGCGCGTTGCCGCGAGGACAGACAGATCGTTGACGCGGACGAGCAGGGAGAGAGACGACGGGCGCTCCCTGGCTATGACGGGGACTGCCCGGAGCGGATGCAGGGCGCGCTGCGCCTGGATTGAAATGGCAAAAAACACGACGCCGAAGCCGCGATCGGAGCGCAAGCTCGTGATCCAGCACTGGCCCATCGGGCAGCTGAAGCCCTATACACGGAATTCGCGTACCCACAGCCCGGCCCAGGTCGCGGCGATCGCGAAATCGATCGAGCAGTTCGGGTTTACGAACCCGGTGCTCGCCGCGGAAGACTGTACGATCATCGCCGGACACGGCCGCGTCATGGCGGCGCAGTCTCTCGGCATCAAAGCCGTGCCGGTGATCGTCGCGTCGGATTGGAGCGAGCAGGAGCGGCGTGCCTACGTGATCGCCGACAACAAACTCGCGCTCGACGCCGGCTGGGACGAGGAATTACTCAAGCTGGAGCTGGGCGAGCTCGCCGGCGCCGGCATGGATCTCGATCTAACCGGCTTCAGCGAGGCTGATCTCAACAAGCTGTTCGGCTCGGTGGAGGATGATGTAGGGGGGAAGCCGCCCGACACGTCGGCTCAGCTGGAGGGGCTGAGCTATTCGATCGTGATCCGCTGCGATAACGAGCAGCATCAGAGCAAGCTCTTGGAGGAGCTGGAGCAGCAGGGCCTCAAAGCGGAGGCCCTGATTTCGTAACGAGGGACTATGGCAAGAGTTGATCTTCGCGTCGAAACGACGCTCGAACGCTCGGCGCGCGTCAAGCAGCTGTCGGGAATGTTCGACGTGCCCGCCACCGAGAAGTTGTCGCACCATTGGGAAGGCGACGTGCCGATTGAGGAGCGTGACTGGAATGTCGGATTGATCGTCGGCCCGTCCGGAGCGGGTAAATCGTCCGTCTCGCGGCAGCTGTTCGGCGAGGAGCGCAAGGTCCAGTGGTCGGCACGGTCAGTGATCGACGACTTCGACAAGAAATTCGGCATCGAGCAGGTGGCCGAGGTCTGCGGGGCTGTCGGCTTCAACACGATCCCGTCGTGGATGAAGCCTCACGGCGTTCTCTCGACGGGCGAAAAGTTTCGCGTCGAGCTGGCGCGCCATCTGCTTGAGGGCGGCGACCTGGTGATGGTGGACGAGTTCACGTCTGTCGTCGATCGGAAGGTGGCCCACATCGGCTGTCACGCCGTGCAGAAATTCATCCGCAAGAACAAGCGCAAGTTCGTCGCTGTCACTTGCCACTATGACGTCGAGGAATGGCTGCAGCCGGATTGGGTTCTCGAACCGGCTACCATGTCATTCCGCTGGAGGTTACTTCAACGACGACCAGCAATCAGCGTCGAGATCGCACGCGTCGATCGCTCGGCGTGGGAACTATTCGCTCCGTTTCACTATCTGACGACCGAGCTGCACAAGGCGGCGCAGTGCTACGTGCTGTTCGTGAATGGGCAGCCGGCCGCCTTCCAAGGCATCCTGCATCGGCCGCACGCCACCGCAACCAATATCAAGGCGTCGTCGCGTGGCGTGACGCTGCCGGACTATCAAGGGCTCGGCCTGATCTTCATCATGGTCGAGACGCTCGGAGCCGCGCACAAGGCGATCGGCAACCGCTTCCGGACGTATCCTGCGCATCCGCCGCTCGTCCGGTCGTTCGATCGGAGCGACAAATGGCTGATGACGAAGGAACCAGGGACGATGAGCCCTGTGAAAACCAAGTCGTCTCAGATGCGCAATCGCCAGACCAAGGCTTGGAAGATGGGCTCGCGGCCGTGCGCTGTGTTCGAGTATTGCGGGCCGGCCATGGAGGATCCTGCGGCCGCCCGCGCCTTCATCGAGGGACAAGAGGCGGTGAAGGCCTGAGAGACTTTCCCGCGCGCCGGGCCGTTCGCCTGGTCGGGATGCCCGGAGAGGGGCGGGATTTCACATGATCGTCTGTCACTCGCGATCGGCGGCATGTCCGCCGACGTGCCCCTTTGTGGGCGCGGATCGGGCGTCGGGGCTGCCGTGCTCCGGTCGTCTGCTGATGATCTATCGGTTGTTCAGGAGGAGTAGGGAATATGGCTTCGACGTTCGAGCAGGTCGCCGACATTCTGGCGGATCACTGCAGCATTCCGCGCGCGCAGATCACACCCGAGAGCCACATTCTCGATGATCTGGCGATCGACAGTCTCGATTTTCTCGACAGCGCGTATGCGTTGGACAAGCATTTCGGCGTGCGTCTCCCAATGGAGCGCTTCGCCAGCGATGAGTTGTGGGAAGTGGGGAAGGTGAGCGCCGCGATCGACGAGCTGCTCGCCGAGAAGGGGCGAGCGGCTTGATTGCCGCTCGCCCCAGGGGCTCTATTCAGTCAGAAGCTTGCGTGCCTTGCCACAGGCATAATGAAGCGGATCGCCTTCCCAATTCGCCGGCAGCGTGTCCCGGAAGTCCTTCTCTGCAGCGAGGAGGTCTTCCAGAGCGAATCGTAGTTCGTCGTTCGTAGCCATCTTGATCTCCTTTCATAGCTCAACGTCAAATAACCCGAGCTTGCCGTTGTAGGGGACGAGCTTCGGCCAGATGCGAGCGTTCTCGAGGACCAGGCCGAAAGGCCCCTCGAACCATTTCGACCGGCTGGACGTCACAACGTCCACCAGCTCAACTTCTCCGATGATCCCGGCCATCGGCAGCAGCGTCGGAATTTCGACGCCGTATCGTCGCGACACCTCGCGAACGCTGTGGACGTGCATCTTTTGCGATGCCAGGATCAACAGCCGTCCTCGGTGCCGCGTGTTCTGGCTTCGGTTTTCGATTGGCTTTAGTCCGGACACGACCAACCACGCGTATGGCTGGCGGATGCTGATCCCTTTGACCTTCATCGTTGGATAATCCTGCGGTTTGTAGGAGCTCTGTCTGTGATGCCACGCGCCGCAGATCATGCTCCATCTGCAGGACGTGCTTACGCACTAACACCAACTTGTCGGCCATTGTCCGGACACGATCCGGCGCAACTCGCTGCGCGGCTACGCACTCTCCGTCCTTGAAGCCCGCCGAGACCATGCTGGCGATAGACGTGATCTTGCTTTCGAGCCGCGACACCGCTTCGAGATCACGTGGCGACGCGCGCGGCAGCTCGCCGAACACGTCGAGCTGATCCTCCGCGTCCCGAAGCGCGATGCAGGCGTGTTTGACCTGCTCGGCCGTCGTGAATTTGCCAGCTGATATCGCGCGCACCATTTCCATCTGCCGGTGCGGCGGTAGATGCGCGACACCGCCCGCCATCGTCGATGCCAGCTGGCCGGAGGCGACAAGCCTCTGTATTTCCGGCTGGAGGCGCAGCAACAGGATGCGTTGCTGCACGAGCGCCGTGCTCTTGAGCCCGAGCTCGTCGACGATGCGCTGATCGGACATGGCCTTGTCGCGGAGCAGCTGAAACGCGTTCGCCTCCTCGATTGGGTTCATGTCCTGGCGCTGCAGGTTCTCGACGATGGCACGGAGAGCCATTTCCTCCGCGCTGATCTCGACGACTTCGGCGCGGATATCGTCCGCGCCTAGCAGCTGGTGAGCTCTGAAGCGACATTCGCCGGCGACGATCTGGTACCGATCTCGGCCGATCTGGCGTACGGTGATGGGCTGGATCAGGCCGCGCGCCTTGATCGAGGCGGCCAGCCGCTGAATGTGCTCCTCGGGGAACGTCTTCCGCGGCTGATCGGGGTTCGCAGTGATCTGCGAGAGCTGGATCATCGGCATGCGTCACCACGAACAGATGCTCGACAGGGCCGCCAAGGCAGGGCTACGTGCTTCATTTCAGCCCCCTTGCGAGTGCGCGGCTCACGGTGTCCTGAGACCAGAGCCCGAACTGCCCTTTGATGGTCGATCCGAAGTTCTGCAACTCCTCGACGATCACGGGCGCGGCGGCGTCGGTGCCGAATACCCGGTGGACCTTCAGGAAGCGGCCGCCGCTCTGGAAGACGGCACCGGCCGGTATCTCGGCGCGGCGCTCGATGGCGGGAGAGAACAGGTCAAACTGCTGCATCGGCCGTCTCCTCAGCGAATAGCGAGAGCTGCACGGGCTTGCGGCGCGGCGCATTGGGGAGCGGTGGAGCAGGGAGCTTCGCCTCCTGCTCATACCGCACGCGCTTTGTGTGCAGGATCGCGGCCAGCGTCGGGGTCGCGAGCCACGTCTTCAGCGCAAGCGTGTTGCCGTGGAAGATATCGGCGGAGACGCCGCAGAGGTTGGTCTGAATGTACGCGGCTGCCGCAGCCGTGTAGTCGACGTCCACCATCGTCCAGTGCACCTGGGTCGCGAGGTTGATCCCGCGCTCCCGCAAAACCGCGCACGCGGCGAGCGTCATGCCTCCGACGCCGCAGGCTGGCTCCTGCAGCGTGATGAAACCTCGCTTCGTCTCGGCCAGCATCCGGTCGGGTTCAGCGATGATGAGGTCCGCCATCAGTCGGGAGACGTGGTAGGGCGTGAAGAACTGGCCCAGGTGTGAGCTGGCGGCCAGCTCCTCGAAGATCGGACCGATGAAGTCGATCGGCTCCGCCTCGAGCGCGGACACGATCGCGGCGAGCATGGCGGCGATATCCTCCATGCTCTCGCTGGGCTTCCGGCATCGCTGCACGATCTTCATGTACTCGGCTTCGTTCGCCGCGAGGCGCTCGGGCTGGAATTGCAGCGTCGCGCTGCGCATCGATCGGAAGGTTGCGTCTATGGTGTGGGTGAGAGCCTCGTATGGCCGCCAGCCCTCGCGAGAGCAGATGGCGTTGATCCGCTCCACGAACAGGTCACGGGCAGGCCGGTGCGCGTCGGTGTTGAGGCGCACGTCATTGCGTTTGATAGCCACGTATTGATCTCCTTTACGGTTGGTAGTAGAGAGGAGGTCCGCCGGCGTTTCGGCTTGATCTCCTTTTCGTCGGCGAGGGGGCGCGTCCTGTGCAGGGACGCGCCCCTGCTCGTTTCAGGCGTTGCAGCGCGGGCAGGGCAGTCCGCGCTTCGCTTCTGTGACCGTCGCGAACACGAACCACTCGGACTTGTGCTCGCACTTCCTGCACTGCAGCTGGCAGATCAGGCCGGGCCCGGTCAGGTTGGCGCCGGCATCGATGACGTGCATCAGCACGCCGCGCGTCGTGCGCGGCGGCTTCTCGAACAGTTCGCTCTGACGGGGTGTCATCGCTTCGCCTTCTTCGCAGCCTTCGCGGCAGCCTTCTTCGCCGAGGCCTTGGCTGCGGGCTTCGGAGCGGCCTTCGCGGTCGGTCCGTCGTATCCAGGCACGCGCAGCTGCTTCGGCAGCCACTTCAGCTTCGGAAGGTTCGCGGTCGCGAACTTCGCGGCCTCGTCCTTCTTCATGTCCGAGACCTTGCGAGCGTGCTCCTCCCCCATCGCCTCGTGCACGGCTTCCACGATTACGGTTCGAGAGACGGACGCGAAGTAGTCCTTCGCGTCGAACTTCTCGCGGGTGATCGCGGTCAGCTTCTTCCCGTCGATCGCCTCGGCGAGCGCGCGGTGTGACGCGTCATCAAGGACGGCGGCGGCGGGATAGCGCTTCACGAGGTTGATGTTCTTCGACACCAACTCCGTCAGCACCTTGATCTGGTCCGTGGTGTTGAGCTTCAAGGCAGAGGCCAGCGTCGCCGCGAACTTCGGTCGATTGTGCGACATTGACGTCTGATGGATGCCGAGCGCGTCGTCGTTGCTGCTGATCCCGGCAATCAGGATCGCCATCGCGACGTGCGGCTGATGCGTCACAGCGAGTTGGGCTGCGGCGGTCAGCTGCTCGGCTTGACGCAGCTGAAGGGCCTGGCTGATCGCGTCCTCCGGCGCGGCTTTGCTCTTGTTCTTCGTCTTGTCCTTCCCAGCCGTTCCGGTCGAAGTCGCCTTCGGCGGATTGCGGAATTCGATGATGATCCGCGACAGATCATGGCTGAGCGAGACGAAGACGAGCGCCTTCTCTTTCTTCTTCGCGTCGATAGTGGCAAGCGCGCGCTCCTCGATCTTCTGTTGGATCGCAGCCTGCTCCTCCTCCAACTCGTCGTTGTTCTCCAGATACTCGTCCGCCTTTTCGGCGGCGGCGAAGATTTTCTCGATTTCCTTGAGACGAGCAGCCTCCTCTTTGGTGGGCTTTCCGGTCACGTCGATCTGCGGATAGCTCCACATATCCGTGGGTCGCACCTTGGAGACGGTGCCCCAGCCCTCGGCGCTGAGCCGCGCGATCTCGCGATCGATCAGCTCATCGCCCATCGCCTTGAGCAGGACGGGATCGCTCACGGAGGTGTTGTCGCTCCGCTCGTCCGCGAACAGATCGCGCATCAGCTTTCCGCCGCGAGCGAGGTACGCTTCTTCCGTGATGAGTTCGAGGAGCTTGCCGGCGCGGGAGTTGAAGCCCAATCCCAGGGCCTCGCGAACTGTGTGCTCATGCATGTAGCCGCCGACGCGGAGCTGTTCGAGCACTGACTTCTGCGCCTTCTTGTCGGGCTGCATCGTGAACAGCTTCGCGGCCTTGCCGTCCAGCTCGCCGGCCTGCCACGCGTTGAGCACGCTGTCGTCAAGCTGTCCGAGAGCGAGACGCTGATGGACCCCCTTCTCGGAGACGCCGAAGCGCTTCGCGATCTGGTCGACGGACATGGGGCTTTCTTTGTCGTTCGCCAGCTGAGCATAGGCGCGGTACTCGTCGACGGGATGCATTGCGGATCGGGCGACGTTCTCGTGCAAAGAAGCTTCGCGAGCGGCCGCGTCTGCCTCGTTGGTGATGATCACAGGCACGGGCATGTCCGGCTCGCCGCGTTCCTTCGCGATCTCCTGCAGAGCCAGAAAGCGCTGTCCTCCTGCGAAGATGACGTAGCCCTTCCCATTCTTGCGCACGGCGAGCGGTGAGCGCAGTCCGATCGCCTTGATCGAGGAGACGAGCACGGGATCGAGCCCGCGATTGGCATGGCGGACGTTCGACTTCTCGTCGATGCGGAGCTGAGAGAGCGGCAGGGTGGCGGTGGTCGCGTTGATAGTGGCAGTCATGTTTGATCTCCTTTGGATCATGGTGAAGTCGCCGGGATGGCGCTTCGGTGCGCGCACCGCGAGGATGCGCGCCGTCGAAACGTCATGAGACGCACGGATAGCGGTGGCAGTAGAGCAGGCCGCAGCGCGGACAAGGACGAGGCTCTGCTGCACTGACCTCGGTGCAGATCATGTGCGCTCCTCGTGTTCGAGACGCGCGAGAGCGCCACGGATGCAGCCGCGGTTCGCGCGGCCGTAGCGGGCGTCACGCATTCGCTGGGTGATCGCAGCTGAAGCCTTGTGAGCGGTGATCCTGCACGGCTCGCAATAGACGCGTCGATTGGTCCGCAGCTCGTATGTGAGGATGGTCGGGCACGTCTTGCATTGGTGTGAGACCATCATGGGCGTGGCCCCATCGCGAAGTCGCGCTCGCCGGGGTTCTCGTTGAGCGTCAGCGAGAGGTTCGCGCGCAGCTTCCGCATCTGCTCAGCGATCTTCGCGTGATTGGCTCCGCGGCGAATGCCGACGCCGGCGCGGTCCATGCTCTCGTGACGGCTGGCGGCCGTCGCGAGAGCGGCGACAAGGGTTTTCAGGTCGTCGCGGTGCAGGTTGAGGGGGCGCATTGTTGATCTCCTTTCAGGTTTGCACGTCGATGCATTCGCCGAACGGAAGCCGCGCGGCGTAGCTCTTGATATTTCGCGGGTCGCCATAGGCGGCCCACAGCACGTGGTAGAGGGGCTCCGGACCGAAATCGGTGCAGTCCAGATCAGTCAGATAGATCGCGCAGGCGATCTCGGGCGCGTTCTCGTCGAGCCACGCGAAGGCCGGTGAAAAGGCGGTGCCGCCTCGGCCTCTGACCGTGAAGTCGATCTGATCGCCCTTATTGTAGCGATCCACGCGATTAACGCGCGTGTCGACGAACAGCACCGTGACCTCATCCACGCCGCCCTCGTCGAGGATCGATTGGCACTCGCCCCCGAAGCGGCGGAGAGCGTCCTGGTCGATGCTGCCTGAGCTGTCGATGACGATCGCGACGTGATTGATGCCGTCGCTGATCAGCCCAGGGGTGAAGAGCCCCTGTGACATGAAGCGGCGGTTCGGCTGCACCCACGAATAGTCCTTCGTGGAGCTTGGCGTCGTGTAGCGTCGCAGCTCCGCGCGCCAATCGGTGCGCGGATCGGCGAGATCGGTGACGGTCTCCTGCAGGAAGCCGGGTACCGTGCCCGCGTGCTGCTTCTTCGCGATCGCCACGGCTTGGCGGACGGCGATATCCCACTCCGCTTCGGCTTCGGCTGTCGCGGCCTCGTCGTGGTCCGGAGCGGCGTCGAGGACTTGTCCGCATCGCCCCGGATCGCGTCCGGAGGAGTCCCCTTGAGCCTCGCCACTGTCACCTTTCTGCGCATCGGAGCCGCCGCCCTGCTGGTCGTCGGCATCGCCGGTGTCCGCTGGCTGGTCTCCGTCGCCAGATGGGTCGTTGCCGTCCTGCTGGTCGCCCTGCTGTCCGTCCTGCGAGGGGCTGGCGTGTTCGCCCTGACTGTCGCCTTCCTGGCCGGACGGGTCGGGCTGGCCCTGCGGACCGTTCTGGCCGTCTCCTCCGGCATCCTGGTCCTGCTGATCCTGCTGCTGATCAGCCTGCTGCTGGCGGTCGGCCTGCTCTAGGATGCGATAGATGGCCTCGGCGTTAAGGTCCTCGTATTGGGGATCGAGTAGAGCGCCGTCAGGCAGATGGAAGCCAGCGCGTGTCAGAATCGGATTGGCGGCATAGTCGCAAGCGCGCTCCCACCTCTCCGGGTCGCGCGCGCCGCGGCGGACGTGATGCTTGAGGGCGCAGTGTTGGACCAGATGGGCGACGACGCCCACAATCTGCCGGTCGGACAGCTCGTCCAGGAACGCGGGATTGAAGAAGAGGCGGCGGCCATCGGTCGCCGTCGTCTCGAATTGCGACGCCTCGACAAGCTCGAGGCGCATGGCGAGCGAGCCGTAGAAGGGCTGCTCCATGATGAGCGCGGATCGTGCGCGGGTCATGCGGAGATCGGTCACAGCACGACCTCCTGGTTCCGAACGGCCCAGGCACCGAAAGCGCTGGTGTTGGCGATCGACTTGTCGCGCTTCTGCGCATCGTGGGCGATCAGAACCTCGTATTCCGGTCCGAGCCGACCGGCGTATTCGATGATCGGCGTGGCGGTCTTGCGCGTCATCGCATTCGCCAGCATCCCGGAGACGGCGTAGCTGACGGCGGGCTTGTCCTTCGGCGGCAGCCTGCATCCCTTCGGATCGGCGAGGATTTCGGCGAGCGTCACGGCTGACGCCCGGATTTGCAGGAAGCCTTCGAGCTCGTCGGCGGCTGCGTTGCCGACCTCTCCCGCGATCAGCGCGTGCCGCAGCGTCGGCTCCTCGTCAAGGAAGCGGAAGGCTGCGGTCCAGGATCGCGCGGAGGGGAACGCCTTCTCGTCAGGCTTCGGCATGACGTGGAAGAGCGCAGGGCGGAAGCGCAGGAACGAAATGCCCGCGTCGGGGCAGTTCGCAAGGCCGTAGTTGTCGACCCAATATTCCAGATCGGGCGCGACGTCGGCATGAAGGAAGCGATTGGCGAGCGCCGTGGACATGCGCTGCGCGGCAGCGCGGTCCGAGACGTTGTTTCCGGCGGCCATCGGCACCCAGCCTTCCGGCATCCGCCATTTGCCGATCCGCCGCTCCTGGATCAGTCCGTAAGCCGTCGTCTGCATCATCTGAGCGACGGCGTTGATCTCGTCAAAGAGGATGATGCCAGCGGCGCCGTCGCGCTCGGCGTCCGGAAGGTCGTCGGGAACGTAGTGCCGCAGCTTACCGGTCTTGGCGTCAGGAACGCGCATTCCGCCGACGTCAACGGGGTCCTTCAGCCCCAGGCGGAAGTCGATGAAGCCGATGCCCAGCTCGCGGGCGACGCTCTCGTATGTCGCGGTCTTGCCCATCCCTGGATAGCCCGTGAGCATCAGCGGCACGTTCTTCCGGTAGCAGGCAATGATCATGCGGCGAGCGACGGCCATAGAAACGGTAGTCATGTGTTTGATCTCCTTTTGCGGTGTGTTGCGGCCGGTCAGGCCATGAAGTCGTTCACGTCGGCGAGGATCGCCTCGGCGGCTTGACGCACGCTCTTGCGCGCCTTCGGATCGTCGCGAAGCTTCTGCGGCTCGACGACGCACAGCTCTCGGCTGATGCGCTCCGAGATGGAGGCCAGGCGCGGATCGTTGGTCAGGTTGAAGGCAGGCAGGATCGCTGCGAGGGACCGGACGTTCTCCACGAGGCTGTCTCGGAATTGGCCCTCGGTGCGCTCTCCCTTGCGAGCGGCGGGCTTGTAGGCCTTGAGACGTTCGGCCATGCGGCCCACGGTCTCAATGATCCGCTCGACGGGCTCGCGCATCGCAGCCTCCAGCGCATCACGCATTCGCGCTTCGATGTCGGCTCGAATGTCCTCCGCGTGCTCGTCGGCGATATCGACGCGGAAATCTGCGGCGTCAGGACACGGGAATATCTTGACGTCGAGGTCAAACAGCTTCCGCACCTCGGATTGAGGCGGGTAGTCGGCCGGATCGAACATGCCGTTGAGCCGCTTTCGAGCCTCCAGCACATGATCCGGATAAGCGCGGACGAATTGATCAGCAGCGGCATCGTAATCGGCCTTGTGCTTGCGCATCTTGGTGCTGAAGTCGACGTAGAGCGCGGATGGCAGCACCCGTGCGCCGGTATCGAGCCAGGGCTGGCTCAGATCGTAGAATTCTTGCCGCGCTCGGGAAGCGATCGTTGTGAGCGGCTCAGTCGCGGTCTTTGCGATGAGCAGTTTGTTGTAGCGGCCGGCGTCATCGGATGCTCCGTGACGATTGTTCACTTCTTTCGTCACGCTCTTGTCGAGGCGTCGGGTGGTCCAGCCGGTGATGTTGAGGCTAGCGAGAACGGCTTTCTGCGAAAGCAGATTGCGTGTCATGCTGAAGGTCTCCTGTTAGTCGAGAAGTGAGGGGAATGTGCTGATGACGTTCGCCAGGATGACGATGGCGAGCGCCAGACAGACGTAGAGGAGCACGCTTCGACCGCTCGACGCGGCGTCCGGTTCGAAACCCATGCTTTGATCTCCTTTTCGGTGCACAGCGCACCATCGAGCGCCGCGATGCGGCGCTCTGTGCTGCGTTGTCGATGGAGGAGGGGTCAGGCTTGCGCGGCGATAATGTCGTTCAACTTGCGCCATCCGTGCTCGCCGTGCTCGAACACAGCGACGCGTGCATGCTCGTAGGATGATGCAATCGCGCGATAGAAGACGATTTGAGCGCCAGCATATTCGCGTACTTGATCGACGAAGATGCCGGAACTCGGATGCGCCACGTTGAGAATGTGCTCAATCGTCTCCCGAAGCTTCTGAGCAGCGCGGAGGCGACCGAAGGCGCAGCCGTCGCTCACTTTGTGCTTTGGATTTTCGGGGTGAGCCATTGTGATCTCCTTTTTGATGCTGGATTGCATCCCGTCGCGCCGCTCTCTGACAGCGGCGCGAAAGGCTGAAATCCCTTCCCTCGTTTCGTTGCCATGATGATCAGCGAGGGCGTCAGCGATGCAGGATCGTTTTCGGAGAAGCGCAGCGGGAATGAGCGCTGCGGGGTGTCGGGGGCGCGCTTCGACTTAGACTGTTGCGACACGTCGTCATCGCGACGGTGCGTCTAGAGCGGGTGGCTCGATGCGAAGCAGGAGCGCGGGCGGCAGAAAGCCAGTAGGCGCGTCGCGCCCCGTTCTCTTACTGATCCGAATGTCAAACAGCGCGTTTCCGTGTTTCGGAAATCCATTGTCGATCTTTGCGCGGGGGCTTCGATCGGTGGCGTTCTCTGCTCGCATCCCTGCGGTCCAACGCTTCTACAGAATGTAGCATGGCGTAACGCGCCGCAAGGGGGGAGAAAACCCCGGGCGAAACCTATGATTTTGCCCGGGAAATCCGAATTTTTGGATGGATCTGGGCAAATCAGTGCCACGCGTTCCGCCTAGCGAAACACGATCTGTAGAAGGAGATTTTGGATGGCTGCGGAGGAGCAGAAGCCCGGCGCGGGAGAGTGCAACAGCGACACCGGTAGCAAGCTGCTGATGATCACGCCGCAATGGTTCAATCGGCTCAAGCGAGACGGCTGGATCAAGTCGGTCGGTAAGAACCGGTACCGCATCATCGATGTGGTGCAGGGCTACATTAAATATCTGCAGGACGAGAACAGGCGGGCTCAGAAAAGCGCCTCAGCGTCGCGCGTGCAGGACGCGCGCGCCGCTCAAATCGAAATGCAGACAGCGCGCGAGCTGCGAGAGCTGGTCAAGGTCGACGACGTGCTGACGTGGCAGGGCGAAATCCTGAGCACGCTCTGCCGCGAACTCAGCGGTGTGCCGGCGGCGTCGACGCGTGATCTTGAACTCCGCACGGAAATCCAGAAGCAGGTCAATGGCGCACTCGAACGAAGCCGCCGAGCATTTGAGGAAGCGTGGCAGCTTCTTCAGAGCGGCAAGTCAATCGATATGGGTTCCGAAGATCCAGACGCCTGACGAGTGGGGCGCGGCAAATCGCGTCTACGGCCCAGGTACCGGCTGGCCCGGCCAGCGCAATCCGTACCTGACGCCCTATTCGATCCCATTCTCTCGCGCCTTCAGCAGCGCGAAGTATCGTCGCGTGGTGCTGGTCACGGCGGCGCAGAGCTCGAAGACCGAGACGTTCCTCGACATCATCGGCGAGCGCCTCGACAACCGCCCGGCGCCGATCCTGTACGTTGGCCCGACAAAGGACTTCATCCGCGATCAGTTCGAGCCGCGCATCCGGGAGCTATTCGAGCAATCGAAGTCGCTGGCCTCGAAGATGGTCGGCGGCATCAACGGCAAGCAGCAGAAGCAGTCGCTTAAGCGTGTGAACGGGACGCGGCTGCGCCTCGCGCACTCTGGCTCGTCCACGGCGCTGAAGTCCGACCCCGCGTCAATGGCGCTTGTCGACGAATACGACGAGATGTTGGCGAACATCAAAGGGCAGGGCGATCCGCTCGGCCTGGTCGAGGCGCGCGGCGATACCTACGCCGATTTCGTCACTGGCATCGTCTCAACCCCCTCGGTCGGCATGATTGAAACCGAACTGGACGAGGTGACTGGCCTGGAGTTCTGGAAACAGACCGAGCCGGATGCCGTGAGCGATATCAAATCGCCGATCTGGCGGCTTTGGCAAGAGGGCACACGGCATCACTGGTGCTGGCAGTGCGTCCATTGCAAGGAATGGTTCGTCCCGCGCTTCAAGCTGCTGGAGATCCCTGAGAACGCCACGCCGCTGCAGGCGAGGCGAGAGACCTTCCTCCGCTGTCCGCGCAACGGATGCGTGCTCGAGGAGCGGCACAAGGCCGAGATGAACGCGGGAGGGCGGCACGTCGCTCCAGGTCAGAGTGTCGATCAAAATGGCCTCGTCCACGGCGAGCCGCCGGAGAGTTCTACGCTCTCGTTTTGGGTGTCCGGCTTGGCCTCGCCATTCCGGACGTTCGGCGAGCGCGCGGAGTTCTATGTTCGCGCCAAGCGGTCGCTGAAGCCGGACAGCGTGCAGACGGCGATCAACTCTCAGTTCGGCGAGCTGTTCGTCGACGCCGGCGGTGACGTGCCGCCGTGGGAGGAGATCTACAACGCGCGGCTCGGCTATCGATCTGGGACGGTGCCTCCGGAGGTTCGGTATCTCACCGCGGGCATCGACGTCGGCAAGCGGCGGCTCATCTATGTGGTGCGCGGCTGGGGCTATCGCGGGACGTCCTGGCTGATCAAGCACGGCGAGCTGCTGGGCGAGACGGCCGAGGCGGAGATCTGGAGCGATCTGGACGACTTCCTCGCCACGCCGATCGACGGGCACCTGATCAAGCTCGCCTTCCTGGACAGCGGCTTCCGGCCCGGCAAGAAAGAGGGCGTGCCGGTCAACCGCGTCTATGAGTTCTGTCGGCGGCACCGCCGCTTCGTCTTTCCGACGAAGGGGTCCTCGCGCCCGCTGCTGCGTCCGCTCATCAAGGCGCAGATCGAGGTGACGAGCCAGGGCAAGGCTGCGCCGTACGGCCTGGAGCTGATGCGGCTCGATCCCGACCACTGGAAATCGTTCGTGCATGAAAAGCTGGTGTGGCCGGTCGAACAGCCGGGCGCTTGGTACCTGCACAACGACGTGGACGAGAACTACTGCCGACAGCTGATCGCCGAGGTTCGCGTCACGACAGAGGACAACAAGCATCAGTGGATCGTGCGCTCGCGCGAGAACCACTACCTGGACGCGGAAGCGATGGCTGCGGCCGCCGGCTTCCAGCTCAACGTTCAGCATCTGCGCGGCAGAGGCAGCAGGACACCTCCTCCTGCGCCCGCTCCTGCTGCGCAGCCAGTGGAGCCGGCGGATGTCCCCCCGTCGGCTCCACGACGAAACGACCTCTATGAGCAACTGACGAAGCCGGCCGGCGCCGCGGCACCAGTGCCTGCGATGGCGAGCGTCAAGAAAGGACGCTTCTTCAATCTGGCGGCGCGTCTCAACCGATAGGAACGTCACCAATGCAGGCTCAATCGAAGCCGCGCTATCGCATCGGCAGCGACGGGAGCAATGCTCGCCTCGTGCCGGGGGCTCTGCCTCCGGCCGGGGTGGGCAAGCCCAGCTCGTTCTACATGCGCGAGCAGCACTCGCCGTTCTTCCACTCCTGGACGCCTGCGCTGCGGGACCAGCGCGAGGACGTGCGCGCGGGCTACTGGAGCGCTGCAGCGCGCGCGATCGACACCCTGCACAATTCCGGCTGGCTCGCCGGCGGCATCGAGCAGGCGTGCGTCAACATGATCGGCGACGGCCTGCGGCTCGCTGCCAAGCCGGACGCGGACGCGCTCGGTTGGACGAAGGACGAGGCCGACAAGTGGGCTCGCGACGTCGAGCGCAAGTTCGAGGCTCATGCCAATAACCCGATCGAGGTTGACGCCGCTGGAAAGCAGACGCTCGGCCAGATGACCCGGGCGGGTCTCAATAGCTTCTTCAGCCACGGCGAGGTCCTCGCCCTGCTGCCGCGTCCGCGCAATCCATTCGCCAAGACCCGCGTGAAGCTGAAGCTGCTGCCCGCGCACAAGCTGCGGCAGGACAGCAACAACATCGACACCTATCAGGGTGTGCGGATGACGGCCTGGGGCTTCCCGCTCTCCTACAAGATCATGCTGCGGCTGCATCAGTGGGACACTGAGTTCCCGGAGGTGATCCCGGCACGCGATGGCATCGGTCGAAAGCAGGTGCTCCACGTCTTTGACGGTCTCGCCGGTCAGGTCCGCGGCATCACGCCGCTCGCTCCCGCGCTCAAGATCGTCCGTCAGTACGACAACCTGTCGGATCTGACGCTGCAGGCGGCGCTCATTCAGACGATCTTCGCGGCCACGCTGCAAAGCGAGGCGCCGACGCAGGACGTGCTGCAGGCGCTGCAGGATGACGAGGAGCAGGGCGTCGGCGGCGGCTCGCTGGAAGGCCTGCTCAGCGCCAAGGGCGACTGGTACGAGAGCACAAAGATCGACCTGGGGCGGGGCGGCAAGATCGCGCACCTATTCCCGGGCGAAGAGCTCAAGTTCAACGCCAGCAACTCGCCGAACGACAACTATGAGGCGTTCGCGAAGATGCTCCTGCGGGAGATCGCGCGCTGCGTCGGCACCACCTATGAGACACTGACCGGCGACTATTCGGGCGCGACCTATTCGAGCGTCCGGATGGCGACCAGCGAGACTTGGCCGACCACGCTCTATCGCCGCAAGCACATCGCCGCTCCCCTCTGCCAGGCCGTCTACTGCGCATGGCTGGATGAGCAGATCGAGGCGGGTGAAATCCCGTTCCCGGGTGGCATCGAGGGCTTCCGCGCGAAGGCCGATGCAGCGACGAAATCCGAATGGCGCGGACCGCCGAAGCCGCAAGCCGATGACCTCAAGACCCAAAAGGCTCACGAGGGCTACCGGAACATGGGCGTCATGACCGACGAGCAAATTTGCGCCGAACTCGGTCAGGACTGGGAAGACGTCTACGAGCAGCGAGAGCGCGAGATGAAGCTTCGGCAGAAGCTCGGGCTTCCGGAGGGCAACGTCGCCCAGGCGGCGCAGGATGATCGGCTCGCCGATCAGCTGATCAGGGACGACAACCAGTCCGCAGGAGGCAACGAGTAATGGCGACCGTCAATTGGGATGACCCCTGCGCGCGGTACGCCGCGCTCAGGGACGCCTACTTCCAAATCGTTTCAGGCGGCGGAGAGACGCTGATCCGGACGAAAGGGCCGGAAGGCGAGCAGGAGGTCCGGTTTCACGCCGCAGATCTCGACACGCTGCGCAACGAGATGAACGCGGCACAGGCCGAATGCGCAGCCAGCACAGCTGGCGTCAATCCGCGACGCCGGTTCGCAATCCGCGCTGGCTCGCAGCGGACTTGCCTCCCTCCGGGCCGCTATCGCTACTGAAGGGCCAATCCATGACGAATGTTCTCATGCACATCGCCGACCGGGTGCTCAACCGGCCGTTGATGATCCTGCCCGACAAGCTGGCGCTGATCGCCTCCATCCTGGAAGGCCGCATCGGTATCGACGCCACCGAGCTGAAGGACCTCGCGACCTCCCCGGAGGCCTCGCGCTTCAGCGGCAGCTACATCGGCGCCGACGGCAACGGTCGCGTCTATCGCGTCGATAAGGGCGTGGCGATGATCCAGGTGCTCGGCTCGCTCGTGAACCGCGGCGCCTGGCTCGGCGCGCGGTCGGGCATGACCTCCTACGAAGGGCTGGCTTTCCAGCTGGCGCAGGCATCGTCTGACCCGGAGGTGAGGTCGATCGTCCTCGACATCGACAGCCCAGGCGGCGAGGCCGTCGGCGCATTCGAGATGGCGGACCGCGTGCGCGCGGTCGGCAAGTCCAAGCCTGTCGTCGCCGTCGTGAACGGCATGGCCGCGAGCGCAGCCTACGCGATCGCGAGCGCTGCCACCGAGATCGTCGCATCGCCGAGCGGTGTGGCCGGCTCCATTGGCGTCGTGCTGATGCACGCGGACTATTCGAACGCGCTGCATCAGAAGGGCGTCAAGCCGACGCTGATCCATGCCGGGGCCCACAAGGTCGACGGCAACCCGTATGAGCCGCTGTCGGCGGACGTGCGGGCAGGTCTCCAGGCTGAGGTCGACAACTTCTATTCGCTTTTTGTCTCCAGCGTTGCGCAAGGCCGCAAAGGTCGCATGACCGAGAAGGCCGCGCGCGCGACGGAGGCGCGCACGTATATCGGTCAGGCGGCGGTCGACGCCGGCCTGGTCGATGCAATCGGCAGCTTCGAGACAGTGCTCGCCGATCTCTCCAAGAGCGGCGCTGTCCGCAACTCCAACCCCAAGAGGGCATCCATGGACAAGATCTATACCCAGCCCGAACTCGACGCTGCCGTGACCACCGCGCGCGCGGAGACCACGAATGCGTTCAAGGCCGAGTTTGACAAGGCCACCGCCACCGCGAACGCGGCTGGCCTCGAGCAGGGCCGCAAGGAAGGCGCTGCCGCCGAGCGCGAGCGCATCAACGGCATCATCGGTTGCGAGGAAGCCAAGGGCCGCAGCGATGCCGCGCTCAACCTCGCGCTCAAGACCGACACCTCGCTCGAGGTCGCGAAGACGACGCTGGCGGTGCTGCCGAAGGCGGCCGCCGGTGGCGCGCCGCAGGCGGCGCATGGCCTCTTCCTCACTGAGGAGAGCAAGGCCGCTCAGGCTGGAGCGCAGGGCGACTACGGCTGGGGCGACATCGCCGCCAAGCTGAACAAACAGAACGCCCGGTAACGCGCCGGCGTCTCCACCCCTGCGAAGGCGGGTTGCGTAGGCCTTCGCGAACCGCATCTCTCAACCGGAGCTCTCTCCAATGACTGCACTCGTTCTCACCGAGACCCTCCACGCCGGCGCGTACCTGGTGTCGGAGGACGTCTACTTCTCCCGCGATCAGGTGACGGTCGCGCTCAACCAGAACATTGCCGCCGGTCAGGTCGTCGGCGCCACGGACGTGATCGCCTTGACCACGGCCAGTGGCGCGGCCGACAGCGGCAACACCGGCAACGGCGTTCTCACGCTGGACGCCACCACCCCCGTCCTCGCGGCCGCGCAGGACGGCATCTATCGTCTGCTCTGCATCGCGGCGGTTGCAAACGCCGGCACCTTCGAGGTTCTCGATCCGAAGGGCGTGTCGATCGGCAAGTACAACGTCGGCGCGGCGGCGTTCGCCAACCAGATCAAGTTCGCGATCGCCGACGGCGCGACCGACTTCGTGCCCGGTGATGCGTTCTCGGTGACGGTCGGCGTTGAGAGCAACGCCGATCGCCAGGTGAAGGCCTGGGATCCGGCGGCGGTCGATGGCTCACAGAACCCGGTCGGCATCCTGATGTATCCGACTGTGACGGATGGCACCGCAACGAAGCTGGCGACCATGACCGCGCGGCATTCCGAGGTTCGTCTGTCCGATCTCACCTTCGGTGGCTCGCCCTCGGCGGCTCAGAAGGCGGCGTGCATCGAGCAGCTGCGTCGGCTCGGCATCATCTGCCGATAACTCGCTCTCTCTCTGATCTGACCTTTGGCGGCGGCGCATTCAGCGCCGCCGTTTTCGTTTCCATCTGCGCCGAAAGCGCAATTCGAAAAGGGAAAGCCTCAGATGCTTTCAATGAACGTTTTCCGTCAGGACGCCTTCAGCGCAATCCAGCTGTCGGCTGCCATCGATCGCATGGACTACCTGCCGAACACCCTACTGGACATGCCGGGGCTGTACGAGCCGGACCCGGTGCGAACCGACGTGATCTGGATCGAGGACCGCAAGACCGGCGCTGTGATCCTGCCGTTCTCGCCGCGCGGCGCGGCGCCGCATCAGACCGGCGGCGACAAGCGCAACGCGCGTTCCTACCAGACGCTCCGCTTCGCCGACAGCTCGCGTGTCACTGCGAGCGAGCTGATGGGTATCCGCCGGTTCGGCGACGAGATCGCGCTCAAGGATCTGCAGGACGAGGTGGGCCGTCGCCAGTTCAAGATCAAGCGCAACTTCGGTCTCACGAAGGAATTCCACCTGTTCAATCTGGTAACGGGTGCGAAGGTCGTTGACCCTGCCTCCGGCAGCACGATCATCGACTGGAGCCAGGAGATGGGACAGACCATTCCCGCGGCAATCAACTTCGATCTGTCGAATGCCTCGCCGGCAACGGGCGCTGTGCGCAAGCTCTGCACCCAGGTGCGTCGCTCGATCCAGGTCAACCTGAAGGGTGTCGCACAGCCGACCTCGATCGTCGGCATCTGCGGTGACACCTTCTGGGACAACCTGACCAGCCACCCGGAGATCGAAAAGACCTATCTCAACTGGGCGGCCGCTGCGGATCTCCGCAACGACCACGGCAAGGAGTGGTCCGCTTTCCGCTATGGCGAGATCACCTTCATCAACTACCGGGGCAGCGATGCCGACGACGCGAACGGCGTGAGCCTCGGTGTCGGCTCGAAGAACGTGAAGTTCTTCCCGCTCGGCACGGGCATCTTCCGCTGGGCGCTGTCGCCGGGTGAGAAGTTCGAGCATCTCGGCACGCTGGGGCAGGAGACTTACTCGGAGATGCTCATCGATCGCGACCGCGATCAGTGGGCCGACGTCGAGGCCTATTCCTACCCGCTGCCGATCTGCACTCAGCCGGCCGCGCTGCACCAGGGCACCACGCCCTAATTCACCTCGCAAAGAGACCTCGCCGATGGCTACTTCCAATCCAGCTCGGGCCGCACGGCTCGCCGCTTCATTGAAGAAGGCCTTCGGCGAGGCCTTCACGATCGAGCCAATGATGGCTCAGGCCGACCCCAACGGACGGCCGCTCCCGGACGGCTCGCGCACCGCGTTCGACGCCATCGGGACCTGGGATGGGCCTTCCACGTCGAAGACGCCGTCGACGCGCGGCGCCATTACCGACGACGTGGCCCACAATTGGACCACCTCATTCCCATCTGCGAATTTCGCCGATGCTGATCTCGCTTGGACGCCGCGCAAGGGCGACAAGCTGACGCGTCAGCTCGACGGCGCGGTCTACGCGATCGACCGCATCCTGCCGGACGGCTTCGGCCGGACCACCATCGCTCTGACATCTCGGAAACGCGGAACATGACGCTGGCTCGAACCGCTCTGCGGCTTGCGACGATCGCGGCGCTGCAGGGCGCCGACACCAACAGCGGGCCCACGATCGCGCGCAACCGCGTCTATGACAGCCGGATCGAGGACTTCTCGCCTGAGACGTACCATGCCGACGCGCTGCCCACGATCATCGTGCTCACCGACGAGGACGATGGCGACGCGCTCTCGCGGCAGAACGGCGGCCCGCCGTTTCGCCGGATGATCAAGCTCGTGCTGGAGTTCGCGATGGTGCAGGGCTATGACGTGCCGATGGAGGAGGGCGGCACGGCCTTCGTCCCGGGCTATCCGGCCACTGACGCTGAGCACGAGGCCTCGCTCGACTTCCTCGAATTCCAAATCGCCCAGAAGCTCGCCTCCGGGCTCGATGCCGCGTCGGTCCTCTGGCGCAATATCATCAGGGTCTGGAAGCGGAACTGTCACCGCCAGGTGATGGACCAGAGCGGCGTCAAGATCGCCGCGCGCGTGCTGACCTGGGACTGCGAGATCAGCGACGATCAGCTTGAGATCTATCCGAGCGACAAGCCGCCGCCGACCGGCTTCGATGTCTTCCCGGAGCCAATGCGATCGGTGGCGAAATCACTCGCCCCAGGCAGCGCGGCTTATGCCGTCGCTGTCGCACTCGCCAACGCTCTCGCGCCTGTCACCGTCGACCCGCTCAAAGGCATCGACTACACCTCGGTCAGCGGATCGCCCCAGACCAGTGACAACAGCTTCCAGGTCAATCTGCAGCTGAATGGCACGTCGTCGCCGTAATCTCTCAAGGGAAAGCCAACGATGAACACCGTCTACGTCAAACCGCGTCCGGGCGGCCGCGTCCGCATGCCTGACCGCAACTTCAAGCCGATGGAGCCCGAAGGCGATTGGGTGCCGCGCATCGATTACTACGAGCGCCTCATCATCACTGGCGACCTGATCATCACTGATCCGCCGTTGCCATCACCGCCACAGTCCGAACCGTCAGAGCCGCCGCAAGGCGGCTCTTCTGTTTAACGCGCCCGCCATCGCAACAGGAGCCGTGCACTAATGTCTGTCCGCTTCAACAACATCCCCGCCAACCTGCGCGTCCCTCTGTTCTATGCGGAGATCAACGCCGGCCAGTCGCCCTATCAGAGCGCGAGCCGCACGCTGTTGGTCGGGCAGAAGACGTCCGACGGCAGCGCCGTCGCAAACACGCCGATCATTCTGAGCGGCGATCCGACGGCGCAGACCGGCGTCGGCTCGATGCTGACCGAGATGGCGATCTGGGCGCGCCAGAACAATCCGTTCGGTGAAATCTGGATGCTGCCGGTGGCTGACCCCGCCGGCAATGCGCAGACCTGGACCGTGACGGTTGGTGCCGGCATCGCGGGCCAGTCCGGGACGCTAGCCCTGTATGTTGGCGGCGAGCTCGTCCAGGTCGGCGTCGCGGCAACCGACACCACGACCAACATCGCGGCGAACATCGCGGCCGTCGTGAACGCTGGCTATGTCAAATTCGGCCGGAAGCTCGCCTTCCCAGTGATTGCGTCGGCCGCAACCAACGTCGTGACGCTGACTGCGCGGCACACCGGCACGCTGTTCGGCAAGTTTGACGTGCGGACGAACCTGCTCGGCAACGAGGGCTCGATCAACTCCTACCTGACGGTGGCGAGCGGGACCCCGGGCACCGGCGTTCCGACGCTTGGAGCGGCGCTTGCCTCGCTCGGCGATCAGGAGTTCGATTACATCCTGTCGCCGTATGCAGACGCCACGTCGCTGGGCACCGTGCGCCCGTTCCTCGACGGCATCTCCGGCCGATGGTCGCCGATCCAGCAGATCTATGGGCACCATCTCACGGTGATGTTCGACACGTTCGCGAACCTCGCCGCCTATGGCTCGGGGCTCAACGATCCGAACTGCTCGATCCTCGGTGTCGCCGAAAGCCCGTCGCCGCCGTGGCGCTGGGCATCCGCCTACGGCTCGGCGATCGCGTCGGACAAAAACCTCGGCGGAGAGCTGGACCAAGCCTACCGCATCTCGATGCCGGTGCAGACCTTGCCGCTCGTCGGCATCCTTCCGCCCTTCAGTCGGGCGAACTGGTTCAGCATTACCCAGCGGAACACGCTGTATCAGGACGGCATCGCCGGCTTCACGGTGGAGCGGGACGGGACGGTCGCGCTCGACCGCGTGGTCACGACCTATCAGACCAATTCGTACAACCAGCCCGACATCACCTGGCTGGACATCGAAACCCGTCTGCAGATGGTCTACTTCGTTCGCTACATGCGGCAGCGGATCACTCAGAACTACGGGCGCTGCGCGTTGGCGGACGACAATCCCTCGGGCAACCCCGGCATCGTCACGGCGAGGATACTCAAGGCCGCGGTGATCGCCGTCTACAGCGAGCTGACGAAGGCCGGGCTCGTGGACAATGCGGACACGTTCGCAACCGCAGTCATCGTGGAGCGCTCGTCCGATCCGAACCGGGTGAACGCCTACGTGCCGGTCGACGTGGTGAACCAGTTCCGCGTGTTCGCGATGAATGCGACCACCTTCCTGGAATTCCCGGCCTAACACGCATGAAGACGCGGCTTCGGCCGCGCCTTCTGCTGCTGCGCCTTCCCTTCAAATCGAGAGGTCTCTCACATGCATACTTCCGGTGGCCGTGTCTCCATCGTGATCAACGGCGTCACCTATTCCGCTCGCGGCGTCATCAAGATCGCCAAGTCGAACCAGACCAACGCGTCGGGCGTCAATCAGGACGGCACTCTCTATCGAACCGTCCAGCCGAAGGCGAGAACGGCCGAGTGCACATTCGATCGCTTCGTCCGCTCGACCGACCAGAAGCCGCTGGTGTGGGACGAGACGGTACTCCAGATGACCGACATGCAGGTCACGTTCACGGAGACCGATGGCGGGCAGCAGCACATCATGTCCGGCGCCTTTTGGGTCGGCGATCCGCAGGAGGACACGTCGACCGGTGAGATCGAGGGCCTCTCGATCGCGGCCGACGATTGCAAGACGATCAATCTCTAATCGCAACCAGGCAGGACAAGGGGACAGCCCATGCCGAACGTCACGATTGCGCTCCTCGAACCCATCGAGGGCGGAAGAGGCCAGATCAAAGAGGTCGTTCTGCGGCCGCCGAAGTACCGAGACATCGCTGCGCTCGGCGAGCCGTCTGCATATGCGCGAAGCGACGACGGGCTGATGTTCACCTCTGACAAGGATGAGGTGGTGCACGGCTACATCGAGCGCCTGCTGGTCGAGCCGCAGGATGCCGCTCTGCTCGAGCAGCTCGGCCTCGCCGACGCGCTCAAGCTCCGGGAGGCCGTGCACGGTTTTTTTCAGGCCGCCCGGAAGGCGATCTCGGCCGACAAGTCGACAACCTAGTCTTTCGGGAGCGTGTCCTCACCATCGGGGAGGCGAACGACCTCTCGATCGACGAGATCGAGTTCTGGTCGGCTCGCTACGAAGGGCGGCCGCGGCGAGTGCCGGTACGGCGAGGAGGTATGTGATGGCGAAGATCATCGAAGCGAAAGCCGTAATCTCGGCTCAGGACAAGACCGGTAACGTCTTCGATAGCATCGCCAAGAAGTTCAAGGGCGTCGCGAAGGACGCGAAGGCTTTGGCGGATATCAAGCCGCCAAAGCTGTCCGGCGACTTCTTCGAGGGAGAGCTCAAGCGGCTCAAGCTCACACAGCGCGAGCTGCGAGGGGTGCAGAAGGAGTTCAAGGCGCTCGACAAGTCTATCCGCGACGTCGGGCCGATGCATCCGGCGCACTACATGCGCGAGATCGACCGCTGGCGCGGCCGAACGCTTGCGCATTGGCGAGAGGTCAAGACCGCGACCGAGGAGGCACACAAGGTCCAGGAGAAGTTTGCCTCCCGTGAAAAGGAGATGCACCGCGTCCGCCATGGGCTGAAGCACACCGCGGCCCACATCGTCGGGCTGGGCGCCGCCGGCGGCGTCGGCTACGCGGCTGCACGAGGCGTGCACGCGACGGCAGAGAGCGCGGCCGAGCGCGGCCGAGCCTTCACCAAATACGAGATGATGGGCCTCACCGACGACGAGCAGCGGGAGGGCATGAGCATCGCGAGCGCGATCAGCTCGAAATTCCCGTCTCTGTCTCGCACTGAGGTGCTCGACTATCTGCGCTCGAATGCCTCGCGTCTTGGCAGCTGGGAACGATCTAAGGAGGTCGCCGAGCCATACGCGCGTGCTCTGATCGCCAATAAGCTCTCAGGCGGTACCGAGCACGAGATGGAGCAGATCGTCCGCGCGCTCGAAGGCATGGGCAAGGCCAACACGGCAGGGCAGATCACAGAGGGCTTGAACGCCTTCGCACGCGCCAAAGCTGCGAACCCGGACTACACCGGTGAGCAGTTCCGCTCGGATATGGCCGCGGCCAGCAGCTCGAAGTACGGTCTCTCCAAAGACTACATGGAGAACGTCTTCCCGGTCCTGGCTTCGCACACGACCGGCTTCGGCAACAAGCTGTCGACCGGCCTATCGGCAATGGTCGGCGCGCGGATGACGAAGCAAGCGAAGGGAGCCTTGGAAGCTGACGGTCTGATGAAGAATGGCAACCTCGTCGACAAAGAGGGGTGGATTGCCAACAACTTCGAATGGACGCAGAAGCACATCCGTCCGCTGCTTGAAAAGTCAGGTGTCCACTTCAGCGAGGAGATGAGCGAGGAGGACAAGGGCACGGTCGTTGCCTGGCTCGCCAAGCGGTTCTCCGCGCGCAACGCGGCCGACCTGGTGGCGACGAACCTGCTGGACGCACCGCTCGTCGAGAAGGCGCGACATCGGCAAACGAAGAAGCTGGAGGACATGGACCAGCTGCAGACCCGGGATCCGTTCCTGGCCTGGGATGGCATGGTCACTCAGCTAAAGGACGCAGCCACCGCGTTCGTCAAGCTCGGGCCGGTGGTCGACAGCCTCAATGCGGCGTCGAGCGCCTTCTCGAACATCACGAAGACGATCGAGACGGGATCGGTGCCTAAGAACACGCCGCTCGGCGCGATCATCGATGGTGCCCGACAGCGTGCGGCCGAGGACCCGTCTGATTTCAGCTATCGCGAGGAGCTCGGCAGGCGACTGCAAGAGGCCGAACAGAAGCTGCAGCCCGCATATGGGCTGAACGAGCGGGACACGGCGGCCTGGAGGCTGAAGAAGTTCCAGCTTGATCAGGGCAAGTACGCCTTCACCAATCAGAAGAGCATGCCTCCAATCTTCACCGACGAGGAGATCGAGCGGATGCAAGAGATCGACCGAGAGCACAGACGCGGCATGGCTTTGTCGGAGATGCAGCCCGAGAGATCGGGAGGCATCCCGCTGCCGCGCTCTCGGCCTAAGGAAGCTGATGCGGGCGCGATGCCGCCGGTCCAGCCCCTCGATAATGCACCACAGAAGGTCGACGTGTCGGTGCAAGGAGAGGTTGCTGGCGAGGCCAAAATCAGCATTGCGGTCGAGGCAAGCGAGCTGCTCAAGGTGACGGTCTCGAAGCTCGAGAACGCCATGAAGCTGATCGGCAATCTGCGCAGCAATGGGAATGGTCCTGGCTCGCTTGGCCGGTCGTCTCCCGATGCGTCGGCGCCGTCGTCCGCTCCGACGACTCCATCACCACCACCATCGAAGTAAGAGGCGAACGGAATGGCGCGCGATTGGCTCAAGACGCTTTGGAAGGCGTCCTACAAGGGCACGCCGTTCTGGGTGGAGCGGGATGAGGAGGAGGGCGGTCGCAGGATCGTCATCCACCAATTTCCGATGCGGGATGACCCCTATCTCGAAGACCTGGGCGAGGACAAACGAGCGTTCCGCGTCACGGCTTACGTTGCTTCGGACAGCGCAGACACCGACGCCGGGTCCCTGATCGCCACCTGTGCGATGCGCGGGCCCGGCACGCTGGTGCTGCCGACACACGGACCGATTCTGACGCGGTGCCTGAAGTTCGCTCGGGAGCGGTCCAAGGATCAGCACGGATACATCGGCTTTGAGCTCCATTTCGTTCGAGAGGGCTACGCCTCGGCGCTTGCTTCTGTCTCGATGCTCTCGAACCTGGTGTTTGTCGCGGCCGACGCTGCTGCGGCGAGTATCGCGGCAGCGTTTGTTTCGTCCATCCAGGTCACGCGACAGCCCGATTATGTGGTCGCGGCGGCGACGAACGGCGCGCAGGACGCTATTGCGGCCGTCGAGGCGATCCGAACGAGCGAGCCGCTCGATCCGGTCGTGAGCGCGAGCCAGCGGACTGAAACCCAGGCCATCTTCGACGCGGCTCCTGGTCTCATTGAGGACCTCATACACGTCGGCGAGCTGCCGGCGCGGATCATTGCCGCTGGGCGCGCGATCGCCGGCGGCATGCCGGCCTCGAGCGCCGTGTCGGCTTTCGGAGCTATCGCGAGCGACGGCACGTTGAGCGCCGCAGTCCCGACGTCTTCCGGCGTCGTGGTCAATCCCTATCCGACGCCAGGGCGGCTCACGGCTGCTCGAAACGATGTGGCTGGTAAGCATCTGCTGCTTCTCACCGCGCTGACGGCCTACTGCGAGGCGATCGCGAGGCTCACGCTGACCGACAGGCCGTCGGCCATCACGCTTCGTGCCAATGTGGCCGAGTACATCGAAGCCATCCTGGTGGTCATCCCTGCCGGCGATATCGACCTCTACAACGCGATCGCCGCGCTCCGGAACAGCGTGATCGAATACCTCTCACGCGCCGTTCTCGATCTTGCTCCCGTCCTGACGGTCGAGGCGAACCTCGTGCTGCCATCGCTCTATTGGGCTTGGCGGCTCTACGGGGACCCGAACCGGTCGGACGAGCTGGTCGCGCGCAATCTCGTGCAACACCCGTCGTTCATGCCGACGACGTTCGAGGCTCTTGGGAAATAGCGAGCATGTGGTCCGAGCTTATCACCATCACCGCCGGCGGCGGCCGCTGGACCGCGTTCGAGGAGTTCCATGTGCACGCCGCCATCAATGCGGCTGCGCGCTCGTTCTCGATCGAGGTCGCCGCTGAGCTTGGAGGCTCTGCGACCAATCAGGTGTTCGCGGTCGGCACGGAGGTATCGATCTCCACCAACGGCGACCTGCTGCTGACCGGCTTTGTCGACGAGAAGGAGCCGGCCTTCTCGGCCTTTCACGCGATGATCAGCGTGAGCGGGCGATCGAAGTCGGCCGACCTGGTGGACGGCAGCGCCGAGCACGATACCGGCCACTTCCGGAACAAGGATCCGTTGGAGATCGGGCAGGCGATCTCCAGCGAGTACGGCGCCAAATGGGAGACGGATCAGCAGCTGGAAAAGATCGAGCAGTATCAGATCACGCCAGGCGAGACCTGCTATCGCTGCGTCGAGAAGCTGACGCGTCAGCAGGGCTTCACGATCATGGGGACGCCGGAGGGCAATGCCAAGATCACCAAGGCTGGGCAGCAGCGCCAGAGCGGATCGCTGATCGAGGGAGTGAACATCCTCAGCGGCCGTGGCTCGCAGAACGCCCGGAACCGGCATTCCAAGATCGTCGTTCGCGGTCAGCGCCCATTCGGGCACGGCGACGACAACCTCGAGATCGAGGCGCAGGAGTTGGACAGCGCGATCAGACGCCATCGCGCGATCATCATCGTCCAGGACGAGGACACCACGAAAGATCGGGCGAAGAAGCGCGCCAAGAACCGGAAGAACCGCGCGGCCGGCAACTCGCTGAAAGCCACGATCTCGGTGCAGGGCTTCCACGATGACACGGGGCAGCTCTGGGCCCCCGGCAATTTGGTCTGGACCGAGAGCCAGTTCCTCGACATCTCGCAGGACATGCTCATCGAGAGCGTCGACTACGTGCAGAACGACGGCGGCAGCATCGCCACGCTCAACCTTGTCGATCCGCGTGCCTACGGCGGCGAGGGCGCCGGCGGAGGGAAGGGTAACGGTTCGGGCGCAGATTGGAACATGGGCTGATGGAATACGAACACGACGACGGCATTCGATCGGCGACGCGGCGTGCTCGCATCGTGAAGGTGGACGACAGCGGCACCCAGCAGCTGGTCGATCTCAAGATCATGAAGGGCGAGCGTCCGCAGAAGATCTACCGCGTGATGGAGTTCGGCCATTTCTCCGTGCCGCCCGACGACACCGACGGCCTGGTGCTGCAAATGGGGGCACGGTCGGACCGCACTGTCTATCTGGACGGTGGGCACAAGGACTATCGCCCAAAGAACAGGCCGGCCGGATCGTCCGGCCTGTTTGATCAGTACGGTAACCTGATCCAGAGCGACAAAGATCAGCTCGCGTACACGCACAACAAGAAGATCGTGCTGCAGCTCGGAAAGGGCTACGACGCGAAGGATGCGGGCGACTATGACGGACCGTCCGTCTCGATAGTGTTCGACGGCAACTCGATGACGCTCGCCTTCGACGACAGCTCGGTCAAGCTGGAGAGCGGCAAGATCACCCACACGTCACCGCATGTCGTGCTCAAGAGCGAACGCGTCGACCTCGGCGACGAGGGCGGGACATTGATCGGTCTCTGCGGCGGCGGCTGCGCAACGAAGGTCTATGCGGTATGAGCAGCCTGCGCGTTCGCATCAACGAAGGCGGCGACAAGCAACCTATCCTGCTGTGGGATAGCGCCTGGCAGCCGTGGCTGGGGCAGGCCGATTGGGCGATCGCCGATCCCGACGAGCCGCAAAACCAAGGCGGCCTGCGGTCTAAGGCCGCGCTCAACACCGCTGTCATCATCTCGTTCTTCACCGATAAGCGCATTCCGGACGACCATCCGCTGCTCTACCTGGTGCAGGACGGCGATCGCCGCGGCTGGTTCGGCGACGGCGAGGACATCTTGGCGGAGCTGGGCGAGACCGAGATGGGCTCGCTGCTTTGGGTGTTCGAGCGCGCGCCGCTGACGGAAGAGACCCGAAGGTGGGTTGAGGCAATCGCGCTCGAGGCGCTGGCGCCGCTGGTGTTTCAGCGGGCGGTGGTCCGGATCGAAGTGCAGGCGATCGCCGAGTTCGCGATCAATCGCTGCGATCTCGCTGTCCAGATGTACGGCCGTGACGGCAGTAAGGTGTACGACGATCGATTTGAGGACATTTGGCGGCAGACCATTACGTCACCTCCGCCGTTACCGTTCCCTCAAAAACCTCTCTGACGAAACCTCAGGCCGCCTTCATGGGCGGCCTTCTCATTTTGGGGCAAGGCTTTCATGTCGTTCTCTCTTCCGAACCTCAAGGACCTGATGCAGCTGGCACGGCAGTCATTCCGTGCCAACCTGAAGGGATCGGACGCCTGGGTCTGGCCTAACAACGTCTATGTGTCCGCAAAGGTGATGGCCGGCGGCATCTTTGGCCTGTTCGGCTTTGCGGCCTACATAGAGAAGCAGATCTTCGCATATCGCGCCCCCGATCTCGAAAGTCTCGGGCGTCATGGCGAGGAGTACAACATTCCGCGCAAGCCAGCGGCGCCCGCCTCGGGCAACTTCATCATCAACGTCACGGACAACATCAACGTCCAGACGAACGCAGTCCTGCAGCGATCTGACGGTGTGGAATATCTCGTCACGGCCGGAGGCGCGCTTACCACGTCGGGGACCCTGACGGTGCCCATCATCGCCGCGACGGACGGCGCGATCGGCAACTGCGATCCGAACACGCCGCTCGACATGGTGTCGGGCGTCAGCACCACCAGCTCGACGCAGCCGATTGGGCAGGTCGACGCCAATGGGCTCGCGCTCGGCACCGACGTCGAGGATATGGAGAGCTGGCGCGCTCGCATCCTGTTTCGGAAGCGAAATCCGCCCCATGGTGGAAGTGCCGCCGACTACGTGATGTGGGCCGGTCAGGTCTCGGGCGTCTCGTTCTTCCTCGATCGCCCCACGGTCTACGTTGAGCGTCTGTGGAGGGGGCCTGGTACGGTGCGGGTCTTCCCGCTCATGTACGACCTCTATGCCAACGGCATTCCGCAAGCGGCGGATGTTCAACGCGTGCAGGACTATATCGAGATGCTCCGGCCTGCTGGAGCGAGTGTCACCGTCGCCGCGCCACATCCAATCGTGGTGAATGTCACGATCGCAGGCCTCCAGCCGAACACCTCGGAGGTCCAGGAAGCCGTCTTGGCAGAGCTCAAGGATTGCTTCTTCCGGCTGTCTCGGCCCGCTGGCGGCGACGGCGCGTTCGGGAGCATGCCGTATCTGGCGAGCCCGTTCTCGTTCTCGTTGTCGTGGATATGGCAGGCGGTCGCCAATGCCACCGGCGAGCAGCGGCACAGGATCGTCTCGCCGACCGCAGATGTCGCGCTCCAGGCGGGCGAGATGGCTGTGCTCGGAAGCGTCACCTTCACCTAAAGGCGTCGGATTATGCACTGCCCCACGCTGGACGAAACCACGTCCGCGCTCCTCGCTCTATTGCCGCGAGGACGCGCCTGGCAGACGAACGACGGCGTGCCGATGCCGGGCCAGGAGATCGGCTTCGATCCGGAGGCCTTCGACAACGATGGCTTCTCGACGGTCAGGACCAAGCCGAGCGTCATCTGGCAATACTGGCGTTCGATCGCCGTGGTTCTTCAGTATGCGACCGAGCGGCTCTGCGCTTTGCGTGAAGAGTTCTGGTGTCAGAGCGTCAACGAGACACGCGACGAGTGGTTGATCGAATACGGTCTTCCTGATGCGTGCGACCCCTTCCCAGAGCTCTGCACGAAGGTCGCGGCGATCGGGGGCACGCGCTGCGAATACTACCAGTCAATCGCAGCTAGATCCGGTTGGTCCATCAGCTGCAACGAGACGATTGGCTTCTGCGGTTCTCGCGCCGGTCAATCGCGGGCAGGAAGGGCGAGGGCAGGCCGGACCGTAGGCTTCGCTCAGCTCCGCATCATCGTCTACTTGGCGGCAAGCCCGGCCTATCAGCCGCGTGGCCGATACCTCCCATCTCTGGCCGGTCGCATGCGCGCCGGCCGACGCCTCACCTGCGGGCCTGATCTCTCGCCGCTCAAGTGCATCTTGTCCCGCATCGTTCACGCCGAAATTCAGCTCTTCTTCGAGGTAGACAGCAATGGATCTTGATCTCTTCGGCCCCACGCTGGGCGCCGGCGGCGTGACCGCTCGTCCGTCAGAAACGCGCTCGTTCACCGCGACCGACACGTTCTTCAAGGACTGCAGCTCGCTCGATGCGGACGACGGCACCGAGTTCGACGCGGCGTGGTTCAACCAGATGCTCGGGGTCCTGCGCTCGCTCGCTCGCGGCAACGGCAAGAGCGGCGGCGGCGTCGATATCATCACTCAGGACAACGCCGACGATCTCATCCTGCTGAAGTCGGTCCAGCAGCTTATCCAGCGCAACCAGCCGAAGTTTGCGCTCGACAGCGGAACAGCCAACCATGTTGTCGTTGCGCTCTCCCCTGCACCGATCGAGTACAAGAATGGCATGATCGTCGAGGCGATCGTCGCCAATCCGAACACTGGCCCCACCGACATCAACGTCAACGGGCTCGGGGTGATCCCCGTAGTGCGGCCAGACGGAACGCCGCTCCAGCAAGGCGATCTGCTCGGCGGTCAGTTCCAGGCATTCGGCATCTATAACGGCAAGGCGCAACTTGTCTGGTCGCAGAAGATGCCAGGGGCTCCGATCTATCTTCAGGCCAGCCGGGACTTCTATGTCGCCAACACAGGCTCTGATGCCAACGATGGGAGCAGTGGGGCACCCTGGGCCACGCTGCAGAAGGCCGCGAACTACATCACGCGGTTCAATCTAAACGGCTTCAACATCAACGTTCATGTGGCGGACGGTACCTATGCCGGCGTCAGCCTGCCGGCGATGGCCGGCTCGGGGTCGGTGAACTGGATCGGAAATCACGGCGCGCCGGGCAACTGCATCATCGCGGGCAACGGAGTGTCTGCGATCGCTGCGCAAAACTGTGGTCGCGCGCATACCTTCGACGGCTTTCGGCTATCGACCTCCGGCACGTACACCAGCGATCCGATGTGCGGGGCCAATGTAGCAGGCGCTGGCACTGCGGTTCTCCTGACGAACATCGATTGGGGAGTGTGTAGCGGCTACCATCTCGCGGTCACTCAGGCTGCCGTTGTCACCTATGCGGGCAACATGATTGCGAGCGGACCGTCGCAGGGTGCGAACCCGCAGGCAACGCAGGGGTGGCATTGCTACTGCGGCGACGGCGGCATTGTGCAGGTGCCAAGCCTATCGAACGTCACGCTCACTATTCCGAGCCCGATCACGATGGGCAACGGCGGCGGCTGGATGGAGGTCTTCTACAACGGCTTCAGCCAGATCGTTTACGGCTCGATCACCGGTGGCGGGAACGTGACGGGGCAGAAGTTCAGGGTCCAGAACGCGATCTGCTCAGTCGCAGGTAACGGCGACAACCACTACCCAGGCAACGTCCCTGGCGTGCGCGCGCCGTCGACCAACGGCTACGCCGTCTACGAGTGAAGAGGGGAAAATCTCATGCTGCAGAAACAGAGCCAGTTGTTCCGGTTCGATCCGGCGAACTGGTATTGGAAGGTCGGATCGACCGAGGGCGTCTACTCCAGCGCAACTAATACCTACGTTGCGGAGAGTGACACGGCTTACCAGAATTGGCTTTCTGAGGTGAGCGGCCGGATGCCCTCGAAGCTCGACTCTGAAGCGGAGGTGTGGGGTTACGTGCGAGCATTCCGAGATGAGTGGCTGTTCAACGGTACGACCTTCGCTCAGCCGACGCCGACCAGCTACACGAAGGCCCAGCTGAAGGCTTACTCTGCAGCGACGCGCTACCGGAAAGAGACCGGTGGCATGACCATCAACGGGGTTGCGCTAGACACGAGCCGCGAGAGCCAAGGCATGATCAATGGTGCCTATAATATGGCCGTGAAGGACGCGACCTTCACGACGCAGTGGAAGTGTGCCGATGGCGCCTTTACGGCGCTCAACGCCGCGCAGATCGAGGCGACCGCCGTGGCGATCGCGCAGCACGTCCAGGCGTGCTTTGCGGCTGAGGCCGACGTGGCCTCGCAGATCGACAGCGGCGCGATCATCTCGCTCCCGCTCATCGATCAAGCTTACGCCGGCATCCGCTAAGCACTGACACCATCGAGAGAGCAAACGGCGTCGCCTTCGGGCGTCGCCGTTTTCGTTTTCACGCCAGCTAAGGCCGATTCATGCCGATTACCCATCAATTCCAGTCTGGCCGCGGCGACAACGGTGATCCAGGCGCGGTGCAGCCCTCGCATTGGGACGCGCCGCACGCGCTCAGCGGCACGCTGGCGCTGCTCGATGCTGTAGCGGTGACGCCAAATGTCGTCTTCACGATCGACGGCCAGAACAAGATCGCCCTAGCGGCGATCGCGTCCTTCGCGCCGACCTATTCACCGCAGCTGGCAGGTGCGCCGACCGCGCCGACAGCCGCGCAGACGGTAAACTCCACGCAAATCGCGACTACCGAGTATGTTCGGACTGCGATCACAAACGTCGTGGGCGGCGCGCCCGGGGCTTTGGACACGCTGAAGGAGCTCGCTGACGCGATCAACGATGACGCCAGTTACGCGGCGACCGTCACGGCTGCGCTCGGTGTGCGTCTGCGCGTTGACGTGCCGCAGGGGCTGAACCCGGCGCAGAAGTCGCAAGCTGTCTCCAACCTGGGATTGGCGGCGGTTGCCGTCTCCGGAAATTATGCCGATCTGGCCGGGCGGCCGTCGCTCGGGACGGCAGCTGGGCTGAATGTCGGCACGGGCGCGAACGGCATCGTCCAGTTGGACAGCAACGCCAAGCTGCCGCCGGTAGACGGTTCGCAGCTGACTGGCGTGCTTCCGGCAGGCGCAGTCCTCTACGCCAATCCGCAGGCGTTGAGCGAAGCGCAACGACTGCAGGCGATTGCCAATTTGGGCATGGTGCACGAGTGCGGCCGGCTGCTGTACTCCGGCGCGACGTCCCTCTCGTACAAGCCGTTCAAAGGCGATCTTCACAAGATCAACGGTCAGGTCTACCGGATACCGGCGGCGGGCATCGCGGGGCTCTCCAACACGGGCGTCTATGTGAACGGCGTCGCCGGTCAAAATCTAGCGCCGAACACTCTTTACTACGTATACGACTTCGTAAGTGGCGGTGTTCTAACAGGTGAATTTAGCACAACACCGCGCGCGACGAGCGCAACGGTCGGCAATGTCGGCACGGAGATCAAGAATGGCGACGACAGCCGATCGCTGATCGGCTTGATCTACACCAACGCGAGTGCGCAGTTCACAAGCGCTCTTGTCGCGAGTTGGTTTAATCGCCGCACGCGCGCGTTGAGCGGTGCTCTGCTGAGCAGCGTCAATTCGCCGGGGGGATACTTCCAAGAGATTGGCGGGGGGGCTAGCCTCGGTTCGCCTGGAGCTCGTTGTTACTTCCTGGTGTGGGCAGACGAAAACACGGTGCAGGCCTCGACGATGGCGAACGTCTCCTGCACGGATGTATCAAACCTTGGAATGCAGCTGGGCTACGCGGCTATAGGCGCGGCCGCTGCTGCGGTCGGTCCGAGCACGGTGCAATACCAGAACACGGCGAACAATCAGTGCGTGAGTGCCGTCACGTCACTGATCTGCGGAGAGGGCGTTTATTACGCGACGATGCTGGGTGGTCACAATGCCGGAAGCTGTACCTACTCCGGTCAGGTCACAGTAAGTGGCATCAGCGGCTGATAGTTAGAAATATCAAGCGCAACAGCCGCCCGATCGGGCGGCTTTTTTCATGGGGAAAGGGAAGGACTATGCGTCTGATCGACAACTGGCGCCGCGAACTGCTGCGCCTTCACAGCATGCGGGCCGCTATCGCGGGCGCCGCGTTCTGGAGCGCCGTTGGCGGCGCGATCATGATCTGGCCGGCGCTCGCCGACCACATTCCGACCGCGGCATATGCAGCGGGGGGCGTAGTCCTCTCCGTCGCATTCGGCGTCGCGCGTCTTCTCAAGCAGCCGGGAGCAGATTGATGGCGAAGGTGAGCAAAAAGGTTGGACTGTCGGCCGCCGGCGCGGCTCTCGCGGGCGTCCTGGTCGGGCACTGGGAAGGCATGAGCCTGGTCGCCGAGCATCTGCCGTTCGACCCGCCGGGTGTCGTGACGGTGTGCGGGGGCATCACGAACTATGATTGGCCGTGGCTTCGGGTCGGGATGAAGTTCACGGAGGCTGAGTGCAAGCAGGCTCTCGCTGAGGCCGCGCAGCGCTACGCGTCAAAGGTGGTCGAGTGCGTGCCGTCGCTGCCGACGATGCCGCCACATCGTCAGGCCGCACTTGCGTCGTTCGCGGTCAATCTCGGTCCCGCGAGGATCTGCGGCACCTCGATCGCGCGCGACCTCAATGAGGGGCGCGTGCGTGAGGCCTGTGACGCCATGGTCAAGTACGTAAACGCCAACGGCAAGTATCTCCAGGGGCTCTACAACCGTCGCACCAACGCAATGTGGGGCGAGCGGCCGTGGTGTCTGCGGGAGGACTGATCGATGATCGCGGTTCTCGCTCGTCTCACGGGTCTCTCGCCGATCGTCCTCGAGGCGATCGCGCTCGGCCTTCTGCTGATCGCCTTCGCCGGCGTCGGCATTCACGTCTACGACGCAGGCTACGCGGCGGCCGACAGCCAATGTCAGGCCGCCGCGCTCCGGGCCCAACTCGCGGCGGCCGCGAAAGATCGCGACGACGCGCGAGTGGCCGCCGCCGACGCCTCCCTGAAGCTGGCTGCAATCCAACAGCAGTCCAAGGTTGAAGAAGAAAGGACTGCCGATTATGTGGCCGAACTGGAGAAGCGTCCGGCTCCCAGCTGCGCTCTTACTTGCGACGACCTGCGCGGCATGCGCATCGCGTCCAAGTCCTGCCCCTCTGGCGCGAGAACTTCCACCGGCGCCGGCGTTCATGGCGCCCGTCGAAGATCCGCAGGCGCGGCTCGGTAGCGATCCGCGCGAGCGGCTCGCTGTGACGAGGGACGCGCTCAAAGAGGCAAATGGTCGATTGGCGGGGAGCCGAGAATGGTACGAGCAAGTGCGCGGCCGGGCCGCGGAGGACGGCCGGTGACGACCACGACAACCGTTCCGTCTGCCGCTTCACTACTCGAAAGCGCGGCGTCGCAGTCCGAGCTGGCGGCTCTCGATGTCAAGGTCGGCAATCTCGACGGCGATATACGCGAGATCAACGATCGCCTCTTGGGGCTCGACACCAAGATTGACAAGGCCATAGCGAGCCTGGCCACGGAATTCCGCTCTGCGCTCTCGTCCCTGGCGACCCAGCTTAGCGAGCGCAACAAGACCCCGTGGGCCGTGCTAATTTCGGCCGCGGCATTTCTGGTAACGGTGCTTGGCGGGATCGGCTGGCAAGCTTTGTCTCCGGTTCGAGATGACGTGAACGAGTTGAGGTCGAAGCTCGTTCCGAGGGCCGAGGTCGAGTTCCGCTACAGCGTCAATGACAAGCGGCTGAACCAGATCGAAGCCGACCTCCGCGACGCGCAGCGTCGCCGAGAGGAACAGATGCAGCGGACAATCGATCGCCTCGAGCAGCAGCTCCGCGCGCACTGACCCTCCTGAAAGGACCTATCATGCTTCGCACCGTCATTCTGGCGGCGCTTGCGCTTGCGCTGGCGTCGCCGGCGGACGCGCGGCCGCGCCGCGCCCACCATAAACACCATCATCACCACCACCGCGCTGTCGATCGTCCGCAGGCCTGCGCCGGCATCCCCTGGTGCGGCTGCTGGCTTCGACTGCGGCTCGGCATCGACGACGCTCGGCTGAACCTGGCCCGCGCGTGGGCGAGCGTCGGCACAGCTGCGGCGGGTCCGGCACGGGGCGTAGTCGCGGTCTGGCGGCATCACGTCGGGATCATCACCAGCGTGCTGGGCGACGGTCGGATCATGCTGCTCTCGGGGAACGATGGAAACGCGGTCCGCGAGCGGCCGCGATCGATCCGCGGCGTGATCGCCTTCAGGAGGGTGTGATGCGGGACGCTTTGGTCTCTGCGGTGCTGGCCGCCTATGCGCTCGTCGGCGCCGAGGTCGAGGCCTGGCTCGATAGATACAACATGGACCGCCTTTCCCTGGCGTTCCTATGCGCCTTTACGGCAGGGCTCGCCCTTCTTGCGGTGGCGCTCGTCATCCACTTCGGCAGGCTCGCCTGCTGAACGTCGGCCCCTCGTCGTGGGGGTCCTCCCAGACTTCGCCCCGCGCTTCGGCGCGGGGCTTTTTTTTGTGCCTGTTTTCGAGAGTTCCTGGCTCATGGTCTCGAACAGCTCTCGGACCTCCATCAGGCGAAGCCGGCCCGGAACGAACTCGCGGAGCGTCCGCAACTGCCGAGCGGCGATGGCGTCCTTTTCCAGGCCGGTGGATGCATTGAGATAGGCCTGCAGATCTTCCATGAAGGTCCGGGCAGCCGCCGGCGGCAGGTCGATGGGGCGGCGGACCATGTCAGTGCCGACGCGTTGGCGCGGGTGAGCGGGGCGCCAGCTCGCTGCTCTCGATGTCGTCTTCAAGGATCGGATCGGTTTCGAGGTCGCGCGCCTGATCAACCTCGAAGCCGGATGGCAGTTCGGGCGGGGTATCGGCATCGGCGCGATTGCAGACCGGGCAGGGGTCGCCAGGCGCGCCGCAACGGCAGCCGCGCGGGCTATCCTCCCAGGGCAGATCTGGGTGGGCCTCGCAGATCCACCGCGTGCCGTCGCAGCGCGGACATCGCTCTAAACCAGATTTCCCATCGATCTGATCTGCCACAGGCGCCGCTCCTTCAAGCAAACAGATCTTTGCCGTCCTGTGTGAACTTGTAGTACGTGCCGCTCTCATGCATCCAGAGCCAGCCTTTCTGTACGGCAAGGTCAATACCCGCGCGCCACTCGGAGGGCGTGGCGCCAAGCTCGAACAGCATGGGCCAGTTGAGTTTCTCAGTATATAGCCGCCCGTCCCAGACATCCCCTAAGCCGTTGGCAATATCGATTATCTTGCGGGCCGCAGCTTCGGGATTGGCGTAGGGTCGGAGCTCAACAAACCTGCTCATGGCCGTCCAGTATCAAGTTCGGAAGCTGCCGCGAGCTTGTGGCGTAAAAGCCATTGCCCACCGCTGCTTCGGACTTCGGGAGGCGTTCATACACTCGCATTCGGCGCCGATCGTGCAATGTCGTTCAAGAGCTTTTCTCGCATCTGAACAACCTCCTGCTTTCGGCTGGGCAAGACCCGCCGTTCTAGTATGCTCAACCGCTCAACCCACCTTTCTCGCACCATCTGGTAGAACAAAAGCTTTTCTCCAGTAGCGTTCGATATCCGCAGCTCCAGGTCAGCGAGCCTTGCCTGTGCTGTCTCAATCGCGGCGTCATGTTCTGGCGCGCCAGTAATTAAATGCGTCCCGATAACGCGAGCCCCCAAACCAGCTTTCCTTATTTGATTTCTGGTGACCTGCAGCTCAACTAAGAGAAACCCGATTGCCGTTCGCACTTTCTCTATGCCTGTTTCCGGATACTCGTCGTCACCTCTGCTGTAGTTCATGGCTCTAATGTGAGACCGAACAGGATCGTCATTGAACGAAATCGGCTTCCAGGTGTGAGAGAATTCGTTTCTGATCTTCCTTAGGCGTTCCAGATCCTCAAATTGATCCTTCGTTATCAGGCCAAGGGCAAAGGCCGCTTTGATACGAGACGACAAGGTGCCGAGAGGGGCATTGAATCCTTCTAGCAGGTCGGTTGCGGCTTTTGTGGCGATGAGGAATGTTTTCAGCAGCTCTCCAAGATTGTCTTCTGCGAAGGCAGCCAGAGCAAGGACCAAGCCTCGCTCGTCGAAAGCGGGCAACTCCCGCGTCAACGCATTTAGATTGCGAAAAACATCATCCTTTCCGTCGGTGCCAGTTGCATCATCACCTGCAGCGCTCATCGTCATCGCTCACCTCGGCCGCCTGCAGACATCTCCGATCCTCCCTGCAGATCTTCCTTATCGCCGCGCGCAACGATCTGCAGCACATCATCAGGCAACGGCCGCTGCAACGCCCTGGCTTCGTCCCACGGCGCGCGCAGCCAGACGTCACGCTCCTCGTCCGTGGTCAGGACGACAGGCATGGCCTTTGGGTGGATCGGCGTGACGATTGCGTTGGGCTCGGTGGTCAGGAAGCCGTAGAGGTCGCATGTGACCTCTCCCTCTTTGACCTTGCGCACGCTGGTCCAGCTGGTCCACAGACCGGCGAAGCAGAGCAGGGGCCGGCTGTCTTCGGCCGCGAACCAGACCGGCACCTTCTTGCCGTCAACCGTGTCGTACTCGCTGAACGAGGTGAACGGCACCAGGCAGCGGTTCGCGGGCGCGAGCCAGCGCTTCCAATGGGCACTATTGACGTTGCGGATGTTGGTGGTGCCGCTGTCGGGCTCGAGACGCAGCAGCTCCTTGAAGTCGACCGTCTTGCCCTTCTCCTCGAGCTTGGCGGCACGGCGCTTCGTGGCGTCCATCAGGGCCTTCTGCGACGACGGCATGCCCCAGCGCGCCATGACCAGCTCACGGCCGCCTTCGCCGTTGCGTACTATCGGCGCCGGGTAATCCGGAAAGATGCCCGGCAGCACGGGCAGGTTGCCGGTGCGGTCGCGCTCCGGCGCGATGCCGAACAGCCGGCGGATCGCGTCGACGTTCCTGGTCATGGAGTAGAGATTGCACATGGAATCAGGGCCGGTGCAGCTCACCCAGCGCAGTGCTGTCGTAAGTCAGGCAGTGGTTCATGGGCCTTTGGCTCCGAAGCGACTTACGGATGTTTCAAACGAAAAACCCCGCGCTCGGGCGCGGGGTCCTTTGGGGGTACCTGGCGCTTCGTCAGAATACCTTCAACTGTGCGACATTTTTGCTCGCCGGCTTGTCAGCATGCTTCTCGGGGAGAGCGAAGCTGACGCTGTAAGAGCGATTGTCGTCCTTCTGGTATTCATACTTCGGCATTTCAACTCGCTCCCCCTGAGTGCCCGGGCTTTCCTTTTTCGACTGGGTATCTTGTGCCATAGGAAACCTCCGACGGATTGAGATGAGAGCTGAAGAAGTGCTTGCGCTTGATCCACTTAAAGCCTTCGTGCTTGGTGACAACCGCTATATCGGTCTCGCCGCCCACGATGTCGGCTCCCGGGAGAAAACGTACGAAACGCTTGGTCGTTTCAACCAGGAAATCGGCCAAGTTGATGGCATCCTGGACGGGCATCGCTGCACTAACGAGATACACTTGGCAATGGTTCTGCACTGCGGTGATGATCGGTGCGCCCACTGCCGGATCGATGTTCTCGGCGGCGAGCGCCTCGGCATAATTCCCACTGATTCCCATGACCAAACGGTTAATAGCCTCGGGCTGCCCGCCCCAGCTCAACCCGCCTTCGCCTGGGGCGCCAAGTCGTTCTGGCGCCGGGGAGTGGTTTTTTTCGCTCTCGATCCTAACTAGCCAGCGCTCTGGAGCGTCGGCACCACTGGAATACCCCCCAATATAGAAATTCAAGTGGGTCTGAGGCTTGACCGGAAGCTGCGAGAACTTCTCGTCGAACAGGAACTTTCTCGTCTTCTCGGCGACTTCCTCAATGGTGTAATTCGAAGGATCAAGGGCATAGGAGGCATCGCCTCCCATAAGTTTGATACGCAGATCCTTGGCCAGAATGGCGGTGGACTCTGGTCCAAGGTTTCCGAGGCCGCACGTCATCGCACAGATAGGTAGGTCGCGGTGGAGATTGAAGACCTTATTACCGTGCGGGAAAACATTGATGATTTCCTGCCCGTTGGGATCAGACCCATAGGTCAGAGTGACAGCACTATCCGCGGCGAACACCAGACAATCGTTGACCTGGACGGCTACACAGATCGTCACGATTTTCCTCCGCAGCTTTTAAGCTCTTCTTGACACAACCTAGAATGATTCTCCAGGGCCGCCCAAGCTGTCGCGCTCCGCCCCAGCGCGGCCTTAGGCGATCTCCATCGCATAGCCCCGGGTCAAATATCGTCGCGAAGCATTCGGCCGGGGATCTCGTCCCGATGTCGACGCCCGAGAGCGGGGTTTGAACGATGCGCGGGGGACATCGTCAAAAGGCGGGCGCCGCCATGTGGGCGGAATAGATGTGGCTTTCGGTCGTCTGCAGATCGATCTCCGCGCCGCAGAAGCAGCGCGATCGTCCGGAGGTGTTTTGGGTCGGCAGGCGGCAGCCGGCGTCCCACATGGCGTATTTCCATCGCGTAGAGGCGACGTGGCGCCGGTAGGCGTCAAAGTCTTCCGGCGTGCGCTTGGCTAAGAAAGCGGCCCAGGCACCCTCGAATGCTTGGCGGGCCTCCTCGAGCGTGGCGGCCGTGCCAACCGTCCGTTCGCCAGGGTGGCTGCCGGGATAGAAGCCGCAGAACCATTGCCATGGGTCTGTTCCAGCAGGGGCTCCGGTGCATCGTGAGATGTGCCCAGCCTCAACGTCGCCATAGAAGACCCGCCAGCTTTCCTGCTGGGCGTCGAGGGCGCGGCGACGGGTGAGGGCGATGGCCATGCTTGGATGATTCCAGTGCCGCGGCCGTAAGGGAAGCCGCTAGGGCTGGGGGCGCGGGGGCGTGGTTGCTCTATAGACATGGCCGCCACGTCTTTGAGCCGATCTCCGGATGTGAGGGCGGTTAATTGCAACATTAACCGCCCTCACGCATGCAGCCCGGCCTCTCGATCTCACTCAAGGTGAGGCGCTTCATTGTCTGAGCAGTCGGCCGGGCGTCCGCCCGCGCGAGTACAGTCCCGGTACCGCCAAGGCTCAACGAAACTGCCAGACCAGATGCCACGGCCGGCGGTCTGGGCGCCACGTTGGGCGTCGTCGTATTGGCCCCTGGAATAGCGCGGCCAGTCGAGCGCGTGTCCGTTGGCGACGAGCCAGTGGCCCAGGTCCGGGCCAGGCGTACCGAGATGACAAACGGCAACCGTCCGACCGTATCGGTCCTGGCCGGTTGGTGAACAGGTGACCGGGCGGGGGATCGCATACAAAATCGCCGCAAGCGCCGCAGCAGAGACCCGGCCGCATGGATAGAGATCGCTCTGCTGGTTCCGGCACAGCTGGTCGCCTTCCGGGGCGTCGATGCCCCACAGGCGAACGCGCTGCCCGTGAATTTCGATGGTGTCGCCGTCGATCACGGTGGCATGTCCGACAAGGTCATCGGCCAGAGCGAGTGCCGGCAGAAGCGCCAGTACAGAGCCGAGAGCGGCGCGCATTCGCATCATCGTGGCTCAAGTCGAATTTTGCGGCGCCAGCCGGAGTTAGTCATGTGGTCGAGTGGAACAGCCAGATTGCTAGGGCCAACAGAGCGGCGATGCCAGCCACGACCTTGAGGGAGCTGCGAGCCAGGCGCGATCCGGCGATTGCCGTGATGACTGTAATGATCAGAAGGATAACGACGAGCCCCAGCCAGGACATAAAGCACCACTCCGAGTAACTACCACGCGTAGTTTACCCGCTTCGAAGCGTTAGACAAATCAGGGCTGTTTCGATCGTTTTGGATCGTGAAACTGCAGGGCGTTAGACAGAAAATCCCGGTGTTTTCAAAGGGCACAATGAATTTTAAGTCCCTTGCGTCTACCAATTCCGCCACGTCCGCATTTGAGATCAGGGACTTAGCGCCTCATTCGGCGAAAGGGAATGAGGTCTGCTAGCATCCTTGCAGCTCACGCAATGCTTAAGCCAGCCGGGCCGCCTCGGTAAAGCCTCAATCCGGACGTCTGCACCTGCTTGAGAACGGGCTCAGGCCTTCGAGGCGACTTGGGATCGGGGCTGCCTGGTTGGTCAGGCGCCTTGTGGGACGGGCGCCTTTGGATCGGACTTGAGACGATGTCTTAAGCTTCATGAACTATCGAGGTGGAATGACCGTCGCCGGATACCGCTGTGCCCCATCCCTGTTGGCCCCCTTTGCGGGGCTGCTGCTGCTTGCGCCCTTGCTCGGAGCTTGCGCAGGCATGAGCGACAGCATGTCGACCGCCTTCGCCGACCCCGCCAAGTACGAGCTTTACGATTGCAAGCAGCTCGAGGCCGAACGCAAGACTCTCGCGTCCCGCTCGGCCGAATTGCAGGGCTTGATGGCAAAGGCGGAAACCGGGGCAGGCGGCACCGTGGTGGCGGAGCTCGCCTATCGCAACGACTACGTCGCGGTTCGCGGACAGTCTCAGCTTGCCGAAGAGGCTTGGCGGCGTAACCAATGCCAGGAGACGCCTCCATCTCCGCCAGCCTCCGCCCATGGAAAGACGGCGGCCAAATCGGTCAGGTCGGTAAAGCCGGCCAAGCCCGGGAGCCGATCCGTTCCAGAGGCTCCGGTCACGACACTGCCGAAGGACGGCTCGACCTACTGACCGGTCGACCTTTGCGCCGCGGCGGTGTCACAGCCGCCAGTCATAGATCCAGCTCTGCCGCTTGAGCAGGCGTGCCGGACCGAGCGCTTTGATCGCGAGGTCGCGGGCGAGCGCCAGCGGCCCGGCCATGTGGTAGATGCGGCCCTGGCTGCGCGCCGTACGCTGCACCTGCGTCACGCGGGGACGGCGCAGCTTGGCATAGGTTTTCAACGCCGCGGCGACGTCGCGTGGCCCCTCCAGATGCGCTTCGCTCAACGTCTTCGCCAGGACGGCGGCGTCCTCGATCGCCATTCCCGCTCCTTGCGCGGCGAAGGGAAGCATCGCGTGCGCGGCATCCCCCAGGAGGGCGATCGACCCTTCGGCCCAGTCGCTGCCTTCGGGCACGCCGAACAGAGCCCATTTGCGCCAGCTGCCGACCGCATTGAGCAGCATGCGCGCCGGGCTTGGCCAGCGCGGTGGGGCAAAAGCAGCCATCAGCTCGGCGGCGCTGCCTTCGGTGCTCCAGCCTGGCCGATTCCAGGTTCCCGGCACTACGGCCACGACGTTGATCTGCCGGCCGCCGGAAATCGGATAGACCACGAGGTGGGCGTCCGGCCCCATCCACAGCTGCACACGGGCTGCGGTCAGTTCGCGCGGCAACTGCTTGGCGTCCAACGTGCCGCGCCAGGCGATCAGGCCGGAGAATTGAGCTTGGACCTGCGGAAACAGATGATGTCGAACAGTCGACCAAACCCCGTCGGCCCCGATCAAGGCCAGCGCGAGGTCCTGTCTGCGATCATTGCCACGGCGGTGGACGACGGTCAGGCCCTTGGCGTGGCCTGCGGCGTCCTCGAACTGGCAGCCGAGCCGCAGATCGATGTCGGGATGAGCCATGGCCTCGGCCGCGAGCGCCCCCTGCAGGTCGGCGCGGTGGATCACCCAATAGGGAGCGCCGGCCGCTCGGCTTGCAGCCTCGCCCAGCGGCAGCCGCACGATCTCACCGCCCGCCCGCGCGCTCATGATCGCGATCGATTCGGGAACGACGGCGCATGCCGATAGCCGCGGCTTCAGTCCGAGATCGATCAGCACGCGGCTGGCGTTGGGCGAGAGCTGCAGGCCGGCGCCCACTTCTTCGAGACGCTCGGCCTTTTCCAGCACCACGACGTGGAAGCCCTTGGTCGCGAGCGCCAGCGCCGCGGTCAGCCCGCCAATCCCGGCCCCTGCGACGAAGATGGTGCGAGATGGCGCCACTGCTCGATCAGGCGACGTCCTTCAGCACGCATTCCGGCGGTCGCGCTTCGCCCGGCGCGAGGTCGGCTGCATAGCGATACAGCGTCGAGCAGTAAGGGCAGATGATCTCCTTGTCGTTGCCGAGGTCGAGGAAGACGTGCGGATGATCGAAGGGCGGATTGGCGCCCACGCACATGAACTCATGCGAGCCGATCTCAATGACGGGAACACCGGCATCATTGTGGAAGTGCGGGACGATGTTATCGGCCATCGAGTTCACCTTGGGTGGCAACGGGAGCAGACGCAAGAATCAGGGCAGCACGCGGGACTCCGGTGGCCGCCGTCGAAACGGCGCGCACCATACTGGCGGGCGCAGGCAATTCCTAGGGTGGGGAACCCGCGTTTCGCGCGACACTCGCCGTTAATTTTTACATGTGGATTCGACACAATCGCGGTCCGATCGAGAAGCCCTTCTTTCGTCGGGGCCGTTGTGTCTTGATACCGGAGCACTATGTCTTGCCAAATTGCCGTGAGAAGGCGTGAATCGGCGTGAAAGCAGGACGACTCAATCTGGCTCTGGCCGGAGTTGCATTCAGCGTGGCCATCGGCGGCGCGTTGTGGCCGCACGCCCGGCAGGCCGGCGCGATGCTCGCCGCGCAGGACGATCCTGCACTTCTGTCTGATATCCAGCTGAGTTCTCTGTTGCGGAACAATGAGGCTCTGATCGCGCAGAACATCGACGCCGCGCTCGATGCCGGCGATGCGGATCTTGCGAGCAGTTTCCTGGCGCTCGCACAGGACAAGCAGGTGAACGTCAGCGACGAGCAGGCCCGGCGAGTGGCAGATGCGCTCGCAGCGGAAAACTCGACGCCACATTTTGCCAAGCGCTTTGCCAGCGGGCTTGTGACCGGCCAGGCGGACGATGTCGCGAGCCTCTCGGGAACCGTGGCCGGCGATCTTTTTGTGTTCGGTGACATCCGAGATGCGGTGCGCGAAGGCAAGCATCTGGTGATGGGCGAGGCGACCGACCGGCTGGTGCTGGGTCTCGCCACGGCAGGACTGGCCGTGACCGCGGCGACCTATGTTTCGGCCGGCACGGCAACGCCGGTGCGCGCAGGGCTGACGCTGGTGAAGGATGCCCGCAAAGCGGGCCGGCTGGGCGAGGGGCTCGCCGCGTGGGCCGGCCGCTCGGCGCGTGAGGTGGTGGATACGCCGGCGCTCGAGCAGGCGGTTGCCTCCAGCTCGGTGTTGCGTCCCGGCGAGACGGCGACCGCGATCAAAGCGGCATTCCGGGCCGAAAAGGCAGGTGGACTGGTGCGGCTCGCCAAGGATGTCGGCCGTATCACCGAGAAGTCCGGAACCCGTGGCGCGCTCGATTCGCTGAAGCTCGCCGAGGGCCCGAAAGACGTGGCGCGTGCGGCGCGCCTCGCCGAAGCCAAGGGCGGCCAGACCCGGGCGATCCTGAAACTGCTCGGTCGCGGCGCGCTGCTCCTGCTGACGGGAACCTTCAACCTCGCGCTCTGGCTGTTGAGTGCGCTTATGATGGTGTTTGGGTTCCTCTCCTCGATCAAGGCCACGACCGAGCGGGCGACGCAATCCTGGCTCGACCGGCGCAAGCGACGCCGCCTTCGCCAGGCGCAGGCCGGTTCCGCTGCTGCGGTGCTTTCTCCGGCGGCGAGCTGCGGCTAAGTTTGCCTCCCATTCTCCACGCCAACTTCGGGGTCAATCGCCGATGCCGAGCTTTCACAACGGCACAGTCGAAATTGCTTTTCTGGACGAGGGGGAGGGCGATCCGATCGTCCTGGTGCACGGCTTCGCCTCGAGCAAGAACGTCAACTGGGTCTATCCGACCTGGGTCAGCGACCTGCGCAAGGACGGGCGGCGCGTGATCGCGCTCGACAATCGCGGCCATGGCGACTCGACGAAGCTTTATGAACCCGCGCAATATTCCATTGCGGAGATGGCAAGCGACGTCACCGCGCTGCTCGATCATCTCGGCATCGCAAGCGCCGACATCATGGGTTATTCGCTCGGCGGACGCATCGCCGGTCACATCGCGCTGACCGCGCCCCCCCGCGTGCGCTCGGCGATCTTCGGCGGCATCGGCATGGCGATGATCGAAGGCGGCGGCCCCGGCGAGAATGTCGCAGCCGCGTTGGAAGCGCCATCACTGGACGACGTCACAGATCCTGTCGGGCGAACGTTTCGCGCTTTTGCCGATCAGACGCGATCCGATCGGCTGGCACTCGCCGCCTGCATGCGCGGCTCACGCGGGCTAATGTCGCGCGAGGACGCGGGACGCATCGACGTGCCCGTACTCATTGCCGTGGGTACAGCAGACGAAGTGGCAGGGTCCGCTCCGGCGCTGGGGGCGCTCATTCCCGGCGCAGACGTGCTCGAGATTCCCAACCGCGACCATATGCGCGCCGTCGGCGACAAGGTTTACAAGGCCGGTGTGATCGACTTCCTGTCACGCCGAAAATAGCTCACGCCGATCGCAGCGACGGAGCCGGCTTGTCCGCACCGGAGAGATAGCGAGCGGCCGCGATCAGCCCGGTGAAGGTTGCGATCCAGACTATTCGCGCACCGTAACGATCGTGCGGTCCGGAGATCACCCCGCAGATCACCGCATTGCCGAGCAAAGCCAGCGTCACCGTTGCTGCGAGCAGGGCGACGTCATCCCGTCGCCGCCGCCAGATCGCGTGGCCAACGATTGCGACCACGGCCAGCATCGAGCCGAGCGCGACCGGCACATGCAGCCAGTTCACCGGCGCGAAATTGATCTCCCAATGCTGCTGATGCGCGGCATGCATCGCCTGAGACTGCGCGGGGACATAGCGGTCGATGATGCCATAGGTATGCGGCAGCCAGCCGTTGGTGCCTTCACCCGTCGCGACATGCACCAGCTGCTCCGCGGTGGCCACTGCGGCCGCCTTGACCTGCCAGAGCGGATATTCGGCGAGCGAGCGCTCGACGATGAAACCCATCTCGTCGTTCAGCCCGTCGAAGCGACCGAGCTTGTCGAACATGCTGTGGCCCCACAGGAAGTCATCGGCAGTGGGCGGCAGCTCATTGCGATAAGGGCACAGCTTGAGCTTCTGCTGCGGGCAGTGGTCGCGCAGGTATTGCGTGACGATGCCGTCCTGGAGCATCCGGCCGAAGGCGACGCCGACCCCGCCCGGCGTCCAGGCGAACTGTCTCGAGAGTGCAGCGTTGGCGGCGAGCAGCATCGCCGCGCCGACCAGGATCGTGGCGCTTGCCTGCACCAAGCCTGAGAACGAAATCCGGTCGCGAAGGAAGGGCTTGGCGACCCAGCCGACGCAGCAGAGCCCGAACAGGACGCCAAGCGTGGCGCTATGGGTGGCGGACGCAAACGCCGTGAATACGAACAGCGCGGTCTTTTCCAATCCGGACGTCCGGTCTGCCTGGGTGACCAGGATGAACAGGGCGAGCACGGCCAGGCCCGCGAAAATGTCGGTCAGCAGCATGCTGGCGAGCCAGGGCAGGGCGGTGGTGAGGATCAAGAGCAGTCCGATCCAGAGCAGCCGTAACGGCTGGCTCAATCCCAGGACGCGCAATGTGAGCTGCAGGATCCAGAGCGTCGCCAATGCCTGAAAGGTGAGATTGAGCCAGAAACCCGAAGCTTCGCCGTAATGCAGATACAGGCCGAACACCGTCGAGCGGCTGGGAACCAGATAGCCCTCGTACCAACGCGCCAGATAGCCGCCCGTATCCCATTGCAGAAGCGGGTAGCCGTTCCACAAGGCCGGTGCGACCAGGAAAAGTGGAATGATGACGAGGGGGAGCCAAACCGAAGCGGTTTCGGCCGTCCGCGCATCCAGGGTCTGTGTGTTGCTGATGCCAGCATCCCCCATCTGGCCACCGCGGCTCGGAATTGGGCCCAAGTGCGGTGGGATCGACATTCGCTTCGGTGCCGCCTCGGATCCGCTCAGCGAACGTCAAATCCAAGACCACTGCAGAATCGATGCTGCCAGCGTTGCTTCGGCTCAGACATTCGTATGAGACGATGCTCCGAGAAGACACGAATGTCGGAGCCGGAACACTGGCGGGCTCATCAATAGTCGCAGAGTAATGGATGGTAAAGGTCGGGTGGATACCGGAGGCGCCCTGCCATCTTTTCGGAGTTTGCAGTGCAGCATTGATGCGCTGGAGGGGCAGCGCTTGATTTCCGGTTCCCAAAGGCCACCTTTGACCTGCGCGCTTCTTTGGCCGGAGCGGTGTTCGCGCGCCGGTCAGGGAAGTGTGTCAAATTTGGTGCTGCCAGTGCCGTGATCGCCGGTCTTTGAATGCCACGCAGGTTGGCTCGAAGACGGCGCGCCTGAAGGACACAAGGCGGGCTCCGTGCTATAATGATATTTGTTGAAGTTGAGGGCAGCCCATGGCCATGCATCAGACCCATCCGCACGCCGGCAAAGTGGCAGCACTCGATCCGATCTGGGATCGGATTCGGCAAGAGGCGGAAGATATCGTCCGTCGCGAACCCGAACTTGCGACCTTCATCTATTCAACCGTGCTGCATCACGACCGTTTGGAAGATTCGGTCGTACATCGCATCACCGATCGGCTCGACCACTCCGCACTCTCGGGTGACCTGATCCGGCAGACCTATGACGATGCCTTGCGCGACGAGCCGGATCTCGGCCATGCGTTCCGCGCCGATCTTGTCGCGGTCTACGACCGCGATCCTGCAACGTCACGCTTCATCGATCCGTTGCTCTATTTCAAAGGCTTTCACGCCATACAGACCCATCGGCTGGCACACTGGTTGTACCGGAAGAACCGCAAGGATTTCGCCTTCTACCTGCAAAGCCGTTCGTCGGCCGTGTTTCAGACCGACATCAACCCCGCCGCGCGGATCGGGCGCGGCATCTTCCTCGATCATGCTACGGGATTTGTCTGCGGCGAGACCGCTCTTATCGAGGATAATGTCTCGATCCTGCACGGCGTCACGCTCGGCGGCACCGGCAAGGAGAATGAGGACCGTCATCCCAAGATCAGGCACGGGGTACTGATCGGCGCCGGCGCGAAAGTTCTCGGCAATATCGAGGTTGGTCACTGCGCGCGCATTGCGGCCGGCTCCGTCGTGGTGAAGCCGGTTCCGAACAACGTCACGGTCGCCGGCGTGCCGGCCAAGATCGTCGGCGAAGCAGGTTGCGCCGAACCGTCACGGACGATGGATCAGATGATCAACGCCATGGGTCTGTGAATGGTCTGTGATCCCCGGCAAAGGCGAGATGGAGTCAAGAGCTTTTCAACGCCGTGATTTCGTGCGACCACGTTGATGGGCTGTGGATTTGATCGTCGCCGCGTTTGTTTCGGCGGCGTGAATCTGTGATCCACAGCGTCCTTCCGGTCCGGCGTTCCGATGCGCGGATCGGAATGTTGAATCGGGACACTGGCGGTTCGCGCCATATCGTCGTAAATCCCGCAACCTCGATGCCGATTGGAGACAGCCGTGGACGTTCAAGAAGTCAGGAAGTTGGACGCGTATCTCAAACGCGTGTTCGGCAATCCCAAGATCCGCGTGGTGCCGCGGCCCAAGAAGGAAGACTCGGCCGAGGTCTATATCGGTGAGGAATTCATCGGTGTGCTGTTCGTCGATGACGAGGACGATGATCGCTCGTTCCAGTTTCAGATGGCGATCCTCGAGGACGATCTGGTCGAATAGATCTTTGCGGCGCGGCTGGGGGCTCAGTGCGAGCTGAGCGACTTATCCGTACGACTTATCCCTTGGCATGGTGGAGCTGCGACGTCAGCCGTTCGATTGCATCGGCGACGTCCTGCCAATGCGACAACCAGCTTCGCGGAAAGCGGAAGGTGAGATCGGCAGCGTCGACGCGCCGCTCGCTCAAGCACATCCCCGGTGTCGCCGCGTCGCGCGTACAGCGAGCCGCGAGCGGCGGCTGCTCCGCCTGAAACAGATCTTCGCTGTCGTAGGGCGTGCCGGCGCGAAAGCTGCGCATCGTCAAGCCATCCTGCACCGACACGATGGCCGGATCCAGATAACGCGGATAGATGGTGCGCAACCGTGTCTCCGGCGAGAGGGCGTCGTGATGGGCCGCGATTGACACGAAAATGCGGTCGATCGGTTGCGGTCCCTCGTCCAGCTGCTCGACGCTGACATGCCGTGGCGTCTCGGGTGCGGACAGCGAGGGATAGGCGAAGCCGAGATCGACCCGTTCCTGTGGTCCGCTATGGCGCTGGATCTTCATGCGGACCGCCGCGGTCGGGACGTTGAACAGTGTGCCGCCGACGCTGACGGGCAGCTGATCGGGGCCTTTCAACGGGGCCGCGCCCCAGGTCGGCCACAGCAGATAGGCGACCAGGGCGAGTGCCGCGGTCGCGAGCAGTCCCCCCGCCGCGATCGGCAGGGCGTGGGCGTAACGGCTCAACGGGGCGCCCATCGTGCGGCTGCGGCGTTGGTTTGCCGAAAACATCGTCATCAGCGAAAGAAGGCTCCGGATCGAATCAGCGCGGACTATGCCACGGAGGCGTGGCATTCCGGAGAACTTCACCCGCAAATGTTGCAAGGTGAACCGCCACGCCAAGCGCAGCCGGTATTAACCTTTCTTTAAGGATAATCTGGCGCCGGTCCCCGATTTTTGCGAAACCGACGGTCGGCAGTCCTGAAATGTACGTGGGTGCGTTTGCAATGTCGGTCGAGGCATTCAATTCCCTGTTCTCGCTCTTGATCGGCTTTGCGCTCGCCGGCGCGCTGACGAGCGCCTACCAGGCCTGGGCAGAGCGCCCCGCCGGCTTCGAACTTCTACAGCAGGGCGTGACGCCTCAGCGCTTCGCGGCCGTACCGTTCCTGGTGTTCGCGGCGCCGTTCATCATCATGCGAAACACGCTGCGTGGAGCCCGCATCGAGCGGCGACGCTTCGAGTTCGTGATGATGGCGACCGTCATCGCCGGCTTCTGGAGCATGATGTCAGGCACCTTCTTTGTGATGACATTGCGCGCGGCCGGATTGATCTAGTTCCGCCTTCCCTCATGAGGCGTCGCGCTTGCTTGAAAACTTTGCGTGGGCTGTGCCAAGGTCGTCTCCTTGAAGGAGACGCTTGATGGCTATCTACGAGCTCGACGGGCAGGCGCCCGAGCTTCCGGCAAACGGAAATTACTACATCGCCGAAAGCGCGACGGTGATCGGTCGCGTGCGCCTGTTGAATGCGGCGACGGTCTGGTTCGGCGCGGTGCTGCGCGGCGACAATGAATGGATCGAGGTCGGCGAGGGGGCCAACATCCAGGACAATTCCACCTGTCACACCGATCTGGGATTTCCGCTGCGGATCGGGACGAATTGCACGGTCGGCCATAATGTGATCCTGCACGGCTGCACGATCGAGGATGACGCGCTGATCGGAATGGGATCGATCGTGATGAACGGGGCGCGGATCGGGCGGGGCAGCGTGGTCGGCGCCGGAGCGGTCATCACCGAAGGCAAGGAATTTCCCGAGTATTCGCTGATCATCGGCGCCCCGGCGCGCGTGATCCGCACCCTCGAACCGGCGCAGGTCCAGAAGATGGGAAGCGCTGCGCGCTTCTATGTCGCCAATGGCCAGCGCTATGGCAAAGGCTTGAAGAAGATCGGCTGACGAAATCGTCGTCAGGTCCCTTCGCTCTCGTTCCTTTCGACCGCCGTAGCGACACGCTCGTGACCCGCGGCCCAGAGGGCATATTGTTCGCTGCCTTCCTGGTAGGGATTGGCCTCGGCTGGAATGCTCTCGCGCGCGGCGCGCTGGCCCTGCTCGAACGGATCCGGGTCGGTGGTCACCATGTCCTATTGTCCTAGTCCCTGTTTCTCTCGGTTCTGATCGTCACTACCAAAGCGCGCCGCACCTCTGACCTCAATGCAAAGCGTGTGAGGTCGCGGCAAGCCGTACTTCTCGCTCAATCGAAGACATCGCCTCGGCAAGTCCTGCAAGCTCGGTGTTGATCGAGAGGCCCTTGCTTGTGCTCATCCAAATATCCTCGTCGAGAGCGCTCAGGTTGTGCACGGACCGTTGCTTCCTTGCAGTATCAATCGCCCTCGATACTGATCTGTTCCCGGAACGGGGCGCTCTCCCGACCGTTGCACGGCAAAGGGAGTTCGCCAGATGACGATATCTTCGTTGGGGACATTCGTTGCGATTGCCATTCTTGCCGGATCGACAACGGCCTTCGCACAAGGCAGTGGGGGCGGCGGAGGTGGTGGTTCAGGCGGAGCTGGTGGTGGCGGCGCCAGTGGCACGAGCACAGGTGCTTCCGCCAGCGGACCGTCGGCCGGCAGTCCGAGTGCTTTCGGCAGCCCGAGCGCCGGCTCGGCAGGTACGGGATCGGCTGCGTCGAGCGGCATTCCACCCGGGCCTGCCAACGCAGCCAGCCTCAATAATTCAGGTCATGACCCCAGCGGGGCCGGTAACTCATCTAAATCTGCATCGCCTCCGAAGCCCGGCACCAACAGCTCAGGCACGGCTCAGTCGTCTGGACGATCGTCATCGGGAGCGTCCGGCAATTCGCAAGCTGGTGTCACCACTGGCGCCGGACCAGGCGCGGGGCAGGGTGCCGCGGGACAGGCGACTGATGACACAATCAAGGCAGAGGATCAGGCGATCGATCGCAAGGTGAAAAGCATCTGCCGCGGTTGCTGAATGTTGCCGGTCCGTCGCGCAGATGTGAGTAGGAATGCCCGACGCCCGTTCCAAATACATTCTAAGTAAGGGTCCATTGCGGTGACGGGATCATCGCAACGCGTGTGTTTGGAGAGGGTGTGTTGATGCGCAAGACGATGGTTGGGCTGCTGGCAGCAGCATCACTTGCAATGGCCTCGCCTGAGGTCGCTTTGGCCGCAGGCGGCCATGGTGGTGGCTTTGGAGGCCACGGTGGTGGCTTCGGCGGCCATGTTGGAGGTTTCGCAGGTCCGCGCGGCGGCGGTTTCCAGGGTGGGGTCGGAGGCTTCCATCCCGGTGGCTTTCACCACGGCGGCTTCCACCATGGCTTCGGTCCGGGCTTCGCCTTTGGCTTCGGCTATCCCTACTATTACGGCTATTACGGCGGTTACTACCCCTACTATTATGACTATGAGGGTGATGGCGGTTGCTACGTGGTGCGCCAGCGGGTGCATACGCGTCATGGCTGGCGCTATCGGCGTGTCGAAGTTTGCGAGTGATCAGGAGCGCGTCGTCACGGGCTGACGCCGGTCATCTCTGATTTGCGTTGGCCTGATGCTGGTATCCCGGCGTGAAGCTCGCCGGGTGCTGGTATGCAGCTTGCAGACAAACGGGAATGATGATTGTCGATGACATCCCCGGAACTTACGCTGCTATTTCTCGGCATCGTCGTCAGCCTCGGCGCCGCCCTGGTCTGGATGATGTGGGAGGTCGAGCAGTCGACGAAAGCGCGCCGGAGCAGCTCCCGTCTGCGCTAGATCGGCAGACGGCGCGCAGTTCGTCCGCCGCGCGCCGTGCCTTCGCTATCGGTGCCTTTCGCTTCCCGAGAACGTTTAGCCGAGCACGTTGTATTTCTTGAACCAGCTCTGCATCTGATTCCAGGCATCCTCCGCTGCTTCCTTGCGATAGCTTGGACGATAGTCGGCGTGGAAGCCGTGCGGAGCCCCGGGATAGATCTTGAACTCCGCAGTCTTGTGGTGTTCGGCCAGCGCCGTCTTCATCGCTTCCACCTGCGCTACCGTGATGCCGGTATCCGCTTCGCCATAGAGGCCGAGCACAGGCGCTTTCATGTCCCCCGCAAGCTGGGTCGGGCTCTTGGGCCAGGCAGGATTTGGTGGATCAACCAGCGGTCCATAAAAGGCGACCCCGGCCTTCAGTGCGCTGCTGTGGGCGGCATATTCCCAGACCGTGCGGCCGCCGCGGCAGAAGCCGACAATGCCGAGGCGCGAAGTATCGCCACCTTGCGATTTGGCCCAGGCCACGGCGCTGTCGAGATCGGAGAGGAGTTCAGCGTCCGGCTTTGCGTTCACGATCGGCAGCAATTGCTGCATGTCGGTGATCTTGGTGAGATCGACGCCTTTGCGGAAGTAATAATCGGGCGCGACTGCGAACGCGCCAAGCTTGGCAAGCCGCCGCGTCACGTCCTTGATGTATTGGTGAAGGCCGAAGATCTCCATCGCGACCAGGATCACCGGAGGATTGCTGGCGTTGGTCGGCCGCGCGAAGTAGGCCGGCATCTCGCCGTCGGCAACCTTGATTTTGGCGTCGCCGGCATTGAGTCCGTTAGTGTCGGTGGTGATGACCTCGGCGCGGACGGGGCCGGCGGCCAGCGTGTAGCCAGCGGCCACCGCGGCAGAGGCGCTCATGAATCCGCGTCGGGAGAACGGAGCGGATGTTGTCAGTCCGATGACATCGGATGGTGCAAGCTCGGCAGTCATGGGGGCTCCTCTCCAGATGGGAGCCGCATTCAGCAAAGAAAATTTCCCGAAAGGCAAGTCACCAGGGCGAGAGACGCCACCCCGCTGCCGCGGTTGGCAGGGCAAATAGGGAACTGGCAAAAAACAAGGCCGCTGGCGCAGTATGCCGCCAACGACCTTGCCAGCCCCGGACATTAAAATTGGCCCTGCGCCATCCTGAAATTGGCTAACGCCATCCGGTGAGTTCAGGATGGACCGAAAGCCTGCGGTCATCTGTGAAACAGTTCACAAAGTTCCGGGAAAATTCGGTGGCGCTTCTTCTCCTGACTTTCAGGTCCGGCTTCGCCGGTGACGATGCACGCTCCGGCTGGCATGAGCGCGGGTGCGAACCGCTCTGTTGCGGGCCGCAGGTTCTGAAGGCTCGGCACTCTGCACGCTCGCAAAGGACTGTCGCAGACCGCTGACGGCGTCAGTCAGTGAGGCGACCTGGTCCGAGAGCCGCTTGGTGTCGGCTTGCTGCGCAGCCAGAAGGTGGCGCAAGGTCTGCAATTGATCCTGCACCATCTGCAGCTGATCGATGGATTCCTGCTGTGTCGCTTCGAGGCCCTTGGTCTTTTCCACCAGTTGCTCGGATACTTGCGCTGTGTGTGCCTGTACCTGTCGCGCGATGGCAGTGCGATCGAGCTCAGGCGACGCTCCGCCATAGGCACGCCACAGCGCGATCGCGCCCATGCCGGCCACCAGCATCAGCAACGTTGCGGCGGCGAGTGCGACCGGCTGAGCGCCCATCAGCGGAAGGGCATTTGATTTGGGAAGCTGTGGTCTGGTATCGCGCGTCAAAGGATGCATCGGAAACCAACCTATCGAAAAGCGCCTCAGATGCCCCCGGATCGAAGCGGGGTGAAACTACGAAAAGCAACTTCGACATCCGCGGGGGCCGCTGTCGCCCCTGCACTGGTAAGCTTCTATTAGCAAATCTGACAAAGGAGATGCCTGCAAGCCCCAATTCGCGGCTGCAGGACGGTTGTACGGTATGAAAAAACCGTCAGTCCCTCGCCGTCCGCATGAGTTGCAATGCGCCAGGGACGGGAGGGGCTACTGGGCGGAGGAGCAATTCCGGCAGATGATCAGTTTCTGCTTCAACCGGTCTTCGTCAGCCTGATCGAGCACTTGCTGCTCTTCAAAGTCGGGATCCTTGCGGTAGCCGGTGCTGGATCGCGCTGACATGACATCGACGCCGTCAGCCCTGCGCTTAGCCTGCTTGCGCTGCGGCTGCACCGCAATGGGGTCAGTCTCCATTGCGGCCGCTTGGGGCGCGCTGAAGCCGTCCCAGTCCGGCGCGGCAGCCGCGACCGGAGCAGCGGTCGCCTGCACGGGGGCTCCCGCGGCCGCCAGCGGCGCGTTGCAACTCGTGGAGGAGAGGCAGCAGTTCGACAGGGTCGCCGCCGCAGCGAATAGCATTGCGCTTCGCAATATCTTCATGCCCAACCTAAGACGTCCGAGATGTGAAATTTCAAGGCTGAGCTTGCGGATCAGCCGCCAATCCACGCCATACGTTCAAAGCAAGGCCGAAAAAAGTTGCGGCCAGCCCTTGGGGGAGAGCTGGCCGCGCGCGAACCGGTCTGGGACGGGGAGGGGTGGGGATGTGACCGGGTCGCGTAACTCGTATCTCGTGGCGATAGATCGCAGGACTTACTATCAGCGCTCCTTGGCGCTGGCGGTGGCCACTGCCGGCCGGCCATCACCCAGCGAGACCCACACGTTGGGATCGCTCTGCGATTGCCGCTTGACGAAGCGGTAGCCAGTCTCGGTCCAGGCGACCACGTTCTCATTCTGATTGTCGAGAATGAACTCGCCCTTGTCGGTCTTGACGGTCAGCACCGCGTGGCCTTCGCCCTTGCGGTCGCGCACCACCGTGATCAGCAGGGCCTCGCGCGGCCACCCTGCGTCGATCAGGAGCTTGCGCTTCAGCAGCACGTAGTCTTCGCAGTCGCCATAGCCGTCGGTCGGCAGGGACCATTTCTCGACCACGCCCCAGTGATCCATGTCGGTCAGCGGTTTGACGTTCTCGTTCACCCAGTGATTGACCTTCAACAGGTCGCGCCAAGCCGTCTGCGACAGGACGATGTCGCGGGCTTGCGACGGGCCGCCGCGGCATTCCTCGGCATTCTCAGTGCAGAATTCGATCCACCCGATCGGCGCGCGCGTGGTGTCGCCCAGGCTTGCGTAGAGCACCCGGTCGTCCCCGGCATGCGCTGCAGCGCCCATTGCTAACAGGATGGCTCCCACCGCCAATCCGATCCTCAGTCCCGTCCGCTTGACCATTGTGGCCCCCGTTATCGTTGGGCCCACGTGTCGCACAAAGATTTTGCCCGGCAGCTAAGTAGTCAAAGTAGATTTGAGACGAATCCAAGTAAAACTAAAATCTCATTCGAGCTTTACTTGAAGCTTATTTGATTAAAATTTGAAAGGACTCTATTTGATTAAAATGCGTCGGATCGAGCCGGATCGTGTTGATCTTGCTGCTTTTCCTCCCGCCGAGATGCGCCCGCTTTGCCCACGCCGTGACGGAAGTGGATGCGCGCAACAACCAGCAGTCGGCGTGGGCCGGCCCTGGTTGTCTTCCGAGATTGGCGGAATGTGGAGGGGCTTCGCTTTACCGCGCGCTAACGCTCTCTTCGAGCGTGTCTGCGAGCTGCGGATGAACGAACTCGATCGCGAAGCCGTCTTCGAGATTGCGCACGACGCGCGAAGCCACACGGCCGAGCATCACCTGCGACTTCAAGGGAGGCTTGGTCTCGGCAGCGATCGCGGCGCCAGACAGCGACAGGTCGATGATGCGGCAGGTCATCTTGGTGCCGTCATCGAGCGTGAGCACAGCGATCGGATTCCGCGGCACGATACGATCGTGGCGGCGGTCCTCCGGCAAATTGAGGATGTCGCGGTTGGCGAGCCAGGTCAGTTGTGCGGCGAGCTTGTCGCGCTTGCGCGCGGTCGCCCCGATCGTCATCGCAAAGCCGTTGTCGATGATCCGGGTGATCTTGCCCTCGACGCGGCCGATATGGTCGAGATAGGCGATGACGCGATCACCGACATTGCCGATGCCGGGGGCCAGCAGGGCAAGTCCGCCTGGCGACATGTTGATCACCTGGCAAGGGAATTCGCGGCGATCCGGCAGCATATAACGGCCGAGCAGGTGAACCTTCACCCTCTGGAAGCGGCGACGCTCCTCGGCGGCCGGAAGAGTCAGTTTTTTGTTCGGCAACGCCATATTTCGCCACTCAAGCCGGCTCTGCGGGATCACATGACCCTACGTCTTGCAGGGTTAATGCGGCGTTACAGGATACTACCGGCAGCCGTGCAACGAGGGATAGACGCGGGTCGGGTCGGTCAAAGCTGATCATCCGGTCGATGAGGTGTGCTCATCGCGGTTCTTGCCAGCATACCATCGGAATGCCCCAGCGTGCCGGGCTCAACACGCAGCGAGCTGATCTACCGCAAGCCCTCGTAGACCATGAGGCCACGCGCGAGCGCCAGCTTGCGCAGGGCGCGCGGCACGATGCGCTCCGGTGGCGGTTGGATATAGCGCCAGGAGACGATCTCAAGCGGGCCCAGCGTGCCCTGCGGTCGCTCGAACGGGGCGAGCAGGCCGGTGAGGCTGATCGGCTCGTGCGCGCGAGTGTTGAATGGAAGCAACAGCAGTTCGAGATGCATCCGCGAGCGGTCGGGCGAAGGTGCCGTCACGCCGGCGATCGCGGGCAGCATCTCCTCGGAAACGACCGTCACGATCTCCTGGATCTCGCTGCGGCTTTCCGGTGCGAACTGCGCCGGAAAGCTTTTATCCTTCATATCGCCGCCGAGCAGCGCGCAGAGTCGCGTTCCGGCCATCCGGAACGGGAAGCCCGCCTCAGCGTCGCAGGACAGCACGAAAATATCGCCAAGCAGCTCGCGGACCGCGGAAGGCTCGATCTCGCTACGGTCCGGGGCCCGGCCAAAGCCGCGCTGGGCGTTCCAGTAGGCGAAGAAATCGCGGTTGGACGGATGTTTCATCTCGATGGCCCTCCCGCCCCGCGATCAAGCGGGGACATCTCTGTCCTGCTTTCAGCCAGGCGGCTCGTTGGAGTGTTGTGCAGGAGGGGCTTTGCAGCGTCTATGCCGATGGTCTGATTGTGCCTGGTTTCCCTGGGGCTTCCGCGCGTTAAGGTTAAATTAACGATGTGCTTGGCGGCAGCGGAACAACACGTAAGATCGTGCGTATCAGGCCCGCGCCGGAAGGTGGAAGGTCCGGCGCGACACGGTGAAGCGAAGACACGAGGCGGCGTCAAATAGTCTGGTCATGCGACGGGGAGGGGTGGGGATCGGATCCCGACGGCTCCCCGAGGGCTTAAGACCGGCAGAGCCAAGCAGGGAGGGCTTTCTCAGAGCCCTCCCTATTTCTTTGGCCTATCGCCATGCGATCAACGGACAGCTTGTGCGCTTGCGCAAGGCAGCCAAAGCCGCCTATCTGGACGTTCCGATCCACACGCTGAAGGCGTCCGCCCCTTGGAATCGTCGCCAGACCTCTTGCAAGAGCTCCCGCCGGATACTCCGCGAGAGCCGATCCTGACGCTGCCCGGCGCATTGACCAGTTATGTGCTTCTGATCGCGGTGATCCATTTGCGCGTCCTGCTACCCCCCGAGTGGGAGAACTGGACCGTCGATGTGTTCGGCTTCATCCCCAAGCGCTACGATTCGACATTGATGGACGTGGATTTCCCTGGTGGCGCTGGGGCCAAGATCTGGACCTTCGTCACCTATTCGTTGCTGCACGCCAATCTCACGCACATAGCCTTCAACGTGCTTTGGCTGCTGCCGTTCGGCAGCGCATTGGCGCGTCGTTTCGGTGCTCTGAGGTTCTTCCTGTTCATGGCCGTGACGGCCGCGGCGGGTGCGCTGGCACACCTGCTCACGCATGAGCACGAAATCGCGCCGATGATCGGCGCCTCGGCTTCCGTTTCGGGCACCATGGCAGCCGCGATGCGCTTTGCGTTTGTGCAAGGCAGCTTCCTGTCCTTCAGTCGCGGCGACGCGGATGCGGCGGCCAAAGTTCCCGCACTGTCGCTGTCGCGTGCGCTGCGTAATCCGCGGGTGCTCGGTTTCCTCGGCGTTTGGTTCGCCGTGAACATCGTCTTCGGCGTGTGGTCGCTTTCGATCGGGACCGATGGCGCCAGCGTGGCATGGCAGGCGCATATCGGCGGCTTCTTCGCCGGCTTGATCCTGTTCGCGCTGTTTGATCCCGTGTCGCACACGCGGGATGTTGCACCTGCGTCGTCTCCGGAAGCTCCTGAGCGCGAGCTGCAGTGATCGTGTGCTTGCGATAGCAGGCGATTTCATTCATCATCAAGAACTCGCGAAGCGGGTAAAAAAGGCCCCACACGAGCGGGCGGCAGCGTCGTATGCGGATAGGCGCCGGCCTCCCTCGCTCGGCTGCAAATGCGTGCAGCGCCCGACTGTTGATTAAGACTCGTGCAACGCCAAGCCGCAGCCGCCTCGCAAGAAGGGCGGGATCGGCTTCTCAAGGAGACGGTCCATGACAGTACGCGCAATTCTCGATACCAAAGGCCATCACGTTGAAACCGTCGAGCCGGAAACCAGTGTCGCCGACACCGCCAAGCGTTTGGCTGAGCGCAAGATCGGCGCTGTTCTGGTGATGACGGGAGCGCGCATGGAAGGCATCCTGTCCGAGCGCGATATCGTCCGCGCGCTGGGCGAGCGGGGCGCCGACGTGCTCAGCGAGCCGGTCTCCAGCATCATGACGCGCCGTGTCGTGAGCTGTCGGCCGGCCGATACGGTCGCCGCCATCATGGAGACCATGACGCTCGGCAAATTCCGGCATCTGCCGGTGATCGAGGGCGGCCTCGTCGTTGGCCTGATCTCGATCGGCGACGTCGTGAAATGGCGCGTCCAGGAATACGAGAACGAGCAGGAAGCGTTGCGTCAGTACATCAAGACGGCGTAGCGCCGTTCGGCGGTGTCATGACGCCGATCGCCTCCTGGAGCGAATCCAGCGCGCGATCGGCCGCGCGGGTGCCGGCCGCGATCAGGTCGGAAGCACGATGGAAGTCGAACCAGCCGATCTGGCCGACGCGTGGCGTGATCAGGAGGTCAGGCGGATCGCCGGCCAGCCGCGCGCGGGTGATGCGGTCCTGCATGATGTTGAAGGCATCCACCATCACGGAGGAGATGCCGGGTCGGCCGCCGCCGCCAAAGAACTCCCGCTTCACGGTGCGTTCGGGTGAGAAGAATTTCCCGAAGCGCCGCTTCGGTGCGGTGGGCTCGATCACGGTTTCCGGCACCTCGACCGGTTGGCCGTGCGAATAGATCGTCGTTGAATGCGTAAAGACGTCGCTGGATAGGTTGGCGGCAATTACGATCTCGGCCCCTAACGCGCGCGCGGCCGACACCGGCACCGGATTGACCAGCGCACCATCGACCAGCCAGCGATCGCCGATCAGCACCGGCGCGAAGATGCCGGGCAGCGCATAGGAGGCGCGCATCGCATCGACCAGGCTGCCATGGGTTAGCCAGATCTCGTGGCCGGTACGCACCTCGGTCGCGACGGTGGCCACCTTCATCGGGAGTTCTTCGATCGTGATACGGCCGAGCGAGGCCTCGAGCTGCGCGGCAAGTTTCTCCCCGCCAATCAGGCCGGAACCGTTGAGGCGGATGTCGAGATAACCGAGCACGCTTCGGACCTGCAGGCTGCGCGCCCATTCCTCCAACGTATCGAGGTGACCAGCGGCGAAAGCTCCGCCGACCACGGCGCCGATCGAGGTGCCGACGACGACGTCGGGCACGATGCCATGGGCCGCCAATGTGCGGATCACGCCGATATGGGCGAAGCCGCGCGCCGCGCCGCCACCCAAGGCGAGACCGATCACCGGTTTGCGGATCGCGCCAAGCCCAACCTTGCCATTTTCTTCAGTGCCGCTCTGACGGCGCCCGATCAGCAGATCCAACACGACAACATCTCCAGGGCGTACGCTCGTCGTCCGTCTTGCGGCAGACTACGCGGCCACGCCGGCTGCTCGCCAGACCCTATCCGAAGCATGGTTTATGCCGGTTGGCGCCTGAATTCCGAGTTCCGGGGGCGGCCGTCATGGGGGCGCACCTGATGCCGCCGATTTGGAGTTCCCGCAAGCCCTCCCGCTGCCAGACAGCATCGTGCCGAGCCTCAGGGCAGGGGAATGCACGAAGATGTGAGCGCTGAGCCCGAAAGGCGTGGGCTCCGCGGCCACCGTGGCGACACAGGCTTGAATTCGCCGCGTTTTCGGTGAAAAGCAGGACAATGATGACGAAACGTGGCGGCACCACTTCAGACCGGCGCGGCAGAGGCCTATTGCGGCTCGACGCCGCGGTTTTGGCCGGGGCCGCGCTGCTCGGCGCCGTTGCGAGCAGCCCGGCTGCGGCACAGTTCTTTACCGACCGCCCGCCGCCGGTGCCCCCGGCCGCAGTGCCGGATCCGGGCGCTGCCGTCAGTCTGGCCCCGCCCTCAGGCCCGGGGGCCGGATCACCGCCGCCGCCCATGCCGGCCACGCCTCCCTCGGTCGCGGTGGTGCCGCCCGTCGCAGCCCCTGCAACGGTGCCGCCGGGACAGCCGCCCAGCGCGCCCAGCCAGGGCGTGCTGTCGCTGTCGGCGCGCTACGGCAAGGACCAGCCCGCCATCAATGGCGGCCTGGTTTGGCGGGTGTTTGCGGACCGGCCTGACGAGACCGGCACTTTCAAGATGCTGCGGGAAGATCGCACTGCGAGCCCGAACATCACGCTGCCGCCCGGCAACTACGTCGTCCACGTCTCGCTCGGACTGGTGAGCGCAATGCGCACCGTGAGCTTGAAGCCGGAGACCGACCGGGAAGCCTTCGTGCTGCCGGCCGGCGGGTTGCGGCTCGAGGGACGTGTCGGCAGCAGCAAGATCCCGCAGAACCAGTTGTCGTTTGCGATCTACAAGGGCAGCCAGTTCGAAGGCGGGGACCGGCCGCCATTGGTGCCGAGCGTGGCGGCGGGCGACGTGCTGTTGCTGCCCGAAGGCACCTATTACATCGTCTCCAACTACGGCGACGCCAATTCGGTGGTGCGTTCCGATATCCGCGTGCAAGCCGGCAAGCTCACCGATGTGACGGTGACACACCGCGCCGCCGTGATCACCTTGAAGCTGGTGTCCGACAATGGCGGCGAGGCACTTGCCAACACGGCGTGGTCGGTCATCAACCCCGGCGGCGACGTGATCAAGGAATCGATCGGCGCCTTTCCGAAGGTCGTGCTGTCGGAGGGCGAGTATCGCGCCATCGCGAAGAACGAAGGCAAGGTGTACGAGCGCACCTTCACCGTCGTGAACGGCGTCGACGGCGAAGTCGAAGTGATTGCGCGCTAAGCGCAGGGTTTTCGCGCGTACTACCAGCACGCAGAAGATGCCAGTTCGGTATGGATTGGTAGTTAAACTGCAATAACCATCGATCGACTTAAAACTGTCATAATTGCTGGTTTGCGCAGGAATTGTTTGCATTTTTACACAGCATTAAGTCACCCCTCATTGGATACCGGTAACGCCAACCTTGTGCAGTGCGTGGTCGTGACGTGACTTCGCTATGCGAACAACGCAAGGCATTGGCGCTCGCAAAGCTTGGGGCCGCTTCGGCCTGGCTTCCTGGGAGGGAGTGCTCGTGGGGCAGGACGTTCGGGGCAACGGCCCTTGCGCTGAAAGGCGCTTGCGCGTGCGGAATTGCGTGGGGAATGTATGAGTGCCGTCAAGAAGAAGCCGTCCGCCAAGATCAATCATGATCTGTTCGAGGATATCCCCGTCCTCCAGCGCAAATGGCAAGCCGCACTGAAGCCCGGGCAGGCGCTGCCGCGTTACGAAGACGTGATGCTCGGCAGTCTCGGCCGCCTGGCGGATCACATCGCGGTCCTGAAGCACGAAAACGGTGCGCTGCAGATCTCCCGCACCGGCCGTTATGTGCAGCTCTGGCTCCAGGACGAGCGCTGGGACATCGCGGTCGACCTCGTGCCGCCAGACTGCGCGACGGCCCTCAGCGAAGCCGCGAGCTGCGCGCTGGCGAGCGGGCGTCCCTATCTTGCCGCCTGTCATTGTGTGCGCGACGGCATGGTGCGGACCTACGATGTGTTGGCGATGCCGACCAGCTCGCGCTGGGGCAGCATCCTGATCGGAACCTACGTCAACGAACGGGCGGCGCAGTACAATCTGCTCGATGCGATCTTCTCGACCAGCGAGGATGGCGTGGTGTCGCTGGCGACCATCCGCAACGCGGCCGGCGCGCCGTCCGATTTCCAGATCGTCCACCACAACCAGTCGGCCGCGAAGCATCTGAAGCTGCCATCGTCGCGCCTGCAATGGAGCCGTCTGAAGGAGGGCGGCAACATCCTGTGCGCCGACGAAGTCGTGGCGCGGCTGTTCGACGTGGTTTCGCGCGGCGGCCACGATCAGTTCGAAGTCGACAGCGACGAGCGCAATCTGCGGCTCGGCGCGCATGCCTTCGGCGACATCGTCTCGCTGACCATTGCCGACGTCACGGCGCTGAAGCGCCGCGAGGCCTCGTTCCGCCTGTTGTTCGATACCAATCCGGTGCCGATGTGCATCTTCGACCGGAAGACCGCGGAAATCCTCAACGTCAATGACGCTGCCGTGGGTCACTACGGCTACGCCCGCGCGCAGTTTCTGCGCAAGACGATCTGGCAGCTCTGGCCGCCCGGCGAATGGGAAAGCCTGGACGATGCGCTGGAGCTGCTCGCGGAGACGGATGAATTTCATCGCGACTGGCGCCACCTCAAGGCCGACGGCACCGAGATCGAAGTCTTGACCTACGGGCGGCAGGTCCCGTTCGACGGCCGCGACGGCTTTCTGGTTGCCATCGTCGACATCACCGAGCGCCGCAAGGCCGAAGCTCGCATCGCCTATATGGCGCATCATGACGGGCTGACCAATCTGCCCAATCGCGAATTCTACCAGCAACGCCTGAAGCAGGCGCTGGAACAGGGCGCCGCGAATGGCAAATGCGTTGCGATCATGTGCATCGACCTCGACCTGTTCAAGAACGTCAACGATTCGTTCGGACACCCGGTCGGCGACCGTCTGCTGCAGGCGGTTGCTAACCGGCTGAGCGGGGAAGTTCGCGGCGGCAATCTGGCGGCGCGACTTGGTGGCGATGAATTTGCGATGATCCTGAGCGATGCGGGACCGCAGAGCGAAACCGGCGAATTCGCCGCACATCTGATCGACGTGCTGAGCGCACCCTATGAGATCGAGGGCGATGAGCTGGTGGTCGGCGCCTCGATCGGAATTGCAGTTTCGCCCAGCGACGGTTCGACCAGCGAACAGCTGATGAAGAACGCCGACATGGCCTTGTACCGCGCCAAGCAGGAAGGCGGTGGTGTCCACCGCTTCTTCGACAAGGAGATGCATCGCCAGGCGCAAAAGCGCCGCGACCTCGAGCTCGATCTGCGCCGGGCCTTTGCTCATGGCGAGTTCGAGCTGCATTATCAGCCGCTCGTCGATGTCGCGTCGAACCGTATCAGCGGCTTCGAGTCGCTGTTGCGCTGGCGCCATCCTGACAAGGGCATGGTCTCGCCCGCCGATTTCATCCCGGTGGCCGAAGACATCGGATTGATCGTGCCGCTCGGCGAATGGGTGCTGCGCGAAGCCTGCAGGGAAGCCGCCAAATGGCCCGACGGCGTCAAGGTGGCGGTTAATCTCTCCGCGGTGCAGTTCCGCAGCCGCAACCTGGTCCAGATGGTGGTGTCGGCGTTGGCGCAGTCCGGACTTACACCGACCCGGCTCGAACTGGAGATCACCGAATCGATCTTCCTGGCGGAGACCGAGGCCAATCTCGCGACCCTGCACCAGCTCCGTCAGCTCGGCGTCAGCATCTCGATGGATGATTTCGGGACCGGCTATTCGAGCCTCAGCTATCTCCGCAGCTTCCCGTTCGACAAGATCAAGATCGACCGGTCTTTCGTCAAGGATCTCGCGCATCGCGCCGACTGCGTTGCGATCGTCCGCGCGATCTCCGGGCTCGGCCGCAGCCTCAACATCACCACCACAGCCGAGGGCGTGGAGACTATCGACCAGCTCGACTGGTTGCGGGCAGAAGGCTGCAACCAGGTGCAGGGTTTCCTGTTCAGCGCCGCCAAGCCGGCGTCCGAGGTCGAGGAGTTGTTGGTTCGCTTCGGGGCCCGCGCGTCGAAGGCGGCTTGAACGCCGGTCCGCGTCATCTCCTATTGCGCGCGCCAAACAGCGTGAAGAGGCCACCGTCAGTCACTCCCAAGAGACCTCCGACCGACCACCCGACAGCACACTCGCAAGAACGCGCAGCTCTGCAGTCTCGCGGCACATCGTGCCCGAGTGATGCGATCAGCATGTCCCGCTCGAAATCCGAGAGGGAGCAGGGAAGGCCGGGAGCTCGCCGCCCCCATGGCCCGCCTGCATCAAAGAAAGCAGGCGGCAGTCACCACAGGTTCGGCCGAGACATCCCGGCCTTCCCCGCGCGATGGGTTACGGCTTATACGCGCTCTCCCCAGGGACCGGCTCTCTTGCCCCTGTCGCCGGCGTGACGCGCAGGCATCATCGCCAACTTGACGTCAGCACCGGGACGCCAGGACCACACGATTTCGCCGTCCGCGATCTGGCACGATCGTCTTGCGCACCACTCCGCGGCCACCGCTCCCCGCACTCCACGTATCGTGACGACGCGTACGCCCCTGTTCGATGAGGCGGGATGACGATAGATAAGCACGGTTTCTGAAAAAAAGAAATAGAAATTTTATTGCCTGAGAGCATCGCAACCGCGTTCTCGTTCAAATCGCTTCCAAACTTCGCATTTGGGCGCGATGGCTCTTTTACCCGCGCTTCTTCCCTTTGAGTGCCATTGGTTGCGACACGCCTATCAGCTCGAGCCGTTGTCCAGAAAGGGATCGAACCGCTGGCGAAGCTTTGCTTCCAAGCGTAGTCTGTTCAGATCGGCCCTACAGAGGCCGGGTTGAAATGGGGAGGATGCCCGAATGCCGGCTTACCGTGCCGCGGGACTGCTATCTGCAGCCGCGATTTTGCTGTGCACACACCTGAGCGTTGGACAGGCCAAGCCACTCATGATCGTTGGCCTGGACGAGAAGACCCTGTGGGACGATAGCGGCAAGCCGCTGCTGTTCCCACCGGGCAAGGACCAGGTGCTGATCGTCGATCTCGCGGACCCTGAAAGCCCGAAGATCGTCGCCTCGCTGCCGCTCAAGAATTCCGTGGTCGGACCACCGGTGAACGTGGCGATCGATCCAACCGGGAAGGTTGCGCTGGTCGCCGACTCCGTCGATGTGGTGAAGGACGGTGACGCGCTCAAGCAGGTGCCTGACAACAAGATCTACGTGATCGATCTGCAGGCCAGCCCACCGAAGCTGGCCGCCACGCTGAGCGGCGGCAAACAGCCCTCCGGCCTGAGCTTCAATCCTGATGGCCGCATGGCGCTGGTCGCCAACCGCGCTGACAATTCGATCAGCGTGCTTTCGGTCAATGGTTCCGACGTCAAGATTGTCGATACGGTCGCCATGCCGGACAGCGTCGCCCATGTGACGTTCACGCCCGACGGCAAGCGCGCGCTCGCCGCCCGCTTCCCGGCTCACAAGATCTCGATCCTCGATGTCGCCGGCGACAAGGTGTCCTACAGCAAGATAGATCTTCCGGCCGGGCAATGGCCCTACAACGTCGCGGTCGTGCCGGGTGGAAAGGTTGCGCTGACCTCCGACAACGGCAATGCAGGCGCCTCGGATGGCAGCGTCGATACGACGAGCGTCATCGATCTCGAAGCCGATCCGCCGCGCATCATCGATCGCGTGGTCGTCGGTGACGGGCCGGAGGGGCTGGCCATCAGTCCGACAGGCGATCTCGCGGTGTCGGTCATCCTCCGCGGTTCCAACGCAAAGAACGCCTACTTCTACCAAAAGAACGGAAGCATCACGGTTTTGAAAATCGACGGCAAGAAGGTCAGCAAGACCCAGGAGATCGAGGTCGGTGGACTTCCCGAGGCTGCGGTGTTCACGCCCGACGGCAAATACCTCCTGGTCGGCAACTACCTAACCCAGGATTTTTCGATCCTGAAGGTCGAGGGCGGAAAGGTCGTGGACACCGGCAAGCGCTTTCAGGTGTCGGGACATCCCGCGTCGGCAAGGATGGGACCGTAGCGCGCGTTACCAACTCCAGAGCAGGCGGTGAAGGTCCGCTTCATCTCGGGCCTTCATCCGTCGCATACTCACCATCCAGCCGGTACGGTGTGCGGCCCGCGCCTGAGACAACAACGGACAACATCAGGACGGCTTGTTTCGCTGCTTCCGCGAGCGGGGCGCTTTTGGCCAATGGTGAAGAGCGACGTCGGCAACCCCCTGCAGTTCGCCGCGCCTAGTCCCGCCGGCCGCCAGCACGGCCATGCCGTAGATCAGCGCGGAGAGATAGCGCGCAAGGTCCGCGGGATCGTCATCGCCAGGCAGGTCATGGTCTTTCGCCGCACGCTGAAGGCGGCGTCTTATCGCTGCTTCTCCACGCTGTCGGCGCGAAGCGAGATCGCTGCGGATCGTGTCCGACTCGACCCCGCAGGCAAGCGCGCCCTGAACGCCGAGGCAGCCGGGTGGATTCTGCTTGTCGCCGTGAAGCGCGACAGGCCCGGTCAGCCAGAGGCGCACCGCTTCGAGAGATGTCGCCGCCTGTTCGGCGGCGGTTCTGTAGCCGCCGGCCTTCGCCTCGTAGCGGTCCATCACGCGCTGGAACAGGCCCTCCTTGTTGCCGAACGCGGCATAGAGGCTGGCACGCGTGATGCCGAGGGCCGCGGTCAGGTCGGCCATCGATGTTCCCTCATACCCCCGACGCCAGAACAGGCCCATTGCGCGCTCGACAGCCTGATCCATGTCGAATTCGCGCGGTCGTCCAGCACTCATGATTCATCCTCGCGCGCCACTTGATCTTCGGCTTGTCTATTATAGATCGGTCGTTCTATAATCACACCATTGCCGGCCGAAACATACATGATAGGGGGTGCCGGTGGGCGCAAGATGCCTCGCAATTCTCCTCATGCTGCTCGCTCCTGCGGCCCGAGCCGAGGTCGAGCAGTTCCCCTCGGGTTTCAAAACCAGGACGATCGCGGCCAATGGGACGCAAATCCATGTTCGTGTCGGCGGTCAGGGGCCTGCCGTGATCCTGATCCATGGATTCGGCGATACCGGCGACATGTGGGTCAAGCTCGGGGCTGACCTGGCGCGCGACCACACCGTGGTCGTTCCGGATCTGCGCGGCATGGGCCTCTCGGGCAAGCCCGACAGCGGCTACGACAAATGGACCCAGGCCGCCGATATGCGGGCCGTTTTAGCCGCGCTTGGCATCGACAAGGCGGCTGTCGTCGGACACGACATCGGAACCATGGTGGCTTATGCCTGCGCGGCGCGGTATCGCGACATGACCGAGAAGCTGGTCGTCATGGATGCCCCGGTGCCCGGCGTGCCGCCTTGGGATGAGATCGTTCGCAGCCCGCAGCTGTGGCACTTCGATCTCGGCGGCCCTGATATGGAGCGGCTGGTCAAAGGCCGTGAGCGCATCTACCTCGACCGTTTCTGGAATGAATTCGCCGGCACGCCTTCGAAGATTGGGGAAGCGACACGCCGCCATTACGCAGCGCTCTATGCGCGACCGGGCGCGATGCGTGCTGCATTCGCTCAGTTCAGGTCGATCCGCACCGACGCAGAGGACAACAAGAAGGCGATCGCCACAAAGTTGACCATTCCTGTGCTTGCCGTCGGCGGCCAGAAATCCTTCGGCGCGATGGAAGCCGTCGTGATGCGCAATGCCGCGTCCGACGTCACCGAGGTTGTCATTCCCGACGCCGGACACTGGCTGATGGAAGAGCAGCCGGAGGCGACCATCAAGGCGATACGCCAATTTCTTGACGGAAGAAATTAGCGGTCGGCCTAAAACCGCGTCACGATCTCCGAGAGCGCCGGACGCGGGCGGTCCTCGCTCGGCTTGGTCGGCGTGCCGATATGGATCATGCCGGCGAGCTTCTCGTCCGGCTTCAGTCCCAAGCGGTCGAGCACGTCGCGGTCGAAGCAGAACCAGCCGGTGAGCCAGGCGGCGCCATAGGCGAGCGCAGTGGCGGCGGTGACGATGTTCATCGCGCTCGCGCCGGCCGACAGCTCCTGCTCGAACGGAGGGACCTTCGGGTGCGGCTTGGTGCTGCTGACCACGCCGATCACCAGCGGCGCATCGGTCAGCCGCTTCTTCTCGGTCTCGATCTCGGCTTCGCTCGCTTGCGGGTGTTTCTCAGAAAACACCTTGGCGATGATCTCGCCGGCGCGCTGGCGCGCATCGCCCTCGAAGATGATGAAGCGCCAGGGGGCGAGCTTGCCGTGGTCGGGCACGCGGGCGCCGATGGTCAGGATGGTGTCGAGCTCGGCAGGCGAGGGGCCGGGGCCGGCCATCTCGCGCGGCTTGACCGAGCGGCGGGTCTTCAGGAGTTCAAGGGCGTCGGGCACTTGCATGTTCTCGGTGGCTGATGTCTCGCCTTAGATAGCATGCCGATCCGCCTGCAACAGATGGCTCCGGCGGTTTTGATCGACTCTAAAGCGGCGACAGGCGAGCCCCCGCAGCTGATGGCTTCCGGGCCGCTTGCTTTGCAAGCGCTCCCGGAAGCACGTCGTGACAAGTGCGGTCGTTTGTAGCCTAGGGCAGTATCTACGCCGCCTCGCGCGCCCGCCGTGCGACGTCCGGCGGCGTCGCCTCCTCGACCAGCGCCGCGATCGCCTCCGCGGTCGGCATTACGGTCTGACCGTCGCGGCCGAGCCGTCGCACGGAGACCGAATGCGTCTCGGCCTCCTTCTTGCCGACGACGAGCAGCGCTGGGATCTTCTGCAGCGAGTGCTCGCGGACCTTGTAGTTGATCTTCTCGTTGCGCAGATCGATCTCGGCCCGCAAGCCCACAGCGCGCGCCGCCGCCAACACCCGCTTGGCGTATTCGTCGCCCTCCGAGGTGATGGTGGTGACGACGAGCTGCGTCGGCGCCAGCCAGAGCGGGAAGTTGCCGGCATAGTGCTCGATCAGGATGCCGATGAAGCGCTCCATCGAGCCGCAGATCGCCCGGTGCACCATCACCGGCGGCTTCTTGGCGCCGTCGGCGTCGATGTAGAACGCGCCGAACCGCTCCGGCAGGTTGAAGTCGACCTGCGTGGTGCCGCACTGCCAGTCGCGCCCGATGGCGTCGCGCAGCACGTATTCGAACTTCGGCCCGTAGAACGCGCCTTCGCCCGGGTTGATCTCGGTCCGGATGTTGTTGCGCTGGGTCTTGATCTCCTGCAGCACGGTGGCCATCACTCGCTCGGCGTGATCCCACATCTCGTCGGTGCCGACGCGCTTCTCCGGACGGGTCGAGAGCTTCACCGTCAGTTCGCCCTCGAAGCCGAAATCGGCATAGGTCGACAGGATCAGCTCGTTGATCTTCAGGCACTCGTCCGCGAGCTGGTCCTCGGTGCAGAAGATGTGGGCGTCGTCCTGGGTGAAGCCGCGCACGCGCATCAAGCCGTGCATCGCACCGGAGGCTTCGTAGCGATGCACGACGCCGAATTCGGCAAGGCGCAAGGGCAGGTCGCGATAGCTCTTCAATCCGTGCTTGAAGATCTGCACGTGCCCCGGGCAGTTCATCGGCTTCAGCGCGAACCAGCGCTTGTCCTCGGCCTCGTCACCGGCCGACTGGGCCGCGAACATGTTCTCGCGGTACCAGTTCCAGTGCCCCGAGGTCTCCCACAGCGACTTGTCGAGGATCTGCGGCGCGTTGACCTCGCTGTAGTCGCCCGCCAGGCGCCGGCGCATATAGGCGATCAGCGCCTGGAAGATGCTCCAGCCCTTGGGGTGCCAGAACACGACGCCGGGGCCTTCCTCCTGGAAGTGGAACAGGTCGAGCTCGCGGCCGAGCTTGCGATGATCGCGTTTCTCGGCTTCCTCGATCTGCTTCAGGTAGGCGTCGAGCTGCTCCTGTTTCGCGAAGGCGGTGCCGTAGATGCGGGTCAGCATCGGATTGTTGGAATCGCCGCGCCAATAGGCGCCGGCCACCTTCATCAGCTTGAACGCATTGCCGATCTTGCCGGTCGAGGTCATGTGCGGACCGCGGCAGAGATCGAACCAGTCGCCCTGGAAGTAGATCTTGATCGGCTCGTCGCCGGGAATGGCATCGACCAGCTCGACCTTGAACGCCTCGCCCTTGTCGCGGAACACCTGCTTGGTGTGCTCGCGATTCCACACTTCCTTGGTGAAGGGTTTGTCGCGCGCGATGATCTCGCGCATCTTCTTCTCGATCGCGGCGAAGTCTTCCGGAGTGAACGGCTCGTTGCGGAAGAAGTCGTAGTAGAAGCCATTCTCGATCACCGGGCCGATCGTGACCTGGGTGCCCGGCCACAGCGACTGCACGGCTTCGGCGAGCACGTGTGCGCAGTCGTGCCGGATCAATTCCAGCGCGCGCGGATCGTCGCGATCGACCAGCTCGAGCCTGGCATCGTCCGCGATGGGGTCATTGAGGTCGGCCAGCGTGCCGTCCAGCGCCATCGCGACCGTGCGCTTGGCGAGCGAGGGCGAGATGCCCTTGGCGATGTCGAAGCCGGTGGTGTTCTTGGGGTATTCGCGCTTTGCCCCGTCGGGGAAGCTGATGGTGATCTTCTCGACCGGTGCGGCGGGCTTCAGATTGCTGAGGCTGTATTGGAAGCCGGATTCGGCTTTCGGCTGGTCGGATTTGGACTGGTCGGGTTTAGACTGGTCAGGCATGGCGTTCTCCTAAAGCTCACTCCTGCGAACGAGCGCAGGTAAGCGGGAGCAAGCGGTATAGCAGCGGATTCGGAGCCTGCAACCCGCCACGCGTGGGAAAGCTGCCAGTTCCGGCCGCGATGGCCTGCCAGCCTTGCGGCGGTAGGGCGGTGTGATACAACCGAAAGTGCTGGGGTCGTGCTATTTTCCGATGCTTGTCTTCCATCAACGTGTGGGCGGGATCATTCCGCGCCTCGCTCTGCTTGCGGCGCTGGTCCTGACGTGCAGCCGCAGCCTTGCTGCGCCAGCAGCCTCGCCGGCGCGGCACCTTGCCGATCATTCGCCGCCGATCTCATTCTACCTGGTCAAGGGACAACCGGGCGCCTGTGGCGAGGGGTGTGACAGCTGGATCGCGGCCGAGGGGCGGATCGACAACATCGCCGTGGCGCGGTTTCGCAAATTCCTGAAGCAGGTCGGTGACCGCCGGCTGCCGATCTATTTCGAGTCGCCGGGCGGCAATCTCGAGCAGGCGCTCGCGATCGGCAACCTCCTGCGGGAGAGAAAGGCCATCGCGCGGGTCGGCCGGACCATGGTCCGCGACTGCGGCCTGGAGGCTCAGGACAGCGAGGTCTGCGTCAAGCTCAAGCAGTCCGGTCGTGAGTTGACCGGAGACGTTTGGACCCGTGGTGCGATGTGTGCCTCGGCCTGTCCCTATCTCATCCTCGGCGCGCCGACTCGCGAGATCGCGCCCGATACCATGCTGGCCGTCCACTCGCCGCGGGTGATTTTGAACTTCACCACCGGCGTGCCGCCCCCGGAGCTGCGGACGCGCGCTTTGCAGCAGGCGAGCGCGCGGGCCGATCGCCTGGTGCTCGATTATCTCAAGAAGATGGGGATCGACTCCGGCCTGCTCGCCGCTTCGCGCTCCGTGCGTTTCGAGGGGCTGCACATCCTGAGCCGCGAGGAGATCGCCAGGTTCGGCCTCGACCGGCGCGAGGTGGCCGAGACGCGCTGGATGTTCGAGAACGCTAGCCTCGGCGTTGCGTATAAGACGGTGATCTCGCGCAAACCCGGCGATACCAGCTTCCGCACGACGCGATTCCAGCTCGTCTGTTTCGATGCCGACCGGTTCGAACTCGATTTCCAGCGGCCCGCACTGGCCGCGACGGGAACGGCCTCGGTCGCGATCGTGAACGGGGCCGAGCGGCTCAATTTCCTTTACCCGCCGCGCAGGGGAAGCGGTCAGGAGACCTGGGGCGCGCGCTTGAACGGTGGCCAGCTTCGCGCGCTCGCGGCCAGTGCTGCGACCGACCTCACCGAAGGCGAATTGCGTGAGGGCAACTGGCAATTCGCGTCGTCCCGACTCTCCACGGACGGTCTGCCGGCGGCGCTGCAGCGCCTGCTTTCCGGCTGCCCGCAGGCAAAGGCGACGTCAGCAATGTCCGCAGGACGCGAGCAGGTAGCCGGAGCAGTCCGCTGATTGCGCCTCTTCGGCCGACACGCGTGCTCATCCAAGAAGATGTCATGCGGGACATGACAATGTTTCAAGCAAATGCATGGACGCGGTCTGGTATCAATTGGATATGACCGATCATCTCGAATCCCATCGTTTCGCACCCACGGCCCTGATGCTGGGTAATCTCGTCACCGGCTGTTCCGTGCTGGCCCCGGCCGGGCTGTTGCCGGAGCTCGCCGGAGATCTCGACGTCAGCATCCGGACCGCGGGCTTGCTGATCACCTTCGGCGCAGTGATCCTGTGCATCGGCTCGCCGTTGACGGCCTGGCTCACCAGCCGGATCGATCGCCGCAGCCTGCTTGCGGTCACGCTCGCGGTCATGGCGCTCGGCAATCTGGCCTCGAGCGTGGCGCCCGGGTATGCGAGCCTGCTCGCGATCCGCCTGGTGATGCTCGCGGTTGGGGCGCTCTATACGCCGCAGGCGGCGGGTACCGCAGCGCTGATCGTTCCGGCCGAACGGCGCGGTGGCACCATTGCCTATGTATTTCTCGGCTGGTCGCTGGCGGCCGCCGTGGGCCTGCCGCTGATCACTTTCGTCGGCAGCCATCTGGGCTGGCGGACGGCCTATCTGCTCGTCGGACTGACCGGCGCGGTGAGTTGCTTGCTCCTGGTCTGGCGCCTGCCAAAGGGGCTGCTCGGCGCTCGCGTCGACCTGAAGACCTGGGTCGAACTCGGCCGCAATCGAGCGGTCGTGCTGCTGCTCTTGATCACGACGCTGCAGATGTCCGGGCAGTTCGTCGTCTTCACTTTCATGGGCCCGCTGTTGAAGACGCTGACCGGCGCGGACGCGAACGAGATTGGAGTCGTGTTTGCGCTCTATGGCGTCGCCGGCTTTGTCGGCGTCGTCATTGCCACCCGCATCGTCGATTCCTGGGGCGCATTTCGGACCTCACTGCTGTTTACCTGCCTGGTTCTGACCGGCATCTTCTGCTGGACGCTGGGGGCGGGAGCTTATCCGGTCATGGCGGCCGGGGCGGCGATCTGGGGACTTGGCTTTGCTTCGTCGAATTCCATGCAGCAGGTCCGCCTGGTTGCGGCCGCGCCGCCGCTCGCGTCGGCCTCGGTCTCGCTGAACACCTCGGTTCTCTATGTCGGTCAGGCCATCGGTTCGGCCGTTGGTGGAACGCTGTTTGCGCGCAACCTGCTGGACAGCACCGGCTATGTTGCCACGGCGTTCCTGATCATGGCGCTGCTTGCCATCCTGTCCAGCCGGCCGCGCGTGCCGGTAGCGGCATTGGCATGAGTTCTCGGGCATGAGTTCTCGCAGGCGCGAACGGGGTGTCCCCAAGAAAGCCTGCCGGGGATGCCCCGGACATCGGGACCTGGCCAATAGGCGCTTGGCAAACGCTGCAAGACTGGCTTAAAGCCGCTTCATGCGGGAGGCGGGCTGTCGCTGATTTCGCCACAACCGGCGGCTAATCAGGCTGACGCCCGAGGGCCCTCCGCACGTTCATATGAAAGCGATATGACATGAAACGGATAACTTTGAGCTTGGCCGTGGCGTTGATTTCGACGGCCGCCCTTGCCCAGGCCGCCCCGCCGATGGTGGGGGACCGGCCGTTGGTCCAGGTCAAGCCGCACACGATGGCTGCCGCCAAGCCGCAGTCGGCCGCCGTGCGGCTGCAGGCCTGTCTGGAGATCGAGGATGGCACCAAGGAGCGGCTGAACTGCTATGACGCCGTGATCCCGCCGGCGCCGAAGCCGAAGGCGATCAAGGCCAAGACGGTGGCCGATTGCAAGTTCACCAAGGAGGAGGACGAGCGGCTCGCCTGCTTCAATGGCTTCGTGGACAAGATGCCGAAGCCGAAGGCCGACGAAAAATCCGGCGAGAAATCCTGATCTCGATCGCCCTGGCATAGCCGAGAGCAGGGCGAGCTCGGCGCCGTTAGGCGGGGGCGCAGGGTCAGCGGCTGGTCGCCGTCGAACTGCCAGCCGCGATCCGGATCGGCGGCTGGGCGGCGGCCATCTTCGTCAGCACGTCCTTGATCGGATTTCTCGTCCAGGCCAGCGTGACGTAGTCCCGATGCGTCACGCCCTCCGGCGTCTCGACGAACACCACGCTGCCGGGCTTGAGCGGCCCGTCAATGTCCTCGGAAATCGCAATGCCGCGCTCTCGCAGCGTTGCCATCAGCTCGCGGTCGTGGCGGGCCGTGTAGTGCGTATAGGACGAGACGAAGAAGCCGGAACGATTGCGCTCGATCCAGCCCGCGAACTTGTCGAGCTGGCCATACACGGCGTCGAGCAGCACGACACCGCGGACGCGATCCGTGACGCCGCCGACCTCGAGACTCCATGCGGTCGGCAGGAATCCGCCGCTATAGCCGACGATGACGATCGGCATGGCCGCAAACGCCTTTGCCGCGTTCGGATCTCCGGTGAGACGGGCGAGGCTGCCGGCGGCCTCGTCCATGAAACGCTTGAAGCCGCCGGGCTGCCAGAACTTGCCGGCGCTGGAATCGGCGGCATCCACGGCCATCTGCGGGGCCAGCAGCACCGCATTCACACTGGAGTCGCTGATCTGCTGCGGAACCAGCTGGCGGTCCCGCACGTCGCGCTCCAAGGTGGCGCCGTTACCGTGGAAGAACACGACGATCACGCCGGGTTTGCGAACGTCAAAATGTTCCGGGACGTGCACCAGCACGCGGCTGTCATTGTAGGTCTGGTCCTGCCAGTAGACGCGTCCCGACAAGCTGCGATGGCCGCGGCGCTCGCCGCTCGTGACGTTGAGAAACGGTGCGTCGGAAGCGGGGTTCGTGCCGTAATAGGGGAACGCCGACGATTTCATGCTGACCAGCGTCGTCAGCTCTTCGCGTGTGTGCGAGGCCGGCGCCTGCGGTTCGAGCGATGCGACCTGATAGGACGCGGGCTTTGTCTCCGCCGGCTTTGGTGTGAAGTCCTCTGGGCTATGCAGCGCGAAGCTTTCGGAAGGCGAGGGGAAGCGGTCGCGGAATTGCGGCGTGGGAAAACGCTCGTCGAAAGTCGTCGGCTGAGCTGGCGCTGCATTGGCGGCCAGAACGCCTGCGTTCGGCGCCTTGCTGCACTGAACAAGCGGAAGCGACAGCAGCAGCGCGGTGGTGGCGGTCGTGACTCGGCGCGGCGCGATGGGAAGCCAGCGGCGCGCGGGCAGGTTCAGCCGACCGGGCGCGCGCGCACGACGATATCTCAGGCTTTTCGGATAAGATCCGAGCATCCGCCCCTGCAACCCCCAAGACCCCCTAACAAGCTTACCCCAAAGACCTAGACCCAAGATCGGCGCTGCGACCGACAGCGCCAGCTTCAGTCCCTCAACTCTGAGCCGGCGATGTTGAGGTGGCGTTAAGCCTGAGCGCCGGACCGCACCCCGCGTTCTCGAGCCGGTTTGCCGCGCTGTAGAGACGCTGGGCGCCTCAAAGGTGTCCCAATCGCGCGACACAGCACGAGATCGTGTCGCGATTGTGGGCTTGGTCGCGCCGCAATGCAACGCCCTCGACCACCGAGTCTGGCTAAGCGGTTCTGAAATACCTCCTTATTGAGGCCTTATTTAGTCCCTGTTAACTATGTTTGAATGGTTTGGGTCGAATCTGGGGCTGGAGCTAAGGGGAGGGGCGTTCAACGCCCCTGCGCGAAATGGCTGCCTCCGACACGGACGGTGCGACTTGGCCCGAGCGGGTGCTTGAGAGCGCCGTGCCGTCGGTGTCGGTGCCGGTCGCCACGGCCCTCGTGGTGGCCGACATGGTCGGTGTCGGCGTCTTTACCAGCCTTGGCTTCCAGGTCAGGGATATCCCGTCCGGCTTCTCCATTCTGCTGCTGTGGGCCATTGGCGGGATCGTCGCGCTGTGCGGTGCGCTTTCCTATGCCGAATTGGGCGCAATGTTTCCGCGCTCGAGCGGCGAATACAATTTGCTCTCGCGCGCGTTTCATCCTGCCATTGGCTTCATGGCCGGCTGGGTGTCAGCAACGGTCGGCTTCGCCGCGCCGGTTGCGCTCGCGGCGATGGCGTTCGGCGAGTATGGCAAGGCTGTCATTCCGGGCGCACCGTCACTGGCGCTGGCGGTCGGCGCGGTCTGGCTGGTGTCGCTGGTGCAACTTGGCGGCATCAGGCAATCAAGCAGCTTCCAACTGATTTCAACGCTCCTGAAAGTTGGCCTGATCGTCGCCTTCCTGATTGCAGGCTTCGCTTCTCCGTCGCCGCAGCCGGTCACGTTCAGCCCGGTAAGGGCCGATGTCGGCTACGTGCTGAGCGGCCCGTTTGCGATCGGGCTCGTCTTTGTCATGTACGCCTTCTCCGGCTGGAACGCCGCGACCTACATCATCGGCGAGCTGCGAGCGCCGGAACGGACGCTGCCGCGTGCGCTGCTCGCGGGCACGTCGCTCGTGCTCGTGCTCTATGTCGCGCTGAACGCCGTGTTCCTGCTCGCCGCGCCGATCGACAAGCTGTCCGGACAGCTCCAGGTCGCAAGCATCGCCGGCACCTACATCTTCGGTACCACCGGCGGGCGTATCGTCGCCGGCATGATCTGCATCGGACTGGTGTCTTCGATCGCCGCCATGATGTGGATGGGGCCGCGCGTGTTGATGACGATGGGTGAAGACATTCCGGCGCTCGCATTCTTTGCCCGGAAGTCGCGAGGCGGCGCGCCGACCTACGCCATCCTGTTTCAGCTCGCGGTGGCGAACCTGATGTTGGTCACCGAGAGCTTCGAGGCGGTGCTCGATTTCATCCAGTTTGCGCTGCTCACGTGTTCTTTTCTCACGGTGCTTGGGCTCATCAAGCTGCGCGTCACCCGGCCGGACCTGCCGCGGCCGTATTTGGCTTGGGGCTACCCGCTGACGCCCCTGGTGTTCCTGCTCGTGACCGGCTTCATGATGTACTCCCTGTTTGCGGAGCGGCCATTGCAGGCCGGCCTCGGCACGGTGGCGATGATGTCCGGCGTGCTGATTTATCTCCTTGCTAACAAGCGGCCGGGTCGGGATGCCGCGACAGCATTGCCAGGTGCGGATTGATGGTGCGATTTCCCAACGTGCAGACGCTGGTGCTGTGGATCGTCCTGTTGGGGATCGGTTCGGCCCATGCGCAGACGGTCTCGCCTGACGACACCGCGCGGATCCTTGCGGGAATGCAGCCGTCGGCCGGATCGCCATTGGCTGCGCTGACGCAGGATCCGTCGTGGCAGCGCCATGCGAAATTCTTCGACAATGCGTTCGGCCAGCTCGAACAGCGTCAGCTTTCAAAAATACGTGCCTGGGCGGATACCAATCTCGCCGCGCCCCGACCGACGATGTTCTACTTCTTCTCGGGGCCCGACTTCCTCTACGCCGACGCGTTCCATTCTAAAGCGACGACCTATGTCATGGCCGCGCTGGAGCCGACCGGTCCGGCGCCCGACTTGACCCGTCTGCCGCGCGGCGGCATCGGGTCGGCCTTGGCCTATGTCGAACACTCGTTGCAATCGATCCTGAGCTTTTCCTTCTTCATCACCAAACAGATGAAGACCGACCTGCATGAGGGTGACGTCAACGGCACTTTGCCGATCCTCTATGTGTTCCTGGCGCGGAGCGGAAAGACCATCCACACGGTCGAGCTGGTCTGGTTGGATGACAACGGTGCTGTGCATGGCAGCAACGAGCAATCCAACCCGAACGCAACGCGCGGCGCGCGCATCAGTTTTGCCGGCGGCGACGGGGTGGAGAAGACGCTTTACTACTTCTCGACCGATCTCTCCAATTCCGGGGTCAAGAGCAGCGGTTTCCTGAAGTTTTGTGAGCCGCTGGCGCCCGGCAACAGCCTGCTCAAGAGCGCATCCTATCTCCTCCACTCCGGCAATTTCTCGGTGGTGCGCAGCTGGCTGCTCAAGAACAGCGCGACGATCGTTCAGGACGATTCCGGGATTCCGCTTGCCAGCTTCGACTCGCGGGCGTGGCGTTTCTTCCCGTTCGGGCGCTACGCGGGGCCGATCGAGAAGTTTCCCAGCATGTATCAGGAACGTTATGTCGACCTGTTCGATCGTGCGCAGCCGCTCGACTTCGGTATCGGCTATCGCTGGCGCACACGCGAATCCAACGTGCTGTTGGCGGTCAGGTTGCCAGCCGCGGAGGCAACGTCATCGGCCGAGGCGATGTTACCCGCCGAGCCGGCCACCCAGACTGTGCGACCGCGCCGCGGGCCGCGGCCGCCCGAGCCGATCCCGGCCTATCCGCGGCGGCAGCGTAGCGGTTTCTGGTTCTGGCCGGGCTGGTGAAGCGCTCACCAATGCACGTTCTGGCTGGGAACGATGAATCCCGAGGTGTTGGGAGGCAGGGCGGTGGAGTCGTCGAAATAACGCCACGCGGCGACGATCACGATCAGCAGAGCGACGATAGCGATGAGATCGAGCTGTCTGCCGTCGCGGCGGACGGGCGAGAATTTGGGGCTGATTTTCCAGCGCATTGTTGTGTCCTCCCATCGGGAAGCATCAAATCAATGCGAGGATCGGAACAAAGTTCCAGGGCGCGGTCTTTGGTCGTGAATGCGCCGCAGCAAATGGAGCGATCGTCCTGGCTGATGCAGGACGTCACCTCGGTGTCGAAGGATCGTTGACGCCGCGCCAGCGCGCATAGCGCCACGGCAGATACCAGCGCGCGCCGGCTGGCGCGGCAAGCGGAACATTGTCGATGCCGGAGGTGCCAAATGGCTGGCAACGCAGCAGCCGCGCCAACGTCATCCAGCCGCCGGCCCACAAGCCGAACCGCTCGATCGACTCATCAGCATAGACCGAGCAGGTCGGCAGATGACGGCAATTGTACCCGACCAGAGGCGAGAGCGTGTGCCGATAGACCCAGATCAGCGCGCGGGCCATCCGGCGTGGCACACGGGACAGGAGCGCCGGCTCGTGCTGGTGAGGATGGGAACATGCGTGCTTCATGGGTGAATGCAGGACTCGTGAGCGGAGCGGTGCATAGTTCCCGAGCGGGGAACCGGAACTCGCGTATTTTTGTGCTTATGTGATGCAACTATCACACGTTTTTAGGGGCAGCGCAGCGATCCGCGGCTGGACGGTAAGGAATTGCCCGGATAGTTTTTCCTGACGTCGGTGTGACAGAATAAATAATGCATCGAGGTGGAACTTGCCACGTTTTGACTGGCCACGCGTGACGGCGCGGTTTGGATCTGAGATTGGGTAGGGGGGCGAATTGGACGTGAAGCTGCTGCGGTCGCGTATTTTGCGCTGGACGCTTCTGAGCGTTGCAGCGGTCGGAACCGCGCTCGGCGGCGCGATGATGTCAGCCTCCAACAGTGCCCAGGCAGGGTCCTCGCTTGAGGAGCGCAAACAGCCGATGCGCTTCAGCTGGGTCGCCTGTGAGCCGAATTGCGGCTGGGTCAGTGCGGTCGGCATCATCACGGGGGACAGCCCCAAGGATTTTGACGATTTCTCCAAAACCCGCGATTTGACCGGCACCACCGTGGTGCTGGATTCGAGCGGCGGGTCGGTCAATGATGCGATCGCGCTCGGGCGCCGGTTCCGCGAATTGAAGCTGCGAACCACGGTAGGCATCAGCGTGCGTGGGCGCCGTCCGGGCGAGGCCGCGCGGATCACGCCGGAGGCCTATTGCGAATCGATGTGCGTGTTCCTGCTGCTTGCCGGCACCACACGTTACGTGCCGGAGCGGGCGCATGTCCGCGTGCACCAGATCTGGATGGGCGATCGTGCCGACGATGCCAAGGCCGCAAGCTATACGGCGCAGGACATGATGATCGTCGAGCGCGATATCGGCCGCCTTGCGAAATACACATTCGATATGGGAGGCGCCGGCGATCTGTTGTCGCTCGCGCTCAACGTGCCGCCGTGGGAGGACCTGCATGAGCTGTCGCACGGCGAACTCGGGCTCACCAACCTCGTGACGACCCAGATCGCTGCCGACGTGTTGCCCCAGGGGAGGCCCGCAATTCCGATGGCGGAGCTCACGCCAAAGGGGCAGGACCGTTTTGGTGCTGCGAGCCCTGACGCCGACAAGGCGCCGCTCAAGTCGACGCGGACCGCGGAGGCGGTTGCCCCCGCTAGCACGGGCGCCACGACGCCGGCGCAATAGCTTCCTGCATACGGCCCAAGCCCGGACCGGCCTCATGGTTCGAGACGCGCCGCAAGCGGCGCACCTCACCATGAGGGTTTGCCATTTTTCGCAAAGCGGGCCTCGTCCTGAGGAACTCGCCGGAGGCGAAGTATCGAAGGACGGTCGCGGAGAGAATCGGCGGCCGCGTTTCTTCCCATATGCGATAACCCTGCCCTGAGAAGGGCCGGCCATTCACCCCTGCGCCGCCGCCGGCTCCTTGCCCTTCGCCGCCGCTTTCGCCTCGATCTGGTTGATCGCATCGACCACGGCATCGAAGGTCAGTAGCGTCGAGGCGTGTCGCGCCTTGTAATCGCGTACCGGCTCGAGCAGGGCGATGTCGGCCCATTTGCCGTCCGGAGGGGCGCCGTTCTCCTTCAGCATTTTGCGCACCGTTTCGCGCAACTCGCGCAGCTCCTGCGCGTTGGAGCCGACGACATGGCGGGCCATGATCGAGGAGGATGCCTGGCCCAGCGCACAGGCCTTCACGTCATGGGCAAAATCGGTCACCACCGGCCCCTCCATCTTGAGATCGACCTTGACGGTCGACCCGCACAGCTTGGAATGCGCCGTGGCGCTGGCGTCGGGGTTCTCCAGCCGCCCCAGCCGCGGAATATTTCCTGCCAGTTCGATGATCCGTTTGTTGTAGATGTCGTTCAGCATGTGCCTGACGTCCCGGAATTACCCACCCGGGCGGCCTTGGCGGCCCGGTTTCATCGCCCTATATTGGGACTATATGGAAACGATTGGCGGAAAAACCAGCCAAATCCTTCAGGCGTCCGGCGCTGAGGCGCCCCGTCTGCCGGTGACACTCCGGTCGGATCGCCGGCCGGTCGAACGGAGTTGAGATGGACGCTTTGATCAAGACCCTGCGTACGAACAAGCAAGACAACAAGGCGCTCGAAGGCAAATTGCCGGAGGCTCGCCCCGCCGACCTCGATCCGACGGAATTCCTCGCGGCCGCCGTGCGCGCCGACCGGGCGCGTCCGTCGCGCGCCGAGGCCGAAGCCGCCGTCTATACGCTCCTCAATTATATCGGGGAGGATCCGTCCCGCGAGGGGTTGGTCGATACGCCGCGGCGGGTAGTTGAGGCCTTTGACGAGCTCTATCAGGGCTACCATCTGTGCCCGGCCGAGGTGCTCGACCGCACCTTCGGCGAGACCGCCGGCTACGACGATTTCGTGCTGGTCCGCGACATCGAATTCACCTCGCAATGCGAGCACCACATGATGCCGTTCTACGGCAGGGCGCATATTGCCTACACGCCGGTCGAGCGGGTCGTGGGACTCTCAAAGCTCGCGCGGCTGACGGACATCTTCGCGCGTCGCTTGCAGACTCAGGAACATCTGACCGCGCAGATTGCGGCCGCGATCGACGAGGTCCTCAAGCCGCGAGGCGTTGCGGTCATGGTCGAGGCGGAGCACACCTGCATGTCGGTGCGCGGTGTGGCCAAGCATGGTGCGGTGACCTTCACCAGCCGTTTCACCGGGATGTTCCGCGACAATCCGGCCGAACAGGCGCGCTTCCTCTCCATGGTGCGCGCGCCGCAACGTTATTAGCGCCAGGGATTGGCGCCAGAAGGCCCAGGCAGAAATTCGTGTCCGCGACCTCAGATCACCTTGAGCGCGAGGAGGGGCTTTCCTTCCTTCCGCGATTCGACGCCTCCGGCCTCGTCACCTGCGTCACGACTGATGTCGCGACCGGCGAGGTGCTGATGGTCGCGCATATGAACGACGAGGCGCTGCGGAAGACCGTCGCCACCGGCGAAGCTTGGTATTTCAGCCGCTCGCGCAATGCCTTGTGGCGCAAAGGTGAGACTTCGGGTCAGACCCAGCGCGTCATCGAGATGCGCACCGACTGCGATCAGGATGCGGTCTGGCTCCGGGTCGAGCAGCTTGGGGCGGCCTGCCATACCGGCCGCCGCTCCTGCTTCTACCGCAAGGTGGACAACGCGGGCGACGGCTCGGCGCGCCTGTCCTTTGTCGATGCCGACCGGCTGTTCGACCCTTCGGCGGTGTACCGCAAGTAAGCCAAAGGCCGCATCCACTGCGGAGGCGCTCGGTCATTGGCCCGCCATATCGGGCAATCTTAACCCGTCATTAACCATGCCCGCCGCAAGTTGCCGGAGGTTTCCGGCGCGTTGGTCTGCCAAGATTCCTCTGCGAAAAGCGGGTCACCTGATGTCGGTCGACGCATCCAATTCCTCGTCCACGGGAATCCTCGATACTGTCCGGGCGCGCGTCGCCGGCGCGATCAAGCAGGCCGCCGACACGGTCGGCACGAGCTTCGAATATCTCTTGTCCACCGCCAAGATGGAGTCGGACTTCAATCCGACCGCGGGCGCATCGACTTCCTCGGCGCACGGCCTCTACCAGTTCATCGACCAGACCTGGCTCGGCACCGTCAAGGAGGCCGGCGGTCAACTCGGCTATGGCGACTACGCCGATGCCATCACCAAGACATCGTCCGGCGACTATACGGTCAACGATCCCGCGATGCGTCAGGCGATCATGAAGCTGCGCGACGATCCGCAGGCGGCGTCCGCAATGGCTGCGGCGCTGACGCAGTCGAACAGCTCCCAACTGACTGGGCTGATCGGCCGGCGGCCGAGCGATGCCGAGCTCTACATGGCCCACTTCATGGGGGTGGGCGGCGCGGCCAAGCTGATCACCAGTGCGCAGGACTCGCCGCAAGCATCCGCGGCGCGGCTGTTTCCGAATGCCGCCGCCGCCAACCGGCCCATCTTCTATGATCGCGACGGCCGGGCGCGCAGCGTGTCCGAGGTCTATTCGGTCCTGACCTCCCGCTATTCCGGCGCAGCCAACTCAACGGCCACCCGCGGCGCACTCGCGCTGTACGGCGGTTCGTCAGCGGGCTCAGGTGCGCTGCCGACGACGGACACTGCGACCTTCCTGTCGATGTTTCCGGACGTGCGCGGCTCCGGGCAGGCCGCTCCGACGAGCGCGGACGGTTCGAGCGCGAATAGCGCGCCAATGGATCCGACGTTCCGCTCGCTCTTCCAGGTCGACGGTCAATCGTCGCAGGCGGTGTCGGCATCGGTACGCGAATTGTGGGGCACCTCGTCGGTCGCCAGTACCTCGTCGACGGGGCAGGGCAGTGGCGCACGTCCGCTCGATCTATTCAGCGATCCCCAGGGCACATTCTCCGGTTGACGCACCGATTCTCGGCCGACAACTTTCTTCGCAGTCTTCGTGGACAGCGGGCGGCCTTCGGCTGCCCGCTTGCTATGTGTGCGCGAGGTGTCTCCGAATTGCGCGCAGGAGTGCGCAAAGAACGTCGTTGATCTGTATCATGATACAGCTTCGGACGTGGTCACTTAATAAAACGTCAATAATACCAGTCACTTATGGTGAACGCTTTGTTAAGCGTCGTGGTTTATTTTCGGTGCTGTTGAGGCCAAGTCAGGTCTCCTGAACAAGTTGCGTAAGCCGGAAAGACCATGATCGTTCGGCAGTTTCTTAGTTGGGTTAGAACCGCGCCAGCCGGTGAACGCGCAGAGGCGGGCCGGGCGCTGGCGCGGGCCTGGCTGATCTCGGACCTCACCGATGAGGACCGCGCCGCCGCCGAAGGCGCGCTGTTGATGCTGCTGGACGATCCTTCGCCGCTGGTGCGGCAGGCCATGGCAGAGGTCTTTGCCCGATCGGGCGAGGCGCCGGCCGCCATCGTTCAGGCGCTCTCGTCGGATCAGCCCTCGGTCGCCGTTCCCATCCTCGAGCACTCGCCGCTGCTGATCGATGCCGACCTCGTCGACATCGTCGCGACCGGCAATTCGGAAACCCAATGTGCGATCGCCCGGCGCATCAAGTTGCCGGCTCCCGTCTGCGCGGCGATCGCGGAAGTCGGCAGCGCTGCCGCTGCACTCGAGCTGATTGAAAATCCCTACGCCGAGCTTGCGCCGTTCTCTTGGGATCGCATTGTCGAACGTCACGGCCACCTTGCTGCGATCCGCGAAGCCATGCTCGCGCTCGACGACCTGCCGGCGGCGACGCGGGCGGCGCTGGTCGACAAGCTCTCCGAGACCTTGGCGCAATTCGTCGTCGCCAAGAACTGGCTCAGTCTCGACCGGGCCGGGCAAGTCGCCAGCGAAGCGCGCGATCGCTCGACGATTACGATTGCCGCGCGCTCGCGCGGCGAGGAGCTGCTCGGCCTGGTGCGGCATCTCCGGACCACCTCGCAACTCACTGCGGGCTTGATCTTGCGGGCGCTGCTCTCCGGCAACATCGAGCTGTTCGAGACGGCGCTCTCGGAGCTCGCCGACATGCCGCGTGCGCGGGTGTCCGGATTGCTCAGGGATCGCGGCACGGCCAGCCTGCACGCATTGTTGCTCCGCGCCGGCATCCCGGAGACTACCTTCGATGCCTTCCGTGTCGCGCTCGATGCCTGTCATGAAACCGGGTTCACCGACACGCTGAGCAGCGCGGCCAATCTGCGGCGGCGGATGGTGGAGCGGGTGTTGACGCATTGCGCGACGGAGCGCGATGCGGCCGAGCCGCTGCTGATCCTGCTGCGCCGCTTCGCAACCGAATCCGCCCGGGAAGAGGCGCGTCTGCTGTGTGACGAGGTGATGGCCGAAGATTTCGTGGCCGGCATCGAGCTGGGGCTGATCGCCGCGTGAGCGACGACAGCGCATCCGGCGCGGCTCGACCTGTTATCGCCTTCCCTTAAGGACCGTGGCGATGGCGTTACAGAAGATCAACAGATCGGTTGCGCGCGGCTGAACGACGCGCTCGGCACCCCATCAAAGATGATCGCCAGGGACGATGCTGGGCGCCAGGATCGCTTCGAGATGTTCGGGGCGGTCGCGGTTGACGTGGATGAGGTATTCGTCCGCAACCTTGCGCAATTTGCGGCTGAGCTCGCGTGCCATGGTGACGCTGTCGAGCTTGGTATGATCGTGCACGATCGCATTGATGGCGTTGATGTGGTGAGTGAACAGCTCCGGCGGCACGCTGTCGAGGTCCGGGGCGTGCTCGATGATCCGGCACAGGCTGTCGGCGGCGGCGCCTGCTGAGGGATAGCCGAAGGTCGACGCATCGCCCTTGATGTCGTGGGCGGCGCGAAACAGTTCGTCGCAGGCCTCCTGGTCAAAGCCGTTCTTCACGATCGCCGCATAAGCCCTCGACAGGCGTTCGGCTTCCGTCACCATCCAGGACTTGAACTCACCGGAGAGGTCGGCGAGCGCGGCTTCCGCGCGGGCAACCGGATCGTCGAGATCCTGGTCGTCGACAGGGCGCAGGACCTTTTTCAAGGGGTTCGGCTGGGTGATGACGTGGTGATTGGCGTAAGTCTTGACTTCGATCGCCGGAGCTTTCTGTTTCGCCATCGGATTTCCTGCGCTGCGCCTTCCTAAGAGAACGCGTTCGACTGCTCGCTCAATCTGATACCTGAGTTACGCTTACGCGGAGCGCCGTTTCCCAGTTTGCGTTAATGCCGCCTCACTGGTCCGCCGCTAAAGCGCTGAACGCGCTTTATCCAGAAGTGACGGTTGCTGAAGGATTTCGGCTTCGCCGCCGATCCGGCGCTCGGGGCCGATATAGGCGGTGCTGGTGTTGCGGCGACGATCAGGACCGAAATAGGTCTTGGTCTTGATGAAGGGCCGGGGATTGGCGACCACGTTGAGGATGCGCTGGTACAATCCCTTGGCGGAGATCGGCTTGGCCAGGAATTCGGTCACCCCGGCATCGCGGGCTACCGTCACGCGCCGTTTCTCCGAATGCCCCGTCAGCATGATGATCGGCGCGAATGGATTACCCTTGGCTTCGGGCTGGCGGATCATCTGCGCCAGTTCGAGCCCGTCGAAGATGGGCATCGCCCAGTCGGTGATGACGATGTCCGGAACGTAGTGGGTATACATTTCCAGCGCGGTGGCACCGTCTTCGGCCTCGTAGACTTCGCGCGCGCCGAACGAGTGCAGCAGCGTCCGCAGGATGCGGCGCATGTGGGGATTGTCGTCGCAAACGAGGAAGCGCAGCTTGTTGAAATCGATACGGAACATTGGCCGGCCTGCAGGGGGGACCGATTGAAGCGGTATACCTGCTTTAACCATAAAGGTTCGCGGGTTAACGAACGGTTTGCGGCGCAGACGAAAGCGTCGAAGGCCGCCGGCAGCGCGCGGCTCAATAACCGAATTGTTCGCGCAGAATGCGCTCTTCGAGGCTGTGACCGGGATCAAACAGCATCCGCATCGAGATGGTCTTGTCGGACAACACCTCGACGCGACGCACGTCGCGCACTTCGTCATGATCCGCGACCGCCGCAACCGGCCGCTTGTCGCCCTCGAGCACCTCGATGATCACGTAGGCCGTGTTCGGCAGCAGCGCGCCGCGCCAGCGCCTCGGCCGGAAGGCGCTGATCGGCGTCAGCGCCAACAGGGCTGCATTGATCGGCAGGATCGGGCCCTGGACCGAGAGATTATAGGCCGTGGAGCCTGCCGGGGTTGCAACCAGCACGCCGTCCGCGACGAGTTCAGGCATGCGTTCGCGCTCATCGACCAGGATGCGCAGCCGCGCGGCCTGATAGCTTTGCCGGAACAGGGCCACCTCGTTGATGGCGTGATGAATGTGAATTGTGCCGTCGACATCGGTCGCCCGCATCAGAAGCGGGTGAATGAGCGATTCCTGCGCCGCGGCCAGGCGTTCGCGAAGGTCCACCGTGCTGAACTCGTTCATCAGGAACCCGACGGTGCCGCGATGCATGCCGTAGATCGGCTTTCCCGTGCGCATGTGTTCGTGCAGCGTCTGCAGCATCAGCCCGTCGCCGCCGAGCGCGACCACCACGTCGGCCGTCGTGGGATCGCAACTGCCGTACAGTTCGGTAAGCTGCTTGAGCGCGGCCTGGGCTTCGGCACTCGAGCTCGCGACGAAGGCGATGCGCTCATATCGCTTGGGCGTTGTCATGCAGTCGCAGGCTCGCTGGTCGGCTTTCGGTTGGTTTGTCGTCTAACCGACCTTGGCCTTGGTTGTCGAGATGACCGGGCCGCGAATCGTTCTTTCACGACCATCGGGCAGCATTGCGTGCCCTGCCGGCCGGGAATGAGGCTGCGGTGCGGAATGTTGCCTTGCCCAGGTTTTCAGGCCGGCGGCGGCGCGACGAACTCCTTGGATTTGCCCTGTTATGGTCTTGTCATTTCTCCTGCAGGCTCCGCACGGGATCCCAGCCGGGGCAGGGGACTTCGCACCCGGCCTGGCGGGCCCGTTCGGCGAACAGCGCGCTGGGACGGTCGGCATCGGCCGAGCGTGCGAAGCACTCGACGGCCTCTTCGCATTGGCCGGCCCGCCAATGTCCGAGACCTGCCGCATAATCGGCGAGCACGCGCTTCTGCTCTGGCGTCAGCTCCTGCGCGAAACAGACCAGCTCGAAGATCGTCAAAGACTGTTCGCGGCCCTTGACCCTGACGGTGTCGAGCTCGCGCCAGGCAAATTCGGCGCCCGCGGCTGCGACGGTGCTGTCCGAGGCGATGATGACCGTGCCATAGAACTTGTTGGCGCCTTCGAGCCGCGAGGCCACATTCACCGCGTCGCTCATGACGGAATAGTTGAAACGGCGCTGCGAGCCGAAATTGCCGACCAGGGCCTCGCCGCTGTTGATGCCGATGCGCTGGGCGACCTTGATGCCCTGGAACGCGGCCGAGGTCTGGTTGAGCTCGTCGAGCCGCGCCTTGCACGCGAGTGCCGCGCGCGCCGCATTGGTGGCATGGCGCGCATCGTCGATCGGTGCGCCGAACACGGCGACCACGGAATCCCCGATATATTTGTCGACATAGCCGCCATGGCTCTCGATCACATCGGTCATGGCCGACAGGTATTCGTTGGTCAGCGCCATCAGCGACGCAGGCGGCATCCGCTCGGCGATCTGCGAGAAGCCTTCGATATCGGAGAAGAAGACGGTGATCTCGCGGGTCTCGCCGCCGAGCTGGGGCAGCTTGTGGGAGACGAGCATGCGGTCGATCAGATGCGGCGCGAGGTAATAGGCAAAGCTCTTCTGCAGGAGCCTGCGGTCCTTGTCGCTGACCATGAATCGATAACCGATGATGGCAGCGAGCGCGAGCGCTGCGGCCCCGAACGGCTCGCCGAGCGGTAGCACATAGGCGTGGTTGAACAGTGCTGTTGCGAGGCCGGTATAGAGCACGGCCAGCCCCAACAGCGCGGCTGCGGCTGTGGCGGGCTTGGCCAGGCGTGCCAGCACGGCGGCAAGAACCGCAAAGGCGAGGGTGAGTGCGAATGTGCTGGGCCATCCAAGCTCGATTGCGGCCTCGTGCCGGATCAGGTTGTTGATCGCGGTGGCGTGGATATAGACGCCCGCGATCGTGCTCCGCGCGAATGTCGCTGCGGTTTTTCGCTCGGCCAGAGCGCAGCGCGGCCGTCGTGCCCCCTCGGCCCGGGTGGCGAAGCGCTTCGAGGTCAGACGGCGGTCCTCGATGCCGACCGTGCCGATCAGGACCACCTTGCCGGCAAACTCGCGGCGGAAATAGTCCTTGTCCCCGTTAACCGCACAGGCGCGCAGGTCGGCAAAGGAATAGGTCGGGATGTCGTCGGCGCCGCCGGCGAAATTCAACGTGATCGTATTGGCGATGCGACCGGCCGTGCCGATATCGCCGAGGCGCACCGTCCCGTCCGCATCGATAGCGGGTGAGTTGCCGCGTGCGCGTGCGGCCAGCTCCAGCGCCAGGCTCGGCACCCTCAGGCCATCGACGGCGACCGTCAGGGGGTGACGACGCACGACGTCGTCGCTATCGGTATAGGTGTTGAGCGGGCGCAGGTTTTGCTGCCGGCGGACGGCGATGCGCTGGCCCGGCGAGGGCACGATCGGCTGCTCCGCGAACACTTCGCCCAGCACGACCTTGCCGGCGGCGGCGCCTGCGGCGAGGGCACGCAGGAACTCGCGATCGAAACCACGGGTCTTCTCGCCCAAGGTGCTGTCGCCGAGCGGGATCTCGGATTGTTCGATCGAGGTCGGAAAGACGATGTCGAACCCGACCACCTTTGCTCCGCCATCGATCACCGCGCCGAGGACGCGGCCGATCTCTCCGGTCCAGGTCAGCAGCGGCGAGCCGCTGAACGGCGGCGTCGCGTAGCTTTCCTCGTCGATCGCGACCACGACGCTCGGACTTTCCTCCAGCGCGTGCCGGTTGCCGAACGCCTCGAAGCGCAGCCAGGTCAGGATGTCGAGCGACAGCCCGCGGCCACGCTCGAAGGCGGGAGAGACGAACAGAGCCGCGCTCACGAGAGCGATCGCTAGAACGGCAAGCGTGTCGCGCGCCCGGCGGCCGATCGTCACGGAGCCGCTTCCATCAATTCATCCGAATGAGGCGCCCGACCGCCGGTCCCGGGCCGGCCTTGGCCTGCGGATCCACCCGGAACACGATGCGCGAGGTTCCGAAGCTCGCGACATAAGTGCCGCCCGGCGTCAGCGGATGGCTGGTGCCGGCGAAATCGTAGAACCTGCCTTTGAACTGCCGGCCGGAGATCTCGACCTGCTGGCGGTCGCCGGGCTGATCGAGGCGTTCGACCACCAGGATGCCCCGGCCGTTGACCTCGAAGATCGGCGATGCGCCATAGACGATCGCCTGCGCGATCGGGGCGCTGTCAGGAGCGATCCCGCGGACGATGGTTGCTGCGACCTCGCTGGTCTCGGGCGCGGTAGCCTCGGCGTGAGCAGCATCGCAATTGACGATGTCGTTCTTGAGCGTGGCGCCTTCGACTTTGCTCTCTCCAACTCCCACGGTGACGCCGCCCGGTCCGCCGATGGTCTCACGGCGGCAGGATTTCAGATAGCTGATCACGAGCGCGCCGTCTGGCCCGAGCTTGATGTGCTGTCCTGGGACGACATAATCCATCAGTTCCGCCCCGGTGACGTCGCCTTGGATCTCCTCGACCAACGCGACCGGCGGAGCGGCGAAGGCCGGCGTCGCCAGAGCGATCCATCCCGCGACCATGAGCGGCGCTGTCTTCATTCATGAACTCCGTGAGCGGCGGCAGGTGGGATCCCCGATGCCCCTGGATTTAGACGCGACAAAGGGGCGATCGGTTCGAGCGCATACCATACCCGATCGCACCGGGCACTCGCCTCGATGTGACCGTCCGGGTGGACGACATGGTTTAGGTTGGCCGCACAGCTTCATTCATCTGTCGTAAGAGATCGTAACTTTCGGCCGCAAGAGTGCCGCTGTAGTGAGGGGAGGTGGTCCCCCCCTGGAGGAATGACATGGTGGTTTCGAGTTCTAAGTTGCAACGCGCCGGCTGTGCGGCCTTCGCCGGCGCTCTGTTGGTCTGGGCAGGAATTGCGCGCGCGGAGGACCAGCCACCGCCTCAAGCGCAGCAGACGACAACGCCGGCTGGACCCCGGGCGGGCTCGACCGGGGCCCGCGCCGCCAACACGCCGGCTTCGCCCTCCGCCGCCGAACAGCACAAGCTGCCGCCGGATTCCACGACCAAGCACAAGATCGAATTGCCGGGCCGCACGATCGCCTTTACCGCCACGGCCGGCTCGATTCGTCTGTTCGACGACAAGGGCGAGCCGCAGGCCGATATCGCCTATACCTCCTATCAGCTCGACGGCTCCGATCGTGCAAGCCGTCCGGTCACGTTCTTTTTCAACGGCGGGCCGGGAGCGGCGTCGGCCTGGCTGCAACTCGGCAACACCGGGCCATGGCGGTTGCCGATGGACGCCGACAGCGTCACCCCGTCGAGTCCGCCCGCGTTAGAGTCCAATGCCGACACCTGGCTGGACTTCACCGATCTCGTCTTCGTCGATCCCGTCGGCACCGGCTACAGCCGTTTCGTGGCGACCGGCGAAGACGTGCGCAAGAAATTCTTCTCGGTCGACGGCGATGTCAGCTCGCTGGCGCTGGTGGTGCGGCGCTGGCTGGAAAAGCATGACCGGCTCTCGTCGCCGAAATTCCTGGTCGGCGAGAGCTATGGCGGCATCCGCGGGCCGAAGCTCGTGCGCAATCTGCAGAACGAGCAGGGGGTCGGCATCAAGGGATTGATCCTGATTTCGCCGGTCCTCGATTTCCGCGACTATTCAGGATCGAGCCTCCTGCAATATGTCGCGAGCCTGCCCACATTCGCGGCGGTGGCACGACAGCTCAAAGGCCCGGTCACGCGTGCCGATCTCGCAGATGTCGAGCGGTACGCCAGCAGCGACTTCCTGCTCGATCTGGTCAAAGGCGAGGCGGATGCCGATGCGACAAATCGGCTTGCCGATAAGGTCGCGAGCCTCACCGGGATCGAGCCTTCAGTCAGCCGGCGCCTTGCAGGCCGCATCGACATTGCCGAGTTTCGTCGTGAATTCGACCGGCGCGATGGCAAGATCACCGGGCGTTACGACGCCTCGGTGCTGGGATTCGATCCCTATCCAGATTCCAGCTTCTATCATTTCAGTGATCCCTCGGGCGATGGGCTGACCGCGCCGATGACCAGCGCGATCGTCGATCTCACCACCCGCAAGCTCAATTGGCGGCCGGACGGCTCGTATGAGCTGTTGAGCGGTTCGGTGAACAAGGCCTGGGATTTCGGCCGCGGCCTGCATCCCACGGAATCCGTCGGCGATCTCCGCCGGATCCTCGCGCTCGATCCGAAATTGAAGCTCCTGGTCGGCCACGGCCTGTTCGACCTGGCGACCCCGTACTACGGATCGAAGATCAAGCTCGATCAGCTGCCGGCCTTCGCGCAGCCGCCACGGACGAAGCTCGTGGTCTATCCCGGCGGCCACATGTTTTATTCGCGCGATGACTCGCGGCACGCGTTCCGCGGCGAGGTCGAAGCGCTGATGAAGTAGGGGGAATCACGCGCCGTTTCGGTGCCTGCGGCCTTCGCATCGCGGGCATCGGATCGGGTCGATCCGATGCCCGCAAAACATCCGATGCCGCAAAACAAATGGCGCAACCCGAAGGTTGCGCCATTTTTTCAAGGAGGCGACGAGGAAGGAACCTCGGCGCTTAGTAGACGAGGCCGGTGCCCGGCTGCTTTTCGAGGGCGGCCGCCAGCGAGCGATATTCGTAGCTGTTGGTGCCGGCGAGCTGCGCCACCTTGCCCAGGTGATACTGCGCCTGTTCGCGGTTGCCCTGTTCGAGCTGCCACAAGCCGAAATACTGCCAGGTGCGGACGTGGTTCGGATCGTCCGCCAGCGCCTGTTCGTAGTACTGCTTGGAGGCCTCGTAGTTGCCGAGCTTGCGGTAGGAGTAGCCGATCAGGTTGGCAACGTCGGCAACGTCTTCCCGATGCAACGCCTTGAGTTGCTCGATCGCCGAGGCGTAATCGCCGCGGTCGTAGATCGTGGTGTAGGCCGTACGATAGGCGGCAAGGAATTTCGGATCCTCGATGCTCGAGCTCTTGTCGCCCTTCTTCTTGCTCTTCGTCGAATCAGAAGCCGGCGGCGCCGACGGGGTGTCGCTGCCCGCCGCGTACGCCTTCGACAGCAGCAGCGGCCCGGAGGCCACGGCCATCGAGAACAGCGCCAGCGTGGCAATCCTGATCGCAGACTTATTCATTCATCTCTCCCGAGTTCGATTGGCGATCCAACGGTAACAACTGCGACATGAACCTTCGCAGCGCGGAAATATTCCCGGCTATTTGCGCGGATTTTGCGCCGCGATCTGTGCATTATACCGGCGGGAAGGTGACAGGGCGGTCATTTAGGTAACAAGTCAGTCATCAACATGAACGCTAGGCTGAAACCCGCTTCAGGATGGGTTCAGTGCAGGCGCCTTACGCTCCTTTGCATGATCGATGAGGCCGGCTGATCGGGCCGGTCCCTCTCAGATCCATCCGAAGGAGATGACCATGCTGAAGAAGATGTCAGTTGCACTGCTCGCCGCATCGATCCTGGCTGCGCCCGCCGTTGCCGCCGGCCGCGCGAAGACGGACGTGTCCCCCAAATCCGGTCAGGCTCAGACTCAAACCCAGACCGCGCCGAACACCCAGCTCACCACCGGTACGGCCAATGCCGGGGCAGCGAAGACCGGCGGCGTGAACTCGACTGTCGCGAAGTCGCAAGCCAATCCGACCAAGGTGACCCGCCAGCACCGCGCGCATCGGCATTACGCCCATCGTCATCACAAGAAGGTGAATGCGATGCGGGCTTCGATGAAGGTGCACGGCGCGCCGAAGGCCAAGGTCGGCTTCAACAAGACCAGCCACAAGGCCATGCCGAAGGTCAGTTTCAGGCCGGTGTCGCCGACAGCCCGCCGCGGCTGAGATCGACTAGCTTCGGCCAACCATGAAGAGTTGGGGTCTGTCGTCGGGCGCACAGCATGTGCGCCCGACAGAGGCGGGGGGCTTCGATCAGAACCGATTTCCTTTGCGTCGCGGATTGTTTAGAACGCCGGGCGACGAATCTCAGTCTTGAACGGGGCGAGCCAGGTGATATCGCCGAGGGCTTTGGTGCTGCTGTTGCCGCTGCTGCTTGCGGCCTGTATCACCGACGGGGACAGCAGCAACACGCTTTCGTTTACCAGCGACCGCGGGATTTCCAGCCAGCCGTTCCCGAACAATTACCGCGCCGAGATCCTGGCGTTCATGCGGACCTATTTGAACAACCCGGTCGGTCTGCAGGACACGGCGATGGCCGAGCCGGTGCAGCGGACCGTCGGCGGCAGGCTGCGCTACGTCAGCTGTCTGCGATATTCCGCCCGCGACACCGACGGTTCCTATGGTCCATCGAGCGACCGGGCCATCGTCTATGTCGACGGACGGCTCGACCGGGTGGTCGAGAATGCCGGGGAACTCTGTGCCGGCGTTACCTTTGCGCCCTTCCCGGAACTGGCGGCCATGACCCGCTAGGGCCGGGCTCTAACGCGAGCCATCCTTGGCTGTCGAGGCTTGCCTCGTTCTCGGGGGCGCTCCTTGCGCTCGCCCACCACGCATCACAATTAAAGGAGGGGTTGAACAAATCCCGCCTTTGCCGGACCAAACCTGTGGCAGGGCGCGCTTCACGAAAAATTCGGGAAGCCTATGGAACAAAAGGCCTTTGTTGCCCGGGGGTGACAGACGCCGCCCATTCACAGCTGCGTCAGCGCCATCGGGCAACCCAAATGCGGCCACGATGTTCGATAGATGTCGCAACTGAATAACGGGGACTTTCGATGAAACGAGTTTTGTTAAGTGCTGTCGCGTTGTCGGCCTTGGCGGCCCCGGCTTTCGCCGCCGACATGCCTGCGCGCACCTATAACAAGGCGCCTGTCTATGCCCCGCCGCAGGCGATCTATAACTGGACCGGCTTCTATATCGGCGGCCATCTCGGCGGCGCCTTCTCGCAGAGCAACAGCCTGGAAGGCAATAACGGCCGTTTCCTGGGCGGTGTGCAGGGCGGCTTCGATTATCAGTTCGCGCCGAACTGGGTGCTCGGCATCGAGGCTCAGTACAGCTGGATGGACCGGAACACGACCAATTTCGGTTTCCCCGGCGCGACCGTGGTCACCTCGACCGGTGCCAACCAACTCGGCTCGGTGACCGGCCGGATCGGCTACACCTGGGGACCAGCGCTGCTCTACGCCAAGGGCGGCTATGCCTGGCGTGACGGCAATGGCCTTGGCGTCTCGGTGGCAGGCATCCCTGCGGCCTTTACCACCAACGGCAACCACAAGGACGGCTACACCGTCGGTGGCGGCCTCGAATACATGTTCGCGCCGAACTGGTCGGCAAAGGCCGAGTATCAGTATTACAATTTCGGCAATACGACCTTCACGGGCGGTCCTGCGCCGATCGTCGGCAGCCGCTTCAACAGCGACGAGCACACGGTCAAGGTCGGGGTGAACTACCGCTTCGGATGGGGCGGCCCGGTTGCCAGCAAGTACTGATTGTCACGACGGCTGCTGGGTCCTCCGGCTCGACGCCTAAGCCAGGAAATTGCTCACGCCCGCGACCCTCGCGGGCGTTTTGCTGTCGCTATTTGCCCACGTCACGGCGGGCTTCCTTCGCCGCTGCAAAAATTTTTTCAAAGCTTCGTGAAACTTTAGCCGACGATCGGTTATTATGGGGCCGCCGGTCTGATGGATCATCCCCCATGCGTATTTTGGTGTCGGTGCTGTTGTTGTCCGCGGCAGCCTTGCCGTGCTCTGCCCAAACCATTCTCAAGTCCGAGCCGCTGATGCTGGCGCCCTATGAGGTCGCGTTCGTCCAGAACGCATCGTGCCCGCCGGGCAAGGTGCTGAAGGTGACCGGCGTCATCCGCGGCCTGAGCCGCAAGCGGACATGCGTCGCGCTTCCTGCCGAGCAGGCGTCGCTGGCCACGGCGACGCCGTAAGGCGAGCGACCGCTGCGGTGGATCGACCGCGGACAGCCTGTGCTGTCCGGGGGCGGTTGAAGTGTCTCTTCTATTCTCCCCTGGATCTCCCCGGAGCATTCCTCCCAGGGGGCGGGGTCGCAGCGCTCCGGACGAAGCAGCGCTCAGGACGAAAACGGGATGTGGAGCGGCAGCTGCTGCTCGGCCTCTGCGCAATTCTGCCACGGATCTTCTTCCGGCTCGACGGCACAGGGCCTGATCTCGTAGTCGTTGTCGAGACAGAGGTGGACGTCAGAGCGACGCGTACCGGTCGTGACGTCAACCACAAGTCCGCTTTGCCGGGCCAGTCTCCAGACGTCGGCCTCGGTCGGATAGGCCTTGCTCAACTTGGCTTCGTTGCAAAACAGCGCGTAGGGCATTCTGAACGGCTCCGGTCGACTCAAGATGAACCGAGGATGAACAAAGCTTGCGCCGAGACGCAGGCGGGGCTTGGGCAGGAAAGCGGCGATTTCCAGTTCGGCGAGTCGTAAACGAGTCCTAAATTTTGGAAAAAAGAATCTCTGGGACTCATCGCCTAGAATCGCCGGATGGTTAACCCCATGGGGACCGACCTCCACATCTTTTGCGGGCGAATACAGCTGACGCTCGCCTTCGGGCTGCTGGTGGCTTTGGCGGCCAATGTGGCGCTGCTTTGCGCTTGGCTATCTGCGCGTTAGGGCGATCGCTTTCATCCATTCGGTCTCCCGAACGCCAGAGACGGTCTCGCGCAAAGCGTCGCGCTATTTGTTGTCGTTCCGCGAGGTCTGCTCGATCGACGCGCGCAGCCGCGCCAAGGTCGTTGTGAAATATTCCTGGCGCTCTCGGTTGAAGCGCTCCTGATGGGCGCGAAAGCTCGCGATGCGGGCACGGATTTCGTCCTGCATGTTCCGCTGAATGCCGAGTTGTGCGGTAAGGGCAGGGGAAGGCGTGCTTTTGAAGGGCGTGGCCCGGAACGAGCCGGCAGCCGGTCCTTCGTCCGCGACCGGAGCGAATTCGGATGGGTTGGAGCTATCCGGCTCCGGTGCCGATGATGAAGACACCGCTTCGCCCGCATCATTTGCTGCGCTTAGCTCAACAGATCCCTCTACAGCGAGGATGTCCTGTTCGGCCGGGGCAGAGGCGGACTCGGACCCAGCGGGCTCGCTCCCGCCTGCGCCGGACTGCGGCGGGGTCGACACCGGTGCCGCCGATGGCTGATGGGGGGCGCTGACAGGTATCGAAGGGGGAGCCAACTGGGCAAAATCGACGGGTTTGCCCGTGACCTGCTCGACGAAAGCCAACGTCTGCGCAATCAAGGCGTCGCGTTCCTCTTTCCACCCCATGGCGCTTTACCCCTCAGTCTCGCGCTGTGATTGCAGCAAAGTCTTCGGCCCAGATCAAGTAGCCGGGCCAGTGAGTTCTGGGGATGAATGAATGTTGCGGATGAAATGGGGTAGTATGACTGCCGCATTCCCGTCCCGATTGCGCCCCCAACGATCACCAGCCCAGCTGAACACGCTCGCGTCGGAATAGTTCCAAACCGCGCTGGGACGCACAATGCACGGCGGCTCTCTGGTGTCTTGACGAGCCAAGCTCGCTTCCATCAAGTGCGAGGTCGTGAATGCCCCGCCATTTCTCCAAGCCGGATCATGGATAATCCTTCCCGTTCTGAACGGTCGCGCAAAGCGGCTTTATCGGCTGCTCTCACCATCATCGCACGCGACGGGCCGGGGCGGCTGACCCTGGACGCCATCGCGCGCGAGAGCGGCTTGAGCAAGGGCGGCTTGATGCATCAGTTCCGCAACAAGGAAGCGGTATTGAGGGCGCTGCTCGAGCAGCAGTTCGTTCATTTCGGCGAGTTCTCCAAAGAGTTCAGGCGCAAGACGGCCGGCGCCACGAAACAGCCCGAGCTCGCGACGCAGATCGCGACCTCGCGTGAGCTGATCGCGCAGCAATTCTCAGTCGCCCAGGCGATGCTGGGCGCCTTGGCCCAGGATCCAGGGCTGCTGGCGGACGCGCGCGCTGGAGACGCTGAGCGAGTCGCCGAGATCAGGGCGGAAGCATCCGATCCGGACCTTGCAGTCCTGCGTTGGGCGGCGGCGCGCGGCCTGGCGTTGATGGCGATGCTGCGGATCTCCCCCATTGCGGACGAGGAGATGGAACGGCTGTTCGGCCGCCTGGCGGACGACACCCAGTGGACCGCCCTGGAGCAGACGTCAGCCTCCTGAGGCCTCTTGGCTCAATGGTTGCGAGCTGGGGCGCCTGATCGGAGCCCCGTGTGCTGCAGCCAAACACAACCGGCATCTTCTCTGGCACTTTACAAACCGTCTAGTCGGTTTTATGATGCAGCGCATCAGGATGCTGCCGCAGGGGCCATCTCGCGTTTTGGAGGGAAGATGAAAGGTCCAATCCGGACCCGCAGCGTCCTGGCGCTGCTGTGGTCCGCCGCCGTGGCAGGATGCAATAGCGTCACCCCGGTGGCCTATTCTGAAGTGGCATCGGCGCATTACCTCGCACCGAACGCATCCGATACCTCGGGACGGGTGCCGTATCGCTACGCTGCGCCGGTCGATTGGCGCGGTTACGACAAGGTCATGCTGGATCCGGTCGTGATCTATCGCGGCCGCGACCACCAATTCGGCGATATGCCCGAGCAGGACAAGGTGAAGCTCGCCACCTATATGCGGGCGCGTTTTCTGGAGCGACTGAGTACGCGCTTTGCGACCGTGAGCCAGCGCCAGCCGAACACGTTGCGCGTGCGGCTCACCTTGACCGGTGCGGTGACCAACACGCCCGTGTTGGGGACCATGTCGCGCTTCGATCTGGCAGGTGCGGTCTATAACGGCGTGCAGACCGCGCGCGACGGCGAGGGGCTGCTGACCGGATCGGTGTTCTACGTGGTCGAGATTCTCGACGCGCCGAGCGGGCGGCTCCTGAGTGCCTTCGTCAGCAAGCAATACCCCAGTCCCTACGACATCCAGGCCAGTGTCGGTGCGCTCGCAGCTGCGGAGGCGGGCGTCGACAAGGGGGCCGATGCGCTCCTCGCCCAGCTCAGGTGAGCGCATGCGAGGCAGCGCATGGCTCGAGGCGGACACAAGGACGAGGTCGATCGAGGTGAAAATAAGATTCCTGCTGCGTGTGGTCCTGCGTCTTGCCCTGAGCATGCTGCTCTCGGTGGCCGAAGGACGAGGCCAGGCCGCGACCGTCAGCGACCCCGGCGGCACTTGGCTGACTGAAGATGGCCGCGCCCGGGTGCGGTTGGAACGTTGCGGCGCCGCGCCCGAGCGCATCTGCGGCTACATCGTCTGGATGAAGGAGCTGGTGGACAGCAGAGGTCAGCCATTCCGCGATCGGCTCAATCCTGATCCGGCCAAGCGGCCGCGGGCGCTGCTCGGCCATCAGATACTGCTCGGTCTCAAGCCAACCGCCGACGGCCGCTACGCCGGCGAGGTGTACAATGCCGAGGACGGCAAAACCTACGGCGTCTCGGTCTGGCGCGACAGCCCGGGCCGATTGGCCGTGAAGGGCTGTCTGCTCGGGCTATTTTGCGCCACCCAAAGCTGGACCCAGACGCGAGACGCGGCGCCTGGCCAATTGCTCGGGCCGACCGGCGATCCCACAGGCCCCGTCGCCGACCCCGAATGGGCCGCGCCGCACCAGCCGACTGCAACGGCCACGAAGATGCGAGCGCGGTAGTGTCGCGGATTTGGCGTTCGAGTTGCCCTGCCGTGCGGCCGCGGCGACATCTATGGAACTCGCAGCGGGGCATTGGGTTCTCCGAGTGGGGGCGATGAGGAGCGTCGCCATGAGACAGAGCATTGTTGCAGCCATCGCCGTCGCCGCGGTTGCTGCTGGCGCCGGGTGGGCGGTCCATTCGACCAAGATCGCCGACTCGTGTCCGTCCCCATCTGCGGCTTCGGTCACTGCACTCTTTGCGCCATGCCAGGCCGTCGAGACGGCGATGGCGCCCATGATCTCCCGCAAAGATGCCGTGCAGATGGGACTGATGCCCGCTGATGAACGAAGCTGGCCGGGAGAGGGCTCGTCGACCCGGTTCGCGGAGAAATAGCGCGAGGTTGGCTGGTGCCGCTAGCGGTCGCCCGAGCCCGCCTTGGCCAAACGTCCGGCGTCAGGTTCGGACGTCATCTCGGTAGCAAGCGCCTCGAAGGGCCGGCAGGTCGACAAGCCTGGCGCCATCGAACGCGCTGACCGGGATCGCTAGCACCAGCCCGGAAGTGTTGGCGGAGCGACAATCGACGGCGCTAGCAAAGGAGCCGGCGAGTTGGGCTCGACCGCCGCCATCACGCCAATCGAATGTCCCCGCGGGTCAAGGAGAGAAGGCCGCCCATACGTCTTTGGTGATGGTGGTGGTCTCGTGCGGCATTGGTCCACCCCAGATAGTCGTCAATGCGCTCGCGCTGATCAGCGCGCACCTCAGCATATCAGTGCAGGGGGCTTCGATCCCTCAGATTCAGTCCCTCAGATAAAGGGGCAGCAGTCTACTCGCCTCTCTTTCGGGCGGACGCACCTTCGAGGACGCCTGGAGCTATCGTCGTTCGGCGCGCGGCCGACGAAATGGCTCTTCCGTGCCGACGCCCAACGCAGCCACGACACGTTCCAAAACGCCGATCGATGGATTGCGCTTGCCGTCCTCTACGCCTGACAAACAGGTTTGGTGGACGCGTGCCCAGTGCGCAAGCTCCTCCTGCGAGAACCCCTTGTCGCGCCTTATCCTTTGTAGATTAAGCCCAGCCCGCCTGCGCACAGAGCGCAACAAGGTGCAACAAAATGCGACCTTACGAAAGGTTGCTACGGTGCAAGACTATCATGTAAGGTTGTCCTGCTTTTTGACGGTTCGACCAACGTCCTGACAGAAGGAGGAGGCTATGGAGCTTGAACAATCGCCACGGCAGATCGCTCTTTGGCAAGAACGCCGATCGGACACGATCCACCGCAGCCTCGATGATCTCTTGGCCATGGCGCACCGGTACCGCCATGAAGGTTGTTTGTGGCAGGCGATGGAGATGTATTGGATGTTGTCGGAAGACCATTACGGGACCGCCCAGGCGATGGAGGCGGAAGGGAGCCTGCTGGAACTGGCTGATGCCTATAAACACGAAGGTGCGCGACATGCGGCGCGCGCTGTCTATGAGCGCCTGTCCAATTTGGATGGCATAATGCGTCGCCATGAAGTGGAGACTGTGCGGCAAGCTTGACATCCCAGAGACGGGCTTGCAGGGCGGCGAAGCCCAACGAATGTGGCAAAGTGGAGCCCTCAATACCCAAGCCGCGGCGTGCCGCGCCAAGGGTGCCTTTGCTCATCGGCCGCATGTGTGACCGCGAGGACGGAAACACGAACTCGCTTCTGCCGGTCAGCTCGCGCAACTCGCCGGGGATGGCGACCGCTTGGCTGTTGAGGGGCACACGCGCGGCCGACGCATCTTCATGATTTCGGCCGGCAGCGAAATGGCTGGGGCGTTGTCGTGTGCACTAACCCAGCTCCGTCGCAACTGACGCAACTCGCCCGGTCGGAGCGCGGTCAACGCGGGCAGTCTCGTACCGTCATCTGGGCCGTCACCCAGGCTTGTCATCAAATGCCATCGCAGGGATTTGGTAGCATTTCGGTGGCGTCAGATAGCTACGCCATTGACTGTGCTTTGCTTTCGGATGGCTGTGGATTTTCGTTGATGGCAGCGGATGAACAGGATGGTGCCGGCTGAGGGGATTGAACCCCCGACCTTCGGTTTACAAAACCGCTGCTCTACCGCTGAGCTAAGCCGGCGAACGCATCGTCAGGATCGCGCCGCCTTCCGGAAGCCAGCTTGCGCTGGCAGAGGCGGGCAGCGGCGCCGTTCCTATCAGAGTTGCCCTGGCGAGGCTACTCCCGTCCGCAATCGGGCGTGGGCCGCAACAAAGGGACGACCCTAAGGTCGCCCCTGGCCGAGACGCTTGATGGCTCGTGCCGGCCCCTCGTCACTGGCAGAGGTGCATCACCCCATCACTGCCCTTGAACATCGTGCCGGGACGGCAGGCCAGCCCGTTGCGGGTGGCATAACTGTCCCAGTTGCCATAATAGCCCGTCGGGCCGCGGTCAAAGGCTGGCTGGCTGTAGTGATAGGGTCCCGGGTCATAGGCGTAAGCGTCGGCCGCGCGGAATGGAGCGGTGGCGATCGCGCCGGCAGTTCCGACCGCAGCGCCTGCGACTCCGGCAGCCGTGCCGACTGCGCCGGCGGCGACATCGACCGGCCAGAAACCGCTGTTGCGGCGATCCCAACCGTTGTTGTTCCAGCCGGCATCGGCCTGCTGCGGCATGGTCTGCTCGCGCACGATGTTGCGGTGTCCTTTGACGTGCTTGGCGAGCGCGGGACCTGACAATGCCGTCGCAAGCGCTGCCGCCACCCCGACAGTAGCGATCTTGTTCATGGAATACTCCGTCGTTGTGCCCCGCCAGCTAAGCGCAACATCGGACTGGGGTTCCTGGATATCTCTCCGGCTTCTTCAAACCGTCGTGAGAGATTGCGAATGCCACCGTCTCTCATCCGCGCGGCGCGCTGCTGGGTGCTCGGTGTGGGATCGACGATCGGGATGGTCGCGCTGTTGGCGGCGATGGCCGCACCGTTTGCGATTTCGGCGTGCGCACGCGTCACAGCCGCTTCTCACCAACATGGAAAATGGGGCGGCAGCGATAGTCGGCGGCATTAACCCGGGAGGAATGCCCGCGCGTTAGGCTTACCGCAAGATCGAGGTGCGCCCTTAACCCTTATCGGCGGCCATTGAGGTAATTTGAACAGGACAACCGGGACGTGAACTCTATGCGTTTTACCATGGCTTTGGCCATTCTGATCGGAACGGCCTCCGCATCCTTCGCCAGCGAAGGGTTCGAGATCATCAGGCCGATGCGCCCGGGTGTGCCGATCATCATCAACGGCATCGATGCATCCTACGCCGTGGTCGAAGGGCAATTCGGGCTTGGCCGCGGTTATCAGATGCAGCCCACCATCTATGGCGGCCGCTATGTCGATTCCGAGCCGCAGGTCGGCCACTATTATCCGAGCCTCGGCTCCAAGCCGGGCTATGGACGGATGGAGATCGAGCCGCCGGCCAACCGCAAATTGCCGAAGCCGGCAGAGAGCTATCATCGATCATGGGGCGCCCAATCCATGATGCAGCCGCCGCAGCCGGAGGTGCCGATGTATCCACCTGCGGTGATCCTGGCGCCGCCTGAGGGCCATCGCGATTTCGGCGGCCCGCCGATGGACTATCGCCGGTAACGGCGAGGGCTCGAGACCAATAAAACGAGATCAATAAAAAACTGATCGACAGGAGAGAGTAATGCGTCAAACGATTTCAGGACTTGTTGCCGTTCTTGGCCTTGCTGTCGTGGGCACAGCGCCCGCGGCGGCCTGCGGATTTACGACCTGCGGGGCGTGCACTGCTTACGCTCCCTGTGCGCCGGCTTACGTCTATCAGCCCGCCTATACTTATCAGCCGACCTATACCTACACTTACTCCGGCTGCGGCGCCTGCGGCGCGCGCTATGAGCGCCTGGTCGAGCCGACCACCCAATATTACTACGTGAATCAGGGCCCGACCTACAGCGGCCCGGGCGCCTTCGCGCCCTATCCGGCCTACAGGGAGAGTGCGCTGCCGGCCTATGGTTATGGCTACCGGCACTACTATCACGGCGCCGGCGTCTCCGGCCCCGCCGTTTACGGCTACCGCCACCACAGGGCGTATCGTTGGGGCTATTCGCGGTACTATCAAGGCCGCCCGGTGCTGCGCCGCTACGACTGATCGCGGATGCGCGAGGTTCGGTGCCCGCGGGCGGGCGTGTTGCGGTTCAGGACATGAGTCCAAGCTGGCTGGCGCCGATGTAAAGCGCCAGCACTGCGGCGTTGGAGACGTTGAGGCTCTTGATGTCGCCCGGCAGGTCGAGCCGCACCACCACGCTGCAGGTCTCGCGGGTCAGCTGCCGCAGGCCCTTGCCTTCGGCGCCGAGCACCAGCGCGAGCGGCTGGCGCAATTCGATCGCGGCGAGCTTCTCGGATCCTGCGCTGTCCAGGCCGACGGTCTGGAAGCCGCGCTCGTTCAGTCGGCTCAGCGCGCGGGCGAGGTTCTGCACGGTGACGATCGGCACGAGCTCCAATGCGCCGGAGGCGGACTTTGCGAGCACACCGGTTGCTTCCGGGCTGTGCCGCGCGGTGGTGACGATCGCCTTCACCCCAAACGCCGCGGCCGAGCGCAGAATGGCGCCGACATTGTGCGGATCGGTGATCTGGTCCAGGACCAGGACCATGCCGGCCGCTTCCAGGGTCTCGACATCGGGCGAGGGCAGGGGATCGGCTTCGGCAAGCAGACCCTGATGCACCGCATCAGGCCCGAGCTGGCGATCGATCTCGCTGGGGCGGACGATCTCCGGTGTCACCCGGGTCGGGATCTGTTCCTCGGCGAGCCGGCGTGCGGCATTCTCGGTCAGATACAATTTGCGGATCCGGCGCTGCGGATTGGCGAGCGCCAAACTCACCGTATGCCAGCCATAGAGGATCACCGGCCCGTCATGATCGGATCCGCGCTCGCGCCACGCCGGCGGCCGGCCGAAACCACCGGGTTTACCGAAGGATTTGCCGGCTGGTTTACCACCGGGGCGCCGGGCGGGGGGCTTTCGATCGCGTTCTTTCATGAAAGGGCTTGTGTCATGCGGACCAGATTCTGGCAATTTGGCAGTGTGGGACCCGGAAATTTGCCATTCCCTTGGTTGACTTTGCGGTCCGCCTTCGACCATAACGGCCCCGGCCGCGCGCGCCCGCTTTGAGGGCCCCCGCGGCCTTACCGTCTTTATGGCGCTGATGGTCGAACGCCGCTCTTTGCGGAAGGCCGCCGATGCCATTGAAACGGGGGAGTGTCCCGAGTGGCAAAGGGAGCTGACTGTAAATCAGCCGCCTCATGGCTTCGCAGGTTCGAGTCCTGCCTCCCCCACCAACCCCGCCGGTAGCTCAAGTCAAGCCTTTCGGACAATCCGTTCTCCGAATGTCGGTAGGCTCGGGTAAATTTGGCCGAACTTGCTCGGCAATGGCGCCGCCAAGCCGCCGGGCTTGATGGAGCCAACTGTATCCAGATATTGCCATTTGTGTCCTGATGTGCTTACCGACCGCTCGGTAATGCGCAGTGGTGGGCGGTGGGACGCTGGTATCGGGCAGATATTGATGGTCTGCGGGCGATCGCGGTTGGCATCGTCGTGCTGTTCCATCTGCGCATCAGCGGGTTCGAAGCAGGCTTTGCCGGCGTCGACATCTTCTTCGTCATCTCCGGCTATCTGATCACCGGCCATATCCTGCGCGACATCGCCGCGAAGCGGTTCTCGTTCGCCGAGTTCTACCTGCGGCGGGCGCGCCGGATCCTGCCGGCCTTGATCGCCACCATCATGCTGACCTTTGTCGCGGGCTGGCTCTTTCTGGCGCCGGAGTTCCTGCGCCAGCTCGCCAAAGAGGCAACGCACGGCCTGCTGTCGATCTCCAACATCCAATATTGGCGCGAGGCGAACCAATATTTTGCGCCGACGGCGGACCAGTTGGCTTTGCTGCATCTGTGGTCGCTATCGGCCGAGGAGCAGTTCTATCTCGTCTCGCCGCTGCTTCTGGTTCTGTTCAGCCGGACTGCTTACGCGTTTCCCGCGATTGGGCTGACCGGGCTGATGTCGCTGCTGGCCGCCATCATCTGGTTGCCGCGCGATCCCGGGGCGGTGTTCTTCCTGACGCCCTTCCGTGTGTTCGAATTCGTGCTCGGGGCACTTGCCATTCAGCTGGAGCGGCCGCTCGCCAAATCGTCCGTGGGGCGCGCCGTCGTTGCGGCCGCCGGCTACGTTGTGCTGATCGGCAGCCTGTTCTTGATCGGCCGCTTTCAGGAGGCCGCGGGGATCGCTGCGTTGCCGCCGTGCATTGCGACCATGATGATCATCGCGGCCAATCGGCCGATTCGCCTGCTCGCCAACCCAGCGGTGCTTGCCATTGGGCGCGCCTCCTATTCGCTGTATCTCGTTCACTGGCCGGTGATCTTCTTCGCGCGCTTCATCTTCGGGGATCCGGCGGAAACGCCAGGCGGGATCGCGGCCCAGCTTGCGGTCATGGCGGCGCTCACGGCTCTGCTGTTCTTCACAGTCGAGCAGCCGCTGCGGCGGCTGCAGCTGGCAAGATGGAAGCAGGCAACCGGATTCGGCGTCGTGATCGCCGCCTGCGTGGCGATCACCTATGGAAGCTTCAGAGCCGATGGCATCATGTCGCGGATGCCGGCCGACCGGCTTGCATTATTGAAGCTGCAGAGTTTTGGGTTGAACGTTTGTCGGCAAAGAACCGATGTGAGTTGCGCGTTCGGCGATCCCAGCGGATCGCGTTCGCTCGAACTGGTTGGGGATTCCTTTGTGCAGCAATATGTCGCTGCGTTGGATGGCCCGCTGAAGGCACGTGCGATGGCGGGCCACACCTCGACCATCGGTGGCTGCCCCGTCTTGCTTGACGTCACCCTGCCAGGGCCGCGCGCGCAGACATGCGCGGAGCATCGCGACCGAGAGCTCGCGCGCGTCAAGCAATCGCCGGCCGAGGTCGTGGTGATCGGGCAGGCTTGGCAGGTCTATCTTGAGATGTTGAGCGGAGCGCATGTCCCGATGTCAGCCGCCGATCTGGCCGATCATGTCGCCGCCACCATCCGCTTTCTCGACCGCCCGGGACGCCGTTTCCTTGTGATCGGGGCGCAGGTCCGGCCCGTTGATTGCAGCTTTGATCGCTTGCGCATGATGCCCGGGCCGATCTGGCACAGGCTGCCGAAGCCATGCGAGCCGCTACCGAAGCAAGCGGCGATCGCGGACGGGGGCGCCATCGACGAGGCCTTGGGCAAGGCTCTGGCGAGCGACACGAACGTGACGCTGTTGAGGCCGTCCGAGATCTATTGCGACGAGGACTGTCCCGTCGTGAGCGATGATGTCTGGCTCTTCCAGGACGCCGGCCATTTCACGGTCGCCGGCGCGCAACGGATGGGAGCGCGGGCCAGCGCCATCTTCGCCAAGGTTCTCTCGGGCGAATAGCCTCATTGGGACTCGGCCGTTGGCGCCCGTTCCAAGACCGACTGCAATGCCGTCGATGTGTCCACAATCCGCCTGGCGAGCAACACCGAGCCCTCCGCGGTCAGATGACCTTGGTCCCAGGCGATCGGCGCCCCTGCCGCGACGACCGGGCAAGGTGCGTTTGGCGGGCACAGGAGGCGGAACGGTGACACATACTCCGTCAGCGGCACGTCCTTGAGCATGTTGCGCAGGATATCATCCGATCTCTCGACGAAGGGGAGCAGATGACTGTCCGGCGCCGCGCCGAAGTGCATTGCGGACACGACGAGGCGCGGCAGGGCCGTGTCATATTGCAGACTCGGGCCGACCAGCACGACGCGGCTTCCGGAGGCGGTGATCGAGGCAATCGCCGCGAGCAGGCTTCGGCGTGTTTCCTCAGCTTCGACCGAGCGCGCCCAACCGCCCGAAATCAACACGACGTCCGGCCTGATCTCGCGGATCAAGGCCGGAACCTTGCGGTTGAAGGCAGCGCATCGCTCCGTCTGGCCGTAGCTGATGGCGGGAAGGCATTGGGCCATGGTTGCCCTCAGGACGCTGCCTGGCGGGAGGGCTTGTCGCAGGCCGTGGGTGAGGTGCGCGGCGTGGCTGTCGCCCCATACGAAAACGTTGGGCCTGGGGCCGGCCGCGATGCACGAGGGCGAGAGCTCCTCGACTGTCTGGATTGGATCCAGGAAGCAGGAGCGATCTTCGTAGACCGGTCGATAGTCGTAATCGAGGAAACTCGCCATCGCCAGCTCCTGTGGCGAGAAGCGGAACGGCAGGCCGGCGGACCAGATCATCGCGGCCGCAAAGGCGATGGCTGCAATGCCCGTCGCGCCGAGCGCCCGCCATGTGATGCGCCACTCGGCCCGACGTGCGGGCCGTTCGACGAGATAGTAGCTTGCGACCGAAAGCGCCGTGCAACAGACGACGAGTGCGAACTTGTCGAAACCGGACGTCGGCGGTCCCCAGACTGCATAGACCAGAGACAACAGCGGCCAGTGCCAGAGATACAGCGAGTAGGACCAGAGCCCGACGGTGATCATCGGCTTCGTGACCATCAGCACGGCTTTGCTCGGCGCCGGATTGGCCCAGATCACCGCGGCAGTAGCGAGACAAGGCAGCAATGCGGCTTGTCCAGGATAGGGCGTTCGCGGCGAGAACACGTTGACGGCCGCGCCAAGCGCAATCCACCCGAGCGCGGCCGCTACGATCCTCAGCCGTTGCGTGGGAGGCTCAGGCAATGCCTCGATGGCCAGCAGTGCGCCAAGCGCGAATTCCCAAATGCGCGCCGGCAACAGATAGAATGCGCCTGCCGGCTGTAGCCGTGTTTGCAGGACACAGATGGCAAAGGATGCAAGCGCTGCGATCACGAAGCCGAACAGCGTCAGCGAGCGGCGCAGCGCGAAGGCCGCGACCGCGGCGGCCGGGAAGAGCAGATAGTACTGCTCTTCGACCGCAAGCGACCAGGTGTGCAGCAGCGGCTTGGTGATGGCCGCTGCGTCGAAATAACCCTGCTGCGACCAGAACAGGATGTTGGAGGAGAAGGTCACGACGGCGAGCGCCTGTTTCGCAACGGAGACCGTATCCTGCGGCAGCAGTAGGACGCTGGAGCAGGCCAGCACCGTACAAAGCATCGCGAACGAGGCTGGCAGGATGCGGCGCGCCCGTCGCTTATAGAAGTTCGCGAAGGAGAAGGTGCCGGCGAGAACCTCGGCCCGTATGATCCGCGTGATCAAGAAGCCGGAGATCACGAAGAAGACGTCCACGCCGACATAGCCGCTTCGGAACGGCGAGATGTCGTAGTGGTAGGCGATCACGGAAATGACCGCGAACGCTCGAAGACAATCGATATCCGGTCGGTAGGAGAGAGGGCTCAAATCACGGTCCACAGCGAAATGTTGCCCCTGGCGGTCGGGACACATGCTGCAACATGTTACCCTGAACAGGACGAATACGTCACCCTCATTGGCACACGCGCACCGCGAGTATTGCAGAATCAGCACAGTGGCTCGCGATCGCCGTTGCCGCTCACGATTTGGTGCTTGCGTTCACAGACTTGCCCCAATGCCATGTTGGCCTTTGCTCCCTGGCAGTTTGTAGAGTGTCGTGTCATGCGTAAGTCGAGTCCGAAGGCCGGCCGTGCCGTAATAATTGGCGGCGCTATTCTACTTAAAGTTGCGTGCGGGGCGGCGTGGGCCGAGACCGCAGATCCCCCAAGCGCTCCGCCGGCATCGCCCGGCGAAACAGCCAAGGACAGTGGTCCGTTCGGCGGCTGCGAGCCGATCGGCCTGACGGCATCCGGCGAACTCGTGTTCCCGCTGGAGTGCAAGAAGGCGATCAAGAAGCCGGCCGACGCCCCGGTCGCGTCGGATGAGAAGGCTCCGTCCGCCGATAAGTCGGTCACGACCGACGCCAAGCCGGCGGCGGCGGACAAGTCGGCCGCGACGCCCGAGAACTCCACGGCCGAAGCGAAGCCCGCAACGATCGAAACCGGAACTGCGGCGAAGGAGGAAATGCCGAAGGCTGCGGCAGCGGAGACAACCGCGACTGCGACTGCCAAGCCCGTGAGGGAGACGGCGGCAGCGGCGGCAAAACCGGCTGCTGCCAAGCCTGCCGTGTCGTCCGAGAAGAAGGCCGTAGCGCAGGCGGGTGGATCGAAGAAGGCGGGTGGTCACGCCGCTGCTACCGAGCACGGCGCGGGCGAGGCCAAGTTGGTCCCTGCGCTGGCCAAGCGGCTTGCGATGGTCAAGCCGGCTCAGCCTGCGGCGGCAAAGCCGCCAGCCGACGCCAAGGCCAAGCTCCAGACCGCTGCGGCTGTTCCAGCTTGCACGCACTATCGTAGCTACAATCCCACGACCAAGAGCTATCTCGGCTTCGACGGCCATACATACGCCTGCCGCTAGTAGCGGGGCGGGGGCCTGCCGGTACCGCGCAAGGTGCCGGGGCTGCCGCGCCGCTCACATCAAGAACTGCGGCGCGACAACTCGCGAGTTTCGGAAAGTCGGGAGCATGCTGCTATAAGGAACGAGAGTCCTCGCTGTTCCAGCGGGGCCGAGCCCTTGCTGCGTGCTGCCGCGCTGTTCGATCATGAGCAAAGCCGAGTCCGAACTGTTCGAGATGCGCCGGCTGGAATCGCTATCCAACACCATTTTCGGTGTGGCGATGACCCTGCTGGCCTACGATCTGCCGAAGGCCAATTTCGACAAGCTGCCGAATTGGGACGATCTGGTCCATGTCTATTCCGGCCGGCTCTCGGCTCTGATTCTAAGCTTCATTATTGCGGGGCTGTTCTGGGTCAGCCATCACCGCCGTCTCGCCCAGCAGCCGTATGGCGGGCGAGGGACCGTCATCCTCAATCTGTTCTTCCTGCTGTCGATTGTCCTGCTGCCGGTGACGAACGGGCTCTATGGCAATTACCGGCTGAGCAGTGCCGTCGCCGTGCTCTACGGCGCGCATTTGACGACCATCGCCGCCCTCAACGCCGTGCTCTGGTGGACGGCCGGCCGCGACCGTCCGGCTGAGATCGCCGGCGCCATCTTCCCGGTCCTGGTGTTCGTTCCAGGCACGGTGATCGCCGCGTTCCTGCCTGGCTATGTCCAGTATTTCTGGCTGCTTGGGTTCGGGGGGCTTTTGGCCCGGCGTTTCGTGCGCGCTCGGCCCGGTGGCGAACAGGCTGTCCGCGGTGGCTGATGCAAAACGCGGCGGGCTTGCGCCCGCCGCGCTCGGTTCTTGAACTCGCTGGTCCAGGGCCGAGATCGCCCCGAGTGCCGAGCCGGCGCATGATCCAGACGAATCATGCGGTCAAAACATGCTCAGCGGGCGATCCCAGCGAGGTGACAGCGCTTGGTATAAGACACTGGATCACCTCCTTTCGTTGTTGATGGGCCCCTCAATATAGCGTGCGGTGCCATGCGCCGAAAGGGCGGCGACGCCCGAGGCCAGACAGAAGGGGTCGCCCGGGTTCCTGCGCCCACAGGACAGATTGCCCCGCGCGTCAGGAGAGGTTGAGACGGGCGTTCCGCCATGTTAGGGAGAGCGCCCAACGCGGGTGTAGCTCAATGGTAGAGCAGCAGCCTTCCAAGCTGAATACGAGGGTTCGATTCCCTTCACCCGCTCCAATGGTTTCAATGGCTTGGGCTGGGCTGCGAACGATTCGGACTTCCGACAAGCCAGGCTGGACACTTCCGACAAGCCTTCCCGGTCTGTTCGAAAAGTGCGCCGGAGCGATTACGCCCACTTGCTACGCTTATTGATGCGCTTCAGCTGAGTCTGCTGCCTGGCCTCGTCGTCGCGGTGTAGGTAGCTCACCGCCGCCGTTCTGCCGTCGATAACCAGCATTCTCATTCGAACTGTCTCCTGCGTGCAACAATGATCTTGCCCCTCTCATGATACAACTTCAAGTCGTTGATGTCTGGGAGGACCATCATGAGGGGCGCCTGTTTGCAGTGGCCCGCCGGGCCGATCGTCGACAGGACAGTGCGCAGGCGGCTGCAGCTTTGTTTGATGTTCCTTTGCCTCGTGGTCATTCAGACCGTCGCTGGCATTCGTCCCGCGGCTTCCCAGATCGGGACTCTGCCCCCCGGCCAGATCGTTTTTGGTCCCGTGGTGCGCGGGCAGAGCTTTTTCAGGTTGGGCCTGCAGGGTACGGCGGTCCCGGAAATCATCAATGGCTATGAAGCCAACAATTTCCTGGATGGTCTCATAACTCCGTCCACGCTGTCATTCGTCAATACGACAGGCTCGCAAGCGGCTGTCGTATTGACGGCGGTGCCGACGCAGTTCGTTCGCTTCTATGCCCCGAACGCAGGGATCGGCCAGATCGGCAACTTCATCGTTGGTACCAACGCGGTGCGCGGTCTGACGCCGGAACAGATTCGCGACCTCCTGGCGCTGCCCGCAGTCCCGACGATGCAGACGCTGGTGCAGGTGCCCGCAGGGACGTGCCTTCTGTTCGGCACGGCCGGTGCGATCCTCAATTCGCAGGCTCCGCCGCTCGGGGTATGGGGCCACGGCGGCGCGGTGCAGGAATACATCATCGGGCAGCAACAAAACGGAGCGGGATGCAGCTCTACGGCGCAACCTCCTCTGTTCATTTCGACTGCCGACTACATCAACGCGCAGCTGATCGGTGCCCAGGCTCTGCTCTATACGCCGCGGGCCGGCGGCGGCAACGCGGGAGCCGTTGCCGGAGCGCTCGACCGGGGACCTTATCCGGCGCTCTTTACCGCCATGGACAGCATGTACAACGCTCTCGACGTGCTCAATTTCGGAGATGATCCCCGACCGTTGCGCTCCGCGCTCGTCCAGCTCGATGGAGAGGTCCATGCCAGCGCTCGCACGGTGATGTTCGGCGACAGTGTCTATTTGCGCGAGGCGGTGCTCGGACGCATGCGCCAAGCCTCGTTCGCCGGCGAGCTCGGCCCGATGGCCGCTCTCGGTCTCGGAGGCCCCATGTTGGCCCATGCGGACGGGGCCGGCTCATATTCTCTCAGTCAGGAGCGGGACTCTGCGCTCGCCTATGCCGACCGGTCCAGGCCTCCGTTTCCGGTGAAAGCAGCAGTGCCACAGCCACCCAACCCTGAGAATGTATTCTGGGCTCAGGGCGTTGGTGCCTGGGGCAGGTTTGGTGGCAAGGGAGATGCGTCGAGCGTGAACCGCGATCTCGGTGGATTCTTTGCCGGCGTCGACCGCCGCTTCGCGCCCGATTGGCTCGCCGGCTTTGCCGTCGGCTATACCAGCTCTTCCCCGAGTATCGCCGACCCGAGAAGCTCGGCCGGCATCGATACCGCGCATGTCGCCGGCTACGTCGGAGGCCACTTCGGCCCCTGGAACCTGCGCGGCGCGGCTTCGGGCAGCTTTAATACGGTCGATACCAATCGAATAGTCATCTTTCCCGGATTCTTCGACGCCGACGGTGCCCGTTATCATGCGACCACGACTCAGGTCTTTGGCGAAGTGGGGTACGGCACGTCATTCGGGCAAATCGCGACCGAGCCGTTTGCCGGGCTTGCGTGGGTCCATCTCGACACCGACAGCTTCGCGGAACAGGGAGGTGCTGCGGCGCTGAGCGGTTTCGGCAGCAGGGAAGACGTCGGCTATTCCACGCTGGGAGCGCGCGCGGCCGACAATTATGTCCTCCAAAGTGGTCTGGTACTTACGCCGCATGTCTCGGTCGCATGGCAGCACGCCTTCGGCAGCGTGAACCCTGGGGCTGCGCTTGCCTTCGCTACCAATGGTGCGTCCTTCCTTGCCGCCGGCGTGCCGCTCGCGCGCGACGCAGCGCTAGTCAACGCCGGATTGGATCTGACTGTTACGCCTCAGGTCGTGCTGCAGCTGGTCTATTTCGGACAACTCGCCGACCGCGTTCAGGATAATTCGGTAAAGGGCACGTTGAAGTGGCGGTTCTGACACGTCACGGTTTGGGAACAGCTGGCCGCGATCTCGTGCGGTGAAGCAAATGAGTCCGGCAGCCAGGACCGGATCGTCGTGTTCAAATCGAACCCGACCGCTTCGGACCGAGTCCGGTCGAATATGTCAGCGTTCTTCCGGGAGCGCGCCGCGCGAACGGCGGATCGTGGCGCAACGGACACACAACCGGCCCAAGAGAATGGTCCGAGTTGGAATTCCAGACACGAAGCTCTATTTCACCCTTCGGCGCGGCGGATGAGCCGCCCCCCAAAACCTCCCGAGGATCCGATGAAGAAAATCTATCACACGCTGCACTTCGTAGTGCACGACGAGAAGGTCTTGCATGAATTCGTTCGCAAGCATGCCGATCCGGAGGATTTCTCGGCCATGGAAGAGCACGATGCCGACGAAGCAGAGAAGGGCGAGCCGGTCGATCACGTCTACTCGGACGTCGAGTGGATCGTTGAAAACGGCCGCGTCTTCGACGCCGAAGGCATCGAGTACAGCGGCGGAGAGACGGGCGAGATCGACGAGGCGGACGAAGACGACGGGATCTCGGACTGATCTGCAACGGCGAGCCCGCTGACGGGTTCGTGTCGTTCGGACACGGACCCGTCGAAAACGGATCGTGGCTTCTGACCTTGCGGTGGCTTGGTCGTTGCCTTGCCGATCATTTTTCTGGTGCTGGATCGGCAGCGCGCAATGCGGCGGAGATGCCGCAATGGGATTGGCCTTGCGGCGCTATCGGTCTCGGCTCGCCGCCCAAGCGGCAAGCACGGCGCGCTCCTCGGGCGTGATCTCGGTGATGTTGCCGGGCGGCATGGCACCCGACCAGGCAGCGTTGCGCGCAATCAGCCGCGCATTGCGCTGGATGTGTTCGCGGCTGTCGAGCAGCACCGCTTTCGGCGCGGTGACGATCCCGTCCCACACCGGCTCGGCGGCGTGGCACATGCTGCAGCGGGACAGCACGATCTCCTCGACTTGCGCATAGGTCGGCGCGCTTGGCGCTGATGCGGCCTTGGCATCGCGCGGTCCGGCGGCGGACAACAGCGCAATCGCGATCATCCCGGCCACGGCGACACCCCACACCCACCACGGCGAGGGTCTGCCCTTGTGCCGTTCGTTGAAGAAATGTCGGATCACGGGACCGAGCGCCAGCACGATCGCGACGATCAGCCAGTTGTAGCGGGTGGCGAACAGCAGCGGATAGTGATTGCTGATCATCAGCACGACGACGGGCAGCGTGAGATAGTTGTTGTGGACCGAGCGTTCCTTGCCGGCCTTGCCGAGCTTGGGATCCGGCGCTTCGCCCGCGAGCAGTGCCGCGACGATCTTCTTCTGGTTCGGGATGATCACCGCGAAGACATTGGCGACCATGATGGTGCCGATGATCGCGCCGATCTGGTTGAAGGCGCCGCGTCCGCTTAGGACGTGCGTGAACGCATAGGTGAGCGCGACCAGGAAGACATAGCCGCCGAGCGCAAACGGCAGCTCATGCCGCGCCAGTCCGCTGCGGCAGGCGGTCTCGTAAAGCAGCCACGCCAAGGCGAGCGAGCCGAAGCTGAACAGGCCGGCCTGCAACGGCGTCAGGTCGAGGATCGACTTGTCGATCAGGAACAAGTCGGCATTGAGATAGTACACCACGATCATCAGCGCGAAGCCGGACAGCCAGGTGGTGTAGGCCTCCCATTTGAACCAGGTCAGCTCGCTCGGCATCTGCGCCGGCGCGATCAGGTATTTGACCATGTGGTAGAAGCCGCCGCCATGCACCTGCCACGCCTCGCCCATGACGCCGGAAGGCAGGCCCTGGCGCGGTTTGAGGCTGAGATCGAGATGGATGAAGTAGAACGAACTGCCGATCCAGGCGATTGCTGCCACAACATGCAGCCAGCGGAAGATCAGGCTCAGCCACTCCGATATGATCGATCCCCACATATCTTTCTCATGATTCGCGTGGTTGGCGTTGCGGTGGACTTCCTGCGCCTGATCAAGTTCAATAAGCCAGGATGAAGCGAGGCGGTTCGATGAAGAAGCTGGTTCTGGTCATGCTGTTGCTGGCGCAGCCCGCCTGGGCGCAGATGAAGCCGGTGGCGAAGGACGCCGCCGGACGCGCCGACCCCTGCGCGCCGATCGGGCGGACAGAGGATGGCAAGCTGGTCTATTCGATGAAGTGCGAGACTTTGCCGAAGCCGGCAGTGCCCCCTCAGGCCGAAGCGAAGCCGGCTTCTGAGCCGGAGCCCGAGACCGAACGCAGCGGCCTGTTCGGCCTCTCCTACGACCGGCGGCCGAAGCAATAGCGCCATCGTCTCGGACCTCATCGTCTCGTTCGCGATCAACCGCCGAACTTCTCCTGTAGCAGTGGAAATAGCCGGTCCGGCTTGAACGGCACCGCGGTGAAGCGGATGCCGGTCGCCTTGCGCAGCGCGTTGCCGAGTGCCGCCGCCACCGGGTTGTAAGGGCTTTCGCTCATCGATTTCGCGCCCAGCGGACCCAGCGCATCGGTAGTCTCGGCGAACAGCACCTCGGTGCGCGGCACGTCGGCGAATGACGGCAGATGGTAGTCGCGGAATTTGGGGTTGACGACGCGGCCGTTGGCATCGATCACCACCTCCTCATAGAGTGCCGCGCCGAGCGACTGCGCTACGCCGCCTTCGACCTGGCCGCGGCACTGCATCGGGTTGGCGACGCGGCCGGCGTCAGCGGCCTGCACGCTCTTGAGGATCTTGATCTCGCCGGTATGCTTGTTCACGGCGACACGAAAGCCCTGCACGTTGAATGCGACGGAGCGCGGCGTGCCGCGCGAGTTGCCGTTCGCCGCAAGGGCCGTTCCGTCGGTCTTGGCCTGCTTCGCAAGCTCCGCGAAGGAGAAGCGTTGCCGTCCACGCGTCACGCCGCCATCGGCCAGCGTGCACGCGTCAGGATCGACAGCCCAAAGCCGCGCCGCGAAGGTCCTGAGCCGATCGGCCAATTGCTCCGCCGCATCCTGTGTTGCGCGTCCCGCGACGAAGGTGCCGGCCGAGCCATAGGCACCGGTGTCGTGTCCGCCATGCGCGGTGTCGGATTGTCTCAGGCTGATATGATCCACAGCGGTGGCGAGGATCGTCGCAGCGATCTGACGATGCACGGTGCTGGTGCCGTTGCCGAACTCGGCGGTGCCGACGGTGAGATCGAAGCCGCCATCTTCGCGCAGTGCGATCGCCACATCGGCGATGTGGCCGTCCGGTGGCACCGTGTCGATCATGGTCAGCGCGATGCCGTCGCCGGTGAGCCATTCCGCGGAGAGGTCAGGTTTGCTGATATCGGCGGCCATCGCTCGCTCGACCAAATCGAGGCATTGATCCAGCCCATAGGAGCCATAGAAGACGTCACGGTAGCCGTTGTCCGGCGGATACAGCATGGGGTCGCCGGACTTGACGACGTTACGTCGTCGCATCTCGAACGGATCGATCTTGAGCTGATGTGCCAGCTCGTCGATCGCGGCTTCGACCGCGAACAGGCTCTGCGGCAGGCCATAGCCTCGGAATGCGCCTGATGGCACCGTATTGGTATAAGCGACGACGGCGTCGACCTTCTTGTTCGGGCAATTGTAGACGCCGAGCGATTCGCCACAGGCGTGAAACAGCACGGGGCCGGCGTGGTTGCCGTAAGCACCGGTGTTGGAGAGCACGTCGAGCTGCAGCCCCGTGAGCTTGCCGTCCTTGTCGGCTCCGGCTCTCACGGTGACGCGCATTGGATGCCGTGTCGAGGTCGCGATGAACTGCTCCTCGCGGGTGAATTCAAGCTTCACCGGCCGGCCGGTCTTCAGCGCGGCCAGCGCCAGGACGTCCTCGACGAACATCTCCTGCTTGCCGCCGAAGCCGCCGCCGACGCGTTCGCAGAACACGCGAATCTTCTCCGCCGGCAAGCCGAAGATGTCGGACAGCGCGCGCCGGGTCAGGAACGGCACCTGCGTGCTCGAGCGGATGTTGAGAACACCGGAGGGCTCGAGCCAGGCCAGACCGCCGTGAGTTTCCAGCGCGGCGTGCTGGACCCGCTGCGTCGTGAACGTTCCCTCATAGGTCACGGCGGAAGTCGTGAGCGCCGCTGCGACGTCGCCATATTCGCCATGACTCTCTGCAACGATGTTCCGCGCGGCATTGGCGACGCGATCTTGCGGCGTGCGGCCAGGATGAATGATCGGTGCGCCCGGTGATATCGCCTCAACGGGATCGGCCACCGCGGGGAGGAGTTTGTAACTGATTGCAAGCCGCCGGCAGCCTTCCTCGGCCGCCGCCTCGCTCTCTGCGACCACGGCCGCGACCTTCTGCCCGATGAAGCGAACGACATCGTCGAGCACGCGCGTGTCATCCGGATCCATCCACGCCTTCTCGTGTCGCGCCGTCGAGAACAGCGTGGCTGGTGCATCCTCATGCGTCAGCACGGCCACGACGCCCGGCACGGCGAGTGCCGCAGCCTTGTTGATCCCGACAATCTTCGCATGCGCATGAGGCGAGCGCGCGAGCTTAATATGGCAGAGCCCGTCGATAGCGGTATCGAACGTGTAGCGGGCCTCGCCGCGCACGATCTGCGGTCCGGCAGGTGCCGGCAGGCTGCGGCCGAAAGCCTCGCCGGCAGGCACATTCTCGATATTGCAGATGCCATGAAGCGCATCCTCGATCGCGCGATAGCCGGTACAGCGGCAGAGATTGCCCTTGAGCGCGACACCGAGTTCCTGCCGCTGCGCCTGGTTCAGCGAAGCACAGGTCAGGATCATGCCGGCCGTGCAGAATCCGCACTGAAAGCCTTGGGCATCGACGAAGGCCTGTTGCATCGGATGCAGCCCGTCGTCGGATGCCAGCCCTTCGATGGTGGTGATGGCATGTCCTTCGGCGCGAAGCGCCGGGATCAAGCAGCTATGCACCGGCTCGCCGTCGAGCAGTACGGTGCAGGCGCCGCAATCGCCGGCATCGCAGCCTTTCTTCACGCCGAAATGACCGGTCTCGCGCAGGAAGGTGCGCAGGCACTGACCTGGGCGCGGCGCGGCGGACAGTTCTTTGCCGTTGACGAGATAGCTCATGCTCGCACGTCGTCCGTCAGTTCGCGGCGGACTTGCTCGGCGAGCCGCAACGTCATCGCCTGGCGCCAGACCGGCTTGCCATGCAGGTCGCGATGATAGAGGTCGTCGGGAACATCGTGCAGGATCGACTCTCGCATCACCTCTGCGGTGGGCTTGGTGGCGAAGCGAAGCTGGACCGGCTTCACGGTCGAGGCGGTCACGGTCAGCAGCAGATCGCCACCATGATCGGTCGTACCGATCACCAGGGCGGCCGAACGCCCGACCGGCGTCAGCGAGATCTGGCGAAAGGCGGCGCGTCGCCGCAACGCCACGAGCGGCACATCGATCTGTCGTAACAGGTCGCCTGGGCCAAGCACGTTGCGCTGATTGCCCGTCACGAAGTCAGCGACTGCAATCCTCTGCTCGTTGCCGTCGGCTTTCCAGATCGTGCAGACGCCATCGAGGGATGCGAGCAAGGAAATCATCGGCCCGGCCGGCAGCGACATGCAGAGATTGCCGCCGACGGTTGCCGTCTTCCAGATCTTGAATGAGGCCAGGAAAGCGCGGCAGCACTGATTGATCAGCGGCGCGGCGAGCCAGTCGGCGGGGCAGGGGAAAGCGTCGAGCTGTGCAACCGTACAGGTTGCAGCGATGGCCAGGCTGGTTTCGTCGACCTCGAGCGCCGGCCAGTGAAGGTCGCTGAGGTCGATCAGTCGCGACAGATGCGCCTGCGGTTCCGAGAACAGCCAGGTGCCGCCGGCGAGCCAGGCGTCGCCTGCCTTCCAGACCGGCAGCTCCGCCCGGCTGCGCGGACGAACCACTTCGGTGATGGTGTTCAAATCCATGACCTGTCGACGCTCGTGAGGCGACCATCGCCATTGAAATCCTTGCAAGACCGGCGCCAACTGGCAATAGCGTGCTGTTGGCCTTTCGATTGCAGGCGTAGTCTTGGATAACCGAGGGGTGAGCGCCGATATGGCCGGCACAGAGCGCAGGCGGAAGATGAACATGAGCGAGTCGCAGCCGATCTGGATCAGGGACCCTCTCGCCATTCTCGCCGATGGTGCCGCGCGCGGTGTGGTCACCAGCGGAGGCCGCATCGTTGAGCTGGTCGGGGCGGGGTGCGAGCCCGCGACCCCAAATGCCGCGGTTTTCGATGCGAAGGCGCATGTCGTGATCCCCGGGTTGATCAACACCCACCATCATTTCTACCAGACGCTGACGCGGGCGTTGCCGGCAGCGATGGATCGGGAGCTGTTTCCCTGGTTGCAGGCGCTTTATCCGGTCTGGGCGAAACTGACGCCGGAGGCGCTCGATCTCGGCGTGACAGTGGCGATGGCGGAGCTGATGCTGTCCGGCTGCACCACGACCACCGATCATCATTATGTGTTCCCCGCAGGGCTCGAGGACGCCGTCGACATCGAGGTGGCCGCGGCGAGGCGGCTGGGGCTGCGGGTGTCGCTGACACGTGGCTCCATGAACCGCTCGCAGCGCGACGGTGGCCTGCCGCCGGACAGCGTGGTGCAGGACGAGGACACGATTCTCGCCGACAGCGCCCGCGTGGTCGCCAAGCATCATCAGCGTGGACCGGACGCGATGGTGCAGATCGCGCTCGCGCCGTGCTCGCCATTCTCGGTCACAACCTCGCTGATGCGCGCGACCGCCGAACTGGCCGAGAAGCTCGACGTGCGCCTGCACACGCATCTGGCGGAAACCGAAGACGAGAACGCCTTCTGTCAGGAGATCCACGCCTGCCGGCCCCTCGATTATCTGGAACAATGCGGCTGGCTCGGCTCGCGCACCTGGCTTGCACATGGCATCTTCTTCAATAAGGAGGAGATGACGCGCCTCGGCAAGGCAAAGACCAGCATCACCCATTGCGCCTGCAGCAACCAGATATTGGCGTCCGGCTGCTGTCCGGTATGCGAGATGGAAGAGGCGGGCGTCGCGATCGGTCTTGGGGTGGACGGCTCTGCCTCCAACGATGGATCCAACCTGATGCAGGAGGTGCGCGCGGCGTTCCTGTTGCAACGGGCGCGCTATGGAGTCGGCAAGGTCAGCCACAAGGATGCGCTGAGCTGGGCCACCAAAGGCTCGGCTGCCTGTATCGGCCGTCCCGAGCTCGGCGAGATCGCGGTCGGCAAGGCCGCGGACCTCGCGCTGTTCAAGCTCGACGAACTGCGGTTTTCCGGCGCGGGTGATCCGCTTGCCGCGCTGGTGTTATGTGGCGCGCATCGCGCGGACCGCGTCATGGTCGCCGGAAAATGGGCGGTCGTGGACGGCGTCGTTCCCGGGCTAGATCTGGCCGATCTCATCCGGCGCCACAGCGCGGCGGCACGCAGGATGCAGATCGGTTAGTTTCTCAGCTGGGCAAAGATGGTTCTGCTGCAGCGGTGGGCTCTCTCCCCCGCAAGCAGGGGAGAGAGAAACGAAAGCTTCACCGACGCGTCACTTCCCCGGCACCTTGTCATCGACGCCCTTGACGTAGAAGTTCATGCTGAGGATCTGGCTGTCGTCGAGGTGATCGCCGCCCTTGCACTCCACCTCCTTGCCGTCTTGGGCGAACACCGGGCACTTGAACGGATGCAGCTTGCCGGCAGTGATCGCGCCCTGGGTGTCCTCGGCCATCTTCTTCACATCATCAGGCATGTTGGTGTAGGGCGCCATTTCGAACATCTTGGATTCGAGCCCGCCCCAGGTGTTCTCCGGCTTCCAGGCACCGTCGAGCTCGGCCTTGACGCGTGCGACGTAATAGGGCGCCCAGGTGTCGAGGATCGAGGTCAGCTGCGCCTTGGGACCGAACTTGATCATCTCCGAATCCTGGCCAAAGGCGAACTTGCCGCGCTCCGCCGCGACCTGCATGGCCGCCGGGCTGTCGGTGTGTTGCATGATGATATCGGCGCCCTGATCGAGCAGAGCCTTGGCCGCATCGGCTTCCTTGCCGGGATCGAACCAGGTGTTCGCCCAGATGATCTTGACCTTGATGTTCGGATTGATCGACTGGGCTCCGATCATGGTGGCGTTGATCCCCGAGATCACCTCGGGGATCGGGAACGAGCCGATATAGCCGAGCACGCCGGTCTTGGACATCTTCGCTGCGATCTGCCCCTGGATGTAGCGGCCCTGATACCAGCGCGCCGAATAGGTCGACATGTTCTTGTCGCGCTTGTAGCCGGTGGCGTGCTCGAAATGCACATTGGGGTATTTCTTCGCGACTTTCAGTGTCGGGTCCATGTAGCCGAACGAGGTCGTGAAGATCAGCTTGTTGCCGGCGCGGACCAGCTGCTCGATCGCGCGTTCGGCGTCGGGACCCTCCGGAACATTCTCGAGATAGGTCGTCTCGATCTCGTCACCGAACTCCTTGACCAGCGCCTGTCGCGCCAATTCGTGCTGATAGGTCCAGCCGAGATCGCCGATCGGGCCCAGATAGATGAAGCCAACCTTCAGCTTATCGGCGGCGAGCGCCGCGCCGCTGACGGCAGCGGTAAGGATGAGCGCGGCAGCTGCCGCCAAAAATCTGTTCGCCATCATCAATCTCCCAAAACGGTCGGGGGTGAACTTGCAGAACAACATGCGGCCCCCTCGCATGTGCCCCGAGTGATCTTCATCGATCCGGCACGAACACCGTCCCGAGCGCCGCCGGCGCGGTTGAACCGCCGGTCCGGGTCCGCGCCAGCAGCACCAGCACGATGATGGTTGCGAGATAGGGCAGGGCCGACATGAATTGCGATGGGATGCCGACGCCGGCGCCTTGCGCGTGCAATTGCAGGATCGTCACCGCCCCGAACAGATAGGCGCCTATCACCAGGCGAACTGGGCGCCAGGACGAGAACACGACGAGCGCGAGCGCGATCCAGCCGCGGCCGGCGGTCATGCCCGGAATGAAGAAAGGTGTATAGGCAAGCGGCAGATAGGCGCCGGCAAGCCCGGCGCAGGCGCCGCCGAACAGGACAGCGTACATTCGAATGCGCAGCACGGGATAGCCGAGCGCATGCGCCGAGACATGATTGTCCCCGCAGGCTCGCAATACGAGCCCGGCACGCGTTCGGTACAGGAACCACCAGACTCCGACGATGAGCGCAATCGACAAGTAGACGAAGGCATCCTCGCCGAACAGGATCCGGCCGACCAGCGGGACCTCGCTTAGCCCGGGAATATGCAAATGCGGTGCGGTCGAGATGCGCTCGCCCACGAAGCGCGCGCCGATCAGGCCCGATAATCCGATGCCGAAAATCGTGAGCGCAAGACCTGTTGCGACCTGGTTGACCGCGAGCCCAAGTGTCATCAAGGCAAAGATCAGCGACAATGCCGCTCCCGCGAGTATCCCGCAGAGCGCGCCCACGACGATGGAGCCGGACAGCCAGGCACCGCCGAATCCGCAGGCGGCGCCGACGATCATCAGGCCTTCGACGCCGAGGTTGAGGACGCCGGAGCGCTCGGTCACCAACTCGCCGGTGGCCGCGATCAAGAGCGGCGTCGAAGCCGCCAGCACCGAGAGGATGATGGCCTCAACCAACTCCACGTTGCACCCCCCGTGACGCGAGGATCAGCCGAAAACGGTAGAGGATCAGGGAATCGCAGGCGAGCACGTAGAACAGCAGGATGCCTTGGAAGACCTTGGTCACATCCAGCGGAATCTTCATGGTGATCTGAGCCTGCTCGCCCCCGATGAAAGTCAGCGCGAGAAACAGCCCTGCAATTAATATTCCAATCGGGTTGAGCCGGCCCAGGAACGCCACGATGATCGCCGTGAAGCCATAACCTGGCGAAATTCCTGGTTGCAGGTGCCCGACCGGTCCGGCAACTTCGATGATGCCGGCCAGCCCGGCGAGCGCACCCGAGACGGCGAAGGTCAAGACGATCAGTTGATCGGCATTGAAGCCGCCGAAACGTGCGGCGCGCGGGGCTGCGCCGACCACACGGATCTCGAATCCCTTGATGGTTCGCCGTAGCACGATGAAGGCGCCAGCCACGACCAGGAGGGCAATGATGGCGCCGAGATGCAGGCGTCCGCCCTCGATCAGCACAGGCACCGTCGCGACGGGATCGAACTCGGCGGTGGTCGGGAAATTGAAGCCGGCCGGGTCGCGCCAGGGACCGCGGACCAGGTAATCAAGCAGCAGATCTGCGACATAGACCAGCATCAGGCTGGTGAGGATCTCGCTTGCGCCGAACTTCACCCGGCATAGCGCCGGGATCAGCGCGTACAGCGCACCGGCGGCAGCGCCTGCCAGCAGCATGGCGGGCAGGACCCAATGGCCGGCGTCGGTGCCTTGGGTCTTCACCGCGATCCAGCTGCCGGCGACCGCGCCGATCAGGAACTGCCCTTCGGCGCCGATATTCCAGGCGCTGGCGAGATAACATAGCGATAGCCCGATCGCGATCATCACCAGCGGCGTCGCCTTGACCGCGATCTCCTGCAACGAATAGCTGTCGGTGAGCGGTGCGATGAAATAGGCCGCCAGGGCGGCGAGCGGATTCTTGCCGAGCAGGGCGAACAGGATCGTCATCGTTACGAGGGTGAGCCCGATCGCGATCAGTGGTGAAACCAGTGCTATCGTGCGCGACTGTTCGGCGCGTTTTTCAAGCACGAGTTGCATGCGCCGTATCCTTCTGATCGAGGCTGCTGCCGCCCATCAACAGGCCGAGCTTTTCGCGCGTCGCCTCCGACCGCGGCAAGGCGACCGACAATTGGCCGTGGAACATCACTGCAATCCGGTCGGCGATCTCGATCAACTCATCAAGATCCTGGCTCGTGACGAGAACTGCGGCACCTTGATCCGCCAGATCGAGCAGGGCTTGGCGAATCACAGCCGCGGCGCCCGCATCAACACCCCAGGTCGGCTGGTTGACGACGAGCACGGCGGGGTTGCGCAAGATTTCCCTGCCGACCACGAATTTTTGCAGATTGCCGCCTGACAGGCTCGCAGCCTCCGGATCGCGCTCGGCCTTGCGGACGTCGAACGCCTCGGTGGCGCGGTCGACCGTTCGCAGCGTGGCTGCGGTATTGACAAAGCCATGCTGAACCATTTCGCCGGCCGCATGGCCGGTCAGCAGAGCATTTTCAGAAAGCCTCATCCGCGGCGCCGTGCCATGCCCCAGCCGCTCTTCCGGCACGAACGCAGCACCCAGCTTCCGGCGTTCGGTGATCGAGAGGTGCCCGCAGGCGATGCCGTCGATGATGATGGTGCCGGGTTCTTTCACCCGCCGCTCACCCGACAGAGCCGCGAATAGTTCATCCTGGCCGTTGCCGGCGACCCCTGCGATGCCGAGGATCTCGCCGCCTCGCAGTTCCAGCGAGATGTGCCGCAGGTTCACGCCATGCGGGTTATCGGGCGGAAGAGCGAGGTCGTTGACGACGAGCCGCGGCACGGTCACCCGGCGTTCGCCCCTGGGCTTCACCGTCTTGACCTCCGAGCCCACCATCATGCGCGCCAGCGAGGCGGCGGTTTCGAGCCTGGGATTGCAGGTCGTGATTTTCCTGCCACCGCGCAAGATCGTGGCGGTATCGCAGAGCCGCTTCACCTCCTCGAGCTTGTGGCTGATGTAGAGGATCGCGCGGCCTTCCGCCTTCAGCCGTTCCAGGACTACGAACAGTTGGTCTGCCTCCTGCGGCGTCAGCACCGCGGTCGGCTCGTCCAGGATCAGGAATTTCGGTCTCTGCATCAAGGCGCGTACGATCTCGATGCGTTGGCGCTCGCCGACCGAGAGCTGCCAGACCTCGCGTTTGGGATCGAGCGGCAGCCCGTAGTCGCGCGCGACATGTGCGAGCCGCGCGGCAATCGCCTTGAACGACTCCTCGCCGTCGAGGCCGAGCGCGACGTTCTCGGCGACAGTGAGGTTGTCGAACAGGGAGAAGTGCTGGAACACCATCCCGATACCCAGAGCACGTGCCTGCGCCGGGCCGGACAGCACGATTCGCTGGCCCTGCCAACGCAGTTCGCCCTCGCTCGGCTGGATCAGTCCGTAGATGCTCTTGACCAAGGTCGATTTGCCGGCGCCGTTCTCGCCGAGCAGCGCGTGGATCTGGCCTGGCCAGATTTCGAAATCAATCGCGTCGTTGGCGACGAAGTCGCCATAGCGTTTGGTCAAACCGACAGTCTGCAGGAGTGGGATTCCGGGTGCAGGTGAGGCGGCGGGCGGCAAATCGGACATTCTCTGCCACAGCTTGATAGGGAGGCTTGCTGATAGGAGGCTTGCCCGAATTGTGGGCTAATTTGTCGCTGCACGTAAGAGGCGAAAAGCGTCACCCTGTGCTTAACTCCTGCTCAGCGTCAGCCTGCGATGAGCGGAGGCCGCCGCGTCGATCGACCACACCGCCTCGCCTGGATCGTGGCTGGATTGTTGTAAATTTACGACAGTCTTTGTAAATCAATCCGATGCAGCTAGCGCTGCTTGTTGGATGAGCAGCATCATTCCACGCGCAGGTTCGACAATTCGGCACATCGGCAGTCTCCGACTTGGCATGGCTCAGGCGTTCGAGCCGCGGACAAAAATCTCAGTAATGTGAACTAATAAGCTTCGCGCGCCGATCGCTTTCGGCGCCGGCCTGACCGCGCTTGCAGCTCCGTCTCGTGCATACAAGCCGATGACGTCGAGGCGCCACCCTGATGAAAGGCGCGGCAGGCGTTGAAAAAAGATGAGGCTTCTCCCCTCGGCAGATCGGCGCAACTCTCCGCTCCAACAAATGTGATTGCTTTTCAACTGGGGGTGCTCATGACGTTTCGTCGGACAATCATTGCGGCAGTGACGCTGGCGGCCGGAGTGCTGGGGACGATCGGCTCTGCTGCGGCGGCCGATCTGCCGGTCAAAGCCGCGAAGAAGGCAGCCGATCTGCCATTCTTCCTGCTGATCGATAACCGCGTAAGCTTCTCATGGATGCCGAAGGGCACCGATCCCGGTGTATTTTCGGTGCGGCCGGACGGAAGCATCAACGGCACCACCGCCAAGCAGGTCTACTCCTTTACCCATTTCGATCTCTGGCAATACGGCACCAACTTCTTCACGATCTCGATGTTCAAGTCGGACCATAACGATCCGGCCAATCCTTGCACCAATGCCGGTGTGATCTTCACGCCGTCGACCGGAATTGCCACGCCGGCGTCGTGCGAAGGTGCAACCGAGATCTATGGCCTGTTCCGCTCGACCTTCGGCTGGAACGAGATCTTCAACACCAAGGCCTTTACGATGGGGCCGCTGCACAACGTCTCGTTCGAAGTGGGCATGGATGCCAATACCGAGAACAATTATCTCTCGCCGGCCAAGCGCGACGTGGTCGCGGGTCTGCAGTTCGCGTTCGATCTGCCGTATAAGGGCTATATCGACGTTGCGCCTCTGGTCTATTGGGAGTTCTACAACCGCAATGCCTTTACGCAGTGCGGAGCTGGCTGGCAACTGCCGGCGCCTGCCGTACCCGGCGTGAACTGCCTTAATGACGGCAACCGCAGCTTCAACCCGACCTGGGCTGTCGAGGTCAATTACTACATGGATCTGGGCTTCCTGCCGCCCAACATGCAATTCTGGTCGATCAGCGGCCGCGCCGGATGGTATGGCGAGAAGGGGAGTGAGAACAATCCGCTGCCGGGCATCAAGACCGCGATCGAGTTGAACTCGGAGCCGATTCGTCTGACCTTCGACGCCAGCAAGGCGGTGCTGGGCGAGAAGTATTCGCACTTCGTCGATCTCTGGGTCGCCTACCGCTACTGGCAGAACAAGTTCGGCATCGACCATAAGGTCAGCACGGTCTGCAACGTCCGGGCGGGTGTCAGCAACAACTCCTGCACCGAGGAGACGGTGTATGGCGGCATCACCGTCAAGTTCTGATCATCGCATCTGATGAGCCGATGGCGCCGCGATCGCATCCGGCGCCATCGACCGTCTTCCTAGGGACCCGCCGTCAGGTCCCCCACACGCCGGCGTGAACCGCTTCGGCCTCGTCCTCGAGCAGCGGTCCGATGACCTCCGTCGGCCGCTGCCCACTGGCGAACACATCGCGGCAGGGCAGGTCGAGTGTCGGGTTCTCCGGATGGTTGCCGGTGATTGCGCGCAAACGGTGTTCGCTCAAACCGTAGACCACACGCCCGATGCCAGCCCAGTAGAGCGCGCCTGCGCACATCGCGCAGGGCTCGGCGGACGAATACAGCGTCGCTTTCGCTCTGACGTTTTCGCTTAGCGTGGTACAGGCTTCGGTGGCGACGAGTCGTTCGGCATGAGCCGTGCCGTCGCGCGTGGGCATGTAGCCATTCTCCATCTCGATCAGGACGTTTCCGTGCTCATCGGCCAGAATGGCCGCGAAAGGGTGGTTGCCGTGCGCGAGCGATCGGAGCGCGACGGCGTAAGAACGCCGTAGGAAATCTTCATCGCCCGCGCGCGATCCGGGAACGCCGGTGCCGGCGGGTGCGCTGCCATTGATATGCTGCTTGACCATTGATCCTCCGCTGCGGAGCGATGTCCCCAATACTGAGCTTCTCAGGCTCGCGCAGCAAGTCTTCCTAGGTGCCGCGTGGGATCGTGCTGTGCGTGCGCTCCGTTTCGCAGTATGTATGAGCGGGCGGACGCATCGAAGTGCGTGGTGCGCAGAACCGATGACAGAACGACTACAGCGTCAAGAGTAAGACCTTGAACAACCGGAGCGTCTCACCGTGCATAGTTTTGACGCATGCTGGTGCGATTTGATGCAGTCATCGCTCTGATAACGCTCTTGACAGAGTCCGGGTTCTAGACGACCGTTGCCATGCGCGTTGGGCAGCGTGGCCCGTCAACGCAACGAGTTCAATCATTTCCAACACCGTCCCGAAAGGGTGCGTTTGGTTGGTGGCGAGGGCGCCCTCGGCTTCACAGCCGGCGGGCGCTTTTTTTGTTTTGGGTCGAGGAATGGCACGGAAGCAGTTTCGGATCGGCGTGATGTTCTCGACGACGGGGCCGTACAGCGTCGTCGCGCGCTCGATGCTGAACGGTGCGCTCTTGGCGCTGAGCGAGATCAATCAGACGCAGGATGGCGTCACGCTCGAACCGGTCGTGGTCAATCCGTCCGGCGATCTTGCGAAATACCGTGAGCTCAGCCTCGACCTCTTGAAGTCCGGCATTCGCCAGGTGATCGGCTGCTACACTTCGTCGAGTCGCAAGGAGGTTATCCCCTGTTTCGAGAAATTCGACGGCCTGCTCTGGTATCCCTCTCATTATGAGGGATTCGAGAGTTCCGATAACGTCATCTACACGGGGGCGGCGCCGAACCAGCATGTATTGCCGTTGGTCGACTATCTCGCATCCCGGGTCGGAAAGCGTGCCTTCTGCGTCGGGTCCAACTATATCTGGGCGTGGGAGAACAATCGCATCTTCCGCGAAGCGCTGACGGCGCGCGGCGGTACGGTCGTGGCGGAACGCTATCTCTCGGTCGGCGACATCGAATTCGACCAGGTTATCTCGGCGATCCTCGACCAGCGCCCGGACTTCGTGTTCAACAACCTGATCGGCACGAGCGCTTACGCATTCCTTCGCGACTTCCGCGCCGCCTGCCGCTCTCGCGGCATCGACCAAGCGGCGCGAATACCGGTGGCGAGCTGCACGCTCTCCGAACCCGAACTGCAGGAAATCGGCGCCGAAGCTGTCGACGGACACCTGTCCTCCAGCGTGTATTTCTCTTCACTGAACACGGTGGAGAACGCGGCGTTCATGCGGACATATACGAGCGCCTTTCCTGGTGGACCCGTCGCCTCGGCCGATGCGGAGGCCTCCTATATCGCGGTGAAGCTGTTGGGCGCGACACTTGCGCAGGCCGGGAGCGACGAATCGCGCCTCGTGCGCGGCGCGGTCGCCAATCAGCGCCTGCGCGCGCCGCAAGGCGAGGTGCGGATCGATCCACAAACCTATCATGCCTGGCTAACGCCGCGGATCGGCCGCTCGTCCCTCCACGGACAATTCGAGCTGCTCCTGGAAGCGCGTCAGCCGATCGAGCCAGATCCCTATCTCGTACAGTCGTCGCCGCGCTTTGCGACGGCCATGCGTCCTCCGCTGCTGCGAATGGTGAAATCATGACATTCCGATTGCTGCAGAACTTCAAGGGTGGCCGTGCGCTCGTGGTCATCCGCCGCGCAGGATGGGAATCCACGCTGGAGACGACGCTGGCCAAGCTCGGTGTCGCTTGCGAATATCCCGACATTGTCGACGGCCGCGCCCAAATCGATGTCGGCAGTTTGCACCCCGAGCGCGATATTCTCTTCGTCGACGGAGATCTCGATGGCGCCGTGACGTTCGAGGTCAATCCCGTATCGAAGCTGCCGCCGGTACCGGTCATCGGGCTGGTCGGCGTCGAAGCCCCGAGCCGGCTGAAAGCGCTCGTCAACCTGGGCGCGACCTCGTTTCTGCGCAAGCCCGTGCACGGCGGAGCCGTCTATACGTCACTGTTCATGGGCATCAATCAGTTCCTGTTGCGCGCGGAGATGTTCGAGCAGTTGCAGGAGCTGGAGAGCCGCCAGCGGGGCCGGCGCGCGGTGGTTCGAGCGGTCGTCCTGCGCATGCAGGAAACCGGATCGAATGAGGACGATGCCTATTCGGAACTTCGCCGCGACAGCATGCGCGTGCGACAGAAGCTGGAACTCTATTGCGAGGAGTTTCTGAAACGACGGGCGAGACCGCCCGATACGCCCGCCCGCGCGATCAGCGTCGCGCTGGAAGGCGAAAAAAAGCAAGCGATGTAGGAGCATCACGATGACCAGATCTGTAGTGAGAGGGCTGCGCGCCGCGGCCCTCACGGGAACGCTTGTCCTTGCGTCAGGCGTGCTCGCGGCGGAGAATCCGATCAAACTCGGCGTGCTGGAGGATCAGTCCGGCGACTTTGCGGCTGCCACCATCGGCAAGGTGCACGCGATCCAACTCGCCGCCGACGAGATCAACAAGGCCGGCGGCATCATGGGCAGGCCGCTGGAGCTCGTGACCTACGACACACAGTCGGACAACACGCGCTACCAAGAGTTCATGCGGCGCGTACTGCAGCGGGACAAGGTCGACGTCGTGTTCGCCGGCTTCTCCTCGGCCTCGCGCGAGGCGTACCGGCCGATCGTCGACCAGTTCAACGGCTTTGCCTTCTACAACAACCAATACGAAGGCGGCGTCTGCGACGGCCATATGATCGTGACCGGCGCGGTACCCGAGCAACAATTCTCGACGCTCATTCCCTACATGATGAAGACCTACGGCAAGAAGGTCTACACCCTGGCCGCCGACTACAATTTCGGCCAAATCTCGGCCGAGTGGGTCCGCAAGATCGTCAAGGAAAACGGCGGCGAGATGGCCGGTGAGGAGTTCATCCCGCTCGGTGTTTCCCAATTCTCGCAAAGCATCCAGAACATCCAGAAGGCGAAGCCGGACTTCGTGGTCACGCTCCTGGTCGGTACCGCGCAGGCCTCCTATTACGAGCAGGCGGCATCCGCCAACGTCAACCTGCCGATGGCATCCTCGGTCAATGTCGGTCAGGGCTATGAGCACAAGCGCTTCAAGCCGCCGAGCCTGAAGGACATGTACGTTACGACCAACTATATCGAGGAAATCGATTCGCCGAAGAGCAAGGAGTTCTACGCCAAGTTCAAGGCCAAGTTCCCGAGCGAGCCTTATGTGAACCAGGAAGCGGAGAATTCCTATCTCGCGGTCTATCTCTACAAGCAGATGGCGGAGCGGGCGAAGTCGACCAAGCGCGACGACATTCGCAAGGTGATCGCGCAGGGCGACGTCTGCATGGATGCGCCCGAGGGCAAGGTCTGCATCGACCCGAAGAGCCAGCACATGTCGCACACGATCTATCTGGCGAAGGTCGGCGCCGATCACTCGATCTCCTTCCCGAAAGTCTGGGAGGACATCAAGCCGTACTGGCTCGGCGAAGCCGGCTGCGACCTGACCAAGAAGGATCCGATGGCGCAATACACGCCGTCGAATCCGCCCCCGCCGAAGCCCTGATCGGCGGAAGAGTCGCCCCGGCGTCCCTCACGCCGGGGCGGCTCTTGCACCCCCCCCCCCGCAAATCTGCGCCCACGCATATCTGACCTTGCGCAAACCTCGACCGAAGTCATGGACATCGCGACACTGACATTCTCCGCACTCTACCAATTCGGCGACGCATTCGCGTTCCTGGTGCTGTCGGCCTGTGGCCTGGCCGTCATATTCGGCATGATGGGGGTGATCAATCTCGCTCATGGCGAGTTCATCATGTGCGGTGCTTACGTGACCGCGGCGACGGTGCATGCCGGCCTGCCGCTGCCGCTCGGCATCCTCGCCGGCACCCTGGTCGCGGCTCTGGTCGGCGTGCTGGTCGAACTGCTGGTGGTCCGGCATCTTTATGAGCGTCCGCTCGATACGATTGTCGCGACCTGGGGACTGAGCCTGATCGCCACACAAGGCACCTTGATCCTGGTCGGCTCCACTATGGCCGGCGTCGGCACGCCGTTCGGAAGCTTTCAGGTCGGCGCCTATTCCTACTCGGTCTACCGCATCGTGCTGTTCCTGGCGGCGCTCGCGGTGCTGGGCTTGCTCTATGCGTTGTTCAATTGGACCCGTTTCGGTGTGCTCGCGCGCGCGACTATCCAGGTGCCGCACATGGCGGCAGCGCTGGGGGTCGACACCCGCCTGATCTACAGTCTGACCTTCGCATGCGGGGCAGGGCTCGCCGGCCTCGCTGGCGGGCTCTACGCGCCGACCATGACGCTGGTGCCGACCATGGGCGCGACCTTCATCATGGAGGCGTTCGTCACGGTGGTGATCGGCGGCGCCGATGTCTTCCTCGGCACCGCTCCCGCCGCCGGCGTGCTCGCGATCGTGAAATCCGCGATGACCTCCTGGCAGGGGCAATTGTTCGGCCAGATCGGGCTGCTGATCGCGGTCATCATCGTGGTCCGGGTCCTGCCGAAGGGCATTTCCGGCTTCGTGCTGCGCGAGCGGACCTGAAGGAGAGCGATCGTGACCGGACTCGTTTCGCTGCTTCGCCGTCTTGAAGGTCCTCAGACGCTCGGTCGGGGCCGGGGCTTTTGGTCGTTGTTCGCGCTGGTGCTGGCGGGAGCCGTGGCCTATCCGCTGTTCAGCGACGGCTACACCGTCGGCAACACGGTGTACTTCTTCGTCTGGGTGTTCATCGCGCTCAGTCTCAGCCTGATCTGGGGCTATGGCGGCTCGCTATCGTTTGGCCAGACGGCTTTCTTCGGCATCGCCGGGTACGGGTACGGAATCCTCACCATCAATTTCGGCTCGGCCTATGGTTTCACCTGGATCGCGCTCGTGCTCGCGGTCTTGATTGCCTCGCTGTTTGCGGCACTGCTCGGCTATTTCATGTTCTTCGGGCGTATCGCGGGCGTCTTTCTCGGCATCGTCACGCTGGCCGTGACCCTGATGCTCGAGCGCTTCATGGCGCAGACGGCGGGGCCTGAATGGCACATCGGAAGCGCACGCCTGAACGGGTTCAACGGCATGAGCGCAATGCCGCCGCTGACCATCCCCTGGTTCGACGAGCCGATCGTACTATTCGCCGACGTCGGTCTTTACTACGTCGTGCTCGCGATGCTTGTCGTGGTCTATCTCGCACTGCGCATCCTGATGAATTCCTCGTTCGGGAACGTGATTGTCGCGATCAGGGAGAATCCGGAACGGGCCGAGATGCTCGGCTACGACATCCGGAAATATCAGCTGATCACGTTCGTGATCGGGGCGGCGCTCGCCGGCCTCTCCGGCGTGCTCTACACGGTGTGGGGCCAATACATCACGCCGTCCAGCATGGGCATGACCGCTGCGTCGCTGCCCTTGATCTGGGTCGCCGTTGGCGGCCGCAGCGACATCACCGCGACCCTGATCGGCACGCTCGTCGTGCTCGCGGGCTTCCAGGCGCTGACGATCTACGGCAGCCAATATGCGCTGGTATTCATGGGCGTTCTGCTAGTGGCGACCGTCCTGATCGCACCGAACGGGCTGGTGCTCGGCATCATCAGCTGGGTCGGCCGGCTCGCCACCCGTCGTAAGCGGGAGGCAGCCTGATGACGCTGCTCGAACTGCGCGGGCTGAACAAGCATTTCGGCGGCCTGCATGTGACGAATTCGGTCGATCTGGCGCTGCAGCCCGGCGAAATCCATTGCCTGATCGGGCCGAACGGCGCCGGCAAGAGCACGCTGTTCCGTCTGATCCTGGGCGAATATAGCGTCGGCAGCGGCCACATCTATTTCAGCGGCGAAGAGATCACGACACTGAAATCCTTCGCACGTATCCGCCGCGGCCTGTCGGTGAAGTTCCAGGTGCCCGGTGTGTTCAAGGGGCTCTCGGTCCGGCAGAACCTGGAGATCGCGCTGCAGAGCCGGCATCGCGGCGCCGTACTCGCGCAGGAGATCGATCGGCTGCTCGCTTTTCTCGCCCTCGAAGCCGAGCAGGCGCAGAGCGCGGGCAATCTCAGCCACGGCCAGAAGCAATGGCTGGAGATCGGCATGGCGATCGCGCTCAAGCCGCGGCTGTTGTTGTTGGATGAGCCGACAGCCGGGATGTCGCCGGAAGAGACACATATGACCGGCGAGATGGTGCGGCGGCTCAATGCGGAGGGCGTGACTGTGCTTGCGATCGAGCACGACATGGCCTTCGTCCGTCAAGTGGCGCAGCGGGTCACGGTGCTGCATCTCGGCCAGGTCTTTGCGCAAGGCTCGATCGAGGAGATCGTCGCCGACGAGCGCGTCGCGGCGATCTATCTGGGACAGGCTCATGCTTGAGGAAACGCGCAAGGAAGTCATCCTCACGACGCTCGGCCTGCGCGCCGGCTACGGCGGCAAGCCGGTGCTGCAGGGGCTCGAGATCGAGGTGCGCGAGGGCGAGATCGTCGCGGTGATCGGCCGCAACGGCGTCGGCAAGTCGACGCTGATGAAGAGCCTGATCGGGCTGGTGCCGGCGATGTCAGGTTCGATCGTCTATCGCGGCGAAGCCGTCGAGCATCTGCCCGCGCACAGGCGTGCGCGGCTCGGCATGGGCTATGTGCCGCAGGGCCGGGATGTATTTCCGCGCCTGACGGTCGGCGAGAACATCGCCGTGGGCGCCGCGATCAAAGGCGGCATTCCCGAAGACGGCAAGCGGCGCGTGCTCGATGCGTTTCCGATCCTGCAGGAGCGTTGGACGCAGCGCGCGGGCACCATGTCCGGCGGGCAGCAGCAGCAGCTTGCGATTGGCCGCGTCTTGATCGCCGATCCCAATCTGATTCTGCTCGACGAGCCCTCCGAAGGCATCCAGCCGAACATCGTCCAGGACATCGCGCGCAACATGGTCGAGCTCAACCGCCAGACCGGTGTCACGATCATCCTGGTCGAGCAGAATCTCGACATGATCCGAGCGATGGCGCAGCGCTGCTACGTCATGGACAAAGGACGCATCACCGCGAGCCTCGCGCGCGCGGCGCTCGACGACGAGGCCGAGATGCGCCGCCACCTCGCAGTCTGATGCAAGAAACGTCACAACCAGAACAAGGAGAATGAGAATGGCCTGGCAGTCGGAATCGATCATGGCCCGCAAGGGCATCGCCAAGGGCAAGCGCGGCAGCGAGCACGTGATCACGGAGAAAGATCAGGGCAAGTACCACTATGTCTACGGGCCCTATGTGAACCCGATCCTGAGCGTCGATCCGGGTGCGGTGGTCTCCGCGGAGACCCATGACGCCTTCGAGGGCCAGATCAAGCACGAGACCGACAGCCCGTCGAAGATCCTGAATTTCCCGTTCCTCAATCCGCAGAATGGGCCGATCTACGTCAACGGCGCCGAGAAGGGCGACACGCTCGCGGTCTATATCGAGAGCATCGTGCCGCGCGGGCCGCAGCCGCGCGGCACCACCGTGGTCATGCCTGATTTCGGCGGCCTGGTCTCGACCGGAAATACGGCCTTGCTCAACCCGGCACTGCCCGAGCGCGTCAAGAAGCTCGAGATCACGCTGGAGAACGGCACCAAGTGGAACGACAAGATCACGCTACCCTATGAGCCGTTCATCGGCACCATCGGCACCTCGCCGGAAATCGAGGCGATTTCCTCGCTGGTCCCGGACTATTATGGCGGCAACATGGATCTGCCTGACGTTGGCGTCGGCGCCATCATCTATCTGCCTGTGAACGCCAAGGGCGCGCTGCTCTATCTGGGCGATTGCCATGCCGCGCAGGGCGACGGCGAGCTCTGCGGTGTCGCGATCGAGCATCCGACGGTGACGACGGTCCAAGTCGACCTGATCAAGAACTGGACTATCGCTTGGCCGCGGCTCGAGACCAAGGATTTCATCATGACGATCGGCTCGGCGCGGCCGATGGAGGATGCCGCACGCATCGCCTATCGCGAGCTGTGCCGCTGGATGGCCGCCGACTACGGCTTCGAAGAGATCGAGGCTTATATGTTGCTGACCCAGGCCGGCCGCGTCCGCCTCGGCAACATGGTCGACCCGAAATATACGCTCGGTGCTTCGATCAAGAAGTCGTTCCTGGTCTGAGGGGAACTGCAGGATGTCGTCGACATACAAGGTCGCCACCGTTCAGTTCGAGCCGACATTGTGCGAGAAGGAGCGCAACATCGCGCGCCTGCTCGAGCTTTGCGAACAGGCGGCGGCTGCGGGCGCCAAGCTCATCGTGACGCCCGAGATGGGGACGACCGGCTATTGCTGGTACGACCGCGCTGAGGTCGCCGCGTTCGTGGAGAAGATCCCGGGCTCGACCACGCACCGGTTTGCCGCTTTGGCGCGCCGCCACGGCTGCTATGTGGTGATCGGCATGCCCGAGGTCGATGACGACGACATCTATTACAACAGCGCGGTGCTGATCGGCCCCGACGGCATCATCGGCCGGCACCGCAAGACGCATCCCTATATTTCCGAGCCGAAATGGGCGGCGGCCGGGGACCTGCACAATCAGGTGTTCGAGACGGAGATCGGGCGCATCGCGCTCCTGATCTGCATGGACATCCATTTTGTCGAGACTGCGCGGCTGATGGCGCTCGGCGGGGCGGACATCATCTGTCACGTCTCGAACTGGCTCGCCGAACGCACTCCGGCGCCGTATTGGATCAGCCGCGCGTTCGAGAACAGTTGCTACGTGATCGAGAGCAATCGCTGGGGGCTGGAGCGCACGGTGCAATTCTCCGGCGGAAGCTGCGTCATTGCGCCCGATGGCGCCGTCGCAGCCGTAATCGACAAAGGGGACGGAATCGCCTTTGCCGAGGTCGATCTTGCAGTTGCGCGGACAAGACGCGTGCTCGGAGAGTCGGTGTTGGCGCAGCGTCGGCCGGAGCTCTATCCGGAGCTGCTGACCAATACTTACAGCTGGAACCCCCGCGATTTCTTCGGGCTCTACGGTCATCAGCCATGGCCGGCTGGAAAGCGCTCGCGGGTCAGTGTCGGGCAATTTGCGCCCACACCAGAGGTCGCGACGAACTTGTCCATCATTGCCGATCTCGCGCGCAAGGCGAAGGTGGACGGCGCCGAGCTCGTGGTATTCCCCGAACTTGCGGCGACGGGCCTCACCGACCCGGCCGGGTCGGCGCAACCGATCCCGGGGCCGGTGACGGAGCGGCTTGTTGCGCTTGCTGGCGAACTCGACATCTGTCTGGTCTGCGGGCTGGCCGAGCGCGTGGGCGAAGAGAGCTACAACAGCGCCTGTCTCGTCGCTCCCGACGGAGCCGTCTCGGTCTATCGAAAGACGCACCTTGCGAGCGGCGATCGAAGCTGGGCTACCGCGGGCGACAGTTGGACCGTCGTTGACACCCCGATTGGGCGCATCGGCCTGTTGATCGGCCACGATGCGCTGTTTCCTGAAGCAGGGCGGGTGCTCGCTTTGCGCGGCTGCGATCTGATCGCTTGTCCGGCGGCGGTGCAGGGGGCGTTCACATCGTCGCACGCGGGCACCACGGTCGCGCAGCCCGCACCGATTCCAACTGGAGCCGACCCCCAGCATTGGCATCATTTTCGGGTGAGGGCGGGAGAGAACAACACCTTCTTTGCGTTCGCAAACGTGCATGATCCGGCCCACGGCTACTCCGGACTGAGCGGCATCTTCGGCCCCGACACCTTCGAATTCCCGCGCCGTGAGGCAATCGTATCGGATGGGGCGGCGATTGCGACCGCGCAGATCGATACCAGCAACCTCGACACTGCCTATCCAACCAACGTTGTAAGGCGCAAGGATCTGGTCGCGATGCGCATGCCCCACAGCTATCGTGGGCTCGTCCGCACACAGGCCGGCAATCGATGACCTCCAGCGGAGGTTGATGACGAAGCAGAGGAGCTGACAATGGATATGGGGCTCAAAGGAGCGAAAGCTCTGATCACGGGTGCTACCAAGGGGATCGGCCGGGCAATCGCTGAGACGCTGGCGGCAGAAGGCGCCGATGTTGGTATCTGCGCTCGCAACACCGGAGATGTCGAGGCGACGGTGGCCGCGCTGAAAGCAACAGGTGTCACGGCGGCCGGAAAGGCGGTCGACGTCGCCGATGGGCCCGCGCTGAAAGCCTGGGTCAACGAAATGGCCGATGCGCTCGGCGGGATCGATATCGTGGTCGCCAATGTGAGCGCGCTCGCCATCGGTCAGGATGACGAGAGCTGGAGCAAGGAATTTTCTACGGACATGATGGGGACGGTTCGGCTCGTCGATGCCGCCATGCCGTATCTCGAGAAGAGCAAGCAAGCGGCCATCGTGACGATTGCCAGCGTGTCGGGGCGGGAAATCGATTTCGCCGCGGGTCCCTACGGCACATTCAAGGCCGCGATCATCCACTACACTCAGGGGCTCGCTTATCAGCTGGCGGCCAAGGGCATCCGTGCCAATACGGTTTCACCGGGCAACACCTATTTCGAGGGCGGCGTATGGAACACGATCAAGGATGGCAATCCTGATCTCTATAAGGCGGCGCTTGCGCTCAACCCGACCGGACGGATGGGGACACCTCATGAGATGGCCAATGCGGTCGTGTTCTTGGCGAGCCCCGTCGCGAGCTTCATTTCCGGCACGAACCTGGTCGTCGACGGAGCTCTGACGAGAGGTGTTCAGTTCTGAGCGTGGACACTGGGCGAGAGGCAGCAACGCGGTGATGTTGATCGGGCGTCGGCAGGCGGTCCCCATCACCGACGATAAGTGCCGATGAGGGTCGTTTCGGCGAGCGTGAACTGGCGAGCCTTGTGCGCGACCTCCCGGCAAGACGTCCCTGGATGGACCTTGAGGTGGTCGGTCGAAAGAGCCAGGAGCTGGAAATGATAGTGGTGAACTCCATGGCCTCGAGGAGGGCATGGACCTCCATACCCGATCGTTTTGAAATCGTTGAGCGCCTGTTTCAGGTTGCCGGCTTGGGCCGCCCCCTCGGCAAGCCCGGCCTGATCGGGCAGAAGATCGTAGACGGCCCAATGATGCCACGTACCAGCCGGCGCATCCGGATCACTGCAAAGCAGGACCAAGCTGCGTGCGGTGCTCGGCACGCCTGACCATTGCAGAGGCGGTGAGATATTTTCGCCGTCGCAGGTGAAGCGTTGCGGCAAGGACGATCCGTCCGCGAAGGCGCTGGATGCGAGTTTCATGCGGCCTCTCCATCAGCTTGCGAGTGAAGTCGCCTCCGGCTTCACCAATTCGTCCAGATCCGGCTCGCCGACATGGGCGAGCATCACGCGGCGCACTTGGTCCCTCAAACGAATGACGGCCTGAAAGTCGGAGCCGGATGGCATTATCGGATCGCAGATCGCAACGCTGATTGCGCTGTGACGCGGAAACCACTGATCGCTGCGCAGCATGGTTCGCGTGCCCTTGATGATGCCCGGCAGAACCGGAACGTTGAGCTCGGCTGCGATCTTGAATGCGCCCAGGAAAAAGCCCGAAAGCCCCGCGCGTCGGGTGAAGGTGCCTTCGGGGAAGAACACCAGAATGCGTCCTTGTTGTGCGAGAGCGGTCAACGTCGCCGTGTCCGTCAGGCTGCCTGCAACATCGTAGCGCTCCACGAACGGGATGGCGAGCCGTCGTAACATCAGTCCGGCGATGACTTGTTGAGCCAATTCGCGCTTGGCGACGATAGCGGGTTCCGACGGTAGCGTCGCGGCCAGCACAAAGGCATCCATGTAGCTCGAATGATTGAACACGAGCGCGGCTGCATGGCGGGGGATCTTTTCGAAGCCCAGAGTCGTGAGTGGCACGCCCATGGTGCGGAGCGCGCCGCGGCCGATGCATCGAAGCGCCGACCAACGGGCGGATACGCTCGGCAGCACCAGGACGGCCAGGCATCCGGCCAGGGCCGAACAGCCTAGTACGCTCCACCACCACGCCGCATAAGATGTTTCGGAGATGCGACGCGCCACGCGCCGGAGTTGCGGGCCGATGCCGGCGAACGTGAGCCGGAGCAATTGCCACCAGAGGACCCGCTGGATTGGGCCGATATGGCCGCTCTGATAGAGTTCCTTGGCGGCGCTTCGCCGGATTTTCCCGCTGGAGGTCTTCGGTACCGTGCGGGGAGGCGCAAGCACGATCTCGTCCGGCGGCGTTCCCGCGACATCGGTGACAATCTCATGTGCGCGGGCCTGCAAAGCGGCCCGCATGCCTGGATCGGACTCTCGCGTTTCGAGCAGAATCACTACGCGTTCGGTCCCGGTTGCGCGATCGGCAACGCCAAACACTGCAACCCCGCCTTTGTGCACACCTGGCAAGGCTGCGACGGCCTCCTCGATCTCCTGCGGATAGAGATGGCGGCCGGCCCGAATGATGATGTCCTTGATGCGGCCGGTGATGAAGATGTCTCCATCGGCCACGTAGCCGCGGTCTCCCGTGTCGCGCCAGTCGCCGCGGACCAATTCACGCGTCTTTGCCTCATTGTGGAAGTAGCCGCTGGTTGCGGACGGACCGCGAAATTCGATGCGTCCTTCCCGCCGGTCGCCGAGTTCTCGCCCGGCCTGATCGACGATCCGGATTTCGTGGCCAGGGAGCGGCTGGCCGCAGCCGACGAGTTCGAACGGTCGCGGATCTTCTGGCTTGGCCGGGACCGCAACACCATGGAGGCTGAGCTGATCCCGGTCGATGCGGTCGACCGGCGGAAGGCGTCGCGCAGGCCGGAAAGCCAGTCCGACCGAACATTCCGCCAATCCATAGACTGGCGCCATCGCGTTCGCGGGAAAGCCGTACTTGGCAAACCGTTCGGTGAACTTGCGTAGCGTTTGGACGCTGACCGGCTCGGCGCCGTTGGCGACCATTCGCAGCGAACCCAGGTCCAGGCCCTCAAGCTCCTGGTCGGCGATCTTGGTAAGGCAGAGCTCGAAGCCGAAATTGGGCGATGCCGAGAACGTCGCGCGAAAGCGATGCATCGCCCATAGCCAGCTTTGTGGCCGGATCAAAAAGCTGAGCGGCGACATGACATAGAGCCGGGCGGCGTAATGCAGGCATCCGAGCCAGGCGCCGATCAGGCCCATGTCGTGATAGAGCGGCAGCCAACTGACGAAGATGTCGGATGAGTTCGCGCCGATGACGGTTCCCATTGCGCGGATGTTGGCCAGGAGATTGGCGTGTGACAGGACCACGCCTTTTGGATCGCCGGTGCTGCCCGAGGTGTACTGAATCAGCGCGACCGCAGCCGGATCGTCCACATGCGGGAGCGCCGCCGATACAGTAGACTCGATATCGGCGACGCTGACAACGTGATCGAGATCGCCTGCCATGGCCCGAAGCAGATTCCCCACACGCAGGGCTTCCGGCACGGCTATCAGCACGCGTGCTCCTGCATTCTGCAATATGGTCGTCTGTCGACGAAGATGGTCTTCGACCTGGGATAGACGCATTGGCGGGTAGAGCGGCACCGGGATAGCACCCGCATAGAGAATGCCGAAGAACGCCACGAAGAAATCGACGCTGGTCGGAAGCATCAGCGCCACGCGGTCTCCGGGAGAGATATCCCGCTCGAGCAGTCCGTAAGCGACGCTACGCGCGCGGGCTGCAAGCTCGCCGTAGGTCAGCGTTCCCAGCGAGACCGTTTCGTCCTGCAGGACGGTCAGATGTAACCGGTCCGCATGTCGGGCCGCATGCCAGTCCAGAACGGCCGTCAAGGTGACGGCTTCATCCGGTGCAGGGACGCTCGGAAGCGCGGTCGTGGTGAGGACCTTGAGAGCGGCGACATCACCCGCCGGCCCGCCGCGTTGGACGCAGCGAATGACATCCTCGACCGTTTCCGCTTCGCCGACCGCTTGCGCCGGCAGATGCAGATGAAGCGCGCGTTCGATGCGGAGCACCAGCTCGATGCGCGCCAGACTATCGATCCCGAGATCGCGCTCGATGCGGCTGGAGGGAGTAATCTGGATAAATCGGCTGCGCTGCGGATGCAGCTCGCGGACGAACTCGCGCACGAGCGAAATCAGATGTTCCCGCTGAGATGGTCCCAGTGCGTCATCCATGGTGTCTCTCTAAGCCGCCGAGGCGGCCTGGCGTTGACCCGTATCAATCCGGAGGATGTCGGCTCCTCTGGCTCCCGGTGGATGCGACATCGAAGGTGGCTCTGGCAGGCCTGATCTACGTCAAAGTCTGGCTCCGGCTTGTCGCTAGGCTTGGGCGAGGGACGGAGACACGACGATGCCGGTCCAAAATGCCGAGATCGCCGAGATGTTCGACCACACCGCCGAGCTGCTCGAGATCAAGGGCGATAATCCATTCAGATCGCGTGCCTATCGTAATGCCGCGCGGGTGATCGAGCGGTTGCCGAAGAGCATCACGGGCCTGCTGAAGGCGGGCGAAGACCTCTCGGAACTCCCCGGCATCGGCAAGGACCTGGCCGGCAAGATCGCCGCTATTGTGACCACGCACAAATTCGACGTGCTCGAGCGACTCAAGCGCGAGTTGCCCGGTGATCTCGGCGAGATTGCCGCTTTGCCGGGTCTCGGTCCCAAGCGCGTCAAGTTGCTCTACGATAGCCTGGGAGTGCGGACGCTCGACGATCTGCGGCGAGTGATCCAATCGGGACGCTTGCGTGATCTGAAGGGATTTGGCCTCAAGAGCGAGCAGAAGCTGGTCGCTGCGCTGGCGAAGCCCCCGGCCGAAAGGCGCTTCAAGCTGGTGGAGGCTGAGGCCGAAGCGGAGGCGCTGCTCGCCTATCTCCGCAAAACAAAGGGGCTCGCCGAGGCCGTGGTCGCCGGGAGCTTTCGTCGCAGGCGCGACACGGTGGGCGACCTCGATGTTCTCGCCATCGCGCGCAATGGTGCGGCGGTCGGCAACCGACTTGTCCGCTATGAAAATGTGGCTCATGTGGTCGCGCACGGTCCGACGCGGACGACTATCATCCTCCGGTCCGGCCTGCAGGTCGATCTCAGGGTGGTCCCAAAAGCAAGCTATGGCGCGGCATTGATGTACTTTACCGGATCGAAGGCGCACAATATTGCGTTGCGCGGCCTCGCCAACGACCATGGCTGGAAGCTCAACGAATATGGGCTGTTCGACGATAGGCGTCGGATTGCAGGTGCCACGGAGAATGAAATCTATCGCAAGCTCGGTCTGGCCATGGTTCCACCCGAAATGCGCGAGGACCGCGGAGAGGTTGCGTTGGCGGCCACAGGAGATCTGCCGAAATTGATCACGCTTGGTGATATTCGCGGCGATCTTCATGTTCATTCGCGCTGGAGCGATGGAACCGCGTCGATCGAGGAGATGGCCATTGCTGCGAAGGCGCGCGGCTACGCCTATATCGCGATCACCGATCACAGCAAGCACGTCACGATTGCTCACGGTCTCGATTCCGCGCATCTTGCCCGGCAGCTCGACGAGATCGATCGCGTGAATGAAAAGCTCTCAGGCTTCACCGTGCTCAAGGGAGCGGAGGTCGATATCCTGGCTGATGGGAAGCTGGATCTGCCGGATAAGGTGCTCGTGCGTCTCGACCTCATTGTTGCTGCGGTGCACTACAAATTCGATCTCTCCCGCAAGGCCCAGACCGAGCGCATCATTCGGGCGATAACCAATCCCTACGTATCTGTGATCGCGCATCCGACCGGCAGACTGATCAATGAGCGAGTGCCGTACGAGGTAGACATGGAAGAGATCATTGCCGCGGCGGCTGAACATGGCTGTTGTCTGGAGTTGAATGGAGATCCGGATCGCCTAGATCTTGACGATATTCATGCCCATGCGGCGAAGCTGAACGGTGTCAGGCTGGCGATTTCGTCCGACGCCCATGCCATTGGCGGCCTCGGCAATATGCGCTTTGGCGTGGATCAGGCTCGCCGCGGGTGGCTTGAGGCTGGGGAGGTGATCAATACGCGTCCAATCGCCGAGTTACGCATGCTGCTGAAGCGACGGCACTAGCCGGTTTCTTGCCACGATGGACCGGCAGCAAGACGGAGGAAGAGGTGAGTAAACTCAAGATCCCACATGATGCGCTGATCTTTGTTGGCGACGGCCGAAAGGCATTATTCCTCCGCAACGAGGGAGACGAGAAATTCCCAAATTTGAAGGCTGAGAAGGTCTTCGAGGATGAAAACCGGCCGACTCACGAGCAGGGCAGCGAACGGCCTGGACGGGTCAGCAAGGCGCATCAGTCGGGGCATCGGAGCGCCGTGGATGCGGTGGACTGGCATGAACTTGAAGAGCATCGGTTCGTGCACAACGTTGCGGCTGCGATGGAGCAGATGGTCCGATCGCAAAAGGCGAAAGCACTGATCGTTGTGGCGCCTCCACGAGCGCTCGCCGATCTGCGTGACGCGTTCCACGACGACGTCAAGGCGCGCATCATTGCTGAATTGCACAAGGATCTAACGAAGCATTCGGTCGGCGAAATCGAGAAACATCTTCTCGGGGAGTGAACGACCGACGTGGAGCGCGGATCGGAATTCTAGGAGCGCTGGCAAGCGAATGAATTGGCGCGACGTTAGCTTGACGTTCCCAACGATAGAGCGCACGAAGAACTTGATCGGAAGCGTCAAGTTCGCCGTCCTAAGGCACGACGACCACAACGCAGGGGGCGAGGCTGACAAGCTTCTGAGATACGCTGCCGAGCAGTAGCCCGGTAAGGCGTCCGCGGCCTCTGCGCCCGACGACAATGGCGTCCGGTCCTAGATCTGCGATCGCATCCAGGATGGCCTCGGCCGGGTCACCCCATTTGAGCAGCGTTCTTGCGGCTGTAAGGCCGGCCAGATCCAGGCGGTGTTCGGCTGCCTTGAGAATCTGTTGGGCCATCATGTCGGACGCATCCGCAACGTTGCCCTCGGCTCGTTCGAACGCGGTCTGCTCTGCCTGCGTCAGGGGAACGGCGACCGCCAGCAGGGACAATGTTCCGGACGCAGCCTTCGTCATGGCGATGGCAACATCCAGCGCGCGCGTGGCAGACTCGGACCCGTCCACTGTCGCTATAAAGGTCTTGATCCGGATAGGCATGATGCTCTCCGCGCAACAATTGGCGGTCCAGTCTGTTTGATGACACGAGCGGCAGGTTGATTTCGCTCAAAGTCAACAGATGTTGGCGTGCTCAAATGTCTCATAACTGAGGTGGAGAATTGCGATGCAAACGTCAGCTCGGATCGAGTTCGAGGGATTTGAGGCTTCGAACGAACTGCAAGCGGCTATCGAAAAGCATCTCGCGGAACTCGAAAGCCGTTACGGCCGCGTGACCTCGGGGCGCGTCGTGGTAAAAGGGCCGGGTGAGCACCACCGCACCGGCGGTCAATATCACGTCAACATTCGGCTTGCGCTGCCGGATGGACGCGAGGTCAATGTCGGACGCACGCCGAGTCAGGACGAGCGCTACGCCGACCTCACATTTGCAGTCGACGACGGATTCAATCGCGCCCGCCGCCAATTGCAGGACCAGGCGCGCGTCATGCGTGGCGATGTCAAGGAGCACGAAGCGCAGCCGATCGGAACGGTGGTACGCTTCGACAAGGACGGCGGTTTTGGTTTCCTCGCAGCTGCCGACGGGCACGAAGTGTACTTTCATCGCAATAGCGTTCTCGGCACCGCCGAGGTTTCCGTCGGGATGCGCGTGACCTATGTCGAGGAGCAGGGCCAAAAGGGGCCGCAGGCGAGCTCGGTCAGGGTGCTCGGCAAGCACGCCCTTAAGATCTGACCGGTGGAGCCCAACGTGGCCAACGGCACGTCTTTGTCCCGACGGCCATTGAATGGCAGCGACCGGTTACGTCTGTTCGCGCTGAGGGGCTCGGTCGAAATCGGTCAGGATATCGCCGACGCGCTGGGTTGCCGACTTGCCACGGCCGAGGAGCGCAGCTTCGAAGACGGTGAACACAAGATCCGTCCACTGGACAATGTCGCGGGTTGCGACGTGTACGTCGTGCATAGTTTGCATGGGGGACCGCAAGAGAGCCCAAATGACAAGCTGTGCCGGTTGTTGTTCTTCATCGGTGCACTCAGGGATGCGGGCGCGGCGCGCGTGACGGCAGTTATTCCCTATCTGTGTTACGCCCGTAAGGACCGCCGGACCAAGACCAACGATCCCGTGACGATCCGGTATCTTGCCAGTCTGTTCGAGGCGGTTGGCGTCGGTCGTGTCGTTACGCTTGAGGTTCATAACCAAGCAGCGTTCGAAAATGCCTTTCGCTGCCCCACGGTCGCGTTGAGTGCGGTGCCCTTGCTCACCGAGAAGGTTAGGGACATGGCCGGGGTGCGGCCGATCTGCGTGGTCTCGCCCGATCTAGGCGGCGGCAAGCGGGCCGATCTGCTCCGCGAGACCCTCGAGAGGTCATTGGGGCAGCCGATCGGCAAGGCCTTCGTCGAGAAGCATCGGAGCTCCGGAAAGGTCGCTGGCGATCTGTTCGCCGGCGACGTCGCAGACGCGTTCTGCGTGGTTTTTGACGATCTGATCAGCACGGGAGGAACGTTGGTTCGCGCCGCCAAGGCGGCACGGGCTCGCGGTGCCGCCGAGGTGGTGGCCTGCGTCGCCCACGGTCTATTCATGCCTGGGGCCGAGACTAAGCTTTCGGACGGTGCGATCGATCGCATCGTGATCACGAACTCGGTTCCGCCCTTCAGGTTGCCATCAGGACCCGTTCAAGCCAAGCTCGATGTTGTCTCGGCGGCGCCATTGTTCGCGGCCGTCATTGGTCGGCTGCATCTGGACGAGCGACTGGATGATCTGCTGCCTTACCAGGCCTGATCAGCGGAACGGGTCTCCGTCGCGATCCAATAATCGTTCGAGCGCCATAACATCGGTGCCGACGAGCTTCAGATAGGTCTGCGCAAGTCTTGGCCATTTGTCCGGCGTTCGTACATGGGTGTCGGCAAGATGCGCAATGGACAGGCGAGCTCGCAACATGGCACGTCCGATCCGATAGAATAGGAACAGTCCGGAAGCCGGATCGTCGTTCAGAACGACTGCCAACTGTCGCCGTAGGGTGTCGCCGACCGCGACCCCTCCGAGCCGTTCGCATTCAAGATGAAGGAAGGCGAATTCGTCGAGGGCGTCTCCGGCACGCAGCGCCGCATTGAATTCCAGGCAGTCGATGATGGGATAGGAGCCGCCGAGCCATATGTGCTCAGGTCTCAAATCGCCGTGCCCGTCAAGAATGAGCCGGCGATGGATTCGGGATGCCAGGACCGGCCGGCGCTGCTGCAGGAAACGGTGCTGAATATTGACGATCCGTTGGATTTGGCCCGGTCGCAGGTCAAACGTGCCGCCCAGGAGAAGGCGGCGGTCGGCCAGGATCGCCTTATTCAGTCCGGACAGATAGCTATCGGCGCCGAGCAGGAGGCGTGGTGCGCGCGAGTAAAAGCACGTCAGTATCTCCCCGAGCTGACGAATCCGGGCTCGCGGGATTTCTCGGCGGCCAAGCGCAGCCTCGAGGGTCTGGCTTTCGTCCAGGCGGCGCATGACAACGAGCCAGTCGACCACGGTTCCGCTAGCGCCGATCGTGTAGCCTTGCGGGGTGATCGTGAGGGGCGCGACCCCGAGGTAGACATCCGGTGCCAGCCTGCGATTGAGGGTCACTTCAGCATTCGCTGCCGCGGCGCGGCGTTCGAGCGTAGAGAAGTCGAGATAAGGAAAGCGGACCGGCTTCTTGAGTTTGTAGACGCGGTGGCCAGCCATGAAGACCCACGACATATGAGTTTCGCGGACAACGACGCTCTCCGGAGCCGGCACATAGGCCTCGGGACGGCTGAGAAAGCTCACTTTGCGCCTGAGCGAGGCCGGATCGTCTTGGTCGATATCGTTCTGGTCTATGTCGCTAGTCATAGTCCGTGCTGTCGCCCGGCATGCCGTGGCCCTTGATCGATTGCGATCCGTCGTGAACTTGACGCGGATCAACCATGTGCGCAATGGGCGTCGGTAGGATTTTGAAAGCTGGAGATTGCGCCATGTCGTTTGAGAACCGAACGGATGCCGGCCGGCAACTCGCCGGGAGGCTGCTCAATTACAAGGATAGAGATCCGGTGATCCTTGCATTGCCGAGGGGCGGCGTTCCGGTTGCTGCCGAGGTGGCGGCGCTGCTCGACGCTCCCCTCGATTTGCTGATCGTGCGGAAGATCGGCGTACCGACCCAGCCCGAACTGGCCATGGGAGCTGTCGCGGAGGGAGCGGAGGCAACGGTCGTCCGCAACGCCGATGTGATCGAGCTTTGCCAGGTTTCTGCGGCGGAGTTCGATTCCGTCTGCCGCGACGAACAGGCCGAGATCGAACGCCGCAGCAAACGCTATCTGAAGGGCCGGCATCGGGCGCAAATCAAGGGCAGGTTGGCGATCGTCATCGACGACGGTATCGCCACCGGCGCGACCATCCACGCGGCTATCAAGGCAGTCCGGAAGCAGGGGCCGGAAGAGATCGTTCTGGCGGTTCCGGTAGCTCCGTTGGAGACACTTGAAAAGCTCCGACCGGAGGTCGATGTCATCGTCTGTCTGGATACGCCGGTGGAGCTTGGGGCAATCGGCTATTTCTATCGCGACTTTCACCAGGTCAGCGATGAGGAGGTCATCGCCCTGCTAGAGCAGTACGGGTCTAAAGAGCCCGTAAAGCGATCGGCAAACCCGTGATTTGCAATGACAGGGCGATCGAAGTGCTGCCGAGTGCATTGCTGACGGATCTCTATCAGTTGAGCATGATCGAGGCCTATTTGGTCTCGGGTCAGACGGATACGGCTGTCTTCGAGTTCTTCGTACGTAAATTGCCGAGAGAGCGACATTTTCTGCTTGCTGCGGGTTTGGAACAGGCACTTCAGTTCCTGGAAAATCTGAGATTCTCAGACGAGGAGCTGAACTGGCTCGCCCAGTCCCGGAAGTTCAATCAGCAGCTCCTGGACTATCTCGCCACGTTTCGCTTCAGCGGCGATGTTCATGCGATGCCGGAAGGAACAGCGTTCTTCGAGAACGAGCCCATTCTCCGGGTTACCGCACCTTTGCCGGAAGCCCAGCTTGTTGAAACGCGTCTCGTCAATATCCTGCACTTTCAGAGCTTGATCGCCTCCAAGGCCGCCCGATTGAAGCTGTTGGCTCCGGACAAGCTGCTGGTCGATTTCGGCCTCCGCCGTGCCCATGGTGCCGAGGCCGGGCTGCTGGCGGCGCGAGCGAGCTATCTCGCCGGATTTTCCGGCACCGCTACACTTTTGGCTGAGAAGACATTCGGTGTTCCCGCCTATGGCACGATGGCGCATTCGTTCATTCAATCGTTCGACGACGAAGCGAAGGCCTTCGAGGTGTTTGCGCGCGCCCGGCCGCGCGACTTGGTGCTCCTGATAGATACGTATGATACCGAAGCAGCTGCGCACAAGGTGGTCGCGTTGGCGCCCCGGCTCACGGCGCTCGGAATTCCCATTCGCGCGGTTCGAATCGACAGCGGCGATCTGGCTGCACTTGCAAGAAGTGTCCGTCACATTCTGGACGCGGGCGGATTGAAGGACACCGGCATTTTTGTAAGCGGCGGGATCGACGAGGAGGTCCTGCTGGGCTTCTCGCGCCAGCAAGCACCGGTTGACGGTATCGGCATCGGCACCAACCTGACGACCTCATCGGACGTTCCTGGGCTCGATTGCGCCTACAAGCTCCAGGAATATGCCGGCCTGCCGCGCCGTAAGCGCTCGATGGGGAAGGCGACATGGCCCGGGCGCAAGCAGGTCTGGCGATGTTTCGATGGCGACGGCTTCATGTGTGGTGACGTGGTGTCGACGGAAGACGATTGCATAGAAGGCGAGACCCTCGTGCAGCAGGTCATGCAGGCTGGACGTCGTGTCGGTCCGCTCGTCTCGCTCCAGGAGAGCCGTGCCCGCGCCGAACAGCAACTGAGACAATTGCCTCAGGAACTGAGAACGCCGGCGCTGGCCGCGAATTATCCGGTGTGTATATCGGAACGCCTTCAGCATCTTGCCGTTGCCGCGGATGAAAGAATCAAGCTCGCGGAATTCCTGGCATGACCGCCGAGCGCTGTTCGGGTCGGAGGCGAGCTCAGCGGGGGAGATAGTTTCCAGGACGAAGCCGGTTTGCACGGATCAGTGAGGATGGCGTGGTAGAGGGGAGATACGGGAGCCGGGTGGGCGAGACTGGAGGAGGGGGGCCGCATGACCCCTTCTCCTGGTCCTTTCTTGCGGCAAAGATCGCAATCGATGCCTGGCAGTGGTGGCTCCAAGGTGGTGAGCTTGGAGAGGGCAGGCCGGAGCCTGACTTGCAGTGGACCACGCCCAATACGATCGCGCTTGAAATTGCCGATTTGCGGCTGCGGGACTTTTCACTCGCCCGCACGGGCGCGCCTGTTTTGATTTGTGCTCCTTACGCGCTTCATGGGGCTTCGATTGCGGATTTTGCTGCCGGGCATAGTATCGTCGAGGCGCTTCGGAACGGCGGCGTTGCTCGTCTTTACCTTGCGGAGTGGCGCTCGGCATCTCCCGACATGAGCTCGCGGTCCATCGACAGCTACCTCTCTGATCTGAATGTCGCAGTGGATGACATCGGCCATCCGGTCGATCTCGTCGGATTGTGCCAGGGCGGGTGGCTCTCGCTGATCTATGCGGCACGTTTTCCGAGTAAGGTACGCTGCTTGGTGCTCGCGGGCGTTCCGGTCGATATGTCGGTCGGCTCGGCGCTGTCTCGTGCAGTGGCGTCCATGTCGTCGGATGCCTTCAAAGTCTTGGTGGACAGTACGAGCGGCTTGGTAAGAGGCGAACAGATGCGGCGGTTCTGGGGGGCCTCTCCGGATCCGACGACCGCTTTGCAGAGAACGTTGTCACCGGACATTCTCAGTGACCGTCAATTCGTCGAGCGGTTCGATCGTTGGCAAAGGCAGACGCTCGATTTACCCGGTACGTTCTTTCTCCAAACAGTGAACTGGATCTTCAGGGAGAACCGGCTTGCGGCCGGAGAGTTCGTTGCACTCGGGCACGCGGTCCAACTGAACCGGGTGAGTGTGCCGGTCTTCCTGCTCGCTGGCGCCAATGACGAGGTCGTGCCGGCCGAGCAGGCTCTGGCGACCGCGTCGTTGCTGGGGACGCCCGACGCAGAGATCGAGACCGCCGTCGCGCCATCCAGTCATCTCGGCCTTTTCATGGGCCGCGAAACGATTGGCGTGTTCTGGGCGCGCATCGCCGATTGGCTTCGGAGCATGGACGGGAGGTCGTTGTAGGCGGTATCCGCGTGATCTGCAGCACGCTGAATTGGCTGTCTAGGCAGCCACGATGCGTCGCCCGTGCGCAATCAGCATTCGGAACGCTGCGATGATGTTGCCGCATTCGTGTATGGCAGATCGACGGATCGGAGAGCGGCTCTCTCTTCCAATAGTCGCCTCTCGATGTAGGCGCGCTCGACATCCGTCAAGGATGTCTGGAGCAACCTGCTATAGCGCTCAATATTGCGTCTGCGCGCCTGGACAAGAGTAATTGCGAAGTCCGCCATGTTCACCCCCTTTGCGAGACGGTGCATTAGAAAAGGGACGGCAAGGTCACACATTGACGGAAATCAATGGTGCTGGCGCCGATTGTCGCGGCCCGCAAGCGCAGCTTTAGATGCTCCGCTGCTTTGCGCTGTTGCGTAAGCGATGACAAAGATCCTCCAGCAGGGTTTGCCGATTCTCGAAGTTTATCAGCAGCGCGTCCGCCTGGCCGTGTTCGGCCGTACCGACGGCAAGGGCGTCTCGTATCCGACGGACATGGCTCACCCTTTCGCGTCCGCTGGCCGCTCGGCTTTCCGCGAATTCGAGCTGCTCCAGATCGTAGCTGAGCTTGTCCTCTTCGAAGATCAACAGCTTGGTGACAATGCTTCTCGTCTCGTGCGCAATATTGTGGTTATCGAGTAAGTCAAGGTAGTGATCGATATTGGCTTTGACCACGAAATCACTCATGACGCCCTCCGATACCCTGGAGTGGGCAAGAAGTACCGTTTGGATCACCTAAGAAGAGCAGAGAACAGTAGCCTCTCTTGAACGGTCTATAGCGACGAAACCCAACAGCGAAGGCCGAAAAACAACCTATGCTTGAATCTATATTGCAGGGCGGCCGATCTTGCAATATGGACATAGCCACGTAAGCGTGACACACGCCGATGTGGCAGCAGGCATGGTTAAATGTGCCGCGATGCACAAAACATGACGTTCACTGGGGGCCTGCGCGGGCCGAGCCGAAAGGTTAAGGGCGCCGCTGCCGTCCACTCATGAGGTTTAGCCTGCGTGAGTGTGGGACGGCATGGCGAGATATCGCTCGAACCAGTGCGCGGCGTATTCGATCACGGTGTCCATGGCTCCGGGTTCAGGAAAGAGATGCGTTGCGCCCGGAACGATCTCCAGCGCCTTCGGCGCGCGCAGACGTTGGAGTACATCTTCGTTCAACTCGATGACCCCGACGTCGGCGCCACCGACGATGAGGAGGGTCGGCGCAAGTACCTGGGACAGTGCATCGCCAGCGAGGTCCGGCCGTCCACCGCGAGAGACCACCGCCTTGACCCGTTCCGGATCACGCGCCGCAGCAACGAGCGCGGCTGCGGCGCCGGTGCTGGCGCCGAATAGGCCGGTCATGAGGCCGGTAACCGGGAGAGGCTGCTCGTCAAGCCAATGCAGAACCTCGATCAGCCGCTCGGCGAGCAGAGCGATGTCGAATGTGTTGGCGCGGTTGGCCTCCTCCTCCGGGGTGAGCAGGTCGAACAGCAGGGTGGCGAAGCCGCGTGAGTTCAGGGCTTTGGCAACCGCGACGTTACGCGGCGAGAGGTGGCTTGACCCGCTGCCATGGACGAAGACGATCAGTCCCGCGGGGCTCTTCGGTACGTTCAGGGTACCAGCCAGGCCCAACGGCAGGATGGTGAGATCGGATGATCTGATCGACCCGGTCATCGTAAGCAAGTGCCGGGGCTAGGCCTTGAGAGCCCTGATCTGTTCGGGCAGATGGTGCATTGCTTTTTCGAATTCGCCCGGATCGAGCTTCTGCCAGAGCAGTTCGAACACGCCGCGCGCGACCATCAGTGGATGGGCGGGAAATTGCTGCGGCAGTTGCGCAGCCACGTGTTCGACGAAATCATCGACATGACGCTCCTTGGTGGGCGTGCCCGCGACGTGCCAGTTTTCGTAGTAGATGCCGCGTACCAGGATCGGCAGCTGAGCTCCCAGCTTGATTGCGACCTCCGGAGGCAAGCGGTCGCGCAGGATATGCAGCACCGCTCGCAACGCACTATACGCTTGCTGGCGATTGTCGAGCCTGAGCTCTTCCTCCAGACCTTTGAGCCAAACGTTCGCCTCTTGAATCGTATGGTCCAGAGCGGTGACCCCTGTGACACTCATGACGAGCTCCTTTGAGGTGAAGGAAGCTCACGTCTTGCATGCATCCGTCGAGTCCAGCTTGAGCTGCATCAAACCGAATTCATGCGACGTCGGTGCAGCAGAGGTTGATCTCGCGCAAGGATGGCTGTCCTCTCGTCGGCAATATTGCGTGCGATATCTGCCTTCGTTGGAGGATGAGATGCGCAAGTTCGCGTTGCTTACTGCCGCTGCGATGGTCCTCTCGGTCGCGGCTGTGGCGCCCAGTAGCGCCCAGGCCGGCTGCTATCGGCTGGGCGAGACCGGCTACCACTGGTATCGGTCGTGCTGGGGTCCGCACTGGGTCTATCCCCATCATCGTGTCTGCCGTCGCGGTCATTGTTGGTATCGCTAATGGCTGGATCGGAGCCGGGCCCGTCCATTCTGCCGGCTATGGAGATCGTGCGTGATCGCCCGCTTGTCGTTCCGCCTCCGAGCGGTCGGTTCTGCAGGTGCTCGAGGTAGAGCTAGACGGCGGGCTCGGTGTACAGCGTGAGTGCTTGCGGCGCGGCAAGGACGCCAACGATCCCTCTCGTGGAAGGACGGAGTTTCGAGCCTGCGCCGGTGCCGGGCATGATCGGCACCGCGGCTCGCCTTGCCGGGCAGCAATCGCCACGCGGGCTTCCGATTGCATAATGCCGCTAGAGTGTCTTCCGCAGCCGCCGAATCAATCGCGTGATCGGCTTTCGTCGCCAGATACCAGCGATCAGCAGAGAAGCCTCCCTCGTAAACTGGCGCAACTCATTTGGAGCGGTCGCATGCGTGGTCCTTTGGTATGTGGTATCTTGCTCGTCTTGTGTATTCCCACGTTTGCGGCAGGGCGCGATCGAGTCCGGCCAATGACGCGGCGACACGCGCACGCACACCATGTGGTCAGTCCGAGTCCGGTTTTACGTACGCAATACGTGCCGTCGTCGACCCAATCCTATGGGACGTCCGGATCGCCGACGGTCCCACCCAGGACCTATGGAACATCCGGAACTTCCGTCGGAACTGTCACGGCTCCTTCAGTCGGCTCCTACTATTGGCCGTCTGTTGGCGTGACCAACGCGGTGCCCACCTGGAGCAACACCAATCCGCCTGCGCGGTAGGGGCATTGCTCTCCCGTCAACCGATCAAACACGATTGGGGCAATTGCTGAAGGCTATGGCGATCTCGCGCGGCAGCAGCCGGCACGTCGGATGATCCATCGTGGCCTGCTTCGCAGATCAGTATTTGCACGGCACTCCGTTCCGATTTTCGCATGCGCAACGTGTGCAGCGAGGGATCAAATGCGGTACAAGCGCGTGAAATTCTGGCTGGTTTGGGACCCAAACCGAGCGCGCGGAGGCCTGATCCAGTCCATTGGAAAAACAGAGTAAGCTATTGAAGTTACAGCATTATAAATTTTCCGTAGCGCCGATGATGGATTGGACGGACCGGCACTGCCGCGTTTTCCATCGGCTCTTGTCGCGCCGGGCGCTGCTCTACACCGAGATGGTCACGACGGGCGCAGTCATCCACGGCGACCGGAAGCGGCTGCTTGGTTTCGATAAAAGCGAGCATCCGGTTGCGCTGCAGCTCGGCGGCTCGGAGCCTGGCGACCTCGCGACGTCGGCGAGGATCGGGGAGGATTTCGGTTATGACGAGGTCAATCTGAATGTGGGCTGTCCGTCTGATCGGGTGAAGGATGGTCGTTTCGGTGCCTGTCTGATGGCCGAGCCTGGGCTCGTCGCCGCCTGTGTAGCGGCGATGAAGGGCGCGGTGAGGATTCCGGTCACGGTAAAATGCCGGATCGGTATCGACGACCAGGATCCCGAAGTGGCGCTGGATGTGTTGGCTCGGGCCGTCGTCGCGGCCGGGGCCGATGCGTTGATCGTGCATGCGCGCAAGGCCTGGCTCAATGGCCTGTCGCCGAAGGAGAACCGCGACGTTCCGCCGCTCGATTATGATCGCGTGTATCGGCTGAAGGCTGCGCTGCCGCAGGTACCGATCATCATCAATGGCGGTATTCCGAGCATCGAGGCCGCGAAGCAGCATCTCGCTCACGTCGACGGCGTGATGCTGGGGCGGGCGGCCTATCAGGAGCCGTGGCGGCTATTGGCCGTCGATCCCGAACTCTTCGGCGAAGCGCCGCCGCATGCGAGCATGAAGGATGTCTTGGCTGCGCTCGAGCCCTATATCGCACGTGAACTCGCCGGCGGCACGCGCCTGCACGCGATCACCCGCCACCTTGTCGGTGCTTACCACGCCGTGCCGGGCGCGCGTGCCTTTCGCCGCCATCTCGCCGAGCACGGCGTCAGGCCGGATGCCGGCATCGCCGTGCTGCGCGAGGCGGTCGCCATGGTCGAGGAGCGCGCCGCGCCGGTTGCGGCGTACGCTTAATTCGACCCGATCGCGGCGGTGAAGCTCCGGTCGACCGCCTTGCTGACCTCGAGATGCTTTGTGAGGATGCCGTAGCGGGTGGCGCGGTCCGAGGCAGCCTGTACCTCGTTGACCACACCGTCGTCGATCGCAATGGGTGAGGTGTGCTGAGCTTGATAGGCTGACTGCACCACATCCTCGGGCAGCTTGGTCAGCTCGGCCGTGTTTCTGGCATACTCCGCGATATGGTCGAGCGACCACAATCGCGCCTTGTTGAGGCGGTTGACGAAATCCTGGACGGCGGCGCGCTTGGCCACGATTGCCGCCTCCGACGCGACGATGAAAGTGATCGTGGGCGTCAGCCCGTCGCCATCGGCGATCACCCGCGCCTTGTCCTTGAGCACCGCATAGGAGACATAGGGCTCCCATACGGCCCAAGCGTCGACCGAGCCGGCGAGCAGCGCGACCTTGGCGTCGACCGGGCCGAGCGGAGCGAAGGTGGCATCGTCGAGCTTGTATCCTGCTTTCTCCAGGGTGGCATCGATCAGGAATTGGCCCCAGCCGCCGCGGGTGCCGGCCAGCCGCTTGCCCTTCAAATCGCCGGCCGACTTGATCGGCGAATCCTGCCGCACCAGGATCGCTTGCGTCTTTGCATCCGATCGTGTGCCACCGATCGCCTTGATCGGCGCGCCGCCGGCATAGACCGTGAGGAATGAGAGGTCGCCGGTGTAGCCGACATCGAGCGCGCCAGCGTTCAAGGCTTCGAGAATGGGGGCCGCCGCCGGAAATTCCGACCATTCGATTCGATAAGGCAGGTTGTCGGCGAGGCCGGAGATCTCGAGCAGCGAGCGATTGCCGCCTTTCTGATCGCCGACACGAAGGACGACCTGCTCGGCGGCTTTGGCGATTAGCGTTTCCGACAGGAGCAAGGCTGAGCCGAGCAACGCTGCAACAAGTAGCCGGCGATGCCATTGGCCATGCCGATGGGAGTTCGACCTCTTCATTCCTGGTCCCCGGATTTTCTATGTCAGTGCAGATCGCGAGTGCGCAACATCGAGTCTAAGATCGTGCGCTGTGCCGTCAATGAAATGCCTGACTGAATTGAGCGGATGGCAGATAACGTTCGTGTCGTTGATCGTGACGTGCATGAAACATGATGGTCTCGTGCTTGTTCGTGGACGAGATCGACGACAAACGTCGTGGTCTTGCGGGTGTCTGACACGACGATGTCTACAAAATCCTTTCACTGTCGATATTGGTGCGCGTGGAGATATTCGTTTGCCCGCGCGCGACATTCGAAAATCCATTTCATTGACGACGATCAGCCATCTCCGCATCATCAGTTCATCTTTTCGCGGTGCAAGAGCCGCATTTGTTCGGCGAACCATTTGACGCGCTCCGTTGATGGCTGAGTGTGCGGGCGTTGTGCGTCCGCGCAGACGGCGGAGTTTTGCAATGCAGGGGGTGGGATGAGCGACGAAGCAAAGCTTGATCAGACAAGATGGGACCGGCGCCGGTTGCTCCGGGCCGGCGGTGCTGCTGCGTTGCTGGCGCCGCTCGGGGGCTTGGGCGCGCAGGCTCTGTCATTGCGCGCGCCGCCGCAGATCGACTTCTCGGAGTTCCCGATCTGCAAGACCGGCTCCGACGCGCCGCCGCTGACAGGCGCGCCACGCAAGCTGCGGCTGTCCTGGAATGCGGGCGCGGTCTGCCTGACGCCGCTGCCGGTCGCGATCGACCAGGGCTTCTTCCGCAAGCAGAACCTCGATGTCGAGCTGGTCAATTACAGCGGCTCGACGGACCAGCTCCTTGAAGCCATTGCGACCGGCAAGAGCGACGCCGGGCTCGGCATGGCGCTGCGCTGGCTGAAGCCGTTGGAGCAGGGGTTCGACGTGAAGATTGCCGCAGGAACCCATGGCGGCTGCATGCGCGTGCTGGCGCGCGCTGATTCCGGCATCACCAAGCTCGCAGACCTGAAGGGCAAGGCCGTTGCGGTCGGCGATCTCGCCGGCCCCGACAAGAACTTCTTCTCGATCCAGCTGTCGCGGCTCGGCGTCGATCCGGTGAAGGATGTCGACTGGCGAGTCTATCCCGGCGCCGTCGTCAACCTCGCCGCCGACAAGGGCGAGGCGCAGGCGTTCCTGGCCTCCGATCCGCTGGCTTATCTCTGGCTGAAGGACCCCGCTTACAAGGAGGTCGCCTCTAACCTCGATGGTGAATATCGCGAGCGCGTCTGCTGCATCGTCGGCTTGCGCGGCAGCCTGGTGCGCGAGGAGCCGCAGGTCGGGCGAGCGCTCACCCAGGCGCTGCTCGATGCAGCGATGTTCACATCGCAAAATCCGAGCGTGGCAGCGAAGTCGTTCCAGCCTTATGCGCCGAAGAACGCCAGCCTCGAGGATATCGAGGGGATGGTCCGCTACCACACCCACCATCATCATCCGACCGGGGCTGCGCTGAAGCAGGAGCTCAAGGCCTACGCCGACGATCTGAAGGTGGTGTCGGTCTTCAAGCCGAGCACCGACACGAATAGGTTCGCGGAGCGCATTTATGTCGACATTTTCTCTGTCTGACGTCGCGGCAGCCAGTGAGCTGTCGCGGGGCAGTGCGCTCGTCGAACGGCTTCGCGGGGCGCTGCCCGGGCTCGCCGCCGCGCTCGCCTGGGCTGCATTCGGTATCTCCTGCCTGATCCGGGAGGATCTCGGCGACTGGTCGCGGACGCAGGAGGTCGCGATCGCGGCCTTCGTCGTCGCAATGCTGGTTCTGACGGGGACGTTAGGTGGCCATCATCTCGGCCGCGCAGGGGATGGATTGCGCCGGCGCGCGCCGTGGCTGATTGTGCTCGGCTTGGTCCTGTCGGTCTGGGAGCTTGCGACCGCCAAATTCGCCCTCCTGCCGTTGCCGTTCTTCCCGCCGCCGCAGGCGATCGTCGAGGTCTATACCGACGATCTGCCCAAGCTCGCCGACAGCGTTTTCGCCTCTATCAAGCTGCAACTCGGGGGCTACATCATCGGTGCTGCGCTCGGGTTCATCACCGGTGTGGCGATCGGCTGGTCGACCAGCATCGGTTACTGGGTTCATCCGGTGCTGCGCTTCATCGGCCCGTTGCCAGCGACCGCCTGGCTGCCGATCGCCTTTTTCACCTTCCCCTCGAGCTGGAGCGCCTCGACCTTCCTGATCGCACTGGCGACCGGTTTCCCGGTGACTGTGCTCACCTGGTCAGGCGTGGCGAGCGTCAGCTCGGCCTATTACGACGTAGCCCGCACCCTCGGCGCCAAGCCCTCATTCCTGGTGCTGAAGGTCGCCATTCCCGCCGCGCTGCCGCATGTCTTCGTCGGACTGTTCATGGGGCTCGGCGCGTCCTTTGCCGTGCTCGTGGTTGCCGAGATGATCGGCGTCAAAGCAGGCCTCGGCTGGTACCTGCAATGGGCACAGGGCTGGGCCGCTTATGCTAACATGTACGCCGCGCTGCTGGTGATGTCCCTCTTGTGCTCGGGCGCGATCACGCTGCTGTTCAGGGTGCGCGATCGCGTTCTTATCTGGCAGAAGGGCGTCGTCAAATGGTAGCGCAAACGATTGTCGAGCCGATCGCCTATCCGGCGGTCGGCGCCTCGATCGACATCGAGCATGTCGATCATGCCTTCGACATCGATGGCACCGAGCTCCAGGTGCTTGACGACGTAAGTCTGATCGTAGAGCCCGGAGAATTCGTCGCGCTGCTCGGCCCATCTGGCTGCGGCAAGTCGACGTTGCTGCGGCTGATCGCAGGCCTGGAGGCGCCGCGCAGTGGCGTGTTGCGCGAGGACGAGATTCGGATCAAAGGGCCGCATCCGTCTCGCGTCGTCGTGTTCCAGGATCCGACGCTGTTTCCCTGGCGCTCGGTCTGGGACAATGTGGCGCTCGGGCTGGAAGCGCAGGGCATCCTGAAGACGCAGCGGCATCGTGTCGATGCCGCGCTCGATCTCGTTAGCCTCTCTGGCTTCCGCAACGCCTATCCGCATCAGCTGTCCGGCGGCATGGCGCAGCGCGTCGCGCTGGCGCGGGCGCTGGTCAACGATCCCAAGGTGCTGGTGCTCGACGAGCCGCTCGGCAAGCTCGATTCGCTGACGCGGATCGCGATGCAGGCGGAGCTCGTGGCGCTGTGGCAGCGCAAGGGATTTACGACCTTGCTCGTCACCCATGATGTCGAGGAGGCGTTGGTGCTCGCCAACCGCGTCGTGGTGCTGAGCGACCGTCCCGCGCGGGTCAAGGCCGATATCGCGGTGGCGCGGCCCTATCCGCGCCATCGCGGCGATCCTTACCTTGCCGATCTGCGCCGCCGGATTCTCGGTCTGCTCGATTTGGAGGCGACATGGTAGCGGCGATCGAACGGACGGCGGTGCAGCCCAAGGCGGGCGAGGACGAACTGATTGCGCGCGCGCAGAAGCTCGCGTCGCTCTTTGCCCAGCGTGCGGTGGTGCACGACCGCGATGGCAACGTTGCATCCGAGAGCTTCCAGGATTTGTTCGACGCCGGACTGTTGTCCCTGACCGTGCCCGCGGCGTTCGGCGGTCACGGCGCCGGTGCGCGAATGACGTCCCGTGTGCTCGGCGTCGTGGCTCAGGCCGATCCATCCACCGCGCTGATCCTGGCCATGCATTACATTCAGCATTTCGTGATGGCCCGGAGCAACGAATACCCGCCACGGCTGGCGCGCAAGCTTGCGCAGGAGTCGGTGGAGGCCGGCGGGCTGATCAATACGTTGCGGGTCGAGCCGGCGCTCGGATCGCCTTCGCGCGGCGGGCTTCCTGAGACCGTCGCCCGACGCACCGAGACCGGCTGGCGATTGACCGGGCACAAAATCTATTCGACCGGCGCGCCGATCCTGAAATGGTACTCGGTCTGGGCCAGGACCGACGAGGCCGAGCCGCGGCTCGGCCTGTTCCTGGTGCCGGCGGGGCTGCCGGGCACGCGCATCGTCGAGACCTGGGACCATCTTGGCCTCAGGGCGAGCGGCAGCCACGACGTGATCTTCGATGATGTGGTGATCCCGCTCGACTACGAGATCGCGCTACGCAAGCCGGAAGCTTGGCGCGTACAGGATCCGACTCAGGCACTGGTGCACGGCATCTTTGTCGGTGCGATCTATGACGGTATCGCGCGTGCCGCGCGGGATTGGATCGTCGGGTTCCTGAAGGCGCGGAGCCCGTCGAGTCTTGGTGCGCCGCTCTCGACCTTGCCCCGTGCGCAAGAAATTCTTGGCGGCATCGAGGCGAAGCTGCAGGTCAATGCGCGGCTGATCGACGGCGCCGCGCGGGAGTTCGACGAAGGCATCGTTCCGAGCGCTGCCGAGTCCAACATCATCAAGCTCACCGTCACCAACAACGCCGTGACGGCGGTGGAGGATGCGCTGTCGCTATCGAGCAATCACGGTCTCAGCCGGACCAATCCGCTGGAGCGGCATTATCGCGACGTGCTGTGCGGCCGGGTGCATACGCCGCAGGACGATGCGACGCGCATTGCCGCCGGCCGCCTGGCGCTCGGTCTCTGAATTTTTCAAAAAGGAAAGGCTTACCCGATGTCCATCGAATTCATCGGTTTCATCTCCAACAACAACTCCTCCGAGACCATCGTCCGCAACGGCCCGGTGCTCGATCCCATCCATATTGAGACGGTCGCGAAGGCGCATGAGAATGCCGGTTTCGACCGCGCGCTGCTGGCATTCCACTCGACGACGCCGGACAGCCTGCAAGTTGCCCAGCACGTGTTGGGTGTGACCGAGAGGCTGAACGTGCTGATCGCGCAGCGGCCGGGCTTCACCGCGCCGACCTTGCTGGCCCGTCAGTTCGCGGTGCTCGATCAGTTCTCGCGGGGACGCGTCGCTCTGCACGTCATCACCGGCGGCAATGCCGCCGAGCTGCACCAGGACGGCAATACGCTCGACGACAAGGACGAACGCTATGCCCGCACCAGCGAGTTTCTCGATGTGGTGCGCTCCGAATGGAGCAGTGACAAGCCATTTAGCTATGCGGGCAAATATTATCAGGTCGAAAATGGCTTCTCCCAGGTGAAGCCGTATCGGCCGGAAGGCATCCGGATCTATTTCGGCGGAGCGTCCGATGCGGCGATCGAGGTCGCCGGCAAGCATGCCGACACCTTTGCGCTGTGGGGTGAATCCTACGCACAGGTCCGGGAGCAGACCGCGCGTGTGCGTGCGGCAGCCGCGCAGCACGGCCGGCCGGCGCCGCGCTTTTCGTTGTCGGTACGGCCGATCCTCGCCGATACTGAGGAGAAGGCCTGGGCCAAGGCGCAGGATATCCTGGAGCGCGCCACCGCGCTGCAGGACCAGACAGGCTATCGCAAGCCGGCGGACGGTCATGCCACGGCGGGCGCCAAGCGGCTGCTTGCGATCGCCGAGCAGGGCAAGCGCGTCGACAAGCGGCTGTGGACCGAGATCGCCAAGCTCACCGGCGCCAACAGCAACACCACCGCGCTGGTCGGAACGCCGGAGCAGGTGGCCGACGTGTTCGGCGACTATTACGACCTCGGCATCAGCCATTTCCTGATCCGCGGCTTCGATCCCCTGATCGACGCGATCGAATATGGCCGCGAGCTGATTCCGCTGACCCGTCAGCTCATTGCAGAACGGCAGCGCACCCGGGGAGTGGCGGCGGAATGATGCGCCTGTTCGTTATCGCCGGGCTTCTGCTCGGGCTCGTCACCTCGGCCGATGCGCAGGTGAGCCTGCGGGTCGGCGATCAGAAGGGCAATGCGCGCGCCGTGATGGAGGCGGCCGGCGTGCTCGACGACGTGCCCTACAAGATCGAGTGGAAGGAGTTTGCCGCGGCAGCTCCTTTGCTTGAAGCATTGGGGGCGGGAGCCATCGAAACCGGACTGGTTGGCGATGCGCCCTTCACCTTCGCCGCGGCCTCGGGCGTGCCGGTGAAGGCGATCGCCGCCATTCGGCAGACCCAGGAGGGGCTTGCGATCCTCGTGCCTGAGAGTTCCTCGATCAGAAGTTTCGACGAGCTGAAAGGCAAGAAGGTCGCGACCGGCCGCGGTTCGATCGGGCACCAGCTGGTCCTTGCTGCACTCGAGTCCAGGGGCTGGACAGTGAACGACGTCCAGCTCGTCTTCCTGGCGCCGTCCGACGCGAAAGTGGCGTACACGCAAGGTTCAGTGGATGCCTGGTCGACCTGGGAGCCCTATGTGAGTCAGGAGGAAGTACTGTTCAAGTCGCGCCGGATCATTACCGCTGAGGGGCTGACCCCGGGACTCAGCTTCCAGGTTGCGACGCCGGGCGCGATCAAGGAGAAGCGGGAGGCGCTTGCAGACTTCGTACGGCGGCTGACGATCGCGCGCGCCTGGTCGCAGGACCATGTCGAAGGCTATGCCGAGACATGGGGCAAGCTGATGAACATCCCGCCGGCGGTGGCCTTGAACTGGCTGAAGCGCGCCAGGATACGGATCGCGCCGATTGATGACACAGTCGTCGCGGACGAGCAGAGCACGATTGATCTCTACGTCCGTACCGGTCTCATCAAGCAGCAGCTCAAGGCCTCCGACATCGTCGACCGCTCGTTCACTGAGGCCATTGCCAAGGGCACGGGCCTGTAGTCGAGGCGACTACGCTGGAGCTAGGAGGTCTGCTACGGCCTTTCGTGCGATCGCATTCTCCTCCGGCAGGCCGATCGAGATGCGCACCCAATTGTCGAGCGGCGGCTGGGCGCGGCCGATGAGAATGCCCTGTGCGGCGAGCGCGGCTGCGACCTTCTGCTGCGGCTGTCCGGCATCGAAGAAGACGAAGTTGCCGTATGAATTGGTGAAGCGGACCTTCCGCTCGCGAAACAACTGATGCCAGGCCTCGCGCTCGGCCGTTACCTTGTCGCGTATCGAGGCGACATAGCCTGCATCAGCGAGGCTCGCGGTTGCCGCGACCAGGCTGAGCCGGTTCAATCCGAAGAAGGCGCCTATGCCCATCTGCTTCAAGGAGGCGGCAAGCTCCTTCGGGGCAAGTGTGTAGCCAATGGCAAGGCTGGCCAGTCCGTAAATCTTCGAGAAGGTTCTGAACACGGCGACATTGGCACCATCGCGGACCAGACCTGCGACGGTCCGTTGTTCGAAATCCGGGGTGAATTCGAGATAGGCTTCATCGACGATGACGAGCGTTCGCTTGGCCATCTCGCGGACGGCGTCGGCGAACTCTTTGATGTCGCTGACCGTGCCTGAAGGATTGTGCGGGTTCACCAGATAGACGGCGCGGGTATGGGAATTGATCCGACCCGCAAGGGCAGGCAGGTCGTTTTCGAGCCGATGGTTCAAGGGGACACCGACCACGACGCCGCCGGCGGGTGCGACGGCATCGACCAGTGCGGTATAGCCCGGCTCGGAATAGACGAATTCGCCGTCCGGCCCACCATGCGCGGACAGATAAAGCCCGAGCACGTCGAGGTTCTCGCCGAGCACGATCTGCTCCGGCCGGATGTCTTCGCGCGCGGCGATCGCGTCGGTCAGCCCTGTCAGTTCGTCACCGGTATAGCGGCTGAGGCCGGCAAGATGCGTCCGGATGGCTTCCACGGCCTGAGGTGACGGCCCAAAGGGATTTTCGTTGAGGGCAAGCCGGATGGGATTGTGTGACGATGTGCTGGCCATGGCAGGATGTACCAAATTGAGGGCCGCCACCGTCGTCGTGAGCAACAGCCATTCGCGACGATCGAGATGAGCCACGTTTTGCTCCCACGGCGGGACCGAACTGACGCCGAAGTCTGCCGTCCGCATGACGATCGCGCAACCCGATGCCGGTCACCGTGAAGTGAGGGGTGCGATGTTTGTGGTTACAGTCGCAATGTCGCCGGTCAGCCCCGTTCCGGATAGCCGTGCAGCATCAGGCGGTCGGAGCGCACCTCCCAGCGTTCGAGCCGGTCCAGGAAACTCATGCCGAGCAGGTTGGTCTTCATCTGGCCGTGCGGCACCACCAGCGCCGGCACTGAGCGCTCGACCAGCTTGCCGACCGCCAGCCGATCAAGCGTCAGGCGGGCGGCCTTGGTGTGGCCGCCGGCGGTCTCGACATCGACGTCGTAATCGAGCAGTTCGAGCGGAAGCCCTGCAGCTTTTGCGGTCTCATAGGTCAGCACGACGGAGGTTGCGCCGGTATCGACCACCATCGGAGCTGTGATCCCGTTGATCTTGGCGCGCAGCGTGAACTCTCCGCCTTGGCCGCGCTGGATCTCGACCGCGCTTGCCTTCATCCTGCTTGCGCTCTTGCGCAGCAACTCCGACACCGTGTCGCTGGCGAGCGCGGCCTGTTCGGGGTCCTTGTAGGCGATCACGGCGCCGGCGGTGATCGCCATCGTCATCAGAACGAGCAGGAGACGGCTCACGGGGCAACTCCAATTGCGACCGAGGCGTTCAACGGCGTTCGCGTGACGGAGCCTGATCCGGCAATCCAGCCTCGTGCATCCGCGCAGGCAGTTCGGCCATCAGCGAACGCCGCTCCGCGTCGTCCATTTGGCTCCAGCGCGCGATTTCCGGCAGCGTGCGGCCGCAGCCGAAGCAGAGGTTGATCTTCGGATCCATCATGCAGATTTTGATGCATGGCGTATCTTTGCTGGTCTCTTGGCTCATCGTTCGAGAATGGAGGAGGTCTTCCCGCCGGTGCAAGGGCCGTCATGTCACAACCCCGTTCCCGCATTCATGATCGGCTTGGCTCGCGGTCGGCGCTTGCCTTCGGTTGCCATCACCACCGGCTCCGGCTGCAGCGGCGGCGCTTCGTCCGACATCGGCCCGAGCGCCGACATCACCCGCTCCGGCGGGAACGTGACGATGACCTCAGTGCCGATTCTGAGCTTCGATTTCAATGTGAAGGTGCCGCCATGCATCTCGATCAGGTTCTTGGCGATGGGCAGCCCAAGGCCTGCGCCCTGTTCGGCCGATTTGATCGAGTTCGAGCCCTGACCAAACGAGGCCAGAACGATCGGAATTTCGTCTTCGGCGATGCCGGAGCCGGTGTCCTTGACGCTGAGATATTGTCCCCCGGAAGCGGTCCAGCCGGCCTTCAGCCAGATATCACCGCCTTGCGGGGTGAACTTGATCGCGTTGGACAACAGGTTGAGCACGACCTGGCGGATCGCGCGCTCATCCGCCCACAGCTTCGGCATGTTGCGCTCGAACACCTCGTGAATCGTCAGCCCGCGGCTGGAGGCGCGCAGTTTGAGCAAGTGATGACAATCCGCCACGACATGCACCAGCGAGACGGCTTCCTCGTTGAGCTCATAGCGTCCCGCCTCGATCCGCGAGAGGTCGAGGATCTCGTTGATCAGGTTGAGCAGGTGCACGCCGGAATTATGGATGTCGGCGGAATATTCCTTGTAGACCGGCACCGCATGCACGCCGAAGATCTCGCTCTTCATCACCTCGGAGAAGCCGAGAATGGCGTTCAGCGGCGTGCGCAGCTCATGGCTCATTTGCGCGAGAAAGCGCGATTTGGCGACATTGGCGGCCTCTGCGCGGTAGCGTGCCTCGTCGGAAATCGCCTTGGCCTGTTCGAGCTCGCCGATCAGCGCATCTTTCTCGGCGCGCGCCTCGAGTGTGGCGAGGGTGGTCGAATGCAGTTGATGCGCGAGCAGTGCGAAATAGCCTTCGGCTGCGATCGCAAACGCGGCCAGGACATAATTGTCGAGCTTGCCTGTCAATGCGAGATTGAGCGCGATAGCGATCGTGACCGGCGTGGTGGCGGCAAGGGCTGCGAGCGGCAGGTTGGCCGCGAGCATGCTGGAGACGGCGATCACCAGCAGCATCAGGAACATCATCAACGTGCCGGAGACGGCCGCCAGCGCCGGGTCGATCAAGATCGCCATCCAGCAGACGCCGTAGAGCAGGTCGAGCAGCAGGAACCGCGTGCGCCAGCGCCGCGTCGCGGCCAATGACGGCTTGTCGGCGAGAAAGCGCTGGCAGGTGCGCACGATTGCGGCGTGGATGCAGAGGATGCCGCAGGTCCAGGCGCCGGCCGCGAGCGGCTTTAGCCAGACGCTGAGCAGCATGCCGGTCGCAACCACCAGCAGCATCACCACGTAGGAAGCGGAGATCCGGGTCTGCGCATATTGGCGCAGCAACTCGCGATCGAAGGCCGGCCGTGTCCCCGAAGTCGACGTCAGCCGGTCGCGCGCCTCACGAACCCGCTGTTGCGCCGCCCGCCGCTGGCTCGCAGACGCGAGCGCCGGCGGGTCGGCCGGAATCTCGACGACCTCAGGCGTTTCAGCGGAGTTACTCATCAGACACACAAGTTCTGCCCGCGGCCGCACGGGCTCTTCGCATTGTCTATAACTGGCCTGAAATCCTTAAGAGGGATTATAGAGAACTGAATATTTTCGTTAACAGCGCGTTAAAACCGAACTTCGGCCGTGCCGCCGCACCTGCATCATAAGAAAACGCCCGCGCGAGGCGGGCGTTTGGGTCGTTGTCTGTGAGCCCAGGCGCGACGGCGCTGCTTGATCGCGCCGGCTTATTTTTCCAGGCGCGCGAGCAGGCTCGATGTATCCCAGCGCTTGCCGCCGAGCTTCTCGACCTCGGAGTAGAATTGGTCGACCAGCGCGGTCACCGGCAGATGCGCGCCGTTGCGGCGGGCCTCGCTGAGGCAGATCGACAAATCCTTGCGCATCCATTCCACCGCAAAACCAAAGTCATACTTGCCTTCATTCATGGTCTTGTAGCGGTTTTCCATCTGCCAGGACTGCGCCGCGCCCTTGGAGATGGTTTCGATCACGGCCGCAACGTCGAGGCCGGACTTCTTCGCGAAATGGATGCCTTCCGACAGACCCTGAACGAGCCCGGCGATGCAGATCTGGTTGACCATCTTGGTGAGCTGGCCGCTGCCCGCGGGGCCGAGCAGCTTGCACATGCGGGCGTAGGCGGCGATGACCGGCTCGGCGCCGGAATAGGCGTCCTGGGTGCCGCCGCACATCACGGTGAGCACGCCGTTCTCGGCGCCGGCCTGGCCACCGGACACGGGAGCATCGACGAATTTAAAGCCAGCCTTGGTCGCTGCGGCATCGAGTTCACGCGCCACTTCGGCAGAGGCGGTGGTGTGGTCGACGAAGGTTGCGCCCTTGGCCATGCCGGCAAAGGCGCCATCGGGGCCGATCGTCACCGAGCGCAGATCATTGTCATTGCCGACGCAGCACATGACGAAATCCTGCCCCTCGGCGGCCTGCTTCGGCGTCGGCGCGGTCTTGCCGCCGAACTTGTCGGCCCATTCCTTCGCCTTGGCCGCGGTGCGGTTATAGACCGTGACCTCGTGACCGCCTTTCTTCACGAGATGTCCTGCCATGGGAAAACCCATGACGCCGAGACCGATAAAAGCGACTTTAGCCATGTGAGCTACCTTGGGTTTGCCGGCGGCCTTGCGCTGGCCGGCCTGTTCTCATCCAAATACGCTGCAAGGACCAGCCCGGCTGGGAACCGCGGCGGCCGCTTGGGAGGGGCACCATAAACGCTGAGCCCATAAGGGCAATGCCCAGCTACGAACGGCTCGCAACCTTGTGCTAAGGTTTTGCCGTCAGCGAGGCTTGCAAAGCCGTCATCCGACAACGAAATCCGCCAGACGGGCAGACAACAGGGAGTGTTTCGCATGAGCATCAGCGTAGGCGTGCTCGACCATTTCAACATCCGAACCCGCAATCTTGCCGACACGGTTCGCTTTTACGAGGACGTGCTGGGGCTGGAGAATGGCCCGCGGCCGAATTTCGGCTTCCCCGGTGCCTGGATGTACAGCGAGGGCCGGCCGGTGGTGCATCTGGTCGACATCGCCCCGACCTCGGAGCCGCAGAAGCCGGATTCCGGCGTGGTCCATCACGTCGCTTTCGTCAGCCGCGGCTTTGCCGGGATGAAAGCGCGGCTTGCCGCCAAGGGCATGCCGTTCGATGCAAGGCAGGTCCCGGGCGGCGAGCTCTGGCAGATCTTCGTGCGCGATCCCAACGGGGTGACCATCGAGCTCAATTACGAGGCTGCCAAGGAGCAGGGCGATTCTGCACCGGTCGAGACGGATTCCGATATTGGAACCAAGGTGGCATTTTGAGCCGACGCGCTTTATTGGAAGCGTCCAAGCGGGGGCCGGACCGAACCGGTCGGACCGGAAGATCATGTCCAATCAGCGGGATGGAGCGCGGTGATGTGGCGCGCTCTTAAGTTTTTCAGGAGAGGCGTCGTGAGCGTCAACCAGCAGCAGGTTCTCGAAGCACTGAAGCGGGTTCGCTCGCCGCGCGGAGTGGCGTTGCCGGACGCCAATGTCCTGTCTCCGATCACCGCCAATGATGGCAAGGTGTTCTTCTCGATCAATGTCGATGCGGCGGAGGCGCGCGCCTGGGAGGACACCCGGGCCCAGGCCGAGGCCGCCGTCCGCGCCATCCCCGGCGTGACGATGGCGATGATCGCGTTGACCGCCGAGCGCAAGCCGGGCGCCTCGTCGCCACCACCACCACGGAGCTCCGGTGTGCAGCCTGTCGCAGCCCATCGACCGCCGCCGCAGCATCCCGCGGGCTCGCCGATGGCGCGCCAAACCGAGATTCCCGGCATCGGTGCCGTCATCGCGGTGGCATCGGGCAAAGGTGGGGTCGGCAAGTCGACCACCGCGATCAACCTTGCGTTGGCGTTGCGCGATCTTGGGCTCAAGGTCGGGCTGCTCGATGCCGACATCTATGGTCCGTCGATTCCGCGCTTGACCGGTCTGCGCGACAGGCCCGAACTCGACGACGCCAAGAAGATGATCCCGCTGCAGCGCTTTGGGCTTGCGATCATGTCGATCGGCTTCCTCGTGGAGGAGGAGACCGCCATGATCTGGCGCGGGCCGATGGTGATGTCGGCCATCAACCAGATGTTGCGCGACGTCGCCTGGGGCACGCTCGACGTGCTGGTGGTGGATATGCCCCCCGGCACTGGCGATGCGCAGCTGACGCTGGCGCAGAACGTGCCGCTCAAGGGCGCGGTGATCGTTTCGACGCCGCAGGACCTGTCGCTGATCGATGCACGGCGGGGGCTGGCGATGTTCCGGAAGGTGGATGTGCCGGTGCTCGGCATCATCGAGAATATGAGCTACTTCCAGTGCCCGCATTGCGGCACCCGCTCGGACATTTTCGGCCATGGCGGGGCGCGACACGAGGCGGAGCGGCTCGGCGTCCCGTTCCTGGGCGAGATCCCCCTGCACATGGATATCCGCGCCTCCTCGGATGCCGGCAATCCTGTCGTCGTCAGCGAACCCGACGGCCCGCATGCGGCAGTCTATCGTGCCATTGCGAAACAGGTACGCGAGCAGCTCGAGGGCGCCATCGCCGCGGCTTGATGCGTTGCAGCATCCATAGCTGGCTCCGAAATGTGGCCTACTGCGATGGTCGCGTTTTCGCATCGACGGTTCCGTGCTAAGGCGGCGCGGCCGGAGCGCCTTCGGCCAGATGCGGGACACGCGCATCGGCGAATGAGCGCGACTTTTTCAAACGGGAAGAACGCCCAACAAGGAGATGGCTTAATGAAGCGTCGTGATTTTCTGAAGGTATCGGCTGCCGGTGCGGCGGCAACGGCCGCGGTGGCCTCGCCGGCGATCGCGCAGTCGATGCCGGAGATCAAATGGCGGTTGACCTCGAGTTTTCCGAAGTCGCTGGACACGATCTATGGCGGCGCTGAGTATATGGCGAAGCAGGTCGCCGAGATGACCGATAACAAGTTCCAGATCCAGGTCTTCCAGGCCGGCGAGCTGGTTCCCGGCCTGCAGGCGCTCGACGCGACCTCCAAGAACACCGTCGAGATGTCCCACACGGTCTCCTATTATTACGTCGGTAAGGACCCGACCTACGCGATCTTCGCCTCGGTCCCGTTCGGGCTGAATGCGCGTCAGCAGAATTCCTGGTGGTACCAGGGCGGCGGCATGGAGCTTGCCAACGAATTCTACAAGAAGTCGGCCAACGTCATTGCTTTTCCGTGCGGCAATACCGGCACCCAGATGGGCGGCTGGTTCCGCAAGGAGATCAAGACCGTCGCTGATCTCTCGGGCCTGAAATTCCGCATCGGCGGTATCGCCGGCCAGGTGCTTCAGAAGCTCGGCGTCGTTCCGCAGCAGCTCGCCGGCGGCGACATCTATCCGTCGCTCGAGAAGGGCACGATCGACGCGGCCGAGTGGGTCGGTCCATACGACGACGAGAAGCTCGGCTTCCAGAAGGTTGCGAAGTACTACTACTATCCGGGTTTCTGGGAAGGCGGACCGACCGTGCATGCCTTCGTCAATCTCGACAAGTACAACGAGCTGCCGAAGAGCTATCAGGCCATTCTCAGCAATGCCGCCAACAACGCCAACACCTGGATGGCGGCACGCTATGACCTGCAGAACCCGGCGGCGCTGAAGCGCCTGGTCGCCGGCGGCACCCAGCTCCGTCCCTTCACCAACGAGGTGCTGGAGGCTTGCCTCAAGGCAACCAACGAGCTGTGGGGTGAAATCTCCGCCAAGAACGCCGATTTCAAGAAGGTCATCGATGCGATGCAGGCGTATCGTTCCGACGAATATCTGTGGTGGCAGGTTGCGGAATACACCTTCGACAGTTTCATGATCCGCTCGCGCACCCGCGGCTGATCGCGCTCACGATCGCTTTAGCTGATCCGAAGCCCGGCCGTGAGGCCGGGCTTTTTTTGTATTGTGTGCCAGGTTGGACCCGGCGCGGATGACAGGCCTCGGATCAGTGCCTCAGCGCCAGGGAACGTCTCGTCAGTGGCTGTTGCAAGGCGGTTCTTGCGAACACTTCGGTCCTGTAGCGGTCGGCGGCCAACGATGGGCTGGGCTCATCGGAGGCGTCCACCGCCCAAGCACAAATAGGGCGATTGCTCCCCTCGGGCACCGACCAGCGACAGATGAGCCGGGGGCGCGGACGCGCCGCGCGTTGACATGCGGGCCGACAGTTGTCGTTTGCCGGCATGATCGCATCCCGCAGCCGGCGGCGGGATGGAAGCATCTGAAATTTGGGGACTTTCGTAAACATCGCTCACCTCCTTGACCGCGGCTGACGCGGCAGGAAGGGAGCGGAAAGCGGTCACCTAGGTGCGACCGCCAGCCCGCGCGCGGCTGCCGCCGTCGCGATCGATCTCATGATGTGGCGGCAGCGAGGCTCCGATCGAAACAACCGGTCTGGCGCTGCCAAAGCAGGTACTGCCCATGATCTCTTCGTTGGGTTTGAAATACAGCGACGAGCCCGAACGTGCGCGCAACTGCGTTGGCGCACATAGGCTCGGTCCCGGCCTAAGTCAAGCATCGAGTCGACGACATCCGCTATCCTGGGGGGAGGATCACCTGCTATCCTCCAACGAGGAGAAGAGACCGCATGCCAGATCAGCCACACGCCGCGATCGCCCGCCGTCTGCGGCGGGCGCGCGGCCATCTTGAAAGCATCATCGCTATGGTCGAGCAGGGCAGTCCATGTGGCAAGATCGCTCAGCAACTGCAGGCCGTCGAGGGGGCGATCGAGAACGCGAAGAAGGCGCTCATCCACGATCATATCAGCCACAGCCTTGAGCGGAGGTTGAGCGCGTCTGGGAGAAAGTCTCAGGCGCAGGCCATGTTAAAGGATTTCAAGCTGATCGCGAAATATCTGTAGGCGACCTTTGGGGGCCGCTTCCCTTGAGACCCGCCGACATGCGCAGATGCGCGCCTATCGGCACCGGGGCGGTGCCCTTGGCCCGGCAGTGTGCCGTCATCATCTGATACTGGCGTCCACGGCCCGCACCGACCCCGCCATCGCTTCGGTCAATACGCAGTCACGCCAGACCGGTGTGGTGCACGCGGCTGGCCAGCTGCCGCCGAGCGCCATGAACAGCGCCGCAGTATCGGATAGTCGCGTCGCCTCAGCCTGGACGCGGGCGATCGCAGTGTTCAGATAGGCCTGCTGCGCATTCAGCACGGTCACCTGAGTGATCTGTCCCAGCGCGAGCTGCTTCTGGATGATGTCGAGCGTCGCCTTGGCGCTATTCTCGGCCTTGATCGCGGCCTGAACCGCGCGAGCGTCTGCCTGAAGGCTGCGCAGGCCGTCAGCGACGTTCTGCAGTGCGGTGATCACGGCCTGGCGGTACAGTGCGCCGGCCTGATCGAGCGCTGCTTCGCTCGATTTCTGGCGGTGGTAGAGCGTGAAGCCGTCGAACACGGTGGAGGTGGCGCTACCCGCGACCGTGTAGAACAGCGTGCCTGGCGTGAGCAACTCGGCCGCCTTGAATGCGCTGCTGCCGGGATTGCCCGATAACGTGATGTTGGGAAGCCTGGCCGCGATGGCGACCCCGACCAGCGCGCTCGTGGAATGCAGGTTGGCCTCGGCGGCCTTGATGTCCGGCCGTTGCGCGACGAGCGCTGCGGGCAGGCTCACCGGCAGATTTCGCGGCAACGACAAGTGTTCGAGATCGAACTTCTCGAGAATCTCATTCGCGGAGAATTGTCCGGCCAGAGCGGTCAAGAGATCGCGCTGGATTGCGAGCTGCTTCTGCAGCGGCGGCAAGGTCTGTTCGACCTGCGCCAGTGCCGTCTCCTGGGTCAGGACGTCCACCTGCGCGGCCTGACCTGCCTTGAACTGGCTCTGCAGGATACCGAGGATGTCGCGTTCGATCTTGATGATGTGCTCTGTGGCCGCAATCTGTCCGCGTAACGAGGCTTCCTGGATCGCCGCAGTCACCACATTGGCGGTGAGCGTCAGATAGGCCGCCTCGAGCTGGAATTGCGCCTGATCGGTGAGCGCATCGAGACTTTCGACCGAGCGCAGATTCTGTCCCCATATGTCGGGCACGAAGCTGATCGTCAGCTGTGCGGTATGCAGGGTATAGCGCGACTGCGGCGGATCGCCCGGGCCCTGCTGGGTGGCCATGTTGGACGACTGCTGGTCCGCCACATTATAGTTTGCGCCGACCTGTGGATAGAACAGGCCGCGCTGGGCCAGCGCATTCTCGTTCGCGATACGGATCGCGGCATCGGCCGATGCAAGCGTCGGATTGTGCTCGATCGATTGCCGGATGAGCGCATTGAGCGGTTGGGAGCGAAACGCCGCCCACCACCGCACCGGAATCTGGGCACGGGGAATGAATCGTTGCCCTGGGACGCGCGGTCCTTCGCGATCCGTACGCGGCGAGGTCAGCGGCTCCGGCGTATATCCGGTTACATCGGGAGCGGGAGGCGGAGTGAAATCAGGGCCGACAGCACAACTTGCGAGCATCAGTCCAGCCGCCGCGGTGGCTGCCAGATGCAGCCGCGCCTTGCGGGTCCTGCGTGCGAGGCCAAACCGAAGCGGAACGACAATGGCGCGCATTGGTCCGGACTCCCTATTCCGCGGGTGCCGGGGGCGTGGTGGTCACGTCATCGACATTTGCGACCGTATGGTCATGCGCCAGGAAGATGCGCCGCAACGCCGGCGCAACGATCAACAACAGGGCGGGGCCGATGAACATGCCGCCGACAACGACGGTGGCGAGCGGTCTCTGCACCTGACTGCCGATCCCGTGTGAGAGCGCCGCCGGAAACAGGCCGACACCGGCCGACAGTGCTGTCATCAGCATCGGCCGCATCCGTTGCTCAGAGCCGCGAAATACGGCCTCCGCCACGCTGAGGCCGGTGGCCCGCAGTTCTCGGAAATAGGTGATGTTGAGGATACCGTCCATGACGGCGACGCCGAACAACGAGATGAAGCCGATCGCCGCCGAAATGGAGAAATCAAGGTCGGCGAAATAGAGCGCGATCAGGCCGCCGCCGATCGCGAACGGAATGCCGGCGAGCGCCAGCAGGCTGTCACGCAGCGAATTGAACAGGCCGTAGAGCAGCACGAAGATCAGCAGCAGGGTAATCGGCACTACGATGATGAGGCGAGCTTTTGCCGCCTCCAGATTGTCGAACTCGCCTGACCAGACGATGCGGTAGCCGCTCGGAAGCTGCACGGCCTGCGTCACCCGTTCTTGAGCTTCCTTGACGGTACTGCCGAGATCGCGCCCTCTGACGCTGAACTTGATCGGGATGTAGCGTTGGCTGAGCTCGCGATAGATGAAGAGCGCGCCGGTATCGAGCGAGATATCGGCGAGTTCGGAAAGCGGGATGTAGGCGTTGGTGCCGGATGGCGTCGCATAAGCGACCTTGATGTCCTTGACCGCATCGATGCTCTTGCGGAATTTCGCATCGAGTCGGACTGCGACGGCGAAGCTGCGGTCCCCCTCCAGCACCGTCGTCGCATTGGTACCGCCGAGTGCCGCCTGTACCACGGTGGTGACATCACCGGTGTTCAGCCCGTAACGCGCAGCCTTTTCGCGATTGACCTTGATGTTGAGGTTCGGTTGGCCGACGAGGTGGAAGATGCCGAGATCGGCGACGCCGCGGACCTTGGCCATCTCTTCCATCACCTTTGCCGCAGTCTCTTCCAGCACCTGCAGATTGGGGCCGACGATCTTGACCGAGTTGGCCCCCTTGACGCCCGAGAGCGCCTCCTCGACATTGTCCTGAATATATTGGGAGAAGTTGAAGCTGATGCCGGGCAGCTCGGCCTCGAATTCCCGCTGCAGCTCCTCGGTGAGCTTCTCTTTCGTCAGTCCAGGTGGCCATTGGTCGAACGGCTTGATCGGCGCGAACAGCTCGACGTTGGAGAAAGGCGAGGCGTCGCTGCCGTTGTCGGGGCGGCCATGCTGCGACACCACGGTGATGATCTCCGGGTGCCGGAGAAGGATCTCCCGCATCTTGCGGGTCGCCTTAGTGCCGGCATCGAGCGAGATCGTCGGCGGCATCGAGGCGCGAATCCAGAAATTACCTTCCTCTAACGCCGGTAGGAACTCGCTGCCGAGGCGACTCGCCGCGAGCCCGCTCAGGCCGAGGAAGATCAGTCCGCCCGCTACCGCGAACCTGACATGGGCGAGCGACCAGTTGAGTACCGGGCTGTAGAGCCCGCGCAGCCCCCGCACGATCATCGTCTCGACTTCCTCGATGCGCCCGGGCAGCAGCAGTGAGGCAAGCACGGGTGTGACCGTGAAGGTTGCGAGCAGTGCGCCTGCCAGCGCATAGCCGTAAGTACGCGCCATCGGCCCGAAGATCTGACCCTCGACGCCTTGCATCGTGAACAGCGGCACGAAAGCCGTGACGGTGATGGCGGCCGTGAAGAAGACCGCCTTGTCGACCTGCAGCGCGCTGACGAAGATCATGCGCAGCCGTTCGCTCCAGTGGCTCGCAGCCGGATGGCCGTGGGTCGCCAGCGTCGGATCGGGGCCCCAATAGCCTTCCGAGAGCCGCTGGAGTGTGATCTGGCGTGCTTGCGGGCTCGACTGCAGATTCCGAAAGATGTTTTCCATCATGATGACGGCGGAATCGACGATGATGCCGAAATCGACCGCACCGAGCGACAGCAGATTGGCGTCCTCGTTGCGCAACACCAGGATGATGATGGCGAAGAACAGTGCAAAGGGAATGTTCGCGGAGACGATCAAAGCGCTCCTGAGATCGCCCAGGAAGATCCATTGGATGGCGAACACCAGGATGCAGCCGAACACCAGGTTGTGCAGTACCGTGTGCGTGGTGACGCCTACGAGCGAGCTGCGATCGTAATAGGGCACGACCCTGACGCCCGGCGGTAGCGTGCCGTCACTGTTGAGTTTCTCGACTTCGGCTTGTACTTTCGGGATGATGTCGTTGGTGTGCTGCGTGCGGCCCATCACCACGATCGCTGCGGCGATGTCGTCGTCCTTGTCCTTGCCGGCGATGCCGAGCCGCGGCACATAGCCGACCGAGACCGTGGCGACGTCCTTGATCTGGATCGGCAGCCCGCCCGATTGGGTCAGCACGATGTTCTCGATGTCCTGGACGTGATAGCCCTTGGTGACGTCGTCGGCGCCGCCGGAATCGATCAGGCCGATCCCGCGGATGTTCACCGACTGCTGGCCGATCGCGATTTCGCGCCCGCCGACATTGACGTTGGCATTGCCGAGCGCCGAGATGAGCTGCGGCACGGTGATGTTATAGGCTTCGAGCTTCTGGAGATCCGCATCGACATTGAACTGCTTGGTGGTGCCGCCCCAGGAGTTGATCTGGACCACGCCTGGAATGGTCATCAGGCGCCTGGCGACAACGTAATCCTGCAGGGTCCGCAGGTTGGTCAGCCCGAAATTGGGCGGTCCGATCAGCTGATAGCGGTAGATTTCGCCGACCAGGCTCGACTGCTGGATGGTCGGAACCAGATTGCCCGGCAGCTGAATATTCTGCTGGATGCTGTTGGCGGTCTGCGTCAGCGCGAAATAGTAATCGACACCATATTTGAAGGTGACGCGGACGAAGGACAGCCCATAGAACGAGGTCGAGCGGATATTGGCGACGCCGGGCGTCGGATAAAGCCCGACTTCCATGGGGATGGTGTAATACTTCTCCATTTCTTCGGCCGAAAGGCCGGGCGCCTGCGCCGTGATCTCCAGGATTACCGGAGCCGGATTGGGATAGGCTTCGATATTCAGCTTGACGAAGGCGGCGACGCCGGCGGCACAAAATACCAGCAGGCCCAGCACGACGATGGCGCTGCGCGTCAGACCGAACTGGATGATGCTTTTGACCACGACCGGCTACTGTTCGTTGGATGTGAGGGGCGTCGCGTCAGGACGCCCCGGCCGCGGCCATGGCCAGTTTGTTGCTGAGAAAGATCGCGCCGGTCGACGCGACCTCTTCGCCCGCAGCCAGGCCTTCCACAATCTGGCGCCATCCGTCTTGCTCGAGCCCGGTCTTGACGGTTCGGCGCACGAAACGCCGATGATCGGCGGAGACCCAAACCGTCATGGTGCCGTCGCCTTCGCGCACCACTGCCTCGGATGGGACTGCGACGGACTGGCTTGGCTGTTCGGTCTCGATCGTGAAGCTCGCGAGCATGCCTGCGCGCAGCTTGTGCTCGGGGTCCTCGATTATTGAGCGGACAAGCTGGCGGTGCGTGGTCGGATCGATGTTGAGGCCAAGCGTCGTCACGTGGCCGCGAAAGATCTCGGTCGGGTAGGCCGGCACCGTTACTTCGACGGGCTGACCGAGCCGGTATGCGGGTGCGTCGATCTCGATCACGTTGGCGATCATCCACATGGTGGAGAGATCGGCGAGCGTGTAAGGCGCGGGTGCGGTGCCGGGCTGTGCATAGAAGCCGGGGGCGGCGGTACGGGCCACGATCCGTCCGTTGATTGGGCTCGGTACGATCAGGATGGAATCGACCTTGCGATCCGCTAGGATACGGTCGATCTCGGTGTCCGTTTTCCCGAAGATGCGCACCGCGTTGCGCGCGGCCTTATAGTTGCCTTCCGCCGTCTGCTGGTCGGACGTCGCCTGATCAACGTCCTTCTGCGCTCCGCCGCCGGTCTGCAGCAGCTGCTTCACGCGCGCGAGCGTCCGCGTCTGCAGCGCCAGCACGCCGGCGCTGGCCAGCAGGGTGGATTCGGTCTGCAGCAGATCCGGGCTGTCGATGGTGAACAGGGTCTCTCCCTTTTTCACCTCGTCGCCGATGTTGAAGAACGTATCGACGATCTTGCCAGGGTTGGGCGTGAAAACCTGCACTAGCATGTTCTGGTTGAAATCGATCGAACCGACGGCGTTCTTGGTGATGCGAAATGATCTGGTCTCGGCTGGTAGGACCTTGAACGATCCGGCTTGATGCTCGGTGATCTCGACCGACTGATCTACGACGTTGACATCCGGCTGGGCCGTCATGACGGCCGGCGCGTCGGCCGACCGGCCTTCGGAGTGCAGCACGAACCATCCGGTCAGCGCGAGCGCAAGGACCGCTGCTGCTGCGTAACCCGTATATCTGATACGGACTGGAGTCATGCTGTTGGCGGCCCCCCGGCCGTTGGACGAACTGTTGGATGCAAGGTCTGCGCGCGCTCGGGCGGCAACGCTGTCCTGCCGACAACTACGGTTCCTGTTATCAAGGCAAGCTGACGCCAACCTTACAAGAGCCGTGACGAGCGAACGCTTGCCTGGCGCGGTGCTCAAATAACGGCCTTTCGAAGAATTTGCGCTTGGCGTCGGGCTTGTGCTGCGGCAGGACTCGTGCTGCGCCTGGATGGGCGTGTGGTGGCGCTGATTGATGCGCGGGAGTATCGTGATGCGTCTTCTGATCGTCGAAGATAATGTCGAGCTCTCTGAGCTTGTAGCGAAAGGGCTCGTTGCCGCGGGCTATGACGTCGACAGGGTCAACTCGGCTGCCGAGGCGCGAGACGCGCTCCGAGACGTGAACTACGCTGCGATGATTCTCGATCTCGGTCTGCCCGATGATGACGGCCTGGCGGTCCTGGCCGAACTGAGGCGACGGGCCGATCCGTTGCCGGTGATCGTGCTGACGGCACGCGGCGGTGTGCAGGATCGAGTCGCAGGACTGCGCCGCGGCGCCGACGATTATTTGGCGAAGCCATTCGCGTTGGAGGAATTGGTCGCGCGGTTGGAAGCAATTCTCCGTCGTCCGGGCCAGTTGCTCGGCCGTTCGCTCGCTCTCGGCAATCTCGTCTACGACACCGAGAGCCGGCAGATCTTCGTCGACGGTGTGCCTCGCACCCTGTCGGCGCGGGAGACATCGGTGCTGGAAATCCTGCTGCGGCGGCAGGGGCGGGTGGTGCCGAAGAAGAACGTCGAGGACCATCTGTTCGGACTGTCCGGGGAGGTCGGATCGAACGCCGTCGAGGTCTATGTCTCGCGTTTGCGCAAGCAACTGGGGGAGTATGGCGCGAAGATCGTGATCCATACCATCAGGGGCGTCGGCTATCTGATGTCCGAGGAGAAATAGGGTGCGCTTCAAATCGCTGATCTCGCGTATCGTGCTGCTGCACATCCTGGTGATCACGGTGGCCGCCATCGTGCTGCCCTTGATCCTGTTCTGGCTGCTGACTTCCGAGATCGACCAGTTGCAGCGAAGCGTGATGCACAGCCAGGCCGAGGCGCTGGCCGATCGTCTCGCCGCAGCGGCGGACGGCAGCGTCAGTCTCAATCTCTCCGAAAGCCAGAAGGATCTCTATTCCGAAGCCTATGGCCGCTACGGCTACGATGTTCTCGACGAAACCGGGCAGGTGCTGTTCTCCTCTCGAAAAAGCGGGGCCGCCATCCTGCCGCCGCGCGCGCATTCCTCCGGTTCGATCTCGGGAGCGAGCGTCAGCAAGAGCATCGGCGGTCGAAGCCTGACGATCCAGGTCGCTGAGGACCTCGCCCATCGCGATGTCATCACCGACGATATCGCCGCCAACTTCTTTCGGCGGGTAGGATGGATCACGATTCCGACGTTGCTCGCGGTGCTCGCGATCGACATCCTGATCTTCCGCCGGGCCATTGCGCCGCTGCTGCGCGCCTCCGAGAAGGCCAGCCATATCGGACCGTCGCGCACGGACATCAGGTTGCCGACCGAACAGATGCCCAGTGAGATCGTGCCGCTGGTCACGGCCGTGAACCGTGCGCTCGATCGCCTGCAGGACGGGTTTCGGGTGCAACGCCAGTTTACTGCAGATGCTGCGCACCAACTGCGCACGCCACTTGCGGTGCTGCGCACCCGAATAGAAACGCTCGGGGATCGCACCGGCACCAAGGAGCTGCTCGCAGACATCGAGGGCATGAGTCGCATTGTCAGCCAGCTCCTGGAGATTGCTGAGCTCGACACGCTGGTCGTCGATCCCGCCGAGACTGCCGAATTGCGGACGGTCTGCGCCGACGTGGTCGCGGCGATCGCGCCGTATGCGCTTGCGCAAGGCAAGGAGATTGCGCTCAAAGGGACCGAAGAGCCGGTCATGATCCGCGGCAATGCCGATCTGCTGCAACGGGCGATCTTCAATCTGGCGGAAAACGCCATCAAATACACCGCGCCGAAAACGACGGTGGACATCGAGGTGTCCGGGGACGGCTCGGTGCGCGTGCGCGATTGCGGCCCGGGCATCAGGCCGTCCGAGCAGGCGCTGATCTTCCAGCGCTTCTGGCGCGGCGACCATCGTCACACGGACGGGGCAGGACTCGGACTGTCCATCGTGCGCGGGGTCGTCGACGACCATGCTGCGACGATCGCGGTCGAGAACCTGCCGCAAGGCGGAGCGCAGTTCACGCTGCGCTTTCGGCTGGCTGGCGATGCGCCGGCGAGCGCAGGTCATCTGGCGAACTAATCCCTCTCCGTCGGTACGACCAACTCCTCTTGCTGCTCCTCCCGCCTCGACAGACCAGTGCTCAGAGGCTGGTTTTTGCGTTGCGGGATAGTTTTCGCATGGCACCCTGTCGGTGAATGTTCCAGACTGATCTCTACGTGTCGTCATCGGAATGGTCGACGCGCAAAAGGCCTCGCACGAAGGCTAGAAAAAACGAAGACACATCATCGTCCAAGAGGGAGGACAGCATGAAGCGAAGGGATTTCATCAAGGTCAGCGGACTTGGCGCGGCCGGTGCTGCCGCGCTCGCTGCGCCGGCGATCGCGCAATCGATGCCCGAGATCAGGTGGCGCATGCCGACGAGCTGGCCGAAATCGCTCGACACGCTCTATGGCGGCGCCGATATGATGGTCAAAATGGTCGGCGAAGCCACCGACAACAAATTCCAGATCCAGCCGTTTGCCGCCGGCGAAATCGTGCCGGGGCTGCAGGTGCTCGATGCGGTACAGAACGGTACGGTCGAGATCGGCCACACTGCCTCCTACTACTACTTCGGCAAGGACCCGACCTTCACTTTCGGCTCGTCGGTCCCGTTCGGTCCGAACATGCGAATCAACCAGGCCTGGTATATGCTGGGCGGGGGCAGGGAGATCCTCAACGAGTTCTATAAGAAGTATAATGTCGTATCGCTGCTTGCCGGCAATACCGGATGCCAGATGGGCGGCTGGTTTCGTAAGGAGCTGACCAGCGTCAATGACCTCAAGGGCCTGAAATTCCGCATCGGCGGCTTTGCCGGGCGCGTCATGCAGAAGCTCGGTGCCGTGCCGCAGCAGATCGCCGGCGGCGACATCTATCCGGCATTGGAGAAGGGGACGATCGACGCGGCCGAATGGGTCGGTCCCTATGATGACGAGAAGCTCGGCTTCTACAAGGTCGCGCCGCATTACTACTATCCGGGCTGGTGGGAAGGCGGGCCGATGCTGCTGGCCTTCGTCAATCTCGATCGTTGGAATGCGCTGCCAAAGCACTACCAAAATGTCCTCGAGCAGGCCGGTCACTACGCCAACAACTGGATGATGGCGAAGTACGACCAGGCCAATCCGCCGGCGCTGCGGCGACTGTTGGCCAACGGGGCCAAGCTGCACGGCTTCTCGCCCGAGATCATGCAGGCGTGCCTCAAGGCGGCGCGCGAGCTGCACAACGAGGTGGCCGCCAGCAATGCCGATTTCAAGAAGACCTATGAGTCCCTGACAAACTTCGCGAGTAACGGCTATGCCTGGTTCCAGGTCGCCGAGCTCAACTACGACGCCTTCATGGCTCGCAATTCGCAGAGCTGACGCTCGGATCGAAGTCAAAACAGAACCCCGGCGCGGTACGCCGGGGGTATCGCATGTTTGAATCCAGCCCGTCAGAACTTCGGCGGGCCGAAGTCCAAGGGCGGCGCGTCGATCTGGGGGATCTCGATTTTGATCGAGTTCGGATCGACGGTCGAAGCCGCGCCTTTGTAGTGCATGACCATCGACGGGAACAGGATCACCAGCAGCACCATGATCAGCTGGATCACCACGAACGGCACCGCGCCCCAATAGATCTGGCCGGTGGTCACCGGCTCCATCCTCTTGCCGGTGACGCGATCGATGTATGGCTCCTTCGGCGCCACCGAGCGCAAGTAGAACAGTGAGAAGCCGAACGGCGGATGCATGAACGAGGTCTGCACGTTCACGCCCAGGATCACGCCGAACCAGATCAGGTCGATGCCGAGATGCTCGGCGGCCGGCCCGAGCAGCGGGATCACGATGAAGGCGAGCTCGAAGAAATCGAGGAAGAAGGCCAGCACGAACGTGAACAGGTTGACGAAGATCAGGAAGCCGATCTGGCCGCCCGGCAGCGAGGTGAGCAGGCTCTCGACCCAGACATGGCCGTTGACGCCGTAGAAGGTCAGCGAGAACACGCGCGCGCCGACCAGGATGAAGACCACGAAGGCCGACAGCTTGGCGGTGGATTCCACCGCCTGGCGGATCAGGTCGAAGCTCAGGCGCCGCTTCATCGCCCCGAGGATGATGGCGCCGGCCGCGCCCATGGCGCCGCCTTCGGTCGGAGTGGCGAGGCCGATGAAGATGGTGCCGAGCACCAGGAAGATCAGGAACAGCGGCGGCACCATCACGAAGGTGGTCTGCTGCGCCATCTTCGACAGGAAGCGGAAGCCGGTCAGACGGTCGATGACCCAGTTGACGACCGCGACCACGAAGGCGAACACGATGCCGGAGAACATCGACAGCACGACGAAGTCGGCGCCGTGATAGTCCGAGCCGCGCAACATGTACCAGCCGAACACGCAGCTCGCCAGGAACAGCAGGCCGAGCGAGGTCAGGCCGCGGCTGCCATTGTCCTCGCGATAGCCGATCGCTTCCTTCGGCAGCCCGGGGGCCGATTTCGGGAAGATCATACTGGAGATGAAGGCCCAGCCGGCATAGAGGCCGGACAGCACGAGGCCGGGGATGAAGGCGCCTTCGTACATGTCGCCGACCGAGCGGCCGAGTTGGTCGGCCATCACGATCAGGACCAGCGAGGGCGGGATAATCTGGGCCAGCGTGCCGGAGGCGGCGATGATGCCGGCGGCGAGCCGCCGGTCGTAGCCGTAGCGCAGCATGATCGGCAGCGAGATCAGGCCCATCGAGATCACGGAGGCTGCGACCACGCCGGTGGTCGCCGCAAGCAGCGCTCCGACGAACACCACGGCATAGGCGAGGCCGCCGCGCACCGTGCCGAACAGCTGCCCGATAGTATCGAGCAGGTCCTCGGCCATGCCGGAGCGCTCCAGCACCAGGCCCATGAAGGTGAAGAACGGGATCGCCAGCAGCGTGTCGTTGTTCATCACGCCGTAGACGCGCTCGGGCAGGGCCTGCAGGAAGTCAGGCCGGAACTCGCCGAGCCCGATGCCGACCAGCGCGTAGAACAGGCCGACCGCGCCGAGCGAGAATGCCGCCGGATAGCCGAGCAGCAATACCACGACCAGCGACCCGAACATGATGGGCGCCAGGTTGGCAATCAGAAACGCTTCCATCTAATCCCCCCGCCGCCCGGCGCTCATTTCTTCTCGATCGCCTCGACGAGGTGCTCGACCTCGGCCTCGATCCCGTGCGCCTTCGACGCATGCGGATCAGGAATCAGTCCGCGCATGACGGCGATGCGCTTGATCAGCTCGGAGATGCCCTGCACCAGCAGGAAAGCGAAGCCGATCATGATCAGCGATTTCGCCGGCCATTGCGGCAGTCCGCCGGCGTTGCTGGACTGCTCGTTGATCCCGTACGAGTTCAGGAAGAACGGCACGCTGGTGACGATCATGACGATCGTGAGCGGCAAAAGGAAGAACACGTGGCCGACGATGTCGATGACGTCGCGGACGCGTTTCGGCATCATGTTGTTCACGATGTCAATGCGGATGTGTTCGTTATCGAGCAGGGTCCAGGGCGCGCACAGCAGGAACACGACGCTGAACAGCACCCATTGCAGCTCGAGCCAGGCATTCGAGGAGGTGTCGAACACCTTGCGGACGATGGCGTTGACGGCGGATACGATGACGGCGAGCAGGATCAACCAGGCAAGCCGCTTCCCGACCCAGGTTGTGAACGCATCGATCCCACGGCTCAATTTCAGCAGCGACTGCAACGCCGGTCCTCCTCCATGCCGCTTTCCTCTCGCGCTGCACTTCTGGCTGCGGATGTCGCGCAGCGGCCCTATCCGGCCCGGCAGGCGTGAAAATCGGGCGCACCATTTCAGCGGCCACTGGTCCCGTCAATCGGAAAAAAGAGAAATTGACGCCCCGTCAAAGCCTTGCTTGGGAGTGGTAAAGTGAGAGGCTAGGGGGCGGAAAGCACCCTTTCTCGAGAGAGCGGCCCCGCAAGCGGGCCCCGGAGCGCCCCGCGCGTTGCGCGGAGGACAGCCGGAGCGAGGCAGTCGTACCGCCATCGATCGCGGCGGGACAGCGCGTTCGCTGCCGCGTTCGATGTTCTCCGCATTGCACCATGCCATGCTCCACGTGGCTTTTCCGACATGACGTCGCGCTCTCGCGGCGCGTATTGCGTCCGAGCTCTGAATGATGGACCTCCTCTTTAGGAAGAGGAGCAGGGAATGCCGGGAGCTGGCCGCACCCATGGCCCGCCTGCAGAAAGAAAGCAGGCGGCAGTCACCACAGGTCCAGCCGAGACATCCCGGCATTCCCTGCACGATGGCTTTAACGGCTGCTTCGCGTTCTCCTTGGTGCGCCGGGCTTGTTGGCCACCATGCTGCGACAACGCGCTAGGCGCGTTGCGCAGGTGATACCAGCGTCGGGGTATCAGGACCGCGCGACTTGACCGTGCGTGCCGGAGTCGTTCGTCCGCGCGAATGCTCGCGCTGCAACCCGACACACCCACCGCATCCCGCGCTCAGCGTCCGTGACGATCGCGATACACCCCTCAGCGAGGCGGGACGAGCGAATGAAATCACAATTTCTGATAAAGCGAAAGAGGGATATTTTTCGTGAGGGGACTGGACAAGGGTGATCGTTTTGAACCGGCTCGCGAAACGAGTTTTTCGGCGCGGGTCGATTTAGGCCTCAATCGCTCCTCGATTGGCAGGAAATGAGCCGGATCGCGCATTCGCGCGTCTGCTCAGCCGGGGCGAGTCGCCCGACGGGCAGGAATGAGTGCGGTATCCCTTGCAATGTGCAGCCCTTGAGTCCGATCGGCCATTCCCGACGAAGCCGAACCGTGGCGTCGGTTGCGAACAACAAGGTCGCGCCGATAGTAATCGGCGCGACCTCATGTCGCCGGAGCTCGATTGAAATGACGCCGTCGACTACTTCTCCTTGATGACCGTCGTGCTGCTGCTGCCCACGGTGCCTTCGTCTTCGCAGACCTTGGTCTGCTTGATGCGGTCCTCGGCTTCCACGCGGCTGGTGAAGGCCATGGGTCCGATCTGCGTCACGATTTCCTTGTCCGCCGGGCGCGTGGTGGTGATCGTGCAGTGATGGCTGGGTCCTTGCACGACGTAGTACTCATCTGCCATTGCGGGGGCGGCGCATCCGATGATCACTGCGCCAGCAAGAAGAAGGGGTGCTTTCATTGTCGCCTCTCTGTTCAAACGATGCCGAATGGAGGACAAGCGATCAGCGGAACTGTCGCTCATCCAACGATCCTCTCCACGCTGCTGCAACTCGCCCAAACGGCCGTAGTTCCCGGCCTGCTGGCGCCAGGCAGGTCGGTTGACGAACTGCGGTGTGACCGCCGATGCCAGCAGAGTTCTTCTGAGGGGCAGATGACCGCTGAACGTCACGCCAAGGACAGCAGCAGCCAGGCGCCGGCAGCGACAGATACGATCCCGGCGGCACGCGCGATCCAGCGTCCGACCGGTGTGAGTTTCTCCAACAGCACAAGCAGGGCCAAAAGCGCGATCCACAGCACGTTCATCACCCCGCCGACGAACAACAGCACCATCAGGACCCAGCAGCAGCCGACACAATAGCCACCGTGCCGAAGTCCCAGCAGCAGGCAGCCGCTGGGATCACTGCGAAAGCCACCATGCCGCATCAGGAACAGAAATGGCGACTGGCATTGGGCCAGACAGATGTCCTTAAGCGGAGTCCATTGATAGACGCCCGCCGCAATCAGCAGAACCCCGCCGAGCAGGCTGCTGGCGAGCACCATGCGGGAATCCAGCAGGGCGGCCCGCTCGATGGCCCATTGGAGAACGGTTGCTGCCAGCGAAAAGCCGCTCCAGGCCAGCAGGTAGCCGGCCGCAAACCAGCCGGTCGCAGCGAACGGCTTGCCCTGCGCCTTCCCGTGCCGACCCTCACGGGCGTACATCAGGATCATCGGCGCTGCGGAGGGCGCCATCATTCCCACCATCATCACCGCCCACATCAGGAACACATAGGCGAATTCGATGGCGCGCCACGGCGCATCGGCCGGCAGCATGATTCCGATCCCGGCCGGGATCATGCGGAACCCGGTCATGTCCATGCCGCCCATGTCCATGTCATTGGCGAGCCACAGCACATAGGCCCACGCCAGCGCGGCAATGAGGGCGATCGCGCCGCCGACGATCCAGCGATCGCGCCGCAGCACGGTTTCCAGGGCGGTGTCACTCATGTGCGATTGGATGTTGCCGGCCGTGTCAGGCCTGGTTGGACCAACTGATCGGCGCGTAGAGGCCGTTCTTGCCGGAATTGTCCCAGCGCATGCCATGATCGCTGAACGTGTTGCCGGCGGCGCCGACCGCCATCACCATTCGGTCGGGGGCGACGGGGTGGCCGATGTTCACCCACATTTCCCCGCTCGGATGCATGGTCGGCAACGGATCGACCGACATGTGCAGAATGCCGGGAATTTCGGCGGACCGCGTCTTGCCGTTGATCTGGAATGTGATCGGAGCCTTGCTCACACCCAGGTTCTTGCTGATCAGGGGCGTGAACGCCGCCATGGGACCGCCGGCCTCACCGCTGAAGATCGCGGTGAGCGCCTGGGTCTGCGCATCGTCGGCGCGCTCATCGATATAGGTGGCCTGCGACCAATTCCCCTCGGCCATGACACCGGGCGCATGGAGGACGACAAAGACGTTGAGCCCATCTAGCGCGACTTCGCCATAGCGGCCGCTTTCGATGTGGAAGACCAATGGCACGCCGCAATAGCCCTCGGTCGGCCGCGCCGTCAGCGGCGGCGCCGCCGACACGAGACACGGACAGACGAGGCTGCAACTACAATTCTCGAAATAGTCACCGGAAAGGTGCCACGGGACCTGGTCCGCCATCGCTCTCTCCCGCTTGGCTGAACCCGACGGATTGCTTTCGAACGGACGACCTATGGTGGAAAGCTACGCCGCGTAGGAGGGAACCGCAAGCCGATTCCGGTGTGGGGATACTTTGATTGGGTCCTACTCGGGCACGTGCCGCTCTGCACCACTCGAATGAAATACGGTAATTCCCTCGCTCCGCCGCCGTTGGGCTTGCGGCTGTGGGACCCGATCAGGGCGTAGGTCTCTGCGCTTTCGAAGAAGTTGGCGTAGATCGGCGCGTTGAAGGTCAAATCGTCCAGTTTGACCAAGAGATAATCTAATTACGTAATTACGGTGACAGTGCATTTAATTGACATCGGTGATCCGAGAGCGCAGAATGCGTCATGGCCCGCCTTGCCCGTGTCGTCGTTCCCGGTCTGCCGCACCATGTCACCCAGCGTGGCAATGGGCGGGCGAGGACCTTCTTCGGCGATGACGACTACGCGCTTTATCGCGACCTGCTTGCGACCCATTGCCTCGCGGCCGACGTGGAAGTGTGGGCGTGGTGTCTGATGCCGAACCATGTGCACCTGATCCTGGTGCCGTCGGACGCCGACGGCTTGCGCCGGGCGCTGTCGCGCGTGCATCGCGCCTATGCCGGGATCGTCCAGGCTCGCCGCAAGCGCAGCGGGCATTTCTGGCAGGGACGGTTCGGCGCCGTGGCGATGGATCAAGCGCATCTCGCGGCGGCGCTGCGCTATGTCAGTCTCAATCCGGTGCGGGCGCGGCTGGTCGAGCGCGCGCAGGATTGGCGATGGTCGAGCACGCGCGCGCATCTGCGCGGCAGGGACGACGGCGTGACCGCTCGCGCGGCGGTGAGGGAGATTTTTCCGGATGTCGCCGGGCTGCTGGGCAGCGCTCCGGAGGACGAGGATGATCTGTTCGGCCGTCTGCGTGCCGCCGAGAGCATCGGCCGGCCGGTCGGTAGCGACCGCTTCCTCGCCCGCATCGAGAAGCTGACCGGACGCGTGCTCAAAGCCGGCAAGCGCGGCCCGAAACCGGCCGAGCCGGAGGATCGTTGAGCGCGATGGCGCTTGAGTTAAATGCACTGTCACCGAAATCCCCGAAATCCCGCCGTGCCTGGAGGCCTGCACACATCCTTGGACGTTGCGTTGGGCTTTGCGAAGCCGGCGGCGCGGTCCCACCCCTTGCGAGGAAAGGCTATCGCGTATGACGTTTAGCCAGTGAGCTAGGCATCCGGCGGCGTCTGATCCGGATCGAGAGGATGGCAATTCCTCAGAGGGCGTTCTTGTGATACGCACGCGTCTTCTGCCTTTCGGCGTCGGCATATGTCGGAAAAGCGGAGGGAAGAATGAGCTTCGTCGATCCCGTGATCCTCAACCTAGCCGTCGCACTCGGGATCGGCCTGTTGATCGGTGCCGAGCGAGAACGCCGTAAAGGTGCTGGCCCGTCGCGTTCCCCAGCCGGATTACGAACGTTCGCCGTCACATCGCTTGCTGGTGCTATCAGCTTCCTTGTCGGCGGTCAGATGCTATTCGCGATTGCGACTGCGGGCGCAATCGCCCTGATCGCAGTCGCCTATTGGCGCGGGCATGGAGATGATCCTGGGCTTACCACCGAGATCGCACTGACGGCAACCGTCCTGCTAGGTGGCCTTGCGATGCAACGCCCCGCGCTGGCTGGAGGCATCGGGGTCGTCATCGCTGTTCTCCTCGCCGCCAAATCTCGGCTTCATCAGTTCGTCGGCAACATTCTCACGGAAGCCGAACTGCAAGACGCCCTGATTTTCGCGGCAGCGACGCTTGTCGTCCTGCCGCTCGTACCCGACCGTCCTTCGGGACCATACGGTGCACTAAATCCGCACTCGATTTGGATTGTCGTCATACTGATTATGGCGATCAGCGCCGTGGGCTATGTCGTAGTACGTATGATGGGCGCCAGATTTGGACTTCCGATCGCCGGCCTCGCCTCAGGCTTCATTTCGAGCACAGCAACCATCGCCGCAATGGGCGCTCGTGCTGCCAAGGCAAAGGAAGTGATCGCCGCTGCAGCTTCGGGCGCCGTATTGTCAACAATAGCAACGATCATCCAGATGGCACTCGTTTTGGCCGTCACAAGCATGGCGACCCTTCTATCCCTGGCAGTGTCTCTGATATGCGCCGGTATGGCTGCCACCGTCTACGGCGCGGCATTCACCGTGCTGGCGCTGCGACAGAGGACTGACGCGGAATTGCAGGGGGGCCGCGCGTTCAGTCTTTGGACGGCATTCGTGTTTGCATTGACCCTTTCCATCATTCTCGTCGCGTGCGCCGCGCTGCAGGATCGGTTCGGCGAGAATGGCATCATCATCGCCGCAGCCATTGCTGGTTTCGCTGATACACACTCCGCTGCGGTCTCGGTCGCTTCGCTTGTTGCGTCAGGGAAGATCACAGGATCTGACGCGATCCTGCCCATTCTGGCCGGGCTTTCGACGAATACGATCAGCAAGATCGTGCTTGCCGCCACGAGCGGCGGACTTTCGTTTGCTCTTCGCGTCGTCCCGGGATTGATCTTGGTTGCTCTCGCTGCCTGGACCGGCGCCTTCTACGGCTTGATCGTCGGCTGAAGGTTAGGTGGTGCGGAATCTTGTCGGTCGCCGCGCGGCGTGGAACCGCAAGGTGATCTCATGTGGCGGCAGCGGCGCGGAGGCGCTGAAGCCCGTCGGCCTGAGAGGGCAGGGATTGCGGGAACGTCTAGCGCATCGGCATCGGATTTACGGCGACAATGTTGGACTGCATTCATGTCACCGATATGAGACGCGCCCAGCTTTGTGAGCTGCCGGCGCAGAATACGCCGCCGCCCCAGGTCGCGAACGTCTGCAGAAATGGAGGCTTCGGCGAAGGAATTTCAGCGCGCCTTCATGGCTGAGACGTGGAGGAGGCGAGACCGGGCTTTTGAATTTCTCGGTAGATGACCTGGCTCCCGGCGCACCGGAGATTGAGACATCTATCGGGCGTGCCTTGTTGCTCCCAACTGTGGTTGCATTGCGTACACAGACAAGAATACCACGGCGCATCCTTGTCCCCATCGCCACGCGCTGTCTGCTCTACGCTTTTCGGGCAGGGGATTTCGCGATAGGTAACCTGTCGCCCTGCACACTTTGGATTAGCACACCCGCCTGGCTGTCCCAGTTGCTCCCAGCTGTAGCCGCACTGCGTGCAGAGACAAGCATAACATTTCGCATAGATTGGCATGTTGTGCTTCCTTTACAGGGGGCATCTCATCTCGTCGCCGTTCGATCGCACGCTTTTTCGATAGCAGTCGCTCCTGCACGTCTGTTTGATCTAAGGCAATCTTTAAGTGCATCGATGTGCAAGGCGTCCGTATGGATGTGGAGGGTTCGGCATGGGGCGGCTGCGCCTGCCCATGCTGATGGCGAACGTCGCGATCCGCCAGCCGTTGCCGATCGGCGATAGAGGCCTGGAGCTCGGCGATGCATGCGTTCGCCCGCGCCACCGTCTTTCCGCTGCCGCCATGCGTGAAGGTGGCAGGGGTGGCATTGAACATCCCGGCACCACGGCGCCCCCGGTTGCGACAGTTTGTCTACTTTTCGATTGACCTGACCGCGTCGCTTTGCGATGGAGCGCCACTCCTTGTCCGCGGCTCGAATAGGCCTACGGCGCTTCGGGCGTCGTCAAGATGGGCGGGAGCCGGACGGGGGCAGGCACCGTAGCAGTACGGTACTGTATTGCCGAGACCAGGCGTGCGCTTGATGTTGACGCGCTTGCCCGTCGTCCGAGTTGTGGCGAGGGGGAGGGGCTATGCGCGCATTGCTGGCGTTGAGCGCCGCGATTGACCAGCTGAACGAGAAGGTCGGCAACATCTGCAACGTGCTGGTGCTCGGGGCTTGCCTCGTCAGCGCCGTGAACGCGATGATCCGCTACGCCTTCAGCTACAGCTCCAACGGCTGGCTGGAGGCGCAATGGTACATGTTTGCGATCATCGTGATGCTCGGCGCGTCCTATACGTTCAAGCGCAATGAGCATGTCCGGGTCGAAATCTTCTACCTCATGCTCTCCGAACGCGGCCAGCTCTGGCTCGATCTTATCGGTACGTTGTTTTTCCTGATCCCGGTCTGCCTGCTGCTCGCCTACCTGTCCTGGCCGTTGTTCTACAACGCTTACGAAATCGGTGAATATTCCGGCAATGCGGGCGGATTGCTGCGCTGGCCGATCAAGGCGGTGCTGCCGGCCGGCTTCTTCATGGTGGCGCTGCAGGGCGTCTCCGAGGTCATCAAGCGTATCGCCGCACTGCGCGGCGAGCTGACCATCGATGCCAAATACGAGCGGCCGACCCAATGATCACAGTCGAGATGATGCCGCCGCTGATGTTCGGCGGCTTGGTGCTGGCGATGCTGATCGGCTACCCCGTCGCATTCACCCTGGCGGCGGTGGGCTTGTCGTTCGGCTTCCTGGCGATCCACGAAGGTTTCTTTGGCCTCAGCTTCCTCGAGGCCATTCCCGAGCGCGTCTACGGCAACGTGCTGGCGAACGACCTGCTGCTGGCGATCCCGTTCTTCACCTTCATGGGCTCCGTCCTGGAACGCTGCGGGCTTGCGGAGGACATGCTGGACTCGATGGGGCAGCTGTTTGGCCCGATCCGGGGCGGGCTCGGCTACTCCGTCATCATCGTCGGGTTCATCCTGGGGGCGATCACGGGCACCGTGGCGGCGCAGGTCATCGCCATGGCGCTGATCTCGATGCCGGTGATGATCCGCTACGGCTACAACATGCGCTACATCACCGGCGTGCTGGCGGCCTCCGGCACCATCACGCAGCTGGTGCCGCCCTCGCTGGTGTTGATCGTGCTGGCCGACCAGCTCGGCAAGTCGGTCGGCGACATGTATCTCGGCGCCTGGGGCCCCTCGGTGTTCCAGATCGTGCTGTTCGCCGGCTACACCTTCGTGCTCGGCCTCATCAAGCCCGACCACGTGCCGCCGGTGCCGAAGGAAGCGCGCACGCTGACCGGCTGGCCGCTGTGGCGCAAATGCCTGCTGGGCATCATTCCGTCTGCGGTGCTGATCTTCGTGGTGCTCGGCACCATGATGCTGGGCCTTGCAACGCCGACCGAAGCCGGCGCCATGGGCGCGGTCGGCGCCATCGTGCTCGCGGTCATTCACCACAAGGATTTCAGCTCGACCGGACGCAAGCTCCTGATCCTGGGCGTGATCGCCGGCGGCATCGGCACCATGGTCGGCATCTTCGTCGCCGAAAATCTCGTCTTCAAGATCAGCTTCGCGGTGGCCTATCTGGCCTTGGCGTGGGTCTGCATCGAAGCGATCAAGATCCCCGACCTGCGCAGCCTGATCCGGCAGGGCTATGAGACCACCATGCGCATCACCTGCATGGTGACATTCATCCTGATCGGTTCGACCTGTTTCTCGGTCGTGTTCCTCGGCTGTAATGGCGGGGTTTGGCTCGAGCATCTCCTGACTTCGCTGCCGGGCGGGGTGTGGGGCTTCCTGATCTTCATCAATCTCTTCATCTTCTTCCTGGCGTTCTTCCTCGACTTCTTCGAGATCGCCTTCATCATCCTGCCGATGATCGCCCCGATCGCGCAGAAGATCCTGGCGCCGGTGGTCGGCGCCGAGGCCGCGCTGATCTGGTTCGGCGTCATGCTGTGCGTGAACATGCAGACCTCGTTCCTGCATCCGCCGTTTGGGTTCGCGCTGTTCTATCTGCGCGGGGTTGCGCCCAAGGAGGTCAAGAGCTCGGATATCTATTGGGGCGCGATGCCCTGGATCGGCCTGCAGTTGATCATGGTCGCGCTGGTGATCGCATTCCCGATCACGGTCACGGGGCTGCTGGACGCGCCGAGCAAGGTGGATCTCGACAAGGTCAAGATCGAAATCCCGCAGATCGACTTGCCACCGCCGCTGAACTTCGACGAGCCGAAGAAGTAGCGGGGCGGAAGCGCCATCCATTCAGGTCTTACGCGGGGGATTAGCGGATGAGCAGGCCGAGCAAAACCGAAGCTGAACTGATCGCCATGGCGGTTGCCGAGCTGAAGGTTCACGCCGATTGTCCGGAAGGCATGCGCATTTCCATCGTGCGTGACGGCAGCTCCTGGGAATTCCGCGCCAGTGCCGACCAGGCGACGATCGACAAGCCCGGCTATCCCGAATGCGTCGCCATGCTGGTCCAGATCGGCGACCACCTGTCCAAGCAGTACGCCGTTCAGGATTAGTACGACTGCGTTCACAAGCGCGAGACATGGTCCGCTTCACGGTCATTCCGGGGCGATGCGCCAGCATCGAACCCGGAATCTCGAGATCCCGGGTTCAGCCCTGACGGGCTGCCCCGGAATGACGGCACGTGTGACGCAGTAGGGTGAGAGCCATCTTCGGACGCCCGAGCGGCCCATGGCCTGCATGCCTGCTCTCGCACCGGTCGTCGTTGCGGTTCTTGGTCCGGACGGTAGTGTGCCGGCCGTGTGCGCATCGCGGCGCACGTTGCGGCAGTGCAGGAGGTCCGATGGCTGTTCATGAAGCGGCACGACAGGGATTTTCCAAGGAATCGGCGAACTACGAGCGCGGCCGGCCGGAGTATCCGGGCGGGCTGCTCGGCTGGCTGAGCGACAGCCTGGGGGCCAAGCCCCGCGCGCAGGTGGTCGATCTCGGCGCCGGCACCGGCAAGTTCACCCGCCTGCTGGCGCGCACCGGTGCCGACGTGGTCGCGGTCGAGCCGGTCGATGCCATGCGCGAGCGGCTGGCGCTCTCCAGTCCTGACGTCCGAGCCCTGGCCGGCACAGCGGAGAGCATGCCGCTCGACGACCAGTCGCTCGATGCCGTGGCCTGCGCCCAGGCCTTTCATTGGTTCGCGAACGGCCGCGCCTTGCAGGAGATCCACCGCGTGCTGCGTCCGGGCGGGAGGCTTGGCCTGGTCTGGAACGTGCGCGAGGAGTCCGTCGATTGGGTCGCAGCCATCACCGCCATCATCACGCCGTATGAGGGCGATGCCCCGCGCCACTACACCGGCCGCTGGCGCGAGCCGTTCGACCAGCAGGATCTCTTCAGCCCGCTTCGGTGCAGCGTGTTCGCCAACAGCCATGTCGGCACGTTCGATCAGGTCGTGATCGATCGCACCATGTCGGTGAGCTTCATCGCGGCGCTGCCGGACGACGAGAAGCGCGCGGTCGAGGCGCGGCTGCGGGGGCTGCGCGATCTCTTCCCGGCGCTGCGCGAGGAAGAGATCAGCTTTCCCTATCGCACCGAGGCGTGGCTGTGCGAGCGCATAAATTAGTTGGAATTCGTTGGACGGGTTGAGCGTCGCGAAGCCAATCACACATCGATGGTCGAGCTGATGGGTATCTCCGCGCTCACCCCATCCGACTACTGAATTCCGATGATCACGAAGAATGGATTCCTGTATCTGACCGGGTGTCACTGTCATAGTGGCGGCGGGTAGAGACAGCTCGTTGGATTCCCGGTTGCCTCGGCGACCGTAACCCGGCTTGGGCGTCTCCGCTTGCCTTGTCTGATCGAACAGTCGCATGAGCGCCGATTTCCGGTAGCTCGCATACAGGTCTGATCCCCATGACAGCTCAGTCTCTTGCGCTCGCGGCCGGCATCGATGTCGGTCAGCGCTTTCTTGATGTCGGCCTTGCTCCCTCGGGCAAGACTTTCCGGGTTGCCAACGCTGCCGAAGGCGTTGCCGCCGTGGTCGAGCGGTTGACCCAGGCCGGCGTCGGCCGTGTCGTGCTGGAGGCGATCGGCCCCTATGCCCGGCAACTCGTCAGCGCTCTCGGCGCGGCCGGGTTCGAGGTCGGTCTCGTCAATCCGCGCCGCATCAAGGCATTCCGTGAGTTTGAAGGGCGCCGTGCCAAGACCGACAGGCTGGACGCGCGGCTGATTGCGCGCTTCGCTCTCGCCATGACCGACGCCATTCGCCCATTGCCATCCGCCGAGCAGCTGACGCTCAAGGCCCTCACCACACGTCGTCGCCAGCTCACGGAAATGATCGCCATGGAGAAGACACGGCTGAAACAAACCGCCGAGCCACTCCTATTGGACAATCACCGTGCCACCATCTCTGTTCTGACGACCCAGTGCCGCCAGATCGAGACCGAACTCGACCGCCGGATCGCCGCCGATCCGCAGCTTGCCTGCAGCTTCGAGATCCTCACCTCGATCCCCGGGATCGGCGAGCGCGTGGCCACTGTGCTGATCACCGAACTGCCTGAGATTGGCCGCGTCGATCGCAAGGCTGTCGCCAGCCTGGCCGGCCTCGCGCCGCATGTCAGCCAGTCCGGCAATGCGCCGCCCCGTGCCGCCATCTCGGGCGGCCGCCCTTGCGTGCGCACGGCGCTCTACATGGCCGCCCTCGTCGCCAGCCGTCACAATCCCCGAATGAAAGCCGCCTACCAAGCCCTGCGAGAACAGGGCAAGCCCGCCAAGCTCGCCCTCATTGCCATCGCCCGAAAGCTGTTGGTCACCGCAAACACCATGGTCAAAAACAACACCCGATATACCCAGCAATCGCTTGACAGCTAAGACAGTCGCCGGGCTCGCCGCTTATGCGGCGCCGCGGAATGACGACGGAGAGAGCGGGGCCGCTTTTGATCATACGGGCTAGCCGCCCGTCACGCTCATGTGGCGGCTGACGCTGGGGCGGTTGTGGCGGCGGTCGATGATGAAGTCGTGACCCTTGGGCTTCAGCCCGATCGCAACGTCGATCGCTTCGCTCAGGAGTTCGTCGCTTGCGGAGGCCCGCAATGGCTTGCGCAGGTCGGAGGCGTCCTCATGGCCGAGGCAGGTGTGCAGCGTGCCGGTGCAGGTGATGCGGACGCGGTTGCAGGCCTCGCAGAAATTATGCGTCATCGGGGTGATGAAGCCGAGCACTCCGCCGGTCTCGGCGACCTCTGCATAGCGCGCGGGTCCGCCGGTGGTGGTGTCGAGATCGGTCAGGGTGAACTGCTGGGCAAGCCGTGAGCGCACCAGCGAGAGCGGCAGATATTGATCGATGCGGCCGGCACCGATCTCGCCCATCGGCATCACCTCGATCAGCGTCAGCGCCATGCCCTTGCCATGGGCCCATTCGATCAGCGCCGGGATCTCGTCCTCGTTCATGTTCTTCAGCGCGACCGCGTTGATCTTCACCCGAAGCCCTGCGGCACGCGCGGCCTCGATGCCGGCGAGCACGCGGTCGAGATCGCCCCAGCGGGTGATGGTGCGGAATTTCTGCGGGTCCAGCGTATCGAGCGAGACGTTGATGCGACGCACGCCGCAATCGGCGAGCTCGGCGGCATATTTGGCGAGCTGGGTCGCATTGGTGGTCATCGTCAGCTCATCGAGCGCGCCGCTCTTCAGATGCCGCGACAGCGAACGCACCAGCCCCATCACGTTGCGCCGCACCAAGGGCTCGCCGCCGGTGAGCCGCAGCTTGCGCACACCCTTGTGGATGAAGGCCGAGCACAGCCGGTCGAGCTCCTCCAATGTCAGAAGATCGGCCTTGGGCAGGAATGTCATGTCTTCCGACATGCAATAGAAGCAGCGCAGGTCGCAGCGATCGGTGACGGACACGCGCAAATAGCTGATGGTCCGCCCGAACGGGTCGGTCATGGGGCGCGTCAGCGCGTTGGTATCGGTCAGCGAAGCAACGGTCATGGGGGGCCTTGCGGTGGCAACATTGCCACGGGGCAGCCGTGCGAGCGACGGCAAAACGAGATCGTCACCCAATCTAGTCACGATCGCGCCGTGTCACAATCGGTGACGCAAGCCGTTGTTCGGAGGACCGGCCGCGGCCGGATCAGCGTTGCGCTGCAGCAGGCGCAGCGGCATTGGCCGGGGCAGCCGCTGCCGGCTTCTTTATCCGCTTCGGCCGCATCCGCTTCGCCTTCGGGGCAGGCGCTGCCGGCTGCAGCTCCGCAGTGACCGGGTTGGGATCCAGGACCACCGGAGGCGAGGTGTTGAAGGCGCCGCTGTTGCGGATCACCTGGACCTGCACGGTCTCGGGCTGGAATTTGTCGAGGTTGAAGGTGACGGAGAAGCCGGAATCCGGCGCCGCGACCTGCACCGAGCAGGGCGTCTTGCAGCTCGGTCCGAGCGACGTCTTGGCCTCGGCGCCGGGCGGGGTCGATTCGAGCTGCACCGGGACTTCGGGCGGCGCCGATTTCAACATATCCATGGAAAACGAGGAGCAGCCGGCAAGGCTGAATCCCGCACATGCAATCGCGATCGCCCGCCGCATCATCTGTCCGCCCGGTCTACCTGCGGCCAACCGCCGCAATCCCCGGCGCGACCATAGGAGTGTCCGCACTGTGGCGCAACAGCCTCAATCCCATTATGAACAGATGGTTAAAGGTGGAATCTTTGGCGGTTTATAGAGTATATTCAGCTGATTAGGTGCCATTCTGAACCGGTCGTAGCGCCTCCACCGCGGCCGGCAGGTCCCTCATGTGATCGATCAGCTGGTCCGGATTGAGCTCGGCGATCGGTACGTCGGTATAGCCGAAGGTGCAGCCGATGACGGGCACGCCAGCGCGCCGCGCGGCGCCGACATCGGTTCCCGCATCCCCCACCATGACCGCCGCGCCGATGTCGCCGCCGGCACGCGCAATGGTCTGGCGCAGGATCGCCGGATCGGGCTTGGCGACGCCAAAGGTGTCGGCACCGCAGATCGCCGCGAACCGGGACGACAGTCCGAGCTGGTCAAGCAGCCGCTTGGAGAGCCATTCCAGCTTGTTGGTGCACACCGCGAATTGGCAACCGCGTTCGGCGAGCGCGTCGAGCGCCATTTCCAGCCCCTCGAAAGGGCGGGAGGCCACCGCGATATTCTCGCCATAATAGTCGATGAAGTCGGCGGTGAGGCGGTTCATCTCCTCAGGCCCGACGATCCGGCCCTCGGCCTCCAACCCGCGCTCGAGCAGCTTGCGTGCGCCGGCGCCGATCATGTTGCGCGCCGAGGCCAAGGGCAGCGCCGGCAGGCCTTCGCGCTCCAGCACGTAATTGAGCGCGCTGATCAGGTCCGGTGCGGTATCGACGAGCGTGCCGTCGAGATCGAAGACGATGGTGCGAGCATGTGCCATGGCCGATCCGCTACCGGTCGGACCGTCCGTGCGCAAGGGGCGGGCGGCGGATTTTTGTCCGGCTTCGGGTCGGTCAAGCGCTATCGCCCGCGGCAAAAGATCGCTAGATATGCGCCCGATTTTGGCGAAGGGTGGGATCTCGCGGGTGGATATCGACGGCTTGAAACGACAGGCGGCGGCGCGCGCGCTGGATCATGTGCGCGACGGCATGAAGCTCGGGCTCGGCACCGGCTCGACTGCCAAGCATTTCGTCGAATTGTTGGGCGAGAAGGTGCGCGCCGGGCTGAAGGTCGTCGGCGTACCGACCTCCGAGACCACGCGCGCGCAGGCCGCGGCTGCGGGCGTGCCGCTGACCACGCTGGACGAGATCGACCGGCTCGACCTCACCGTCGATGGCGCCGATGAGATCAATCCGTCGCTCGACCTGATCAAGGGCGGGGGCGGGGCGCTATTGCGCGAGAAGATCGTCGCATCTGCGTCGGATCGCATGATCGTGATCGCCGACGAGAGCAAGTGGGTCGATTGTCTCGGCCTATACCCGCTTCCCGTCGAGGTGATTCCCTTCGGGCTGGCGGCCACGCAGCGCGCGATGGCCGATGCCTTCGTAAGGAGTGGCGTGTCGGGCCAGATGGTGCTGCGCAAGGCCAGCGATGGCCACGTTTTCGTCACCGATGGCGGCCACTGGATTGTCGATGTCCGCCTGGGCGAAATCCAGGATGCGCCGCGTCTGGCGGGCTTTTTGAGCGCAATACCGGGTGTGGTCGAGCACGGGCTGTTCATCGGTCTGGCCAGCACGGCGATCCTGGCTGGCGCGCAAGGAATTCGCGTTATCGAGCGGCCCTAGTGCAAGTTGAACCTGCACTGGGGCCGCAATCTCACAGGAGACGAGGAATGAAGAGCGTTTTCGGAATCTTGCCGGCGGCCGGCTTTGTTCTGGCCATGGCCTTGACGGGCCCAGCCGCCGCGCAGCAGCAGGGGCAACCGCCGGCGCTCAAGCCGGCTTCGCCCGCCTGCATGGCGTCGGCGCGCGAGATTCTGGCGATGAAGAATGCGTCCGCCATGTACGCCAACGCGGTTCCCGGCATCGTGCAGCGCGCCAAGCAGACCCTGATCCAGTCCAACCTGAACTATCAGAAGGACCTGGACGAAGTTGCCGTGGTGGTGGCGCAGGCCTTCGCCGGCAAGGAGAAGGAGATCGGCGAGCAGATGGCGCAGATCTACTGCAACGAGTTCTCCGACCAGGAGATGAAGGATCTCGTCACCTTCTACAAATCGCCGCTCGGCCAGAAGCTGCTTGCGAACGAGCCCAAGGCTATCCAATTGAGCATGATGGCGATGAACCAGTGGGCGGCCACTTTCGAGGATACGGTCACCGCGCAATTCCGCGCCGAGATGAAGAAGCGCGGCAAGCAGATCTGATCGCTGCGCGAACAGGTCGAGGGCGAGATGGCTGAATTTGACGTCGACCTGTTCGTGATCGGCGGCGGGTCGGGTGGCGTACGCGCCGCCCGCATCGCCGCCGGCTATGGCGCGCGGGTGATGGTCGCCGAAGAATACCGAATGGGCGGCACCTGCGTGATCCGCGGCTGCGTGCCGAAGAAGCTGTTCGTGATCGGCTCCCATGTCCGCCAGGAGATTGCGGATGCGGCCGGCTTCGGCTGGACCATTCCGGAAGCGACCTTCGACTGGAAGACGCTGATCGCCAACAAGGACAAGGAGATCGCGCGGCTCGAGGCGGCCTACACCGCCAATGTCGAGAAGTCGGGCGCCCGCATCGTCAAGACCCGCGCGGTGCTGGAAGACGCTCACACGGTCCGCCTGACGACCGGTGAGAAGGTCCGCGCCAAATATATCCTGATCGCGACCGGCGGCGCGCCCAATCACGGCGCGGAGATCCCCGGCATCGAGCACGTCGTCTCCTCCAACGAGGCGTTCCATTTCGACGAGCTGCCGCGCCGGATCGTCATTCAGGGCGGCGGCTATATCGCGCTGGAATTCGCCTGCATCTTCGCCAATTTCGGCTCCGACGTGACCGTCGTCTATCGCGGCGACAACATCCTGCGCGGTTTCGATGAGGACGTCCGCAAGCATGTCCGCGCCGAGATGGAGAAGGAAGGCATCACCATCCTGACCGGCTGCACGGTCACCAAGGTCGAGAAGCACGGCGCTGATTACACCACCCATCTGTCGAGCGGATCGAGCATCGCCTCCGACAAGGTGATGTTCGCGATCGGCCGCCATCCGAACGTCGCCAATCTCGGCCTGGAGAAGGCCGGGGTCGCCATCAATCCGGTGAACGGCGGCATCGCGGTGGATCATTTCTCGAAGAGCTCGGTGCCGAGCATCTATGCGATCGGCGACGTCACCCATCGCTTCAACCTGACGCCGGTCGCGATCCGCGAAGGCCACGCTTTTGCCGACACCGTCTTCGGCAACAAGACGGTGCGGGTCGACCACGACAACATTCCGACCGCGGTGTTCTGCCAGCCCGAGGTCGGCACCGTCGGCCTGACCGAAACCCAGGCGCGCGAGCTCTACGACCGCGTCGACATCTACAAGACCAATTTCCGGCCGATCAAGGCGACACTCTCCGGCCGCGACACCCGCGTGCTGATGAAGCTCGTCGTCGACGGGGCGACCGATCGCGTGCTCGGCTGCCACATCGTCGGCGACATGGCCGCCGAGCTCACCCAGGCGATCGCGATCGCGGTGAAGATGAAGGCGACCAAGGCCGATTTCGACGCCACCATCGCGCTGCATCCGACCGCCGCCGAAGAGCTGGTGACGATGCGCACAGTGACCGAGCGGCATGTGAGGCAGGCGGCGGAGTAGGGCTCGCCTCTGCATCGGGCCAAGCGAGAACTACCGACTTCGCGGGTCGGTACCCATTATCTCAATGATCGTCCCGATACCTACCAGCTTTGAGCCTTCCTGGATGCGCCACTCACGCCCGGGATAGATCTGACTGTCGAGACCCGGCCAGTTCAGAAACTTGACGAGCAGGTCGATGCTTTCGCCTGGATGCAGGTCCATACCTTCGGGCAGGTCGATGACTCCGACGGTCATATCGCGATTGTCCGCGCCGGAGAAATTGTGGTTCGGGCGGTAGCTGCCGCGTACAGGTTGGGTCCGGCCGCTCTCCGCACTTGGCAGCAACCGAATTTTAGCTCTCACTTCAATGAGGTCGAGGGACATTGGATGCATCGTGTTGAGGCTGCAGTCTGCCGGACTGTCGCGTAGGCTCAGCGCTTGGTCTTCGACGTGTTCAGCTTCACCGCGGCGCGGATGAGGGCTTTGAACGCTTTTTCATCGATCTTGTCGCCTTCACGAACATCGATCGCACGCCTGACGTTGCCGTCGAGGCTTGCATTGAACAGGCCTGACGGATCGTCCAGCGCGGCGCCCTTGGCGAAGGTCAGCTTCACCACCGACTTGTAGGTCTCGCCGGTGCAGATGATCCCGCCATGCGACCATACGGGAACGCCGCGCCACTTCCATTCCTCGACGACATCTGGATCGGCTTCTTTGATCAGGGCTCGGATCCGCGCCAGCCTCTCGCCGCGCCAGTCGTCGAGCTCTGCGATGCGCGCGTCGATCATCCGGGCAGGGGAGTCGTCGGTGGTTGCCTTTGCGGCTTTCTTGGCGGCCTTGGATGGTGTGCCCGTCATCGCTCGTGCTCCCATCAGCCGATGCGTCCCGCGCGCCGCGCTGTCGTGTATGGCGAGGCAAAGAGGTAAAGGCCGGTCAGCAGCAGCAGGACCAGCGGGATCAATGCCAGGAGGCCGATCCACACTGCTGCCTGCCCCTGCATCTGAGCAATGATGTTGATGATGACGGCAACGACGAAGGCGATCGAGATCCAGCGGTGGCCCTGCCTCATCCAACGGCTCCAGCTGAACTCGAGCTTCTCCTCGTAACCGATTGCAGTCAGTGGGCGATCGTTTGTGGCCACTCAGTCCTCCCGCGCCAGCACTTGCTCCAGATTGTCGAAGAACTTCGGCCAGCCATGGCGGGCGCCGTGATAGGCCTGCCGCTGATCGGACCGGAAGCCCGTTTGCTCTATGCGCAGACGAGTGCCCGCAGGCGTCGGCGTGAGCGTCCAGGTGACGACGCTATCGAGGCCAAGCGCCGCCCAGGTGTAGGACAGCGTCCTGTTCGGCTCGATGGTCGTCACCTGGCAAGCGACGGCGCCCCAGTCCGCACTCAGCGTGAAGCGATGGTTCGCGACCGGCTGGAAGTCGTTCTTCATCAGCCACTCCGCGATCAGATGCGGCTGGGTGAGCGCGCGCCAGATCTTTTCGGGCGGATGCTGAAAATCCCGTTCGACGATAACGGTGCGTGTATCGGTCGCGGTATCGGTCATTGGTCCATCCTCCTGAGTAGATTTTCGAGGTCGTCGAACCGGCTCTCCCAGAAGCCGGTCATCCGCTGGGTCCAGTCGATCAGCGGCCTCAACGCGCGGAGCTGCGCGCTGTAATGCGTCTGGCGGCCTTCGTGGCGATCGTTCACCAGTCCAGCCTGCTTCAGGATCGCGAGATGCTTGGAAACCGCGGGCTGCGAGACACCGGCCGAAGCGGTCAACGCCCCGACGGTCTGCTCGCCCTGGCGGCACAGGCGCTCGAAGATGGCGCGCCGGGTTGGATCGGCGAGCGTCCTGAACAGGAGGTCGGGGCTGTTCGACATCTGATCAATAACTCATTGATTATGGATTGATGTATAACCAGAGAGTTATGAGAACGTCAAGCGGGGAGACCTGACGGCATCCGCCTGGCACCATGCCTCGGAACCGCCGTCTGCGCCGGCGCTTGAGCCGGTGCAGCAGGGGGGGCAGGAGAGCTTGGGATGGCGCACAGCGCGTCGACGGAGACCTATCCGCCGCTGAACACCTTGAAGCCGATCGCCGACGGCATCTGGATCGTGGACGGTCCGACCATCCGGTTCGGACCTCCCGGGCTGAAACTTCCATTTCCGACCCGAATGACGGTGATCCGCCTGGTGTCAGGCGGATTGTTCGTGCATTCGCCGACGCCGCTCACGCCGGACTTGCGCGCACAGATCGAACGCGAAGGCCGGGTGCGCTTTCTCATCGGCCCCAACCGCATCCACTATTGGTGGCTTCCGGAATGGCACGCCGCCTTTCCCGACGCGCTGGTCTATCTGGCGCCGCGCATTCGCGAGCAGGCGGACAAGCAGACGGAGCGCCGGATCAGCTTTGCTAGCCTGCCGCTCTATCATGCCGATGGGTACCCGTGGGACGAGGAGATCGCCACGCTGCCGGTCGTCGGCAGCTACATGACCGAGGTCGAGTTCTTTCATCTCGCATCGCGCACGCTGATCCTGACCGACCTGATCGAGAATTTCGAGCCGGCCAAGGTCGGCCGCGGATGGATGACCTATCTGACCTGGATCGGCGGCGTGAAGCCGCCTTATGGTGGGTTGCCGCGCGACCTGGGTCTGACCTTCACGTGGCGGCACCGCGCGCAACTGCGCGCCGCGGTCGAGACCATGATCGCGTGGCATCCAGAGCGGATCGTCATCGCGCACGGCAAGTGGCACGAGACCAACGGTGCCGCGGTTCTCCGCAACGCGTTCGCTTGGCTGCTCAAATGAGCCGGCAGCGGCGGCACAGCGAGCGGTTCGTCGGGGGCCTTGCGCAGCACGAGGCGCAGTATCGCGTGCGCTCGTGAGGACGAAGATCGGCTGCAAGCTCAACTCCAGCTCCTCTCGCTAGGGAGCAGAATGGAATACGCCTTCTGTTGCAATGCTTTGCCCTGATCACCTAAATCCAAGTGGCAGTTCAGGGGCGGGCTGTGTATAAGGCGGCCTCCGCAAGTGACGGAAAACCTGCGGTTTTTGCTTGAAGGAGTGGAAGGCGATGTCCGAGCGGTGGACCCCGGAGAGCTGGCGTTCCAAGCCGGTCCAGCAAATGCCGGTCTATCCTGACAAAAAGGCCCTGGCCGAGGTCGAGGCGCAGCTCGCCACGTTCCCGCCGCTGGTGTTCGCCGGCGAGGCCCGTAATTTGAAGAAGGCGCTGGCGCGGGTGGCTGCCGGCGAGGCCTTCCTGCTGCAAGGCGGCGATTGCGCCGAGAGCTTTGCCGAGCACGGCGCCAACAACATCCGCGACTTCTTCCGCGTGCTGCTGCAGATGGCGGTCGTGTTGACCTATGCCGGCGCGGTGCCGGTCGTGAAGGTCGGGCGCATCGCCGGCCAGTTCGCAAAGCCGCGCTCCTCGCCGACCGAAAAGATGGGCGGCGTCGAGTTGCCGAGCTATCGCGGCGACATCGTCAACGACATCGCCTTCACGCGGCAGGCGCGTACCCCCGATCCGCAGCGCCAGCTCGACGCCTACCGGCAGTCGGCCGCGACTTTGAATCTGTTGCGCGCGTTCGCCACCGGCGGCTTCGCCAATCTCGGCAGCGTGCATCAATGGATGCTGGGATTCGTCGAGGATAGCCCGCAGTCCCGCCGCTACAAGGAGCTCGCGGATCGCATCTCGGAGGCGCTGAACTTCATGCGCGCCTGCGGCCTCGATCTGGAGAGCCATCCGGAGCTGCGCGCCACCGATTTCTACACCAGCCACGAGGCGCTGCTGCTCGGCTACGAGCAGGCCTTCACCCGGGTCGATTCCACCACCGGCGACTGGTACGCGACCTCGGGCCATTTCATCTGGATCGGCGACCGCACCCGCCAGCTCGACCACGCCCACATCGAGTATTTCCGTGGCATCAAGAACCCGATCGGGCTGAAATGCGGCCCGTCGCTGAAGCCGGATGAGCTGTTGAAGCTGTTCGACGTGCTCAACCCGGACAACGAGCCGGGGCGGCTGACCCTGATCAACCGTTTCGGCGCCGACAAGGTCGGCGACCACTTGCCGGGGCTGATCCGCGCCATCAAGCGCGAGGGGCGCAAGGTGGTGTGGTCGTGCGACCCGATGCATGGCAACACCATCACCTCGACCTCAGGCTACAAGACGCGGCCGTTCGACCGCATCGTGTCCGAGGTGAGGGCGTTCTTCGCGATCCATGCGGCGGAGGGGACCCATGCCGGCGGCATCCATCTGGAGATGACCGGCAAGGACGTCACTGAATGCATCGGCGGTGCCCGGGCCATCACCGACGAGGATCTCAACGACCGCTATCACACGGTGTGCGATCCGCGCCTCAATGCCGAACAGTCGATCGACATGGCGTTCCTGATCGCCGAATTGTTGAAGCAGCAGCGCGGCGGCAAGGCCGCGCCGATGCCGGCGGTTGCGGGATTGTAGCGTGCTGCGACTTTGGCGCGCGACGCTCAACTCGCGCAATGGGCTGATGTTCGCGGTCCGCTCCGAGCAGGCGGTGCGCGAGGAGGTTGTCGCGCTCCTGCTGGCGCTGCCGCTCGCTTACGTGATCGGCGCGACGCCGATGCGCTCGGTCGAGCTGTTCTGCACGGTCATGCTGGTGCTGGTGGTCGAGCTCTTGAACACCGCGATCGAAAAGCTTGCCGACCGCCTGACCACCGACCATGACCTGCAGATCGGTCGGGTCAAGGATCTCGGCTCGGCTGCGGTGGGCGTCGCGCTGTTGATGGCCGGCAGCTTTTGGCTGTTCGCGCTCGCCGAGCGGTTCGGCATTCTCTGAGGTGACGATCCCATGAGCGCACCGGCGGACAGTTTCAGGATCACGCTGGCGCAGCTCAATCCGACTGTCGGAGACATCGCGGGCAATGCTGCCAAGGCGCGCGCGGCGCGTGTGAAAGCTGCGGCTGATAGCAGCGACCTCATGGTGCTGCCGGAGCTGTTCATCGCGGGCTATCCGCCGGAGGATCTGGTGGCAAAGCCGGCATTCCCAGCGGCCTGTCGTGCAGCAATCGAGAACCTGGCACGGGAGACCGCCGATGGCGGTCCGGCGATGCTGATCGGCACGCCCTGGGTGGAGGAGGGCAGGCTCTACAATGCCTGCGCACTGCTCGCTGACGGGCGGATTGCCGCCCTGCGCTTCAAGGCGAACTTGCCGAATTACGGGGTGTTCGACGAGGCGAGGCTGTTCGCGCGAGGACCTGCGGCCGGTCCAGTCAGCGTGCGTGGCGTGCGCATCGGTGTGCCGATCTGCGAAGACATCTGGCTCGAGGAGTCGGAGGACTACGAAAACGTCGTCGAGACCCTGGCCGAGACCGGTGCCGAGATCGTCGTGGTCCCGAACGGCTCGCCTTATAGCCGCGACAAGAACGATCTGCGGCTCTCGGTCGCGGTGGCCCGCGTCACCGAGAGCAGCCTGCCGCTGGTCTATCTCAACCAGGTCGGCGGGCAGGACGAGTTGGTGTTCGACGGCGCCTCGTTCGTGCTGAACGCGGACCTATCGGTCGCGGCGCAACTGCCTGCCTTCGCTGAAAGCATCACGACCCTGACCTGGACCAGGGACGGGGACACCTGGCATTGCGCAGGACCGGTTGCCAGTCTGCCCGAAGGCGACGAGGCCGATTACGCTGCCTGCGTGCTTGGCCTGCGCGACTATGTCAGCAAGAACGGCTTTGCCGAGGTGCTGCTCGGCATCTCCGGCGGGATCGATTCCGCGCTCTGCGCCGTGATGGCCGTCGATGCGCTCGGTGCAGATCGCGTGCGCGGCGTGATGCTGCCCTATCGCTACACGGCGCAAATCTCGCAAGACGACGCCGCGGTGCTCGCGGCCAATCTCGGCATCGGCTACGAGGTGCTGCCGATCGCGGAGGCCGTCGAAGGCTTTGAAAAGATCCTGTCGGGTGCGTTCGCCGGTCTTTCGCCCGATGTCACCGAGGAGAACCTGCAGGCGCGCACCCGCGGCACCATCCTGATGGCGCTCTCGAACAAGCGAGGGGCGATGCTGGTGACGACCGGCAACAAGTCCGAGATGTCGGTCGGCTACGCCACGCTCTATGGCGACATGAATGGCGGCTTCAATCCGATCAAGGACATCACCAAGACCGCGGTGTTTCGCCTCGCCGCCTTGCGCAACGGCTGGAAGCCGGAGGGGGCGCTGGGGCCGGCAGGCGCGGTGATTCCCGAACGTATCATCACGCGGCCGCCGAGCGCGGAGCTGCGTGAGAACCAGACCGATCAGGACGCGCTGCCGCCTTACGATGTGCTGGATGCCATCCTTGAACGGCTGGTGGAGAAGGAGCAGCCGCTGGCCGAGATCGTCGCCGCCGGCTTCGATCGCGACACCGTGGTGCGGATCGACCAGTTGCTCGCGAGGGCCGAATACAAGCGCCGGCAGGCCGCGCCGGGTGTGAAGGTCTCGAGCCGCAATTTCGGTCGCGACCGCCGCTACCCCATCACCAACCGCTTTCGCGACACGGCGGAAGCGGCGCCGTCCGCGGATGAGGCGTTGGTCTCGCGCGGCGGCCGCGCCTCGATCGACGCGTTCGAAGGTTGAGCGATAACCGTTGCGGTTTGGCTCATTCGAATCCCTGGCGACAATTCAGTCGCATCTACTCTCTGCGGCAGGGCCATCGCACACAATTTGGCTGATAATCTCGCCCGCGCGGCCGTCCTTCGAGACGCTCGCCTCCGGCGAGCTCCTCAGGACGAGGGGGCATTTCGCCGTAAAATCGGAGACCCTCATGGTGAGGGCGCGGCGAAGCCGCGCGTCTCGAACCATGAGGCCCCCGAATATTTCGCTCCGGCGAAGCCGCCGCTCAGCGCGCCGGGATGAAGGTCGGGCCGACGGTACGGATCTGCTTGTTGTCCGCACCTGTTGCGGTGGTGTCGGGCGTTGCAGCGGGCGAGGTCACGGTGTCGGCCGGAGCAGGCACGGCGCCCTTCCTGGCCCCTGCCGGGTTGGGTTTGGTGGTCTGGCGCTGCTGCTGCATCCGTTTGGCGCTCTCTTCGGTGACGATGATGTCACCCTGCTGCTCGGCCGCAGCCTTGTCATCGATGGACTTCAGCGCGTCCGCCCAGGTCTGGCCCGGGGCCTTGCAGGAGCAGGTGGGATTGAACTCGGTGCGATATTTGAACGCGTTTTGCAGCGACGTATAGGGCTGGCCGTTGATCGACACCGCCTGGTTCATGTCCTCGCCCGGATTGCGATAGGTGAACAGCGTGGCGTCAGCGGCCGGGCATTGCGCCTTGCAGGCCCGCTCGTCATCGCCAAAGCGCCCCGGCACGGTGGCGAACGAGATTGGGAAATAGGCGCCGTCGCAGCTGCGCACGCAGACGGTGCGGTAGGTGCCGGTGGGCGCGGCGAGATCCGCGCTCGGCGGCGGCAGGGAGGCGGCGGGATTGGCGTTGATGTCGCCACCGCCGCCGAACAGGTTGGTCAGGAAGTTGCCGGGTCCGCTGCTGCCGCGGGCGGCATTGGCGTATTGCTGATACTGCGGGCCGCAATTGTTCTGGCCGAGCGCGACCAGCACGGAGCGGCGCTGATTGTCGCGATCCGAACCGCCGCCGAAACCGCCGCCGCGCAGGCGCTCGAGGCTGCCGGTGATCTGGTCGAGATTGGACCGCATCTGCTGGATCTGGGTGTTGACCGGGCTGCATTCGGCGGAACGGCCGTTGAACAGCGAGAAGAAGCCCGTGCTCTCGCAGCCCATCCGCTTGGCCTGCATGGTGACGCGGTCGAGCTCGGCCTGCTGCTTGGCGGCCGCCTCCTGGTAGCGGCGGATCTGCTCCTCCTTGCCGGGATCGCCTCCGCCGCGATCGATCGAGGCCAGCTGCGCTTCGAGCCGCGGGCAGATCGGATTCACCGCCGGCTGCGCGGGGGGCTGTCCCGGACTCTGCGGGTAGGGTTCGGGCGCGGACTGGGCGAGGGCGTCGGAGCCGATCAGAACCAATCCAAGCAGCGTGGCGCAGGCGAGCAGGCGCGAAGAAGAGGAAGCGATCAAGATGCGGTATTCCGGTCTATGGGTGCCGCGGGAGTAAGCACAGAACGCGGAAAAATCGCGGCGAGACCGGCTTCCCATAGCCGCTTTGTTCGGCAGCGTCACGCCGTTTCCGAGGCGCTGCCGTGGCGGGAACCGCTTGTTCCCTGCAGCTCAGCGCTGGCAGGTGATCGCGACATACTCGCCGCAGGCCCCACGGGGGCAGTTTGCAGCCGGTTTTGGCACCGATCCGGTGATCTCGTCCGGGTCGACCCGGCGATAGGAGGAGGCCTGTGCAAAATCACGTGATTGGCAATAGGAACGGGCCGCAGGCGCGCCGCATTTGTCGCCCTTCGCCAGGCACTGGTCGACGCCGTAGCCGTCGGCTTCGTTGGCGATGATGAAGATGCGGCTTTCCGCGTGGGCTATGGTTGCGGCAACGACGAGGACACAGGCGAGCGCAGTCGAGAGGAATCGCATGGTGCACCAAGCGTTGGGAGAATGCCCGCAACTGTAGATCGAAGGGGTTAACAATGATTAACCAGGCGGCGGGGCGCGAGCATTTGGGCGGCGAAGGTGGCCGATTTGCGGCCCTTGACGGCAACACCCGCGTAGCCCATGGTGATTTCCATGAACGGCCTCCTCGCCATTTGCTGCATTTGCCGCGAGATTACGCGCTAGCGATTCGCTGGCTGAGGCTGTCTATTCTCAACAGAGATGATCAGGACGCCCGGCCGGTAGGTCGGGCTTTTGTTGTTTTGCGCCATGCGCGGTCGCATCCGGCCGAGCCCGTGGCGAGGGCAAGGGGCAGGTCAGGGGTCAGCTAACGCCTGCGGTCCGACCATCGCTGTCGCGATTGCGTCGCAGACCGAGGCTTCTGGGGACGGATCGATGGAATTGCGTTTGTACGATACTTCGTCGCGGGAGAAGCGCAGCTTCGTGCCGCTCGATCCGAACAACGTCCGCATGTATGTCTGCGGGCCGACGGTCTATGACTTCGCCCACATCGGCAATGCGCGGCCGGTCATCGTCTTCGACGTGCTGTTCCGGCTGCTGCGGCATCGCTATGGGGCCGATCACGTCACCTATGTCCGTAATATCACGGACGTCGACGACAAGATCAACGACCGCGCCGCGCGTGACTATCCCGGCCTGCCGCTGAACGAGGCGATCCGCAAGGTCACGGAACTGACCGAGCAGCAGTTCCACGACGACGTCGATGCGCTCGGCTGCTTGCGCCCGACGATCGAGCCGCGCGCGACCGAACATATCGCCGAGATGCGCGCCATCATCGAGAAGCTGGTCGCCGGCGGCTTTGCCTATGTCGAACAGGACCATGTCCTGTTCTCGCCGGGAGCGATGAACGCGGCGAATTCGATGCTGCCGCGCTATGGCGCGCTGGCGAACCGTTCGCTCGACGAAATGATCGCCGGCGCCCGCGTCGATGTCGCGCCCTACAAGCGCGACGCCACGGATTTCGTGCTGTGGAAGCCGTCCAAGCCCGGCGAGCCGTCCTGGCCGTCGCCGGCCGGCATCAAGGTCGAGGGGCGGCCCGGCTGGCACATCGAATGCTCGGCGATGTCGTGGAAGCATCTCGGCGAGACCTTCGACATCCACGGCGGCGGCATCGATCTCGTCTTTCCGCATCACGAGAACGAGGTCGCGCAGAGCTGCTGCGCCTTCCATACAGCGCGCATGGCGAACGTCTGGATGCACAACGGCTTCCTGCAGGTCGAGGGCGAGAAGATGTCGAAGAGCCTCGGCAACTTCGTCACGATCCGGGACCTCTTGCAGGAATATCCAGGTGATGTCCTGCGACTGCTAATGCTGAGCACACACTATCGTCAGCCAATCGATTGGACGCGAGTTGGACTTGAGAATTCCAGAAGAGAGCTACTAGATTGGACAGACTTAGTAGTCGATTTGGTCGGCCCGACGAGAGAATTGGTTAAGAGCAATGACGCTCCGGATGATCGGCTTGTCGAAGCTTTGGCGGATGATCTGAACACGCCTAAGGCTATAACTCGCCTTCGCGAGATGTACCATCTTGTCAAATCTGGCAGACTCCCGGTGGATTCATTTGTTGCAAGTCTAAGCGCTCTTGGTTTCCGTAATATCAACAAGCCTGGCTTCTTTCATCCAGGCTTCGATGCGAGTGTGTACCTGAGCGGTCCTCAGATAGATCAGAAGATTCAAGCGGACATCGTTCACTATAGATCGGCTGTTGCAAATGGGCTCGATGAGCAGAGGGGTAGACTCGAGGACACTCTGTGGGCAGCAGGCTTCATTGTTCAATTGAACGATGCCGGTGTCTTGTTCGTTGGTAACAGAACAAGCGCTGAAATGGTGGACCTTGAGGCACAGCTTACAGAAAAGGTTGAAAAGCTAATCGCGGCACGCACCGCCGCGCGTGCCCGCAAGGACTTCACCGAATCCGACCGCATCCGCGACGAACTCGCGGCGATGGGCGTGGTGCTGAAGGACGGCAAGGGGCCGGACGGAAAGCCCGTCACAACCTGGGAGATCGCGCGATGACAGCGCCACGGGTTCTCACGCGTAGGGTGGGCAAAGGCGCGGAGCGCCGTGCCCACCATCTTGCGCGTTCGCGGATCGGTGGTGGGTACGCTCCGCTTTGCCCACCCTACGGAGCTCCCGCGCTGAAAGAGGAGATCGCGCGATGAGCCGGCCCGACACGCCTTTTCCGCGGCACTGGCTGTACTACATCCTGCTGAAGCTGGTGCTGATCGCGGGCGCGGTGGCGCTGGTGACGAAACTTTACGGCTTGTGGTGAGGATATGGGACAAGCTCTACCGAAGGCCGCGCTGCGGCCCTTCCTCGCCGCCGATACGCCCATGCTCGCCACGATCTTTGTCGCCGCGATCCAGGAGCTGACAGGCGACGATTACAGCGAGGACCAGCAGGAGGCCTGGGCTTCCGTGGCTGACAATGAAGCGGCCTTCGGCAAGAAGCTTGCTTCCGAGCTGACCTTGATCGCGACGATGCAGGGCTCGCCGGTCGGCTTCGCCGCGCTCAAGGGCAACGACCATATCGACATGCTCTATGTGCATCCGAGCGTGGCCGGGCAGGGTGTCGGTGCGCTGCTCTGTGACGCCCTGGAGAAGCTCGCCGGCGCTCGCGGCACCAAGACCCTCTCGGTCGATGCCAGCGATACCGCGGTCGATTTCTTCAAGAAGCGCGGCTACGCGGCGCAACAACGCAACAGCGTGACGATCAATGGCGAATGGCTTGCCAACACCACCATGAAGAAAGAGCTCGGCGGCTCGGGAGCGCAGCCATGAACAGGGAACGGCTCTATCTATTCGACACCACCTTGCGCGACGGCGCGCAGACCAACGGTGTGGATTTCACGCTCGCCGACAAGCAGGTGATCGCGCGCCTGCTGGACGATCTCGGCATCGACTATGTCGAGGGCGGCTATCCCGGCGCCAACCCGCTCGACACCGAATTCTTTGCCGAGAAGCCGAAGCTCGGTCACGCCCGCTTCACCGCCTTCGGCATGACCCGGCGCGCCGGCCGCTCGGTCTCGAACGATCCCGGCGTCGTCGCGCTGCTGGAGGCCAAGGCGGATGCGATCTGCTTCGTCGCCAAATCCTCCGCCTACCAGGTCAGGGTCGCGCTCGAGACCACCAATGAGGAGAACCTCGCCTCGATCCGCGACAGCGTGAGCGCGGCCAAGGCCGCCGGGCGCGAGGTGATGCTCGATTGCGAGCATTTCTTCGACGGCTACAAGGAGGATGCGGAGTTCGCGCTGAGCTGCGCCAAGGCCGCCTACGACGCCGGCGCGCGCTGGGTGGTGCTGTGCGACACCAATGGCGGCACCATGCCGCATGAGATCGAGGCGATCGTCGGCGAGGTGGTCAGACACGTCCCCGGCGATCACGTCGGCATCCACGCCCATAACGACACCGAGCAGGCCGTGGCCAATTCGCTCGCCGCGGTGCGCGCCGGGGCGCGGCAGATCCAGGGCACGCTGAACGGCCTCGGCGAACGCTGCGGCAATGCCAATCTCTGTTCGCTGATCCCGACCTTGAAGCTGAAGCGCGATTTTGCCGACCGTTTCGAGATCGGCGTGTCCGACCAGCAGCTCGCGGGTCTGATGAAGGCATCACGCACACTGGATGACATGCTCAACCGTGCGCCGAACCGGCACGCGCCTTACGTCGGCGAGAGCGCCTTCGTCACCAAGACCGGCATCCACGCCTCAGCCGTGCTGAAGGATCCGCAGACCTACGAACATGTGCTGCCCGAAAGCGTCGGCAATCACCGCAAGGTGCTGGTCTCGGACCAGGCCGGGCGCTCCAACGTGATCGCGACGCTGGATCGTGCCGGAATTCCGTTTTCGAAAAGCGATCCCAAGCTGACGCGGCTGGTCGAGGAGTTAAAGGAGCGCGAGGCGGCCGGCTATGCCTATGAGTCCGCCAACGCCTCGTTCGAGCTGCTGGCGCGCCGCACGCTCGGCAGCGTGCCCGAATATTTCCGGGTCGAGCAGTTCGACGTCAATGTCGAGCAGCGCTACAACGCGCGGGGCGAGCGCGTGACGGTGGCGCTGGCGGTGGTGAAGGTGGATGTCGCCGGCGAGCGGCTGATCTCGGCCGCGGAGGGAAATGGCCCGGTGAATGCGCTCGACGTCGCGCTGCGCAAGGACCTCGGCAAGTATCAGCGCTACATCGAAGGATTGAAGCTGATCGACTATCGCGTGCGTATCCTCAATGGCGGCACCGAGGCGGTCACCCGGGTCCTGATCGAGAGCGAGGACGAGCAGGGCGAGCGCTGGACCACGGTCGGCGTGTCGCCCAATATCATCGACGCCTCGTTCCAGGCGCTGATGGACTCGGTATTCTACAAGCTGGTGAAATCGGGCGCGCCGGGGTGAGGGTATTCGTCATTGCGAGGCGCGAAGCGCCGAAGCAATCCAGGCTGGTACAATGGAGGCAGTCTGGATTGCTTTGCTTCGCTCGCAATGACGGAGGGAAGAGGGGACCACCATGATCGACCACGTCTCTGTCGGTGTCAGCGATCTCGACCGCGCTGCGCGCTTCTATGAAGCGACACTGGCCGCCCTCGGGCTGGCGCGCCTGGTCAGCCGTCCCGCGACGGTCGGTTTCGGCAAGGCTTACCCGGAATTCTGGATCAATCTCCGTGCCGGCATGCCGCGCGTCGGCGCCGAGAGCGGCACGCACATCTGCCTGCGCGCCAAGACCACCGCCGAGGTCGATGCATTCCATGCCGCCGCGCTCGAGGCCGGCGGCGCATCCGATGGCGCGCCGGGTCTGCGGCCGCACGATCGCGTGCGCTACTACGCGGCGTTCATTCTCGACCCCGATGGCAACCGCATCGAAGCCGTCACATTTCCCTCGGAGTAAGCCCCCAAGCCTCAGAGCCGCTTGGCGATCTCCGGCTCCATCTGGGTGGCTTCCTTGGCGACGCGCGCGGCCGCCGCCTGCAGGCGCGGCAGGATGTCCTCGACGCGCTCGGCCTTCAGAAGGTCGATGGAGAAGCCTGGGCGGATGAACTCGGTCTCGCCCATATGCGCGAGCAGCGCAAACAGCGGTTCCCAGAACCCCTCGATATTGGCGAGCAGGATCGGCTTCTGATGGCGACCGAGCTGTTTCCAGGTCAGCTGCTCCACCAGCTCTTCCAGCGTCCCGACGCCGCCAGGCAGCGCCACGAAGGCGTCCGAGTGCTCGAACATCAGCCGCTTGCGCTCATGCATGTCGGGCGTGATGATGAGATCCTTGAGCGGCATCATCACTTCCTTCTTGACCAGGAAGTCCGGGATAATGCCGGTGACGTTGCCGCCATGGTCGAGCACGGATCTGGCGACCGCGCCCATCATGCCGACCGATCCGCCGCCATAAACGAGCCGAACCCCGTTCTCGGCGAAGATCTTGCCGAGGGCCTTTGCGGACTCGATGAAACTGGGATGGGTGCCCGGGCCGGAGCCGCAATAGACACAGACGGTGCGGATTTCGGTCATCTTAAATGTTTGGCATTGCAGCATAGAGGCGTCAAGACGGGAGTGGCAGTTGATTCGCATTTGCGCCAGCTCGAGCAAAGTCTAGCAGCAAATGCGATCCGCGAACGCCGCGCAAATACTGCGCCGCCGCGACAGATTTACTCCGCGCGAGGGTGCAGGCGCCGATCAGACGCTCTATATGACGGCAGCACTACGTCGCATCACAACATCCCACGATCCACGCTGTTCCAGGTTTCTTGATGGCTCCGTCTGACTTGCCTCCGCATACCGGTGACGCGCCGCAGCCCGCGCGCGCTCCTCTGGAGCAGGGGACGCTTGCCGGAACCCTGAGGCATTTGTGGCCGTATATCTGGCCGGGCGATCGCGTCGACCTGAAGCGGCGGGTGGCATGGTCGGTGGTGCTGCTGCTCGCAGCGAAGCTCGCGACCTTGGCGGTGCCCTTCACCTTCAAATGGGCGATCGACGCGCTGACCGGCGCCGACACTGCGCCGATTGCACCGTCGAACTGGACGGCCTGGCTGGTTGCCTCGCCGCTGATCATGGCCGCAAGCTACGGCGCCATGCGCATCCTGATGGCGGTGCTGACGCAGTGGCGCGACGGTATCTTCGCACGGGTGGCGATGCATGCGGTACGCAAGCTCGCCACCATCACCTTCGTCCACATGCACGAATTGTCGCTGCGCTTCCATCTGGAGCGCAAGACCGGCGGGCTGACGCGGGTGCTGGAGCGCGGCCGCAACGCGATCGAGACCATCGTCCGCATGGTGATCCTGCAGCTGATCCCGACCATTGTCGAGGTCTCGCTGCTGAGCGCCGTCCTGCTCTGGCAATTCGACTGGCGTTATGTGCTCGTGACGCTGGCGATGGTCGGGGCCTATCTGTACTACACCTACATTGCCACCGAGTGGCGCATCGAGATCCGGCGCCGGATGAACGATTCGGACACCGAAGCGAACACCAAGGCGATCGACTCGCTGTTGAACTACGAGACGGTGAAATATTTCGGCGCCGAGGCGCGGGAGGCCCAGCGCTACGACCGCTCGATGGAGCGCTACGAGCGGGCCAGCGTGAAGACCTATACCTCGCTGGCCGTGCTCAATGCGGGGCAGGCCGTTATTTTCACGATCGGCCTCACGGCGGCGATGTTGATGTGTGCCTATGGCGTTCGCGAGGGCCGCAACACGGTCGGCGATTTCGTCCTGATCAACAGCATGCTGATCCAGCTCTATCAGCCGCTGAACTTCATGGGCATGGTCTATCGCGAGATCAAGCAGGCGATCATCGATATCGAAATGATGTTCGGCGTGCTGTCGCGCGATGCGGAGGTCAAGGATGCGCCCGGCGCCAAGCCGCTGGTCGTGACGTCGGGTCACGTCCGGTTCGAGGATGTGCGCTTCGCCTACGAGCCGGAGCGGCCGATCCTCAAAGGCCTGAGCTTTGATGTACCGGCCGGCAAGACGGTCGCGATCGTCGGTCCCTCCGGTGCCGGCAAATCGACCATCTCCCGGCTTCTATTCCGGCTCTACGATGTTTCGGGCGGCCGTATCCTGATCGACGGCCAGGATATCCGCCGGGTGACCCAGGCCTCGCTGCGGGACAAGATCGGCATGGTGCCGCAGGATACCGTGCTGTTCAACGATACCATCCGCTACAACATCCGCTATGGCCGATGGGATGCCAGCGACGCCGAGGTCGAAGAGGCGGCACGGCTGGCGCAGATCGACAGCTTCATCCGGATGGCGCCGAAGGGCTACGACGCCCAGGTCGGCGAGCGCGGCTTGAAACTCTCCGGCGGCGAGAAGCAGCGCGTGGCGATTGCACGCACGGTGCTGAAGGGACCGCCGATCCTGGTGCTGGACGAGGCCACCTCGGCGCTCGACAGTCATACCGAGCACGAGATCCAGGAGGCGCTCGAGCGCGTGTCGCGCAACCGTACCTCATTGGTGATCGCGCATCGGCTTTCGACCATTGTCGCTGCGGACGAGATCATCGTGATCGACCAGGGGCGCATCGCCGAGCGCGGCACCCATGGCGAGCTGCTGGCCCTGGGCGGCCTCTATGCCAGCATGTGGAATCGGCAGCGCGAGGCCGAGGCTGCGCGCGAACGGCTCGCACAAGTCGATGACGATCGCGATGCCTCCGAAAGCCGGCCGCCGCTGCCGAATGACCCGCTCGCAACGGCGGCCGAATAATCGCCGCCTTCCAAATGATTCATTTTGACCTTCCCTGCCTGCATCAATAGGCAGACAGGGACAACAGCCAACGAAACAGGCCATGTCGATCAGCAATTCCATTCGTGCCCAGATCCCGCCGATCCATCCCGAGGGCTATCCGTTCATCGGAGGCTTCGCGCTGGTCAGTCTGATCCTGTTCTGGATCTGGACGCCGCTGGGCTGGATCGCCACCGTGCTCACGGTCTGGTGCGCACTGTTCTTTCGCGACCCGATCCGGGTCACTCCGCAGCGCGACGGCCTGGTCGTGGCGCCCGCGGACGGTCGCATCTCGATGATCACACGTGCGCTGCCGCCCGCCGAACTCGGGCTCGGCGACCAGCCGCTGCCGCGCATCTCGATCTTCATGAGCGTGTTCAACGTCCATGTGAACCGGAGCCCGATCGCGGGCCGGATCGACCGGATCGCCTACCGCCCGGGCGCCTTCATCAATGCCGAGCTCGACAAGGCGAGCGAGGACAATGAGCGCAACTCGCTTCTGATCACGACGCCCCATGGCCGCGTCGGCGTGGTGCAGATCGCGGGCCTCGTCGCCCGCCGGATCGTCTCTTTCGTGCGCGAGGGCCAGACCGTCGGGGCAGGCGAGCGCTTCGGCCTGATCCGCTTCGGCTCGCGGCTCGACGTCTATCTGCCGGAGGGGACCACGGCGCTGGTTGCGGAAGGGCAGACCGCGATCGCGGGCGAGACCATTCTGGCCGATTTCAATGAGGTGAACTCCGGGCTCAGTTTCCGGACCGCTTGAACCCCTGAGCCGCGAGAACGACGTATTGGCTTGGGAGGCTCCGGGATCGCGGCAATGGCGCCGCAGCGACCGGTGAGCTATATGGCCCTGTCATGACCTACGATCCGAACGCTTCCGACATCCGCCGCCGCCGGTTTCGGCCGATCCCGGTGCGGATGCTCGTCCCCAACATGATCACGTTGCTGGCGATCTGTGCCGGGCTCACGGCCATCCGGCTGTCGACCGAAGGGCGGATGGAGCTCGCGGTCGCCGCGATCGTCTTTGCGGCCGCGCTCGACGGTATCGACGGACGGATCGCGCGGCTGATCAAAGGGCAGTCCAAATTCGGTGCCGAACTCGACAGCCTGGCCGATTTCGTGAATTTCGGCGTCGCGCCCGGTCTGATGCTTTATTTCTGGCAGTTGAACGAATTGCACGATAGTGGCTGGATCGCCGCGATGGTCTTTGCCATCAGCATGAGCCTGCGGTTGGCGCGCTTCAATGCCACCTTGGACGATCCCAACAAGCCGCCCTTTGCGGCGAACTTCTTCACCGGCGTGCCGGCGCCGGCTGGCGCGATCACCGTGCTGCTGCCGATCTATCTGGCCTTCCTCGGCACACCGAAGCCGCCGGCGCTGCTGACGGCGTTCTATACGCTGTTGATCGCATTTTTGATGGTGTCGCGGCTGCCGGTGTTCTCTGGAAAGACCATACGGATGCGGGTGCCGCCGGAATTGGTGCTGGTGGTCTTTGTAGGGGTGGTCTTCTTCGTGGCGTTGCTGGTGGTCTATCCCTGGCAGATCCTGTCGGCCGGCTCGATCCTGTACCTGCTGAGCCTGCCCCTCGGCTGGCGATCGTATCGCGAGCAGGCCATACGGCATTCCGCGGCGGTCGGCGCGGCGGCCGCGGCGAATGCGCCGGCCGCGCCTGCAACCTCGTTCCAGGCTCCGCTGAGCCATGGCGGCGACGAGGAGCAGCCGCCGGAACGGCTGCACTGAACTCCTGCACTAAACTCCTGCAAATGAACTCGGGCGCGTATGCGCGCCCGCCGCTTTGCCCATGTGCTGGCGTCGTCTATACCGGCTCGAAGGGCGGCCTCGAATGCCGCCCGCCAGCCCGGAGAAAACGCCCGTGACCAGTTCTGCCGCCCCGCTCGATCCTTCCGTGCTCGAGGCGCTGACGCGCTACGACACCCCCACGATCTGCAACGCGATGGAGATCGTAGCGCCCGAGCGGCGGCTGATCGGCTACACCACCAAGCCTTTGGTCTGCCCGTTTCCGGATTTACCGCCGATGGTCGGCTATGCGCGCACCGTGACCATTCGCTCGGTGGTGAAGCCTGGAATCTCCGTGGAAGAGCAGGCCCGACGCCGCACCGCCTATTACGAATATGTCGGCACCGGATTCGGTCCGCGGATCTGCGTGATTCAGGATATCGATGGTCCGGATGTCGGCTACGGCGCCTTCTGGGGCGAGGTGCAGAGCGCCGTCCACAAGGCACTCGGCTGCCTCGGCGTCGTCACCGACGGCTCGATCCGCGACATCCCGCAATGGGCGCCGGGTTTTCAGGCCTTGGCCGGCTCGATCGGTCCGTCGCATGCCTGGGTCCACGCCGAGAGCTTCGGCGGCGAGGTCCGCGTCGCCGGCATGACCGTGCGGTCGGACGATCTGATCCACGCTGATCGCCACGGTGCGATCGTCATTCCATCCGAAATCGCAGAGAAACTGCCGGAAGCGGCGGAGCTGTGCGCGCGCCGCGAAACGCCAATCCTGGAGATCGCGCGCGCTGCAGACTTCTCGCTCGAGAAGCTCAAGCAGGCGCTGAAGCGCTCGGCGGAGATTCACTGATCGCTTAGCTTCCGCCTGAACGGAGCAGCCCGCGCTGGCGGGCCGCTCTTCATTTACCGGCTGTTATGCCTACTAAAATCGGTAACTCGTCCTTAATGGCGCATCCGTAGGGTTTCCCCCACGCGGTTCCGCACGACCGCGTCCGTCCAGCATGGCCGGTGGTTCGCGTACGCGGGTGGAGTAAGCTCATGGATATTATGACGGGCGCAGGGCTCGTGGCGGGCATCGTTGTCATCGCGACAATGATGCTCCTCGGCGGGAATCTTGAGATGTTCGTCTCCGAACACGCCGCCATCATTATCTTCGGCGGTTCGTTCTCGGCCACCATGATCCGCTTTCCGCTCAATGCGATCCTGCATGGCGTGCCGCTCGGCATCAGGTTCGCCTTCACCATGAGCCGGCTGTCGGCGCGCGACCTGGTCGACGAACTGGCCCGTATCGCCGAGATCGCCCGCAAGCAGGGGCCGGTCGGTTTGGAAAAAGTGGAGACCGACGAGCCGTTCCTGGCCAAGGGCATCCGCTACGTCGCCGACGGTTACGACCTCGAATTCATCCGCGACAATCTCGAGCGCGACCGCGACAACTTCCTGATGCACCTGGACGAGGGCAGCAAGATCTATCGCGCCATCGGCGACTGTGCCCCGGCCTTCGGCATGGTCGGCACCCTGATCGGGATGGTGCAGATGTTTGCCAACATGACCGACCCGTCCAAGCTCGGTCCGTTCATGGCCACCGCGCTGCTCGCCACCCTCTACGGCGCGCTGGTGGCGAACCTGTTCTGCCTGCCGATCGCCGACAAGCTGCACGGCAAGCTGCTCGACGAGGAGACCAACCGCACCCTGATCATCGACGGCATCCTGATGATCCGGGATTCCAAGAGCCCAGCCCTGGTCCGCGAAATGCTGCTGGCTTACCTGCCGGAGAAGCATCGCCATGCGGAAGGCGAGCCGGTGCCCGCCTGACGGCGCGCAGCGGCAATCCGGGGGCTTGAGGGATGGCCAAGAAAAAGCGCGGCGATGCGCATGGCGGCGGTCACGGTTGGTTCGTGACCTTCGCCGACTTGATGGGACTGCTGGTCAGCTTCTTCGTGATGCTGGTTGCGTTCTCCACGATGGATAATGCCAAGCTGAAGGTCGTCGCTGGCTCCATGCGCGATGCCTTCGGCGTGCAGACCGAGTCGCGGTACTCCGGGATCGTGGAATCGGATGGCCTGCCCACACGGCCGCGCCTGAAGAATGCCGCGCATATCTCGCCGGAGGAAACCTCGCGCGAACCGAGCCCCGAACAGGAAGAGCGCAGCTTCACCAATGGTGCGAAGCTCAAGACCGATCGCCAGTTCGCGCTGGCCGCGGCATCCTTGCGCCAGGCGCTGCAGGACATGCCGGAGATGACGGAGATCTCCAAGCACATCATGTTCGAGGAGACCAAGCAGGGGCTCAACCTGGAAATCGTCGACCAGGACGGCCGGTCGATGTTCGCCGACGGCTCGAAAGTTCCCTACGAGCGCACCCGCCGCCTCGTCGAGAAGCTCGCAGCTCCGCTGAAGGCCACGCCGCTGCGCGTGCAGATCACCGGCCACACCTCGGCAGGATTCGTGGCGTCGCGCGGCGATTACGGCGCGTTCGACTTGTCCGCCGATCGCGCCAACGCAGTCCGCCAGATCCTGGAGCGGGAAGGGCTTCCAGCCAGCCATATCTTTGCGGTGTCCGGCAAGGCTGACACCCAGCCTTTGTTTCCGGACGATCCGTCGCTGGCCGCCAATCGTCGCGTCACCATCACCTTGATGCGTGAGGATCCGCCGCTGCCTCCGGACTTGAAGCCGTAATGAGGGCACCTAGCTAATGGCAAAGGTCCCCTGGTGGGGTCCCTTCGCGCTCAGGCCCGTAAGCTGGTATGATGCCCAACTCGCGTGCGACGCCGGGAAATCGGTACCGTAGATCGCGGTTTTATGCGTTTTTGCATGGTGCGGGCCCAAAATAGGGCTAGGCTATGCAACAGGCGCAGGGCTATAAGCCGCGTCGCATTGCACATGGTGCCGTGAAGCATTTTTGAGGCCCCAGTTCCCATGACCAGTAATGTCGCAGTCACGCCCGCTGAAACGCCGGCGTCCAGTGGGCATGGCAATGCCCATTCCACCGCCAGCTATGCCGCGCTTACGCTCGGCAGCATTGGCGTGGTCTATGGCGATATCGGCACCAGCCCTCTCTACGCGCTGCGCGAGGCGGTGATGGCCGCCAGCAGTGGCGGAGAGGCGGCGCCCCACGCGGTGCTTGGCGTGATGTCGCTGATCCTGTGGGCGCTCATTGTCGTGGTGACCCTGAAATACGTGGTCATCCTGTTGCGCGCGGATAACAACGGCGAGGGCGGCACGCTCGCCTTGATGGCGCTTGCGCAACGGGGCGTCAGCAAGGGCGCCGGCGTCATCGTTCTGCTCGGTATCATCAGTGGCGCCTTGTTCTATGGCGACGCGGTGATCACGCCGGCCCTGTCGGTGTTGTCGGCGGTCGAAGGCATCAAACTGGTCACGGCGGCGTTCGACCCTTACGTCGTGCCGGTTACGCTGCTGATTCTGGTGCTTCTGTTCGCGGTGCAGGCGCGCGGCACGGCAAAGGTCGCGGCCTTCTTCGGGCCGATCATGCTGGTCTGGTTTCTGGTGATCGGAATTGCCGCCATCCCGCCGATCTTGCGCCAGCCGGAGGTGTTATGGGCCATCAATCCGTATTTCGCCGTGACGTTCATGCTCCATCACGGAATCATCGGATTTATCACGCTCGGTGCGGTCTTCCTGGCGGTGACCGGCGCGGAAGCCCTTTATGCCGATCTTGGCCATTTCGGCAAAAAGCCGATCCAGACGGCCTGGCTCTTCGTCGTGCTGCCGTCGCTGGCGCTGAACTATCTGGGGCAGGGCGCGCTCGTCATCGCTGACGCCAAGGCGATCGAGAACCCGTTTTTCCTGATGTTTCCGGATTGGGCCCTGATCCCGATGGTCGCGCTGGCCACGGTTGCGACCGTGATTGCGAGCCAGGCCGTGATCACGGGGGCCTATTCGCTGACGCGCCAGGCGATCCAGCTCGGCTTGCTGCCTCGCTTCGAAATCCGCCACACGTCGGAAGCCCATTCCGGCCAGATCTATATTCCGCGGATTACCCGGCTGCTGCTGGCTTCGGTCGTGCTGCTGGTCCTGATGTTCAAATCGTCCAGCGCGCTCGCGTCCGCGTACGGCATCTCTGTCACCGGCACGATGGTGGTGACCGCGATGATGGGCTTCGTCGTGGTGTGGAAGGTTTGGAAGTGGTCGCCGATCGCGGCCGCGGCGCTGATCGCCCCGTTCCTGTTCCTCGACCTGACTTTCCTCGCGGCCAATCTGCTCAAGGTGCTCGAGGGCGGCTGGGTGCCGCTCGCGCTGGGCGGCTTCGTCATGACCTTGATGTATACGTGGCGGCGCGGCAGTCGGCTGCTGTTCGAGAAATCGCGCAAGCTGGAATTCCCGCTCGCCGATCTCGTCGCTATGCTCGAGAAGCGGCCGCCGCAGCGCGTGGCGGGCACGGCCGTCTTCCTGACCAGCGATCCCTTAAGCGCGCCCACCGCGCTGATGCACAGCCTCAAGCACTACAAGGTGCTGCACGAGAAGAACGTGATCCTGACGATCGAGACCGCACAGACGCCGCGCCTCGATCCTTCCGAGCGTGTACGGCTCGAGCAGATCAGCCCGACCTTTTCGAAAGTGACGCTACGCTTCGGCTTCATGGAATCGCCGAACGTGCCGCGGGCGCTCGCGATCGCCCGCAAGCTGGGCTGGCAATTCGACATCATGTCGACGTCGTTCTTCCTGTCGCGCCGGGCACTCAAGCCGGCCGCGCATTCCGGAATGCCGCGCTGGCAGGATCACCTCTTCATCGCGTTGAGCCGCACGGCCAACGACGCCACCGATTATTTCCAGATCCCGAGCGGGCGTGTGGTCGAGGTCGGCACCCAGGTGACCATCTAGGCGGCGGATCGGCCGCGCCGGGCCTTGGTGGCCCTGTGGCAGCTCTGCGGCCGTGACGCTTGATTTTCAAATCGTCTGGAGTGAGTTTGCAAACAGGGGCCAGCAGGGCCCCGGGCAGGGTTGGAGGATAGGCGTGGCAGTGGTGCATGATTTGACGCCGCAGGAGGTGGCGAAGGGGATCGCGGAAGGCCGTTATCTTCTGGTCGACGTCCGCGAGCCGAACGAAGTTGCTGCGGAAGCCTATCCGGATGGAATCGTCGTCTCGCTTTCGGCGTTCGATCCGAAAGCCATTCCCGATCCGGCCGGAAAAGACGTCGTCTTCGCCTGCCGCTCCGGTAAGCGCTCGGTGACGGCCTCGCTCGCGGCGCAGTCGGCCGGCTTGCCTTACGACAAGCATCTGGCAGGCGGGATGCTCGGCTGGAAGGCCGCCGGCCTGCCGACCAAGACCGGCGGCTAAGCGGCCTCATGACTTCGATGAACAAGGTCTTCGCGGACCTTCCCGTCACCATTTTCGAGGCGATGTCGCAGGCTGCACGCGACAACAACGCGATCAATCTCGGGCAGGGCTTTCCGGACGATCCGGGACCGGAGGATATCCGCCGCGCGGCGGCCGATGCGGTCTTGAACGGCTATAACCAGTATCCCTCGATGATGGGGCTGCCGGAGTTGCGCCAGGCGATCGCGGCGCACTATGCGCGCTGGCACAAGCTCGATCTCGACCCGATGAGCGAAGTTATGGTCACCTCGGGCGGTACCGAGGCGCTGACATCGGCCATCCTGGCCGTGGTCGAGCCGGGCGACGAGGTGATCTGCTTCCAGCCGGTCTACGACTCCTACCTGCCGATCATCCGCCAGGCCGGCGGCATTCCGCGGCTCGTGCGGCTGGAGCCGCCGCATTGGCGACTGTCCGAGGAGATGCTGCGCGCCGCCTTCACGCCGAAGACCAAGGCGGTGCTGTTCAACAATCCGCTCAACCCCGCCGCGGTCGTCTATCCGCGCGAGGATCTGGAGCTGCTGGCGCGGTACTGCCAGGAGTTCGATGCGGTGGCGATCTGCGACGAGGTCTGGGAGCACGTGATCTTCGACGGTCGCGAGCACATCCCGCTGATCACGATTCCTGGCATGCGCGAGCGCACCATCAAGGTCGGCTCCGCCGGCAAGATCTTCTCGCTGACCGGATGGAAGGTGGGCTTCGTCTGCGCCGCGCCGCCGCTGTTGCGCGTTGCCGCCAAGGTGCATCAGTTCCTGACCTTCACCACCGCGCCCAATCTGCAGGTCGCGGTGGCTTATGGGCTCGGCAAGTCCGACGACTATTTTCTGGACATGCGTGCCGAACTGGCGCGGAGCCGTGACCGGCTGACTGCCGGATTGGAGAGCCTCGGCTTTCCGGTCCTGAAGGCGCAGGGCACCTATTTCCTCACCGTCGATCTGTCACCGCTCGGTCTCAACGAGACCGACGAGGCGTTCTGCTGGCGGATCGTGAGGGATTACAAAGTCGCAGCGATCCCGGTCTCGGCCTTCTACGAGCGCGATCCGGTGACCTCGGTGGTGCGCTTCTGCTTCGCCAAGAAGGATGCAACCCTCGACACCGCGCTCGAGCGTCTGTCCGACGCGATCCACCGACGCTAGGGGGTGACCAAGATGGCGCGCGGGCGCAAGCAGAGCGCTTTCCATTTCCTCGTTGCCGCCGCGTTGCTGCTGTCCCTGCCGCCGGTGTTCGGCGCGGACCGCGTCGTGAATTTCTACAACTGGTCGAACTACATGGCGCCGGGAGTCCTTGACGACTTCACCAAGGAGACCGGCATCAAGGTGGTGTACGACACGTTCGATGCCAATGAGACGCTGGAGACGCGGCTGCTGGCCGGCAAATCCGGTTATGACGTGGTGGTTCCGACCGCGTATTTCCTGCAGCGTCAGATCAAGGCGAGGATCTTTCAGCCGCTCGACAAATCGAAGCTGCCCAATCTGGCCAATGCCTGGCCGTTCGTGACGGCGCATCTGGCCACCTACGATCCCGGCAATCAATTCGCCGCCAACTACATGTGGGGCACGACAGGAATCGGCTACAACGTCAAGGCGGTCGAGAAGATCCTCGGACCGGGCGCCAGGATCGACAGCTGGGACATCGTCTTCAAGCCCGAGAACCTCGCGAAATTCAAGGAATGCGGGGTCCAGATGCTGGATTCCGCCGACGATATTTTTCCGGCCGCGCTGAACTATCTGGGCCTTGATCCGAACTCGACCAAACAGGCGGACCTGGAGAAGGCGGCCGAGGCGGTCGGCAAGGTCGCGCCCTATGTGCGCAAGTTTCATTCGTCGGAATATCTGAGCGCGCTGGCGACCGGCGAGATCTGCCTCGTGGTCGGCTGGTCCGGCGATATCATGCAGGCGAAGAGCCGCGCCGACGAGGCCAAGAACGGCGTCGAGATCGGTTACACGATCCCGAAGGAAGGGGCGCAGATGTTCTTCGACAATCTCGCGATCCCGGCCGATGCGCAGCACGTCGCGGAAGCCTACGAACTGATCAACTATCTCTATCGTCCGGACGTCGCGGCCAGGAATTCCGACTTCCTGTCCTACGCCAACGGCAACCTGGCAAGCCAGAAGCTGATCGATCCGAAGATTTTCTCCGACAAGAACATCTATCCGGACGAGGCCACGCTGGCGAAACTGTTCGTCATCACGGCCCGCGATCCGTCCACCCAGCGTACCATCAACCGGCTTTGGACCCGGGTGAAGACCGGGCGGTGATTACCGCCGTCATTCCGGGATGGCGCGCAAGCACCAGACCCGGAATCTCGAGATTCCGGGTTCGATGCTGCGCATCGCCCCGGAATGACGAGAAATGGTCGCCTAGTTGATCGTGACGGTAGGCGAGACTAACTAAGCCCGATCACCCCATCCGATGCAGCGCGCAGAGCTTGTTGCCGTCGAGATCGCGCAAATAGGCCAGATAGAGCTTGCCCGCGGCGCCTTCGCGGACGCCGGGCGGCTCCTCGCATGAGGTGCCGCCAGCGGCGACGCCGGAGGCATGCCAAGCCTCAACCTGGTCTGCAGAATTGCACGCAAAGCCGATCGTGCCGCCATTGGCGGCGGTCGCAGGCTCGCCATTGATCGGCTTCGATATCGAGAAGACGCCGGTCGGCGTGAAATAGAAGATGCGGTGGCCATCGACCTTTGCGGGCCTCACGCCGAGCGTGCCGAGCAGCGTGTCGTAGAACGCCTTGGCCTTGTCGAGGTCGTTGGTCCCGATCATGACGTGCGAAAACATTCCTGCTTGTCCTCCCTGTGTTTCCCGAACGCGTGCGGGGTGCGATTCGCCTGATCTGCCACTTCGCCCGCGAGCGCGGGGTCGAGCGGGGCGGCTCTACGGTAGCGAGGGTTGACGGAAGGTGTAACTGATTTCTTCCGCAAGATGGCGCTTACGGAGCATGGCCTGCTGCGGAATATCTTCCTTGTGGAGGAATTTTCCGTCGGGCCTACCGCCAGCGGCGGTGCAGCCAGAGCCATTGTTCGGGATATTCGCGGATCCAACCCTCGATGACCGAGGTGACGGCCTGCATGGTGCCCTGGATGTCAATCTGACCCTTGGCGTCACGGACGGGCTGTATCTCTTCGGTCAGCTCCGCGACGAAGCGGTGGTTCGGCTGGCGGATGATGCGCACGCCATGTACCGGGCATTCGACCTGGCGGAGCAGCCGTGCCAGCGTCGGATTGGCGCGCGTCTTGCGGCCGAAAAACGTCACCTCAACGCCGCTCGCCAGATACTGATCGACCAGCATGGCGACGTGCTGGCCGCGCTGCAGAGCCTCCGCCAGCCGCAGCGGTGCGTCGCGGCCGGCCGGGATCAGGGTGCCCATCTTCACCTGCCGCATCTCCTGGATGATGCGGTCGGCCGAGGCGATATTGGGCTTGCGATAAAGGATCGCCGCATCCAGCCCATGGGCGACCGCGGCCAGCGCCGGCATCTCCCAATTGGCGAGGTGGCTTGCGAAGATCAGCGCCGGTTTGCCGTCGAGCCTGAGCTGATGAAACAACTCGTAGGTCCGCGGCGACAGCCAGATCCGGCTCTTCTCCGGATGCGCTTCCTCGTAGTCCCAGATCTTGTCGAGATGAGCGAACTCGGCGCCGACCCGGCCGAGATTGTCCCAGACGCCGGCGAGAATTGCATCGATCTCCTGCGGCGATTTCTCAGGGAAGGCCGCAACGAGATTGGCGCGACCGATCCTGTGCTCGCGCAGCCGCGGGCCGATCAGTTGCGCAACGCGGGCGAACAGGTCGGCTGTCTTGATCGGATCGAAATAGCGCGTCGCGCGCAACAGGCCGACGGTGAGCGCACCAACGGCCGATGCGCCCAGCGACTTCGAGGCCTCGCGGAATCGGGCCTTGGTCCGAACGAGCAGGGCGTTCATCGCGACAGATGAATGCCGATCACGCCGGTTCGCGCGTCAGGATCAGTGAAGCATTCTGGCCACCGAAGCCGAACGAGTTCGACATCACGGTGGTGACGCGTGCGTCACGGGCCTTGTTGCCGACCACATCGAACAGGATCGCGGGGTCCGGGATATCGTAATTGATCGTCGGCGGGATCCGCTGATGTTCGAGCGTGAGCAGCGAGTAGATCGCTTCGACCGCACCTGCAGCCGAGATCGTGTGACCGACCATCGACTTGTTCGAGGACACCGGAATCTTGCTGGTGTGCTCGCCGAACACGGCGGAGACGCCGACATATTCCATCTTGTCGTTTTCGGGCGTCGCGGTGCCGTGAGCGTTGATGTGGTCGATCTGCTCCGGCGCCATGCCGGCATCGGCCAGCGCCTTGCGGATGCAGCCGATGATCGGCTTGCCGTCGGGCGAGGAGCGGGTGCGATGGAAGGAGTCGGTGAGCTCGCCGCAGCCGGCGATCACGCCCAGAATGGTGGCGCCGCGAGCGACCGCAGCGTCATAGCTTTCCAGGATCAGCGCGCCGGCGCCTTCGGCCATCACGAAGCCGTCGCGATTCTTCGAGAACGGCTTTGACGAGGCCTGCGGCGGTTCATTCTGGGTCGACAGCGCCGACAGCAGCGAGAAGCGCACGAGACCCTCGGGGTTGACCGAGCCCTCGGTCGCCGCGCACAGGGCGATATCGGTCTCGCCGCGACGGATCGCCTCGACGCCGAGCTGGATCGCGGTGGCGCCGGAGGCACAGGCGGTCGACAGCGAGATCGGCGAGCCCTTGGTGCCGAAGGTCTCGCTGAGAGAGTCGGCCACGGAGCCGAATAGGAAGCGATGGTGATAGGGCAGGAACTTGCCGCCGCCGCAGACCCTGAGCAGGTCGTCATAGTTGAACTCGGTACCGCCGACGGCGTGGGCAAGTTCGAGGCGCTGCGGCCACTCGATCTCGACCGGCGCCACCGCCAGGAACAGGGGGCCGGGGAAATCGCCTTTGCGGCCGACCCCGGACTGCTCGATGGCTTCCTCGACGGCAAGATGCGCAAGCCGTTCGGCAAGTCCGGTGGACGTGAACGGCGTGACGGGTACGAAGTCCACCGTGCCGGCCATGGTCGTCTTCAGGCCGTCGATCGGAAACCGCGTGATAGTGCGGATGCCGGATTCGCCGGCGACGAGCTTGGCCCAATTGTCGGTCTTGCCGGCGCCGAGCGAGGTCACGACGCCCATGCCGGTGACCACGACGATGGGGCGTCCAAACTTGTCACGTGCAGCAGTCATGATGTCCCCCGTCGCGTGTGTGGGTCGGCAACGCCGCGTTCACTTGACCGCTTCGACCAAGGCCATGCCTTCGCCGCGGTAATGGCCAGCTCCAACCACCACAATCTGGGTCGGGGCTTCCTTGGTTTCAATCTCCACGCCGGTGGAATCTCCGGGCGGAAACAGCGCGCCGCGCGAGATCGACAGCGCCGCGAGCGCAAGTCCGAGTGCGAACTGCGTCTCCATCGTGTGGCCGAACCGCGTGCCGCTCGATCGCACCGCGAAATTCTTGTGCCGATCGAGAAAGGCGCGTTCCTCGGACGTCACGGGTTCGGCGCCGGTCGCGCCGGTGATGATGGCCCCACTGCCGTCATGAACTCCGATGGAGGACCACAACTTATCGAGCGTCGCGGTCACCGCGCCCGGCTGCTTGCGCTTGGCGTGATCGGCAACGACGCTGGTGAGCCGGGCCAGGGGCTTGGCGCCGCGCGCCAGGGCATGCGCCTTCGATTCGATCACCAGGAAGGCGCCGGCCGAGCCGAGCGCAAATCCCGGATGTTCCTGACGCGCCCAGACCGGGACGAACTTGTTCTTCAGATTGTAATCGCCGAATTCGTAGAGGACCAGGAGATCCTTCCGCTCGCCATTATGCGAGCCGCCGACCAGCGCGATCTCGCTCTGGCCGCCCGCGATTCGCGCCAGCGCGATACGCGCGGCATCGACGCCCGACACCTCTTCACCCATGAAGGTGCGCGAGGTGCCGCAGACGCCGTGGACGATGGCGATATTGCCTGCGAGCAGGTTGGAGAGCTGCGCCAGGAACAAGGTCGGGCGCAGATCGTTCATCAGCCGGTCGTTGAGGAAGCCTGGCGTGCAATTGCCCTGGGCTTCCGCGTTGAGGATATTGGTGTCGACGGAAATGTCGCGCTCGCCGCCACCGGCAGCGACGATCATGTCCATGCGCGACAGGATATCCTTGTTGCCCTTGAGGCCAGCCGAGTCGAGCGCAAGGCCGGCGGCATAGGTGCCGATGCGCTGCCAGGCTTCCATCTGACGCTGTTCCTTCTTGGGGATCTGCGTCTCCAGATTCACCGGCGCCCAGGGGTGCACCACATAGGGTGCAAGACCCGTCTCGTTGACATTGATGCGGCCGGCGTTGAGCGCCTCCCAGTTCGCATCAAGGCCCTCGCCGAGCGAGGTCGCAAGCCCAATGCCGGTGATCCAGACTTCGACTGGTTCCGGCGTCACAGATGTCGTCTCGGTCATGATAACTCGGCCTGTTGCGGAAACCCGACGCGCTTGGCGACATCGTCCATGTATCCGCGCAGCTCAGGGTTGGGGAAGGGGACGTGGCTGAAGGTGATGGTCGCGTTGGACCGCAGCTTGCCGGCCACCTTCACCCGCGCTTCGGTGATGGCGTAGCCGGAGCCCTCGTGCAGCACGTTCGCCTCCACGGTCAGCACCTCGCCGGGCGTGACGAAGCCACGCATCTTGGCCTCCTTGACGGCGGCCAGGAACGGCATGCGCTCGAACTTCATCAGCGCCAGCAGCAGCCAGCCCGAGGTCTGCGCCATCGACTCGATCAGGAGCACGCCCGGCATGATCGGATAGCCCGGGAAATGCCCCTCGAAGATCGTGCTCGTGAGCGGAACCTGCGCTTCAACCGTGATGGTTTTCTCGTCCAGATTGAGGTCGAGAATGCGGTCAATGAGCTGGAAATATTCGATTCTCATGGCGGGCGATCAGGCGCCCTTAGCTGCGACCAGTTCGTCGATACGCGCGCAAAGGTTTTTCAGCACAAAATACTGTTCGGTGCTGGCCTTGCCGTCGTTGACTTCCTGAGTCCACTTTTCCAATGGCAGTTTGATGCCGAACGCCTTGTCGATCGCAAAGGCGATGTCCAAGAAATCGAGGCTGTCGATCCCCAAATCGTCGATGGCATGGCTATCCGGCGTGATCGTGTCGCGCGGGATGTCGCAGGTTTCAGCGATGATCGTGGCGACCTGATCGAATGTTGAGGACATCACTAAGCCTTTGATATATTGGTGACAATTCCGATGCGGCGCGACGGGTGATTCGGCGGAGGGCTGCGTCCTGGTACGAGCCCTGGAGTCCCCGTCGCCCGGGAGTCGAGTGCCCGTATATCGGAGCGCCGCCGCGAGTTCAATGGAGGCAGGCAAGCCGGCTGCAGCCGGCTTGGACCGAGTGCGGGGTGCGATTTCGCCCGCGATCACGGCACGATCAGGGCGTGTAGGGCTCCGTGATAATGCGGGCGCAGTCGCGCCGTCCGGTCAAAACGCAATCCTGGGTTTTGCGCAGGTCCGCGATGCTCATCGCGAGCCATATGCCGATGGCTGTCAGCGCGACGGTGAAGGCAAAGGCAGCGATGTTGGCGAGAATTCTGTGGCGATAATCATCGGCGTCCTCGCGGGACCGCTCGTAGCGCGACAAATCAAGGGGATCTGGTTGAATGGGCTCCCGTCGGGGCAGCGGCACCGGTGGGCCGCCCCCGTCCATCACTCGCCGGGTCGGCGCGCTACGCGGCCGGAAGGGCACTACGCGGTGCTCATCCTCGGCTGCAACGGGGCGCTGGGTCTTCATGGCCTTTGACTCCGATCCGATCTTCTAACACGCAGCTGCCGCGTCTCACAAAGAAAGTTTAGCAGGACAGACGTGCGCGCTTGCGCCAATTCGACCTTGGGCTGCAATCGCCAGCATCAGATTTCGACGGTTTCGTGGAACCGGCCGTAATCGATCCGGATGCGTCCGTCTGTGCTCGTGGCGTCCAGAATGTCGGCATAACGACGGCCAAAGCAAATGTCGGGATGGTCGTAGGTCTTGCGCGCATGCACGGTTTGCGCCGCAACAACATCATAACCCGTCACCACGACCGACAGGGACACGTTGCCGGCTTCGAGATCGGCCGTGGCCATGCCGTGCAATGGGCTCGTGTCATCGATGACGTGATAGAGCGTCCAGCTCAGCGCCAGTACGGGACTTTCATTGCGCAACAGCGGCAGTTCGTAAAAGCGTCGAAACGGCATGCCTTCGGCGGTCACGACGTTCTTGAACAGCCACAGCCGGGCACTGGCATTGCCGATCAGGTTCTGTCGCTCATTGGCGAGGCGAACCATCAGCGTCGGCATGCCTTCATGATTGGAGATCACGAGCCGGTTGGCAAACAGCAGTCGCGCCTGCGGCCGCGAGAAGCGGGCGAAGATCAGCCCGGTCATGACCGACATCGAGAAGATGCCGGTGAACAGTTCGATCGTCGCGATGAAGTGGCCGTAATGCGTCTGCGGGTGCATGTCGCCGTAGCCGGCGGTCGAGAGCGTCTCGATGCTGAAATAGAAATAATCGATATAGGCGGCCCCCGGGACGTTCGAGATCGGCTGATCGCCGAGCCAATAGAACGCAGCGAAGATGGCGTTAAAGGCGAGAAACACGAACGCGGCCCCGGCGATGAAAGCCGACCACGATGCGGTCATGCAGCGATGACTGATGTCGTCCCAGAAATTGAGATTCAATCCCTCGGTGACGACCTCGCGCCCACCGATACGCACGACGCGCCCCTTTGTGATCCAGTCGTTATGTTCGCCAGCAAGCTGTTTCAAATTGCAAGCCCACTTTGCAAGCCCACTCGATCCGGGACTCGGCGCGTGTGGCGCTTGAGCACCCGTATGACCATGGCATAATTACATGAATCGCAGAACCGCCGCGATATTTGGATACCGGAGATTTGAGCATGGCGAACACCCGCGAGCCGGCATTGCACCCGGTGCCTATCCTGTCACTGCGACCGACCCAGATGACGGTCGGGATGCGCGAGGTGAAGGAGAAGCGTGAGCGCTGGCGACAGCACAAAAAGAAGAAGCAGGCCGAATTGCTCGGTAGGCACATGATCCCCGTCGTCCTGGGGCCCGATCAGCGCCATTACGTGGTGGACCATCATCATCTGGCGCGCGCGCTTCATGACGAGGGTGTCAAGGACGTGCTGGTGACAATCATCGGCGATCTCACCATGGTCGATCGCGACGCGTTTTGGGGCGTGATGGACAACAAGCGCTGGGCCTATCCCTATGACGCAAAGGGCGAGCGCCGTCATTTCAAGGACCTGCCGAAGTCGGTCTCCGATATGAAGGACGATCCGTTCCGCAGCCTCGCCGGCGAGCTTCGCCGGGCAGGCGGGTTCGCCAAGGACACGACGCCGTTCAGCGAATTCCTGTGGGCGGATTTCCTGCGCCGGAAGATCTCGCGCAAGACGGTGGAGACCTACTTTTCGTCCGCGATGGAGCAGGCCCTGTCGCACGCCAAGAGCAAGGAAGCGATCTACCTGCCGGGCTGGTGCGGTCCGGCAACGGACGATTGAGGCGCTTCACGCCGGTTTCGGCAGGCGCCCCATCAGATAGAACTCGTCGTTCGGACGCATGGCCGTGACATTGGCCATGCGGTTCGACAGCGCGAAGAAGGCGGCAATCGCCGCGATGTCCCAGATGTCGCCTTCGCTGAAGCCGTGGCCGGCCAGCATCGTGAAGTCCTCATCCGTGACTGTCTGTGCCTGAAGCGCGACCTTCATCGAGAAATCCAGCATCGCCTTCTGGCGTGGCGTGATGTCGGCCTTGCGATAGTTGATCGCGACCTGATCGGCGATCAACGGGTTCTTGGCGCGGATGCGCAGGATCGCGCCATGGGCGATCACGCAATATTGGCACTGGTTGGCGGCCGAGGTCGCGACCACGATCATCTCGCGCTCGGCTTTGGTGAGCCCGCCATCCTTGTCCATCAGCGCGTCGTGATAGGCGAAGAAGGCACGGAATTCGTCCGGCCGGTGAGCCAGGGTGAGAAATACGTTCGGCACAAAGCCCGATTTCTCCTGGACGGCGAGCAGGCGCGTGCGGATGTCCTCCGGGAGGGCATCGATTGCAGGAACGGGAAAGCGGCTGATGGCGGGCTGTGTCATCGAATGGGTCCGGCTTGGCTTCTGACCGGTCAACCATAGTGCGTCGGCAGCACACAGCAAGCCGGGCTAGTTCAAGACTTCGACCGTTGCCGAGCGGCTCGCGACGAGCTCGGCGCCTTCCGGAACATGATCGAGCGCTTCAACCGGTCGCCGATGTCGACGGCCAACATCGCCATGCTGCTGGCTGATGGCGCGCTGGTTCAGCGCAGCGGCTTCTTCAACAGCGAGAAGCGATCCGGGTCGAGCCCCATCGATGGCTGCAGCATCGGCGCGTCCAGCGGCATCGAAAGTGCGGCGCTTCGGTCGGAACTGACGGAATCGCCCTGCATGTCGCGGCTCGACGTGGCGCCGCGCCAGCGTTCGAGGACGGCGCTGACAAAGTGCATGTCGTGGCCGGAGGTGATCGACGGAACGGTCGCGATGGTCGCTTCACTGCGCGGCATCTGGTGCGGCGGCACTTCCTTGAAGCGCAGCCGGGTCGGCAGTGCGACGCCTTCGCCGAAGGCCAACACCTCGCGGGTACCGAGCGAGGGCACGAACGACAGCAGGTTCGCGGCTGCGTCCGAGACCGCCGAGCGCAACAGCGACTGGTCGCGCTCGTTGGCAAGCCGCATCGTGAACAGCGTGTTGCACTGGGAGATGATGGTGGCATCGAGCTCGGCGGGACGCTGCGTGACGAGGCCGAGATAGACGCCGTATTTGCGGCCTTCCTTGGCGATGCGCGACACCGCCTTGCGGGTGGGCCCGAAGCCGATCGAGCGATCGGCCGCGGCATAGCGGTGCGCTTCTTCGCAGATGAACAGCAGCGGCGAGACGCCGTCGCTCCACAGGCCGAAGTCGAATGCCATGCGGCATAGCACCGACACGACGGAGTCCACGACCTCGGCCGGGAAGCCGGCGAGCTGCATCACGGTCATCGGCCGGCCGTTCGCCGGCAGCCGGAACAGGTGGCTGATGACTTCGGCCATGGTGTCGCCGCCGACATTGGCATTGTCGAACATGAAGGCATAGCGCGGGTCGTTGCGCACGGTCTCGATGCGCGAGATCAGTTTGTGATAGATGATGCGCGAGGAGCGGTTCTCGAGCTTGCCCATGCGCTCATCGATCAGGTTGATGAGGTCGACCAGTCGGTAGGGAACGGGCGTGTCGACGGTGTAGCCCACCGTCTTGGGATCCATGCGCTTGAGTCCGATCCGGTCCGAGTTCTGGTACTGGGTGTAGACTCCCTTTGCGAGCGGGATGACCTCGGCAAGAATGTCCAGCTCTTCGGGCACGCCGGGACGACCGCCGAACAGGACGTCGACGATTTCCTCGAAGTTGAACAGCCAGAACGGCAGCTTCAGATTGCGCGGATTGAGCACGAGTGCACGATCGCCGAAGCAGCGGCCATATTCGTTATGCACGTCGAGCAGGAAGATGCGCAGGTTGGGGCGCGCTTTCAGGATTTCGTTCAGAAGCAGGGAAACGCCGGTCGACTTACCGACGCCGGTCGAGCCGAGCACCGCGAAGTGCTTGGACAGCATCTCCTCGACATTGACGTAAGCGCGCACCGACGGGTCCTGCTGCAGGGCGCCGATATCGATCTGGTCCCCGGCGGTCGGGGCGTAGATCGTGCGCAGCTCCTGGCTCGTGATCATCTCCACGGTATCGCCGATGGTGGGATAGTGGGTCACGCCGCGCTGGAATTTGGGGCGTTCGGCAGGACCTGAGATCTCGCCGAGGAGGTCGACCGAAGCGGTCGCCATGTAGGTCCGCGCGTTCGCCACGGCTTCGCTGGACACCTCGGTGATGAGGGCAACGATGGTGGCGTTCGGAGCGCGGATGCTGATGAAACGTCCGACTGTGGCGCGGATCTCGGAAACGCTCAGCTGCTCGGCCGCTAGGATGCCGACACGAGCCTGGGAGCCTCGCACCGAGATCACGTGTCCGAAGGATGTCACGGTCATTGAACCTGTGGTGAGTGGGGTCGGACCGCTACCTTGGCGGCTGTGCCTGGAAAATGTGTTAAACGGCTTTCACTTCGAATTTCGTTGTGGCGCGGACGCGCAGCCAAGAGCTGCGGTTGCGCTGGGCCGGTGTTCCACCAAACCACTGTAAGCTGTTCCAAAGTCAGGGGTTTTGCACTGTCTTTCTCTCCCTGCGTTGCTACGGGCTATTTACGTCCGGTTTACCATTCCCGCAGCGCCCGTAAATTCCGCGTTGCGGGCGGGCCGACGCGAGCCGGTTGATTTGCGCCAACCGGCAGGGTTGAGTTCGACTCATCTTTAGCCAGGAAAGCGACCGGCGCCCATGCTCGCTGAGCGAAGCGACATCCTGATCATCGGCGGCGGCATCGCAGGGATCGCCACCGCCCTCGATCTACTCGACGACGGCCGCTCGGTTCTGCTCGTCGATCGTGACGAGGAGCCCGCGTTCGGAGGGCTCGCCCGCGAAAGCTTTGGCGGCATGTTCTTCGTCGATTCCCCCGAGCAACGCCGGCAGGGCATCCGCGACAGTGCAGAGCTTGCGTGGCGCGACTGGCGGAGCTTTGCGGAATTCGATCCGGGCGACCGCTGGCCGCTGGCCTGGGCGCAGGCCTATGTGAACCGGGCGACGCCCGACGTCTATCGCTGGGTGCGCCGCTTCGGCGTCAGTTTTCTACCGGTGGTCAACTGGGTCGAGCGCGGCGAATTCCAACCCGGCAATTCCGTGCCGCGCTTTCACATCGCCTGGGGCACCGGGAAGGGCATTGCGGACGCGCTGATCGGAGCGCTCCGCAATCACGCCAATGCAGGCCGACTGACTTTGCGGTTTAGCCGGCGTGTCGAACGGCTGATCGTTCAGGCCGGCCTTGTCGTCGGTGCCGAAGGCCACGACGAAAAGGACGGCTCTGCCTTCGAGCTCCGTGCCGAACAGGTCGTGGTCGCCACCGGCGGCATCAATGGCGATCTCGGTCGCGTCCGGCAGAACTGGCATCGTGACTGGGGCAGGCCGCCTGAGGTCTTGCTCAACGGTTCGCATCGCTTTGCCGATGGCAGGCTGCATGATGCCACGGTGGCGGCCGGCGGCACCGTCACCCACCTCGACCGCATGTGGAACTACGCCGCCGGCGTGCATCATCCGCACCCGCGCAAGCCGAGCCATGGGCTCTCGCTGGTGCCGCCGCGCTCCGCACTCTGGCTGAACTGGCGGGGGCAGCGGATCGGTCCGCAGCCGCTGGTCTCGGGTTTCGACACGCGGCGGCTGGTCACCGACATCTGCCGCCAGGAGCGGCCTTATTCGTGGCAGCTGATGAACCGCACCATCGCGCTGAAGGAGCTTGCCGTCTCCGGCGCCGAATTCAATCCCTCGATCCGGGAGAAGAACCGGCTCGGCTTCCTGCGCGACATCCTGTTCGGCAATCGCTGGCTCGTCGATGAACTGATCGGGACGTGCCAGGACTTCGTCACCGCATCGAGCCTGCCTGAACTGGTGGACAAGATGAACGCGCTGCAGGGCGACCAGGCGGTGTCGCGCGATGCGGTCATCGACGCCGTTCAGGCCTATGACGCGACGATCGCGCGTGGGGCCAGCCTGATGAACGACGAACAGCTCCGCCGCATCGCGAGCCTGCGGTGCTACCGCGGCGACCGCATCCGGCTCTGCAAATTCCAGCCGATCGCGGACAGGAAGGCGTTGCCGCTGATCGCGGTGCGCGAATTCATCATCAGCCGCAAGAGCCTCGGCGGCATCCAGACCGATCTGCAAAGCCGGGTGCTCGACCCAGCCGGTCAGCCGGTGCCAGGTCTTTACGCCGTCGGCGAGGCCGCGGGCTTCGGCGGCGGCGGCGTTCACGGCTTGCGCGCGCTGGAGGGCACCTTTCTCGGGGGCTGTATCCTGTCGGGGCGGCTGGCAGCGGCCTCGATCAATGGCAAAACAGAATTCTTGAACGGGTGAGGAAACGACATGAAGAGAACCGGAGCCTGGCTCACGGCCTATGCGTTGGAGCAGGTCGGGGCGCGTTTCACCTTCGGCATCCCTGGCGTGCATACGACCGAGCTGTATGACGCGCTCAACAACTCCAACCGCATCACGCAGGTCCTGGTAACCCACGAGGGCGGCGCCTCCTTCATGGCGGATGCGGTGAGCCGGCTGTCCGATTCCATCGGCGTCCTGACGGTCGTGCCGGCTGCCGGCCTGACGCATGCGGCGAGCGGCATCGGCGAGGCGTTCCTCGACGGCGTGCCGATGCTGGTGATCACCGGGGGGCCGCGCACCGACAGCGGTCATCGCTACCAGCTGCACCAGATGGATACGCATAAATTCATGGCCGGCCTGACCAAGGCGACGTTCCATGTGACTCGCCACGAGGATGTGGTGCCGACCCTGTTCGAGGCCTACCGCGTCGCGACCTCAGGCGAGCCGGGCCCGGTGTTCGTGGAGCTGCCGGTCAATATCCTGTTGCTGACCGACGATGTGTCCGAGCTCCCCCAGTTCAAGCCGGCTCCGCGGCCCGCACCGCAAGCGGCCAATGATATCGCGCGGGCGGCCGAACTCCTCGCGGCCGCCAAACGTCCCTGCATCTTTGCCGGCTGGGGAACGCGCGACGCGACCGCCGAACTGATTAAGCTTGCCGAATGGCTGCAGGCGCCGGTCGCGACCACGTTGCAAGGGCTGTCTGTCTTTCCCGGCAATCATCCGCTGCATGTCGGCTTCGGCTTCGGCAGCTCGGCGGTGCCCGCGGCGCAGAACGCGTTCAAGGATTGCGATTGTCTCGTCGGCATCGGCACGCGCTTTGCCGAGATCGCGACCGGCAGCTACGGCGTCACGGTTCCGGACAATCTGATCCATATCGACATCAATCCGGCCGCGATCGGCGCCAATTTCCCAGCCAAGGTCGGCCTGGTCGGCGATGCCGCAACCGTGCTGCGGGAGCTGCTCGCGGTGCTGGAGACGAAGGGCGGGCGGCGCGCGAGCGATGGCGCCTTGCGCGAGCAGATCGCCAAGGACAAGGCCGCCTATCGCGCCACCTGGTATCGCCACGACAATGCCGGCCTCGTCAATCCGGTGCGGTTCTTCGACGAGCTGCGCCGGCAGATGCCGGACAACGGCATCCTCGCAATCGACGACGGCAATCACACCTTCCTCACCGCCGAGCTGATGCCGATCCACGCGCCGAAGAGCGTGATCCTGCCGACCGATTTCAACTGCATGGGTTACGCGGTGCCGGCGGCCATCGGCGCCAAGCTGGCGTTTCCGGATCGCAGCGTGCAGGCGATCGTCGGCGACGGCGCCTTCACCATGACCTGCATGGAGATCCTGACCGCGGCGAGCAACGGACTCGGCATCGTCTACTACGTCTTCGACGACGGTGAGCTCGCGCAGATCGCGCAGGCGCAGCAGATCCCCTATGGCCGCAAGCCCTGCACGCAGCTCGGCAAGCTGAACATCGAAGGCGTGGCGCTCGCAACCGGCGCCGCCTTCGTACCGATGAACGACAATGCCTCCATTGCAGGTGCCATCGCGCAGGCCAACGAGATCGCGAGCACCGGCCAGCCGGTGATCGTGGCGGTCAAGATCGATTATTCCAAGAAGACCGCCTTTACGCTCGGAACCGTGAAGACCAATTTCGGCCGCTTCCCCCTCAATGAAAAGCTCCGGTTTCTGACCCGCGCCGCAGTCCGTCATATGGTCGGGTAGGGAACCAACGTCGAGTTTGATCGCGATCAATCTTGAACGACCGCGTCATCGATACATTTTTCCCGTCAAACGCGAACAGCGGTTTGCCGGCCGGTTGCGCTGTGCCCTGCCGAGAAGCTCAGTCTCGCGTTGAAACCAGGAGAATGGATCATGGCTGAACCTGCCAAGCTGCCTGTCAACACCGAGAAAGCGTCCGCTCCGTCCGTGCAGGGCTGGCGGCCGTTCGAGAATCTGCGCCGCGAGATCGACCGCGTGTTCGAGGATTTCAACACCGGTTTCTGGCGCAGTCCGTCGCTGTTCGAGTCCCTGCCGAGCCTGGCGCGCGCAAGATCGTTTGCGGTCGCGCCGGCCGTAGACGTCGCCGAGCACGAGAAGGCCTATGAGGTGAGCGCCGAACTGCCCGGCCTCGACGAAAAGAATGTCGAGGTGAAGGTGGTCAACGGCGTGCTGTCGATCAAGGGCGAGAAGCAGGAGGAGAAGGAAGAGAAGAAGAAGGATTATTACCTGCGCGAGCGCAACTTCGGATCGTTCGAGCGCTCGTTCCAAGTCCCCGACAGCGTCGACACCGACAAGATCGAGGCCAGCTTCAAGCAGGGCGTCCTGAAGGTGATCTTGCCGAAGAAGGCCGAGGCGCAGCAGGCCGCCAAGAAGATCGCCATCAAGGCCGCGTGAGCAATGTTGAGCAATGTTATTCAACCTGCCGCATCTGGTTCGATCCGGATGCGGCCGTTACATCCGTAGCGCGATGGCGCGAATCGCACCCTGGTTTCGTTGCTCCGGATCGTTAAAGTGTTCCGGGCAAGATCGCCGTTCGGCCGAGGAGATTCCAACATGACGACGTGGTGTGTGCGCGGGATGCTGGCGGGCGGATTGGCGCTGTTGGCGCTCGCGCCGCAGACCGCTTCTGCGCAGGACTACCCCTATTGCCTGCAGGGGCGCAGATGGGGATATCCGGGCAATTGCGCGTTCCAGACCTATGAGCAATGCCAGATGACCGCGTCCGGCACCGAGGATTATTGCGATGTCAATCCGCGCGCGGCGTATGCGCGCCAGTGGCAACAGCCCGGGCCCGGGATCTACCAGGACCAGCTGCCGCCGCGCCGCCGACATCACCGGCATCCGCGGACGCCGCACTGACGCTTCGTCCCGCCGCCGATCCGTCTTGCACAGCCGGGCAAGGGCGCTATCCTGTTCCAAACGCGCTGCGGGCGGCCGGGGAGGCCGCCTCCTGCGGCGAATGAACGGAATGGGAGGATGTGACCGATGGGCAAGCTCGCACTGGCTGCGAAGATCACCCACGTGCCCTCGATGTATCTCAGCGAGCTGGACGGCCCCGGCAAGGGCAAGCGGCAGGCGGCGATCGACGGCCATATCGAGATCGGGCGGCGCTGCCGCGAGGCCGGCGTCGACACCATCGTCGTGTTCGATACGCATTGGCTGGTGAATGCCGGCTATCACATCAACTGCGCGCCGCATTTCGAGGGCCTCTACACCTCGAACGAATTGCCGCACTTCATCGCCAACATGACCTACGCGTATGACGGCAATCCGGAGCTGGGCCGGATTCTCTCCGAAGAGGCCAATGCGCATGGCGTCGTCACCATGGCGCATGACGCGACCTCGCTCGCGCTCGAATACGGCACGCTGGTGCCGATGCGCTACATGAACCCGGACCGCCGCTTCAAGGTGGTCTCGGTGTCGGCGTTGTGCACCTCGCATTATCTCTGGGAAAGCGCCAAGCTCGGCTGGGCCTTCCGCCGCGCTGTCGAAGATCATTACGAGGGTACGGTGGCATTCTTCGCCAGCGGCTCGCTCAGCCATCGCTTCGCGCAGAACGGCACGGCGGACGACTATCGCGACAAGATGTTCAGCCCGTTCCTGGAGCGGCTCGACCACGAGGTGATCCAGATGTGGGAGCAGGGCGAGTGGCCCGACTTCTGCGACATGCTGCCGGAATATGCCAGCAAGGGTCATGGCGAAGGCTTCATGCACGATACCGCGATGCTGCTCGGCGCGCTTGGTTGGAACCACTACGACCGCGGCGTCGAGGTGGTGACGCCGTTCTTTCCGTCTTCCGGCACCGGGCAGATCAACGCGCTGTTTCCGGTCTCGCCGATGCCGCATGCGCTCGACGACATCGGCCGGCCGCGCGCAGCGGCACTGGCCGGCGGGAGGTTGTGAGCGGCGACTGGGTTCGAGCACCGATTCCGCCGGGACGGGCCACCCGGCAGGCATGAAGACGTCCCGGCGTCAAGGGTTGCGAAAATGCGGCAACTCTGCATAGTTAAGCGCATGCGCAAGAGTCTTCCCCTGCTTCTGTTCGTCCTGGCCGCCGGCGCCGCCGCATGGTGGCTCTCGGGCGTTGCCCATGATGATCTCGGCCTGTCGGGGCAAGCCGTGCGGATCGACGCGCTGCTGTCGGCCGCGGGCCTCGGCGGCGTTCTCGTGCTGGCCCAGTATTCGGACCGATTCGGCAAGAAGCCGTAGGCGATTGCCCGCGGGATTCGTTGCGGATGGATCGGATGGGCGGCACTTTTTCGGCTGCCCGGATCCATCCATGTAGCGCGACCGCCGGCCAGTGACACATTGAGACGACGGCGAGCCGGATGCGTCGAAGCCGGACATGATCCGCATGGGCGCGTCCTGATTCACATTTCAAACAGCTGATGCGACGCACGGCCACGGTCTCGCGACACGCGTCGTGTCCGAGTTTCGCCGGTAGCGTTACCCTCGTGAAAGACGAGGGCGCAGGGAAGGCGGGGTGCGGGCCGCACCCATGGCCCCCGTGCGAACAAGAATGCACGGGGCAGGAACCACAGGTTTGGCCGAGGCATCCCGGCCTTCCCTGCGCGATGGTTTTAACGCTTATAAGCAGTCTCCCTGGTGCACCGGGCTTTTGGCCACCATGTCGCGCATGACGCTGACGCGTCAGCTCGAGGACACCAGCGTCGGGGTGTCAGGACCCTGCAACTTCACGTCCGCGACTTGCCGTTCGTCCGCGCGCAATACGCACGCTGCGGCTCATCGCGTCCACCGCTCCCCGCCTCGCGTCTCGTGACGACCGCGCGTACGCCCCTCGCATCGAGGCGGGATATCCGCAAGATGAAGCTGATTTGGGGTCTTTGCCCAGCGGATTATTTTCGGCTGATCATCTGGACAGCCCAAATCAGCTTGAGATCGTTCGCGAATTTTCTGTTTCCGCGCGAGCGATAGGGGGGACCCAAAAGCGGCGTGGCGGTCGGAGCTGATCGCGCAGACAAATCATGGCAATAGATCGAGACAATCGCGCTGTCGCACAAATTACCGTGTCGCATTCGACGGGTGCAGTCCAGCGCCGCAATCACCGCGCTGCCCACAGGAAGCCTGTCTCTTTCTCCGCAACCGTCCGGAGATGGAAAATCGCCTGCGATTAAGCCGCTATACTGAAGATCGAGGGCGCGCTACGGAATCTATTTTCGGGCAAGTGGCATGGACTACAAGGTTTTGGTTGGGATTGCCGTGGTGATCGGCGTGATCATCGTCGAATGGCTACGGGCGAAGGCCTACCAGTACGAGCGCCTCGCCGGCGCCAGCCAAGCCGTTCACGACCTTTCGCGGGCGTGCAGCTACCACTATGAGGAGAAGGATCAGCCGCTGCCGAAGAATGTCGACGAGGCGCTCGACTACATGGCCGATACGCTGAAGCGTGGAACGGCACCACCGGCAAGATCGATCTCCACCTGATGGGCGCGGCGATGCTCGGAAGTGCCATGGGCGAGGCGGCGTACCAGAAAGGCTTCGATGCTGGACGCCGGTGGTCGGACCCGTCCGACGGCGAGCGCCGCATCGACCTGCCGCTGGAGCAATGGCGCTGGATCAGATACCTCGCGCACATCGGTTTCCTGAACCAGATGCCGAACTACGCCCCTGCGCGCCATGACCAGCTCGCTCCCGCCTTCGCCATTGCGTACGATCGGCGCCAGGTAGTCGGGAAAGATGCCCGGCAGAACGGGTAGGTTGCCTGTGCGGTCATGCTCCGGCGCGACGCCGAACAATCGGCGGATCGCGTCCACGTTCCTTGTCATGGAGTAGAGATTGCACATGCTCAAATCTGCAAGAGCCTTCATCCTCCAAGGCCGGCACTGCAACCAATAGCCTGATCCGGCTGACCGCGCCGACGGCGGTCACAAACCCGACGAGTTGGACAGCGGCATAACAGATATTCCCGTTGGGCAGCCGCGGAGGAGTCTCGCGTATTTCTACGGGGGGCCACCTGCTAAACTATTTTAAACCTCCCGCACGGCACACTTCGTTGGAATCTACCAAGGAAACCAACGGCACCCGCTGGCTGGATGCCCTCTTGCAGGAAACTGACATGGTCCTCACCATACCACGCCGCTTTGCGGTCCTGGTCGCGCTATCCATTGGCGTCTGCATCGCTGCCGTGGTCAGCCAACTTCTCGCTACCCGAACGGCCCTGGTCGAAGAGCGCAAGGCCGCAGTCGTCGGACAGGTGCAATCCGCTGTGTCGATCATGAAGGGCTTTGCCGATGCGGTGGCCAAGGGTGCCCTGACCGAGGACGAGGCGCAGAGTCGCGCCAAGACGGTGCTACGCGGCATCCGCTTCGGTAAGAACGACTATATCTTCGTCTACCAGCCGGACGGTGTGAACCTCGTGCTCGGCCCGAAACCGGATTGGGAGGGCAAGAGCGTCATCAACGAGAAGGACGCCAACGGCCTGCCTCTGATACGCGAGCTGATCGCGGCTGCGGCCCAGCCTGGTGGCGGCTTCGTCAGCTATATGTTCGCGCGCGCCGGCAGCACCGTCCCAGTGGCGAAGCTCGGCTACACCATGAAGGCCGATCCGTGGAACTGGGTGGTCGGCACCGGCGTCTATGTCGACGATCTCGACGAGGCGTTCTACGCCTCGGCGAAGGTTTCGTTGATGTGGGCCGTAGGGCTGATCGGTCTGCTCTGTGTCGCGACTCTGATCATCGCCCGCGGCCTGGTCCGACCACTGCAGGCGATCACCAGCACGATGACCGAGCTTGCGAACGGGAATCTTGCCGTGCAGATCCCGAACTCGGAGCGGCGCGACGAGGTCGGCGAAATGGCCCGTGCCGTCGAGGTCTTCAAGGTCAATGCGGCCGCCCGTCAGCGGCTCGAAGCTGAGCATCAGGAGCAAGAGGCGCGTCAGGCCCAGCAGCGCAAGGTCGACACGAGGCGGCTTGCGAATGACTTCGAAACGGCGGTCGGCCAGATCATCGAGGCCGTCTCGTCGGCAGCGACCGACCTTGAGTCATCCGCCCAGTCGCTCAGCGCAACTGCCGAGCGCTCGAAGGGTCTTGCCACCGCCGTGGCCGGCGCCTCCGGCGACGCCTCCAACAACGTCCAGTCGGTCGCCGCCGCCACCGAGGAAATGTTCTCCTCCGTGAACGAGATCAGCCGACAAGTGCAGCAATCCTCAGCGATCGCCAGCGAAGCGGTGGAGCAGGCCCGCAAGACCAATGAACGCGTCGGCGAATTGTCGCAAGCGGCGGCTCGTATCGGCGATGTGGTCGAGCTCATCAACACCATCGCGGGCCAAACCAACCTGCTGGCCTTGAACGCCACCATCGAGGCGGCGCGGGCCGGTGAAGCCGGCCGCGGCTTCGCCGTGGTCGCCTCCGAGGTCAAGGCGCTCGCCGAGCAGACTGCCAAGGCGACTGGCGAGATCAGCCAGCAGATCGGCGCCATCCAGACCGCGACCCAGCATTCGGTCACTGCCATCAAGGAGATCGGCGACACGATCGGCCGGATGTCGGAAATCGCCGCGACCATCGCAGCCGCAGTAGAGGAACAGGGGACCGCCACCCAGGAGATCTCGCGCAACATCCAGCAGGCTGCCAACGGCACGAAGCAGGTTTCAGCCAATGTTGCCGACGTGCAGCACGAAGCGACCCAGACGGGGGCGGCATCGTCGCAGGTGCTCAGCGCGGTGCAGTCACTGTCGCAGGACAGCAGCCGACTGAAGGCCGAGGTCCACAAGTTCCTCGACACCGTGCGAGCCGCGTAAAGAGCAGGCCGTCGGCGAGTGCCGAAGGCTGCGTCCTTGGCGCGGCGTTCCCTTTATTGCCGGTCGTGCGCGCATCTGTCAGGCGGAGACGGCACGCCTATCGGCCTTGGGGCCCCGTCGGCGCGTGAGAGCAGGCATGCCCTAAGGGTTCCAGTCCCGCGCACGTAAGGGAAGCCGCTAGGTCTTTGGGGGAGGGCGCGTCGACGAACCATAAGCGTGAGCGCGCCGCTGCTCCGGCGATGAGGCGAGACGACAGTCTCAAAGGCACCTCATCGGGAAGCCTGGATTCAGGCGTGGATGTCCCTTGCCGGCCTCGGTCAGCTTCACATAGGTGCCGCCCTCGTGCAGCCACAGCCAGCCGCGGGCGATCGCCAAGTCGAGGCCTAGCACATATTACGGTGGCGCTTATGTCAAGCTGGCTGGGGAACCTGGATTCGAACCAAGACAAACAGAGTCAGAGTCTGTTGTGCTACCGTTACACCATTCCCCAACGGAATTGCCGAGCAGTCTCAAGAGCTTGTGGAGCTGTCCGGCAGTGGTGCGCAAAGCGCCGCATGAACCAAATCAGCGGCGGGCACGGCGATCTTCTACCCGCATGTGACCGGGCTTGGCAAGCGCGTAAGGGGATGGAATTGGGGGGAAATTCGCGCGGCGGGGGTCTTTTGTCTGCCTTGCCAACCATCTCGTCTGACCCGGACAGGGAGTGGGATTTTCATCGGACACTCTGAATTGGTCCAGCGCTCCCGTCTCCCGGCTGGGATCTTGCGACGCCGTCCGATCCCTCTGCGCGAGCGAAGCGCGTCGTCGCCCCGCAGTGGGCGAGAGGTGAGCACCAAGCGATCCGCAAAAGGCTTGTATCGTGTGGGCAGAGGTCGCGGCCGGCAAGGCCCAGCCGCGCGCTCCCGCGTCGCGCGCCGGCGCTACTCCGCGGCTTCCTTGACCGCGCCGTGCTCGTCGCCATCGGCCTCGGTGTCCAGCTTGGAGCGGCCCCAGCGCGAGAAGGCGTTGTTGAGCTTGTCGAGATAGAGATAGACCACGGGCGTCGTAAACAGCGTCAATAGCTGGCTGACGATCAGGCCGCCGACCATGGAATAGCCAAGCGGCTGGCGGATCTCGGCGCCGGTGCCGGTGCCGAGCATCAAGGGCACGCCGCCGAGCAACGCGGCCATGGTCGTCATCATGATCGGACGGAAGCGGAGCAGGGCGGCCTGGCGGATCGACTGCTCGGGCGTCAGGTGACGGTCGCGCTCGGCGGCGATGGCGAAGTCAACCATCATGATGCCGTTCTTCTTCACGATGCCGATCAGCAGAATGACACCGATCAAGGCAATCAGGCTGAAATCGTAGCCGAACGCCATCAGGATCGCGAGCGCGCCGACGCCGGCCGAGGGCAGGGTCGAGAGAATCGTGATCGGGTGGATGTAGCTCTCGTAGAGGATGCCGAGGATCAGATAGACCACGACCAGCGCCGCGAGGATCAGCAGCGGCACGGTGGAGAGCGACTGCTGGAACGCTTGCGCCGTGCCCTGGAAGCTCGAGTTCAAGGTCGCGGGTGCACCGAGCTCGACCATCGCCCGCTGCACGGCCTGGGTGGCCTGGCCGAGCGCCACGCCTTGCGCGAGGTTGAAGCTGATCGTGATCGCCGGGAACTGGCCCTGGTGGCTGATCGATAGCGGCCGCACCGGCACGGTGGTCCATTTGGCGAAGGTCGACAGCGGCACCTGGTCGCCTGTCGTCGGCGACTTCAGGTAGATCTTGTCCAGCGTGTCGACGTTGGCCTGCAGCTCCGGCAGGATCTCCAGGATCACGTGATAGGAGTTGAGCTGGGTGAAATACTGCGCCACCTGGCGCTGGCCGAAGGCGTCATACAGCGTGTCGTCGATCAGCTGCGGGGTGATGCCGTAGCGCGAGGCGGTGTCGCGGTTGATGGTGAGCTGGACGGTGGTGCCGTCGGTCTGCTGGTCGGTGGCGACGTCGCGCAGCTCCTGCAGCGTCTTCATCTTGTCCAGGATCTTCGGCGCCCACTCGTTGAGCTCGCCGAGATTGGCATCCTGCAAGGTGAACTCGAACTGGGTGCGGGTCGGGCGGCCGCCGAGGCGGATGTCCTGCGCCGCCTGCATATAGAGGCGGGCGCCTTCGACCTTCTCCAGCTTCGGCCGCAGGCGGCCGATGATCTGCTGCGCCGAGGCGTCACGCTCCTCGAGCGGCTTCAGTGTGATGAACATGTTGCCGTTGTTGCCGGCGCGGCCCGAGCCGCCGATCGCCATCGCGACGCTGGCGACCCCCGGATCTTGCATCACGATCTTCGCCAGCGCCTCCTGGCGCGACTGCATCGCCCGGAAGGAGATGTCCTGCGAGGCTTCCGACGTCGCGGTGATCAGGCCGACATCCTGCTGCGGGAAGAAGCCCTTCGGGATCAGGATGAACAGATAGACCGACAGGCCGAGCGTGGCGAAGAACACCAGCAGCGTCACGAAGCGCCAGCGCAAGGCGACGTCGAGGCCTTTCTCATAGGCGTTAAGCAGAGCCTCGAAGCCGCGTTCGCTCCATTGATAGAAGCGGCCATGGGTCTGATGTCCGCCGCGCAGGAAGCGCGAGGCCATCATCGGGGTCAGCGTCAGCGACACCACCATGGACACGAAGATGGTCATGGTCAGCGTCACCGCGAACTCGCGGAACAGGCGGCCGATGATGCCGCCCATGAGCAGCAGCGGGATCAGCACGGCGACCAGCGAGATTGAGATCGAGACGATGGTGAAGCCGATCTCGCGCGCGCCCTTGAAGGCGGCGGCCATCGGCGATTCGCCTTCCTCGACATAGCGCGAGATGTTCTCGAGCATCACGATGGCGTCGTCGACCACGAAACCCACGGCGATGGTGAGCGCCATCAAGGAGAGATTGTCCAGCGTATAGCCGAACACCCACATCAGCGCGCAGGCGCCGAGCAGGGCCAACGGCACCGTGACGGTCGGGATGACGGTCGCCCAGAAGCTGCGCAGGAAGATGAAGATGACCATCACCACCAGGAAGATGGTCAGGAGAAGGGTGAACTGGACGTCCTCGACCGCGGCGCGAATGGTGGTGGTGCGATCGGAGATGACCTCGATCTTGATCGCCGGCGGGATCGCCGCGACCAGCCGCGGCAGCATCGCCTTGATCTTGTCGACGGTCTCGATGACGTTGGCGCCGGGCTGCTTGAAGATCACCAGGAACACGCCGCGCTTGCCGTTCGCCCAGGCCGCCTGCTTGGCGTCCTCGGGTCCGGTCACCGCCCGGCCGATGTCCCGGATCCGCAACGGAGCGCCATTGCGATAGGCGACGATGACGTCGTTCCAATCCTTGGACTCGGTGAGCTGGTCGTTGGCGTAGATCGTATAGGCGCGCCGTTCGCCGTCGACATTGCCCTTCGGGCTGTCGACGGTGGTGATCGCGATCTGGCTGCGCACGTCCTCCAGCGACAGGCCCTTGGTGACGAGCTTGGCCGGATCGACCTGGACGCGGATCGACGGCTTCTGCTGGCCGCCGATGATGACCTGGGCGACGCCGGTGATCTGGCTGATCTGCTGCGCGAGCTGGGCGTCGACGGAGTCCGAGACGGTGGTGAGCGGCAAGGTGTCCGAAGTGGCCGACAACAGCAGGATCGGCGAATCCGCCGGGTTGACCTTGCGGTAGGTCGGCGGCGAGGGCAGCGTCTTCGGCAATTGGCCGCTGGCCGCGTTGATCGCACCCTGCACGTCGTTGGCGGCGCCGTCGATGTTGCGGCTGAGATCGAACTGGATGGTGACGGAGGCGGTGCCCAGATAACTCGTCGAGGTCATCTGGGCGATGCCGGGGATCTGGGCGAACTGGCGTTCCAGCGGCTGGGCCACCGAGGTCGCCATCGTCTCCGGGCTCGCGCCGGGCAATGTCGCGGTGATCTGGATGGTCGGGAAGTCGACCTGGGGCAGCGGCGCCACCGGCAGCAGCGGGTAGGCCACGAGGCCCACGAACAGGATCCCCGCCATCAGCAGCGAGGTGCCGATGGGGTAGCGGATGAAAGGTGCCGAAATGCCGCCGCCGTTCATTCCTGCCGGACCTTCGCTTGCGCCGGGTCCGAACTCGCCACCGCGGTGGTGACCAGCGAGCCTGGCTGAACCTTGAATTGACCGCCCGTGATCACCTGCTGGCCCGGGGCCAGCCCATCTTCGATCACGGTGCGGCCGTCGATCGAGACGCCGGCCTTCACCTTGTGCAACTCGGCCTTGTTGTCCTGGCTCACCGTGTAGGCATAGAGCCCGTTGGTGGAGTGCTGGACGGCGTCATCGGGAACCACGGTCGCGTCCTTCAACGTCTTCACCAGGAGCCGCGTCGAGACCGACTGGCCGGGCCACAGCGCGTGATCCTTGTTGTCGAACACCGCCTTCAGCCGAACCGTCCCGCTGGTGGCGTCGACCTGATTGTTGATGACCGCGAGCTTGCCCTGGGCCAGCGTCTTCTTGCCGTCGGTGGTCATCGCCAGCACCGTCAGCGGAGCCACCTTCTGGCCTTCGTTGATATAGGGCAGCTGTTCCTCGGGAGCAGTGAAGATCACCGCGATCGGCTCGATTTGAGCGATCGTGACGATGCCGGTCTGCGTCGCCGCATTGACGATGTTGCCGATGTCGACCTGGCGCAGGCCGGCGATGCCGGTAATCGGTGCCTTGACCTGGGTGTAGTCGAGCTGGGTCTGCGCGTTGGCGATCGCGGCATCATCGGCTGCAATCTGCGCGGTCAGTTGCGCCACCGTGGAACGCTGGGTGTCGGTCTGCTGGCGGGTGGCGAACTCGCCGAGCTTGGTGAAGCGCTGCAGATCGAGATTGGCGTTGGCGAGGTTGGCCTCATCCTGCGCCTTTTTCGCCTTGGCCTGATCCAGGCTCGCCTGGAACGGCCGCGGATCGATCTCGACCAGGAGATCGCCCTGTTTGACGAGCTGGCCCTCGGTGAAGGCGATCTTGTCGATCTGGCCGTCGATCCGGGTCCGGACTTGTACGGTGTTGAAGCCCTGAACGTTGCCGAGGCCAGTCAGGTAGACCGGGAAGTCGGTCTTATCGACCGGAGCTGTCGAGACACGAACGGCAGGCGGCCCCGCTGCCTTCTGCGCCTCGGCGCGTTTGGCGGCTTCCGCGCCCTGATAACGCTGCCAGCCGTAATAGCCGCCCCCGCCAAGGACTGCCAGCAGCAGGACCCAACCGATAGCCTGTGACGTCTTCATGTCGGCTCTTTCGTCGGCTCTTCGATTTCGGCTTTTCGAAGCTGAAGCGAAGAGAATAACCGGTCTTTAAAACCGTTCCCAGCGCGCACAGATATAGTGTGCGTGCACTTTATGTGTAAACACACCGCTGCTTGAAGAAAACTAAACAATTTGACAGCTTCGAGGACCCGAGGACATGTCGTTGGACCTGAGGCGGCAGTTGGTCGCCCAGCTTGTCGAAAGCTCGCGCATTCTGCGCAACTATATTGATCATCGTGCCAAAGCGCGCGGCACCACGCGTGCGCAATGGATCGTGCTGTTTCGGTTGCGCGCGCAGGAAGGACTATCGCAAGTCGATCTCGCCGAAGTGCTGGAGCTGCAGCCGATCTCGCTGGTGCGGCTGTTGGACCGGCTGGTCGAGCAGGGGTTGCTCGAGCGCCGGCACGATCCCAAAGATCGCCGCGCCAACCGGCTGTATCTGACGGCTGCCGGACACAAGCTCGTCGATGATCTCGACGATCTCAGGGATGCGATCGCCGCCGACGTTCTGCACGGCATCCCTGACGACGTGGTCGCGACCAGCCTGACCACGCTGCGCGAGATCAAGGACCGCATCAAGGCGCTGTCGGATTCCGGCGATCATGCCGCTGCGAAGTAGGGCGATCTTGTCGTTACTACTTGAGCGTGTCGATGCTCGCGAACTTATGACTCCAGTGCCGCCGTTGATCTGAGCTCTCAATAGATTTGCCGCGCGTGAGTCGGGCGCTTCGGATCGGTCGCACCAGTTTAGAACGACTTCAAACCTGCCGCGCTCCGGTTGTCATCACGCAGCGGCCCGGTCCATATCAGGCCGAGCAGCGGGAGCGCGGAATGGACGAACTGAACGGGAAGATGATCGCCTGCCAGATCCTGGTGACGGGCCTGATCGCCAGGGTCGCCAATGAGCAGCGCGACCCCTTGCGCTTCCTCACCGATTTCCGCGACGAGATCAGAGCCGTCGTGAAGGGCGTGCGTATCGCCGGCATCGACAATTCGGATCGCGTGCGCCAGATCGCGCAGCAGACGGTCGATGAGTTGTTCTCGCTGATGAAGCCACCGAGCAGCGACTAGCATCCGAAACTCGCAGCGAAGCGATAGCCCGCGGACGCGCCGTTGTGAGGTCGACCCTACGAACTCTCACAATCGCAGCTTAGAGTCGTTTTAAGTTTGTTTGCTGGATTTAGAATCGTTTTGATCTGGAACTATTCAAGCTGAACTTGGACCTCCTCAAATTGACCCGCTGAAACACGCTCGATACCACCATCGTGATGTTCGCTTGCGAATGATCCGCACAAGCGACGTAGGAATACGGGGGCGTGTAAGAGGATATGGGACAGGTCATTACACCGCGATCGCTGCGTGCGATCGCAGCGATCAATTTCAATGCAAAGCTCGATGGCGCTACCGGCACCAAGGTGTCGGCGGTTGCGGGACTGATTGCCGTGGCCACGGTGTCGGGGGCCGAGGCGCAGCCGTCCTCCGACCTTCCGACCGTCAACGTCGATGCTCCGGTTGCGCGTCCGAGGCCTGCTGCCTCCAAGCCGACACCTGACCAGGTGCGCGCCCGCAATGCCCTGCGGCGCGCGGCGGAGCGGCAGCAGGCGGCGCAATCGCAGGCCGTTCCGTTCCCCAATGCGGGCGGGCTCGCCCCCCCGGATGCCAATCCCTATGCGGACGCGGCGGCGCCCTACAAGGTCGATCGCGTGCAGTCCTCAGGCAAATTCCCAGAGCCGATCCTCAATACGCCGAAGACGATCACGGTGCTCAGCAAGGAAGTGCTCGAGGACAAGAACGCCACCAACCTGAAGCAGGCCGTGCTCAGCACGGCGGGCGTTACGCTCGGTTCGGGCGAGGGGGGCAATGCCTTCGGCGATCGCTTCTTCATCCGCGGCTTCGATGCGCGCAACGACATCTTCATCGATGGCGTGCGCGACGCCGGCGTCAGCGTGCGCGAGAATTTCTTCACCGAGCAGGTCGAGATCCTGCGCGGCCCGGGCTCGTCGTTCGCGGGCCGCGGCACCACCGGCGGCGCGATCAATATCGTGACCAAGCAGGCGACGACCGCCGGCAATTTCTACAACATGGATACGACGTTCGGCACCGACCACACCAAGCGTGTGGTGCTCGACGTCAACCAGGTCATCAATCCGACGCTTGCCGTGCGGGCAGGCGGCTTGTTCCAGGACGCCAACGTTGCCGGCCGCGACGCCATCAAGGACAATCGCAACGGCGCTTTCGTCGCCACGACGTGGACGCCGATCGATCCGGTGAAAATCACCGCCAATTACGTCCATACCGAACTGACCGGGATTCCCGATTTTGGCGTGCCGTACTACCGACCGAGCACGGCGAGCACCGCCGGCGGCCCGTTCCCTGATTTCGGAGTCAACCGGAACAACTTCTATGGCCTGCTCAATCGGGACTTTTATCGAACGGGGCAGGACTTCGCGACCATCAACACCGAGGTCAAGATCACGCCCGACCTCACATTCAGCGACAAGCTAAGGCTGTCGCGATCGACCCAGAACTACATCGGCACGCTGCCGGAACAGCCGGTGGTCACCAATCCGAATCCGCTGCTTTGGACCTTGAGCGCCAATCCGCAGAGCCGTTTCCAGCAAACCGATGTGGTCGCCAACCAGAGCGAGTTCACCTACAAGTTCGACGACGGGCTTGGTTTCAGGCACACGGCGCTCGGCGGCGTGGAGATCTCGCGGGAAATCTCCAGCATCGATCGCTATACGGGATTGAGTTCGGAAACCGTCGGCGTGCCCTTCAGCGGTAGCGGCTCGATCTCGGGCGTGAACGTGTTTGCGCCCCAATATATGGAGACGCCGTTCACGACATCGCCATCCCTGTCCGGCCGGCCGACGAAGATCGCGGTCGATACGACCAGCGGTTATGTCATGGATAGCGCCAACTACCGTGATCTTGTGATCCTCAACGGCGGCGTCCGCTACGACGACTACAACATCAAGAGCAGCGGCTTCGGCACCGTGAACGGCGTTTCCAATGTATGGGGCGCCCAGGCCGCCGATTTCGGCCTGCCGAACTTCAATCTCGGTCTGACGCTGAAGCCGGCGCCGAACGGCAGCGTGTATGTCGCCTATGCGACCTCGTCGAATCCGGTCGGTGCCGAATTCGATGGCACCAGTACTGCCTATGGCGGATTGTCGCCGGTGCTCAACGGCGGCTCGAACCAGATCTTCGGGCCTGAGAAGAACAAGGCCATCGAGGTCGGGACGAAGTGGGAGTTGTTCGATCGTCATCTGCTGGTAACGGCCGCGCTGTTCCAGACGGAAAAGGAGAACGCGCGAGAATCGCAGAACATCACGGCGGCGACGGCAACCGCAACCTGTCCTTATCCAGCCGGTACGACGGGCACGGTATCCTGCATCACGGCCGGCGCTGCTTACCGCATCCGCGGCATCGATCTCGGTATCGGCGGCAAGATCACGGACAAATGGAGCGTGTTCGGCGGGCTCGTGCTGATGCAGTCGGAGGTGACGAAGTCGCTTGCGCCGCCGGCAAATACGACGCTGTACAAGTCGAATGTCGGCTTGCAGCTTGCCAACGTCGCACATCAGTCCTTCAGCATGTTGACGAAGTATCAGCTGAACGACACGTGGGAGATCGGCGGCCAGGCTGTGTACCGTTCCAAGATCTATGGCGGTACGCTGCTTGCGGCCAACCAGGGCACGTCAATTCCGAGCTACTGGCGGTTCGATGCGTTCGCAGAAGCCAAGATCGACAAGCATTGGACTGCCAAGCTGTTCGTCAACAACATCTTCGACAAGCGCTACTACGACGCGCTCTATCAGAGTGCAGCACCGTTCGTGCTGGAGGCGCCGGGCCGCGCGGCCTATCTGGTGCTCTCGGCGCGGTACTAAGGCGCTGCTGAAGGAAACATCATGCTGGTCTGCATTCCGGAAGTCCTCAGCAAGTCTGATGTCGCCGAATTCCGCCGCATCATGGATGCGGCGGAATGGGAGGACGGTCGCTCAACGGCCGGAGCGCAGTCCGCGATGGTCAAGCGCAACGAGCAATTGCCTGCCGACGGCGAGGTGGCGCGGGCGCTGGGGCAGCGGATCGTCTCCGCGCTGACGAAAAATCCGCGCTTTCTCTCGGCAGCAATTCCACTGCAGATCTTTCCACCGTTGTTCAACCGCTATGCAGCCTCCGGCGGCCACCATTTCGGCATTCATGTCGACAACGCCGTGCGCGGCGATCCGCTGACGGGGCTGCGCATCCGCACCGACCTGTCGATAACCTTGTTCCTGGCGGAGCCCGAGGAATACGACGGTGGCGAACTTGTGATCGAGGACACCTACGGATCGCACGAGGTCAAATTGCCCGCAGGCGAGGCCGTATTGTATCCGTCATCGAGCCTTCATATGGTGACGCCGGTGACCCGCGGCGCCCGGGTCGCCTCTTTTTTCTGGATGCAGAGCATGATACGGGATGCCCACGTCCGCAGTATGATCTTTGATCTCGATAATGTGATCCAGGGTCTCGCGGGGCGGCTGGGGCGCGACGATCCCGAAACCGTCAGATTGACCGGCATCTATCACAACCTGATCCGCTACTGGGCCGAAGTATGAAGACATCGTTCCGCTTTTGCGCCGCGCTCGTTCTGACAGTCATGCTTGTGGCGCCTTTGGCCTACGCGCAGCAGGTGACGACGCAGGCTCAGCAGACGCCGGCAGGGCAAGCTCCGGCGGCCCAGGCGTTCTCAGCGGCTTTGTCGGGGCAGACGCCCGCGGCTCCAGCGCCCGTTAGTCCGGCGCCTGCTGAGAACAAGTCGCAAGTCAGTCAGGCCGTGACCGGGACAAATCCTTTGGCGATCACGCCGAACGATGCCGCGCCAGCAGCTCAGCCGAATGTGGATGGTGCTGCCCGGCCGGCCAAATCGATCGCCGTTGGTCTCGATGAATTGTCGCCCTGGAGCATGTTCCTGAAGGCCGACATCGTGGTCAAGGCGGTGATGATCGCGCTCGCACTCGCCTCGGTCGCGAGCTGGACCATCCTGATCGCCAAGAGCATCGAGTTCGCGGTGCTGAAGCGCAAGCTCGGCGGCGCGTTGCGCAAGGTCGCCAGTGCGAAGTCGCTGGCTGAAGCGCAAATCGCGATGGGCAGCTCGACGAGCGTGCTGTCGTCGCTCTTGCATGCGGCAATTGCGGAGTTGCGGGTATCGAGCGATCTGCCGAGCGATGCCGGCATCAAGGAGCGGGCCGCTTCGAGCTTTGCCGAAATCGCCCGCGCGGAAGGACGCCGGGTTCGCGTCGGTATGGGTCTGCTCGCCACGGTCGGCGCCATCTCGCCCTTCGTCGGCCTGTTCGGCACCGTCTGGGGCATCATGAACAGCTTCATCGGCATTTCGAAGTCGCAGACCACCAATCTCGCCGTGGTGGCGCCCGGTATCGCCGAGGCGCTGTTGGCAACGGCGATCGGCCTTGCCGCGGCGATTCCTGCCGTCATCATCTACAATCACTTCTCGCGCGTGACCAAAGCCTATCTGGAGCAGGTCGGCCGCGCGTCCGGCGCGGTCGGGCGGTTGTTGTCGCGCGATCTCGACCGCAGTCATGTTGCGATCCATTCGCGGGCGGCGGAGTAGGCGATGGCCGTTTCGCTCTCGGATGGCGATCTCGACGACGAATTCGACGAGACCCACGACATCAATGTGACGCCGTTCATCGACGTCATGCTGGTGCTGCTGATCATCTTCATGGTGGCTGCGCCGCTCTCGACCGTCGATCTGCCGATCGACCTGCCGACCTCGACCGCCGCGCCGCAGAAGAAGCCGGACAAGCCGATCTACGTCTCGATCAAGCCGGACCTTTCGCTTGCCATCGGCGAGAACGGGGTGAAGCGAATCGATCTGGTGCGCTCGCTCGATACGACGCCCGAAGCGAGCAGGGACCGTCCGATCTTCCTGCGCGCCGACAAGGTCGTGCCTTATGGTGAGCTGATGCAGGTCCTGGAGCTGCTGCGCGCCGGCGGCTACACCAAGGTCAAGCTGGTCGCGCTGGAGCGCGCGCCCGCCGCGCCCGGCCAGGTGCCGGCGGCTCAGCCGGCGCAGCCCTGAGCGAGGCGAGGCCAGCGATGAGCCATCTCGACACCGGCAACAGGACGTCGCGGAGATTGTGGTTCTTGGCCGCGGTCGGCGCGCTGATGCTCCATGTCGGCGGCGCGGCGCTGGCGCTGACGCATCTGAAGGACGATGAGGATATCGGCGGCCTCGGTGCTGACGGGGCCGAGATCATCGACATCGACATGGCTTCGCCCAAGGTCGAGAACGACGAGGTTCCAGTCGGTCAGGATTCGGTGGCCCAGACCGCTTCGCCCCAGCTGCAGGAGCAGAAGGCCGAGGTCGAGCAGACCGACCTGCCGAAGGATATGCCGACCACCACGGACGAGGCGGACCAGCAGGTGACGACCTCCGATGTGAAGAAGCCGACGGAAGAACAGAAGGTCGCGGCGGTCCAGACCAACGCTTCAGATGCTCTGGAGGCCTCGGAGGACAGTGCCAGGAAATCGCTCGATGACAAGGCGCCCGAGGCTGAGAAGACCAAGGCGCCCAATGTCGGCATCGGCAAGGACAAGGAAAAGCTCACGGCGAATTGGGGCCGCAAGATCAGCGCCTATTTCGAACTGCACAAGAAATTTCCACCCGGGAAAAAGGCCAAGGTCCAGGTCAAGCTGGCCTTGGTGCTGAACCGGCTCGGCCATGTCGTATCGGTGGACGTGAAGGAATCCTCCGGCGACCAGGCTTATGATGATGCGGCAGTGGCCATGGTTCGCCGCTCGGATCCGGTGCCGAAGCCGCCGGCCGGTCTCACCGACGATGAGTTTCCGTTCACGTTGCCGGTGAACTTCAATCCGCCCAAATGAGGCGAGCCGGCTGGCGTCAGCCGAGCCTCAGCGAAAATAATACCTGATCCCGACGTAGACCACCACAAGGCAGGCAAAGATCAGCGCCACCGGCAGTTTCGGCCTAGTGGTGGCGCCGTTCTGCGCCGTCTTGGCTTTCGGCGGCAGCCGCCGGAACGCGGTCACGTTATCGGTCACCGGTTGCTGGGCTGGCGCTGCCGCCTTCACCTCGGGCGGTGCGCCGCCTCCCCCCATTTCGGCATAATAGGCCTTGTACATTTCACGGATGGTGGCCTCGGTGGCGTCGTGCTCCGACATGTCGGTGAGCCGGGTCTTGTAGCTCGCCAGGAACTCCTGTGCCTGCGGGGGCAGGTCCGATGCGCCGTTCAACTTGGCGATCATCTTCCAAGTCGCAAAATCCGCACGCGCCCGCGTGTCGGCCCGGCGAGCGATCATCATGTCAGCAGCTTTGGCCAATGGTGCCTCGGGTCTCGTTTCCCCATCCCGCCTGTGGTTAGTGCTTCAAATTCGCCGCACTAGGTGTTGCCGGTCAATAGCAGAAGGAGCTGGAAGATTGAATCGGTTGTGACGCGGAGCAGCCTTGACACAAAATCAAGATTTAGACCGAACTGCGCGCCCGCCAAGGGCAGCAGGATCAAAATCGCCAGCAGAATCAGCATCCCGAAGGGTTCCAAACGCGCCAGCGCCGCGGCCAAGGGTCGCGGCAGCAAGCCGACGGCGACCCGGCCACCATCGAGAGGCGGGATGGGCAGCATGTTGAACACCGCGAGCATGATGTTGATCGTCAGCGCATTGTAGAGATTACGGGCCACCCAGCGTGCAGCCTCCGGCGGGACCAGGGGCATCAGGTGGAATGCGAGCGCCGCCACCAGCGCCAACAGGATGTTGGTGGCGGGACCGGCCAGCGCCACCATCACCATGCCGGTGCGCAGCGGCTTCAGATTGCGAAAATTGACTGGCACCGGCTTGGCATAGCCGAACAGGAACGGCGAGCCCGAGAACAACAGCAGGGCGGGCAGCAGCAGCGTGCCGAACGGGTCGATATGCCTGAGCGGATTGGCGCTCACGCGCCCCAGTCGCAACGCGGTGTCGTCGCCGAACCGCCAGGCCACGAAGCCATGCGCGGCCTCATGGAAGGTGATCGCGACGACCAACGGCAGCACCCAGGTGGAGATGGCGTAAAGGGAGATGTTCAACAGCTTGGTTCCAGACGGCTCACGCCATTAGATAGCCTCCGTCGCTCTCAGCCGCTACGGCATTTCGCTCCGGCCCTGCAATGACCGCAGATGTCGTGGCGGGGTGCGCTGGGTCAGTGCATCTTGCAGATGGTCCGCGAGGCGCTCGGCGGCTTTCGACAGCCGTGGGGCGCGATGCAGCCGGATTTCGGCAGCGGGAAGCGGCGGCATGCCGTCTCGTCCCGACAGCGGACGAAGCCGCGACGGGAAGGTGCCGGCCTTCACCACGGTGACGGCGAAACCTTGCGCGGCGATCGACTCGACCGCGGCGCTGCGGCTGACGAAGGCGAGACGCCAGCGGCGTCTGGCGTCATCGAGCGCGGTCATTGCCCAGTCGCGGAACAGGCAGCCTCGTGGATAGAGCGCGACGGGCAGCGGGTCACGGGTCTCGATGGGGGCAGGGCCCACGGCCCAGACCGCCTGCTCGCGCCGCAGGAATTCGCCGTCGCCGCAGCCCTCCGGATGCATCGCGACGACGAGGTCGTAAGCCTCGCCGAGCCGGGCCGGCATTGTCGCCGTGAGGCCGGTCTCCATCTCGACATGGATTCCCGGATGGCTGGCCATGAAGCGCGCGAGCAGCGGAGGCATGACGCTGGTGCCGTAATCGTCCATGACGCCGAGCCGGATGACGCTCGTGATCTTGCTCTCGCCGAGTTGCGCGACCGCCTCGTCGTTGAGCGCGAGAATCTGGCGGGCGTAGCCGAGCAGATGCTCGCCCGCCGGGCTGAGATCGACGCGGGCCTTGCTGCGACGGAAGAGCGCCACGCCGAGCCGATCCTCCAGCCGCCTGATCTGCATGCTCACGGCGGATTGGGTGCGGTTGAGCATATTGGCGGCGCGGGTGAACGAGCGATGGTCAACCACGGCGACGAAGGCTTTGAGCAGGTCCGGGTCGAGAGGCGGCTGGTTCATCACGCACCGTGATCAGGCGTATCAATAAAATTCCATTTGTTGATTGGTAGCTCGTTCTTACTCTGGTCGGCAAGGTGCTGCGAAAAACGATACGAATTTCGGAATCTGCGCAACAGGAGGACTCGACTTGGGTGGAGAAGGCTGGGGTGTTCTGGCAGCAGTGCTATCGAGTGGGCTCGGCGGCACCTCGATCGGCGCCACCCGCTACCTGGCACCGGTCATCGATCCGCTCGCCATCGGGTCTTTTCGCTTCGGTATCGGCGTTCTGCTGCTGCTGCCGCTGGGTTATCTGAGAGGCGACCGCTGGCCTTCGGCGGGCGATTGGCTGGGCGTTGTGCTCTTGGGACTGTTGTACTTCGGGCTGTTTCCAGTCCTATTCAATGCGTCCCTTATCTTCACGACCGCGGCGCGCGGCGCACTCGCGCTCTCGACCTTGCCGCTCCTGACTATGGTGATCGGCGCGCTGCTCGGCAGCGAGCGCCTCACTTGGCGCAAGTCCGCCGGCGTGGTGCTGGCGACGGTCGGCGTCGCGCTGGCGTTGCTGACGGGGTTGTCGTCCGCCCCCGCCGGCGCTTGGCGCGGCGATCTGCTGATGGTCGGCGCCGCGTTGTGCATGGCGCTTTACAGCATCTGGTCGAAGCCGTTCATCCGCCGCGCCAGCCCGATCGGCTTCACCGCGCTCTCGATGGGGATCGGCGCGGTCGCCCTCATCCTTCTTTCCCGCTGGCGCGGCAGCTTCGCGCCGGTCGCCACCTTCGGAGCGCCACAATGGATTGCCGCGGTCTATCTCGGCGCGCTCGGCGCAGCGCTGACGTTCTATCTCTGGGCGTTCGCGCTGGTGCGGACGACGCCAACCCGGGTCGCGATCTCCGTAACCGTCAATCCGGTGACCGCGTCGCTGGTCGGAGCGTTTCTTCTCGACGAGCCGCTGCGCTGGAACCTCGTCGCCGGCATTGTGGCCGTGTTCGCCGGCATTTGGATCGCGACGACCGAGAGTCCGGCGGCCAAATCGAAGCCTGCTGCGTGAGGCTGGCGGCGTCAGTACGTCGCGCGGCCGCCGGAAATGTCGAACACGGCGCCGGTGGAGAAGGCGCAGTCCTCCGAGGCGAGCCAGGCGACCATCGCCGCCAACTCCTCGACGAGCACGAAGCGGCCCTTGGGTATCTTCGAGAGCATGAAGTCGATGTGAGTCTGCGTCATCTGGTCGAAGATCGCGGTTTTCGCCGCTGCCGGTGTGACGGCATTGACCGTGATGTCGTGCTGCGCCAGCTCCTTGCCGAGCGATTTCGTCAGCGCGATCAGGCCGGCCTTCGAGGCGGAGTAATGCGCGGCGTTCGGGTTGCCTTCCTTGCCGGCAATCGAGGCGATGTTGACGATGCGGCCATATTTCTGCTCGAGCATCACGGGCACGATCGCTTTGCAGCAGATGAAGGGGCCGTCGAGATTGATGCGCAGTACCTTGCGCCATTCTTCGAGGTCGGTCTCCCACACCGTCCTGTTGACGCCGGCAATGCCGGCGTTGTTGACGAGGATGTCGATGCGGCCGAACGCCTTGATCGTTTCGTCGCGTGCCGTCTCTACCGCTGCGGTGTTGGTGACATCGACCTTGAGCGCGATCACCGCGGGACCGATCTCCCTGGCGGTCTTCTCGGCGAGCGCCAGATCGTGATCCCAGATCGCGACCCTGGCGCCGGAGGCCACGAAGCGCTCGGCGATGGCGCGGCCGAACCCTTGCGCGCCGCCGGTGACGACGGCGCAGCGGTTATTGAGGTCGATCTGGTTCATGGTGTCCTTCCCCCAAACTATTCGTGACCGTCATTCCGGGGCGCGCGAAGCGCGAACCCGGAATCCCGAGATTGGCTTGCGTGCTCCTCAGATCGAGATTCCAGGTTCAGCCCTCCGCGCAAAATGGCCTTGCCATTTTGTCGCGCGGGCTGCCCCGGAATGACGGAGATTGTTTTACAGTGTCCAGCCGCCGTCGATGCAGTGTGCCACGCCGGTCGTGAACGCGCTCTCGTCGCTGCCGAGATAGACCGCAAGATGCGCGATCTCCTCGGCGGTACCGAGCCGGCCCATCGGCTGGCGCGAGATGAACGTCTCCAGCCCGTTCGGACCTGCCGCGGCGGCGCGGCCGAGCATCGACGGCGTTTCCACCGTGCCGGGGCAGATGCAGTTGCAGCGGATCCGTTTGCCGACGAAATCGGCGGCGACCGAGCGGGTCAGCGCGCCGACTGCGGCCTTCGTCGCCGCATAGACGTAGCGATTGGGCGCGGCCTTGAACACGCCCGCGGCGGAGGCGATGTTGACGATGGCGCCACCGCCACCCTCCAGCATCTTCGGCAGGAAGGCGCGGATCGTGCGATGCATCGACTTGACGTTCAGGTCGAAGGAGAAATCGAAATCCTCGTCCGAGCAGTCGAGGATGGTGCCGTGATGCACGAAGCCGGCAGCATTGAGCAGGATCTCGACCTTGCCGACGCGGTCGGCCAGCGCGTTGACGGCCGCGGTGTCGCGGACGTTGAGAACGGCGGTCTCACTGATGCCTTCGCTCTTCAGCGTGGCGAGACCCTTCTCGTCGATGTCGGTGGCGAACACGGTGGCGCCTTCGCGGGCAAAGGCGATGGCGCAGGCCCGGCCGATCCCGGCGGCGGCTGCGGTGACAAAGGCGCGCTTGCCCTTGAGGCGGTCGGACATGGTATCTCCCTGGGTGTCTCGTCTGTTTGTTGGTCATTCCGGGACATCGCGAAGCGATGGGCCCGGAATCCATAACCACGATCGGGAGTATGGATTCCGGGCTCGCGCTATGCGCGCCCCGGAATGACAGCGTCAGTGGTTGTGGCGCGCGACGCCGACCTTGCCGGCGATGTCGTGATATCGCGTGGCGAATTCCATGCAGGCGCCGGTGGCGTGCTGGCCAACTGTCTTGCGATAGAGCTCCTGCCAGGGTGTCTGGTTGGCCGGATACGGGAAGCCACCCTTCGCCTTCAGCTCGGCGTGGCGTTTGGCGACCTCTTCGTCGGAAATGAGGATGTTGGCGCTGCCCTTGTTGAGATCGATCCGCACCCGGTCGCCGGTCCTGAGGATGGCGAGACCGCCGTCGGCGGCGGCTTCCGGCGAGGCGTTGAGGATCGACGGCGAGCCGGAGGTGCCGGACTGCCGTCCGTCGCCGATGCAGGGCAGCGAGTGGATGCCGCGTTTGATCAGCGCCGCGGGCGGTTGCATGTTCACCACCTCGGCGCCGCCGGGATAGCCGATCGGACCGGCGCCCCGGATGAACAGCACGCAGTGCTCGTCGATCTCGAGCGCGGGATCCTCGATCCGGTGGTGATAATCCTCCGGGCCGTCGAACACGATGGCGCGGCCCTCGAAGGCGTTTGGGTCCTTCGGATTGCTCAAGTAGCGGTCGCGGAATTCCTTGGAGATCACGCTGGTCTTCATGATCGCGGAATCGAACAAATTGCCGCGTAGCACCAGGAAGCCGGCATCCTTCACCAGAGGCTTGTCGTAGCTCCAGATCACGTCGCCGTCGGGCTTGGGCGCCTGACGGCAATTGTCGCCCATCGGGCGGCCGTTCACCGTGATCGCGTCCTCGTGGATGCGCTTCTGCCGCATCAACTCGCCGATCACGGCCGGCACGCCGCCGGCGCGATGGAATTCCTCGCCGAGATAGAAGCCGGCCGGCTGCATGTTGACCAGCAACGGCACGTCGTGGCCGACTTTCTGCCAATCGTCGATGTTGAGTTCGACGCCGATATGGCGGGCCAGCGCGTTGATGTGGATCGGCGCATTGGTCGAGCCGCCGATCGCGGAATTCACCACGATGCAGTTCTCGAACGCCTTCCGCGTGAGGATGTCGGACGGTTTCAGATCCTCCCACACCATGTCGACGATGCGGGTGCCGGTCTCGTAGGCGATCTGGCCGCGCTCGCGATAGGGGGCGGGGATTGCGGCGCAGCCCGGCAGCGACATGCCGAGGGCTTCGGCCAGCGCGTTCATGGTCGACGCCGTGCCCATGGTGTTGCAATGGCCGATCGAGGGCGCGGACGACGCCACGATCTCCATGAACTGCTCATAGTCGATCTCGCCGGCGGCAAGCCGCTCGCGCGATCTCCAGACCACGGTGCCCGAGCCGGTGCGCTCGCCCTCGTGCCAGCCGTTCAGCATCGGCCCGCCCGACAGCACGATCGCGGGAATGTTGACGGTCGCGGCCGCCATCAGGCAGGCCGGCGTGGTCTTGTCGCAGCCGGTCGTCAGCACCACGCCATCGAGCGGATAGCCGAACAGGATTTCCACAAGGCCGAGATAGGCCAGGTTGCGGTCAAGTGCCGCAGTCGGCCGCTTGCCGGTCTCCTGAATCGGATGGGTAGGAAACTCCATCGCGATGCCGCCGGCGGCGCGGATACCTTCGCGGACGCGGTGTGCCAATTCGAGGTGGTGGCGATTGCACGGTGACAGGTCGTTGCCGGTTTGTGCAATGCCGATGATCGGCTTGCCCGACTGCAGTTCGGCGCGGGTCAGGCCGTAATTCAGATAGCGCTCGAGATAGAGCGCAGTCATGCCGGGGTTCGTGGGATCGTTGAACCATGCCTGCGAGCGCAGCTTGCGGCTCTTGTCCGCGCCATTGCCGGCGTGGCCGTTGGTTTTTGTCATTCATTCCTCCCGCACTGCGAAGTGGCAAGGCCGGTTGGTAACCACCGGCGTCTCGATTTGGCTTCCCGAGGCGCGACCTTGCGCCGCAAGGATGCAGCATTGGTTCGTCCTTGAACATGGACGACGTGTTTCGTTCAAGTCTGTTCTAAGCCCGGGTATTTGATTGCGCTACCATTTTGTTCCGTCGCGCCGGCCTGCGCAGGACTGCAGATCGTTGGCCGCACGTGCAAGGTCGAACTCTGTCGCTGCATGACCTCGAAGCCGAGATCGACGACGCGCGGGTCCGGCGCGTGTCCTTCGATGGCATCAACGATCATGGTGGCAGCGCGGTTGCCCATCTCATAGCGATTGGTGCGGACGCTGCTCAGCGTCGGGACGGCGGCCGCCATGAACTCCATGTCGTTGAAGCCGACGATCGCCATCTGATCGGGGATCGCGATGTGCCGGCGCTGGCATTCGAACATCACGCCCATGGCGAGGTCGTCATTGGCGCAGAACACGGCATCGATCTCCGGCGCCCTGGCGATCAGGTCTGAGAACAGGCTGCCGCCGAGCGTCACCGATGTCGGCGCGGTCGTGGTGACGATCAGGCGCGGATCGAGCAGGGCGGCATCTTTCATCGCCTTCTGATACCCCTGCAGCCGCCGCTGCACCCTGGGGTCCATGCGTGCGCCGACGAAGCCGATGCGGCGACAGCCCTGGTCGAGAAGGTGCGAAATTGCCCCATAGCAGGCGTCGACGTGGGAAAAACCGATCATCATGTCGATCGGCTCGGAGCCGAGCTCCATGATCTGGACCACGGGACAGTCGGCCGCCTCGATGATCGACCGGCTGTCCGCAGTCTGGTCGATGCCGGTCACGATCAGCCCGGCCGGCTTCTGCATCAGGAACAGCCGCAGCAGGCGCTCTTCCTGCAGCACGCTGTAGCGGGTGTTGGCGAGCTGGATGCTGTAACGGCTGCCCTCGAACGCGTCATAGATGCCGCGCAGGACGTCCGAGAACACGTTGTTGGTGAGGGAGGGGATCAGCGCGCCGATCACCTCGGTGCGCTGCGAGGCCAGGGCCCGCGCGGCAAGGTTCGGCACGTAGCCGAGTTCCTTGGCGGCGCTTTCGATGCGGACGCGCCGGCGCGGCGATACCGTCTGCGGATTGCGGAAGAAACGTGACACGGTGATCGGGCTGACGCCCGCAAGCTCCGCGACTTCGGTCAGCCGCACTTTGCCGTGCTTGATCCGTTTCCGTCCCATGGATCGCTCATAAGCATGGGCGGTCCGGCTGACAAGCGATATTGACAGCGCAATCACGCGGTTGCTAATCGAACCATTGCTAAAGCCGGATAAACTGCCGACAATACCCGCCGAGTTCGGGGGGCGTGTCTGACGGCGGCGACAACGACAAAACACGAAGAACAAAAATAAGAACAAAAACAACAAGAACAACAAAAGCGACCGAGAACAAGAACGGCAGGAACGCCGGCGGCACGCAGCAAAAAGCTGCCGGTCATCGAGGAGGAAATTGATGTCGTCTGTGAATATTCGCGACGTGCGGAAGTCGTTCGGCGGGTTCGAGGTCCTGCACGGCGTGACCATCCCGATCGAGGACGGCGAGTTCGTCGTGCTGGTCGGTCCTTCCGGCTGCGGCAAGTCGACGCTGCTGCGCATGCTCGCCGGCCTCGAGAACATCACCTCCGGCACCATTTCGATCGGCGAGCGCGTCGTCAACAACGTGCAGCCCAAAGAGCGGGACATCGCGATGGTGTTCCAGAACTACGCGCTCTATCCGCACATGACGGTCGCGGACAATATGGGCTTCTCGCTGAAGCTGCGTGGCGCCAAGCCCGACGACATCAAGCGTGGCGTCGCGCGCGCGGCCGAGATTTTGGCTCTCACCCCGCTGCTCGACCGCTATCCGCGCCAGCTCTCCGGCGGCCAGCGCCAGCGCGTCGCCATGGGGCGCGCCATCGTGCGCGATCCCCAGGTGTTCCTGTTCGACGAGCCGCTGTCCAACCTCGATGCCAAGCTGCGCGTCGCCATGCGCACCGAGATCAAGGAACTGCACCAGCGGCTGAAGACTACCACCGTCTACGTCACCCACGACCAGATCGAGGCCATGACCATGGCCGACAAGATCGTGGTGATGCATGACGGCATCGTCGAGCAGATGGGATCGCCGCTGGATCTCTACGACAAGCCGGACAACCAGTTCGTCGCCGGCTTCATCGGCTCGCCGGCGATGAACTTCCTCAACGGACATCTGAAGTCCAACGGATCGGCCTATGTCGAGACCGACAATGGCGCCAAGCTGCCGCTGATGACCGCGCCCACGGCCTCGGATGGGCGTCCGGTGGTCTATGGCGTTCGGCCGGAGCATCTCGAACTCGCCAGCGACGGGATCGAAGCCGAGGTGGTCGTTGTCGAGCCGACGGGGTCGGAGACCCAGATCGTCGCCCGTATCGGCACCCAGGACATCATCGCGGTATTTCGCGATCGCCACGAGGTCAATCCCGGCGAGAAGATCCATCTGCGTCCGCGCGCGTCGGCGGCGCATCTGTTCGACAAGGATAACGGCCGGAGGATTTAGCCGCCGGCCGTTCGACGCGAACGACAACAACAAACAATCAAAATATTGAAATGGGAGAAAACTTCAGATGGCAGATTTCCTGACCGACCGGCGCTCGCTGCTCAAGGGCGGAGCGACCATGCTGGCCGCCGCTGCGACCATGTCCAGCGAACAGCTGCTCGGCTATGCCAAGGCCTGGGCGCAGAGCTCGCCGTGGAAGCCGGAAGCGGGCGCCAAGATCAACCTGCTGCGCTGGAAGCGCTTCGTCGAGGCCGAGGACGTGGCCTTCATGAAGATCGTCGACGCCTTCCAGAAGGCCAACAACGTCACGATCAACGTCTCCAACGAATCCTATGACGACATCCAGCCCAAGGCCTCGGTCGCGGCCAATACGGGGCAGGGGCTCGACATGGTCTGGGGCCTCTACTCGTTGCCGTTCCTGTTCCCGAGCAAATGCACCGACATGAGCGACGTCGCCGACCATCTCGGCAAGGTCGCCGGCGGCTGGACCGACTCCGGCAAGGCCTATGGCATGCTCGACGGCAAATGGATCGGCATTCCGGTGGCCGCCACCGGCGGGCTCGTCAACTATCGCATCTCGGCGATGGAAAAGGCCGGTCACAAGGAATTCCCGAAGGACCTCGCGGGCTTTGCGGATCTCATCAAGGGCATGAACAAGAACGGCACGCCGGCCGGCATGGCTCTGGGGCATGCCTCGGGCGACGCCAATGGCTGGCTGCACTGGGCGCTGTGGGCCCATGGCGGCAATCTGATCGACAAGAACAACAAGGTCGTCATCAACTCGCCGGAGACGGCCAAGGCGCTGGAATACGTCAAGGGCCTGTACGACAATTTCGTCCCCGGCACCGCGTCCTGGAACGACTCGTCCAACAACAAGGCCTTTGTCGCCGGCCAGCTCTATCTGACGGTCAACGGCATCTCGATCTATGTCGCGGCGAAGAAGGACAATCCGCAGGTCGCCGAGGACATGAACCACGCGCATCTGCCGGCCGGTCTCGACGGCAAGACGCGCGAGCTGCATCTTGGCTTCCCGATCCTGGTCTACAACTTCACCAAATATCCGCAGACCTGCAAGGCGTTCACCGCGTTCCTGCTGGAGCCGGCGCAGTTCAACCCCTGGATCGAGGCGGCGCAGGGCTATCTGTCGCACTTCCTCAAGGCCTACGACGCCAACCCGATCTGGACTGCGGATCCGAAGAATACGCCATACCGCGACGTCGCGGCGACGGCGGTGACACCGGCCGGCGTTGGCAAGATGGGCGAGGGGCCGGCAGCGGCCATCGCCGACTTCGTCGTGGTCGACATGTTCGCGAACTACTGTACGGGACGCGAGGATGTGAAGACGGCGATGACCACGGCGGAGCGTTCGGCCAAACGTATCTTCCGCTGAGAACGTGACCTGGACGCTGGGTGGGCGTGACTCGCTTTGCCTGCCCTGCGTACGTGCTGTCATTCCGAGGGCGATGCGAGGCATCGGACCCGGGATCCCGAGGTGAGCGAGACGGCGTAGGGTGGGCAAAGGCGCGGAGCGCCATGCCCACCATCTACTCGACGGGACATATCGGTGGGCACGCTTCGCGTTGCCCACCCTACAGTTCAGATTGGAGCTGCACTGCGAATGAGTACCATTCAGACTTCACTGCCACGCGCCGCCGGCATCGGCGAGCCGTCCAGATGGTCGCGGCTGCAGACCAACCGCAACTTCATCGCACTGTGGTTCATGCTGCCGGCCGCGGCCTTCCTGATCCTGTTCCTGGCCTATCCGCTGGGGCTCGGCGTCTGGATGAGCTTCACCGACGAGAAGATCGGCCGTAGCGGCATCTTCGTCGGGCTGGAGAACTATGAATGGCTGTGGGATGACGCGATCTTCTGGCTCGCGGTGTTCAACACGCTGCTTTACACCATCGTCGCGAGCGCGATCAAATTCGCGATCGGGCTGTATCTCGCGCTGCTTCTGAACCGGCGCATGCCGTTCAAGGCGATGATCCGCGCCATCGTGCTGATCCCCTTCATCGTGCCGACGGTGCTGTCGGCGATCGCGTTCTGGTGGATCTATGATGCGCAGTTCTCGATCATCTCCTGGTCGCTGATCAAGCTCGGCGTCATCAGCCACAACATCAACTTCCTCGGCGACGCCAACTGGGCGCGCGCCTCGGTCATCATCGCCAACATCTGGCGCGGCGTGCCGTTCGTGGCGATCACGCTGCTCGCGGGCCTGCAGACCGTGTCGCCCTCGCTCTACGAGGCGGCCACCCTCGATGGCGCCACCAATTGGCAGCGCTTCCGCTACATCACCTATCCGCTTCTTACCCCGATCATCGCGGTGGTGATGACGTTCTCGGTTCTGTTCACCTTCACCGACTTCCAGCTGATCTGGGCGCTCACTCGCGGCGGTCCGGTCAACGCGACGCATCTGATGGCGACGCTCAGCTATCAACGTGGCATCATCTCCGGGCGGTTAGGGGAGGGCGCCGCGATCGCAACCGCGATGATCCCGTTCTTGGTCGCCGCCATAGCGATCTCCTGGTTCGGCATGCAACGGCGCAAATGGCAGCAAGGAGCCGACCAATGACCGATACCACGCTGCAAACGAAGACCGCTGCTGCGGCTGCCGCTCTTGCAGCCTCCGACGACAGCGAGGGCATGAGCTATCTGGAGTCGTTGCCGCGACGGCTGGTGACGCTCTATCTGCCGCTGTTCATCATCCTGGTCGTGCTGCTGTTCCCGTTCTATTGGATGGGACTGACCTCGATCAAGCCGGACGAGCAGCTGATCGACATGAACACCTACAACCCGTTCTGGGTTGTGCATCCAACCTTCAAGCACATCTACAAGCTCCTGTTCGAGACGGAGTATCCGCGCTGGCTTTGGAACACGATGTATGTCGCTGTCGGCGCCACCACGCTGTCGATCATCGCCTCCGTGCTTGCAGCCTATGCGATCGTGCGTCTCCGTTTCAAAGGCGCCGATACGGTCGGCATCCTGATCTTCTTCGCCTACCTGGTGCCGCCGTCGATCCTGTTCATCCCGCTGGCCTCCGTGATCCAGGCCTATGGCCTGTTCGACTCGCCGCTATCGCTGATCCTGGTCTATCCGACGCTGCTGATCCCGTTCTCTACCTGGCTGTTGATGGGCTACTTCAAGACCATCCCCTTCGAGCTCGAGGAATGCGCGCTGATCGACGGCGCTAGCCGCTGGCAGATCCTGGTCAAGATCGTGGTGCCGCTCGCAGTGCCCGGGCTGATCTCGGCCTTCATCTTCTCGTTCACGCTGTGCTGGAACGAGTTCATCTATGCGCTGACCTTCTTGCAATCGACGCCGAACAAGACGGTGCCGGTCGCGATCGTCAACGAGTTCGTCGACGGCGACGTCTACAAATGGGGCTCGCTGATGGCCGGTGCCCTGGTCGGCTCGCTGCCGCTCGTGATCCTTTACGCCTTCTTCGTCGAGCATTATGTGTCGGCGATGACCGGCGCGGTGAAGGAGTAATCGAAGCCGCGTAGTCGTAGGGTGGGCAAAGGCGCGCATGCGCCGTGCCCACCGCTATATTGACGCGCTCGACGATGGTGGGCACGCTTCGCTTTGCCCACGCTACGGCAGGCGCAGGGGCGGTGCAGCCCTCTCCCACAAGGGGAGAGGGCGCATTCATCGGTACCGCCGGTGCTGGATCCATACGAGAAGACAAGAAGAGAAGAATAGATAAGGAGTTTTCCCTTGCATATCCTGGTTCTCGGTGCCGCCGGCATGGTCGGGCGCAAACTGGTCGAGCGGCTCGTGCGCGACGGCCGGCTCGGCAACACCCCCATCACCCGCATGACGCTGCAGGACGTCGTGGCACCGACCAAGCCCGAAAAGGCCGGCTGTCCCGTTGACGTCATGGCCGGCGACTTCGCCGTGCCCGGCTTTGCCGAGAAGCTCGTCGCTGCGCGTCCCGACGTGATCTTCCATCTCGCCGCGATCGTCTCCGGCGAAGCCGAGCTCGATTTCGATAAGGGCTATCGCATCAATCTCGACGGCACCCGGATGCTGTTCGACGCTATCAGATTGATCGGCGACGGCTACAAGCCGCGCCTGGTCTTCACCTCCTCGATCGCGGTGTTCGGGGCGCCGTTCCCGGAGGCGATCGGCGACGAATTCTTCCATACGCCGCTGTTGAGCTATGGCACCCAGAAGGCGATCGGCGAGCTGCTGCTGGCCGATTACACCCGCCGCGGCTTCTTCGATGGCGTCGGCATCCGTCTGCCGACCATCTGCATCCGGCCGGGGCTCCCCAACAAGGCGGCGTCCGGTTTCTTCTCCAACATCCTGCGCGAGCCGCTGGCGGGCAAGGAAGCGGTGCTGCCGGTGTCCGAGGATGTCCGCCACTGGCATGCGACGCCACGTTCGGCGGTCGGCTTCCTGCTGCATGCCGCGACCATGGACACCGCCAGGATCGGCCCGCGCCGCAACCTCACCATGCCCGGGCTCTCCGCCACAGTCGGCGAGCAGATTGCCGCGCTCAAGCGTGTCGCCGGAGAAAAGGTGGCGGCGCGGATCAAGCGCGTGCCGGATCCCTTCATCATCGGCATCGTCGACGGCTGGCCGCGCAATTTCGAGGCCAGGCGCGCCCGCGAGCTTGGATTCACCACGGAAGAACATAGCTTCGATGACATCATCCGTATTCACATCGAGGACGAACTCGGTGGTAAGTTCGTGGCCTGATCGCCTCGAAGAGAATTTAGGAGCAAGATGATGACAGCCAACATCGTGGGATGGGCGCATACGCCGTTCGGCAAATTCGACGCCGAGACGGTGGAGAGCCTGGTGGTGAAGGTCGCCAATGAGGCGATGGCAGATGCCGGCATCGCCGCCGGCGACGTCGACGAGATCGTGCTCGGCCATTTCAACGCCGGCTTCTCGCCGCAGGACTTTACCGCCTCGCTGGTGCTGCAGGCCGATCCGGCGCTGCGCTTCAAGCCTGCGACGCGGGTGGAAAACGCCTGTGCGACGGGCTCGGCCGCCGTGCAGCAGGGCCTGCGCGCCATTCAGGCGGGGGCCGCGAAGATCGTGCTGGTGGTGGGCGTCGAGCAGATGACCCGCACGCCCGGACCCGAGATCGGCAAGAACCTGTTGAAGGCCTCGTATCTGCCTGAGGATGGCGACACGGTCGGCGGCTTCGCCGGCGTGTTCGGCAAGATCGCGCAAGGCTATTTCCAGAAGTATGGCGATCAGTCCGATGCGCTGGCGATGATCGCCGCCAAGAACCACAAGAACGGCGTCGCCAATCCTTACGCGCAGATGCGCAAGGACTTCGGCTTCGAGTTCTGTCGCTCCGAGAGTGAGAAGAATCCTTATGTCGCCGGCCCCCTGAAGCGCACCGACTGCTCGCTGGTGTCGGACGGCGCGGCTGCTTTGGTGCTCGCGGACGCGGAGACGGCCAAGAGCATGCGCAAGGCCGTGAACTTCCGTGCCACCGCGCATGCGCAGGATTTCCTGCCGATGTCGAAGCGCGACATCCTCGCATTCGAGGGCTGCACCGTGGCCTGGCAGCGCGCGCTGGAGAAGGCGGGCGTGAAGCTGGAAGATCTCTCCTTCGTCGAGACCCATGACTGCTTCACCGTGGCCGAGCTGATCGAATACGAAGCGATGGGCCTGACGCCGAAGGGGCAGGGCGCGCGCGCGATCAAGGAGGGCTGGACGCAGAAGGACGGCAAGCTGCCGGTCAATCCGTCGGGCGGCCTGAAGGCCAAGGGCCATCCGATCGGCGCCACCGGCGTCTCCATGCACGTGATGACCGCGATGCAGCTCTTGGGTCAGGCGCCGGAAGGCATGCAGCTGCCGAATGCGCAGCTCGGCGGCATCTTCAACATGGGCGGCGCCGCAGTGGCCAACTACGTCTCGATCCTGGAGCCGGCGAAGGCGTAAGCGGTCATCGCATCCGATAGAGGTCCCGGTGAAAGCCGGGACCATACTCCGTTGTGCCGCTCGCATGTCGGCCGGAGAGGGCGGTTTTAGGTCAGCGGCCAGCGGCCAAGTGGTCCGCGCGGCGTACGCATGACCGCGCGGGTTGCGCGACTTGTTCTGTCCCGTCAACGTCGCGAAAGCGCGGCGTCACCGGGCGCGCGCCGCCGCAGCGGGCCGGCATTGATCAGGTCAGGAGCCTCGTGTGGTCGAGCTGATCCCAATCTCGCATGTCCGCGCCGGCGATCCGTATGAAACCGATGTGCGGGAGCTTGTGAACGAGGCGTTTCCGGAGGGGGCTCCCGACGAGCTCGGCCAGTATTACGCGCGGCATGGCCACCCTCATGCGACGCTGCTCGTCCGATCCGATGAGCGGATCGTTGGTCATCTCGCGATCTACGAACGCCAGATCAGGTGTGGCGCCGAAGAGGTGACGGTCGGGCTCATAGGCGAGGTTGCAGTCGCAGCCTCACACCGCGGACGAGGGCACGCTCGCGCACTCGTCGACAACGCTCACGGCTATTTGCGCCAGCGGCAGATCCCGTTCTCGATCCTGTTCGCCTTTGGAGCCGCGCGTCTATGCCTCCAGCGGCTACAGGTTGATTGAGAACGAGACTCGGTTTCTCGGCAAGGACGGTACCTGGCAATCCGGCGTCTATCCGGGCAGCATGGTTGCCGAACTGATGGGACGGCGCTGGCCGAATCTGCAGGTCGATCTTTGCGGGCGACCGGTTTAGGCGACCTAGCCGAGGAGCAAGACGTGACGTGATCGTGTTCACGGCGGCTCGCGAGGTTCGGCCGTGGCCATTGCTGTCATTGACGGTGTTTCCCGTGGAGCCGTCAAGATGGAGCGCCGCATTTATTGGCCATGCCAAACCGACGCAAAGGTCGTATAGAGGAATGCAGTGACCCGTCGTCGGCGGTACGACTCTCGGGGGGCAAGTTGGGCGCTGATGAAGCCAGTCTGGTGAACCGTCTCGAGCAGCGCCTTGGCCGCTTGCATGCGCGCCAGCGGCTCGGCATCGAGGCGGACCACGAGGCCCAGATCTTCGGCCAGGGACTGAACTTCTTCCACTTGGAAAACTGGTATTCGGTCCATGCGGTGATCCGCGGCGTCTTCAAGCTCAGCGGGCTTTATTGGCGCGGATTGCGCAATGCGGCCGACGTGCGGGTCAGGATCACGGATCTCGGCTTCGCCGCGCTGCCGTCGGCGTTCGAGGGCTTCACACTGCTCCACATCAGCGATCTGCATGTCGACATGAACGAGCGCGCCATGCAGCGGATGATCGAGTTGTTGCCGACGCTCACCTATGACGTCTGCGTTCTGACCGGCGATTTTCGCGGCGCCACCTTCGGCCGGTTCGATCGCGTGCTCGAGGGCATGCAACGGATCTGCGCGGCGCTGAAGCCGCCGGTTTACGGTGTGCTCGGCAATCACGACACGATCCGGCTGGTCCCCGGTCTGGAGGACCTCGGGGTTCGGATGCTGCTGAACGAGTGCGAGACGATCGCGCGCGGCGATGAGCGCATCTACCTCTGCGGCATCGACGATGCCCATTTCTATCGCGTCGACAATATCGAGAAGGCCGCCTCCGACATCCCGCCGGCGAGCTTCACGATCCTGCTGTCGCATACGCCGGAAATCTATCGTCAGGCGGCGCACGCCGGTTTCGACCTGCTGCTCGGCGGGCATACCCATGGCGGGCAGATCTGCTTGCCGGGCTCCGTTCCGATCACGCTGGATTCCGCGCTGCCGCGCCGGCTCGGATCGGGTGTGTGGAGATATCATGACATGACCGGTTACACTTCGGTCGGCGTCGGATCGTCGGTGGTTCCGATCCGGCTCAACTGTCCGCCCGAGATCACCTTGCATCGGCTGCATCGCAGCGTCCCGCGCGATCAATAGGGCCGGTCGCGTATCTTCAGCCAGAACAGCAGGCGCGAGAGCACGATCTCGCCAACGAGGAAGATGCCGGCCACAGCGGCGACGTCGGCAGCCGTCAGATCGAGCTCGTACCAGCACAGTAGCGTCGGCAACAGCGATTCTGGGATCTGGTCGAGGCCGGTGGCCCGGCTGCTCGACCTCAGTCCAAGCCGGCGCTTGACGAAGCTCGAGAACAGATCGCCGGCCATGGCGGCGGCGCCCACCAGAAATCCCGTGCTCACGTCGAGGCCGAGCAGCAGCGCAGCGACGCCAGTCGTCACGATGGACAGCACCAGTCCGCGCACCGTCTTCGATTCACCGAGCAGCGGCCGCCCGTCGAGGAAGCGGCAGCCGCCATCGAGCGGCCAGGACCAGCGCTCGCCCATGATGAGCTTGGCGATGACCGGTACGCCGTTCGCGACAGTGAGCAGCGTGAGCAGTTTGACGACGATCGTAATCTGCATTGGATGACTGGCCGGTTCTGCCGATGCTTTAGCATTGGCGCCTCGGCATTCAAATGACAGCGGTTGATCACGGCCGCGGACGGCGACGCCGCCCATGCCTTTCTCAGGTTCAGGCCAGGTGACGACCAGTCTCGGCGCATAGCCCCATACGCCGGCCGAGCTTGATCTCGTCGCCGCGCTGCCGTTAGCTCGCAGCAACGAACAGAGGGAGCCGACGCCGCCATGGGACCGCTTGCGGGCATCAAGGTCATCGACATGACCACCGTGTTGATGGGGCCTTATGCCACCCAGATGCTCGGCGATTACGGTGCCGATGTCATCAAGGTGGAATCGCCCGAGGGCGACGTCACCCGATTGATCGGACCGACCAGGCATCCCGGCATGGGTCCGGTCTATCTCAACACCAACCGCAGCAAGCGTTCGATCTGCCTCGACCTGAAGAAGCCCGCGGGGCATGAGGCGGTGCTGCGCCTCATCGAGAATGCCGACGTGCTGGTCTACAACGTCCGGCCGCAGGCGATGGCGCGCCTGGAACTCGGTTATGATGTCGTCTCGAAGATCAATCCGCGGCTGATCTATGCCGGCGTGTTCGGCTTCGGTCAGGACGGGCCCTATGCGGCCAAGCCTGCTTATGACGATCTGATCCAGGGCGGCGCGGGGCTGGCGCATCTGATGGCGGTCGCAGGCGACGGCACGCCGCGCTATGTGCCGAACGCGCTGGTCGATCGCATCGTCGGCCTCACTGCGGTCGGGGCGATCTGCGCGAGCCTCGTGCATCGCGATCGCACCGGCCGCGGCCAGCGGCTCGATATCCCGATGTTCGAGACCATGGCGAGCTTCGTCATGGGCGACCATATGGGCGGGCTGACCTACGAGCCGCCGCTCGACAAGGGCGGCTATGCGCGGCATCTGTCGCGCGACCGCCGGCCTTACAAAACTGCCGACGGCTATATCTGCGTGATCGTCTACAATGACAAGCAGTGGAATGCCTTCTTCGACGGCGCGGGCCGCGAGGATCTGCGCCACGATCCTCGCTTTGCGACCTTCGCCGGGCGCGCCGCCAACATCGATGTCGTCTATGCCGAACTCGCGCGCATCTTCCTGACCCGCACGACGGCCGAATGGACCGAGCTGCTCACGAAGGCGGACGTGCCGGTCATGCCGATGCACGATCTGACCAGCATTCTTGACGACCCGCATCTCGTTGCGACCGACTTCTTTCACGTCGTCGATCATCCGACCGAAGGTCCGATCCGCAGCATGCGAGTGTCGGCGAACTGGTCGGAGACCAGGGCGGAGCCAGCGCGGTTAGCGCCCCGGCTCAACGAACATGGCGAGGCGATCCTGCGCGAGGCTGGATTTTCGTCCGACGCGATTGCCGCCATGGTCCGCGACGGCGTGACGACGCCGTCACCCGCAAAGAAGGACTGACGTCATGGATTTCGCACTCTCCGCCAACCAGGACGCGATCCGCGAGGCCGTTGCCAAGATCTGTGCGCGCTTCGACGATGCCTATTGGCTGAAGCGGGACAAGGAAGGCGGCTTTCCAGCCGACTTCCATAAGGCGTTGGCAGACGCCGGCTGGCTCGGTCTCTGCATCCCTGAAGAGTATGGTGGCGCCGGCCTTGGTATCCTCGATGCGGCGATCATGATGCGCACCATCTCGGAGTCCGGCGCCGGCATGTCCGGCGCGTCCGCTATCCACATGAACGTGTTCGGGCTCAATCCGGTCGTGGTGTTCGGCACCAGGGAGCAGTGCGCACGCATGCTGCCGGGCATCGTCGATGGCCGGCAGCGCGCCTGCTTTGCGGTGACCGAGCCGAACACGGGCCTCAACACCACGCAGCTCAAGACGCGCGCCGTGCGCAAGGGCGACCGCTATGTCGTCAATGGGCAGAAGGTGTGGATCTCCACGGCACAGGTCGCGGAAAAGATCCTGCTGCTCGCGCGCACCACGCCGCTGGATCAGGTGAAACGCCCGACCCACGGCCTCAGCCTGTTCTACACGGATTTCGATCGCAGCCGCATCGCCGTGCACGAGATCGAGAAGATGGGGCGCAAGGCCGTCGATTCCAACGAGCTGTTCTTTGAGGATTTCGAGATTCCGGTCGAGGATCGCTTGGGCGAAGAGGGGCGCGGCTTCGACTACATCCTGCACGGGATGAATCCGGAGCGCATCCTGATCGCGGCCGAGGCCGTGGGCCTTGGTCATCTCGCGCTGTCGCGCGCCTCCGCCTATGCCAAGGCGCGCAATGTCTTCAATCGCCCGATCGGCATGAATCAGGGAATCCAGCATCCGCTTGCCAAGAACTGGATGGAGCTGGAAGCGGCGTGGCTGATGACCTTGCAGGCGGGGTGGCAGTACGACCAGGGCATGGCCTGCGGACCGGCGGCCAATGCTGCAAAATATCTGGCGGCAGAGGCCGGCTTTCACGCCTGCGAGCAGGCGGTGATGACCCATGGCGGCTTCGGCTACGCCAAGGAATATCACGTCGAGCGCTATCTTCGTGAATCGCTGATTCCACGCATCGCGCCGATCAGTCCGCAACTGATCCTGAGCTTCGTCGCGGAGAAGGTGCTCGGTCTACCGAAGTCGTATTGATGGTGCTCGCGGGGCCGATCATTGAGGCAAGGTCGCGGTCAAAATCTCTCACCGACGAGAGCTTGTTTTGCGGCGAAATGACGGACCCTCATGGTGAGGAGCGCCTCGTGCGGCGCGTCTCGAACCATGAGGCCCGGTCCAATTCGGGCCATATGCCAATAGGCCCGGGGTAGCCGGGGCGGGACGATACCCCATACGCTATTCTTCGTCCCGCCCCGTATCGCAGCGTGCGCGCGCGATACCCCTTTACACTCGGTACTTCTACTCGTTACTCGGTACTTTTACTCGTTACGCAGTACGCTTACTCGTTACTTACTAATACGCACTCTTTACGCAGGACCCGAACCTACTCCCCGAATGAGCCTCGTCTGGCTCACGCCCCGTCCGACCAGCGATGGAGAACTGCTACGCAGAACCAAGAAACAGCACGTTACCGCCCGTAGAAGAGGACGCTGGCGATGACGAGCAGGGCTGTCACCGCCAGCATGTGCGCGAATGCTTCCGACGTCGCCCTCTCAGTGGCTTCCTTCATGCCGTTTCCTCCCTGGATCTGGACACGACTCACCGTTGCGCAAAAACACACGCGAAACGCTGGCTGGAATTTTTACTCGGAACACCCCGCGTCGATGACCGCTTCGCGAGTCCCCACTCGGCGTCGATCGACGGTACGGAAGATCGGTTGCTAATGCGGCGCCAATTTGGCTCGCTTATGTTGGTCCTGCGTCGGACTGTCGGTAACGTTTAGGCGAGCGAGCGCAAATGTCTGTGATACCAGCGAACTACTTGAATGCGCATTGATCTGTGAATTGCAACTATAAGTAACGGACATCGAGGGACGCTCGAATCCTGGTGCGTTGTTTCGTGCGTCGTCTCATGGGCGCAAAGCTCCAGGGGACATGCAATAATGACCACTTAATGGATCGTTCGGCCGAGACGCATATTGAGAGTTGTTATGAGCAATGGTTGGGACGAATCCGCTCAGGCGTGGATCGATTCCGTTGGAGAACGGGGCGATTGGGCGAGGGAGCACGTGCTTGATCCCATGATGCGGGCACGAATCGAGGCTGGGCAATTCCGTAACGCGCTCGACGTCGGCTGCGGCGAGGGACGCTTCTGCCGCCTGTTGAAATCGATGGGCATAGCGCCGACCGGGATCGATCCGACCGCGCATCTGCTGAAGGTCGCGCGGGAGCGCGATCCCTCCGGGGATTATCGGGCGGGCCGGGCGGAAGAGATGGAATTCGCTTCGGCGAGCTTCGATCTCGTCATCAGCTACATCACGCTGATCGATATCCCCGACTTCCGTGCGGCGATCCGCGAAATGGCGCGGGTCGTGCGGCCCGGCGGCGCGGTGCTGATCGCCAACCTGACCGGCTTCACCTCGGCCGGAGCGGCGCAAGGCTGGATCAAGGACGAGGCCGGCCGCCATTTGCATTTCCCCGTGGACCGCTATCTCGAGGAATTTCCATTCTGGCTCGAATGGTCCGGCCTCCGGATCCAGAATTGGCACCGGCCGCTCGCCGCTTACATGAGCGCCTTCATCGACAGCGGGCTCGATCTGGCCTTCTTTGACGAGCCTGCGCCCGTGTCGGGCGAGCCCATCCACCAGGAGCGCTTTCGGCGCGTGCCGTGGTTCGTCGTGATGGAATGGCGGAAGCCGCTGGCTTAGCTCGGCGTCAGCAGGTTCAGCCGCGTGTTGGCCGCGACCAGGCGGCTGGCGAGCAGCTGTGCAAGGTTGCGCATGATTGCAAGTCCGGCTTTGGGATGCGCCTCGCGAAAACGATTGAAATCGGCAAGTCCGATCTCGAACGCCGTGGCGGACAGGTCGGCGAAGACGTCGGCCGAGCGCTGCGGCTCCAACACCGCGAGCTCACCGAAGGCCTGGCCTGCGGTCAAGGTTGCGAGCCTGATGCCGTCGGGCAGGGTGACGTGAACGGCGCCGGAGCGCAGGAAGAACAGACTCGTTGCGGGCTCGCCGGCCGTGATGATGCGCTCGCCCTGCTTATAGGGCCTGACGATCGCGAGCCCGGCAAGCTCGTGAAGCTCTGCCTCCGTGAGCCCGGCGAGCAGCGGCTGCTCGGACAGTTCGGTAATTTCCAGGAAATCGATGGCGCCGCCATAGCGATACACGATCTGGTCCTCGGCCCATTCGATCGCGGTATCCAAAAGGAAGAAATCGCGCACATTGTTGATGTCGCCAGTGCGCTCGACGATGTCCTGCCATTCCGCCGAGCTGCGGCGGATGCCGGAGAGAACGACGGTGACATGGAAATCGGCGAGCTCATGGAACAGCTCGGCGAGCAGGCGCAGGCCTGCGGGCGTCATCGCGGTCACGCGGCGCAGGTCGAAGATGACGAATTGCGGCCGGCGATTGGTGGCGAGCCGGCGCGAGACATAATCGACATTGGAGAACGACAGCGTCCCCACCAGTTCGAGCACGCGCACGGCATCGGGATGCTGCGCGAGGATATTGCGCTCCTGCACGCGGCGGCTGCGCCGCGACGGGTTGGCGGCGATGTCGTAGTCGGCGATGATCGAGGTTCGCGCATCGTCGCTGCGGCTCAGCATGTGCAGTCCGTAATGCGACGACAGCGCCTCGCAGACCTTGATGCCGCGCACGCTGTTGCCGTGCCGATCCAGCCGCGGCGAGTAGCTGCCGAGCCCGAGCCGTGCCGGCAGGCTCGCAAGAATGCCGCCACCGACGCCGCTCTTGGCGGGAATGCCGACGCGATAGATCCATTCGCCGGCAAAGTCATACATGCCGGACGAGGTCATCACCGAGAGTGTGCGCGATACCGCATATGCGCTCACCACCTGTTCGCCGGTGACCGGGTTGACGCCGCGATTGGCGAGCGTCGCCGCCATGATCGCGCAGTCGCGCGCGGTGACCAGCACCGCGCATTGCCGGAAGTAGACCGCGAGCACGTCGGCGACGTCTTCACGGAGGACATTGGAGGTGCGCAGCAGGTAGGCGATGGCGCGGTTGCGGTCGCCCGTCGCACTTTCGGAGGCAAATACGGCGTCGTCGACATCGAGCGACCGGCCGGCGAAGCGGCCGAGCGCCTCGCGGATCGCCTCGAATGCCCCGTCACCCCTGGCTTCGCGGATCAGCCCGCTGCAGGCGATCGCGCCGGCATTGACCATCGGGTTGAAGGGATGATTGTCGGCGTTGAGGCGAATCGAATTGAAGGGATCGCCGGACGGCTCGACGCCGATCACGCGTTCGATCTTGTCGGCACCGAGCGTATCGAGTGCGAGCGCAAACACGAACGGCTTCGACATCGACTGGATCGTGAAGGGGACGCGGCTGTCGCCGACCTCATAGACATGGCCGTCGAGCGTGGCGAGGCTGATGCCGAAATGCGAGGGATCGGCCTTGCCGAGCTCGGGGATATAGTCGGCGACCGCACCGTCATGATCGGGCCAGAAATCCGCATGGCACGCCGAGAGAAACCGCTGCAACGGCGGGATCGAAGCGGTGGCCCAGTGCTGGGGATTGCGAGGCGGTCTGGGGCGTGGGGGCATCATCGTCGAGCTCGCCGGGAATCATCTTGGCGGTTTATGTCGCAGCTCCGCACCACGAGCCAGCCCACTCTTTCCGCAGGCGAGGTCAAATCTTGCGCCTCGGCCCCGATCAGGCGGATGTCATGTCGTGATGATCGCGATGACTTGCCCCTCGGCCACCACATCATCGACCTTGACCAGCAGCGAATGCACCGTGCCCGCGGTCGGCGAGGGCACCGGGATCTCCATCTTCATCGCTTCGACCAAGACGATCTCGTCGCCGCTACTAATTCTACTACCAATTTCTGCGGCCAGCGCGCACACGCGCCCCGCGACATCAGTGATGATCTTGATCTCGGGCATCCCGCTCTCCTCCCCATGAACGTCTTGTGCCAACACGCTGGAACGCGCGTGTTTTGCGTGCGGCTTCTTGTTGTAGCTGCAAAGTGCCTGAGGTAGCTTGTTCTGCAAGCGGAATATTATTTCGCAATACGGAATTGAACGGGAAGCGCATGGGACGACGGTCGGAGCGACTGAGCAGGGTGGGGATGCTCCCCGGTGATATCGCCGGCGAGGGAGAGGTCATTCAGGTGGTATCGCGGGCCTTCGATGTGCTCCGCTGTTTCGAAGGGCACGAGTCGCGGCTCGGGAACCTGGAAATTTCCAACCGCTGTGGCCTGCCGCGTTCGACCGTCTCGCGCCTGACCCACACGCTGACGCGAATGGGGCAGCTGGTCTATCTGCCGCGCGATCAGAAATACCGCATCGGTCCGAGTGCGGTCGCGATGAGCACGTCTCTGACACGTGGCTTGCAGCTGCGGCATTTGATCCGGCAACGGCTCCAGGATGTCGCCGAGCAATTGCCCGGCACGATCGGCTTCGTGATCCCCGACCGCTTCCATCTGGTCTATCTGGAGTTCGGCCGCGCCGAGAATTCGGTCGGCCTGCAGGAGACGACCGGCAGCCGGATCTCGATGGCGAGCACGGCCGCCGGCCACGCCTATATGGCGGTTCTCGAGCCCGAAATGGGCAATGCGCTGCTGGCCGAAATGGAGCGGGAGATGCCGGAGGCGGCGAGGCTGTTGCGGCCGCGGCTGGAGCATAACCGGCAGTTTCTGAAGGAGCACGGCTATGTCGTGGCCTGCGGCCTGTGGAGCCCGCATATCAACGGGCTGGCGCTGCCGCTGTGGTCGCCGCAATACCAGACCTACGTCGTGCTGACGATCGGGCTGTTGGCCGCGATGTACGACGAGAAGCGGCTCCACGATGAGGTCGCGCCGCCGATGCTCGAACTCGGCCGGACCATCGGCGCTTTGCTGCAGGGCGCGGAAAGGGACGTGTTCAACAATCACATGGAGAGAAAGCCGCTTCCGGTGACCGCAAAGCGCAGCCACAAGAACAATAAGATCACCAGGACGGAGGATGCGGATGAATTGGCGGCCCGAACTCGAGGAACTGGCCCGGCGCGAAGCCTTCGCGCGGGAGATGGGCGGGGCTGACAAGGTCAAGCGGCAGCGCGACCAGGGCCGGCTCACGGTTCGCGAGCGGATCGACGGGCTGATCGACTCCGGAAGTTTTCACGAGATCGGCGCGATCGCCGGTCTCGGCGAATATGATGAGCAGGGCGAGCTGAAACATGTGACGCCCGCGAACTGCGTGTTCGGTCGCGCCCGTATCGACGGCCGCACTGTGGTCGTGGTCGGCGACGATTTTACCGTCCGCGGCGGCTCCGCGGATGCGTCGATTGCCGCCAAGCCCCTGATGGCGGAAGAGATGGCGCATGATTTCCGCCTGCCGATCATCCGCATCATCGAGGGCTCGGGCGGCGGCGGTTCGGTGAGGACGATCGAAACCAAGGGCGCGGCGAATCTGCCGGGCGGCATTGGCGGCAATCGCTGGTATCGGCTCACGACTGAGAACCTGTCGCGTGTGCCGGTGGTGGCGCTCGGGCTCGGCTCTGTGGCGGGATTGGGCGCGGCGCGATTGGCTGCGAGCCACTATTCGATCATGACCAGGTCGTCGGCCATGTTCGTCGCCGGACCGCCGGTAGTGAAGCGCCTGGGGCAGGATCTCGGCAAGCAGGAGCTCGGCGGCGCCGACATCCAGACCCGGGCCGGCGCCGTCGATCACGCCGTCGACACCGAGCAGGAGGTGTTCGCCTGCGCGCGGCGCTTCCTGTCCTATCTGCCGCAGTCTGTCTATGAGCTGCCGCCGGCCATACCGTGCCATGACGATCCGCAGCGCGCCGATGAGGCGCTGCTCAACGCGGTGCCGCGCAACCGTCGTCAAGTCTACAAGATGCGGCCGATCATCGAGGCGGTGGTCGATAACGGCTCGTTTTTCGAGGTGGCGCAGAATTTCGGCAAGCCGATCATCATCGGCCTCGCGCGCCTTGAGGGGCGCGCGGTGATGGTGCTCGCGAGCGACCCGTTCCACTATGGCGGCTCGTGGACGGCGGATGCCTGCCAGAAGGTGATCCGCTGGGTCGACTTCGCCGAGACCTTCCATCTGCCGATCGTTTATCTGATGGACTGCCCGGGCTTCATGATCGGGCTGGAGGCGGAGAAAGCGGCGACCATCCGCCACGGCGTGCGCGCGATGGCGGCGGTGAACCAGTCGACGGTCCCCTGGTGCACCGTGATCATGCGCAACGCCTTCGGTGTGGCGGGCGTCGTGCACCAGCCGGCCGATCGCTTCTCGATCCGTTATGCGTGGCCGTCGGCCTATTGGGGCTCGCTGCCGCTGGAGGGCGGTATCGAGGCGGCCTATCGCGCCGAGATCGACGCTGCGCCCGATCCTGCCGCGAAGCTGAAGGAGATCGAGGAACGGCTGAACAAGCTGCGCTCGCCGTTCCGTTCGGCCGAGAAGTTCTGGGTCGAGGAGATCATCGATCCGCGCAAGACCCGCGCGCTGCTCTGCGAGTTCGCGCGCCTGGCCGAGCCGCTGCGAACGCCAGGTCCACCGGCCGCGATGTCGACGCGGCCGTAGCGGCGAATAGGAGGACATAGCGAATGGCGGACCGGATCCGCCACTCGCGATTGGCTTCGCTCAGGCGACTGCCGGCTTGACCTGTCGCGCGATCGCAAGCACCAGCAGCGCAGCGACGATACAGAGAGCGCCGGCGATGAAGAAGGCGGGCAGGTAGCTCGCCAGTAGTGTGCGCGACAGGCCCGCACCAAACGCGGCCGCGCCGGCGCCGAGCTGATGGCCGGCAAAGACCCAGCCGAACACCAGGTTCGCCCGTTCGGCTCCGAACCGTTGTGCCGTCAGGCGGACCGTCGGCGGCACGGTCGCGATCCAGTCGAGCCCGTAGAACATGGCGAACAGCGACAGCCCGTAGAACGAGAAGTCGCTGAAGGGCAGGAACACCAGCGACAGCCCGCGCAGCCCGTAATACCAGAACAGCAGCCAGCGATTGTCGTAGCGGTCCGACAGCCAGCCCGACATGATCGTGCCGAAGAAGTCGAAGATGCCCATGGCGGCCAGGAGGCTGGCGGCCTGGACCTGCGGAATGCCGAAGTCGAGACACATCGGGATCAGATGCACCTGCACCAGCCCATTGGTCGAGGCACCGCAGACGAAAAACGTCGCAAACAGGATCCAGAATACCGTCGAGCGCGAGACGTCGCGCAGCGTGCCGAGCGCGGCCCCGAGGATCGGCGCCGTGACCGGCGCTGGGGCGACGACGGGGTCGGTGCCCTTGTCTCCGAACGGCCGCAGGCCGACATCGCTCGGCCGGTCTCGCATCAGGAGCGTTACGGCTGTCGCCGACACCGCGAGCATCATGCAGACGAGCCCCAGCGCGATCCGCCAGCCGAGATGATCGGTGAGGCTTGCGAGCAGCGGCAGAAACGCAAGCTGGCCGGTCGCGACACTTGCGGTGAGGATGCCGACAACAAGACCACGGCGTGCGACGAACCAGCGAGCGGCGATGGTGGCCCCGAGCACCAGCGCCGTCATGCCGGTGCCGATCCCGATCACGACGCCCCACAATACCACGAGGTGCCAGACTTTCGTCATCGCGAGCGAAGCGAGCAGGGCCGAGACCACGATCAATTGCGCCAGCACGGTGATTCTGCGCAGCCCATAACGATTGAGCAGCGCGGCCGCGAACGGCGCCATCAACCCGAACAGGATGAAGCGGATCGACAGTGCCGAGGAGATCTCCGCCGTGCTCCAGCCGAACTCGTGCTGCAGCGGCACGATGAAGACGCCCGGCGCGCCCACTGTGCCGGCCGAGACCAATGAGGTGAAGAAGGTGACGGCGACCATCACCCAGCCGTAATGGATGTTGCGGCGGGACAGCGCGGCCGCGAGCCAGTTCGAAATCATATCGCCTCGGAAGGTCGGTGTGACAGGTTGCGCGCTATCTTGGCGGGATGTCTGTCCGACATAAATGGCGAACTTCCCTCGTTTTTGGACATCGCCGCTAACGCGCGATGCGCTCGACTGCGATCGCGGTGGCTTCGCCGCCGCCGATGCAGAGCGCAGCAACCCCGCGCTTCAGGTTGCGGGCCTCCAGCGCATGCAGCAGGGTGACGATCAGCCGCGCGCCCGTGGCCCCGATGGGGTGGCCGAGCGCGCAGGCGCCGCCATTGACGTTCAGCCGTTCGCGCGGAATGCCGAGATCACGCTGCGCCGCCATCGCGACCACGGCAAAGGCCTCGTTGATCTCGAATAGGTCGACATCACCGACACTCCAGCCGATCTTGTCGAGCAGCTTGCGGATGGCCGGGATCGGCGCGGTGGTGAACCATTGCGGCTCCTGGCTGTGGGTCGCGTGCCCTTTGATCTCGGCAAGTACCGGCAGGCCGTCGCGGTCGGCCCGCGAGCGCTTCGCCAGCACCAGCGCGGCCGCGCCGTCGGCATTGGCAGAGGAGGCGGCTGGCGTGATGGTGCCGCTGGCGCGGAATGCCGGCTTGAGCGCCGGAATCTTGGCCGGATCGACCTTGAGCGGGTGTTCGTCGTCGGCGATGTCGCGCGGGCCTGACTTCTCGACCACCCTGATCGGCGCGATCTCAGCTTTGAACGCGCCGCCCTCCACCGCGCGGCGGGCGCGAGTCAGCGTCTCGATCGCGTAAGCGTCCTGGTCGGCGCGAGTGAACTGATAGGCCTCCGCGGTGGCCTCGCCGAAATCGCCCATCGAACGGCCGGTCTCGTAGGCGTCTTCCAGCCCGTCCAGCATCATATGGTCGAGGATGCGATCATGGCCCGCGCGGTAGCCGCCGCGGGCCTTCGCCAGCAAATAGGGCGCGTTGGTCATGCTCTCCATGCCGCCGGAGACGACGATTTCGGCCGATCCCGCATGGATGATGTCGTGCGCGAGCATGGTCGCCTTCATGCCGGAGCCGCAGACCTTGTTGACGGTCGTCGCTCCGGTGGCATCCGGGAGACCTGCGCCGCGCGCGGCCTGCCGGGCCGGCGCCTGGCCTTGGCCGGCCGGCAGCACATTGCCCATGAAAACCTCGTCGACCTTTTCCGGTGCGAGCGTCGCGCGCTCCAAGGCCGCCTTGATCACATGCGCGCCGAGTTTGTTGGCGCTGAACGGCGACAATTCGCCCATGAAGCGGCCGAGCGGCGTGCGTGCGGCTGAGACGATGACGATGGGATCGGACGAGGCGGCCATGGCGAAGCTCCTGGATCGATTAAATTATGATCATAATATAATGCGCCGCCAAAAAGGCAATGCGACGGAGAGGCTCAACTTGACGTGAGGCGCGGCCGGTCTGCCCAGCGCGTCCATAAGGGGAAGGTGATTTCGAGCAGATCCGGGCCAGCGGGGCCGGCCTATCGCTTCCTCTCGATGAACGCGCGCATCAGCCGCTTTGGCTCGTCGGTCAGGAACGATCGCCCGAAAGCGCCGATCGAAACCTCGATCGACTCTTTCAGGGGCAGTTCCTCCCATTGTCGCAGCAAGGCCTTCTGTGCGCGCAGCGCCTCTGTTCCGCAGGCGAGCAGGGACTGCACCGTACGCTCGACCTCGGCGTCGAGACCTTCTTCCGGCGCGACGGCGTCGACCAGGCCCCAGGCGAGTGCGGTCGGCGCATCGATCAGTTCGGCGGTCAACAACAGCCGGCGCGCGCGGCCCCAGCCGATCAGCCGCGGCAGCAGCGCCGCATGAATCACCGAGGGAATGCCGACGCGCACCTCTGGCATGCCGAACTTCGCTGTATCCGCGGCGATGCGAAGATCGCAGGCGGCCGCGACCTCCAGCCCACCGCCGAGGCACCAGCCGGGTATCCGCGCGATGACGGGAGCAGGAAATGCGCGGACGGCCTCGCACAGACCGGCAAGGCGCGCGATGAATGTTTCCGCGGATGTCTGATCGAGGCCAGCCATTTCCCGGATGTCGGCACCGCCGATCAGGCTTCTTTCGCTTGCGCCGCAAAGAACGAGCACGCGGATGCCTGAATCGGCCGCGAGCGTCTCGATTCCCGCGCGTACGCCTTCGATCACGGCAGAGTTCAGGATGTTCAGGGCGCCGGCGTTGCAGATCGTGAGCCGAACGACGCCGCGGTCATCGCGGTTCACGCCACAGTGGGAATTGAACATGTCCATCGTCGTTCCCGTAATCCTATGGTCATCAACGCGACAGAAATTCCGCACCTGATCGCACAAATGTCAATGATCTTGATCCAGATCAACGTCGGCCAAAGAAATAGCTGCAGCGCTTCAGCCTCGCGGCTGTTATTATATGATCTGGAACATTCCTTAGGACGACCATGCGGTATTCTCCGGAACACAAGGCTGAGACTCACGCCCGTATCGTACGCAAGGCGTCGATGCGGCTGCGCGAGAAGGGAGCACACGGCGTCGGCGTCGCCGACCTGATGAAGGAGGCCGGGCTGACCCATGGCGGGTTCTATGCGCATTTCACCTCGCGTGAGGCGCTGGTCGTCGAAGCCTTTACCTATGCCATGGACCGCTCGATGGAGGGATGGCACAAGATGCTGGCTGATCTCGCGCCGGAGAAGCGGGTCGCGGCGATCGTGGATGGCTATCTGAATGCGCAGCACCGCGATGACGCGAGCCATGGTTGTGCAGTGCCGGCACTCGGTGCGGAGATCGCCCGTGAGGGCCCCAAGGCACGCAAGGCATTTGCGGCCAAGCTCGAGCAGATGGTCGAGCTGTTTGCCGACCAGGTGCCGGGCGTCTCGCGCAAGGCCGCGCGCAAGCGGGCCTCTGCGATGCTGGCGACGTTGATCGGGGCCTTGGTGATGGCGCGCATCGCCGGCAATAGCGAATTCTCCGACGAAGTCCTGGCTGCCGGGCGCGAGGCGGCGCTGGCCAACGCGACAGCTGGCGGCGATACCGCCAAGGCGGCGCCTGCCAAGAAGCGCACGACTGGAAAGGCGACGACCGCGCGGAAGCGCTGAAGTCGGCCGACATGGCAGCTCAGCGGGCGAACTTTCTCGGCCCCCAGCCAAGGGGCGGCATTTTCGCAGCTCCGTCCAGCGCTTAGGCCCTTCCCAAACGCCTCAAAGACTGCAAGATGCCGGCCAACTGGCACTGCTCATTTTCGGAGGAAACGCATGCGTTCGATCGGTCATTTCATTGGCGGCCGCGAGGTCAAGGGCACGTCTGGTCGGACGGCCGATGTCTTCGAGCCCATGACCGGCGACGTGCAGGCCAAGGTGGCGCTGGCCTCTCGCGCCGAGTTGCGTGCGGCAGTGGAAAACGCCAAGGCCGCGCAGCCGGCCTGGGCCGCCACCAACCCGCAGCGCCGCGCCCGCGTGATGATGAAGTTCCTGGAGCTTGCCCAGCGCGACTACGACAAGCTCGCCGAACTCTTGGCGCGCGAGCACGGCAAGACGATTCCGGACGCCAAGGGCGACATCCAGCGCGGCCTCGAGGTGGTGGAATTCGCTTGCGGCATTCCGCACCTGATGAAGGGTGAATATACCGAGGGTGCCGGTCCTGGCATCGACATCTATTCGATGCGCCAGCCGCTCGGCGTCGTTGCCGGGATCACGCCGTTCAATTTCCCGGCGATGATTCCGCTGTGGAAGTTCGCGCCCGCGATCGCCTGCGGCAATGCCTTCATCCTGAAGCCGTCGGAGCGCGATCCGGGCGTGCCGATGAAGCTCGCGGAATTGATGATCGAGGCCGGCCTGCCGCCGGGAATCCTCAACGTCGTCAACGGCGACAAGGAGGCGGTTGACGCCATCCTGGAAGACCCGGATATCATGGCGATCGGCTTCGTTGGCTCCTCGCCGATCGCGCAATACATCTATGAGCGCGCCGCGGCGCACGGCAAGCGCTGCCAGTGCTTCGGCGGCGCCAAGAACCACGCCATCGTGATGCCCGACGCCGACATGGACCAGGCGGTGGATGCGCTGATCGGCGCAGGCTACGGCTCGGCCGGCGAGCGCTGCATGGCCGTTTCGGTGGCGGTGCCCGTCGGCAAGACCACCGCCGACCGGCTGATGGAAAAGCTGATCCCGCGGGTCGAAGCATTGAAGATCGGTACCTCGGTTGATCCGTCCGCGGATTTCGGACCGCTGGTGACGCGGGAGGCCGTCGAGCGCGTCAAGAACTATGTCGAGATCGGCATCAAGGAAGGCGCGACCTTGGCGGTCGACGGCCGCGGCTTCAAGATGCAGGGCTATGAGAACGGCTTCTACATGGGTGGCTGTCTGTTCGACAACGTCACCAAGGACATGCGCATCTACAAGGAAGAGATCTTCGGCCCCGTGCTGTCGGTGGTGCGTGCCAAGGATTATGCCGAGGCGCTGGCGCTGCCCTCCGAGCACGATTACGGCAACGGCGTTGCGATCTTCACGCGCGACGGCGACGCCGCGCGCGATTTCGCCGCCAAGGTGAATGTCGGTATGGTCGGCATCAACGTGCCGATCCCGGTGCCGATCGCCTACTACACCTTCGGTGGCTGGAAGCGCTCCGGCTTCGGTGACCTCAACCAGCATGGGCCGGATTCGATCCGCTTCTACACCAAGACCAAGACCGTGACCTCGCGCTGGCCGTCCGGCGTCAAGGAGGGCGCGGAGTTCTCGATCCCGACGATGCGTTGACGACGATGGGAGCCCGTGAGGGCTCCCATTTTCGTCAAGATGCTCTGTCCGTCATTGCGAGCGAAGCGAAGCAATCCAGAGGTTTCCGCAGAGACAGCCTGGATTGTTTCGTCGCTTCGCTCCTCGCGATGACGGTGTGCGCGTCATAGACTGAGGCAAGCAACAAAGCAGGGAAACGCGGAGAACGAATGCATTTCGCTCTCGACGAGGATCAAATCGCACTGCGCGATATGGCGCGCTCCTTTGCCGCAGAGAAGATCGCGCCGCATGCCTTGCGCTGGGATGAAGAGAAGCATTTCCCGGTCGATGTGATGCGGGAGGCCGCCAGCCTCGGCATGGGCGGCATCTACATCCGCGACGATGTGGGCGGCTCGGGCCTCGGCCGGCTGGACGCGGCACTGATCTTCGAGGCGCTCGCCACGGGCTGCCCGACCGTGTCGGCATTCATCTCGATCCACAACATGGCCTCGTGGATGATCGACACGTTCGGCACCGAGGCGCAGCGGCAGCGTTATCTGCCGAAGCTCTGCACCATGGAGCTGATCGCCAGCTACTGCCTGACCGAGCCGGGCGCCGGCTCGGACGCTGCGGCTTTGCGCACGCGCGCGGTCCGCGACGGCGAGGACTATGTGCTCAACGGCCAGAAGCAGTTCATCTCCGGGGCAGGGGCAACCGACATCCTGGTCGCGATGGTGCGGACCGGCGGCGATGGGCCGGGCGGCATTTCGACGCTGGTCATCGATGCGAAGACGCCAGGCGTTTCGTTCGGCGCCAACGAGCGCAAGATGGGCTGGAATGCGCAGCCGACCCGCGCGGTGATGTTCGAGAATGCGCGCGTGCCGGTGGCGAACCGGCTGGGTGAAGAGGGCATCGGCTTCAAGATCGCGATGGCCGGCCTCGACGGCGGCCGCCTGAATATTGCGGCCTGTTCGCTCGGCGGGGCGCAGAGCGCGCTCGACAAGACGCTGGCTTATACGAGAGAACGCAAGGCGTTCGGCAAGCGGCTCGACGAATTCCAGGCCTTGCAGTTCCGCATCGCCGACATGGTCATCGAGCTCGAGGCCGCGCGGACCTTCGTCTGGCGCGCGGCGGCAGCGCTCGACCGAAAGGATCATGACGCCACCATGCTGTGCGCAATGGCCAAGCGCTTCGGCACCGACGTCGGCTTCGAGGTCGCCAACCAGGCGCTGCAACTACATGGCGGCTACGGCTATTTGAGCGAATACGGCATCGAGAAGATCGTTCGCGACCTGCGGGTGCATCAGATATTGGAAGGGACCAACGAGATCATGCGCCTGATCGTGTCGCGCAAGCTGATCGAGGGTGCGCGGTGAGCGAGGCGGCGGAAGGCGATCTGATCGTGCGCCGCGAGGGCTCGGCCGGTATCATCCGGCTCAACCGGCCCAAGGCGATCAACGCGATGACATTGGAGATGTCGCTCGGCATCGATGCCGCGCTCGACCGCTTCGAGGCAGATCCGGACGTCGCGGTGGTGATCCTCGAAGGCGCCGGTGAGCGCGGGCTCTGCGCCGGTGGCGACATCCGCGGGCTCTATGAAAGCTCCAGGGCCGGCGGCGATCTCGGCAAGCGGTTCTGGCGCCAGGAATACGTCATGAACGCGCGCATTGCCGCGTTTCCGAAGCCCTATGTCGCCTACATGGATGGGCTGGTGATGGGCGGCGGCGTTGGACTGTCGGCCCATGGCCGGCACCGCATCGTGACCGAGAAGACCAAGCTCGCGATGCCGGAGGTGGGCCTGGGCTTCTTCCCCGACGTCGGCGGCACCTGGCTGTTGTCGCGCGCGCCCGGCGAGCTCGGCACCTATTTCGCCCTGACCGGTCAGACCATGAACGGACCGGATGCCATTCATGCCCGCTTTGCCGACGCGGTGGTGCCGTCGGAAAAATGGCCGGCGCTGCGCGAGGTGCTGACCAAGATAAAGCCCGGTACCCAGTCCAGCGACATCGAACGGCTGATCGACGGGGTCGCCACAGGCGAGGCATCGGGGCCGGTCGCGGCGCTGCAGGACCGGATCGACCGCTGGTTTGCGTACGACAGCATGCATGACATCGTCGTCGCGCTGGAGCAGGACGGGTCGGAGCTCGCGCTGGCGACATTGAAGACGCTGCGCGAGAAGTCCCCGCGTGGCATGGTGGTGACCTTGAAGCTCCTGCGGCTGGCGCGCAAAGCAGGCTCGCTGCAGGACTGTCTGGTGCGGGAATATCGCGCCGCGCTCGAAGTCTTCCGCAGCGATGACTTCCGCGAGGGCGTCCGCGCGGCGATCATCGACAAGGACCGTAATCCGCGCTGGTCGCCGCCCGACATCAGTCAGGTGACGCCGGAGATGCTGGCGCCGTATCTGGCCGAGATCGGCGCCGACGAGCTGATATTCCCGCAAGGCAAATAAGACTGATATCCGAGGGGAGGAAACAACAATGACGACGATCGCATTCATCGGCCTCGGCAATATGGGCGGTCCGATGGCAGCCAATCTGGTCAAGGCCGGCCACAAGGTGCTCGCGTTTGATCTGGCTGAAGCCTCGCGGGCGCAGGCAAAGCGCGACGGCGCCGAGATTGCCGAGAGCGCGACAGCTGCGGTGAAGGGCGCCGAGGTCGTGGTGACGATGCTGCCGGCGGGCAAGCACGTTCTGGCCGTGTGGAACGATGTGGTGCCGGCGATGTCGAACGGCGCGCTGATCATCGATTCCTCCACCATCGACGTCGAAAGCGCGCGCGCTGCGCATGCGCTCGCGGCCAAGCACGGCATCGCCTCGGTCGATGCGCCCGTGTCCGGGGGCACCGGTGGCGCCAAGGCCGGGACGCTGACTTTCATGTGCGGCGGCGAGGAGGGTGCCTTCGCCAAGGCCAAGCCGATCCTCGAAAAGATGGGCAAGAAGATCGTCCATTGCGGCGGCGCTGGCGCGGGGCAGGCGGCCAAGATCTGCAACAACATGATCCTCGGCATTTCCATGATCGCCGTGAGCGAGGCCTTTGCGCTCGGCGAAAAGCTCGGGCTGTCGCATCAGGCACTGTTCGACGTCGCCTCGACCTCTTCGGGGCAGTGCTGGTCGCTGACCAGCTATTGCCCGGTGCCGGGGCCGGTGCCGGCCTCGCCCGCGAATAACGACTACAAGCCGGGTTTCGCCACCGCGTTGATGCTGAAGGATCTGACGCTGTCGCAGGATGCGGCGAAGGCGGCCGGCGCGGCGACGCCGCTCGGGCAGCACGCCCAGGAGATCTACAAGGCCTTCGATGCCGCCGGGAATGGTGGCGTCGACTTTTCGGGCGTCATCCAGCACGTTCGCAAATTGGCCGAACCATGACGACCTTCAAGGAAGCGCGCGCATTTCTGCTGCAGCATCGCACCGACTACGAGGGGGCGGTGAAGGGATTCCGCTGGCCGGATCCGGTGCCGTTCAACTGGGCGCTGGATTGGTTCGATGCGGAGCTTGCGCATGATCCCGAAAGCCGCGATCGCACGGCGCTGTGGATCGTGGACGCCGCGCACGACCGCCAGACCAAGCTCTCCTTTGCCGCTCTGTCGCGCCGCTCCAATCAGGTCGCCAACTTCCTACGCGCGCAAGGCTTGAAGCGCGACGATCACCTGCTGCTCCTGCTAGGCAATGTCGTGCCGCTGTGGGAGACCATGCTGGCTGCGATGAAACTTGGCGTCGTCGTGATCCCCGCCACCACGCTGTTGACCACCGATGAACTGCGTGACCGGCTCGAGCGCGGCCGCGCCAAGGCGGTGGTCGCGGCACAGGACCAGGTTGGGAAATTTGCGGCGCTTGGCGCCGACGATCTCGTCCGCATCGTGGTCGGCGACGGCGTCGCGCCCGAGGGCTGGCTGCCATTCACGCAGGCGGCCGATGCTGCAGAGGATTTCGCGCCCGATGCTCCGACGCAGCCCGATGACCCGATGCTGCTCTATTTCACCTCCGGCACGACCGCGAAGCCGAAGCTGGTGCGCCACAGCCATCGCAGCTATCCGGTCGGGCATCTCTCGACGATGTATTGGCTCGGCCTGCAGCCGGGCGACATCCACTTGAACATCTCCTCGCCCGGCTGGGCCAAGCATGCCTGGAGCTGCTTCTTCGCGCCCTGGAATGCCGGCGCCACCATCTTCGTGGTCAACCAGCCGCGCTTCGACGCAAAGGCCTTGCTCGCCACCGTCGGCCGCTGTGGCGTGACCACCTTGTGCGCGCCGCCGACGGTGTGGCGTCTGTTCATCCAGGAGCATCTGTCCGACTTCAAGGTCTCGTTGCGCGAGGCCTGCGGCGCCGGCGAGCCGCTCAATCCGGAAGTCATCGACCAGGTGCGCGCGGCCTGGGGCCTCACCATCCGCGATGGCTACGGCCAGACCGAGACCGCGGCGATCGTCGGCAATTCGCCGGGACAGCAGGTGAAGATCGGCTCGATGGGCCGGCCGCTGCCGGGCTATCGTGTCGAGGTCACCGACATCGACGGCAATCTTGCGAAGGAGGGCGAGATCACGCTGGCCCTTGGTGCCGATCGGCCCGCGGGATTGATGCAGGGCTATCAAACCGAGGACGGCAAGCTCTCCGGCACCGATGGCATCCGCTACCGGACCGGCGACGTCGTGTTTCAGGACGACGACGGTTATCTGACCTTCGTCGGCCGCTCCGACGACGTGTTCAAATCGTCGGACTATCGCATCTCTCCCTTTGAACTCGAGAGCGTGCTGCTGGAGCATGACGCCGTGGCCGAAGCGGCCGTCGTGCCGAGCCCGGATCCGATCCGGCTGGCGATTCCGAAAGCCTATGTACTCCTGGTCGCCGGCGCCGAGCGCTCGCGTGCCACGGCACTGTCGATCTTCGAGCATCTGCAGGCGCGGCTGGCGCCGTTCAAGCGCATTCGCCGGCTCGAGCTCGTCACCGAGTTGCCGAAGACGATCTCCGGCAAGATTCGCCGCGTGCAACTGCGCCGGCTTGAGCATGATGACGACCGCACCGACCATCTGCGCGGCGTCGAATTTCGCGAAGAGGATTTCCCGGAACTGCAGCGTGCGCGGCCGGCCGGGCATGAGGGGTAGGAAGAAGAATGAATCAAATCTGGAAGAAGCCGCCGATTTCTCTCGAATCGTATCAAGCCCTGGTCGGGCGGGAGATCGGCGTGTCGTCCTGGCACCTGATCGATCAGAAGCGCATCGACGCTTATGCCGACGTGTGCGAGGACCATCAGTTCATCCATGTCGATCCCGAGAAGGCCAAGGCGACGCCGTTCGGCACCACCATCGCACACGGCTTTCTCACCATGTCGCTGCTCAGCGTGATGTCCTACGAGGTGATGCCGGCGGTCGAGGGCACGGCGATGGGCGTCAATTACGGTTTCGACAAGCTGCGCTTCATCTCGCCGGTCAAATCGGGCAAGCGCGTGCGGGGGCGCTTCACGCTGGCGAAGGCCGAGCTGCGTCGGCCGAAGGAGTTGCAGTCGCTGACCAATGTGTCGGTCGAGATCGAGGGCGAGGATAAGCCGGCGTTGGTCGCCGACTGGATCGGCCTGATCTATCTGACCTAAACCCCTCTGCCATTGCCGGGCTAAAGCGCGAAGCGCGTCTGCTAAACGCTTGACCTGGCAATTCATCACTGATGAAAGACTGATCAGTTTTCTGATGGACGCCCAGGGCATTTCGCACGAAGACGCGCTTCGCGCATTTGCCCAGGCGTGACCTGACAACAAGATGTAGGAAGCGAACATGGCAATCAGATTCGACGGACGCGTCGCCATCGTCACCGGCGCCGGCAATGGTCTCGGCCGCGCCCATGCGCTGGGGCTCGCCAGCCGCGGCGCCAAGGTCGTGGTCAACGATTTCGGCGGCGCGCGCGACGGGACCGGGGGCTCGCTGAGCCCGGCGGAGACCGTGGTCGAGGAGATCCGCAAAGCCGGCGGCACGGCGATGGCCGACGGCGCCGACGTCTCCAATTTCGAGCAGGTCACCGCGATGGTCGAGCGTGCCACCAAGGAGTGGGGCAGCGTCGACCTGCTCTGCGCCAATGCCGGTATCCTGCGCGACAAGTCGTTCGGCAAGATGGAGGTTGCCGATTTTGCCAAGGTGCTCGATGTGCATCTGGTCGGCTCATTCTACTGCTGCAAGGCGGTCTGGGCCGGCATGCGCGACCGCAACTACGGCCGCATCGTGCTGACGACATCGTCGTCCGGTCTGTTCGGCAATTTCGGCCAGGCCAATTACGGGGCCGCCAAGGCCGGCATGGTCGGGCTGATGAACGTGCTGGCGGAAGAGGGCCGCAAGAACAACATTCGCGTCAACACGATCTCGCCGACCGCGGCGACGCGCATGACCGAAGAGCTGCTGCCGCCGCAGGCGCTGGCGCTGATGAAGCCAGAGTCGATCACGCCGGCGGTAGAATATCTCCTCAGCGAGGACGCACCGACCAGGACCATCATGGGGGCGGGCGCCGGCTCCTTCGCAGTGATCAAGATCCTCGAAACTGAGGGCATCAACTTGCCGCAGTCGGAATGGACGCCGGACGCGATCGCGGCGCATTTTGCCGAAATCAGCGACATGTCGAAGGCGAGGGCGCTGCAGGGCGCATTCGAGCAGACGCAGAAATATGTGGCGCAGGCCGCGGCAAGGGCTGGGATCAAGCTCTAAGTTGAGCTGTCATTTCGGGGCGCGTCGAAGACGCGAGCCTGGAATCCATAACGACGATCGGGCGTATGGATTCCGGGCTCAGCCCTGCGGGCTGCCCCGGAATGACGACCTCTTTTGCGGATACGGCTTCGTCGGATCGCTGCTCGCGCGATGTCCTCGCTGACAAAACACATCGCCATCATCGGGGCCGGCCCGGCCGGGCTGATGGCCGCCGAGGTGCTGGCCGAGAGCGGTGCCGCCGTCACCGTCTACGACGCCATGCCGTCAGTCGCGCGCAAATTCCTGATGGCCGGCCGCGGTGGGCTCAATCTCACGCATAGCGAAGAGCTGACGACATTCTTGTCGCGTTACCGCGAGGCGGCGCCGTTTCTCGAAGCGGCGATCCGCGCCTTTCCGCCGGAGCGGCTGCGTCACTGGTGCGAGGCGCTCGGCGAGCCGACCTTCGTCGGCTCCTCGGGTCGGGTGTTTCCGCAGAGTTTCAAAGCCTCGCCGCTGCTGCGCGCCTGGCTGCGCCGGCTCGCCGCGCAGGGCGTGCGCTTTGAATTGCGGAACCGTTGGACCGGCTGGGACGGCGAGGGACGGCTCACGTTCCAAACGCCGGCCGGGACGCGCGCGATTGCGGCCGAGGCCACGGTGCTCGCGCTCGGCGGTGCGAGCTGGCCACGGCTCGGCTCGGATGGCGGCTGGGTGTCGATCCTCGCGGCAAAGGGCGTCGCCATCACGCCGTTGCGCCCGGCCAATTGCGGCTTCACCGTCGGCTGGTCGGATATCTTCCGCGACCGCTTCGAGGGCCAGCCGCTGAAGGGCATCGCCTTGAGCCTCGGCTCGCGCACGGTGCGCGGCGAGGCGGTCGTCACCCGCGACGGAATCGAGGGCGGCGCGGTCTATGCGCTCTCGGCCGAACTGCGCGAAGCCATCGCCTCTGAAGGCGAAGCAAGATTGCTGATCGCGCTGCGGCCAGATCTTGCGGCCGGGAACTTGATGGAACGGCTGAAGGCACCACGCGGCAAGCAATCCTTCTCCAACTTCCTGCGCAAGGCGCTGCAACTCTCGCCGCTCGCGATCAGTTTGGTGCAGGAGGTGGCGAAGACCTCTGGCCTCGCTCTGTCGTCCGCGTCGCCGGAGCAACTCGCGACCTTGATCAATGGCCTGCCGCTCAAGCTCACCGGCACGGCCGGGCTAGCCCGCGCAATCTCGACGGCTGGCGGCATCGCGCGCGACGAGTTCGACGCCGACTACATGATCAAGCGATTGCCCGGCGTGTTCGCTTGCGGCGAGATGCTGGATTGGGAGGCGCCGACCGGCGGCTATTTGTTGCAGGCCTCGTTTGCGACCGGCGTGGCCGCGGGGAAGGGCGTGATGAGGTGGCTGGGCCTGTAGCCACAAACTCAGTGTCATTCCGGGGCGACGCGCAAGCGTCGAGCCCGGAATCTATAACCCCGGACCTTGGTTATGGATTCCTGGTTCAGCCCTACGGGCTGCCCCGGAATGATAATTGAGATCGTAGGGGCGCGCAAAGCGCAGCGTGCGCACCCTTCAATGACGATGGCGAGAGTTTCGCCCTACCGCAACTTCCCGCGCGCCGCGACCGGCAGCGTGCCCAGGATCTCCTCGCCCCGCACCATCACCACCTCGTCCATCATGTTGACGACCACGCAAACATGGTTGGGCACGATGCGGACGACGTCGCCGACATTCGGCCTGGTGTTGCTGCGGGACAGATCGAGGAAGCCGTGCTCCTCGGCGAAGCGGGCGATCTTCGCTTCCGGATGCTCCAGGATCAGGCCGTGGCCGTCGAGCCCGCCGGTATCCGTGGTCAGCGTCTTGGAGCCGGCATCGAGGATGCCGCGCTCGGGAGCGGCGCGGCTGACCACGGTGGAATAGATGTGCAGCGCGCAGTCATCCCAGCTCGCGACGCCGGCTGCGACCTGCATGCGATCGTTGTAGATGTAGGTGCCGGGCCGGTGCTCGGTCGCGCCATTGAGCTTGCCGAGGTTCTTCAGGTTGGGCGAGCCGCCAGTCGAGACGATCGCAGCATCCAGGCCTTCGGCGCGCACGCCGGCGAGCGCCTCGTTGTAGAATTTTTGCGCCTCGTCCCAGCCGCTCTCGGTCGGATACAGCATGAAGCCGGCGAAGCGCAGGCCTTCCGAGGCGGCGATCTGCCTGGCAAGTGCAATCGCTTCTGCGGGCGTCTCGACGCCGGCGCGCTTGCGGCCGGTGTCGCATTCGACCACGACCGAGAGCGTGCGTCCCGATTGCTTCGCGGCCTGCGGCAGGCCTTCGATCACGGTCGCATTGTCGGCGGCGACGGTCATGTCGGCCTTGGCCTGCAACGCCGCCAGCCGCGCCATTTTCTCCTCGCCGATCAGGTTGTAGCTGATCAGGATGTTGTCGATACCGGCGCCTGCCATGATCTCGGCCTCGCCGATCTTCTGGCAGGTAATGCCTTGCGCGCCGGCCGCGATCTGCAGCTTCGCCAGCACAGGACTCTTGTGCGTCTTGATGTGCGGGCGATTGGCAACTCCGGCCGCCTCGCATTGCGCCTGCACGCGGGCGATGTTGCGCTCGACCCTGTCCATGTCGATGACGGCGCAGGGGGTGCCGTATTCACGTGCGATCTTGGCGGCGAGCGGCGTAGTCATGTGTTTACTCCGTTGTTATTTGTTCGTCATTGCGAGGAGCGATAGCGACGAAGCAGTCCAGAGTGTTGGGGGTAGCTCTGGATTGCTTCCGCCGTCGCCCTTTGGGCTATGGCGGACAAGGAGCTTCGCTCGCAAATGACGGCTAAGAGTGGCACTGTCGCCCTCACGCGCCCTCGATCTCCTCGCGCAGCATTTCCAGCTCAAGCCAGCGGTCTTCGGCGGCGGTGAGCTCGGCCTGGGCGGCGGCGGCGGCGACAGACGCTGCTTCGAATTTCTTGCGGTCCTTGGTGTAGAGTTCGGGGTCGGCAAGGATCGTCTGCTGCTTCGCGATCTCGGCTTGCAGCTTGGCGATCGTCTTCGGCAGTGTCTCCAGCGCGTGCTTCTCGTTGAAGGAGAGCTTGCGTTTCGGTGCGCTGGACGGCGCCGTGGAAGCTTTGGCTTCCTTCTTGTCGTCCTGCACTGCGGCCTTCGGCGTCTCCCGCTTCAGATCGGCGCCGCGCTGCGCCAGCATGTCGCTGTAGCCGCCGGCATATTCGATCCATTTGCCGTCGCCCTCCGGCACGATCACCGAGGTGACGACGCGATCGAGGAAATCGCGGTCATGGCTGATCAGGATCACCGTGCCTTCGTAATCGCCGAGCATGTCCTCGAGCACGTCGAGGGTTTCGAGATCGAGATCGTTGGTCGGCTCGTCCAGCACCAGCAGGTTCGAGGGTTTGGCCAGCGCGCGCGCCAGCATCAGCCGGCCGCGCTCGCCGCCCGAGAGCACCTCCAGCGGGGTGCGCATCTGCTCGCGCGCGAACAGGAAGTCTTCCATGTAGCCGACGACATGCTTGGGCTTGCCGCCCACCATGACATGGTCGCCGCGCCCGCCGGTCAACGCCTCCGCAAGGGTGGTTTTCGGATCGAGGCTTTCTCGATGCTGATCGAGCGTCGCCGTTTCGAGATTGACGCCGAGCCGCACGCTGCCGCTGTCCGGCGTGTCGCCGCCGGTCAGCAGATTGACCAGCGTGGTCTTGCCGGCGCCGTTCGGGCCGATGATGCCGACGCGATCGCCGCGCTGGATGCGGATGGAGAAATTGTCGACGATCTTGCGCTCGCCAAAGGCCTTGCTGACGCCTTTGGCTTCGATCACCAGCTTGCCGGACTTGTCGGCTTCCGCTGCCGCGAGGTTGGCGGCACCAGCGGTGCCGCGATAGTCGCGGCGCTGCTGGCGCAGCGCATGCAGATTGGCGAGCCGCTTGACGTTGCGCTTGCGCCGGCCGGAGACGCCATGGCGCAGCCAGTGCTCCTCGTTGACGATCTTGCGGTCGAGCTTGTGCTGTTCGCGCTCTTCTTCGGCCAGCACCTCGTCGCGCCAGGCTTCGAACGCGGCGAAGCCACGGTCGATCTGCTTGATCTGGCCGCGGTCGAGCCAGGCGGTCGCGCGCGACAGGTTGGTCAGGAACCGGCGGTCATGGCTGATCAGGACCAGCGCGCAGCGCCGGCCGTCGAGCTCGTTCTCCAGCCATTCGATGACCGGCAGATCGAGATGGTTGGTCGGCTCGTCCAGCAGCAGGATGTCGGGCGAGGGCGCCAGCACCCGTGCGATCGCCGCGCGCCGCGCCTCGCCGCCCGACAGATGCGCCGGATCTTCCTGCCCGGTCAGCCCGAGCTGTTCGACCAGATAGCGCGCCTGGTAGGAATCGTCGCCGGGCCCGAGGCCGGCTTCGACATAGGCGAGCGTGGTGGCATGGCCGGAAAAATCCGGCTCCTGGGGCAGGTAGCGCACCGTGGCTCCCGGTTGAACAAAACGCGTGCCGCTGTCCGCCTCGACCAGGCCGGCCGCAATCTTCAGCAAGGTCGACTTGCCGGAGCCGTTGCGGCCGATCAGGCAGACGCGCTCGCCAGGCGAGACCGAGAGCTCGACACCCGAGAGCAGCGGCGTGCCGCCGAAGGTCAGCTTGATGTCCTTGAGTTGAATTAGTGGGGGCGCCATGAACGTCGCTCTAAAATTCTACTTCTGCTGCAGTGTGGACTGCTCTGCGCGCTGGCGCTGGAGACGGCGGATGGTCTGATCGAGCGCCGACAGGAACGCGGAGCGATCGCGCGGCGTGAACGATTTCGGGCCGTCGGTCACCTCGCCTGACGAGCGCAGATCGGTCATCAGGTTGCGCATGGCGAGTGCCATGCCGATCGAGTCCTCGCTGAACGGCTTGCCGTTCGGCGCAATCACCTCGGCTCCGGTCTTGACGCAGCGGCTTGCCAACGGAATGTCCCAGGTGACGACGATGTCGCCTCGGCCCGACCGTTCCGCAATCCAATCGTCGGCCGCATCCATCCCGGAACCCGCGGCGACGCGCTCGATCAGGGAGTCTTGCGGCACCCGGATGAAGCCACCGGCCACCACGCTGACGGGTACGCCGTGCCTGATCGCGACGCGATAGATTTCGTCCTTCACAGGGCAGGCGTCAGCGTCGACATAGATGCGGGTCGGGTTCAATTTGGCCGTCTTCCGGTGGCGTGGGGCGCCACGGGTGGTACCCCATCGCATGGGGAATTGCGAGCCAAAGGAGCGGCTTGGCCGGCGCATTTCGAGCCGCTACGATCGCGCGCAGACAACGACAAAACAGGGGAAACGCGGATGGGGAGCCGGCTCGAGACCTATCGTATCGAGGCCTACAACACGGCCAAGCAGTCCGAGAACAAGATGCATGACGATACCGTGGCGCGGCGCTTCGGCTTCACCGGCGGACTGGTCCCGGGCGTCGAGGTGATGGCCTATATGGTGCACATGCCGGTTGCGCGATGGGGACGCGAGTTTCTGGAGCGGGGGCTGATCGAGGCGCGCTTCGTCAAGCCGGTCTATGACGGCGAAATCGCCGAGGTCCGGGCGAGCGAGAGCGATGGTGCGCTCGCGCTCGAGGTTCGCAGCCGTGGCGAGGTTTGCGCCACCGGCGCGGCCTCGCTGCCGTCCACGGCGCCCCTGGTGGCCCTGGCCGACTACAAAGATGTCGGTGCGGTGGCCAGGCGCAAGCCGGTCGGCGCTGATACTTTCGCGGAAGGAAGCTGGCTCGGCACGGCGGCGCGGGCGTGGCCCGGGCCGGCGGCCGCGGCTTATCTTCGGGAGATCCGTGAGCGTGAGCCGATCTATGCCGAAAGCCGTCTCGGCCATCCCGGCATGCTGCAGCGGGTGATGAATCGCCTATTGGTCGACAATGTGATCCTCGGGCCCTGGATTCACGTCGGCAGCCGCATGCAGCTGCTGTCGGCCTTCTTCGAAGACGATGAGATCACGGCGCGCGCGAAAGTGACCGCGAATTATGAGAAGAAGGGCCACCGCTTCGTCGAGCTCGATGCGCTGGTGATCGCGAACGGCACGACACCGCTCGCGCATTGCCACCATGTCGCGATCTACCGGCCGCGCGAGCAGGCCGCGGCGTAATTGAAGCGGCTACGCACGCCAGCTCTACACAAAAATTCGTCATGCCCGCGTAGGCGGGCATCCAGTACGCCGTGGCTTCTCGGTGAATCACGATCGTCTCTGGAATACTGGATCGCCCGCCTTCGCGGGCGATGACACTTGATGATGGGCGGCCGCGGCGCGCCTTTCATCTCGCGCCGAACAGTCAAGCCGCCTTGCTTGCCTTTCCGTCCTGGATCGCGCGCCAGACCTTCTCGGCCGTCAAGGGCATGTCGAGATGCTTGACCCCATACTCGGACAGCGCATCGATCACGGCATTGACCACGGTCGAGAGTGAGCCGGCGCAGCCGGCTTCGCCGCAGCCCTTGGTGCCCAGCGGATTGGTCTTGGCCGGCACCGGATGATCGCCGACCGCCATCATCGGAATGTCGGAGGCGCGCGGCAGGGCGTAGTCCATCAGCGAGCCCGTGATCGGCTGGCCGCTCTCGTCATAGCGCACATGCTCCATCAGCGCCTGGCCGATGCCTTGCGCGACCCCGCCATGGAGCTGGCCGGCGACGATCATCGGATTTACGACCGTGCCGAAGTCGTTGACGCCGGTATAGGCGACCACCTGCACCACGCCGGTGTCAGGATCGACCTCGACCTCGGCGACATGGCAGCCGTTCGGGAACGCCGATTCCGTGCTGGTGGTGGCGTGATCGACGTCGAGCGAGGCTGGCACGCCGTCCGGCGTCTTGCCCTCGCGCATCCGCTGCGCCAGCTCCATGATATCGATGGTGCGGTCGGTGCCGGCGATGGTGAAGCGGCCGTCGGCGAATTCGATGTCGGCCTCGGACGCCTCGAGCAGATGCGCGGCCGCCTGCTTGCCCTTGGCGATCACGAGCTGCGAAGCCTCGACGATCGCCTGTCCGGTCGCGGTGATCGACCGTGAGCCGCCAGTGCCGTTGCCGAAGCGGACCAGATCGGAGTCGCTCTGCTCCAGCCGGATCTTCTCGAAGGGGACGCCGAGCTGGCCCGAGAGCACCTGCGCGAACGGCGTGGCGTGGCCCTGGCCGTAATCCAGCGTGCCGGTGGTGAGCGTCACGCCGCCATCGGCGTCGAAGGTGATCTTGCCGAGCTCGCCGGATGGCGGCGCGGTGACCTCGAGATAGGAGCCGACGGCGATGCCGCGCAGCTTGCCGTTCTTGCGGCTCTCGCGCTTGCGCTTGTTGAAGTTGTCGAAATCGGACAGCTGGATCGCCTTCTGGAACACCGCGGCGAAATCGCCCGAGTCGTAGGTCACGCCGGAAGCGGCCGGAAACGGCATCTGGTTCGGCTTGATGAAGTTGCGCTTGCGCAGGGCCAGCCGGTCGATGCCCATCTCGTCCGCGGCAGTATCGATCAGCCGCTCCATGAAATAGTTCGCCTCGGGCCGGCCGGCGCCGCGATAGGCGCCCATCAGCGTCATATTGGTGAGCACGGTCTTGATGTCGACCGACAACAGCGGCGTGCGATAGACGCTGGCGAGGTTCTTGCCGGTGTTCAGCGACAGCGGGCTCGGGGCGACCCCCGTGATATAGGCGCCGAGATTGCCGTAGCCGGACAGCCGCACCGCCAGGAAATGGCCCTCGGCGTCGAGCGCGAGCTCGCCATGGATGATCTGGTCGCGGCCGTGGCTGTCGGACAGGAAGCTGCCGGAGCGCTCGTCGCGCCATTTCACGGGACGGCCGAGTTCCTTGGCCGCATGCAGGATGCAGACATATTCGGGATAGCCGACGTTCTTCATCCCGAAGGAGCCGCCGACATTGCCGGTGAGAATGCGCACCTTCTCCGGGGCGACATTCAGGATCTTGGCCAGCATCAGTTTGTTGCCGGAGACGCCCTGCGTCGGGACCTGGAGCGTGTAACGCTCGTTTTCCTTGTCGAACGAGGCGAGTGCAACCCGCGGCTCCATCGGCACCACCGCGACGCGGGTGTTGACGATGTCGAGCTTGGTGACATGGGCGGCCTTGGCGAAGGCCTCCTCGATCTTGGCGGTGTCGCCATAATGATAATCCAACGCCACATTGTTCGGGATGTGGTCGTAGAGTTGGGGCGCGCCGGGTCGGGTTGCCTCCTCGGCATTGGTGACCGCGGGCAGGGGCTCGATGTCGACCTCGACCGCCTCGGCGGCATCGCGGGCCTGGTTCATGGTCTCGGCGACCACGAAAGCCACGGGATCGCCGACGAAGCGCACCTTGTCGGTCGGCAGCGCCGTGCGGTTGGTCTGCTTGAGCGGGGTGCCGTCCCGGTTTTTGAGCGGCAGGCCGCAGGTGAAGGGCCCGTAATTGGCGGCCGCAAGGTCAGCGCCGGTCCAGATCCCGAGCACGCCCGGCATGGCCCTGGCCGTCGTGCTGTCGATCCCCTTGATCAGGCCATGGGCGTGGCTCGAACGGACGATCCAGGCGTAGACTTGGCCGGGCAGGTTGACATCGTCGGTATATTTGCCCTGGCCGCGAACCAGTGTGTCGTCCTCTTTGCGGCGCACCGGCTGCCCGACGCCGAATTTCTGCAGCGCCATGGCGTTTTCGAGGGCGGCCGGGGAGGTGAAATCTTGCATGGAATTGAACCCAAAAGGCTGGACGATCGCGAAGACTGCGTGCTGTCCCAGATAGTCCGCCCCCTTTCCCCCGACAACGCCCGATTAGGAATGGTTCGTAACGTCCAGGCGATGGGCTCGTTCGGGACTGTTGCACAGGGGCTATGCACTGCTAATGTTTCAGGAAAGCGAAATTCCATGTCGGCCGTCTGGCCGGCGGAAAGACAATGAATGATCAATGACACGCGGCTGCAGGAAAGCCTCGCGCCGCGCGGGAACATCGAGCCTGAGTTTGCTCCGGGACTGGACCCGGCCGCGGTAGGTTGCGCCTCCACCCATGGTGCGGGAAGCGTCTACGCGGCCCTGGATCTCGGAACCAACAATTGCAGGCTCCTGATCGCCTGCCCGTCGGGCGATAGTTTTCGCGTGGTCGACTCGTTTTCACGCATTGTCCGGTTGGGCGAGGGAATCTCGACCACCGGCTGTATCAGCGAACCGGCGATGGAGCGCGCCATCGCTGCGCTCAGCATCTGTCGGGACAAGATCCAGTCGCGCAAGGCGAGGCGCCTGCGGCTGATCGCGACCGAAGCCTGCCGCGCGGCCGCCAACGCCGACCGGTTCCGCGACCGGGTTGCGGCCGAGACGGGTATCCAGCTCGAGGTGATCGACCGGCAGACCGAGGCGGCCCTGGCCGTGAAAGGCTGCGCACCGCTGCTGGACCCGACCGGGCGTGGCGCCATCCTGTTCGACATCGGCGGCGGTTCCAGCGAGCTGGTGCGGATCCAGCGTGATCCGGCGGACCGGGATGCGGAACCCGAGATCAAGGCCTGGATGTCGATCCCGCTCGGCGTTGTGACCCTGGCCGAGCGGTTCGGCGGCAAGGACGTGACACCCGAGATCTACGCGGCGATGGTGGAGGCGGTCGAGCAGCACATCGCGCCCTTTGCCGCCGAGCACGGTTCAGATCTCGCCGGCATGCATCTGCTCGGCACCTCCGGCACCGTGACCACGCTTGCCGGCATCCACCTCAATCTGCCGCGCTACGACCGCCGACGTGTCGATGGCATCTGGATCAACGACGCCGAGATCACGACGACGATCGCGCGGCTGCTATCCATGACCTACCAGCAGCGCGCCGACAACAACTGCATCAGCGTCGACCGCGCCGATCTCGTGCTCGCGGGCTGTGCGATCCTGGACGCGATCCGGCAGGCGTTCCCGCTGCCGCGGCTGCGGGTCGCCGATCGCGGTCTGCGCGAGGGCATGCTAGTCGAAATGATGCGCGAGGACGGCGCGTTGCGGACGGCGTAGGCGTCATTCCGGGGCGCATGCGCCTCGGCAAATTGCGAACCGATTTGCGCGTGAGCCAGCGGAAGCTCTGTTCGTTGTGCGAGCTCTCCGCTGCCGACCTATCTAGATGTATCGTTTCACGGTGCTTCTCAGGATAAGGGCTGAACGCGCGGCAGGATTTTTTGACCCTCATGGTGAGGGCGCGGCAAGGCCGCGCGTCTCGAACCATGAGGCCCATACATCGGACTTTTGGACCATGGCAAAAGACACCACCGGCCGCATGCATGTGCAGGTCAAGACCGGGGGCAAGCGCAAGCTGTCCTCAAAGCTCTGGCTGGAACGCCAGCTCAACGATCCCTATGTCGCACAGGCCAAGCGCGAGGGGTATCGCTCACGCGCGGCCTATAAGCTGATCGAGATTGACGACAAATATCATCTGCTCAAGTCCGGCATGACCGTGGTCGACCTCGGCGCGGCGCCCGGTGGCTGGAGCCAGATCGCAGCAAAGCGTGTCGGCGCCGACGCAGGCAAGGGCAGGGTGATCGCCATCGATCTGTTGGAGATGGGCGAAATCCCCGGCGTCACCTTCACCCAGCTCGACTTCCACGCCAATGATGCGCCGGAGAAGCTCGTCGCGATGCTCGGGGGCCGCGCCGATGTCGTGATGTCGGACATGGCCGCCAATACCACCGGCCATCGCAAGACCGATCAGCTCCGCATCGTTGGTCTCGTCGAACTCGCGGCGCATTTCGCCGGCGAGGTGCTGAAGCCCGGCGGTACCTTCCTCGCCAAGACTTTCCAGAGTGGCGCCGATGCCGACCTTCTCGCGCAGCTCAAGCGCGATTTTTCAAATGTGCGCCACATCAAGCCGGCGGCGAGCCGCCAGGATTCCTCCGAGCGCTACGTGCTGGCGATGGGCTTCAGGGGCGATCGGACCGCGGACGCCGAATAGCAGTGCGATTGCGACCACGTCGGCCATGCAATCGGACCGGCAAAGTCCGCAAGGGATGCTCCGGAGCATGCAGCGACAGCAGGAGAAGTCCCATCAGCACCATCATCAATACAATCTTCGGTTCGATCATGGCGACAATCCTGATTTGATCACGATTAATTAGATTCTGCCTTCCTGCTCTCGCCGTGTATTGATACAGCTCAACAATCGCTTCGGCGGTTCTCAGGCAAGAACACCGAGCGTTTCATGATATTTCTTGATTCAAAGCAAAGTGCCGAGCCGATCTTGCCGGCTTATCCGGCGACGACCGCTAATTCGGAGAATCCAATGCGTGTTCTGGTTTGGAGCCTTCTCGTGTGTGCCGCCGCCCTGTCCATTCCGGCCAAAGCCCAGACCTACGATCCTCGCGTGCCCGTGTGCATGAAGGTCTATGACGGGCCGTTCGGCGGCGGCGAATGGATCGATTGCAGCTACGCCTCGCTGCCGCAGTGCCAGGCTTCGGCGTCCGGACGGGCGGCGATGTGCGTGCTCAATCCCTATTTCACCCCGCCTCCGGTCAGGCCGCTGCGGGCTCACCGGCGCCACCGGCACGCCTACTGAACAATTCTCCTGCTTGCGTAGCTCTTGCTTGTCTGGGCGGACACATAGCGACAACTTGGCAACAACTTCCGTCGTCGCTGCCAATTTCATTTCGATTTGTTTCTCCGGTCGAAGCGCTTTTCGATTTGAATCGCTTTCGAGCCGCTGCCTGTCTATGATGCGCGCATGTCGCGCATCCTGTCGGTCTCCACTGGACTCCTCGTTCTCTTGCTGCCGGCGCTTGCCTTCGCCGCGCCTGCGCATAAGCGCGCGCAACGCTGGCACGGCTATGGCTTCCTGCCCGGCTACCATCAGCCGGTGAACAACAGCCTTCCGCTCTATGCGCAAAAGGAGGCGATGCGCCAGCCGCCTAATTCCAAACGCCGCCATTGGTACATCGACCCGACGCCGCGCTATTACCTCTATAATGGCGAGTGGCACTATTTCGGTCGCCCTGGCTTCTACCGCGGGCACTACAACGGCGGCAGTTTCGGCCCTTGCTGGACACGTACGCCGATCGGCGCCGTCTGGACCTGCGGCTGACGGCCGGACCGCTGCCGCAAGCGGCAACGGCGTCTGCCGATAACTGTTCCGGCGCGGCGCTTTGCAAGCTCAGGCCTCGATGGCCGCCCGGATGCGCTGCCGGGTCAGCGGCAGATCGCGCAAACGCTTGCCGATGGCGTTGGCAATGCCATTCGCGATCGAGGCGGCCGCGGGGCCTTGTGCGGTTTCGCCGGCGCCGAGGAACGGCAGACCCGGCCTGTCGATGAGATGAACCTCGATGCTCTCAGGCACCGCGTTGAAGCGCAGAATGGGATAGGTCTGCCAATCGATGCTGGTGATCCTGGTCTCGTCGAAGGTGACACTCTCATACAGGGTCCAGCTCGAGGATTGCACGATCGCGCCTTCGACCTGGTTGATCAGCCCGTTGGGATTGACGATCTGGCCGGCATCGACGGCGGCAACCGCGCGCACCAGGCGCGCGCGGCCCGTGTCCCGATTGACCTCGACCTCGGAGGCGATCGCGCAATAGGCGGCGAGGTTCTTGTAGCGGGCGAAGGCAAAGCCATAGCCGCGGCCGGACGGTGGTTTTTGATCTTTGGCCCAGCCGAATCCCTCCGCGGCCTTCTGCACCACGTCGCGTGCCCGCTGATCCTGCAAATGCGCCAGCCGAAATTCGATCGGATCCTTGTCCGTAATGACAGCCAGCTCGTCCATGAAGCTCTCGATCGAGAAGACGTTGTGATAGGCCCCGAGCGAGCGCATCGCCGAGATCCGCAGCGGCATCTGGCTGATGAAGTGGTGCACCACCTTGGCATTCGGAAACGCATAGATCGGGATCGCGTTGCGATCGCCGCCGCCCTCCGGCAAGGGCAGGGGCTTTGGCGCGGGCTCTGCGAACGGGTGCTCCTTGTGGCGCGCGGCGAGGAGCGTGCCGGCGGTGCCCGGACGCGTCGAATGCGTGTTGCTCCACACCTCGAAATGCCAGTCCGCAACACGTCCGTCGGCATCGAGCGATGCCTTCACCTGTGTGAGCATGGCTGGTCCGAACGGCTCCCACGCATGCTCCTGTTCGCGCATCCATTGTACCCGGATCGGGCGTCCCGGCAGCAGGCTCGCGATCAGAGCGGCGTCAGCCGCAGCATCATCCGCGCCATTATGGCCGTAACAGCCGGAGCCCTCGACATGGATCACGCGAAGGCTGTCGGGTCCGAGGTTCAGCATCTCCGCGATGGCCCGGCGGTCGGGATAGACCCCTTGCGTATGGGTCCATATCGTCATCGCGCCGTCGCTGAATTGCGCCACCGCGCATGACGGGCCGATCGATCCATGGGATTGGTACGGCCGTGTGTAGCTCGCTTCGATCGAGCGCCGGCCGATGGCCTGGGGATCGCTGACATCGAGGATGGTCGAATCCTGCGACGGCAGGCTGGTCAGCAACTCCCGCACGCCGCGGTCGGTCGGCAGTTGCGCGTGCTCCTGCCATTTGGCCGCGGCGGCGAGCGCCAGCATCGCCTTGATCGCCTGGAATTCCTTCTCTGCGATCACGGCCAGGAAATTGCCGTTGCGGATCACCGTGACGACGCCGGCCAGTTTCTCGACCGACGCCGTGTCCACGTCCCTCAGCTCTGCGCCGTAGCTCGGCGGCCGCACGATGCGCGCATGCAGCATCCCGGGCAGTCGCATGTCCTGCACATAGGCCGCGCCACCGGTCACCTTGGCGGGGATGTCCACGCGCGGGACCGGCTGACCCATCACTTTGAAGCTTGCGGGGTCCTTGAGTTTCGAAGTCGTCTGCGCCTCGACGTGCAGCATCTCGGGCGCGACCAGTTCGCCATAGCCGAGCCGCGTGCCGTCGGTGGCGACCACGGCGCCGTTCTCGGCGCGCAGACCGTCGGCCGGCCGGTTCAGACGTTCTGCCGCCTGCGCGATCAGGAGTTCGCGGACTTGTGCTGCCGCATTGCGAATGGCGGTGCCGCTATCCTGCATCGAATGGCTGCCCGCGGTGTAACCCTCGTTGGCAGTCAGCTTGGTATCGGCGGTGACGAGATTGATGCTTTCGAACGGCACATCCAGCTCTTCGGCCGCGATCTGTTGCAGCGCGGTCTTGATGCCCTGGCCGAGCTCGGCCTTGCCGGTGAATACGGTGATGTGGCCGTCAGCATCGATCCTGATCCAGGAATCGAGATAGGGGGCGGTCGCGAGGCTGCCCGGGCGCTTCGGCGTCGCGGCTCCTTCCTGCGCTGCGGCGCCGCGCAGCGAGAAGCTGACGAGCAGCGCGCCGCCGCCCAGCAGCACTTGCCGGCGATCGACGGTGAAGGCGGCGGTCATAGCGTGCCTCCATGATCCGTGGTTTCGGCCCGGGTCATCATCTCCGCGGCGCGAAGCACTGCGCGCAGGATCCGCATGTGGGTGCCGCAGCGGCACAGAGGCGGGGCCAGCTCGGCGCGGATCTCCTGATCGCTCGGATTTGGATGACGCTGCAGCAGCGCCTGCGCCCGCATCATCATGCCGGCGATGCAGTAGCCGCATTGTGCCGCCTGCTCCTCCATGAAGGCGCGCTGGATCGGCGACGGCTTCTCGACGGTGCCCAATCCTTCCAGCGTGGTCACCTCTTTGTCTTTCAGGAGCAGGATCGGGGTGACGCAGGAGAACACCGCGTTGCCGTTGACCATCACGGTGCAGGCGCCGCATTGGCCGAGCCCGCAGCCATATTTGGCGGCGTTGAGCTCGAGGTCGTCGCGCAGCACGTAGAGCAGCGGCGTGTCCGGCTCGGCGTCGATCTGGTGATCCCGGCCGTTGATCTTCAATGTCATCATGGCTGGCCTCGCGGCGGCACGTGGATTGTGATGTTCGGCGGCTCTGCCGCGGTCTGCAGAAATGCGGCCTGCGCTTCCCGCGCCATGGCAATGGTTTGACCGACATTGCTCCAGGCGGGCTGCTTGCTGAAGCGTGCGCGCAGATAGGCGAGCAGTGAGCCTATCTGTGTATCGGTCATGCTCGCTGCGAACGCGGGCATGATCGGACTGCGTTCGCCGTCCCGCGCCGGCAAGCCATAGAGGATGGTGTTGGCGACGTTGCGCGGATCGGGGGCGCTGATCCCGGTCGACAGGTGCAGGTCGACGCCGGCGTAGGGCAGGGCGCGGGCGGTCTCGTGGCAACTCGCACAGGCCGCGGCGTAGATGGCAGCGCCATCCTTATCGTCCGGGGTGGTCGCATTCGGCGCGGAGGTCGAGCTTGATGCTTGCGCGTTGCCGGATCGCGGCTGCGCGGCTTCCGTGCGCGCGACCTCGGCATTTTGGATGCGCGAGGGCGAAGGCGGTCCGAAGACCCCGGCCATGTAGATCGCAATGGCCCGGACATCGTCGGCGTCGACCGAGGACAGATTGTTGACGACCTCCGCCATCGGCCCGCGCGCAACGCCGTGGTCTTTCTGCCAGCCGTTGCGCAGGTAGTCGAACAGCGCGTCCGCGGTCCAGGGCACCGGCGCAGGCGACTGCGCATTGAGGGCATAGGCGACCCAGTTCTCGGCTTCGCCCCCGGCAAACGTGGCGGCGGTGCGCTCGGCGCCGAGCGCATTGCGCGGGGTATGGCAGGCGCCACAATGGGCCAATCCTTCGACCAGGTAGGCGCCGCGGTTCCAGGTCGCGCTTCTGCGCTCGGGTCCACTGCTCGGGCACGGTTACAACTTCACCCAGCGCTGGCAATTCCTCCACGGCGTGCTCAACTGGTTCTGCAAGCCGTTCATGGTGCTGCTGCTGATCGCGCCGCCGATCTATTGGTTCGCCGGCCTGCCGGCGTTCGAGGCGGACTATCTGTCGTTCCTGCGCTACGGCGTGCCGGCGCTGCTGGCGCAGATCATCTATATGGGCTGGGTATCCCGGTCGCGGACACTGCCGCTGTTCATGGAGGCGACCCATGCCGTCACCTGCTTTGCGATCACCGCGACCTTGCTCAGCTCGATCGTCAAGCAGTTCGGCCGGCCGTTCAAGATCACTGACAAAGGCGGCGACCGCTCCAGGCCGCGCGTGCACGGCAGGCTCGCCGCGACCTTCGGGCTGATCGCGGCGAGCTCTGCGGCCAGCATCGTCTGGGCCTTCGTCTCGCCCTATGCGGCGAGCGAGATTTCGGCGATCGATTTCTTCAACCTGCCGTGGGCCGCCATCGCCATGCTCGTCGCCTTCGTCGCGTTTCTGGTCTGCTTCGAGCTGCCGCGTGGCGAGGAGATGTTTCCGGCCGGCGATGACGGCTGGCTCGCGGCCGATGACGAACTGCGCCCATGCCGCGTTGCGGCGCTGTCGCTGTCCTCGGCGCAACTCGTCTGTTCGCGCGGCTATCCGACCGACCGGCCGGGGTCGCGAGTCCACCTCCATCTGGAGTGGCTGGGGTGGACCAGCGTCACGATCGTCTCGCGTGCGGACGCGCTGCTGCTCGTGCGCCTGGAGCCGGATTTCGAACAGCGCCGCCGACTGGTGGTGCAGCTGTTCAGCTCCTCCTGCGGTGCCATCACGAGCGAGGCGAGCCTTCGCGGCGCCCTGGCCGGCCTGGCGCGACGCGGGCTTGTCGGGCGGTGAGTTGCCGCACCGTCACGCCCTTCGATCTGACTCAGCCGAGACCATCCCTTCAAGGGGGCCGGCCGTCCTGGCCCGGCGCACGTTTTTACGGGATCTTGACTGCTCCGCAATCGCTTCTGCGAAGCGCTTACCACCTTTGCTTGTACGAGGCGGTCTGGGTAGAATTGTTCCGGACAGCTTGAAGTGCCGTGATTGAAGCGGCGCGCGCAAGAGGGCAAGCCATGATCGCTTCCAGGCACCATGTCGTCGCAGCAGCTGCGGCCATCGTCCTCGCCGCCAACCTCCTTGCCGTTGCCGCAGATGCGTGCACGCGGCTGGTCTATCTCGGAGCTGACGATCAGGTGATTACCGCGCGCTCCATGGACTGGAAGCGCGATATCGGGACTAATCTGTGGATCTTTCCGCGCGGCATGAAGCGCTCGGGCGAAGCGGGACCCAATTCGCTGCAATGGACCTCGCGCTATGGAAGCGTCATCGCCTCGGCCTACGACATTTCGACCACTGACGGGATGAACGAGGCCGGCCTGGTCGCCAACGTACTCTGGCTGGTGGAGTCGTCCTATCCGAAATACGATGGCGCGAAGCCGGGGCTCTCGATCGCCGCGTGGACACAATATGTCCTCGACAATTTTGCGACGGTCGAAGAAGCGGTGGACGCGCTCGCAAAGGAGCCGTTCACCATCGTGACCGACATGGTCCCGGGTGAGGACCGGCTGGCGACGCTGCATCTGTCGATGTCGGACGCCCGCGGCGACAGCGCCATCGTCGAATATATCGGCGGCCGTCAGGTCATCCATCACGGCCGTCAATATCAGGTGATGACCAACTCGCCGACCTTCGACGAGCAGCTCGCGCTCAATGAATATTGGAAGCAGATCGGCGGCACCGTGATGCTGCCGGGCACGAACCGGGCTGCCGATCGCTTCGCGCGGGCCTCGTTCTATGTGAACGCCATTCCCAAGACGGAGAATCCCGTCGAGGCGATCGCCAGCGTCTTCAGCGTGATCCGAAACGCATCGGTGCCGTACGGCATCACCACCCCTAACGAGCCCAACATCTCGTCGACCCGCTGGCGCACGGTGGCCGATCACAAGCGCAAGCTCTATTTCTTCGAATCCGCCCTGACGCCGAATGTCTTCTGGGTCGATCTGAGCAGGATCGATTTCTCGGAAGCCTCCGGCAAGGTGAAGATGCTCGACCTCGGGCCCAATCAGACCAATACGTTTTCCGGCGTCGCGAACGATCAGTTCAAGGAGAGCAAGCCTTTCAAGTTTCTGGGGTTGTGATCCCCAGGCGCGTCAGCTCTCCTGGACCCGCTCCCTGCGATAGCCGAGGCCGATCAGGCGCGCCGGAATTCGGGCGAGCACCGGAAAATGCGCGACCAGGCGCAGCAGCAACGGCGGCTCGGGTTGCCGGGCGCTGCCAAGCACGCCGGAGATGACGCGCTTTTGGATCTGCACCTGCAGCGCCTGCACGAGCTGTGTCGGGCGCAGCCGCCGTGCCTGCACGGCGGCAAGATCGGCCTCGCTCACCTGCCTCTCCCGGAGCGGTCGCGCCAGCAGGTTGGCCGCCGCCACCGCGTCCTGGATCGCGAGATTGATGCCGACGCCGCCGACCGGCGACATCGTATGCGCGGAGTCGCCGATGCAGAGCACACCGGGACGATGCCATGTCGTCAAGCGGTCGACGCCGACCGTCAGCAGGCGGAAATCGTCGAAGCTCGTGATCTCATGGGTGCGATCGGCCAGGAACGGCACGAGGTTGGTGATGGCGCGGCGGATGGTGTCGAGCCCGCGCGTCTTGATCTGCTCGAGCGTGCCCTTGGCGATGACCAGGCCGCATTGCCAATATTCGGTGCGGTTGATGCCCACCAGGATATGGCCGGCGCCGAAGCTGCCGACCAGATCGTCCGGATCGCCGGGCTTGCGCGACAGCCGGAACCACAGCACGTCCATCGGCGCGCCGATATCCTTGACCGGCAATCGGGTTTCCCGCCGCACCATGGAATGACGCCCATCGCAGCCGAGCACGAGATCGCTCGTGACCTGCAGCGGTCCCGCTGCCGTCTTTGCCTCGACCCCGATCACCTTGCCGTCGGCGCTGCGCAGCGCGGTCGCGTCGGCCTGCATCAGCAGCTCGAAGCCTGGGTACTTGCGCGCATGCGCGGCGAGGAAATCGAGGAAATCCCATTGCGGCATCAGCGCGACGAATTTGGCGCGCGTCGGCAGATGGGTGAAGTCGGCGAAGGTTGCCTCGATATCGCCGAAGCGGCCGCGCAGCCGCGTCACCTCGGTATGCGGCCGCTGGCGGAATGCGTCGTAGAGGCCGAGCTGGTCGAGGATCTCCAAGGTCGACGGGTGCACCGTGTCGCCGCGAAAATCGCGCAGGAAATCGGCATGCTTCTCCAACACCAGCGTGGAGACGCCGGCGCGCGCGAGCAGCAGCCCGGCCATCATGCCGGCCGGACCTCCGCCGACGATGCAACATGCGACGCGGCGTTCAGTCATCAGGGCTCTCCTCGCAGGGGGCTGATTGATCGGTCCTGTAAGCGATTTGGAACGTTGCGGTTCCAAGTTGCGCGCAAGGAGTCCTGAAACGAGGGCGTCCCTCAGGTCTCCCGGAGGCGGGTTCCTAACAGGCTAATATCATCAATTTGTCGCCGCATTGCGCCAAAAGACGATATGGTTCGGGCCGGATGCAGCCGGCTCGCCGGAGGAAAATCGTCATGGTCAGTCTCAATCGCCGTCGTCTTCTGATCGCGCTTGGTGGCGGCCTCATCGCAGCGCGTTCCGTCCACGCACAACCAGTATCGGCGGATATCGCGCAACGCCTCGCCGAGGCCGAGCAGGGTGGCCGCGTGTTCGGCCTGCATGCGTTGCTGGTGAACCAGGGCGGCAAGCTCGTCTTCGCGCATTATGAAAAGGGCAATGACGAAGCCCGCGGCCGGCCGCTTGGTGAGGTCGCCTTTGCGCCCGACGTGCTGCACGACCTTCGCTCGGTGTCCAAGAGCATCGTCGGCCTCGCCTATGGGATCGCGCTCGCGGACGGCAAGGTGCCGCCGCCGGAGGCCAAGCTCTATGAGCAGTTCCCGGAATATGCCGATCTCGCCGGTCAGCCGGGCCGCGACCGGCTGACGATCCACAACGTGCTCAGCATGACGCTCGGGCTGCAATGGGACGAGCTCTCAATTCCCTATGGCACACCGGGCAACAGCGAGGATGCGATGGATGCGGCGCCCGATCGCTTCCGCTACATCCTCGAGCAGCCGATCGTCACCGAGCCCGGGACGAAATGGACCTATTGCGGCGGCGCAACTGCATTGCTGGGGCGACTGATCGCCAAGGGCACCGGCGATGATCTGCCAACCTATTGCCGGCGCGTCCTGTTCGATCCGCTGCAATTCGGCGCGTTCGAGTGGCATCGCGACCGGCATGGCGATCCCATCGCCGCCTCGGGATTGCGCTTGCTGCCACCGGATCTTTTGAAGATCGGGCAACTGATGCTCGCGAGCGGCGAATGGAACGGGCGCCGGGTCGTGCCGGCAGACTGGATCAAGCGCGTGACGACGCCTGTGGTGAAAATCGATGCCGGGCGTTCCTACGGCTATCAGTGGTACATGGGCGATATGAGCGTCGGCACACCGCCGCAACCGGATCATTGGTTCGGTGGGATTGGCTGGGGTGGCCAGCGCCTCTATGTGGTTCCGGCGCGTGACGTCGTCACCGTGATCCACTGCGGCAACTACAACCGCTCCGGTATGGAGCAGGCGCGCGTCATCAGGACGATCATGTCCGAGGCTGTGCTGCCGAATTTGGCTTCGCGCACATAGGCGCGGCGCGTCGTAGCGGCGGATTAGGCGCCGGTCGGTTGTTGTTCCGCAACGATGGTCGGCGGTGCGCCGGCGATCTGATCGATCGGGCAGGCCATGGCGACCAGCATCCAGAACAGTGCCGAGATCTCGCCCGATGCCACGCCGCTCAGCGGCATCTGGATCAGCAGCGCGCTGAGGGCGAGCGCGCCGAGAACAACGCCCTCGCGCGTCGGCATTCGCCAGGCCGCGCCAGTGCCCCAGAGCGCAACCCAGACATAGGCGGCGAGACAGATCAGGCCGACCGGGATGCCCATCGTGATCCAACTCGCGATGATCTGTCCATCGATCGGCATCGCGCCGGCGACCCCGACGTCGGTGATCGTGAAGCCCGCGCCCAGCACCATGCTGTAGGGCGCATTCCACAAGGTGATGAACTCGTCCAGCCGTTCGTTGCCGCTCGAATCCTGCGACACGCTCCCCAGCGTTTCCAGGCGCGTGGTGATGACCTCGCCGAACGGCGTCAGCACGACGGCCGCGACGACCGCGCCAACCAGCACCACCGTGATCGACAGCGCGCGGCTTCGCGTCGCCGGGAAAATCATGCAGAACAGCACGCTTACGGCCAGCGTGACCCAGCTCGTCCGATAGAGCGACAGCAGCAGGCCAAGGGCTGCGGGCGCCATCACGGCGATCGACTGCCAGCCCGGTCGCAGGAAGCCCACCAGCAAGAGGCCTGTTGCGGTGAAGGTGGCGTAACTCGCGGGCCCGTTCATGGTGCTGAACACGCGCACCATATAGGGCAGGGGATAGCCGGCCGAGGTGATGGTGGCATTTTCCATCCAGTACCGATCCCACGCTTGCGGATCGACATATTGCCAGACGCCGTAGAGGCCTGTGAGCGGCAGAACCAGCAGGAAGATCTGTGTCGTGGCCTCCAGCAGCGCGCCGTCGGAGCGCGCGCGCTGCTGGAGCGCCACCGCGTAGAGCACGGGGGCGCTCCATTTGATCGCGCCGTAGGCCGCGTTGAACCAGTCGTTCTGGAACATCGAAAGGGCCGCGCCATAGACGATGCAGCCGAGGATGATCGCCGGCGGCACGAGCCATGGGTTGCTCGGCCGGTCCTTGTCCGACAGCGAGGAGATGAGGCTCGGCGCGGGCGCCAGGATGAACAGCAGCGGGCCGCTCAGCAGGATGCCCGAGGTGTCAAAGCCTGCAGCCAGATCGACGAGACGCCGCACGAAGGGCGCGAAGGCGAACAGCAGGACCGCCGACTGGACGTGAGCCTCGGCGCTGCGCCGCCAAGCGAACCAGCCGGCAGCTGCGCAGCCAAGTATGAAAACCGGTCTGACCAGGCCGCCCAGTGCCGCGGCCGCCAGCACCGTTGCCACCAGCAGCAGCGCCGTCGGCCAACAGTTCAATGCCATGGATGTCAAAGCCTTGGACGCCAAAGCCTTGGAGGTCAAAGCCGAGGCGGCGGGCGGCGGGGCTTCGATTCGGTCCTGTTCCATACGGCGCGACTATAACGGAAGTCGTCCGCTGCGAGCCGGCCTTGAGCGGAGAAGCGATCAGCCGAGCCGCTGGTCCCGCGCGTCCTGCGTCGTCTCGGACGCCGATTTGGTCGCGGCTTTCTCCGCGCCCTTTTCGAACCAGTTCGCAGGCGGCCGGCGCTTTCGCGTCCTCAATATATCTTATCGCTCTGCTTTCATGCGACCAGCGTGCTCTGCAGATTGTCTGCGCACGGAACGCCCCGCTACGCGAAAGATGGTCGGCGGGATTGCACGATTGACGATCTCCCGCAATGCGAAATTTGACTGGATTCGTGAAACACCTGGCAGGCGTGACAGTTCAGTCCGGTGGATTCGTTCAAAGTCTTCAATATCGCGAGCCAGGACGACGAGAAGATAGTCATCGGTCCCCGACATCAGAAAGCAGCGGATCACTGATGGGCATTTGACGACCCCAGTTTCAAATAGATTCAGCGCCTCGTCACTTTGACCGTCGAGCGTGACCCTGACCAGCACCGTGGTGCTGAGACCAAATCGAGTCAGGTCAAGTATCGCCTGATATCCAGTGATGTATCCTTCCTCCTCCAGCGCGCGCTGTCGACGCGCGATCGCAGTGCTGGACAATCCCATTCGGTTCGAGAGTTCAGTCTGACTGATCCGCGCATTGGTGCTTAGTTCGGCTAGGATTGTCATATCAATCTTATCGGTGTCCATCTGTTTGGAATCCTGCGCGTCGCTGTCGGAATCATTGAAATTCTGCACCAATTGACCTTCGGTGCGCAAGTTTGCAGGAAAACGAACCGCTCTTTCGACTACAAACGGTTTGCCAATTAGGGAGATGCAAATGAAGGTCGGTGTTCCCAAGGAAATCAAGACACACGAATATCGCGTGGGCCTTACGCCCGGAGCAGTCCGCGAATACGTGTCGGCCGGCCACGACGTGGCAGTCGAAACCAATGCCGGCGCCGGCATTGGCGCAACGGACGACAATTATCGGAAGGCCGGTGCAACGATTCTGGGGTCGGGTCGCGAGGTATTTGCATCGAGCGAAATGATCGTAAAGGTCAAGGAACCCCAGCCGTCCGAATGGGAGCAGTTGCGAGAGAGCCAGATCCTCTTCACTTATCTGCATCTGGCGCCGGACCCGGAGCAGGCTAAGGGGCTCTTAAGGTCGGGGTGCACCGCAATCGCTTACGAGACCGTAACTGATGCGCAGGGCGGACTTCCGTTGCTTGCGCCGATGAGCGAGGTCGCGGGCAGGCTTGCGATCGAGGCGGCAGGTGCGGCCCTGAAGCGGGATGCTGGCGGGCGGGGAATATTGATTGGCGGGGTGCCCGGTGTTCCGCCTGCCCAAATTGTTGTGATTGGAGGCGGCGTTGTCGGTACGCATGCGGCACGCATGGCGGTCGGTCTGGGGGCTTCGGTCACAATCGTTGATCGCTCGATACCGAGGCTGCGCGAGCTGGATGAACTGTTTGGCGGGCGCGTTCATACCAGGTTCTCGACGATCGACACAGTTGAGGAAGAGGTATTTGCCGCAGACGTCGTAGTCGGGGCGGTCCTTGTTCCCGGAGCAGGCGCGCCGAAACTCGTCAGCCGTGGCATGTTGAGCGGGATGCGCAAAGGCTCGGTAATTGTTGACGTCGCCATTGATCAAGGTGGCTGCTTTGAGACCTCGCACGCGACCACCCATGCTGATCCAACTTATGAAGTGGACGGCGTCATTCATTATTGTGTGGCCAATATGCCGGGAGCTGTCCCACTGACTTCAAGCCATGCACTCAATAACGCCACGCTGCCATTTGGTTTGGCTCTCGCCAAAAAGGGATTTTCAGCTGTGCTTGAAAATCCGCATCTGCGCGCCGGCCTCAATGTCTATCGGGGCCGGCTCACTCATAGGGCGGTGGCCGAGAGTCTCGGCCTGCCATTCTCAGCGATCGAACAGGCCGGGATCTGATCCCTGAGGTCGCCGGTGACCCGTCCCTCGACCGTCCTGATGGGCGAGGTTGCGGGGAGCACCGCAGCAATGTTTGGCAATCATCGACATGAGCCGGGATTGACCCCGACTCCTTTCATTCGCGCATTCGTAGATCGTCCAGCGACTGGCGTGCGGCAATCAGGATGGAAGGGCCGGCAGCTCGGATGAAAATTGCCGTTCTGCCGAACTCTCTCGTCTTAGAGCAGGCAGACGCAGGAATCCTGCGCCAGCAGACGATCCTCGATTGAGGTTTGCTGAGAAATAAACCGCAGGTCGATGGTAGATCCCTGAGGAAATCAAGAACCAGGATTATCCAATGAGCCCTTACGCCCGCCATTCGAGAATACGTCAAGGCAGGACCAAGCGTCATTGTCGGAACAGGGAGGGGAAGGCATTGGAGCCTCTGATGAAACATGTTGTCAGATCGGCACGACCGTCATCGACCCTGCGGGAGGGGTGTTTGCAGCTGCACAGATGATTGAGAAAGCGGTAGCTGCCCAGCCAAGCGAACGGCGGCGGCTGCGCAATAATCAAGCGGCTTCGTCACTGTTAAAGGGGCGCGGGAAGTAAGGCTGATTGGGCTGACGACCTCGCGCGGGATCACATCTACGTCAATGTTGCTGCGGTCAGAACTTTCGGGCGGTTCACGTGCTCAGCCGTCGCGCAACCAAACATCCAAACATAAAGGGAGGCGACAAATGTCTGGGAGGAAAGAGGGATTGCAACGCGACTTGGGTCAGCGTCAGATGCGACTCATGGCGCTTGGCGCAGCCATCGGCGTCGGCCTATTTCTTGGTTCGGCCAATGCGATCAAGATGGCAGGTCCGGGCATCATTCTGTCCTACATCATCGGCGGCGCCGTCATCTTCATCATCATGCGGGCACTGGGCGAGATGGCGGTGCATAATCCCGTCGCAGGGTCGTTTAGTCGTTATGCAAGAGACCTTCTGGGGCCGCTCGCAGGCTACTTGACCGGCTGGAACTACTGGTTCCTGTGGGTCGTGACGTGCATTGCGGAAATTACCGCGGTCGGCATCTATATGGAGATGTGGTTTCCGGAAGCGCCACGCTGGATCTGGGCGCTAGCTGCACTGAGCGCGATGGGGGCAGTCAACCTCGTGACAGTCAAAGCCTACGGTGAATTCGAGTTCTGGTTTGCCTTGATCAAGGTCGTGACCATTGTACTCATGATCTGCGCCGGGTTGACCATGATGGTATTCGGGCTGGGAAACAACGGCGTTGCCACCGGCATTTCCAATTTATGGACGCAGGGTGGGTTTCTTCCGAATGGTGCACTCGGCCTGCTCATGTCACTGCAAATGGTGATGTTTGCTTATCTCGGCGTGGAAATGATCGGTCTGACTGCCGGTGAGGCAGTAGATCCAACGAACTCGATTCCGAAGGCCATCAACTCTGTCTTTTGGCGCATTGTGGTTTTCTACGGCGGCGCGCTGTTCGTGATCCTGTCGATCTACCCATGGAACGAAATCGGCACGCAGGGCAGCCCATTCGTCATGATCTTCGAACGGCTGGGCATCAAGACGGCGGCCGGTATCATCAACTTTGTGGTCCTCACTGCCGCACTTTCGTCATGCAACACCGGTCTCTTCAGTACAGGCCGCATGCTCTATGATCTGGCGCAACAGGGGCAGGCGCCGCGCACGTTTGCAACAACGACATCCAGAGGCGTGCCTGTCCCGGCCATCGTGGTCTCGGCGATAGCCCTGCTTCTTGGCGTGCTGCTCAACTACTCTGTCCCGGAGAAGATATTCATCTGGGTAACCGCAATCTCGACCTTCGGGGCGATCTGGACGTGGGGAATAATTCTTCTGACGCAGTTGAAGTTCCGTTCGACGCTGTCTGCTATCGAGCGCCAGAACCTGACATTCCGTATGCCGCTTTGGCCGTACGGGTCGTGGTTCGCTCTGGCCTTTCTGGCGTTGGTGATCGGCGTGATGGCCTATTTCCCCGACACCCGCGTCGCGCTGGTTGTCGGTCCTGTCTGGCTGGGAATGCTGACGGTGCTCTACTACATGCGCCGCCCCGCGCTCGCTCAAGCCGGGCACGGAGAGGTCGCGATCGACCAGGAGCCCGGTTGAAAGGAGGCGTTGAACTGGCGCGTTCCTAGCGGTGGCCCGGCCCGACAGCGAGGCTGTTTCGCGGGGCCACAGGGTAGGCTCGTGCCTTGATCGTCTCAGATCGCATCTTTTCGAGAGCGGGCGATACTTTCCTTAGTTGTGGTAGCGGAGCTTATCCCAGCCTTTGGTCCCGCGCGTCCTGTGTGGTCTCGGATGCTGATTTGGTCGCGGCTTTCTCCGCGCCCTTTTCGGCGCCCTTGCGGCTCGCGATCGCAGTGACCTTGCGGCCGGAGATTTCGCTGCCGGCGTCATCGGGCATCTGCCAGAACAGGATGGATGACAGCGCGGAGGTGATGGCGACCACGATGAAGGCCGGCGCAAAGGAGTCGGCGCTGAGCTCGGCGGCGTGATGCAGCCACATCGTGGTTTCCACCGAGAAGGCGCCGACGGCGACGCCGGCCGAAATCGCAAGCTGCTGGCCGACGCTGGTCAGCGTGGTGGCGCGGCTCATCTGCGCGGTCTCGACCTCGGCATAGGCCACAGTGTTGATGGCGGTGAACTGCAGCGAGCGGAAGAAGCCGCCGACCGCCAGGATGATCAGGATCAGAAGCAGCGGCGTATGCGGGGTGAACAGCGCGCACGCCGCCAGGAAGACCGAACTGACGAGCGCATTGATCGTCATCAGGTAGCGGAAGCCGAAGGTCCGGATGATGCGCGCTGCCAGCGTCTTCATCCCCATCGCGCCGGCCGAGGAGCCGAAGGTGACGAGGCCCGACTGGAACGGCGACAGGCCGAAGCCGATCTGCATCAGGAGCGGCAGCAGGAACGGCATCGCGCCGATGCCGAGCCGGAACAGGAAGCCGCCGATCAGGCTGGCGCGCAGCGTGTTCAGCCGCAGCATCGAGAAGTCGAGCACCGGCGAGTTGGTGCGGCGGGAGTGGATGACATAGAGCGTCATCGACACGGCGCCGATGCCGATCAGCGCGATCACGATCGACCACGGCAACAGGTTGAGACCCGCCACGGAGAGCCCGAACGCCATGCCGGCGAGCCCGATGCCCGCCAGCACCATGCCGGTGAGATCGAACGGCTCGGGATTGTCGCTCTTGATCGGAGCGATCACGCGCAGCGCCAGCACGATCCCGGCAAGGCCGATCGGGATGTTGATCAGGAAGATCCAATGCCAGGAAAAATAGGTGGTGATGAAACCGCCGAGCGGCGGTCCAATCACGGGGCCGACCAGCGCCGGGACCGTGACCCAGGCCATGGCGCCGACCAGCGCACTCTTGTCGACCGAGCGCAGCAGCACCAGCCGTCCGACCGGCGTCATCATCGCCCCGCCGATGCCCTGCAGGATGCGGGCGAACACGAAATGGGCCACCGATTGCGACAGCGCGCAGCCGATCGAGCCGAGGATGAATACGACGACCGCCAGGCTGAACACCTTGCGCGCCCCGAAGCGATCGGCCGTCCAGCCGCTCGCCGGAATGAAGACGGCAAGCGAGAGCAGATAGGAGGTGATGGCGAGTTTCAGCGTCAGCGGACTGGTGCCGATATCGGCCGCGATCGCCGGCAGCGACGTCGCGATCACGGTGGAGTCCATGTTCTCCATGAACAGGGCGGCGGCGACGATCAGCGGAATGACGCGTTGTTTGTTCATCGAAAGTCGGGCTTGACGGGAGGGGAGGCGGGCCGGGCGGCTTTATCATCCTGCCATCGCCGGAACCATTGTCCGGGCCGCATGGCCCCCTGGACCCAGCGGGACTCGGGTCAGATTTCGGGGATCGGACAGGCGCGATGACGAGCCTGTGAGGCGAGCGCCAGGCTGGATGGCGACCGGCGGGGCCGGGCGGGGAACTTTCCGTTCCGGAATCCCGCGCTGCGCGATCTTTTATTCCGTCGCATATCCCGCTGATGTCGACCACGTCGTTCGCATTTGCGGGATTTCCCGCCGCTGGCCCTTTGATTCGTCACAGGGCCATGCTATCGACCCGCGTCAACCCCACCGATGGGCATCGATTCGACTGCGGATCACGAGGTCTGCTGACGGCGCCGCTCATCCGTAACCGCATCGCGGCCGCACCGCCGCAGACAAGGAGTTGACGATGGCGACCGTGCAGGGACTTCGCGAAGCTTTTACGTTCGATGACGTGCTGCTGAAGCCGGGTCTATCGGACGTCCTTCCCTCCGATGTGGATATCCGCTCGCAGGTGACGCGGGCGATCCCACTCAATATACCGATCATGGCCTCCGCCATGGACACCGTCACCGAGGCCAAGATGGCGATCGCCATGGCGCAGGCCGGCGGTATCGGCGTCATCCACCGCAATTTCGATCCCGAAGGCCAGGCCGCCCAGGTGCGGCAGGTGAAGAAGTTCGAATCCGGCATGGTGGTGAACCCGCTCACCATCGGTCCTGACGCGACGCTCGCCGATGCGCTGGCGCTGATGAACGATCACGGCTTCTCCGGCATTCCGGTCGTGGTCGGCGGCGGCAAGGGCATTCCGGGCAAGCTGGTCGGCATCCTCACCAACCGCGACGTGCGCTTCGCCACCGATCCGCGGCAGAAGATCTCCGAACTGATGACGCATCAGAACCTCGTCACGGTGCGCGAGGGCGTCGGCCAGGACGAAGCCAAGAAGATCCTGCACCAGCATCGCATTGAAAAGCTGCTCGTGGTCGACGATCAGTATCGCTGCGTCGGCCTGATCACCGTGAAGGACATGGAGAAGGCAGTCGCACATCCACTCGCTTGCAAGGATGCGCAGGGCCGCCTCCGCGTGGCCGCGGCGACGACGGTGGGCGAGGGCGGTTTCGAGCGCACCGAGCGGCTGATCGACGCCGGCGTGGATCTGATCGTGGTCGACACCGCTCACGGCCATTCCTCGCGCGTGCTCGATGCGGTCAACCGCATCAAGCGGCTGTCGAACGGGGTGCAGGTGATTGCCGGCAACATCGCGACCCGTGACGGCGCGCAGGCGCTGATCGACGCCGGCGCCGATGCGGTCAAGGTCGGCATCGGCCCGGGCTCGATCTGCACCACCCGCATCGTGGCCGGCGTCGGCGTGCCGCAGCTCACCGCGATCATGGACGCGGTGGAGGCGACCAAGAAGGCCGGCGTCTCCGTGATCGCCGACGGCGGCATCAAATATTCCGGCGACCTCGCCAAGGCGCTCGCCGCCGGCGCCGACGTCGCCATGGTCGGCTCGCTGCTCGCCGGCACCGACGAGACCCCCGGCGAAGTGTTCCTGTGGCAGGGCCGCTCCTACAAGGCCTATCGCGGCATGGGTTCGGTCGGCGCGATGGCGCGCGGCTCGGCCGACCGCTATTTCCAGCAGGACATCAAGGATACGCTCAAGCTGGTGCCGGAGGGCATCGAGGGCCAGGTGCCGTACAAGGGCCCGGTCGGCAACGTCATGCACCAGCTCGCTGGCGGCCTGCGCGCCGCGATGGGCTATGTCGGCGCCAAGGACCTCGCCGAGTTCCACGACAAGGCCCAGTTCGTCCGCATCACCGGCGCGGGCCTGCGCGAAAGCCACGTCCACGATGTGACCATCACCCGCGAGAGCCCGAACTATCCGGGCGGGGTGTGACCTTGCTGTCATTCCGGGGCACGCGAAGCGTGAACCCGGAATCTCGAAATTGTCTTGCCCCTCACCTCTGGATTCCGGGTCCATCGCTGCGCGATGTCCCGGAATGACGAAGCTAACAACAAAAGAGGAAACACCGATGTCCCAAGGCCAACGCATCGTTCTCGCATCGCGCCCGGTCGGCGAGCCCAAGCCGAGCGATTTCAGGCTGGAGACCTTCGCCGTGCCCACGCCCGGACAGGGCGAGGTGCTGCTGCGCACGATCTGGCTGTCGCTCGATCCCTACATGCGCGGGCGCATGAGCGACGGTCCGTCCTATGCCCAGCCGGTGCCGGTCGGTGGCGTGATGGAGGCAGGCACCGTGAGCGAGGTCGTCGCCTCCAACAATCCGAATTTCGCCAAGGGTGACATCGTGCTCGCGCGCGCCGGCTGGCAGACGCACGCGCTGTCGGATGGTGCCGGCCTGCGCAAGATCGATCCCAACATCGCGCCGATCTCGACCGCCGTCGGCGTGCTCGGCATGCCCGGCATGACCGCCTATACCGGCCTGCTCGAGATCGGCCAGCCCAAGCCGGGCGAGACGGTGGTGGTCGCGGCGGCGTCGGGCGCGGTCGGCTCGGCGGTCGGCCAGATCGCCAAGATCAAGGGCGCCCGCGCCATCGGCATCGCCGGCGGCAAGGACAAATGCGACTACGTCAAAAACGAGTTCGGCTTCGACGACTGCATCGACCATCGCGACCCCGACCTCGCGGCGAAACTGAAAGAGGCCTGCCCGAAGGGCATTGACGTCTATTTCGAGAATGTCGGCGGCCCCGTATTCGAGGCGGTGTTCCCGCTGCTCAACAATTTCGCGCGCATGCCGGTGTGCGGCCTGATCGCGCATTACAACGACACCCAGTCGGTGGCGCCGAAATGGGCCGGCGCCTTGATGCGCAATGTGCTGACGAAGCGGCTGACGATCCGCGGCTTCATCGTCTCCGACTTCGCCGCGCGCCATGGCGATTTCCTGCGCGACATGTCAGGCTGGGTGCGCGAGGGCAAGGTCAAGTACAAGGAGTTCGTCACCGAGGGCCTGGAGAATGCGCCGGACGCCTTCATGGGCCTGTTGAAGGGTGCTAATTTCGGCAAGCAGCTGGTCCGCGTCGGGCCGGACAAGCTCTGAGATCAGGCCTGCGCGAGTTCCGGCAGCAAACGAAAGGACGTCACGATGTCGCTACAGATGGTCTTGCTGCCGGTGTTCGTGCAGGTCGGGTTGACCTTCGCACTGCTGTTGTGGCTATCGCGGTCGCGCACCAACGGTGACGGTCCGGTCGATCAATTCGACCTGCCCGTGCTGTTCTACGTGCTGATCGCACTGACGCTGCCGATCCGCCACGCCGATCTCGTCATCGTGATGCTGTCGTGGGTGTTCGTGGTGACGCGCTTCGTCCATGCCGGGGTGCTGGTGGGCGCCGCCGAGGCGCGGCAGCGTTCGATGGCGTGGCTCGCCGGCGCGCTGGTGCTGCTGGCGATGTGGCTGTATTTCGCGCTCAAGATCCTGATCCTGATTTAGTTTGTTCTGAAAGTTTGAAATGACCCCCGCCGCCCGGCTGTCCGCCGCCATTGAACTGATCGACACCATCGAGGCCCAGCGTGTGCCCGCCGCCAAGGCGTTGAAGGATTGGGGCACCAGCCATCGCTTCGCCGGGTCCGGCGACCGCGCCGCGATCGCGGGGCTGGTGTGGGATGTGCTGCGCCGGCGCGCCTCGAGCGCCTACGTGATGGACGACGACAGCCCGCGCGCCCGCGTGCTCGGCATGCTCAAGGTCGAGCGCGGGCTCGACGTGCCGACCATCGAGGCCTTGTGCGACGGTGGCCGCTTTGCGCCCGCGCCGTTGACCGACGCCGAGCGCAGCGCGCTGGCCTCGCGCACCGCCGACGGCGCGCCGCCGCATGTCGCGGGCGATTATCCGGAATGGCTCGATCCGTATCTCGCCGCCGTGTTCGGCGCGGACCGTGCGCTCGAGGCCGCCGCGATGGCGAGCCGGGCGCCGCTGGACCTGCGCGTCAACACGCTGAAGGCCGGCCGCGAGAAGGTGATGAAGTCGCTGAGCCATCTGAGGCCCACGCCGACGCCGTGGTCGCCGATCGGCCTCCGCATCGAGCTCGGCGCCGACGCCCGCAATCCCGGCATCCATGCCGAGGAGGACTTCATCAAGGGCCACATCGAGGTGCAGGACGAAGGCTCGCAGCTCGCGGCACTGTTCACCGCGGCCAAGCCCGGCGAGCAGGTGATCGATCTCTGCGCCGGCGCCGGCGGCAAGACGCTGGCGCTCGCCGCGCTGATGCAGGGCAAGGGCCGGCTGATCGCCACCGACCAGGACAAGCGCCAGCTCGCGCCGATCCATGAGCGGCTGTCGCGGGCCGGGGTCCACAATGCCGAGGTGCGCTCGCCGAAGGGCGAGGAGGAGCCGCTCGCCGACATCAAGGCCTCGGCCGATCTGGTCGTGATCGACGCGCCCTGCACGGGCACCGGCACCTGGCGCCGCAACCCCGACGCCAAATGGCGCATGCGTCCCGGCGCGCTCGAAATCCGCTTGAAGGACCAGGCAGAAGTGCTTGAGCGCGCGGCCGGAATGGTCAAGCCGGGCGGCCGCATCGCCTATATCACCTGCTCGGTGCTGAATCCCGAGAATGGCGAGCAGGTCCGCGGCTTCGTCGCCCGCCACCCGGAATTCTCGGTCCAGCCCCCGGAGCAGACGGCGAGCGTCTTGTGGGACAAGGCCGAGGCCTTCAGCGAGGCCGCCTTGGCCTCGCCCGAAGGCTGGCTGATGACCCCGCGCCGCACCGGCACGGACGGGTTCTTCGTTTCGGTGTTGCGGAAGGTCTGACCCCACCCTCGGCGTCATTCCGGGACGCGCCGCTTGGCGCGGGCCCGGAATCCATACGCCCGGTCGTGGTCATGGATTCCGAGCTCGCCCTGCGGGCGCCCCGGAATGACGGGGAGGGCGATACCCTCAAGCCTTGCAGGACTCGCCCCGGCGGCGTAATTCCTTGCCATGACAGCCCCACAAAAATCCCCCGATGCCGCCGACCCGACGCTCCATGTCGCCTCGGCGCATGACAAGGTTCTGATCGTCGATTTCGGCAGCCAGGTCACCCAGCTGATCGCCCGGCGGGTGCGCGAAGACGGCGTCTATTGCGAGATCGTGCCGTTCCAGAAGGCGGAGGCCGCCTTCCGCGAGATGAAGCCGAAGGCCGTGATCCTCTCCGGCGGGCCGGAGTCGGTCCATGAGGAAGGCTCGCCGCGCGCGCCGCAGCTGATCTTCGAATCCGGCGTCCCGGTGCTCGGCATCTGCTACGGCCAGATGACCCTGGCGGCCCAGCTCGGCGGCGAAGTGGAAGGCGGCCACCACCGCGAGTTCGGCCGCGCCGACGTCGAGGTGAAGACCGATAGCCGGCTGTTCGACGGCGTCTGGAAAACGGGCGAGCAGCACGAAGTGTGGATGAGCCATGGCGACCGCATCACCAGGATGCCGCCGGGCTTCTCCGTCGCCGGCGTGTCGGCCAACGCGCCGTTCGCGGTGATCCAGGACGAGGCGCGCAAATATTACGGCCTGATGTTCCACCCCGAGGTGGTGCACACGCCCGATGGCGCCAAGCTCTTGCGCAACTTCGTGCGCAAGGTCGCCGGCCTTTCCGGCGACTGGACCATGCGCGCCTTCCGCGAGGAGGCGATCGAGAAGATCCGCGCGCAGGTCGGCAAGGGCAGGGTGATCTGCGGCCTCTCCGGTGGCGTCGACTCGGCCGTGGCCGCCGTGCTGATCCACGAGGCGATCGGCGATCAGCTCACCTGCGTGTTCGTCGATCACGGGCTGCTGCGGCTCAACGAGGCGCAGACCGTCGTCGACCTGTTCCGGCATCACTACAACATCCCGCTCGTGCATGTTGATGCATCGAAACTTTTCCTCGGCGAGCTCGCCGGCGTCACCGATCCCGAACAGAAGCGCAAGACCATCGGCAAGCTCTTCATCGACGTGTTCGATGCCGAAGCCAAGAAGATCGGCGGCGCCGATTTCCTGGCGCAGGGCACGCTCTATCCCGATGTGATCGAGAGCGTCTCCTTCACCGGCGGTCCCTCCGTCACCATCAAGTCGCACCACAATGTCGGCGGGCTGCCCGAGCGTATGCACATGAAGCTCGTCGAGCCGCTGCGCGAATTGTTCAAGGACGAGGTCCGCGCGTTGGGGCGCGAACTCGGCCTGCCCGAGATCTTCGTCGGCCGCCACCCGTTCCCGGGCCCGGGCCTTGCCATCCGCTGTCCCGGCGAGATCACCCGGGACAAGCTTGAGATCCTGCGCAAGGCGGATGCTGTCTATATCGACGAGATCAGGAAGGCCGGCCTCTACGACACGATCTGGCAGGCGTTCGCTGTGCTGCTGCCGGTCAAGACCGTCGGCGTCATGGGCGACGGCCGCACCTACGACTACGTCGTGGGCCTGCGCGCCGTCACCTCCACCGACGGCATGACCGCGGACTTCTATCCGTTCGACATGAAGTTTTTGGGCAACACCGCAACGCGCATCATCAACGAGGTCAAGGGCGTGAACCGGGTGGTGTATGACGTGACCAGCAAACCGCCCGGGACGATTGAGTGGGAGTAGGGTAGGCCGTCATGAGCGGGATATCGCGACGCCATCTGTTGGCCATCCTTAGTGGCGCCGTCATCCCGGCATCGGCCTTCGCTGGCCACGCGTTCGCTCCGGCCGAGCATTTCTTCTCGGTCGAGTTTCCGACCCCGCCGGAGGAAAAGTCGAGCGGCCTGCTTGGACTTTCGTCGACGACGTTTCTGGCCACGGACGGAAACAAGGCGTTCGCCGTTTTCCATGCGGCCTGGCCGATCCAAGGTAAGCCGGCCCTGATGATGCAGTCCATGCTCGATGGACTGGTGGAGCGCGTGTCGGGCGAATTTCTCTCGATCGACAAGACCGAGTTCAAGTCGTCCAGCGGCGCGATGCTCCCCGCCAAGCGCTTCACCTTCAGCAGTGACAAGGTATGGGGAGGCGGCCTGACGACGGTCTCCGGACCGCACAGCTTCCTCGTGCAGGTCATGAAGCGCAAGCCGCTGGAGGGCTGGGACGCGGCCGACCGGAAGTTCATGGCCTCGTTCAAGGTGCTGATCTGACGGCCCTGCGCGGCCTTTGTTGTTTTGTGCACTATTACCGTAGTGCCGGAAGCTCAAAGCTACAGCAAGCTATGACGACAAGCGGTCTGCGCTGACGCGCGCAAATGCTCGCATCGCCGAGTTTGAATAGCCTGACGCTCCAGGCGGCTTGTTGCCGATCGCGCCATAGGGACGTTCTTCATCGGTGGCATCTGGCGTGAATTCAATGTCCTTTGGACGTTGGCCTCCGTTCCGAGCGCACGAATCAGGCCTGGGCCGCCTCAAGACGATCGGCCGCCAAACCACGCCAAAATTGCCAATATTGTCAGCAGTAGCGCCGCAGCCCATCTTCCTCCATCCCACCATTTGTACTGCCGGGCTGCTCCGATGAAGAATAGCTCCCAGTAGCCGGACAGCCATGGCCATGCCAGCAACAGCGCCGCCATGCTGCCGAACTTCCAATAATTGCGTTCAAGGGAGTCCAACGATAGGCCTAAGAGCCATTTCACCCTCTCGGCACGTAGTCCATGGTCCGGTAGCGTCGCGAAGAAGCCCATGAGAAAGAGCATCAGGATCGCGATCAGGTACGAGGCTGGAAAGAGAATCTGTCGCAGTAGTCTTCTCATCCAGTCGTCGCGCCTAATCAACCATGCTCTCAGCCAGACCGGCGGATGGCTCAGAGTTCCCAGCATTCGGGATATCCGTCCACCGGCTCCCATCGCCTTGGTGCCGCATTCGACGTGCAGGACCTGCGCGCGGCTCCCGCCGTAGTCTGCGTTCAGCTCCAGGGCCCAGATAGCCACGAGCGGCTTTGTAATCGAAGCTATGATCAGGAAGAAGAGCGATGCGGTTGAGCATAACGCCATCAGTGCAGTCCGCCCAAAGAGCTGCGCCTGGTGCTCGATATGCAAACCGACCGATCTCACGGAAAGCGCCATGGAGGAGATCAGGGTCATCGCCATCACTAGGATGAAGATGACAGGCAGCCACTTGAGATACCCCGAGAAGAAGCTTCCATACCCCACGACAAGATGGTCCCCTTGGCGGACATGCTCCATTTCATGCAGCAATATGCCCCTCGCGGTCACGGGATCACGTTTCCAAAGCACATACATTCCGCCGAGCACTGCCAGGCGCGGGCGCCGATAGCTCCGTGGATAGACAAATGCATAGCCCGAACGCAGCAGGTTGACCCGCAGTTCGATGCGCGGAGCGCTCGTCGCTACAAATGCCTGTAGTTCGTCGATCTCCGGAAACCCTCCGAGATACTCCCGGAGCCCGAATGTCCTTTCCACGTGCCAAGCTCGCCAACGGGGAAACGCTACCGTCAACAAGCAGAAAATCGGGATCAAGGTGATTCCTAGATCTACAAGGAAGGCGGGTTTGCTCAAGATCAGGGAGATCCGTGACCGCCATACGTCATCCATGGATATATGGCCCTGATCTCCCGTGTCCAAGGTCGGGCGCGCCTGCGGGGCGAGCGTTCGCCAATTCGTGCTCATAGTTTGGCGCTGGTCTTCTTTCGGTTCCAGCAGATAATGGATTATCTCGGCTTTACTTGCCGTCGGCGGCGGTCGTTTGCCCTCGATCTGCACAAGTTCGGAGCGTTCGTCGTCGTCAAGCATCTCCAAGATGAGAGCCATCGCATCTCTCTTGAGTTTAACTTGCTGACGGTAAAGGCCCCGCAGGTCGTCTTCAAGAAAGTTCGCTTGTTCAATGGCGGCAAGGGCCCGGTCTAGTTCCGCTCGGAACCGGATGCATGCGCCATTTCTTAGCCAATTCAGCAAATGCGCACGATGCTGCATCACTTGCTGAGCGTCACTTTGGGCGACGATCGAGCTGACATCCTCGACATTTGCTACAGCGAGCTCCAGCCGGTTCATTTCGTCGATCTTCTGAAAATCGCCAAGATCTTCGCGTATCGTCTGATAACTCTGCGGAAGTCCGAAGATTAACAACGTCAGGAATAGCAAGAGCCACGGTGGCAGACCCGCGTCGGAGTTCTGTCGCTGTGGCTCGGTCATCCCTATGCGCTTTCACTCTGGAATGTCCTGACCAGTTGTGCTCCCTCGATAGGCTCGTCGAGCAGAACCATCATCACTCGGTAACTGATCAGCTCGCACTGATCTGTCGACAAGCCCTGTTCCCTAAGAGCGCGCTGCACCTCGTCCAGGGTATGGCGCAGACTGCGTCGTGCCTCCGTTTCCGTGGCTGCATGTGCTTCTTCACGTGCTTTCCGGGTCTTGATGAGATCGGAGGCGTTTTTCCAGATGCTCAGCAGGTTGGATATTCCGCTGAGCCCGCCTGATTGATACAGCTTGAGCAGCCCCTTTGCGATGTAGCTGAGTGCCATATAAGCAAAAGGCAAAAGCAAGGCTCCGCCATCTGGCAGAAAACCGCCGAGTTCCGCTCTATTCTCAAAGAGCTGCCGTCGGTCTCGACCGCCACGCAGATAGGCCTCCATCATCATTGGCGCGAGAGCTTCGCTCTCGGGTTCGATTTCTGCTGCAATCCGCGTCGCCCATTTGCTGATGGAGTCCGACGAGAATTCTTCGGTCATCGCAGTGAATCCCTTCATAAAAATGTGGTTCCCCCAAGTCGTGTGCGAACTGAAGAGAATTGGTCGATCATTTTCAGGATCTAATCGTCACAGGCGCGTCGGCCATGCTGCGGACTAAGTGGCCTTGTGTCGTGCACGTCGGTGTGTGGCTGGCTCGGATCGTCCGGCCGCTAATAAGTGACTTCTTCGGAGATATGCGCGTCGCAGTATGAGGTGAACTATAAAAAAATGCAATCAAAAGTAGAAAGAATGAAAATGAAGTTGTTCTGTCGACCATGGGGCTGGCGGATTTGCGACCGGCATTCACTGTGAGATGGCGGATAGGGTTCGATATTGCGGTGACAGTGTTGGACTGCCTCCCTCAAGTGAGACACGATAATTTCAGTGACAGGCATTCCGAGGATGACCTGTGGCAGTACGAGGAAAGACCCGTCAGTTCCCGACGGCTTACAAATTGAAGGCGATCAAGCGGGTCGAGCGAGGCGAAGGCGTTCTGCCCGTCGCTCGTGACCTCGGCGTAGCGCGCAAGCTTCTGCACGACTGGATCAAGGTGTGGAAGGCGCACGGGCCAGAGGGATTGAACCGCAAGCGCGGTCCCAGGCCCGGTCCGCGTAAGCTCAAGCGCGTGGCGACGTATGACGACAAGCGTTCGGCGCTCGCCCGGGCGAATGCGCGCGCATCGCCGAGCTGTGATCGGCGGGATTGGATATTCGCTATCAGGCCGGTCGATAGCGCTCAGCGCTGTGTCTTCTCAACGTAATTCGCCACCGCCTTCTTGTTGTGTGCGTCGATCAATTGGGCTCCATCGGCAACAAGATCGGCGAGGGTCTGCTGTTTCAGGACAGCCCGCCAAGCCTCTTCGGCGGCGATCATGCGGGTCTTGATGAAGCAGTCCGCCTTGTAGACGCACGGGTCCTTCGCCTTGCCGGGACCGCGCCGGCGGATTTCGCGGCAGACGAAGGCGGGCTCCCGCCCGTCGATCGCTTCTACGATGTCGAGCAATGTGATGCGCTCCGGGTCGCGCGCCAGCCGATAGCCACCGCGCGGCCCCGGCACGGCATCGATGACGGAAGCCGCAGCGAGCGCCCGCAGGTGCTTCAGAAGATAGGTTTCCGAGACGCCGTGCAATTCGGCGAGGCTCTTGCCAGGAAGTACTTTACCCTCCGGCAATCCGGCCAGCACCAGAGCGCAGTGCAGCGCTGCCTCCACCCCGTCGCTCATGCGCCGCATCGCCGTCTCCCACTCCGCTCTTGGATCGCGGCTAATCATGGATATATATTATCCACGATTTCACGCCAACTCCATTCGAGACAGGAGGCCTCCATGCATCCCAGATTGAACATCGCCGCCCTGGCGCCCGAGCTCTATCAGGCCGTTCGTACCCTCGACGGTGCCGTGACCAAGTCGGGCCTCGACAAGCGCACGCTTCACCTCGTCAAGCTGCGCGCCTCGCAGATCAACGGCTGCGCCTATTGCGTCGATCTGCATGTCAAGGGCGCTCTGGCCGACGGGATGGACGCCCAATTGCTGCACCTCGTCGCCGTTTGGCGCGAGTCCCCGTTTTTCGACGCGCGCGACCGGGCAATTCTCGAATGGACCGAAAGCGTGACGCTCGCCGCCGAGACGGGCATTCCCGACGCTGCGTTTGAAACCGTCCGCGCCATCGTCTCGGAGGCCGACATCGCCAAACTGACGATCGCTATCGGAACCATCAACATCTGGAACCGCATCGCGGTCAGTTCCCGCATGCAGCACCCGGTCGGCACGGAAAAGAACGCGGTTGCTCCTTGATCGACTTGCCCTTGACCCTGACATTGATGTCTGGGGTTACGAGATGCGGCAGGAGGGCGGATGAAGATCGGAGACGTTGCAAAAAGGACGGGGGCGAGCGTGCGCTCCATCCGTCATTACGAGAAGGCATTGCGGTGACAGTGCACAAAGCTCCTGCACCTCGCGCGCTGTCGAAACTCCTCGCTGCCGCATTCAATAGGGGGATCTGCCCGACGGGCAATCCTCGCATGCCCCGCATGCGCCAACTACCCGTCGTGCCAGTTTGTCGCGCACTTATCCCTTGCTACGTCGGGCAAATCACTTGCACATATCAGCGCATCCCGGCTCGCTGAAGAGGGACGTTTCGCGGTCGTCATGAAGCGTCGAGCCGGAGAGGCGACGGGCGCATTGCTCCGCAGCCGGGTGTCACAGCCCGTGCCGACGGACGGAGCGAGGCGACGGCGAAGTGGCGTGGTCCTGGTCTCCCGACGCTGAGACCAAGCCGGCGGGGATGATGATCCGCTGGCGACGGGGGCAAGACAGCCGGTCCCCGGGGAGAGCGCCTATAAGTCGCAAAACCGTCGCGCAGGGAAGGCCGGATATTGGGCTGAACCTGTGGTTCTGCCGCGTGCTTTTTGCTGCACGCGGACCGCGGGTATCAGCCGATACCCGGTCTTCCCTGCGCCTCTTCGTTGAGAGGCGGTTGAATGGAGACAACAACTCGGGCTCAGGCGGCCGCGAGATCGCGTCGTCACGCCTGCGGTTTGAAACGTGGAGAGAGGTGCCGTGACGATATCCTGCATCCCATCATGGCTGGCTGGAAAGAGATCGACGATCGTTCGCCCCTGGGCCTGCGTCGCCGACCGACCGCGAATGATGATCATCGTCCAGGCCCCGCTCGCCTCGACTTCGTTGAAGGACCAGACCGATCCTGAGTCCGCCACTCCGCGACTCGTTCCCCTCGGCTCGGTGGCGAGGGTGGGATCACCGGCCAGCGTGCCGGGCTGCGGCCGCCATCGGGAGCTTGTCGAAGATCGTTCCGTTCATCAGCAGCGCGATTTCGCTGGCCGGCATCGGCTTCTGGCATTCGGACAGCGGGTTGAACCAGAAGTTCGCGTTCGGCAGCATGGTGAACAGATCGCGGGCCGAAGCGCCGAGGCAGGCTTCCGGCGCCTTCACATAGTCCGAGATGCGCTGCCTGGAGGTGAACGCCGGCAACCAGGTCAGGCCCTGGAATTCGACGCTCGCGACGTTGATGCGCTCCTGGCGCGCGAGCGAGCGGTGCTGCCCGGGCTCGATCGGGGCCTCCGGTGTCAGGACATAGATCTCGGCCTCGAGCAGCGCGCGGTAGAACCGCGGGATGATCGCCGGATCGCGGCCGGCCGCCTGCATCAGCGCTTCGAGACTGTTCTCCGGTTCGAACATCGTGGCCTCCCTTGGGATTGATCAACTCATTGCGGCGCGCGCGTCAGCCCGGCTTGCCGCGCAGCGCGCGGTAGACGGTATTGCGCGAGATGCCGAGCCGCCGCGCAGTCCTGCTGATGTTGTTGCCGGCTTCCGCGAAAGCGGCGAGCACAACGGCGCGCTGGATTTCGTGCAGGTCGGCAGGGGCGCATTCGTCCACCGTAATGTTCGGCGCCATGCGCTCAGGCCCACCGGCGCCGATGACGGCCTCGACGGTGGCGGCGTCGATCACGGGGCTGGTCTCGCTGAGCGAGAGCCGCGCCAGCGCGTTGCGGAGCTCGCGGATGTTGCCGTCCCAGCTCCGTTGCGCCAGCCGCTGAATGGCAGCCTCGGACAGCGCGATCGACGGGTCGATCTTGTGCATCAGATGGCGCGCGATGTCGGCGAAGTCGGTGCGTTCGCGCAGCGGCAGCAGCGTCACTTCGAGCGTGTTGAGGCGAAACAGCAGGTCGGATCTGAACCGGCCCTTGGCGATGGCGTCGTCGAGATTGGCGTTGGTGGCCGAGACGAGGAGCACGTCGACCTCGCGTTTGCTGCCTCCGACCGGCCGCACCGTCCAGTCATCGAGGAAGCGCAACAGCACCGCCTGCAAGGTCACCGGCATGTCGCCGATCTCGTCGAGGAACAGCGTGCCGCCATCGGCTTCCTTGAACAGGCCCGCCGAGCCGCCTTTCCTGGCGCCCGTGAAGGCGCCCTCGGTGTAGCCGAACAGCTCGGCCTCGATCAGGCTGTCGGGAAGGGCCGCGCAGTTGACGGCGACGAAGGATCCCGTGCGGCGGCTCGCCGCGTGGGCGTGGCGTGCCATCTGCTCCTTGCCCGTGCCGGTCTCGCCGCGAATGAGGATCGGCATCTTGCGTGAAGCTGCGACGGCGACGCGCTGTACGATGGCCGCTATCCGCGGATCGGCGGAGACGAAGGCCGCTGCAGCGTGCTTCGGCGGCGCCGGCCGCGGGGCCGGCAGGCGATGCGTCATCGGGAATTGGCGGGTGTTCTCGATCGTCGCGACGAACTGGCTGCCGACGTCATCCTCGAGCCGCTGGCGCTCGTTGCGCCGGCCCTCGTCGAGAAAATCTGCGAACCTCGCGCGGAAGACATCGCCAAAGCGGCGGCCGGCGGAGGCCGGCAGCCCGTGTAGCAGAACCCGGGCGGCGCGGTTCGCGGCGAGGATCTGGCCGTCATTGTCCACCGCCAGCAACCCGGCGCTGAGCGTGTGCAGATATTCACCGCGGTTGTGGAAGGCGATCAGGATGTTGCCGCGATGCTGTTCGCGGAACAGCCCGTTCTCGATCTGGGTCGCGGCCATCGCGACGAGAGCCTGGGTGTGGGCCTGGCGCGACATGCAGTCGGAGGACGCGTCGAGGATGCCGGCGACTTCGCCATCCGGTGCGAAGATCGGCGCCGCCACGCAGGTCAGATTGTTGTAGCGGGCGAAGAAGTGCTCGCGCCCGTGCACGACGATCGGCCGCTTGAGATGGGCCGCGGTGCCGAGCCCGTTGGTGCCGCAGATCGTCTCGGTCCAGATCGCGCCGGCCCGGATGCAGGCCGCGTCCGATGCGCAGCTGAAGCTGGTGTCGGAAATGATGTCGAGCAGCAGTCCTTCCGCCGTCGCGAACGCGATCATGAAGTTGGAGCCGGCGATCTGCTGGTGCAGCGTGTGCATTTCGGCCAGCGCAAGGCCGCGCACCAGCGAGCAGCGCTGCTGCTCCTGCCGCAGCACTGCCGCGTCGACAAATTCGGGCGAGGGCGGGCGCAGCGCATCGAGGCCGAGGCTGATACAGCGCATCCAGCTGTCGTAGATGTCGGCCGACAGAACATCGGCCGGCAGATGGCCCTGATCGTCGAGCTTCATCCACGCGCCGTCGACGCGCCGGCTGGCTGGCAGCATCGTCCATCCTCCCGCTCCGAGGGCTTTGCAGTTCCCCGTCCGCTGCAGCCCGCTTGATTGTTAGTTCTGTGGTGCTGCTCGACTCATCATAGAGCAATCGAGCCGGAATCCAAATTTCGACCGTAACGTCCTTGCATCGCGAAAACTGCTCCGTCTCGGAACAGTTGTGCAATCAGCTTTGCTCCGCGGCGGACCGAAGGACGGCGCGAGCGCGCGGCAGAACGTCCGGATTATCAGCTTGTTAGCTCGCTGGCATAGCTCTTGCTCAGCCCTGATCAATGGCACGCTGATCAAGTTGCCGTGCAAAACAAAAATATCCGGGGGAGTTCGATGAAGGCCGCTGTTCTCCGTGCATTCGATGAAACGCTGACGGCCAAGGAATTCGTCAGATATGAGGAGGTCACCGATCCGAAGATCGCGCGTCCGATGGACGTGATCGTGCGGATCGGCGGCGCCGGTGTCTGCCGCACCGACCTGCACATCGTCGAAGGAATCTGGCGCAGCAAGGTCGATGTCAAGCTTCCCTACATCATGGGTCACGAGAACGCCGGCTGGGTCGAGGCCGTCGGTCCCGGCGTCGAAGGCGTCAAGGTCGGTGACAGCGTGATCTGCCATCCGCTGGTGACCAGCGGCCATTGCCTGGCGTGCCGGCGCGGCAACGACATGCATGCGCTCGATAGCTCCTTTCCCGGCATCAACGCCAATGGCGGCTACGCGCAATATCTGCTCACCGGCCAGCGCGCGCTGATCAAGCTGCCGAAGTCGCTGGCGCCGAAGGACGTCGCTCCGTACACGGATGCCGGCCTGACCGCCTATCGCGCCGCCAAGAAGGCGTCGCGTCATCTGCTGCCGGGCGAGTATGCGGTGGTGATCGGGGCCGGCGGCCTCGGCCATATCGGCATCCAGGTGCTCGCAGCACTTTGCGCGGCCGAGATCATCGTCGTCGACCGCTCCGCCGACTCGCTCGAGCTCGCCAGGACCTGCGGCGCGCATCATCTGGTGAAGGCCGGCGAGAGCGCGGTCGAGGCCGTGCTGGCCCTGACCGGCGGCCGCGGCGCCGAGGCCGTCATCGATTTCGTCGGCGAGGGCGACGCGATCGCCAAGGGCCTCGCGATGACGGCGAATGCCGGCTCCTATTACATCGTCGGCTACGGCGGCAAGATCGACATCCCGACCATCGACATGATCACGACGGAAAAGACCATCGTCGGCAATCTCGTCGGCACCTATGCCGAGCTGGTCGAGCTGATGGCGCTGGCCGACCGCGGCCTCGTGAACCTGCACACCAGGGAATACAGGCTCAGCGAGGCCAATGATGCGCTGCATGACCTGCATCATGGGCGCATCCACGGGCGCGCGGTGCTGATTCCCTGATGCGTGCGCGGCGAGATGCTCGGGCCCGGACCCCATCATCGAACGGGAGTGACGCGTGTGGACTCCGACGAGCGCAAGCCACAGATGACGGCCGAGGAAGCGGCCCGGCTGCAGTTGGCGCACGAGCGGATGATCGCCCGGCACAGACTGATCGAGGGCATCATCCGCAACAACGAGCTGCAGCTCCGCAACGAGAGCGCTCGCGGCGGTGCGGAGATCGAGCTGGCGTGCGCACAAGGCGACCTTGCGGGGGCGCAAGGCGGCAGCGCCGCGCGGGACGAGTTTGACAGGGTCGTCGAGCGTCTCGGCAAGCTTCGCGACGAGCATGCGCGGCTCGTCGCCGAGCGCGAATGGCTCAACCACGCTCTGTTGGAATTCGACAGCACGCCCACGGACGACGACCAAAAACGGACGGGACACGCATGATGAGCAAGGTCGACATGAGCAGGCTCAACCTCAGGACATCAGGCGCGCCGATCTCGGCCGTGCCGCCGCCTCAGCAAGCTGAGCAAGCAGAAGAAGACCGGTCGAAGGACGCGTTCTTCGCGCAGGTCGGCGAGCTCGCCGAGGCGATGATCGCGCGGCACGGTCGTGAGTTTGCCACCGGCACGCTGGTGCTGGCGGCGAAGTTCGTCGCGGAAGGCCGGCCATTGGCCAGTCGCGGCGCGGACACCGGCAGCGCTGCCAAGCCGGTCTGAAATGCCGATTCGTTGCGGGAGTGAAAGTCAATTTTCGAAACTCAAAGTTGATGGGCTGACGTGAATTTGCAGGAGACGTCGCGGAAGCAGCCGTTGGTCGCCGCTGCCGTGATCGGATGATCAAGGCCTGAATGCAGAAAACTGGTGCAACGTTCAAAGGAGAAGGAAATGTCTGCAAGTCTAACGCTGAATAAGATTACGGCCCAGAAGGGCATCACGATTGCCGAGGCCGCAAACCGGGTCGCGGATCTCGGCTGGACGCCGAGCTACGTCCAGGAAGCGATGACCTTCCCGACCGACTACAAGATTTCGAAGACTCCGCGCGATCCGATGAAGCAGGTGCTGCGATCGTATTTCCCGATGCAGGAGGAGAAGGACAACCGGGTCTACGGCGCGCTCGACGCTGCGTTGCGCGGCGACATGTTCCGCAACGTCGAGCCGCGCTGGGTCGAGTGGATGAAGCTGTTCCTGGCCATCATCCCGTTCCCGGAGATATCGGCCGCGCGGTCGATGGCGATGGTCGGTCGGCTGGCGCCCGGCGAGGAGCTGCGCACCGGCTTCACGATGCAGATGGTCGACGAGTTCCGGCACTCGACGATCCAGATGAACCTCAAGAAGTGGTACATGGAGAACTACATCGACCCGGCTGGGTTCGACATCACCGAGGCGGCGTTCGGCAAGTGCTACGCGACGACGATCGGCCGCCAGTTCGCCGAGGGCTTCCTGACCGGCGATGCGATCACCGCAGCCAACGTCTACCTGACAGTGGTCGCGGAGACCGCGTTCACCAACACCCTGTTCGTGGCGATGCCGTCGGAAGCGGCCCGCAACGGCGACTACGCGCTGCCGACCGTCTTTCTCTCGGTGCAGTCGGACGAATCGCGCCACATCGGCAACGGCCACTCGATGCTGATGGCGATGATCAACGATCCGTCGAACCACCAGCTGCTCGAGCGCGACCTAAAATACGCGTTCTGGCAGAACCATGCGATCGTCGATGCGGCGATCGGCACCTTCATCGAATACGGCACCACCAACCGCGACAAGAACAAGGAGTCCTATGCGGAGCTCTGGCACCGCTGGATCTATGAAGATTACTACCGCACCTACATGCTGCCGCTGGAGAAATACGGCATCAAGATCCACCACGACGACGTCGCCGCCGCGTGGGACCGGATCGTCAAGAAGAACTATGTCCACAAGACCGCGCAGTTCTTCGCAGTCGGCTGGTCGGCGAACTTCTGGCGGATCGAAGCCCAGACCGAAAAGGACTTCGAGTGGTTCGAGCACAAATATCCGGGCTGGTACGCCGAGTTCGGCGATTTCTGGAAGTGGTATGCGAAGCTGAGCGTGCCGGGCGAGACCAACATCCTGTTCAACAGCGACGTCGGCTACGTCTACCCGCATCGCTGCTGGAGCTGCATGGTGCCGTGCCTGATCCGCGAAGACTTCGTCTGCGACGAGGTCGACGGCAAGATGTACACCTATTGCTCGGAGGGCTGCCGCTGGACCCACAAGGTGGCGTTCGCCGCCGAGTATGAAGGCCGCGCCACGCCGGCGATGGGCCGCTTCAGCGGTCGCCGGGAATGGGAGGACTGCTATCACGGCTGGGACATTGCCGACGCGATCAAGGATCTCGGCTTCGTCCGTCCGGACGGCAAGACCCTGACGGCCCAGCCGCATCTGCGGTTCGACGCCGAGGACATGTGGACGCTTGACGACGTGCGCGGCCACCAGCTCGGCAGCCCGCTACGCGGCTTCCGTGCGCTGTCGCCGATCGAGCGCGAGGTCGCCGTCGCCGACTATCGCAAGGGCTTCACCATCAATCCTTGCCACTGAGGATGCGAGAGCAGGGGGCCGGTTCGCCGGCTCCCTGCTCTCATCAGCTTGCGTGTGTCGGGGAGGTTGTCGATGTCGGTTGGTAGAGGGGCTGTCATGACGGACGTGCAGGTTCACAAGGTTCGTTTCGAGCCCGTCGGAATCGAGATGGAGGTGGAGGAAGGCGAGACCGTGCTCGATGCGGCGTTCCGCCAGGGCATCTCGCTGATGCATGGCTGCAAGGAAGGCCAGTGCGGAAGCTGCAAGTCGAAGCTCGTCGACGGTGACATCGAGCTCATGAAATACTCGACCTTCGCTTTGCCGGACTATGAGAGCGAAAACGGGCACGTGCTGCTCTGCCGGACGCACGCCTATAGCGATGTCAGCTTCGAGCTGCTCAACTACGACGAAGACCTGCTCAGGCGATCGATCGCGGTCAAGACGGTTCACGGCCGCGTCGCGGCCATCACAGCGCTGACGTCGGACATCCGTCTGCTGGAGATCGACATCGACAAGCCGATGAAGTTCTGGGCCGGCCAGTATGTCGATTTGACGATCAACGACGGCCGTATCACCCGCGCATTCTCGATGGCGAACGCGCCGGGCGAAGACGTGAGGCTCCGCTTCATCATCAAGAAATATCCCAATGGCGCCTTTTCCGCGCAGCTCGATGGGGGGCTCGGCGTCGGTGACGTGGTTATCGCGAAGGGCCCTTATGGCACTTGCTTCCGGCGCGAGGAGCGAACCGGTCCGATGCTGCTGATCGGCGGCGGGTCGGGCATGTCGCCGCTGTGGTCAATTCTGGCCGACCACATCGCGAGCGGCGAACAGCGGCCGATCCGCTTCTTCTACGGCGCCAGGACGCGCGCCGATCTGTTCTACCTCGACGAGCTCATGGCGATCGGCAAGCAACTCGAGGATTTCAAGTTCGTGCCGGCGCTGTCGCATGCCGGTCCCGACGACCATTGGGACGGCGAGACGGGCTTCGTCCACGAGGTGGTCGCGCGGCATCTGCGCGAAGAACGGCTGGCGGGAACGATCGACGCCTATGCCTGCGGCCCGACGCCGATGATCGAGGCCGTGCTGCCGATCCTGCAGGGCAATGGTGTCGAGCCGGACCACATCTATTTCGACAAGTTTACGCCGGCAGTGCGATGACGGCGTTCGAAAATCGTCGCAACACAAGAGCAAAAGAGGGAGGCCATCATGAGCATGCAAGCAGGCAGAGTCGCGGCGGAGCCGTCAGCCGTCAAATCGGGAGCGGCGGGATCCGCAGTCTTTCCCGGCTCCGATAGCCGCAAATACAACTATTTCGAGCCGAAGGGCCGCAAGGCGACGCACTACGAGGACATGACGGTCGATGTCCAGCCCGATCCGGAGCGCTATCTGCTGCAGGATTGGATCATCTCCTTTCCTGACGGAACGCCGACCTACAGCAAGGACTGGACGGCGGCGAAGAGCTCCAACTGGCACAAATTCCGTGCTGTCGATCAGGAATGGGAGCGGACGCACTATCAGCGGCAGTCGACGATCTGCGGCATGGTGCAGAACACCATCGAGAACGGCCGCAAGTCCGGCGCGCCGTCGCGCTTCGACCCGGCCTGGGTCAAGATCCTGCAGAACCATCTCGGCGCCTACAAGCACGCCGAGTTCGGGCTGGGAACGTCGACCATGCAGGCGCAGCGCTATGGCTATACCCAGATGGTCAACAATGCGATTCTGACCAACTCGTCCTACAAGCTGCGCTTCGCGCAGGACATCACGCTCTATCTGAGTGAAATCGCGCTCGACCTTCCCGGCTTCGACGTCAACGCGGGCAAGCAGCATTGGCTGGAGGATCCGATCTGGCAGGGCGTGCGCAAGTCGATCGAGTCGGTGATGGGCTCGAACGACTATCTCGAGCAGTATTTCGCCACCAACGTCGTCTTCGAGCCCCTGGTCGGCGAGCTGTTCCGGTCCGGCTTCCTGATGCAGGCCGCCTCGGCACAGAACGACTTCATCACGCCGGCCGTGGTCTCGGCTGCGGAGGCCGACTACGAGCGCAATCTCGCCAACACGGTCGAGCTGTTCCACATCCTGGGTACCGATGCCACGCATTCGGCGCACAACATCGCGCTGTTCAATAAATGGCTGGCCAAGCATGCCGAGCTCGCGCTCGACGCGGCCAACCGCCTCCAGCCGATCTGGTCGCAGCCGCGCGTCAAGGTCGTGACCTTCAGTGATGCCCTTGCGCAGGCCAAGAACCGGATCAGAGGCATTGCCGCCGAGCTTGGCCTGACGGTTCCGGCCGGTCTCGCCTCGTAGCCGAACCCCACGACCATCAGTCAAACCGTCAGGAGAGCGACAATGATGCAGGAAGCCGACAACATCTTCAAATCGATGAAGGACATCACGTTCGAGGACACGGTGTCTCATCAATGCGGGGTCACGATGAACGACAGTGTCGAGGCGCGCGCCATCGCCGAGGTGATGAGCCGCCACGACCACATCACCGTGACCCACATGCCGGCGATGATCCGGATCGACGGCACCGGCAAGATGGAATTCAAGATGGACGAGATCTCGGAGGAGCTCGGCCGCGAGATGACGCCGCATTTGTTCGAAATCTCGACCTCGACCCACTACGGACGGATGGTCATGATCGACGACAACACCGTGATGCTGTTCGGCGACATGAACGAGATGATGAAATACATCGTCTGATCCGACCGCGCAGAACGCCCGGCCGACCTCAGGCCGGCCGGGCCAATCGGCGACGCCGTCACGGCGAGCCTCATAACATCAATTTGGGAGCGGGAGACGCACAATGTACAGGACGGCGAAGGGTGAAGAGATTTTCGTGATCGACGGCCATACCCATTTCTGGGACGGCAGTCCCGCGAACCAGAAGAACATTCACGGCAAGCAGTTCATCGACTGCTTCTATGCCTATCATTCCAATCTCAGTCCGCCATCGGAGAAGTGGGAAAAGGCGAAGTTCGAGAAGTACGACGCCAAGACGATGTTCGACGACCTGTTCGTGTCGGGCTATGACGACATGGCGATCCTGCAGCCGACCTATCTGACGGATTTCTACAAGAACGGTTTCAATACGACGGAACGCAACGCCGCGATGAAGAAGAGCCATCCGGACCGTTTCATCCTCAACGGCGCGTTCGATCCGCGGGACGGCAGCAAGGGCCTGGAGGATCTTCATGCCTTGGCAGAGAAGCACAGGCTCCAAGGCGTGAAGCTGTACACGGCGGAATGGCGCGGCGAGTCCAAGGGCTACAAGCTGTCCGACAAGGAGTCCTACCGCTACCTCGAGGCGGCGCAGAAGCTCGGCATCAAGAACGTTCACGTCCACAAGGGGCCGACAATCATCCCGTTGAATCGTGATGCGTTCGATGTCGCCGATATCGACGACGTCGCGACCTCGTTCCAGGATCTGAATTTCATCGTCGAGCATTGCGGGCTTCCGCGGCTGGACGATTTCTGCTGGATCGCGACCCAGGAGACCAATGTCTATGCGGGGATCGCGGTGGCGCTGCCGTTCATTCATTCGCGTCCCGGCTATTTCGCTCACGTGATGTCGGAGCTGCTGTTCTGGCTCGGGCCGGATAAGATCCTGTACGGCAGCGACTACGGCATCTGGACGCCGAAATGGCTGATCGACAAGTTCATGGCGTTCGAGATTCCGGATGATATCACCAGGGAAACCGGCTCGGTGCTGACGTTGGAGACCAAGACCAAGATTCTCGGCCTCAACGCGGCGCGGCTCTACGGAATTGATGTCGAAGCCCAGAAGCAGAAGATCCGGGCCGGCGGCGGCTACGCGCATCTGTCTGAACCCGTGCCGGCGTGAGCGTCATGAGCGGGCGCGTTGCAAGGAGTCTGCCGGAACGGGACCGGCAGGCTTATGCGAGGCACGTCGAGACCAGGCAGGCCGAGCTGTGGGCCTGCCTGCGCGGCGTGACGGACCCGGAGCTCGATGAATCGGTGGTCGATCTCAACTTCGTCATCAGGGCGGATGTCGACGCGGGCAATCATGTCGACATCGAATTCCGGCTGCCGACCTATTGGTGTGCCGCCAACTTCTCGTTCCTGATGGCGGACGACATGCGCCGTGCCGTCAGCGCGCTCGACTGGGTGGAAAGCGTCAGCGTGGTCCTCGGCGAGCACATGTTTGCCGACAAGATCAACGCCGGGCTGGCGCAGGGCCTGTCGTTTCAGGAGACGTTCGGCGTCGAGGCCGATGGCAACCTGGACGATCTGCGCCGGACGTTTCTCCTCAAGGCCTTCCAGCGCCGCCAGGTCGCCTTGCTCAATCATCTCACGGAGCTCGGACACGTGCCTGAAACGATCACCGCGCTCACCTTGGCGGAGCTTCGTTGCCTTCCCGTCGATGATGAAGGCGATCGTCTGCGGCGGCGTTATCTCGAGCGGCGCGATGTGGTGGCGGCCGCCCGCGACCAGATGCCGGCCTTCGTCGATGCTGCGGGATCGCCGCTGCGCGCCGGTGGATTTTCCGCCTACGTCTCAGGGCTGAGGCGTGTCGGCGTCAACGCCGAATTCAACAGTGCGCTGTGCCGCGGTTTGCTGTCGGTGCGGTTCGATCTCGAGACGCCCTTCGTTCCGAAAACGCGAGTCTCGGCCTGATCGGCCGGGGGACAACAACAACGGTCGCGCCGGCCATGATGGGGGCGAACGACCAGGCCAATGGGAGGTTGAGAACATGCCGAAGATCATGCTGCATGACGAAGCCGCGCGAGCGGCATTGGGACGCGGCGTTGCCAAGCTTGCCAAGGCGGTGCGGGGAACGCTGGGGCCGAGGGGCATGAACGCGATCATGGATCGACCGATCGGAACACCGATCGTGTCGCGCGATGGCGTCAGCATCGCGAGCGAGATCGAGCTCGAATGCCCGTTCGAGAACATGGGCGCCCAGGTGCTGCGCGAGGTCTCGAAGCAGACCAACGACACCGCCGGCGACGGCACCACGACGGCGACGGTGCTGGCCGACGTGCTGGTGCAGGATGGCCTCAAGAGCCTCGCCGCCGGCGCGAATCCGGTGGAATTGGTGGAAGGCCTCGAGCTGGCGGTGGCTGAAACGATCAAGAACCTGAAACGATCCGCGATGGCTCTGCAGGGATCGGCAGGCCTGCGGGCGGTCGCGAGCATCGCGGCCAATGATGCCGCGCTCGGCGACATGGTCGCGGAAGCGTTCGAGCGCGCGGGAACGCACGGCATCGTCGCGGTCGAATACGGCAGCACGGTCCAGACGACGCTCGAAGTCGTCGAAGGCATGGCCTTCGAGCGCGGCTATCTCTCGCATCACATGGTGACGGATGTCGAGCGCATGCAGGTCGTTCTCGACAATCCGTTCATCCTGATGACCGACCACAAGATCCAGAGCGGCGAGCAGCTCGCCGGCGTGATCTCGCTGGTGGAAAGGAGCGGCCGGCCGCTGCTGATCATCGCCGAGGAGGTCGCGCCGGTCGTGATCATGCAGCTGCTGGCGCGCCGCGAGAAGAGCAACTTCAAGGTCGCCGCGATCCATCCGCCGGAGTTCGGCCATTGGCGCAAGGCCATGCTCGAGGATATTGCCATCACCACCGGTGGCCGCGTGATCTCGGTCGATCTGGGCGGCCGGCTGGAGAAGGCCGAGCTGCAGGATCTCGGCGCAGCGCGTCAGGTGCGGATCTCCGCCTCCAAAACCTTAATCACGGCAGGAGCAGGCGATCCGGTGAAGATTGCCGCGCGCCGCGAGCAGGTGATGCGGCAATATGATGCGGCGCCGGAAAATATCGAGCGCGACAAATTCCAGGAGCGCATTGCCAAGCTGTCCGGCGGCACCGCGATGATCCTGGCGGGCGGAGCGACGCCCGTCGAACAGAAGCGCCGCACCCAGCTGATCGAGGATGCGATCAATGCGACGCGGGCCGCTATCGAGGAGGGCATCGTTCCAGGGGGCGGCTTTGCGCTGTTGAAGGCGGCGCCAAAGCTCGACGACCTGATCAACGGCCTTGATGGCAGCTTGAGGCAGGGCGCGGAACTGCTCCAGCGCGCGCTGAGCCGCCCGCTGTTTCACATCGCTGCCAACGCTGGCCTGGATGCCGAGGCGGAGGTCAAGAAGGTCGCCAAGGGTGCCAACGGCCACGGTCTCGACGCGCGCAACGGCGCGTCGGTCGATCTCGTCAAGGCCGGCATCGTCGATCCGGTCAAGGTCTGCTACAGCGCGGTTCGCAATGCAGCCTCCGTCGCCGGGCTGATCCTGACAACGCAGACGTTGATCGCGAAGAAGCCGGACGACTATGACCCCACGGCTGGTCCGGCCCTGGGTGGGGGCGCCGAGCGACTTTGAGCCGCTTGGCCTACGCTGCAGGTGAGCCGTGACGCCGGACGTCCACGTCCGGCTTCACGGGATGCGTGGGATGACGCGCACGCCGGACTATGGCCGCGGCTGTCCGAGCGCGCGGTAGATCGTATTTCTGGATACGCCGAGACGCCGTGCGGTCTCGCTGACATTGCCCGACGTTTCCGCGTAGACCATCAGGATGCGGGCGCGCTGGACGTCCTGGAGCGATTCTGCTGCCGGCGGTGCAGGGGCCGCACCGAGCATCGTGTCGACGCAGGCCTGGTCGATCAGCCCATTGGACACGCCGAGCGTGAGGCGGGCCAGCATGTTGCCGAGCTCGCGGATGTTGCCGTGCCAATGGTTTGGCGCAAGTCTCTGCAGCGCCTCCGGCGTGATGTCGCAGCCGGGATCGATCTTGCGCAGCAATTGGCGTGCTATGGCATCGAAATCGCAGCGATCGCGCAGGCGCGGCAGCCTGACCTCGAGCGTGTTGAGGCGATAGAGCAGGTCGGCGCGGAAGCGGCCATCGGCGATGGCCCGGTCGAGCGCGGCATTGGTCGCAGACACCAGGAAGACATCGACCTTGTAGGCGGTGCCGCCGACCGGCCGCACCGTCCAGTCATCGAGCAGACGCAGCAGCACGCCCTGGAGTGCGACCGGCATGTCGCCGATTTCGTCGAGAAACAGCGTGCCGCCATTCGCCTCCTTGACGAGCCCGGTGGCGCCGCCCTGGCGCGCGCCGGTGAACGCGCCGTCGGCATAGCCGAACAGCTCGGCCTCGATCAGGCTGTCGGGCAGGGCGGCGCAATTGATCGCAACGAACGCGCCGGTGCGTCCGCTGGCGGCATGCGCATGTCGCGCCAGCTGCTCCTTGCCGGTGCCGGTCTCACCGCGGATCAGGATCGGCATCTTGCGCACCGCCGCACCTTCGACGCGCCGCACGATCGCAATCACGTTCGGGTCCTGGGCGACGAAGCCGGGACTCTTGTTGCTTGTCGGCTTCGCTGGAGGAGGCGATGTCTGCGCGTTTCGCGACGGAGCCAACGGCGGGATGTCGCCGCGCTGACGCGTCTCTCTCGCGTTGAGGCTGCTGCGATCCGCCACTGCGCGCCGCCGGGCATGCATGACGACGATCGCGCCGACACCGGTGCTGCCGTTCTTGACGAGCTCGAAGCTCGCATGGGGCAGGATCTCCCTGAGCTTGGCCGGCCAGTCTTCGAACTGGACCGCTTTCAGGAAGCGCGTCGGCGCGTCGCCGTCGGTGTTGAGCCCGTTGTCCTTCATGGCGCGCAGCCCGCGCTCGGTCGCATGGAGGATGGCGCCGCGCCGGTCGAGCAGGATGCATTCCTCCGTCGCCCACGACGCCCGCTTGGCGATGAAATCGCACAGCAGCTGCTCCTTGTCCTGCCGCGCCTGCTGCGCAAGCACGCTCTCGACGTGATGGCCGACCGCAACCGCCAGCGCCAGGCTCTGCGGATTGAACGTGCTCGCCGGGCCCGAGATGTCGACAACGCCGAGCAGCTCGCCGTCGCTCGGGTCGTGAACCGGAACGGCGGCGCAGGTCCAGCGCTGGACCTCGGTGCAGAAATGCTCCGCGCCGTGAATTTGGACCGGGCGTGATTCAGCCAGCGCCGCGCCGATTGCATTGGTTCCGATATCGGCCTCGCTCCAGCGCCCGCCATGCTCCAGATGCACCGTGCGGCCGGCATCGATGACCCTGGCATCGCCCTGGGTATCGACGATCAGGCCGGTGGGATCGGCGAGGATCATGATCGAGCCGGCCTCGCTCAGGAACGTCTTCGAGTTCTGCAGCGCGCAGCGGGCGGCCTGGCGGAGCGAGGCATTCTTGGAGCGCTGGCGAAACAATTCCGCTTCCGCAACGAGCGGCGCCTTGGCGCGATCGACCGTGATGCGGTGCTGCCTGGACCGCTGCCACGACGCGGCCACCGTCGATCTCAGCTCGCCCGACAGCGTGCCGCGCTCGACGAATTTTTGCCATGCGGCCCGTACGTCTCGTTGGTCCATTCCGGTTCCTCCAACGTGTCGATGCCCGCTGCCCACTCGCCTCGCGATCAAACGTCTGCTGCGAATGTCGTGGCCAACCGGCCGCTCATCAGCCGCAATCGTCGAATCGCTCGAGCGTATCGAACCTGATACCTCCAAAATGTCGGAAGACAGCCGCGCGTACGACGACGAGGGCGACGAGCTCGGCCCGTCAACCACCTTGCTCGCGTTTCACATCCCCGACGTTCCAGCGCTTCGTGGACGCTGGTAACGTCTGACCTTATACGCGTTGGTCAACTGCGCAAAGCCGAACTCATCGCGTTGCCGATCAATCATGCGACAATTTGAACGCGCATGTTTTCTGTCCAGCGACATTGACATGCGCGCCATCCGAACGGTGGAAACCCACGACATACCGAAACATCAATGCGTCCAGCGTAGCAGCGTGCGATGCGGGATAGGATCAATCGTCCCGCAGGTCGGACGTGTTAACGGGATACTACATTTCATGTGGTTCTCGAGGGAAGGCCGCGCTGGGGGGGGGCGAGGCGACACAGCCGTGGCCGCGGACTTACGACGGCTTGCCGTGCTATCCGCCAGCAGCGCGAATTGCTTCTTCGGCCGCGGGACGGCGAGGTCGATAGAGGCGCGGACCTTGGAGACCGAAGACCGTCTCTGCGGATAAATCACTAGCATTGGTAGATCCGCGCCATGCTGCGGCCGGCCACGGCTGAATAGATGCTGTTAACGTCGATCCGTGGTGTGAACTGTATCAGCCGATACCCGGTCTTCCCTGTGCCTCTTCTTCGGAGGAAGAGGTCGACTGATGGCAAAGCTCGGCGCACTCGCCGCGAGAAAGCTCAGCTTGTCCGCTGTTTGAAACGTGGAGACAGGTGCCGGGACGATGTTCCGCGCTGGCGTTCGGCGCTCATTCAAAGCTGACCGTGGACGGGAACCAGTCCGCCGGTGAGAGGCGGCTTCATTGCCCGCGCAGGCGCTGCGCGAAGGCCATAAGACGTGTCCGTGCGATGTCCATCAGTAGGGCAAGTGCGTTGAGGCGCTGCGGCTCGGCAGTCGCCGCCGGATTCAACGTCCCGTTGAGATGCCGGTCGCAGTTTTGCGCGAACGTCGTCGTGAGACGCGCCGCCAGATCGCGCACCAAACCGTCGCGCGCGATCTGCGCTAGTGGACCGGAGAGGCTATAGCGTATGGCGAGCTCGACGCGGGTTGCCCGTCCTTCGTCGATCGGAAGCATGCGCCAGCTGATCTGCCCGGAGGTCGAGCTGCGGCTCTGCTGGTCACGTCCGGTGCCGATCAGCCGGCCGGACAGACTTGCGTCATCGCGCTCGATCCGTGCGGCGCCGCGGAACACGGCAGCAAGCGGGCCAAGCGCAACCCTGATCTCGCCCTCGATGCAATTCGGGGATGGCATGGCGTTGATGGTGGCTCCGGGAAAGCATGCGGCCAGGGTCTTAGGCCTGCCGAACAGCGCAAAGACTTGCTCGGGCGCGGCGTTCACCGTGAACGACGCATCGAAGCTCTTGGCGGGCGTGTCGGGAGGATCGAGCGAACCCAGGGCGATGCCGCGGGAGATCTTGATGTCCGTCACCGCTGTCAGCGCCGACGAGATGGTGGTCGCGACCGCGCCCGTCTGTGATCCCACAGGACCGAGCGATGTCCGTCCTGCGCCGATCGCGGCGGCGATGCCTCGTTTTCGTCGTGCCTCGATGACGGCGCGGACGGCGCGCACGATCCCGGCATAGCCGGTGCAACGGCAGAGATTGCCGCTCAACCCGACACGGATGGCCTGCTCGTCAGCATTGTCGAGACGTATCACGAGGTCTCGCGCCGACATGACCATGCCGGGCGTGCAGTAGCCGCATTGTAGTGCATGTTCGCGCGCAAAGGCCGTGCGTAGCTCGGCTGCGATCTCATCCTCGTCCAGGCCTTCGATGGTCGTGACGGCGGCACGATTGCAGGCTACCGCGAGCGTGATGCAGGAGCGGGCCGGAGCGCCGTCGAGCAGCAGCGTGCAGGCGCCGCAGACGCCGTGCTCGCAGCCGAGATGCGTCCCGGTCAGATCGAACTGATCACGCAGGACGTCGGCGAGATGGGTGCGCGGTTCGACGTCGGCCTCGGTCGCGCGCCCGTTGACGGTCAGCTGGATCGTCGTCATGCGTCGGCCTCCGCGATCGCCCGCGCGAGCACGCTCACGTGGATGTGGCGGGCGGCCGGATCGGTCACGCCGGCCTGCATCAGCAGGCGGTCGGCGAGGTCGCGATCGAATTGCTGCCTGAGATGGGTGAGCGTTCCGCCGAACAGGGATGAATCGTCGACGACGATCGGCGTCGTGTCGATGGCGCCGATCACGACCCGGCTGCGGGACTTGTCCGGCTCGATCAGGACGGCGGCCATCGCATGAGCGAATTCGCCGGGCTTGCGACAGGCCTTGACGTAGCCGAAGCGCGCCGTGGACGACAGGGAGGGAAGGCGGATTGCGGTGAGGAGCTCGCCGGGACGCCGCGCCGTCTGCAGCGCGCCCTGGATGAACTCCGTCACGGCGAGGTCACGTCGGCCGGTGGAGTTCGTCAGCCGCACGCCCGCGCCGAGGGCTGCAAGCGTCGTCACCCAGTCGGCAGCCGGGTCGGCGTGACCGAGCGAGCCCCCGATGGTGCCGCGGTTGCGCACGGCGCGATAGGCGATGCCGCGGGCGATCCGCTGCAGCACGCCATGGGTCACGTCGGGGATGCGACCGTCTTCGATGTCGGCATGGGTGACGCCGGCGCCGATCACGAGATCGTCGCCATCGCGATCAACAGTGCGAAGCTCGGCGAGGCCGGCGACGTCGACGATGAGCGGCGGCTGCACCAGACGCAGATTGAGCATCGGGCCGAGCGACTGCCCGCCCGCCACGATCCTTGCTCCGTCAGCCCTGGCGAGCAGGTCGAGTGCCGCACCGAAGTTGTGGGGACGCTCATAGGCGAACGATGCGGCCTTCACGACGAGCTCGCCCGCTTGGCGGCCAGCACCGCGGCGACAATTCGGCGGGGGGACAGCGGCGACTGCATGAGTTCTGCCCCGAGGGGCCGCAGCGCGTCGTTGACGGCGTTGGCGATCGCCGCCGGTGGCGCGATCGCACCGCCCTCACCGATGCCTTTGACGCCGAACATCGTGTAGGGCGACGGCGTCTCCATGTGGAACAGGCGCGGCTCGGGGACTTCTGTCGGACCCGGCAGCAGGTAGTCGGCCAGCGTCGTCGCCAGCGGCTGCGCGGCGGCGTCGAAGGGCATCTCCTCGTACAGCGCGGTGCCGATGCCCTGCGCCAGGCCGCCGAGAATCTGGCCGTCGACGATCATCGGATTGACGAGGACACCGCCATCCTCGACGATGACGTAGTCGAGCAGCTCGACCTCGCCGAGATCCGGATCGACCGCGACCGTGACGGCATGCGCCGCGTAGGAGAAGGTGCCGCTGTCGCGCACCGGCTTGTAGCCGCTGGTAACCTCGAGGCCGGCCGGGTCAACGTCGGCGGGAAGGTCCTGCGGCCTGCGGTACCAGGTGTGGGCGATCTCGGCGAGGCTGACGCTGCCGTTCGGTCCGCAGGCGCGGCCCTCGCGCCACACAACGGCCTCGGGCGCGAGCTGCAGCAGCTTGGCGCCAATGCGCGTGGCGCGCGCGACGAGTTGCGCGCAGGCGGTGCCCACGGCTCCGCCGGCCATCACCATCGACCGCGAGCCCCAGGTGCCGGTGGAGTACGGCGTCATTGCGGTGTCGCCGAGCACGACGCGAATGTTGCCGGGATCGACGCCGAGGATCTCGTGCGCGATCTGGGCGAGCGTCGTCTCGAGCCCTTGGCCGTGCGAATGAACGCCGACGCGCAGCTCGAGCCCGCCGTCGGGCGTCAAGCGCGCCGTGGCCTGCTCATGGCCAGGTACCATGGGGATACCCCAGCCGGCATAGACCGAGGTGCCATGCGCGGCCTGCTCGCAGTAGATCGAGACGCCGGTGCCGACCAGCCGGCCATCCGGCTCGCAGCGCTGTTGGCGCGCGCGCACCGCGGGGACATCGATCGCCGTCAGCGCCCGCTGCAGCGCACCGGGATAGTCGCCGCTGTCGAAATGCTTGTTGGTGATGTTGTCGAACGGCATGTCCTGCGGCTGCACCAAGTTGCGCAGCCGGACCTCGCCGGGCTCGAGTCCGGCCTCGGCCGCGACGGCATCGAGCAGCAGCTCGAGCGCGAAGCAGACGCCGGTACGGGCTACGCCGCGATAGGGCAGGATCGGGCATTTGTTGGTCGCGACAGAGTAGGTGCGGCAGCGATAGGCCGGCATCCGATACGGCCCCGGCAGGATGCTCGCGATCTGCGCCGCTTCGAGGCAGGCCGAGAACGGATAGGACGAATAGGCGCCGGAATCGACGGTGGCCACGCAGTCGATGCCGCGCAGGCGGCCGTCGCGATCGGAATAGACGGTGATGTGATAGGCGTGCTCGCGGCAATTCGCGCTCGCGCTCAAATGCTCGCGCCGGTCCTCGAGCCAGCGCACCGTCCAGCCCTTTTCCATGGCGAGCCAGCTCAGGCAGACCTCCTCGGGCAGCAGGATGCCCTTGTGGCCGAAGCCGCCGCCGATATCCGGCGCGATGATGCGGATGCGGCCCTGGTCGACGCCGAGGCAGTCGGACAGGCCGTTGCGCACGATGTGCGGCATCTGCGAGCCGGTATGCAGCGTGAGCTGATCCAGCCGGTGATCGAAGGTCGCGACGACACCACGGCCGTCCAGCGGCGCCATGCACTGGCGTGCGGTCGAGATCTCGCGCGTCACCTTGATCGGCGCGTCAAGCGCAGCTGATATGTCGACCTCGAAGTTCGTTTCCAGGAAGACGTTGTCGCCCCAGTGCTCATGCACCAGCGCGCTGCCGGCCTCGCGCGCCAGCCGCATGTCGTGCACCGCAGGCAGCGGCTCCAGATCGAGCTCGACGGACGCGGCAATGTCCTCGGCCTCGGCGCGGCTGCGCGCGACGCACATCGCCACGAGTTCGCCGACATGGCGCACCTTGCCCGTCGCCAGCACCGGCTGCTCAGAGATCTTGAAGCCGGGCAGGCCGGAGACGGCGCGAATCGGCTTGATGCCGGCGAGGTCGTTGGCCGTGAAGACGACGTCGCGGTACGCGTCAGGGATATGGATTGCCATGATCCTGGCATGCGCCACCGGGCTGCGCACGAAGGCGACGTCCTTCAGTCCCGGCAGCCTGATGTCGGCGACGTATTGACCGCGGCCGCGCAGAAAACGGTCGTCCTCCTTGCGCGGCAAGCGCGCGCCGACACCGCGCTGTGCGCGGGCATCCGAGGCGGTCGGGGCCGCGTCCGTCACGTCAGGCCGCGACCGCTGCGGGCAGGATCGGCGCCTTGGCGTCGTGGCGGATGCCGGCGCGCAGGCAGAACACCGGCTGCAGCAGCTTCTCGGCGATCACCTCGGTCTTCTCGTTGTCGCGCAGCACGAAGCGTCCCTGCTTCTCGCGGAGCACGCTCACGTCGGCCTCTATGCCTGGACGCAGCGCGCCGATCTGATCGGATAGTCCGAGCATGGCTGCGGGGTTCGACGTCACCATCGGCACGACCTGCTCCAGCGTCAGCCCGAGCGCGATCAGCGAGCTCATCGCCTGCACGAGGCTGAATTTGGCCTGGCCCGCGAACGGATGGTTCTCGTCGTCGGCATGCTCGTCCGGCGTGCCGGCCGGCGCTGGCACATGCGTGTTGTAGCCGTGGATGTCTGCGCCGAGCGTGTGCGGCACGATGCCGGCGTCGATCGCCTTGCGCGCCAGTCGATAGGAGAAATGGCTGCCGTGGCCGACGTCGACCTTGAGCCCGCGGGCCAGCGCGGCCTGGATCACCGGATGCACCTCGCCCCTGGTGTTGACGAAGCCGCCGGGATGCCGCGTGAACGGGTGGGCCAGCACGTCGCCCGGACGCAGCAGCGGGATGACGCGCTCCAGGATGGTGTCGACATCCTCGCCGTTGGTGCCGCTGGCGGGCAGGCCCCACAGCTGGCCGAAATGGACATAGACGGGGAGCTCGGCGCGGCGGCTGATCTCCGCTGCCATCTCGATGACCCGGATGCCCCAGCGCGCGAAGCCGCCGATCTCGGCATGCGCCTTGATGCCGCGGACGAGGTCGCGGTTGGCGATAGCTGACTTCACCGTCGCGTCGATGTCGACGCAGTCGGGCCGGTAGAGATCAGGGTAGTAGTGGCCCTCGAGGCCGCCGACCAGATAGGCCGACAGGAACGCGTAGACACGCGATTGCGCCGGCTCCGCGACGAAGTGCCGGAAGCCGGGCAGGGTCATGCAGGAGGGGCCGCCCTGGTCGATCAGGCTGGTGACGCCCGACTGCACGCCGACCATGTCCGCATTCATGCCGAAGCGGCCGGTGACGTACTGATAGACATGGGCGTGGGTGTCGATCAGTCCCGGCAGCACGAGCTGGCCGGTGACGTCGACGACGTCCTTGGCACTCGATGGCAGGATGTCGGACTGGACGGCCGCAATGCGGCCATCGCGGATGGCAACGTCCTTCAGTCCATCGATGCCGGAGGCGGGGTCAATGACGCGGCCGCCGCGCAGCAGCAGGTCAAACGAGGCGCTCACGGACATGCAAGCTCTCCTTATCCGGGTTGTTTGTTTGTCCCGGTCAAAGCTGTCCTCGACGAGCCGGCGCGGATGATGCGCCGACCGATTTACGAAGCATACTTCGCATTACATCAAGATCCGTGCCATAGACAGCTTCAAATTGATGCAGCGTGATGAGTGCTTATGCGGGGAGCCGTTCGATGGCCGGAAGGAACAAGACGAAAGCAGATGTGTCGTGGCCGCTCGAGGAACGTCCGGGCTATCTGATCCGCCGCCTGCACCAGATCCACGTCGCCCTGTTCCAGGAAAAATGTGCTGCCTATGAAGTCACGCCCTTGCAGTACAGCCTGTTGACGGCGCTGGCGAAACGGGGAACTGCGGACCAGACCGCACTCGCCCAGGACATCGCTCTCGACCGGACCACCACGACCGGTGCGTTGAAACGGCTGCAGGCGCGCGGCTTCGTCGATCGCAGCATCGGGCCGCACGACCGGCGGTCCCGGACCTGTCGTTTGACCCGGTCTGGCGCGGCATTGCTGCGCAAGATCGAGCGCCCCGCGCGGGCGGCGCATCTGGCGACGATCGCGGATCTCAGCAAGGCCGACCAGAAACGGTTCATCGCCATGATGCAGGCGATCGTCGCGGCGCAGGGGCAGAGGCTCGACGCGACACGATCGCCGGACTGACCGCATCGCGCTCCGATTAGATAATGGGCACCGTGCTGCCCGAAAAGCAGCGCATCGCCGAAGTGCGGTATCGGGGCGAGGTGTGCGCTACCGCAACTACGAAGCATGCTCCGCATTCCCTGCTACTGCGTTTTCTTTAGCAAACGGCGCTCGTGGCTGCTCAATTTCATCGGAGATTGCCGCGACAGCGGGTGCGCGGATGCTGCGCTGCGCCGGGCTCCACGAGCTCTGGCATGTCCCTTGCTGACATCTCTCATAAGCGCTGCGCGAGAAACTGCGGCGACATGAATCCGGGGCGGCGACATCGATGTCGCAGTGCGTGGAGAGAGCGATGCGATGTCTGCCGCGGCGGGATCCGCCGATCATTGCCCTGGCCAACGGCGTCCGTTGGACGTGCTGCGCCGCGCGCGACGGAAAAAAGGCGCCGTGATGTCGGAGCATGCCGATCTCATCGCGACACGCTTCGGAGACGGCGGGCCCGATGGCGGCGACGTCGAAGCCAGTGCGTTTGTGCGCGGCGTGCTGTCACGCAAGACGGTGCGCCGCTACAGCGACCGGATGCCGGAGGAGGGGCTACTCGACCTGCTCGTCGCCTGCGCGCTGAGCGCCTCGGCCAAGTCGGATTTCCAGCAGGCCTCGGTCATGCGCGTGCGCGACGCCGACAAGCGGGCGGCGATCGGCCGGCTGTTTCCGAGCATGCCCTGGATCGGTGCGTCGCCGGTGTTCTTCGTTTTCCTGGGTGATGCGCGGCGGCTGCAGCGGATCGGCGAGCTGCGCGGCAAGCCAGTCAGGAACGGCACTCTGGAAGGCTTCTTCAACGCCTCGGTCGATGCGGCGCTGGCGCTGCAGACCATGATCCTGTGCGCGGAGTCCGCTGGCCTCGGCACCTGTCCGATCAGCGTCATCCGCAACGAGATCGACACGGTCGCCAATGTGCTGGAGCTGCCCGACATGGTGTTTCCCGTCGCTGGGCTGTGTCTCGGCTATCCCGCCGCAGAAGGCCATGTCAGCCTGCGGCTGTCGCGCAGCATCACCACCCATGTGGACTGCTACGGCGACGATGCACTGCCTGCGGCGCTCGACGATTACGACCGGCGGCGCCATGCGCGGCACGCGATTCCGAAGGAGCAGCAGCGCGGCAATGCCGAGTTCGGCGAGGCCGATTTCTACGGCTGGTCGGAGGACAAGGCGCGTCAGGCCGCCAAGGCCGAAGGGGCTGCCTTCCCACCTTATCTGCGCGCGCACGGCTTCAGCTTCGACTGATCAGTTCATGTAAGGAGATCCGAGATGACCAAGCCTTCGTTTCCCCGCCTGTCGGCACCGTCGCGGCGTTTCGCGCTTGCGCTGCTGGCCGCCGCGCTGACGCTGCCGGCCGCGTTCAGCGCCAAGGCCGGCAGCCTCGACGAGATCAAGAAGCGCGGGCTGATCGTGGCCACCGAGGACGATTTCCGTCCCTTCGAGTTCGTCAAGGACGGCAAGCCGACCGGCTTCGACAACGAACTGATCGAGGATCTGCGCAAATACGCGCCGTTCGAGATCAAGCAGCAGATCCTGCCGTGGACAGGCATCCTGGCCGGCGTCTCCACCGGCAAGTACGATGTCGCCATCACCGCGGCAATCATCACCAAGGAGCGCAAGAAGTCGCTCGACTTCACCAGCCCGATCGCCGACGCGACGCACTATTACGTGAAGCGCAAGGACGACAAGAGCATCTCCGCGATCAAGGATCTCAGCGGCAAGATCGTCGGCGTGCAGGCCGGCAGCGCGCTGCTCGGCCGTCTGCCCGAGCTCCAGGCCATGCTGGAGAAGGAGGGCGGCAAGCTCGGCAAGGTGGTCGAATACACCTCTTATCCCGAGGCCTATCAGGATCTCGCGCTCGGCCGCGTCGACTACGTGGTCAACACGATCATCAACATCAAGGCGCTGGTCGCCGAGAAGCCGAACGTGTTCGCGGTCGGCCAGCCCGTCTCCGGCAAATCCTATCCGGCCTGGGCGGTCGCCAAGGGCAACACTGAGTTGGTGGAGTTCCTGAACGGCTTCATCGCCAAGGAGAAGGAAAACGGCCGGTTCGCCGAATTGCAAAAGAAATGGTTCGGCGAGGCCTTCCCGGATCTGCCGGTCACGTTCGAGCCGGAATTCTGACGCCGCGGTTGGGGTGCAGCTGATGTGCGGGTGGCGATCGCTGCGCGCCGGTCCGCTCGACGGCGAGTTGACCCTCGACTGGACGCGGCTGCTCGGCGACGCCACGGATGGACGGCGATGAGCGCGGCCGACGTGCTGGCCATCCTGCAGGGCGCGGTGGTCACGGTGACGCTGTCCCTGATCGGCATCCTGATCGGGCTGCCGATCGGCCTTGGCCTGGCGCTGCTGCGCTGGGCCAACGTTCCAATCGTCGCCCGCGTGGTCGCCGTCTATGTCTCGGTGCTGCGCGCGACCCCGCTCGTGACGTTGCTGCTGCTGCTGTTCTTCGCGCTGCCCAATGTCGGGATCGCGATCGGTCCGGTGTCGGCGGCAATCCTGGCACTGGTGATGAACACCTCGGCGTTCAATTGCGAGGTCTGGCGCGCCGCGCTGATGAACTTCCCGAAGGAGCAGTACGAGGCCGCGCAGTCGGTCGGCATGCATGCCAGCCTGCGCTTCCGCCGCATCGTGCTGCCGCAGATCGTACGCGTCAGTCTGCCCGGCCTCGTCAACGAGATGTCGCTGCTGATCAAGGTGACTCCGGTGCTGGCGGTGGTTGGCGTCGTCGACATCACCCGCGCCGCGGTGCGTATCGGCGCCGAGACCTACGAGCCGCTGCCACCGTTCCTGGTGGCGATCGCGATGTATGCGCCGATCGTGTTCGCGCTGGTGTCGCTTCAGCGCTTCATCGAGCGGCGCCAGCTCGCAGCCGAGGCCGCATGATCCGGGATTTCGCCATCGTCTGGAGCGAGCGGGGTCTGCTGCTGAGCGGTCTCGGCAACACCACGATCCTCTCGGTGCTGTCGGCGATCGCCGGGCTCGTGATCGCCTTCGTGCTGACGCCGGCCCTGATGTCGAAGCGGCGCTGGCTGGCGCTCACCGTGCGCGTGTTCGTCGACGGCATGCGCTGCGTGCCGTTCCTGCTGTTCGCCTACATCGTCTACTACGGTTTGCCCTCGTTTGGCATTAGGCTCGACAATTGGAGCTCGGGGCTGGTGGCGCTGACCGTCTATCACGCCGCCTATCTCGCCGAGATTCTGCGCGGCGCCTGGGCGGCGCAGCCGCGCGAGCCGATCGAAGCCGGCGTCGCCTTCGGCTTCTCCGGGGCGCGATTGTTCCGCCGCATCATCCTGCCGCCGCTGCTGCTCGCCGCAGGTCCTGTCATCGGCAACCAGATGATCCAGATCGTCAAGGACAGCGCTTTTCTAACCATCATCGCACTGCCCGAGCTGACGCATGCCGCGAGCTCGATCCAGTCGCGCCACTACGTGCCGTTCGCCGCCTTCATCACCGCCGTGATCCTCTATTGGGGGCTCTGCCTCGTGATCGAGGCGGGTGTCAGCGGCATCGACCGGCTGGCCGCGGCGCGGCGCTGAGAGGGAGCCTGGGATGACCGATGACATGGCCGTGCTCGACGTCGCCGGCATTTCCAAGCGGTTCGGCGAGCTCGAGGTGCTCTCCGATATCAGCTTCACGGTGACGCGCGGCGAGACGGTCTGCGTGCTCGGCCCGTCCGGCTCCGGCAAGTCGACCCTGCTTCGCTGCATCAACTGGCTGGAGCGGCCGGATGCCGGCCAGATCTATCTCAACGGCGACCGCATCGGCATCAACAACGGTGGCGTCGTGATGTCCGACCGCGAGCTGTCGCGGGTCCGCACGCGGATCGGCATGGTGTTCCAGCATTTCGCGCTGTGGCCACATCTGACGGTCCTTCAGAATCTCATGGAGGCGCCGGTGCAAGTGCAGAAGCGTCCCGTGGCCGAGGTGCGCGAGGAGGCGATGACGCTGCTCGCCAAGGTCGGGCTCTCCGACAAATGCGATGTGTTCCCGGCGCGGCTGTCCGGTGGGCAGAAGCAGCGCGTCGGCATTGCGCGTGCGCTGGCGATGAAGCCGGACGTCCTCTTGTTCGACGAGCCGACTAGCGCGCTTGATCCGGAGCTGGTCGGCGAGGTGCTGGTGGTGATGCGCGAGCTTGCGCGCGAGGGCCGCACGATGGTGATCGTGACCCACGAGATGGGCTTTGCTCGCGACGCCGCCACCCGCATTCTGTTTCTCGATCGCGGCCGCGTGGTCGAGACCGGGCCTCCAGAGCGCTTCTTCGTCAACCCGGACACTGAACGCGCGCGCCAGTTCATCCAGCGCTACGCCGCCGGATGAGCCAGAAACAACGCGAGGAGACACGCCATGGATCCGATCTATCATCTGCTCCCGGATGCGCCGAAGCCGGTCACTCCCTATAGCCATGCGGTGCAGGCCGGTCCGTTCCTGTTCGTCACCGGCCAGCTCGCGACCGATCCCGATGACGACGCGCTGCCGCTTCCCGACGGCATCGAGGCGCAGACGCGCAAGGTGATGGACAACCTCGCGCGGGTGCTGAAGGGTTGCGGCATGACCTTTGCGAACATCGTGTTCGCCCGCATCTACCTGACCGATTTCAAGCGCGACTACGCGCCGATGAATGCGATCTTCTCGAGTCATTTCGACGATGCGCACCGGCCTGGCCGGACCACGATCGGCGTCTGCGATCTGGCGCGCGGCGGCATCGTCGAGATCGACATGGTCGCCTACAAGCCCTGAGGGAGAGAGCGATGGATCCGATCGAGATTCCCGCGCGGCGCGGCAAGGCGGCGCTCGTCGCGGCCGGCCAGGTCGTCACCGTGATCAATACCCATGGCGAGCAGGTGGTCGACACCTGGGCGTTCAATCGCGCCGACCTCTCCGAGTTCATGTCGAACGAGCACACGCGCGCGCATTCGCTGCATCTGGTGCCGCGGCCGGGCGACGTGCTCCGCACCAACAGGCGCCGGCCGATCCTGACCTTGATCGAGGACACCTCGGGCGGCATTCACGACACCCTGATCGCGGCCTGCGACCGCTATCGCTACGCGTTTCTCGGGCACGAGGGCCATCACGACAATTGCACTGATAACCTGTTCGCCGGCATGGCCGAACTCGGCCTGACGCCGCCGGAGGTGCCAAGCCCGCTCAACCTGTTCATGAACATTCCGTGGGATGCCGAGGGCACGCTGGGCTTTGCCGCGCCGCCGCGCCCCGTTCCCGGCGGCCATGTGCGCTTGCGCGCGGAGATGGATCTGGTGATCGCGTTCTCGGCCTGTCCGCAGGACATCCTGCCGATCAACGGCAAGGCTGGGAAGCCCGTCGAGGCACATTTCACGGTGACATCAGCATGAGCGGAGAAGGCAAGGCGGAGCAGGCTGCGGCCAACCGCCGCCGCTATGAGGAACTGCGCGCGGCGGGGCAGGAGCTGAAGCAGATGCCGCCGCCAACGGCGCTCGATGGCGCGCCGGTCGCGGAGGACGCGATCGTGCAGTCCGAGCAGGTGCCGCCGGGGTGGCACGCGACGGTTCGGCTGTCGCGCGGAGAAGCGCTGCGGCTCCGCGACGATCTTGGCCGCTCCAGCGTGTCGCTGCTGGCGTGGCGCAGCGAGGATCCGAGCGAGCGCATCAACTGCGCCGACACTGTGAAGGTGCAGTGGAGCGCAGCGCTGTCGAAGGGACGGATGATCCTGTCGGACATGGGACGGGTTCTGCTGTCGGTGATCGAGGATACCTCCGGCGCGCATGATCTGCTGGTCGGCGGCTCGACCGCGGACTCGACGTTGGCGGCCTATGGCGAGGTGACGCGCAACACGCAGGCGAACTTCATCTCGGCCGCGGCCAAGATCGGGCTGGGCCTGCGCGACATCCCGCCCTGCGTGACGTTCTTCGCGCCGGTCACGACAGATGCGGCCGGGCGGTTCGTCTGGCACGCGGAGCGCAAACGCTCCGGCGATTTCGTCGATCTGCGCGCCGAGACGAACCTGATTGTCGCGGTGTCGAATTGCGCTCATCCTCTCGATCCCGCGCGTCCCGCGGCGACGGCGCCGGTCACGCTGATCCGGCACCGCCTGCTGCCACCGGCGACCGACGATGTCTGCCGCACGGCATCGCCGGAAGCAGCGCGCGCCTATGCCTTCACCGATCAGCTGTTCGTTTGAAGGAGGGCGACGATGTCTGAGATCGATACGGGCCAACCGATCTATGCTTTCGACATTCCCGCCGAGCAGCCCTGGTCGCGAGTGCTCAAGAGGGGCCAGACGCTGCGCATCATCGACAGCGAGGGCGAGCAGGCGGTGGACGCGCTGATGTACGTCGCGGAGGACACCGCTGAGCGCTACAGCGCGCAGGATACGTTGCGTGTCCAGGGTTCCGCCTATCTCGAACTCGGCACGTGCTTGATCTCCAATCGCGGCCGGGTGATGGCGCGGATCACCGCCGACACCTGCGGCCGCCACGACACCTCTGCGGGCTGCTGCTCCTGCGAGAGCAATGCGGTCCGTTTCGGCGAGGCGACGCGCTACCTGCATGCCTGCCGGGAGAATTTCATCCTGGAGTTGTCGCGCTACGGCCTGACCAAGCGCGACATCGTCTCCAACCTGAACTTCTTCATGAACGTGCCGATCGAGCCCTCCGGCAATTTCACCGTGCTCGACGGCCCGTCCGCGCCGGGCAACTACGTCGACGTGACCGCGGAGATGGACGTGCTGTTCGTGATCTCGAACTGTCCGCAGGTGAACAATCCATGCAACGGTTTCGATCCGACTCCGATCCGTGTGGAGATCAGGGAAGCGACGGCATGAACCCCTGCTGCTGCAGGCGCACGCTCGTCGGACCGACATGCGGCGGCGAGAGGCGCCTCAACTCGCCTCGTCGCGCAGGTGATACCAGCGATAGAGCAGGCGCTGGCCGATGCGGCGGAACGGCGCGAAGGGATGCGTCGGCAGCGCCGAGGTGAAGATCGGCAGATCCTGCCCCTTGAAGGCTTGGCCCGCGAGCATCTGCGCCATGCGGCGGCCGGCCTGCGCCGAATAGGAGACGCCGTTGCCGCCATAGCCGAGCGCATAGACCAGCTTCGCCTGGGCATCGGGACGCACGATGCGCGGCATCATGTCGTGGCTGACATCGACCCAGCCCCACCACGAATAATCGATCTTGATGCCTGTGAGCGCGGGAAACTTGCGATGCAAGCCGTCGATCAGGAGCTGGAGGTGCCGGTCATGCGCAGCGTCGGCGCCGGTGATGGCGCTCCGGCTGCCGATCTGGACGCGGTCGTCGGGCAGCAGCCGGTAGTAGAAGCGCAAGGTGCGCGTGTCGGTGATCACCTGCCGGGTCTTGAAGCCGGTCGCCGCGAGCTCGGCCGCAGTGAGCGGGCGCGTCACCAGCGAGTTCGACAGGATCGGCATGCAGCGGCCGGACAATTCCGGCGTCAGCCCCAGCGAGGTATAGGCGCCGGTGGCGATGCCGACGCCGTTCGCGGTCACATTGCCGCCGGGGGTGCGCAGGATGAACCTGCCGCCGCGCTGTTCGATGCGCGTCACCGGGCTTGCGGTATGAACGCGCACGCCGAGTGCGCGCGCCATCTGCAGATAGCCGAAGGCGAGCTTGGCCGGATGCACGCCCGTTCCGAGCGGCTCGTGCACCGCGCCGACGGCTTCGTTCTCGTCCACGAAGTCGCGCGCCAACTCCTCACGCGACATCACCCGCGAGGCGTAGCCGAAGACATCGTTGAGCACCTTGGATTCCGCTGCGATCTTGTCGAGATTGCGCTGGCGGTGAGCGATGTAGAGGTGACCGCCGCGGTGCGGCTCGACATCGATCGGGCTCGATCGCACCAGCTCCTCGAACGTCTCGAAGCCCTCGGTGACCTCGGCGTGCATGCGCTTGGCGACGTCCAGGCCCCAGCGCTTGATCCATTGCGAGCGTGTCAGGCGGCCCGAGGCGTTCTGTGCCTGGCCGCCGTTGCGCGTGCTGCAACCCCAGGCCACGCGGTTGGCTTCGAGCACGACCGCCTTGATGCCGTGCTCGCGCGCCAGGAAGATCGCGCAGGCAAGGCCGGTATAGCCCGACCCGATGATGGCGACGTCGGCCGTCGTGTCGGAAGTGATCGGACCGTCGCTCTCCGGCGGCTTGCCGGCGGTCGCGATCCAGTAGGTCGGCGCGTAGTCGCGATTGCGGCCGGGTCCGTCGGAGACGAGCGGATCGTAGTGCGGATCATAGGCGGCCGCCGGCAGAGCGTGCATGTTCATCGTGCGGCACTCCCGGTTGCGGCCGGCTGCGGCGGCCGGTCCTTGCGGAAGGCGCTCTTCGCGCAGATCCGGTCACCGCGGAAGCTGAACAGGTCGCAGCCCTGGACCTCGATGCGCCGGCCATCCGGCGCGGTGCCGCGGAACGTCCATTCGGACAATGCCCGATCGCCGAACACCGCGTGGCGCGTACACTCCCAGCTCACGTCAGGCATGCCGCCCCAGGTCGCCTCGAACGCGGCGCGCACGTCGGCGGCGCCGCTGATGCGACGGCCGCAGATGTCGGGGCCGGCGGCCGCGTCGAACACAATGTCGTCGGTCATGCAGGCCATCACGCCTGCGCCGTCGTGGCGGTTGAAGGCGGCAAACAGCGTGTCGAGCAGTTTTCGCCGGACGGTTTCGATTTCGGCCATGTCGTGTCCTCGGGCATCACGCCGCGACGTCTGCGGGGTGTGGCTTCGCATGTGCCACGCGATCGGGCGCAGGCCCTAGAACCAGGGCGGGGGACCTCTGCGGCCAGAACTGGTCCGGTGATCGGGCACAGGCTGGCCCTTTCGTCGCTGTCACGGACTTGCTGACTGGCCCGATGACCCCGCCCTTGTGTTCTTACGCCCCACGCTGACGATGGCCCTGCAGGAACTGGCCGTTGCCGTCCACGACATCGCCGCCACATCGCTGCCGAGCCCGGCCCTGGTGCTGGCCGCAGCGCTGTCGATCTTTGCCGCGGCGCTGGTGCGCGGCTTCACCGGCTTCGGCTTCGCGCTGACCGCGGTGCCGCTGCTGGGCCTGTTCATGCCGCCGACGCAATCGGTGCCGGTCGCCGTCTGCCTGCAGCTTCTCATCGGGCTCAGCGATTTTCCGCGCGCATCGCGTGTCTGCGACTGGCCCTCCTTGCGCTGGCTGATCCTCGGCGGCCTGATCGGCTCGCCGATCGGCGCGCTGGTGCTGAGCCTGGTATCCGCATCGGCGGCGCGCATTCTCATCGCGCTGATCACCGTCGGCGCTGTCGTGCTGCTCAATACGGGATTTCGGCTGGCCGCGGCGCCCGCGGGCTGGATCACGGCGCTGGTCGGTCTCGCCGCCGGTCTGTTCAACGGCCTTGCGGGCATGCCCGGACCGCCGGTGATCGTCTACTACAACGCGGGGGCATTCGGCCGGGTTGCCGCGCGCGCCTCGATGATGGTGTTCTTCCTTGTTTCGTCGATCGTTGCGACCGCCAGCCTCGCATGGTTTGGACTATTGGACCTGCATATCGCGGTTCTCACCGCGCTCGGCATTCCCGTGATGCTGGTCGGCACCCGGCTCGGCGATCTCGGCTTTCATCGCGGCAGCGACACGCTGCACCGCCGGGTGTCGATGGCTAGCCTCGCAGTGGTGGCACTCGGCAGCGCCCTCAAGGGGCTGAGCGACCTGCTGTAGCCGCCGATGCGCTTCTTGAAGACATGTGCTGCGCGAAAACGTCGCCCAGCTTGGCGATTCCGGCGGCGATGCGATCGGTGCGAATCGACGAGAAGCCGAGACGGAAGCAATGCCGCGTGGCGTCCGCGTTCACCGAGAACACATCGCCGGGTTCGATGACGACGCCTTCGGCGCGCGCCGCATGCGAAAGTCTCGTCGCATCGGCGCCTTCAGGGCAGGCGATCCAGTAGCTGGTGCTGCCGGGGCCGCGCGACCAGGTGCAGTCCGGCAGGGCCTGCGGCAGCAGCTCGTCAAGCAGGGCGGCGCGTTCGAGCAGCACGCGGCCGACCTGCTGCAGATGCGACCGGTAGTGTCCGAGGCCGATGAACAATGCCGCGACGCGCTGGTTGTTCAGCGGCGGATGGCGCAGCATCAGCCGGCGCAGCGCGCGCAGCTCGCGGATGACGGGCGCCGGCGCCACGACATAGCCGAGCCGCAGGCCGGGCGCCAAGGCCTTCGACAGGCTGCCGACATAGAGCACGCTCTGGTCGCGGTCCAGGCTCATCAGCGGCGGCAGGCTGCTGCCCTCCGGAATCAGCTCGCTTTCATAGTCGTCCTCGATCAGGACGATGTCGCGCTCGCGAGCGACCTTGAGGATCTCCTCGCGGCGCGCCCGCGACATCGCGGCCGTCGTCGGGCATTGGTGGCTCGCGGTCACATAAGCCAGCGCGCAGCGCGCGAAAGCTTCGTCTGGCACAAGACCCTGACCGTCGAGCCGCAGCGGCACGACCTGCGACGTCATCATGCCAAAGATGTTTCGTGCATCCGGATAGCCGGGATCCTCCATGCCGATCGGCGTATCGGGCTGCAGGAAAAGCTTCGCAATCAGATAGAGGGCATGCTGCGCCCCGATCGTGAGCATGATCTCGTCGGCGCGGGCGCGGATGCCGCGGCGCGGCAGCACCTGCCGCTGCAATTGTTCGATCAGCGCCGGATCGTCGCCGTCGATCATGTCGCGCGCCCAATTGTTGATCTCGGGGACGCTGAGCGCCGCGCGCGCGCTTTCACGCCAGTCATTGGTGGGAAACAGGCTCGGATCGAACTGACCGAAGATGAAGGGGTAGGGATAGGTCTGCCAATCGAGCGGCTTGACGATGTTGCGAAGCGCCGACGGCTGCAGCGCGAACCGCTCGGTCCAGCGCCGGCTGTAGACTTCCGTCGCCGGCTGCTTCGCTTCGCCGATCTGCTTGGGCAAGCCGGCCACGAAGTAGCCGCTGCGTTCGCGCGACACCAGGAAGTTCTGATCGACGAGCTGCTCGTAGGCAATGACGATGGTGTTGCGCGAGACCTTGAGCAGCGCGGCGAGGTCGCGGCTGGATGGCATGCGGACGCCGAGCGGCAGACGACCGTCCTCGATCGCGGTCACGATCATCTGCCGAATCTGAAGCTGGAGGAAGGTGCCGCCGCGATCCAGCCCGTCGAACAGCGAGCCCCAGAACAGAACGTCGTGGAGCGGAACCGTCGGTCCAGCAGCTTCGGATCGCCGCAGGGGAGCGAATTTTGCCATCGAGATACTTGGTCCTGAGAGCTGGTAGATGCACGAAACTAAAGCAAAAACTGCGCCATAGCGGAATGCTTACGGCCGTGTTTCGCATGGGCTGGCTCCATTTGTGCATGGCATCTGGCGCTGGCCTGGACCCATTCGAGACCGCAGGCTTCCCAAAACGGCTCTTGGGAAGTTGTGGGAGTTCACGGTGAGCTCAGATACGGTCGTCTACTCGGCCCGCAGAATCGTGACGATGAATCCGTCGCGGCCCTTCGCGACGCATGTTGCCGTGCGGGAGGGGCGGATCGTTGCGGTCGGCAGCGAAGCGGAGATCGCGCAATTCGCGCCGGACGGCCGGATCGACGCGCGCTTTAGCGACAAGGTGCTGCTGCCCGGCTTCGTCGAAGGCCATAGCCACATCATGGAAGGCATCATGTGGTCGCTGCCCTATGTCGGAGCCTTCGAACGGCGCTCGCCGGAGGGCAGGGCCGTCGCCGGCGTTCCCGACATCGACGGCATCGTCGCGCGGCTCCGCGAGGCCGAAGCCGGGATGGCCGATCCGAACGCGACGCTGTTCGCCTGGGGCTTCGATCCGCTGCACATCGGCGGCCAAAAGCTGACGCGCGAAGCACTGGACCGGGTGTCGACCACGCGGCCGATCATGGTGATCCACGCCAGCTTCCACATCAGCGTGGTCAACACCCTAGTGCTGGAGCGCACCCAGCTCCTGCGCGCCACCGACATCTCCGGCGTCGTCGCCGGAGCCGACGGACTGGCCTCCGGCGAACTGCAAGGCATCGCGGCACGGCTGCGGGCGTTCCGCCTGGTGGGCAATCCGTTGTCCGAGCTGCTGACGTTGGCCGACGTGCAGCGCTATGCGTCGTCGGCCTGCGTGCAGGGCGTGACCACGATCACCGACCTGCACAATGATCTCACCGAAAATACGCTGGACCTCTACCGCTCGGCGACGCAGAGCGCGGATTTCGGCGTACGCCTCGTGCCCGCGCTGGCCTCGGCCACGCACGGACCGGAGCAGGCGATCGAAAAGATCGCGGCGCTGCGCCAGGCCGGCAACGACAAGCTGCATTACGGCATCGTCAAGCTGGTCGTCGACGGCTCGATCCAGGGCTTCACCGCGCGACTGCGCTGGCCCGGCTATCACAATGGCGCGCCGAACGGTCTCTGGTACATCGCACCGGAGGAGCTGCCGCGCCTGGTCGATCTCTACCACAAGGCCGGCATCCAGCTTCACATTCACACCAATGGCGACGAGGCCACCGAGCTTGCGCTCGACGCGGTGGAGAAGGCGCAGACCGCGCATCCGCGCCCCGATCATCGCCATACGCTGCAGCATTGCCAGATGGCCGATGCGACGCAATTCCGCCGCATGAAGGCGCTCGGCATGTGCGTCAACCTGTTTGCCAATCACGTCTTCTACTGGGGCGATTCCCACTACGAGCTGACGATGGGGCCGGAGCGCGCCGGGCGTCTCGACGCCACGGGCACCGCGCAGCGGATCGGCGTTCCATTCTCGATTCACTCCGATGCGCCGGTGACCCCGTTGTCGCCGCTGTTCACCGCCTGGTGCGCGGTCAACCGCGTATCGTCGTCGGGGCGCAAGCTCGGCGCCGAGACCGAGGCGCTGAGCGTGGAGCAGGCGCTGGGCGCCATCACGATCGGTGCGGCCTATACGCTCAAGCTCGATCATCTCGTCGGCAGCATCCAGACCGGCAAATATGCCGACTTCGCGGTGCTCGAGCAGGATCCGCTCTCAGTGGCGCCCGAGGCGCTGAAGGACGTTCCGGTCTGGGGAACGGTCGTCGGCGGCGTCGTCAAGGAGGCGCCGCGCGCATGACGGCGTCCGCGCCCATTCCGTTCACCGTGATCGGCGGCTTCCTCGGCGCCGGCAAGACGACGCTGCTCAATCGACTGTTGTCCGGCAGCACCGAGCGCTGTGCGGTGCTGGTGAACGATTTCGGCGAGATCAATGTCGACGCCGCTCTGATCCGGAGCCATGACGGCACGACGATGTCGCTGACCAATGGCTGCGTCTGCTGCAGCATCGGGGCGGGATTCCTCGACACGCTGGCGCGGCTGCTCGACGATGTCGGTCGCTTCGACCGCGTCGTGATCGAAGCCAGCGGTGTCGGTGATCCCTGGCGCATCGCGGAGATCGCGCTGGTCGAACCGTCGCTGCGGCTCGACGGCGTCGTCGTGCTGGCCGATGCGGCCCGCATCGCGGCGCAGAGCGAAGATCGGCATATCGGCGACACCATCCGCAATCAGTTCGCCAAATGCGACGTCGTATTGCTCAGCAAGTGCGATCTGGTGACCGAGATCCAGCGCGAGGCGGCGTGCGCGGTGATCCGTGCCATCCGGCCTGACGTGTCGATCGAGCCGCTGTCGGCCGCCACCCCGGCGGAGACGGTCGTGTTCGGCCGTGGGCGGACCGCACGCTTCCGCGCCGAGCCAGTCGCGGAGACGATAGATCACGAGAGCGACTTCCGCCGCTGGACCTATCGGCGCGACGGCCGTTTCGATCGTGACAGGCTGGCCATCGCGGTACGCGCCTTGCCGCAACAATTGCTGCGCCTGAAGGGCACCTGCATGATCGACGGGGACGCGCGGGCGCAAGTGTTCCAGCTGGTGTCGCGCGACTGGTCGCTGACGCCCGCGGAACAGGACACGACGGCGGCCGCGGAGAGAATCGCGCTTGCGGGGGTCGGCACCGTCGATCTTATATCGGATCACGAGCTCGACGCGATCCTCGACCGCGCATTGACCGCCGCGTGACGACATCGATGACATTCGACCACCAAGCCACTTTCTCATCATCCACCCGGTCGTGAACCAGGAAAGCGGGATAGTCATGTTGATCAGACGACATTTTGTGCTGGGAGCTCTCGGTCTCGTTGCGGCCGCGGCCGCGTCGCCGTCCGCCCAGGCGGAATCGCCCGGCGGCAATACGCTTGTGGTCGCCACCACGCAGGTGCCGCGCCATTTCAACGGCGCCGTTCAATCGGGCATGGCCACGGCGATGCCGACGGCCCAGATCTTCGCGAGCCCGCTGCGCTATGACGACAAGTGGAATCCGCAGCCCTATTTGGCTCAGTCGTGGGAGGTCGCGGCTGACGGTCTTTCCGTCACGCTGCACCTCGTCAAGGACGCGGTGTTTCACGACGGCCACCCCGTGACATCGGAGGACGTCGCCTTCTCGATCATGGCGATCAAGGCCAATCACCCATTCCAGACGATGCTGGCGGCGGTCGACAAGGTCGAGACGCCGGATCCATCGACCGCGATCATCCGACTGAAGAATCCGAGCCCGTCTTTGCTGCTGGCAATGTCGCCGGCGCTGATGCCGATCCTGCCCAAGCACATCTATGGCGACGGCCAGGACCTGAAGACGCACCCTGCAAACCTGAAGCCGATCGGGTCCGGCCCGTTCAAGCTGACCGAGTACAAGCAGGGCGAATATTATACGCTGGAGAAGTTCGACAAGTTCTTCATCCCCGGCCGGCCCAAGCTCGACAAGATCGTGGTGCGGCTGGTGTCGGACCAGAATGCGGCCGTGGTCTCGATGGAGCGCGGTGATTTCAACGCGCTTCCCTTCATCGCCGGAGCGCGTGACATCGACCGTCTGCAGAAGGCGTCCAACCTGGTCGTGACCGACAAGGGCATGGCCGGCGTCGGCCCGATCAACTGGCTCGCTTTCAACACCAAGAAGAAGCCGCTCGACGACGTCCGTGTGCGCCAGGCGATCGCCTACGCCGCGAACCGCGATTTCATCGTCTCCAAGCTGATGGGCGGCAAGGCGACGCCCGCGCTCGGTCCGATCGCACCGGATTCGCCGCTCGCCGAGGCCGGCGTCGAACCCTACAAGGTCGACTATGCGAAGTCGGCGGCGCTGCTGGATGCGGCGGGCTACGCCAAGGGCGCCGACGGCTCGCGCTTCTCGCTGACCATCGACTACATCCCGGGCGGGGATGAGCAGCAGCGCAACGTCGCGGAGTACATGCGCTCGCAGCTCAAGCGCGTCGGCATCAATCTCGAGGTACGCGCCGCGCCGGATTTCCCGACCTGGGCGCAGCGCGTCTCCAATTTCGATTTCGACCTGACCATGGATACCGTCTACAACTGGGGCGACCCGGTGATCGGCGTCAACCGGACCTACCTGACGTCGAACATCCGCAAGGGCATCATCTGGTCGAACACGCAGCAATACTCCAACCTCAAGGTCGACGAGCTGCTGCAGGCGGCGGCGGTCGAGACCTCGCCCGAGAAGCGCAAGGCCCTGTACTCGGAGTTCCAGAAGATCGTCGTCTCCGACGTTCCGATCTATTTCATCAACGTCACCCCGTACTACAATGCCTTCGCCAAGGGGCTCGGCAACCTTCCGACCTCGATCTGGGGCATGATGTCGCCGCTCGACGAGCTGTACTGGGAAACGCCGCCGAAGACCTGACGCTGGCCCGACCGGACATTCGCCTCACGAGAGCTGCAAGGAGAGCCGCTGCACCATGGCATTCGCCACCCATCTGGCCAGGCAGGTCATCAACGCGGCAGCCCTGCTGATCGCCGTGCTGGTGCTGAACTTCTGCCTGATCCACCTTGCTCCCGGCGATCCCGTCCAGGTGATCGCCGGCGAGATGGGCGGCGCATCCGCTGACGTCGTTGCGGAGCTGCGCGCCAAATATGGCCTCGACCAGAGCCTGATGCAGCAGCTCTCGATCTATCTCGGCAACGTCGCCGTCGGCGATTTTGGCTATTCGTACTATTTCAACCAGCCGGTGCTTGGACTGATCCTGCAGCGGCTGCCGGCGACGCTCTATCTGGCGCTGTGCGCGCTGGTCGGCGCGCTCGCCATCGGCACCTTGCTCGGGGTCGTCAGCGCGCGCAAGCCGAATGGCCTGTTCAGCCATGCGGTCACGGTGGTTTCGCTGGCGGGCTATGCGGCGCCGGTGTTCTGGACCGGCCTGCTGCTGCTGCTGTTGTTCGGCTCGGTCTGGCCGATCCTTCCCGTGGTCGGCATGGCCGACGTGGTGAATCCCAGGCATGGCCTTGCCTATGCGCTCGACGTCGCCCGCCATCTGGTGTTGCCGTCGCTGACGCTGGCACTGGTGTTCATCGCGCAATACAGTCGTCTGGCGCGCGTCAACATGATCGACGCGCTCTCGGCGGACTACGTCCGCACCGCTCGCGCCAAGGGCCTGCCGGAATGGCTCGTGGTCGGCAAGCACGCGCTGCGCAACACGCTGATCCCGATCGTGACCGTCGCCGGTCATCAGTTCGGCAATTTGCTCGCCGGAGCCGTGCTGGTCGAGACCGTATTCAGTTGGCCCGGCATGGGCCGGCTCGTGTTCGATTCCATCCTGCGCCGCGACTATCCGACCCTGATGGCCGTCCTGTTTTTCTCAGCCTTGATCGTGATGACTGCAAACATCCTGACCGATGTGATCTACCGCCTCGTCGACCCGCGCATCCGGACGGGGCGGCGATGACGACGATGGAGGCTTCCTCGCCGATTCCTGCGCCGCAGATCGACCTTCCCGCGCGGGCCGCCGTGTCGCCCGCGCGCGTGGCATTGCGGCAATTCATGAAGAGCCCGTCCGGTGTTGCCGGGGCCTGCATGCTGGTCCTGATCATCCTGGTCGCCGCGATCGGACCGTTGCTCTATCCGGTCGACCCGCTGGATCTCGTCGGCGCACCGCTCATGCCGCCCGATGCCGACGCCTGGTTCGGCACCGACTATCTCGGCCGCGACGTGCTGGCTGGATTGATCCATGGCGGGCGCGCGACGCTCGCGGTCGGCGCCGTGGCGGCACTGATCACGATCGCGATCGGGCTCGTCGTCGGCGCCATCGGCGGCTTCTTCGGCGGGGCGATCGATGCGGGGCTGGTCAAGATCACCGAGTTCTTCCAGGTCCTGCCGCCGCTGCTGTTCGCGATGGTGCTGGTCACGCTGTTCGGGCCGAAGCTGACCACCATCACGCTCGCGATCGGCGGGGTGAGCTGGACCTCGGTGGCGCGGCTGACGCGGGCGGAGTTCATGCGGCTGCGCGATCTCGATTTCGTCAAGGCATCGCGTGCGGCGGGCGCGTCCAGCGCCAACTTGATCCTGTGGGTGCTGCTGCCGAATGCGCTGCCCGCCGTGATCGTGTCGGCGACGCTGGCGATCGGTGTCGCCATCCTGTTCGAGGGCGGACTGAGCTTCCTCGGGCTCGGCGATCCCAACGTCATGAGCTGGGGGCTGATGCTGGGCCAGAATCGCAACTACATTCTCGATGCATGGTGGGCGGTGATGTTTCCGGGTGCTGCGATCTTCCTCGCGGTGCTCGCTACCAGCCTGGTCGGCGACGGTCTCAACGATGCGATCAACCCGCGTCTGCGACGGAGGTCGTGATGGGTGCGCTACTCGAAGTCGACAAGCTCAATGTGAGCATGCGCAACGGCTCCGGCCGCCTCGTGCCCGTCATCGAGAACCTGTCGTTCACGGTTGCGCCGGCGCAGACCCTGGCGCTGGTCGGCGAGTCCGGCTGCGGCAAGAGCATGACGGCGCTGGCCCTGATGCGACTGCTGCCGGAGGATTTCGTCATCACATCGGGCCGTATCGTGCTGGAGGGCAGGGACGTGCTGACCTTGCCGCCGCAGGAGATGCGGTCGTTGCGTGGCAGCGCCATGTCGATGATCTTCCAGGAGCCGATGACCGCGCTCAATCCGCTGTTCACGGTGGGCGACCAGATCGGCGAGGTGCTGCGCTGGCACCGCGGGCTCGATCGGGCCGCCGCGCGGTCGCATGCCGTCGAACTGCTCCGTGCGGTGCAGATCCCGGCCGCCGAGCAGAGGATCGACGCCTATCCGCATCAGCTCTCGGGCGGCATGCGCCAGCGCGTGATGATCGCGATGGCGCTGGCCGGACGGCCCAAGCTGCTGATCGCCGACGAGCCGACCACCGCGCTCGATGTGACGGTGCAGGCACAGATCTTCGACCTGCTGGCCGAACTGCAGCGCAGCACCGGGACGGCGATCCTGCTGATCACCCATGATCTCGGCGCGGTCGCCGAACTCGCCCACCAGATTCTCGTGCTCTACGCCGGACGCTGCATCGAGGCCGGCGCATCCGGTGAGATCGTGAAGGCGCCACGACATCCCTATACGCGCGGTCTGCTCGGCTGCGTGCCGCATCTGGAACTCGGGCAGGCGCCGCAGCCCTGGGTCGATCTCGGCGAGATTCCCGGCATGGTGCCGCCGCTCGGTGCGCGCGGCACCGATTGCGCCTTTCTGGCAAGATGTGCGCAGGCCCGCGACGTCTGCCGTACGAAGCCGCAGCCTGCGCTGGAGCCGATTGCAACGGGCCACGCCGTGTCCTGCTGGCGCAAGACGGAGATCGCCGCATGAGCGTGGCGGAGGCAATCGACGCGATGGCGGCGCGCGAGGTGCTGCTCGACGTCAACGATCTCGTCGTGCATTTTCCGGCCGGCCGCCGCGATGGCAAGCCGTCTTTCGTGCATGCGGTCGACGGCGTCAGCTTCCGCGTTCGCCGCGGCACCACCTTCGGCATCGTCGGCGAGAGCGGCTCCGGCAAGTCGACCACGGCGCAGGCGGTGATGCGGCTGGTGCCGGCGACGTCCGGCCAGATCGTGTTCGGCAACCGCGACATCGCGGGCCTCACCGGGCGGCCGTTGCGCGAGGTCCGGCGGCATCTGCAGATCGTATTCCAGGACCCGTTCTCGGCGCTCAACCCGCGCCGCCGCGCCGGCGACCAGATCCGCGAGCCGCTCGATCTGCTCGGAATTGGAACGCGTAGCGAGCGGGACGAGCGGGTGCGCAGGCTGCTCTCGGAGGTCGGTCTGCCGCCGCAGGCCGCCGATCTGTTTCCGCATCAGTTCTCGGGCGGCCAGCGGCAGCGGCTGTGCATCGCGCGGGCGATGGCGCCCGAGCCGGATCTGATCGTCTGCGACGAGGCGGTGTCCGCGCTCGACGTGGCGATCCAGGCGCAAATCCTGAACCTGTTGAAGCGGCTGCAGCGCGAGCGTGATCTCACCTACATCTTCATCTCGCACGATCTTGGCGTGATCCAGAAATTCTGCGACGAGGTCGCGGTGATGTATCTCGGCAAGATCGTCGAGCAGGCGCCGGCCGCCGAGATCTTCGCCGCGCCGCGCCATCCTTATACCTGGTCGCTGATTGCGGCCGCCGCGCCGCCCGGACCCATGCGCGACGAGCTGAAGCGCCGCCATCTCGTCAAGGGCGATCCGCCGAGTCCGGTCGACCCGCCGCCCGGCTGCCGTTTCGCGCAGCGCTGTCCGGCCGTGATCGATACATGCACGCAGCGTCTTCCGGTGTTGGATACGATCGGACCGCACCACTACGTCGCCTGTCATCGTGTCGCCGAGCTGCCTTGATCGGCTCTCCTTGCGGCGCGTTCCAGAATCGTCGCGACGTCGAGCGCGCAAAGTATCTCTGTGGAATCAGGACGAAAGAAAACCGTCGGGCTCGAAATCCGCGTCCCGAGGCGGTATCTCGGCAAAAGCCTTCAGGATCGATGTCTTAATTGCGCGCAAGATCATCGAATGGGGGTGACGGATACCGGCGGCGATATCGCAGTTTCGGCGATGGCTTTCGCTATCTGGTTCTAGTCGATGGTGGCACTGGCGTTCTTTCAGACGCTGCGTTGGGGATCTGGTCGCCTATTGCGGCTTCTACGAAATCGGCGAAGGCCCGTGCCTTGGCACTTGCCAGCCGTCCAGTCGGGAAGACCGCCCACAGATCGACGGGCGGAAGCTCCCAGTCCTTCAGCACGCGAACGACGGCGCCGCTTTCCAGCTCGGGTGCAAACATCCAGTCGGAGTTGACCGTCAGCCCCATGTCGGCGAGCACCGCGGCGCGGATCCCTTCGGCGGCACTGACCCGGACGCGGCCACGGATTGCGACCGATGCTTCGGTGCCATCCTTTCGGAACATCCAGTTGTTTTCGAGCTGGCTGTAGACGATCGCCTCATGCGTCGCGAGCTCGGCTGGCACAGCCGGAATCCCGGCCTGCTCGAGATAGGCGGGCGTTGCGATGACGGATCGGCGCCCACGCGCAAGCCGCCTTGCCACCGCCGAGGAATCCGACAGTTGGCCCATCCGCAATGACACATCGACTCCTTCGGAAACGAGGTCGATGACGCGGTCGTCGAGAACGATGTCGATCTCCAGATCGGGATGCCGGGCGAGGAATTCTGGCAGCCGCGGCACGACCAGAAGCCTGGCGAAGGTCGTCGCGGCCGAGACGCGAAGCTGACCGGTCAGGCCAGCTCCCGCGCCCCGCGCCTCCAACTCCGCCTCGTCGGCTTCGCGGATCGCCGTCTTGGCGCGCTCGTAGAAGCGGAGCCCTGCATCCGTCGGCGTCAGGCCATGGGTCGAACGCACCAGCAACCGCACCTGAAGCCGGTCCTCAAGCTGCGCGATTGTTTTCGAAATCGCCGGTTGCCCGACCCCGATCTGCCGGGCCGCTCCAGAGAAGGAGCCGGTCTCCACGACGCGCACGAAGGCGGCCATCGCCTGCAGTCTGTCCATATCGCTCATTCTCCATAGGAATAAGCAATATCGCTTCAAGGCTTCTGCCGCAATATAAGAGGAATGGTCACAACTCTCTCCAACGACAGTCCGATGGAGACAGAGATGATCGAAGTTCACGCCTTCGCCACGCCCAACAGCGTCAAGGTCCCGATTGCGCTGGAAGAGATGGGGCTGGCCTACGCGCTGAAACCGGTCAACCTCCGCAAGGGCGAGCAGAAGGAATCGGCCTTCATTGCTCTGAACCCCAACGGCAAGGTGCCGGTGCTCGTCGATGACGTGGACGGCGAGCGGTTCGTCCTGACGGAAAGCGCCGCCATCCTCGTTTATCTGGCAGAGAGGACCGGCAAATTCTTGCCGGAGAGCGCCACCGCCCGTGCTCGGGTCTTCGAGCAGCTCTTCTTTCATGCGTCGGCTTTGAGCCCCGCCTTCGGCAATGCCGGCTTCTTCAAGCGCTCTTCACCGGAGCCGCAGCCGATCGCCGAGGCCCGCTTCACCAGCGAGGCGGAACGCATTCTCGGTCTTCTCGAGGCGAAGCTGGCCGATCAGGCCTTCGCCGCCGGTGACGATTTTTCGATCGCCGACATCGCCCACTTCGGCTGGCTGTGGCGTCGCCAGTTTGCCGGCCTGACGCTGGCCGAAAGGCCGAACCTTTCCCGCTGGTACGACGACGTCGCGGCACGCGCGGCCGTCCAGCGAGCCATCGCCCGCGTCGAAGCCCTCGTGCCCGCCGCCTGATCCTTCCCGAACATCCATCCAATTCCAGACAGCAGGAGAATCATCATGTCCAATTTCAACACCTACAAGGATTCCTTCGCCAACGCCCGCCTGACCCGCTCGGAAAGCGGTGTCCTGGAGGTCGCGCTGCACACCGACGGTGGCAAGCTGATCTTCAATGGCCACACCCATGAGCAGTTCGTCGAGCTCTTCCACCAGATCGGCTCAGATCCGGACAACCGCGTCGTCATCCTGACCGGCTCCGGCGATGCCTTCATGGATGCGATCAGCCCCGAGGGTTTCGATTTCTTCTCGCCGCGCGGCTACGACAAGATCTATCGCGAGGGCAAGAAAGTCCTCATGAACATTCTCGACATCGAGGTGCCACTGATTGCCGCCTTGAACGGCCCCGTTCTCCTGCATTCGGAATATGCGCTGCTCGCCGATATCGTGCTGGCGACGCCTGAGACCGTCTTTCAGGACAAGCCACATTTCGACTTCGGCATCGTGCCCGGCGACGGCGTCAACCTGCTGTGGCCGGAAGTCATCGGCAGCGTTCGCGGCCGCTATTTCATTCTCACCCGGCAGATCCTCGACGCCCAGACCGCCAAGGAATGGGGTGCGGTGAACGAAGTGGTGCCGGCCGACAGGCTGCTTGCCCGCGCACACGAGATCGCTGAGAGCCTTGCCGCTCTGCCGCCACTGACGAGCCGGTACACCCGCATCGCGCTGACCCAGAAGTTGCGCCGCATCGTCGATGAAGGCGCCGGCTACGGGCTCGCGCTGGAAGGTATCAGCGCCGCCGAAGTTGCCCGCTCGATGGCGGCCAATGGCTGATCACCACCGCATCCTCACCGAGAAATTCAAACCCTCAGGAGAATAGCCATGCCCCTGCAATCCAAGCTCGACGCTTTCAAAGCCGATTTCGAAGCCGGCAAACCACCGTATAAGGTTCCCTACGCAGTCATCGAGACGATGCACCGTGCCACGGCCGAACTGATCGCCTCCGGTGCTGCCCAGCGCGCTCTGAAGGCGGGCGACGAGCTGCCGGCCTTCATGCTGTCCGACCCGGAGGGCAACAAGGTCTCGTCCGACGATCTTCTGTCCAAGGGACCGCTGGTCATCAGCTTCTACCGTGGCGTCTGGTGCCCCTATTGCAATATGGAGCTTCAGGCACTGCAGGAAGCGCTCCCGCAGTTCAAGGAACTCGGCGCGAGCCTGGTCGCGATCTCGCCCCAGAATCCGGTGAACAGCCGCAAGTCCGTCCGGCAGAATAACCTGTCCTTTCCGATCCTGTCGGACCCGCACAACGACGTCGCCGCTGCTTTCGGCCTGCGCTTCGAAATGCCGGACTATCTGATCGATCTCTACAAGTCGCTGAAGAACGACCTGCCGGCCTTCAACGGTGATCCCAGCTGGACCTTGCCGATGCCGGCCCGCTTCGTCGTCGGCCAGGACGGCGTCGTCCTCTATGCCGAGGTCAATCCGGACTACACCCGCCGTCCCGAACCGGAAGACATGCTGCCGGCGCTGCGCCGCGCCGCCAGCCTCGCCGCCTGATCGAACCCGTTCAACAGGCCCCGCCCACAAGCAGCGGAGCCGAAGGATATCCCATGAAGAGAACCTTCCTGATCACCGGCGCCAGCAAGGGCATCGGCCTCGCACTGTCACACCGCCTCGCAAAACAGGGACACACCATCGTCGGCATTGCGCGCAACGCGTCGGAACGGTTTCCCGGTGAGCTACATCTCCTCGACCTCGCCGATCCGGCCGCTGGCGACGGGCTCGCGGCGATCATCCGGGAGGCCGAAGTCGACGGCGTCGTCAACAATGTCGGCCTCGTGCGTGCGGCCCCCCTTGGTGACATCGCTGTCTCGACGCTCGAGGAAGTCATGCGTGTCAATCTGCATCCGGCGCTGGTCGCGACGCAGGCAGCCCTTCCGGGCATGCGCTCACGCGGATGGGGAAGGATCGTCAATATCTCCAGCCTTACTGTGCTCGGCAGCGTCGAGCGCACGAGCTATGCAGCGGCCAAGGCTGCCCTCGTGAGCTTTACACGGAGCTGGGCGCTGGAGCTGGCCGCGACAGGTATCACGATCAACGCCGTTTCGCCGGGACCGACCGAGACCGAGCTGTTCAGGGCAAACAACGCCCCTGGGAGCGAGGGGGAGGCGCGTTATCTCGCCGGAATTCCGATGCGCCGTTTCGGCAAGCGGGAGGAAGTCGCTGCGGCAGTCGCCTTCCTTTTATCCGATGACGCAGCATTCATGACCGGTCAGACACTGCACGTCGATGGCGGCGCGTCGATCGGTAAGCTGTCACTATGATGGAGTTAAGGTCCTGCATCGGCGGGGCGCGGCAAAAATGAGCTCACATCTGATGCTAGCGTTCGTGGCAGGTCGGGTGGCACGGTGCCCAGGCGGAATGCACCACCAGGTCTACATGGTCGTCATCTGGCGCGGGGACATGTGGACGCGTCCGCGAAAGCGCCTGGGCGGCTAGCTTCAGGGAAGGGGCATTACGGTGACAGTGCTGGACTGCACCCCTTAAGTGAGACACGATAATTTCTGTGACAGGCATTTCGAGGATGACCTGTGGCAGCAAGAGGGAAGAACCGTCAGTTTCCGACGGCTTACAAACTGAAGGCGATCAAGCGCGTCGAGCGAGGCGAAGGCGTTCTGCCTGTGGCTCGCGAGCTTGGGATATCTCGCAAGATCCTGCATGACTGGATCAAGGCCTGGAAGGCGCAAGGACCCGAGGGATTGAACCGCAAGCGAGGGCCGAAGCCCGGCCCCCGGAAGCTCAAAGCTACGGCAACCTATGACGACAAGCGGTCTGCGCTGACGCGCGCAAATGCTCGCATCGCCGAACTCGAACGGCTTGTCGGCCGTCAGCAGATGGATCTCGATTTTTTTCGGCAAGCCTTGCGCGCATTGGAGCGGCCGGCAGCGCAAGGCGGACCCGCACCCGCATCATCGAAGTCATCCAAGCCATGACATCGGAGGCAACGGAGTCCCACGCCGACGTGCAACGGCTCTGCGGTCTGGCCGGCCTGCCACGCGCGACCTATTACCGGCATCTCAACAAACGCAGTCGTGAGACTGCCGACTGCGAGCTGCGCGACCAGATCCAACGCATTTGCCTGAAGCATCCGTTCTACGGCTACCGGCGCGTGACGGCCACCATCCGACGTAAAGGCATGGTCGTTAATGCTAAGAAGGTGCTCAGGCTCATGCGCGAGGACAATCTTCTCGCACAGCGCAAGGCGCCATTCCTGAAGCCGCCTGCAGAGCGACCAAGGGACATTGTCGTGGTGCCCAATCTGGTGCGCGGCCTGGTGCCGTCCGCTCCCGATCAGATCTGGGTCGCAGACATCACCTAAGTCCATCTCGCCACGACCTTCGCCTACCTCGCGGTCATCCTCGATGCCTTCTCGCGCAAGGCGGTTGGCTGGGCCTTCGAGAACACGCTCAATGCCTCGCTCGCGATTGCAGCATTGAACAAGGCCATCGAGGTCCGCAAGCCGCAACGCAGCAGCCTGATCCACCATTCCGACCGCGGCGTGCAATACGCGTCAATCGCCTATCGCCAAATATTAGCGGATCGCGACATCACGATCAGCATGAGCAGGCCGGGCAACCCCTTCGACAACGCCAAGGCTGAGAGCTTCATGAAGACGCTCAAGGCCGAGGAGGTCAACGGCAAGGCGTTCTCCGACATAAGAGACGCTCGCCGCCGGATCGATAGCTTCATTGCGGATGTCTACAACAAGGAGCGCCTGCACTCGGCGCTCGGCTATCGATCGCCTATTGAGTTCGAAGCCGCGTTCGCGCAAAACAAGGCACGATAGTCGTCGTGGCAACCCCACTGTCACAGAAATTATCGTGTCTCACTTAAGGGGTGCGGTCCAGTGCATAAAACTCCTGCACCTCGCCCGTTGTCGAAACTCCTCGCTGCCGAATTTGATAAGGGGGGATCTACCCGACAGGCAATCCCTTGTATGCCTGGCATGCGGCAACTGCCCGTCGTGCCAGTTTGTCGCGAAATCATCTCTTGCGCCGTCGGGTGGACCAGTGAGGGCGCTGTGGATCGCAGCCCTCTATATCGCGATCCAGCTCATCGAGAGCTACGTGATTACACCGCGAGTTCAGGAGAGAACGGTCTCTCTTCCACCGGCATTCACCATATCGATGCAACTGCTGTTCGTGGTCCTGTTCGGCACTTTGGGTCTTGCGTTGGCCACGCCTGTCGCGGCCGTGCTGCTTGCGTTGGGGAAACGCTTCTATGTCGCCGAGTTTCTCGCTCGCGAGCCGTGACAGGAAGGCATGAGTCGCGCGAGGCGTTGGTGCAAACGTGCCAAAGCCGAGGCACGATTTTAATGATACTCAGAAATGACTCGTTGCTGTGCAGGCAATAGCAGCCGATAGTTGCCGAACGGAAGCTCGGCATGAGCGCGCAAAATATTCCTGTGGAATCAAGACGAAAGAAAATCGCCGGTCTCGCTATCGGTGCCCTGAGGCACCATCTCGGCAAAAGTCTTGAGGATCAGTGGTTTAGTCGCGCGCGAGATGATCGAGTGGGAGTAGTGAGCTTGCTCCCTCTAGACAAGTGGCGTCAAAGCTAGATCTCTGGAAAGTTGTCACGAGAAAATAAGGCCAGAGAGGCCGTGCTGAAAATCCAATGGCATTTGGAGTGTTCGTTCACCGGTTAGACTCGATTTACGACGACAGTCCAGCCGAGCAGTATCAATTTCCCGGCCAGTATCTCAGTCGCGCGGAGCCCTGCGTCGGCGATTGGGTAATCTATTATGAACCGAGCAAGGTCGCCGAGACGCGGGGCTATTTTGCAGTCGCGAAGGTCAGCCAAATCATTCCTGATCCGAGTATTTCCGGAATGTACGTGGCGTTGATTGAGCCCGGAAGCTATCTCGATTTCGCTAATCCAGTTCCATTCAGTGGGCCGGCTGGACCGATCGAGCGAGGCCTTCTCAACGACCAGGGACGGATTTCGGGGCGTGCTCAATCGGCAGTCCGTTCAATCTCGCCGAGTGATTTCCATAATATCGTCGAACTGGGATTTGCGGAGAAGACGCCTTTGTTGCCGAGGTTTGATGGTGATCTGCCATCATCCGGTCTAGACGAGGAGCAGCTGCCCTTTAGGTTTGGGCAAGAGCGGGAGCGAATTAGCGTCACCGTTTCAAGGGTCATGCGCGATCGAATCTTCCGGCGCGTGGTCCTACGCGCCTACGATGAGCGTTGCGCTATTACAGGATTGAAGCTTATCAATGGAAGCGGACGCGCCGAAGTTGCTGCGGCACATATCCGGCCAGTGGAAGCGAACGGGCCAGATATCGTTAGTAATGGAATCGCTCTTTCGGGTACGGCACACTGGATGTTCGATCGCGGTCTAATTGGTCTGGCTGACGACTTGGAGATATTAGTCTCTCGTCAGACGAATGATCCGGAAGGAGTTCGAACCATCATCAACAAAACGGGCCGGGCGCTTGCGCCGAGGCGTCAGTCGGATCGCCCACATCCGCATTTCTTAAAGTGGCACCGGGAGCACTGTTTTAAGCAATAGGCGGGCATTACGACGGCTGTGCAATATATCGGCTAAGTCGTGGTCTCAGCCGAGCGGCGGTCGAAGGCGCGGAACGCGTCGTAGGCTCGCGCGGACATGCGATTGGCGCGAGATATCGCGGAGGACAGCTCGTGTGATCGAGGATGACGACCGGAGTGAACAGATCTCCCGGATCGAGGCGCGGATCGAGGAGCTTGCCGAAGCGGCCGAGCGGTGTCGCAAGATCATCCTGGCTTCGAAGATCGTGATAGCAGGCGGCGCCGCCTTGCTGCTCGGCGCGGTGCTGGGCCTGCTCGGGTCCAATGCGCTCGCGCTCCTCGGGGCGATTGCCGCGGTGCTGGGCGGCATCGTCTCGCTCGGATCGAACGTCGGCACATTGCGACAGACCATGGCCGCGATGGCCGCCGCCGAGAGGTTTCGCTCGGACCTGATCGGCAGGATCGATCTTCGCCTGGTTGGTGATAGGCGATGAAGCGGATTGCAGCTCGCAGCTCCGCGATATCTTCGCAGATGGAGGAGCGCCTGAACGGGCGACGGCGATGCGGCAACGTCTGCCGTCCCGCTTCGTCGTTGGCCTGCGCGCAGCGACATCGGCCGACGGCATGATCGCGAATTTCTATCCCTTCGACATGATGTTTCTGGGCGCCGCCGCCACGTGCATCGTTAACGCGGTCACGGGCGTGAACCGGGCAGTGTATGACGTGACGAGCAAGCCGCCGGGGACGATCGCGTGGGAGTAGGGTGGTTCGCCTCGGCCGTACGCTGCAAGTAGTAGGTACCGATCAGCGTGCGGCTGCAGATGGTTTGGCGATCCGCAGGCCATCTTCCAGTGTCACGCCGTTTGCAGGTTGATCCGTCAGGATCGCCACAGGGAATAACAGCCTTGCGCCCTTGTCAGATCGCAACGGCGCCAATTGTTGTGTGCGCGACGCCACAGCGGTGGCGCTCCCACATGGCGCCATAAAGACTTTCGAGAGCCGCTGTATAGGCGGCCACGTCGAAAAGCGGCGTCGTCATGCGGTTGCGTCGGAGCTTGGCTTTGCACGCATGCAGCAGGCCCGGCTGTGTCGCGAACGCCAAGGCGGCTGAAAAATACTCGTCCTCGTTTCGGGCTATCAGCTCCGGCATCCCGATCGCATGCAAGAGGCTTCCGGCCACTCGGGACGGAATTACGGTGACGCTGCACTCAACTATCGGCATGTCCGAGGACTGTGCCGGACGCGGAGCCCCCGTCGCACCAATGGTCAGCAGGCAATCATCGCCAGATAGTGTGGTCGGCAGCATCGATACGTTGCGGTACGCCATCTGGGCACGGCGAAATCGTGTGGTCCTGGCATCCCGTGCTGGTGTCCGCGCAACGCGCAAGCGTTGTCGCCAAAACGGGGGTAAGACAGCCGATCCCCGGGGAGAGCACGTATAACCCGTTCAAACCATTGCGCAGGGAAGGCCGGTTATTGGGCTGACCTGTGGTTCTGCCGCGTGCCTTTTTTGCTGCACGCGGACCGCGGGTATCAGCCGATACCCGACGAGGGCCGAACTGATCCAAAGCTCGGGCGCAACACGCCGCGAGATCGCGAATTCACGCCTACGCTATTTGACAAGTTGAGCACGGATGATTGCCGGAGTGCCGGCAAAATCGTAGGCTCGCGCGCCACGCGACCGGCGGTATGATCGCGGACCAGGGTTCTTTAGGGCGCACGACGGCGCGAAACATCCTCCACCAGCACTGCAAACCAATCGCCACATTGACGCAGGCGATAGAACAACGCCACGCTGCTGAGGTCGGCAAGGCCAACAGAAGCGGCCCACGCGGCTGTCGATCTCAACCCTCTTTCACCCAGACAATAGGCCAGCATCAGCCGCAGTAACGACACCGCATCTGGAATTTGGCGCCGCCGTACGAAAGCCTTCGTCTGGCGCGCACTTATCTCAAGCTGCGCAGCCCCGCCCAGCTGCGTAACCACTCTCGTCCAGTCCTCGTTCAGAAGCGATTCGTCTGCCATCCCCCCTTGGAATCACGTGTGATTCCAACACTCAAGAATAAACTTAACGCATATGCGGCATTCCCTGCGCCTCTTCGTTAAGAGGAGAAGTTCGCTTGAAAACACAACTCGGGCGGAGACCGTCGCGAGATAGCTTGGTCGTGCCCGCTGTTTGAATTGTAGAACGCGCGTTTGTGCGAAGTCCCGTGGCAGATCTGCAAGGGCAGGTGACCGACGATCGCTCAGGCGGAGTCGAGTCCGTCGTCGAACCGCATCAACACCCTGTCAGGGCAAGCGAGTGGATGGTGGTTGAGCCTCAATGCTTCGCGGCAGCCATCTGCTGACGCAGGCTGAGAGGGCGCATATCGGTCCAGACGCTGTTGATGTAGTCGAGGCATTGTGGCTTGGCGGCCTTTTCGCCAACGATCGACCAGCCTTTGGGAGGATCGCGATCGGCGCGCCAGATGGAGTACTGCTCCTCGGAGTTGACGACGACGTGGTACAGACGGTCTGAATGCTCGTCGTCATTGTCCATTTTTGGATGTCCTTGTTGGAAAGAGGTCGGTCGATCAACTCAATTTGAGGTTATGGTTGATTTCTAGCGTGCACAAGATCATTAGCATACCTCTGCGATGTTTTTTCGTGGCTGAGCTGACACCTCGCGCATGCCGGAAGTACCTGATGCCGGTTCGTAAGATAGGCTTCCGCAAAACGGTGCTGCGCAGGGTCCTCTTTGGCGTCGCGTTGGCTCTCTTTATATGTGTGGTTGTAATTGGAGGCGTCCTGTTTTGGTTGTACAGTGGCCTGCCGCAACCATCCGAGACATTGGTGAGGCCCGGTACGAAGGCTTCGATCCTTGTCACGCGCGATGACGCGGGATTGCCGACGATCGAGGCGCCGACCGCCGATGACGGCGCATTTGGACTTGGCTATGTTCATGCGCAGGACCGTCTGTTCCAGATGGACCTGACGAGAAGGTACGGGGCAGGACGCCTGTCCGAGTGGTTCGGTCGAGCCGGTCTGGGTAGCGATCGTTTCATGCGGACGCTCGGACTGAGCGGGTTGGTCGAAAAGCAATATCGCCAGCTATCGGCGCCAGTGCAGGCGATGCTGCGAAGCTACGCGGAGGGGGTGAACGCCTATGCCGCGTCAGGATTCCGAGCGCTCTCGCCGGATTATTACGCGCTCAACGTCGGCTTCGAACCCTGGCGTCCTGAGGATTGCCTGCTCTGGGCAAAGCTGATCGATATCGAGCTGACGGGAAATTTCAGGGACGAGCTGTTGCATGCTCAGCTGCTGCGCAAGCTTCCGCCGGCCGATCTCGATGTCCTGTTTCCCTCCTACCCGCGAACGGCGCCCGTCGTGCTCGAGCGTACGAGGGCCGAGCTTGACCACATTCCCATCGAGCAGATCTATGCAAGCCTGCCGGACGGTGTCGGTGCGTTCGAGGCGTCCAACAACTGGGTTCTGTCGGGTAAGCGAACCGCATCCGGAAAGCCGCTGCTCGCCAACGATCCCCACTTGAGATTCGGGATCCCAAGTGCCTGGTATCTGGCGCGCGTGAAGACCCCCACGGAGACCTTGACCGGCGCAAGCGCTCCCGGAACTCCGTTCATCCTGATCGGACACAATCGACACATCGCATGGGGAATCACCGCGACCCGGAGCGACGTCGCAGATCTCTTTATAGAGAAGCTCGATGCCGCCAACCGTGAGGCCTACCTGACGCCCGATGGGTCGGAGCCGTTCGAGAGCCGCCAGGAGATCATCGCGGTCAAGGGCGAAGCGCCGATCGCGATGACTGTCCGCAGCACCAGGCACGGTCCCGTGATCTCGGACTTGGCCGAGTTTGCAAAGCAGGTTCCGTCCGCAGATCACGTGCTGTCGCTGCAGGCGACCTGGCTCAGCAGCGAAGACACCTCTCCCGAAGCAGCGTGGGGCTTGAGCCGCGCGCAGAACTGGGACGAATTCCGTCAGGCTCTCCGTAAGCTGACCGCGCCGCAACAGAATTATGTCTACGCCGATACGTCGGGCAACATCGGCTTCATCGCGCCGGCGCGGATCCCGATCCGGTCCGCGGGCGACGGCTGGCTGCCGGTGCCGGGCTGGGACGGCAAGCACGATTGGAGCGCAATTGTCCCGTTCGACGATCTGCCGGCAAGCTTCAATCCGCTGACCGGCGTGATCGTGACCGCCAACAACAAGTTGCAGGAGGGCGACTATCCCTTTCTCGCGCGGGACTGGATTCCGCCCTTTCGTGCAGAGCGGATCAAGGAATTGCTTGGGCGGGACCGGCCATTCTCCGCGGACGACATGGATGATATCCAGCATGACACGGTGTCATTGGCCGCGCGGCAACTCGTGCCGTTTCTCCGTGACGTAAAATTGTCGACCCCGCTGTCGCAAGATCTCGCCGGCCTGTTGCAGCGATGGGACGCGCGGATGGCCGCCGACCGCATCGAGCCGCTGATTTTCTCGACCTGGCTCAAGGAGTTGAACAGGTCATTGCTGCAGCCTCGCCTCGGGTCCCTTTATCAGAGCTATGGAAGCTTCCATCCGGATGTCATTTATCTGATCCTGACGCAGCATCCGGACTGGTGTGACGATCCAGCGACGACCGAAACCGAAGCGTGTGACGCCAAGATTGCCAGAGCGTTCGACCTCGCTATCTCGCAGCTCGTCGAGCGCCTCGGTCAACCTTCGGACCGCTGGCGCTGGGGTGATGCCCACCATGCCATTTTTTCCCATCCGCTGTGGTCCCGCGTGCCCCTCATTGCGGGCGTGTCCAACTTCGAGCCGCCAGCCGAAGGAAGCACCGACACCGTCAGTAATGCCGCGATCTCCTTCTCCAACGATGTTGGAAGGTTGCCGAGCTATTTCGGCTCGACGATGCGAATGGTCGTTGATCTTGCCGATCTCGATGCCTCCCGCTTTATGATCGTGCCCGGCCAATCCGGGAACCTGATGTCGAGGCATTACGGCGACCTGCTGCCTTCCTGGCAGACGAGGCAGTGGCTGCGTTTCAAGAAGCCGTGACGCCATGGGCCACGTCGCGAGCCGGCCGGCTCCATTGGACTGATCTCGTCCGCTGCTGTGTCTCGCAAGCCGCGGACACCCAGAGCAGCTTGCGCGGTAGGCCCGTTTTTTCTCAGTTGCATCAAGCAATTAAGGGTTGTGTTGTTATTTTGTAGTAGAAAACGACTGCCGATCTCATCGCTTGGCGATCGATTGATCTGCAAAGCTATTAGTTGTGAAAAAATCCGATTGACTCTGTTGCAACCTTAGCGAAAATACCTCTCATAAGACGACCGTGAATGCCGCGGGATTTGCATTGTTCGTCATCCGGCGGGGGAAGTAGGTGGTGTTATGTTGCGTGGCGCCACATCTCGAACGATCAATGATCTCGTGCGTCATCGTTCGATCAGTCAACCGGACGACATTGCCTATCGCTTTCTGTCCGATGACGGCGCCGCGTACAGAGAGATCTCGTACCGCTCTCTTGAAGAGAGTTCGCGCCGGATCAGCGCATGGGTCGGATCGCGCGGGCTTTCCGGCCAACCAATTCCGCTGATCTTTGCGCCCGGCCTGGATTTCATTTTCGCGTTCTATGGCTGCCTTCGCGGCGGAGCCATTGCCGTCCCCCTCAGTCTTCCGAGCTTCTCCGGTGGAGCTGGACGCGTGAGCGCGGCGCTCGCGGACATCCGTCCGTCGGTCATTCTGGTGGGGGGCTCGGAGGCCGGGCGTGTTCGCCGAGAGCTCACGCGCGGCAAGGTAGGGCTCGCATTCGACATCGTGTCGTTTCCCGAGGCGCTCGAGAGTGAGCACCAGGGGCGCGAGCCGGACCTCGACCCGGATGTCCTCGCCTTTCTTCAGTACACGTCGGGTTCGACGGCCTCCCCGAAGGGCGTCGAGATCTCGCACCGCAACCTGCTACACAACGTTGGCCTGATAGCAGCAGCATCTCAGGTCGACGAACGAAGCGTGGGGGTGAGCTGGCTGCCGCACTTCCATGACATGGGTTTGATCGGCGGAATTTTGATGCCGCTGTATGCAGGCTTTCCTGTCACCTTGATGTCACCCGCCTCGTTCCTGCGCCGTCCGGTCCGGTGGTTGGAAGCAATTTCGAGATTTGCTGCGACCATCAGCGGTGCGCCGAACTTCGGATATGAGCATTGCCAGCGTGAGCTCGCTGGTGACGCGTTGCGATCGATCGACCTGTCGTCGTGGCGAACGGCTTATACGGGTGCGGAGCCGATCCGTGTGGAGACGGTCGAAAGCTTCTGCGCCGCCTTCGGTCGGGTCGGCTTCCGCAAAGAGGCGATGTTTCCCTGCTACGGGCTGGCTGAGGCGACGCTGATGGTCAGCGGACAGAGCTGGAGCGATCGCAGCGCGCAGCGCTTCGATCGATCCTCGCTGGAGATCGGTCGCGTGGCAGAGCCTTCTCGCGACCAAGAGGGTGTCGACTTGATCGGCGCGGGCCCGGTGCTCGATGGTCACCGGGTGGTGATCGTCGATCCCGCGTCGAGGATGATCTGTCCTGATGGTGCGGTGGGCGAGATTTGGCTGCACAGCGAGAGCGTCGGCCGGGGATATTGGAATCGTCCTGACGAGAGCCTGACGGTGTTTCGCGCGCGTCCGCTCGGCATGGATAAGGAGTTCCTGCGCACGGGTGACCTCGGATTTGTGTGGCATGAGCAATTGTTCGTCACCGGCCGGCACAAGGATCTCCTGATCATTCGCGGTGCAAACTTTCATCCTTATGACATCGAACATGTACTCGAATCGGCGGTCCCGTGGCTTCGTGCCGGCTTTGGAGCGGTGTTCTCGGTCGAGGAGGAGCGAGAGGAAAGGCTGGTTGTCGCGTACGAACTGGACGATGCGGGACGCAGGCCGTCGGAGGCTGATTTCGAGGCTGTCGTAGGTATCCTGTCCCGAGAGTTCGGGCTGCAGCCGCACGCCATCGTCCTGGTCAGGCGCAACAGGATTCCGAGAACCACAAGCGGGAAGATCCGGCGTCAGCAATGCCGCGCAGAATTCCTGGCCGGGCAGCTCGCGATGGTCGCGGAGTGGCGATTTCGGACCAGTCCGGTACGGAGCGAGGCTGATAGCTTGGAGATCCGCCTGACCGACGCTGCCGATGTGGAGCAGGCCGTTCGGCATGTCTTCAAGGCACATCTTGCCGAGCTGCTCGGAATGCCGGCGGATCATATCGATGAGGATCGATCAATCTACGACCTCGGCATCGATTCGCTGATGGCCTCGCGCCTCCAGAACAGGATCGAGGACAGCCTCGGCATCAGGCTCGAGCTGGCCAGAGTGTTGGAGGCCGGAACTGTCGGCTGCATGGTGCAGCAGGTGGCGGCTCAGGTGGAGAGCGGCGCGCGGCGCCGGTCTGCAGCCATCATCGACGAGATGTTCGAGCGGGTCGCCAGCCTTTCGGACGACGAAGTGTCCCGCCTGCTGGCCTTGGACGAGCATCAGGAAGCTGGGGAACGTCGTGAATAAGCAGCATGACTTTGGTGCTCTGTCCGACGACAGACGGCGGCTTCTCGATCGGTTGTTGAAACAGGAAGGCATCGGTCGAACGAGCCAGCCAGTCGTCCGGCATCGCGTCGGCGAACGTCTGCCGTTGTCCTCTGCGCAGAAGCCGCTCTTGTTCGGCGGGCAGCTGTTCGGAGACGATGCGGTCTACAACATCTGTGCTGCAGCAGAGCTCAGCGGGACGCTGGACGCAACGGTGTTGCGGCAATGTTTTGAGGAGATCGTGCGTCGGCACGAGACGTTGCGAACGCGATTCGAGGCTCTGGACGGGGAAGGCGCGCAAGTGGTCGATGCGCCCAGACCGTTTTACATCGACATGGCTGATCTGTCCGGCCTCGGGGCGGATATGCGGGAGGCGGCAAGTCGCCGCCTGATGGAGGAAGAGGCGCGCCGTCCCTTCGTTCTGACGCAGGCCCCGCTGCTGCGGGCCAAGGTCATCCGGCTCGGCGACCGCGAGCATCTGCTGATCGTCACGATGCACCACATCGTGTCCGACGGCTTGTCGATGGGACTTCTGATCAGCGAGCTGGCGACGCTATATGACGCGTTCATCCAGCGGCAGCCATCGCCATTGCCGGAGCCGGTGATCCAGTTCGCCGACTTCGTGCAGTGGCAGCGGACCGCGCTGGATGAGGAGACGCTGAAGAAGCATGTCGACTATTGGAAGATGTGGCTGCGGGATGCGCCTGCGGCCCTCGAGCTTCCGATCGATCGGCCGAGGCCGAAAACGACGAGCTCCGCTGGCGCAGCGCTGAATTTTACGCTGTCGCCCGACTTGGCGGAGAAGTTGCGCGCCTTCGTGCGGCGCGAGCAGGTGACTTTATATATGGTGCTGCTGGCTGCGTTTCAGCTCCTGCTGAAGCGCTACAGCGGGCAGCTGGACATCATGATCGGCACACCGATCGCGGGGCGGCCGCGCCGGGAGTTCGAAGGACTGATCGGGCTGTTCGTCAACACGGTGGTGATGCGGACAGACCTGTCGGGCGACCCGACGGTTCGTGAGCTGCTGAAGCGGGTCAAGGATGTTGCCCTCGGTGCCTATGAGCACCAGGGGTTGCCGTTCGCAACGCTCGTGGAAGAGCTGATGCCGTCCCGCGACCCGGGCCGGCATCCGCTCGTTCAAGTCTTTTTTGCGCTTCAGCCGCCGGCTTTGCCGGTCAAGGCCTTCGGGGGACTGACGCTGACGCGCTACGAGGAGGTCAAGACCGCCGCAAAGTTCGATCTCTCGCTGTACATGACGCCGGAGGATCATGCGCTCGAAGGGCAGATCGAGTATGCGAGCGATCTTTTCGATCGCACCACGATCGAGCGGCTGGCCGGACATTACCAGGCACTGCTCGAGGCGATGGTCGTCTCGCCCGAGAGGCGGTTATCCGAGCTGGCCATGCTGCCCGCGACCGAGCGGCATCGGCTGGTGGAGGAATGGAACGCGACGACGGTCGCAGTGCCGCGTGATGTGTGCATTCACGACCTTGTTGCGCGGCAGGCGGAGCTGACGCCCAACGCGGTCGCGATTATCCATGAGGACCAGCGTCTGAGTTATCGCGACCTGGATGGCCGCGCCAACCGGCTGGCGCATCACCTCCGGGAGATCGGCGTCGGGCCGGAGGTCGTGGTCGGACTATGCGTCGAGCGGGGTCCGGACATGGTGGTCGGACTGCTCGGCATTCTAAAGGCGGGTGGGGCCTATCTGCCGCTGGATCCGAGCTATCCGCGGGAACGGCTGGCCTTCATGATGTCCGATGTCGGGGCGTCCGTACTGGTGACGCAGGCGGACCTCGTCGGCGCATGGCCCGATCATGACGGTGACGTCGTGCTGATCGATGCCGATTGGAAGAATATCGAGTCGAGGCCGGCCACGGCTCCCGTCGGCCATGGTCCATCTCCCGACAATCTGGCCTATGTCATCTATACGTCGGGATCCACCGGGACGCCGAAAGGCGTGCTGGTGACACATGCAGCGGTGATCAATTTCCTCCACGAGATGGCGAAGGCGCCGGGGATCGATTCGAGCGATGTGCTGGCTGCGGTCACGCCGATCTCGTTCGACATCGCGGCCCTCGAGATCTATCTGCCGCTGACGACAGGCGCGCGCGTGGTGATCGTTCCACGGCGCGTCGCCGTCGATGGCTTCGAACTGACGCGCGTTCTCGACGAGTCCGGGGCGACCATCGTCCAGGCGACGCCGTCCACCTGGCGTCTGCTGGCCGAGGCGAAATTTCGTCCGGCTCAGCCGCTGAAATGCCTGTGTGGCGGCGAGGCGATGCCGGTCGATCTTCCCGCGCAGCTCGCGCAGATGGCCTCGTCGGTCTGGAACATGTATGGCCCGACCGAGACGACGATCTGGTCTACGGTCTGCAGGCTGGATCCGGCGCGGGACGTCGTCATCGGTCATCCGATCGCAAACACGGCCCTCTATGTGCTGGACGAGGATTACAATGTCGTCCCGATCGGTGTCGTTGGAGAGCTCTATATCGGCGGCGCCGGACTCGCCCGCGGCTATTGGCATAGGCCCGACCTGACGGCCGAGCGATTCGTGCCGGATCCGTTCGGCGACGGCACGCGGCTGTACAGCACGGGCGATCTGGTGCGTTATCGCGCCGATGGTCATCTCGAGTATCTCGGGCGGATCGATCATCAGATCAAGATCCGCGGCTACAGGGTCGAGCTCGGTGAGATCGAGGCCGCGCTCGCGGACCATGAGGACGTGGCGCAGGCGGTTGTGGTGGCGGGCGGTGAGGACGCAGGCCGGCATCTCATCGCCTATGTCGTTCCTCATCAGCGGCCCGCGACGGCCGAGCCGACCCTGCCGTTCGGGCTGTTCTACTTCGCCGAGGGCGGCGGCAACGACAATCCATCGGACATCTATCGTCTCTATATCGACAGTGCGCGGCGCGCCGATCAGCTCGGGCTGGCAGCAATCTGGACGCCGGAGCGGCACTTCACCGACGTGGCCGCCGCCTATCCGAACCCATCGCTCCTTGCGGCTGCGATTGCCACGTCGACCACGCGCGTGAAGCTGAGGGCAGGCAGCGTCGTGCTGCCGCTGCACGAACCGCTCAGGGTGGCCGAGGAATGGGCGGTCGTGGACAATCTGTCCGGCGGCAGGGCAGGGGTGGCCTTTGCGCCAGGATGGCTGGCCGACGATTTCGTCTTCGCGCCCGGACGCTATGCCGATCGGGCCGCGCAGACGTTGACGATGATCGACGAGGTGTGCCGGCTCTGGCGGGGCGAGGCCGTCGAGCGCTGCAACGGTGCAGGACAGACGGTTGTCGTGCGGACGCTTCCGCGTCCCATCCAGCGCGAGCTGCCGGCATGGCTGACGACATCAGGCTCGATGCGGAGCTTCGAATCCGCTGCGGAAAACGGCCTCAACGTCCTGACCGGACTGTTGAACCAGTCGATCGAAGAGCTGGCGGACAATATCGCGCGTTATCGCAGCACGCTGCGGTCGAAAGGTTTCGATCCGGCCAGGTTCGTTGTCACCGTGATGCTCCATACGCTGGTGGCCGACACTGATGAGACTGCTCTTGCGCTCGCGCAAGAGCCTATGCGCAGGTATCTGGCCTCGCACGCGGAGCTGAGGAGGCGGCTACTCGGAACCAGCAATCTGGCTGCGGAAGCCAGCGATGTGAGCACCGAGCTGATGCTCGATGAGCTGTTGAAGCGCTATGTCGGGCAGATTTCGCTGCTCGGCTCGCCAAGCAGCTGCGCCGATCTCGCCGAGCGTCTGCATGCGATCGGGGTCGACGAGATCGCCTGTCTCATCGACTTCGGCGTGTCCGAGGATGACATCCTCGGAAATCTCCACCACATCAAGCGGCTGCAGGATGTCTGCGATCTTCGCTTGAAGCGTGGCGAGCTGCAGGATCGGCTCGCGCTTCGCCTGCTGCCGCACATGATGCCGCGGGAGATCGTGGTCCTGGACCGGCTGCCGCTCACGGCAAATGGCAAGGTCGACAGGCGAAGGCTGTCGAGCCATGTCGCTGCCGTCACTGAGAGCTCCGCCGCGCCGGTGGTCGCGCGCACCGCGACTGAACGAACGCTGGCGAAGATCTGGGCTCATGTGCTGCACCGGAGCGCGCCCGGCATCCGCGACAACTTCTTTCAGCTCGGCGGCCATTCGCTGCAGGCCCTTCGCCTCGTCGAACGGATTCGATCGGAGATGGGAGTAGACCTGTCGCTCCGCCAGCTGTTCGAAGCGCCCACCATCGAAAGGCTGGCGCAGCATATCGACCAACTGGCGGGACAGGCGGCCGTCGCAGATCCGACGACGCTCCTGGTTCCGGATGAGGACGCCCGGTTTCGACCTTTCCAGCTGACGGATATCCAGCAGGCCTATTGGGCCGGCCGCGGCAGCGCATTCCCGCTCGGCAATATCGGCGCTCACAGCTACTACGAGTTCGATGCTGCCGAGCTCGACCTTCGGCGGTTCGAGCAGGCAGTCAGATCGGTCATCGAACGACATGACATGCTGCGCGCGGTCATCCTCTCCTCAGGAGAGCAGCAGGTTATGCCGGAGGTCCCGCCCTTTCAGGTGCGGATCGACGATCTGCGTAACCTGTCGCCCGATGAGGCGGCGGGGCGCATGTCCGCCTTGCGTGGGCGAATGTCCCACCAGGTGTTCGACGTCTCTCAATGGCCGCTGTTCGAAATCCGGGCAGCCGTGTTGCCGGGAGGCAGGACCCGTGTCTTCGTCAGCTTCGACATCCTGATCGGAGATGCGTGGAGCTTCTCGATCTTCAATCGAGACCTCAAGGAGTTCTACCAGGATCCGGCGAGGCAAATTGTGCGGCCGGCCTGCGCTTTCCGCGACTATGTCCTGGCGCGCCAAGGCGCCGGAGCTGCTGCCGTGGAGCGCGCGCGACATTATTGGGAACAGCGGCTGGCGGATTTTCCGCCGGCTCCGGCGCTGCCACTCACGCAGGACATCCGGCGCATCGATCGGCCGGAGTTCAAACGGATGTCCAGGACGGTGACGGCGAGCGCATGGCAGGAGCTGCAGCGCCAAGCCAAGCAGTCGGGCGTGACGCCGGCGGTCGTCCTGCTGACCAGATTCGCCGATGTGCTGGCGCAGTTCAGCGGCCTGTCGCGGTTCGCCCTCAATCTGATCCTGTTCGATCGCAAGCCGCTGCATCCAGCTATCGCTGACGTGATCGGCGACTTCACGTCGATGACGCTGCTGGACGTCGATCTCGCGTCCGCCACGTCGTTCGCGTCGCGGGCGCGGCGTGTGCAGGACCGGCTCTGGCAAGATCTCGATCATAGCGCCATCAGCGGCGTTCAGGTTCTGCGTTTGTTGTCGCAGCAGGCCGGGAAACCCGTCCTGATGCCGATCGTGTTCACGAGCCTGCTGGGCGCCGGCGAGCCGGACGGCGAGGTGAAGGAGTTGCTCGGCGCGTCGGAAGTGAGCTTCAATCTGACGCAGACCCCCCAAGTCATTCTCGACTGCCAGGTCTCGGAAAGCAGGGATGGGCTGCACGTCGCCTGGGATGCGGTGTTCGCGCTATTGCCGGATGGCCTCCTGGAGGCGATGTTCGAGAGCTATCTGAGATCGCTGAACAACCTCGCCGCAGATGCTCGCCGTTGGCAGGATGCCTGTCGTCCGGAGCTGCCCGGCGAGCAGGCGGCGGTCCGGCTGCGGGTCAACGCCACCTCGAGGGCGGTTCTGCCGCGCGCCTTGCATCACGAGTTTCTCGCGCGCGCCAAGTCGACGCCGCAGGCGCCGGCGCTGTTGGCGGATGATTGCGAGATGAGCTACGCCGAGCTCGAGCGCCAGTCTCGCCTTTTAGCCAGCCGGCTCGTGGCGATGGGAGCGGGCCCGAACCGGCTCGTCGCCGTCGTGATGGACAAGGGGTGGGAGCAGGTCGTCGCGGTCCTCGCCGTGCTGCGGGCGGGAGGCGCCTACCTTCCGATTGACGCGCGGCTCCCGGATGCGCGCCTCCAATTCATGCTCAGCAACGGGGAGGTCAGGATCGCCCTCACGCAGCCGTGGCTGGCCGAGGCGACCGGCTGGCCGGCGGGCGTAACGTGCGTCGTCGTGATGAAGGAAAGTGACGACGTTGTCGCGTTGAACCAACGGCTGCCGGAGATCGATCCATCCGACATCGCCTATGTGATCTACACCTCCGGTTCGACGGGCCATCCGAAGGGAGTGGTCATCGCCCATGAGGCAGTCGTCAACACCGTCCTCGACGTCAATGAACGGTGCCGGCTTGGCGCCAGCGACCGGGTGTATGCGCTCTCCTCGCTGAGCTTCGATCTCTCAGTCTACGACATTTTCGGGCCGCTGTCGGCGGGCGCTGCGATCGTCGTTCCGGGCCGGGCAGAAACCGCGGATCAGGGGAAATGGACATCGGCGGTCAGGCGCTGGAACGTGACTGTCTGGAATTCGGTTCCGGCGCTGTTCGATCTTCTGGTTGAAGAGGCGATCGAGGCGCAGGTGCCGCTTCCGAGCCTGCGGATCGCGATGCTGAGCGGCGACTGGATTCCGCTTGGCCTGCCCGCCAAGGCACGGCGTGTTGCGCAAGGGCTCGGTGTGCTGGCGATGGGCGGTGCGACCGAGGCGGCGATCTGGTCGAACTACAAATGGGTGGACGCGATCGAGTCGGATTGGAGCAGCATTCCCTACGGCTATCCGCTGACCAACCAGTTCTACGAGATCCTCAATGACGATCTCGCGCCGTGTCCCGACTGGGTCGAAGGCGACCTCTATATCGGCGGCCTCGGGCTTGCGCGGGAATATTGGCGGGACGCCGAGCGAACCGCTCGGAGCTTCTTCGTTCATCCTCAAACCGGACGGCGCTTGTACCGCACGGGCGATCGCGCCCGCTACCGGCCGGATGGCGAGATCGAATTCCTCGGCCGGCGCGATCAGCAGGTGAAGGTGCAGGGGTATCGGATCGAGCTGTCCGAGATCGAGCAGGCGCTGCTCGAACGTCCCGGGGTGCGGGCCGCTGTGGTCGTGATGGTCGGGGAGCGGTTCGGCGCAAAGCGCCTCGTCGCTTATGTTGTTTCACCGCCGGAATTCGACGTTGAGGCACTGCGGGATCAGCTGGCGGATCGCATTCCCGACTACATGATCCCCAGCGTTTTCGTCCGCATGGACAGGCTCCCGCTTTCGTCGAACGGAAAGGTCGACCGCATGGCGCTTCCTCAAGTCCTTCCATCACCGTCCGCCGGCAAGGGGACCGAGGCTCCGAGCGACGAGATTGAACGCTTCATCTCCGGTGTATGGGCCGAAGTGCTCGTCATCGAGAGCCCCGGCCTTCATGATAATTTCTTCGAGATTGGCGGCCAGTCGATCTCGCTGATGCGGATCCGAAGAATTCTCCAGACCAAGTTCGAGCGCGATGTTCCGGCCGCGATCTTCTTCGAGCGGCCGACGATCGCGACGCTCGCACAGTTCTTCCGCAACGCCGACGCCGGCGGCAATCTCGACCGGAGCCAGTTCCGCGGTGAAAACCGCAGGAGACGACTCGCGCGGCGGGGATCTGACCAGTTGCCGACCCAGTCGGTCGCCGACGAGCATGAGGACAGCTGGCAGGTCCTGACGCGGATCTATCAGACGCTCCACTCCTGGCGGGCTCACGTCGAACGCGACCCGATTGTCCCGTCGCTGCAGTCGGAGGTCGCGCGCGGGGAGTTCAAGAGCCGGCGGCCGGGAATTCGTTCGGGGGGCGTCCTGTCCTCGGTCGCGCTGTCCGGCGGAGGTCCGGATGATGCGGTGCTGCGGCGCCGCAGCAGCGCGCGCGACTTCGAGGATGCGCCGGTCGATGCCGCCGCGCTCGCGGACCTCTTGTGTCATCTTCGCAGCAGGGGCACGGCGGACAAGGTCAAATATCGGTACGCCTCCGCGGGCGGGCTGTATCCCGTACAGCTCTATGTCGCCGTTCACCGGTTGACCGAGGCCAGAGGCGTCGAGGGGATCGCAAACGGAAGCTACTACTACAACCCCGATCGCCATGCCCTGGAGCTGATCAGTCCGGATGAACCGTCGGCATCAGAGTTGCACCTTCCGATTAATCGCCCGGTGTTCAAGCGAGCGTCGTTTTCGCTGTTCCTGATCTGCGACCAGGATGCGATCGCTCCGGTTTATGGCGGTGAGAGCCTCCGGTTTGCGTTCCTTGAAGCAGGGATGATGTGCCAGCTGCTCGACGATGCCGCGCCTGACTGCGGCATCGGCCTAGCTCATCTGGGAGGAGTCGATTTCGCCCCCTATCGACCGCAGTTCCAGCTCGGCCCGCAGCACGTCCTTCTCCATGCCTATCTTGGAGGAGCGCACAAGAAGGTGTTTGTCGAGGCTTAGATATTTGGGTCGATTGACGGGATCGGCCGGGGAAAATGGGAGAAGAGGATGGTGGACGCCCACGAACACAGCATCGCCGTGATCGGCATGGCTGGAAGATTTCCCGGCGCGCCCGATCTCACGACCTATTGGTCGAACCTGACGCAGGGGATCGAGTCGATCAGGCAGGTGTCGGAGAAGGATCTCAAGGAAGCCGGCCTGAGTGCGGACAGGGTCGCCGATCCCAACTACGTCAGGGCATTCCCCGCGATCGAGGGAGCAACGCTGTTCGATGCCCGCTACTTCAACATCAGTGCGAAGGAGGTCGAATATATCGATCCCCAGCACCGGATCTTCCTCGAATGCGCCGTGCATGCCCTGGAGGATGCCGGGTGCGATCCGAAGCGCTACGACGGCAATATCGGCGTGTTCGGCGGCGTCAATCCGAACGCCTATCAGTTTCTCGCGCTTCGCAACCGGCTGCTGTCGGGAGCCCATGGATCCGTCGAGGACATCTTCGAGTCGCTCGAGACCGATCTGATGTTCTTCCTCGGGGGCGACAAGGACTATTTGTCGACCCGCGTCTCATACAAGCTCGATTTGCGGGGACCGAGTCTGAGTGTGCAGACCGCATGCTCCACCTCGCTCGTCGCCGTCCATCTGGCCTGTCAGAGCCTGCTCTCGGGAGAGTGCGAGGCGGCGCTCGCAGGCGGCGTTTCGGCCACGCCGGGCAGCTTCATGAAGCTCGGCTATATGGTGTCTCCTGGCATGACGTCGGCGGACGGGCATTGCCGGCCGTTTGACCATCGTGCCAACGGCACCGTGTTTGGCGACGGCGTCGGCATCGTCGTGTTGAAGCGGCTGGATCGTGCACTGGCCGATGGCGACAATATCAGGGCCATCATCCGTGGATCGGCCATCAACAATGATGGCTCGTCGAAGGTGGGATTTGCGGCGCCGAGTCTGGAAGGTCAGGCGTCGGTCGTCGTGGAGGCGCATGCGGTCGCGGGCGTGCCCGCGTCGGCGATCAGCTATGTCGAGGCTCATGGCACCGGGACGTCGCTCGGAGACCCGATCGAAGTCGCTTCGCTCACCCGTGCGTTCCGCAATTCGAGCGCGAACACCGGCTTCTGCGGTCTCGGCTCGGTCAAGTCCAACCTGGGACATCTCAACACGGCAGCCGGCGTTGCCGGGCTCATCAAGGTCATCCTGGCGCTCGAGAACGAATGCTTGCCCCCGAGCATCAACTACGAGGCGCCGAACCCGCAGATCGATTTCGAGCAGACGCCGTTTTTCGTGGTCAACTCGCTGCGAGACTGGCCGCGCTCCGAGAAGCCGCGGCTGGCCGGGGTCAACGCCTTCGGGATCGGCGGCACCAATGCGCATCTCGTCGTCGAGGAGGCGCCGCTCCGGCGGCCGATCTCGTCCCGCAAGACCTGGCACGTGCTGCCCATATCGGCAAAGAGCGAGCAGGCGCTGACGCGTCTTGCGGATCGCCTGCAGGACCACATGTCGGCAGAGCCGGAGGTCGAGATTGCCGACGTCGCGCACACGCTCGCCACGGGACGTCCGCTGCACAGGATCCGAAGGGCCATCGTGTGCCAGGACCGCGTCTCGGCCGTCGACGCCTTGCGTTCGTCATCGGCACGCGCGGTGGCCTCCAGCGACAACTGCCCGGCGTACTTCATGTTTCCGGGGCAGGGCACGCAGCGGCTGGACATGGGGCGGGCGCTCTATCTTGAGGAGCCGGCCTACCGCTCGGCGTTCGACGACTGCGCCAACGGTCTGAAGCGGCACATCGAGACGGATCTGCGCGAAATCGTATTTCTGCGCAATGGGGCCAGTGATGACGCCGTTGCAAGGTTGACGTCGACCGAGTTCGCACAGCCGGCCATTTTCTCGGTCAGCTATGCGATGGCGGCGCTGTGGCGCTCGCGCGGGGTCGAGCCGGCCGGCATGATCGGGCACAGCGTCGGGGAGTTTGCCGCGGCCTGCATCGCCGGGGTGTTGACGCTTGAGGATGCGCTGAAGGCCGTCGCGCTGCGCGGGCGCCTGATGCAGCAGCAGCCCGCTGGAAAGATGCTCGTCGTGCCGATGGCGTTCGACGAGGTCCTGCCGCTGTTGGGAGACGATGTTTCGGTCGCCGCGATCAATGCGCCGGGGGCCGTTGTCGTGTCGGGGCCTGCAGCTGCGATCGCCGAGCTCGAGGCCAAGCTGCGTGAGCGGGCCGTCATGTGCTCGGCGCTCCACACCTCGCATGCGTTCCATTCGGCCATGATGAGCGGAGCGGTGAAGCCGCTCGTCGAGGTCATGAGCGGGATCACGCTCCGTGCGCCGAGGATTCCCTACGTGTCCAATGTCAGCGGAACGTGGATCACGGCGGAGCAGGCGACCAATCCCGCATATTGGGGAGAGCAACTGCGAGCGCCCGTGCGGTTTTCTGAAGGCGTGCGGACGATCCTGGACAACAAACCGGGCGCGCTGATCGAGGTCGGACCCGGCCGTGCGCTCTGGAGCCTGGCGCGCCAGAACCTGCGCGAGTCCGACGGTGCCGCGATCCTGAGCTCGATGCCGAGTCCGGATGATCTCGCCGGAGAGGTGAGATCTCTCAACCAGGCGCTCGGCGAGGCCTGGATGTCGGGATGCGCGATCCACTGGGACGCGCAATATCGCGATGAACGACGGGTCAAGGTGTCGTTGCCGAACTACCCATTCGAAGGTGAGGAGATCCTGCACAGGATCACTCTGGGGTCTGACCGGCCAGCGCGTGCGGACGTCCGGCGGCCGGCCGAACCGCGATCCCAGGCGCCTGATTTCATCCTGGCCCCGTATTGGCGATCCACGAGCGCGGCAGGGCGTTCGGCAGCCGACGTTCAGCTCGACGGCCAGAACTGGCTGGTGCTGGCCGGCGCCAACGGGCTGAGCGGCGCGGTGGTCGACCATCTGAACCGGCGCGGAGCAAACGTCGTGGTCGTCAGGCGCGGCCGCGACTTCGGTGTTTCTGGCAACGAGGTATCCCTGTCGGGCGTCACCCCGGACCAATTCGCGAAGCTGTTCGGCGAACTCGAAGGGCGGTCGTTCGCGCCAGAACGTGTTGTCTATCTCTGGTCCCTCGATGCGCCGCGTATCGACCTCGACAATATCGACCCGGTCCTCGACACGGATTTCTTCGGCTTGATGTATCTGGTTCAGTGGATCGACCGGACCCAGTCGGGACGACGGACGCGTATCGCGATCGCCGCAACGCGAAGCGTCGACGTGGTCGGTGGTGAGATCGTCGATCCCACTGCGGCGATCCTGCGTGGGCCTTGGCTGGTTGCTCCGATCGAGCACAAATACATCTCCTGTCTCTACTTCGACCTTCCGGAGAGCTGCAGGTTGCCGGGAGACCAGGACGAGGATCTCGTTGGCAGGTTGGTCGGAGATGTCGCGGCCGACGACACGCCGACGCTGCTTGCCTACCGACAGGATCGGACGTGGACCACCGCGTTCGAAAAGATCGCGCTGAAGGCGCCGGACCAGGTCAAGCCCATCATTCGCCCAGGCGGCGCATATCTGATCACGGGAGGGCTGGGCGACCTCGGCCTCGCGGTGGCGTCTGCGCTCGCGGAGATGGGGGCCGGCAGCCTCGTCCTGACCGGCCGCACGAGATTGCCGCCGCGCGCGGAGTGGGACAACTGTCTGGCAAGTCCTGACGGCGACTCGCGGGTGGAGCAGATCCTGGCCCGCATCCGTCAGATCGAGGCGAAGGGGGCAGTCGTCATCGTCGGGACGGCGGATGTCGCCGATCGCAATGCCATGCGCGCCGTCGTTGACGACGCGCGCAGGGCGTGCGGCCAGATCAATGGCGTGTTCCACGCGGCCGGCCTGCCTGGCCGCGACATCATCGTCTCGCGAACGAGGGAGGACGCGCTCACCGTGCTGTTGCCCAAGATCGCAGGGACGCTGATCCTTGACGAGCTGCTCCGCGACGAGCCGCTGGATTTCGTCGTGCTGTTCTCGTCGCTCAGTGCCGTGGCCGGCGGAGTCGGCATGGTCGACTATGTGGCCGGCAATGCGTTCCTGGACGCATTCGCCGTCAGCCGCCGTGCCGCGAAGCGCCCGCCGAAGATCGTGTCGATCGACTGGGACATCTGGAGCGAGATCGGGATCGCGGCCCGCCTGGCGCAGGACTTCAAGGGCTCGGGCAGTCTTCGTTTGCGCGACGGCCTCGCGACCGACGAGGCGATCGACGCCTTGATGCGGATCCTGCAAAGCGGCCTGTCCCAGGTCGTTGTGTCGAAAAATCTCAGCAGGAAGCTCGGTCATTTGTCGGCTGAGGGAGCAATGAGCGGGCCCGCGGAAGAGCCGGCCCGCGATGCCCCTGATGGCGGTCGGAAGGAGACAGGGCAGCGCCGCGTGCGGCCGGACATCAGCGCCAGATTCATGGAGCCGAGCAACGAGATCGAGCAAGTGATCGCTGAATTCTGGGCGACCGCCTTGAACCTCGACCGCGTCGGCACCGAGGACGATTTCTTCGAACTCGGCGGCGACTCGCTGCTGGCGATGCAGATGATCCCGAAGCTCATCAGCCGATTCCAGATCGAGCTGATGCCCCGAGACCTGTTCGAGGGCGGTACGGTCGCAGGCATCGCACGGGTCATCGAGAACAAGCTGATCGACGAGATCGACGCCCTCGAGGACGCATAGTCGGCGCCGGCTTCGACCGGCCTGACAAACTGTTTGACCGACGAGCTGTTGTTCTTGGAGAGTGGTCATGGAGACGATGGATCCTGCGACGCGCCGCAAGCGATTGTCGGCGCGCCAGCAGATGCTTCTCGAAGAGCGTATCAAGGGAGCGAGAGGCGCGGCTGCGCCGATCCCGGTGAGGCGCGCCGCTGCTGGCTCTCCCGTGTCCTACGCTCAGGAGTCCCTCTGGTTCCTGGACCTGCTCGGATTTGCCGGCGCCGCCTACAACCTGCCGTTCGAGGTTCGGCTGGAAGGGGTGCTGGATACGGCCGTGCTCGAGCGGAGTCTGTTGGAGATTGTGCGGCGTCACGAGGTTCTGCGGAGCCGCCTGGACGTGAAGGACGACCAGCCGGTTCTGGTGGTTGATTCCCCCGGCGGCTTCCGGTTGGAACGGATCGACATCTCCGCCCTCCCGCCGGAGCTCAGGGAGGCGGAGATCATGCGCCTCGCCGATGAGGAGCTTGCGCGGCCGTTCGATCTCCGGCGCGGGCCGCTGTTTCGGGCAAAGTTGGTTCGCGTCGATGATGCCGACCATGTCGTGCTCGTGACCATGCATCATGTCGTCTGCGATGGCTGGTCGATTGCGCTTCTCATTGATGAGGTCAGCGCGCTGTACGAGGCCTATAGCCAGGGCCACGCATCGCCGCTGCCCGAGCTGCCGATCCAGTACGGTGATTACGCGATCTGGCAACGTGAGGCGGCGCAGGACCGCGTCCTGGACAAGCAGGTCGGCTATTGGAAGGAGAGGCTCGCGGGCGCACCTGTCGCACTGGATCTGCCGGTCGACCGTGTCCGGCCCAAGATGGCGAGCTTCAACGCCGGCACGATCAACGTCGCGTTATCGGCGGGCCTGTCGCGTCAGCTGTTCGAGCTCGCGCGGCGCGAAGGGGCGACGCTGTACATGCTGCTTCTCGCCGCCTATCAGGTCCTGCTGCAGCGCTATAGCGGGCAGGACGACATCGTCGTGGGTTCGCCAACGGCCGGGCGATCCCGCGCTGAATTCCAGGGAATGATCGGTCTGTTCGTCAATACAATCGTATTGAGGACGGATTTGTCGGGTGATCCGCCGTTTCTGGAGCTGCTGAAGCGCGTCAAGCAGGTGGCGATCGGGGCCTATGCGCATCAGGATGTGCCGTTCGAACGGCTGGTGAAGGAGCTGAACCCCGTCCGCGATCTCAACCGTTCCGCGATGTTTCAGACGGTGTTCTCACTGGAGAACCTGCCGCAGAGGCTGCTGACATTCGCCGGCATCAGGGCGCGGTGGATCCGCAGCAACATGCCGAGAGCCAAGCATGAGCTCGCTGTCTACTTTTACGAGCGCGGCGACCGGCTCGAGGGGCATGTCGAGTATGCCAAGGACCTGTTCGAAGCAACGACGATCGAGCGGCTCGTCGAGCATTTTCAGGTGCTGCTCGAGGCTGTGGTGGCGCGGCCCGAGGCACGTTTGTCGGATTTGCCCCTGCTTGGCGAGGACGAGCGCCATCGGCTGATCGTGGAATGGAACGCGACGACGTCAGCATATCCGGCCGACAAATGCTTGCATGAGTTGTTCCGGATCCAGGCGAGCCGGACGCCGGAGACGACGGCGGTCGTGTGTGGCGATGCATCGCTGAGCTATCGCGAGCTGGACCGTCGTTCGAACCAGCTGGCGCACCATCTGCGCCGGCTCGGGGTCGGGCCCGAAATGGTCGTTGGGCTCGGCCTCGAACGCAGCGTCGAGATGACCGTCGCGCTGCTCGGGATTCTCAAGGCGGGCGGGGCCTATCTGCCGCTTGATCTGAGTTATCCGGATGACCGGCTGGACGTCATGCTGGACGATGCAGCCGCCACAGTCGTGGCGACACGGTCGGCATTCGCGGCGCGGTTTGCGAGAGAAGGCCGTCGGGTGGTTGCTGTCGACGCCGACCTTGCGGATGCCGACGATCTGCTCGACCGCTCCCCGTGCAGCGGCGTGCAGCCGGGCAACATGGCCTATCTGCTCTATACGTCCGGATCGACCGGTCGACCGAAAGGAGTCGTCCTCGAGCATCGACATGTGACGAATTACGTGTCGGCGGTCGTGGAGGCCGCGGGGCTGGCAGAGACATCCAGCTACATGATGCTGCAGCCATTGACCGTCGATTCCTCGGTAACGGTGCTGTACCCATCGCTGCTGAGCGGCGGAACGCTGCATCTCGTCGGCTATGAGGAGACGCTGGACGCGCAATATCTGTCGAACTACGTCAGGAAGAGCCCGATCGATTGTCTCAAGATCGCGCCTCCGCATCTGCATTCGCTGCTGGACGCCGCAGGGAGCAGCGAGTTGCTGCCAAGGAAGGTTCTGATCGTCGGCGGCGACGTCAGTCGGTGGGAATGGGTCGAGAGACTCAGAGCCGCGGCGCCCGGCTGCCGGATCTTCAATCACTACGGGCCGACAGAGACGACGGTCGGGGTCACCGTCCAGAGTGTCGATGGCTGTATCCAGCGCGGCACCACCGAGTGCGTTCCGATTGGGCGGCCGCTCGCCAACACCCAGTCCTTCATTTTGGACGGGAATCTCGATCCGGCTCCGATCGGAGTGGTTGGCGACCTGTATATTGGTGGCGCCCAAGTGGCGCGCGGATATCTCGGTCGCGCGGACCTGACGGCCAGCAGCTTCATTCCAGATCCGTTTTCCGATTCCGGGCGCAGGCTGTATCGCACCGGCGATCGCGCCCGTTTTCTTTCAGACGGAAGCATCGAGTTCCTCGGGCGGGGTGACGATCAGGTCAAGATCCGAGGTTACCGCATCGAGCCTGAGGAGGTCACCGCGGCGCTGCTGACGCATCCCGCGGTTCGGCAGGCCGTCACGGTGGCGCGCGCCCTTGGCCACGAGAAGACCCTGATCGGCTACGTGGTGCTGCATGATGGAGGCCGCGCGGATGGCGCCGAGCTCCGCCGGCATCTCTCCGTTCGGCTGCCTCCGCACATGGTACCCTCGGCCATTGTGCAGCTCGAGCAATTGCCGCGAACGGCACACGGCAAGCTCGACCGCCGCGCATTGCCGATGCCGGACCTGCAACGCCTCACCGAATCCTATTCGGCGCCTCGCAACCCGGCCGAGGAAATGCTGGCGGCGATCTGGTGCGAGGTCTTGAGACGCGATCGGATCGGGATCGACGAGAACTTCTTCGAGCTCGGCGGGCATTCGCTGCTGGCAACGCGCGTGATGGCCCGGCTGCGGGATGCGCTGCAGGTCGAGTTGCCGCTGCGCGCATTGTTCGAAGCGCCGACGATCAGGGATCTGGCAGCACGGATCGAGGCGGAGCAGCTCGGCGGAGCGGTAGCCGTGTTGCCGCCGTTGCTCCGGCTCCCGGACCGCCCGGACCGGCCGGCGATGTCCTATGCGCAGGAGCGGCTGTGGTTCCTGGACCAGCTTGGTCTGGTGGGAGCAGCCTACAACATGCCGTTCGCGCTCAGACTCGAGGGTGAGCTCGATGTAGTCGCGTTGGAGCGGAGTCTGTCGGAGCTGGTGCGGCGCCACGAGGCGTTGCGGACGCATTTCGAGGCACTGGATGGGCAGGGCGTGCAGGTGATCGACGCTGCTGGCTCGTTTTGTCTTGCCAAGCGGGACCTGTCGGGGCTTGGCGTCGACGCACAGCAGGCCGAGGTTCGCCGCCTGGTGCAGGACGAAGTCTCGCATCGCTTCGCGCTGACGCGCAGGCCGTTGTTCCGGGCGACGCTGATCCGTCTCGGAGCCAGCGACCACGTGCTGCTGACGACGATGCATCACATCGTGTCGGATGGCTGGTCGATCGGCGTTCTGACGCGCGAGGTGGCGGCGTTGTATCAGGCATTCAGCCTCGGCGATCCATCGCCGCTGGCGGAGCTTCCGGTCCAGTATGCGGACTATGCGTTGTGGCAGCGGAGCTGGTTGCAGGGAGAGGTGTTGCAGCAGCAGATCGGCTATTGGAAGCGCCAGCTGCAGGGAGCGTCGCCCGCCTTGGACTTGCCGGCCGACCGGCCGCGGGCGGCGGTCGCCAGCTTCGCCGGTGGTGCGGTTGACTTCGCGCTCCCAGGCGAGCTGTCGGGAAAGCTCGCGGCGCTCGCGCGTCGCGAAGGCGTGACGCTGTATATGCTCTTGCTGGCCGCGTATCAGCTGTTGCTGAAGCGCTACAGCGGTCAGGATGACATTGTGGTCGGCACGCCGATCGCCGGCCGCCGGCGTCCCGAGCTGGAAGGGCTGATCGGATTCTTCGTTAACACGCTGGCAATGCGGACGGACCTGTCGGGGGATCCGATCTTCGTGCAGCTGTTGAAGCGCGTGAGGGATGTGGCGCTGGGCGCCTATGCGCATCAGGATCTGCCGTTTGAGAAGCTCGTCGAGGAGTTGCAGCCGGCGCGGGATCTTAGCCGTCAACCGGTGTTTCAGGTCTGCTTCAGCCTGCAGAACACGCCGCGTGAAGCCGTCGAGCTGCCTGCATTGACGCTTCGAATGCTCAGCGGTGAGCACCGGACTTCGTTGTTCGACCTGACGCTGTTCATGCGCGAGACCGACGCGGGGCTGATCGGGACGTTCGAATATGCATCGGATCTGTTCGACCGCACGACGATCGAGCGGCTGGCGGACCACTTCGCGCGACTGCTGGAAGGCATCGTGGCGACGCCGGACGCACGCCTATCGGCGCTGCCGTTGTTGAGCGAGGTAGAGCATCATCGGCTGGTTGTGGAATGGAATGCGACCGCGGCGAATGATCCTTCGGACAAGTGCCTGCATCAGCTGTTCGAAGCGCAGGCGGGGCGAACACCTGATGCGATTGCTCTCGTCGACGACGATCGACAGCTGAGCTATGCGGAGCTCGACCGCCGCGCGAACCGTCTGGCGCACCATCTGCGTCATCTCGGGGTGGGACCGGAGTTGGTGGTCGGGCTGTGTATCGGGCGCAGCCTCGAAATGATGATCGCGCTGCTGGGCATCCTCAAGGCGGGCGGCGCCTATCTCCCGCTGGATCCGTCCTATCCGGCCGACCGGCTGGCCTACATGCTGAACGATGCGAAAGCGCCGCTCGTGGTCACCATGGCGCATCTGGTGCCGCACTTGCCCGCCCACTCCGGCTCCATGTTGCGGATCGATGCGGATTGGGAGGATATCGCGCGTCAGCCCGCGACCCCGCCGGAGACCAGCGCCGTTCCTGCGAACCTTGCCTACGTCATTTACACCTCGGGCTCCACAGGTCGGCCAAAGGGGGTGTGCGGACTGCACGAAGGGATGGTGAACCGGATCGTGGCGCAGGAAGGCATCGCGGCGTTCGACGACGATGATGTCTGCTGCCAGAAGACCTCGATCGGCTTTGTGGACTCGATCTTCGAAAGCCTCGGACCGCTCTGCCGAGGTCTTCGCCTGGTCATCGCGCGCGACGCTGCAGGCCGGCGGCCGACGGAGCTCGTCGCGATGATGGCCGGACAAGGGGTGACGCGCGTCGTGATGGTGCCGTCCTTGGCGTTCGCGCTTGTGTCCGATGCGGCGACAAGAGCCCAACTATCGGGCTTGCGAAGCTGCACGCTGAGCGGGGAGGCCCTGAGCAGGGACCTGATGGTCCGCCTGACGGAGGCGTTGCCGGACTGCCGCTTCGTCAACATCTACGGCTCGTCCGAAGTCTCCGCCGATGCGTCGTCCTATGTCGTCGGGACGCCGATGCCTGCGGCCATTCCCATCGGCCGACCGATTCTGAACATGAAGGTCTTTGTCCTCGATCCCGATCTTCGTCCCGTCCCTATCGGCGTCGCCGGGGAATTATATGTAGGGGGCTTCGGTGTTGCGCGGGGCTATCTCGGCCGCCCTGATCTCACAGCGGAACGGTTCGTGCCGAATCCGTTCGGCGACGGCGAGCGATTGTACCAGACCGGCGATCGCGTGCGGTGGTGCGCCGATGGCAATCTGGAATTCCTCGGCCGGTCGGACCATCAGGTCAAGATCCGCGGCTTCCGGATCGAGCTCGGCGAGGTCGAGGCGGCGCTGCTCGCCGATGAATCCGTTGCGCAGGCTGCAGTGGTCGCGCACGAGGAGGAGGGCGACAAGCGCCTGGTCGCCTATGTTGTCGGAGCGGAGAATGGCGGGCAACTCGATGCCGACAAGCTTCGCAATCATCTGAAGCGGAGCCTGCCCGACTACATGGTCCCGTCGTCCTTCATGGCGATGGAGACCTTCCCGTTGACGCCGACCGGCAAGCTCGACCGCCGTGCCTTGCCGGCCCCGGGACCGCGCGCCTCGTCACGCCCCTATGTTGCGCCCCGTACGCCGGTCGAGGAGACGCTCGCGGCGATCTGGTGCGACATCCTAAAGCTGGATCGGATCGGAATCGACGACAACTTCTTCGAGCTTGGCGGGCATTCGCTGCTGGCGATGCGGATGATGGCGCGGCTGCGCGAAGCGCTCGCGATTGAGGTGCCGCTCCGCGCGCTGTTCGAAGCGCCCACTCTCGCTCGGCTGGCCGATTGGATCGATACGGTCCGTTGGGCCGCCCAGCCTCGGGCAGCCGATAGCGCGCAACGCTCGGAGGATCGTGACGAAGAGGTGGGGATCGTATGAGCACGGTCCAGGCTCTCCTGACGTCGCTGCGCAAGAACGGCGTGAGCATCTGGCTCGACAACGGGCAGCTCAAATACCGGGCGCCTGCCGGCGGCTTGTCGCAGGCCGAGCTGGCAGAACTCCGCGCGAACAAGGAAGGCGTGATCAGCTTCCTGACCTACGCACATCGCGCCGCGGCCAGCCGGCCAAAGCTGGCGGCCAGAGAGCCGTCGGATCGCGTGGCGATGTCGTATGCGCAGGAACGCTTGTGGTTCCTGGATCAGCTCGGGCTTGTGGGATCGGCCTACAACATGCCCTTCGCGCTCCGTCTGGATGGCGAACTTGACGCTGCCGCGCTGGAGCAGAGCCTGGCGGAGGTTGTGCGACGGCACGAGGCATTACGGACGCATATCGAGCTGGTGGACGGGCAGGGCGTGCAGGTGATCGATGCGGCCGCCTCGTTCCGTCTTGAGCTGCTGGATCTGTCGCACCTTGGCGTCAACACTCAGGAAGCTGAGATTCGACGTCTGGCAAAGGAGGAGGCCTCGTACCGCTTCGAGCTGACACGCGGCCCCGTGTTCAGGGCAAGGCTGATTCGGCTCGGAGCCAGGGATTACGTGGTGCTGGCGACGATGCATCACATCGTCTCGGATGGCTGGTCGATCGGCGTCCTCACGCGCGAGGTGGCGGCGATCTACGAGGCGTTCAGCCAGGGCAAATCATCGCCGCTGCCGGAGCTACCGGTCCAGTATGCCGACTACGCGCTCTGGCAGCGGGCCTGGCTGCAGGGCGACGCGCTGGAGCGTCAGCTTGCATATTGGAAGGAACGGCTGAAGGGAGCGCCAGCGGCGCTCGAGTTGCCGACAGACCGTCCGCGTCCGTCGGTGGCGAGCTTTGCCGGCGGCATGGTGCCGTTCACCCTGTCTCGCGAGCTGTCGGATGGACTGACGGCGCTGTCGCGTCGTTCGGGCGCGACGCTCTACATGGTACTGTTGGCCGCGTATCAGCTCCTGTTGTCGCGCTACAGTGGCCAGACCGACATCGTCGTGGGCTCGCCGATCGCCGGACGCATCGACCGCCAGCTGGAGGGGCTGATCGGGTTCTTCGTCAACACGCTCGCGATGCGCACCGACCTGTCGGATGATCCGAGCTTCATGGAGCTGCTGGCGCGGGTGAAGGAGATGGCGCTCGGCGCCTTTGCCCATCAGGACCTCCCGTTCGAGAGACTGGTGGAGGAGCTGCAGCCGGTCCGCGACCTGAGCCGGCAGCCGGTGTTCCAGGTGAGCTTCAGCCTGCAGAACGTGCCGCAGGAAGCGATCGAGCTCTCGGCGCTGACGTTTCGTCCGCTCGCAGGCGAGCAGCGGACGTCGGTGTTCGATCTGTCCTTGTTCGTCTGGGAGACCGACGGCCGCCTGCAGGGCCGTCTGGAATATGCGCTCGATCTGTTCGATCGTGGGACGGTCGAGCGGTTTGCGCACCATCTCGAGGTGCTGCTGGAAGGAATCGTCGCGGCGCCGGAGCGCCGGCTGTCATCATTGCCGGTGTTGAGCGCCGCTGATCGTCGCGTTCTGCTGGAGGATTGGGCGGGCCAGGCGACGTCCTATCCCGAGAACTGTCTGCACGAGCTGTTCATGGCGCAGGCCGCGCGTACGCCGGACGCGGTCGCGGTGGGGTTCGAGGGCGAGCAGCTGAGCTACCGCGAGCTGGACGCACGTTCGAACCAGCTGGCGCATCATCTGCGCTGCCTCGGCGTGGGCCCCGGGGTCGTGGTCGGACTTTGCGTCGAGCGCAGCCTGGAGCTGGTGGTGGCGCTGCTCGGAATCCTGAAGGCCGGCGGCGCCTATCTGCCGCTCGACCCGGGCTATCCATTGCAACGGCTGAGCTACATGCTGCACGACGCGGGCGCGCCGGTCATCGTGACCCAGCGGCATCTGGCCGGCGTGCTGCCCGCTCATGCAGCGCGCGTGGTGGAGCTCGATACGGAAGCAGCTGCTATCGCGGCCTGGCCGCAGCAGGCGCCGGTCGACACCAGCCGGCCAGCCAACCTCGCTTACGTCATCTACACCTCGGGCTCGACCGGACGGCCCAAGGGCGTCGCCGTCACCCATTCCAATATCGTTCGATTGGTCAAGAATGCGAACTATGTGAGCGTCGGGGTTGACGACGTATTCCTGCATCTGGCGCCGCTCGCCTTCGATGCCTCGACATTCGAAATCTGGATGCCGTTGTTAAACGGAGCGAGGCTCATCGTCTACCCGGCGGGATTTGTCGAGGTCGCGACGCTGAAGCGGGTGATCGCGGAATCCCGTGTCACGGTTCTCTGGCTGACGGCGGGACTGTTCCACACCGTCATCGAGCACGACATCGAGCTCGTCAGACCGCTGCGCTATCTGCTGGCGGGCGGAGACGTGCTCTCGCCGTCTCATGTCCAACGCGTCCTCGACGAGATGCCCGATTGCCAGCTCGTCAATGGCTACGGGCCCACGGAAGGCACCACCTTCAGCGCCTGTTTTGCGGTCGCGCCGCGGCCTGGACTGGCCGTCAACGTGCCGATCGGGCGGCCGATCTCGAATACCCAGCTGTACGTTCTGGATGACCAGGGTGAGCTCGTGCCCGCGGGCGTCGCCGGTGAGCTGTACATTGGCGGGGCAGGGCTCGCGCGCGGCTATTTCGGCCGCGCCGACCTGACGGCGGAGCGGTTCGTGCCGAGCCCGTTCGGCTGTGGCGAGCGGCTGTACCGCACGGGCGACCTGGCCCGGTGGCTTAAGGATGGCGTGCTCGAATATCTGGGGCGACGCGATCAACAGGTGAAGATCCGCGGCTTCCGCATCGAGCTTGGCGAGATCGAGGCGGCGCTGACCGAGCATGCCGGCGTTTCGCAGGCGGTCGTCGCCGCCCAGGCCGATAGCCGAGGCGGCAAGCGGCTGGTGGCCTATGTCGTGGGACATGCGGAGGTTGCCACGGAAGATCTGCGAGCCCATCTTGCGCGCCGTCTTCCCGACTACATGATGCCCTCGGCCTATGTCCAGCTCGCTACTCTGCCGTTGACGGCGAACGGCAAGCTGGATCGCGAGGCGCTGCCCGTACCGGAAACGGCAGCATTTCCGCATGACCGCTACGAAGCTCCGCGAGGCGAGACGGAGGAGCGGCTGGCGCAGATCTGGTGCGAGCTGCTGAAGGTCGCGCGTGTCGGCCGCCACGATGACTTCTTCGCGCTCGGCGGCCACTCGCTGCTGGCGATCACGCTGATCGAGCGGATGCGTCGAGCGGGCCTCGTTGCGGATATCCGGGCCGTGTTCAGTGCGTCTGACCTCGCCGGACTAGCGGCCGCCGCCAGCAGCGAGGTGCCATCTGTCGAGGTGCCCGCCAATCTAGTTCCCGAGGGCTGCACTGCGATCACGCCGGCGATGCTGCCGCTGGTGAAGCTGAGCCAGAGCGAGATCGACCTGATTGCCTCGGCTGTCGACGGCGGCATGGCCAACATTCAGGACATCTATCCTCTCGCGCCGCTGCAGGAGGGCGTCCTCTTCCATCACATGATGGATGCGGAGCATGATGCGTATCTGCTGTCGAGCGTGCTGGCGTTCGACACGCGGTCGCGGCTCGACGGCTTCGTCGCGGCATTGGACGCCGTCATCAGTCGGCACGACATTCTGCGAACGTCCGTGATGTGGGAGCAATTGCCGCAGCCGGTGCAGGTGGTGTGGCGGCGCGTGCGGCTTGCGGTCGAAGACGTGGTCCTCGATGAGCCGGGCGGCGATGCGGCTCTGCAGCTGCGGTCCCGCTTCGGACGCAGCCAACGACTCGATGTACGGCATGCGCCGCTCTTGCGGGGCTGTGTCGCCCACGACGGGCAGCATGGACGCTGGTTGCTGCTGCTGACCTATCATCATCTGGTCATGGATCATACGACCCTGGAGGTGCTCACGTATGAGGTTCATGCCCATCTGATGGGCCGGCAGGCGGAGCTGCCTGCGCCGGTGCCGTTCCGCAACTTCATCGGGCAGGCGCTGCACGGCGTCAGCACGGCGGAGCACGAGACGTTCTTCCGCGAGCTGTTGGCGGACGTGACCGAGCCATCAGCACCGTTCGGCCTCGTCAATGTGCAGGGAGACGGTACGGACATCGAGGACGCGCGTCATGCGCTTCCCGCCGCCCTGTCGGCACGACTGCGCGGCCACGCGCGTGAGCTCGGGGTGAGTGCTGCAAGCCTGTTTCACCTGGCGTGGGGGCTTGTGGTGTCGCGGACGTCGGGAGGGCGTGATGCGGTGTTTGGGACTGTGTTGTTCGGACGTTTGCACGGGATGTCCGGAGCGGATCGGACGGCGGGGATGTTCATCAACACGCTCCCGGTGCGGATTGCGATCGGAGAGAAGAGCGCAGCCGCGAGCGTTCGCGATGTCCATGCGCTGTTGGGGCGGCTCCTCCGTCACGAGCATGCTTCGCTCGCACTCGCGCAGCGCTGCTGCGGCATCAAAGGTTCCGGCCCACTGTTCACGTCACTGCTGAACTACCGCTACAGCGGCGGCGTGGCCAACGACCCGGCGTGGGACGGAATCGAGCTGTTGTGGGGAGAGGAACGCACGAACTATCCCGTGATGCTGTCGGTCGATGACGCCGGAGACGGCTTTGGCCTGACGGCGCAGACGATGAGGTCGATAGGAGCGGCCCCGCTGTGCAGGATGATGGAGACGGCGCTGACAGAGCTTGCGGATGCGTTGGCACAGCATCCGGAAAGGCCGATGAGACGGCTCGAGGTGCTGAGCGCCGCGGATCGTCGCCTTCTGCTGGAGGATTGGGCGGGCAAGGCTAAGGCCTATCCTGAGCGCTGTCTGCACGAGCTGTTCGCGGCGCAGGCTGCGCGTACGCCGGACGCCGTGGCGGTGGCGTTCGAGGGCGAGCAACTGAGCTACTGCGAGCTGGACGCACACGCGAACCAGCTGGCGCATCATCTGCGCGGGCTCGGCGTGGGGCCCGAGGTCGTCGTGGGGCTTTGCGTCGAGCGCAGCCTGGAGCTGGTGGTGGCGCTGCTGGGAATCCTGAAGGCCGGCGGAGCCTATCTGCCGCTCGACCCCGGCTACCCGGCGGATCGGCTGAGCTACATGCTGCATGACGCGGGCGCGCCGGTCATCGTGACGCAGCGGCACCTGGCCGGCGTGCTGCCCGCTCATGCAGGGCGGGTGGTGGAGCTCGATGCGGATGCGGCTGCTATCGCGGCTTGGCCGCAGCAGGCGCCGGTCGACACCAGCCGGCCGGCCAACCTCGCTTACGTCATCTACACCTCGGGCTCGACCGGACGGCCCAAGGGCGTGATGGTGGCGCATGCGGGGCTGATCAATTTCCTGACGGACATGGCCGTGCGTCCTGGCATCGACGCATCGGACGTCGTGGCGGCGGTGACGCCGATCTCGTTCGACATCGCAGGACTGGAGATCTACCTGCCGCTGCTCGCAGGGGCGCGCGTGGTGGTGCTGCCCCGCGAGCTCAGCGCCGACGGAGAACGCCTGCGCGAGCGGCTTGCCGTGATTGGGGCGACGATGCTGCAGGCGACCCCTGCGACGTGGCGCTTGTTGACCGACGCCGGCTGGCGACCGTCCGCTTCGCTGAAGGTGCTTTGTGGCGGCGAGGCATTGCCACCTGATCTGGCGTCGCGACTCGCGGACGGATCATCCGCGAGCTGGAATCTCTACGGTCCGACGGAGACGACGGTCTGGTCGAGCTTGAGCCGGATCACGACCGAGCGCCGGATCGGCATCGGGCATGCGATCGCGAACACGCAGCTTCATGTCCTCGATGGTCATGGCGAGCTGGTGCCCGTCGGTGTCGCGGGTGAGCTGTATATCGGTGGTGCAGGACTGGCACGGGGCTATTTCGGCCGCGCCGCCCTGACAGCAGAGCGGTTCGTGCCGAGCCCCTTCGGGGATGGCGAGCGGCTGTACCGGACGGGTGATCTCGTGCGCTGGCGAGCGGATGGCGAACTGGACTATCTCGGGCGGCTGGATCACCAGGTGAAGATCCGCGGCTTCCGGATTGAGCTTGGGGAGATCGAGGCGGCGCTCCTTGCGCACGCCGGCGTGTCGCAGGCGGTGGTGACGGCCCAGGAGAACGGTAGCGGTGGCACGCGGCTCGTGGCCTATGTGGTGGGAGAGGCGGCGGTGCGCGCAGAAGATCTGCGCGCGCAGCTGTCGCGGCGTCTTCCCGATTACATGGTCCCGTCGGCCTATGTGCAGCTGGCGGCTCTGCCGCAGACGCCGAACGGCAAGCTCGACCGCAAGGCGCTGCCTGCGCCGGGATCGGCAGCGTTTGGGCATCGCGCCTTCATTGCGCCGCTGGGCGAGGTCGAGGAGCGGCTGGCGCAGATCTGGTGCGAGCTGCTGAAGCTGGACCGTATTGGCCGGCATGACGACTTCTTTGCATTGGGTGGCCACTCGCTGCTGGCGATGCGGGCGCTTTCCCGGCTGCGCGACGAGTTCGTGATCGATCTCCCGCTACGGGCCATGTTCGATGCGCCGCGACTGAGCGATCTGGCGGGACGGATCGAGAGCGCGTTGCGCAGTGGCGCCGGAGTGGCGCTGCCGCCGCTGCAGGTTCAGCCGCGTCCGGAGCGGCTGGTGCTGTCCTACGCGCAGGAGCGATTGTGGTTCCTGGATCAGCTCGGGCTGGTGGGAGCGGCCTACAATCTGCCGTTTGCCGTGCGGCTCGAGGGGACCCTGGACACCATCGCGCTGGAGCGGAGCTTTGCCGAAGTGGTCCGGCGTCACGAGGCGATGCGGACGCACTTTGAGACGGAGCAAGGGCAGGCGGTGCAGATCATCGACGCCCCCTCGGTGTTCAGGCTCGGCCGAGACGATTTATCGGAACTCGAAGACGATGAGGTGCGCCGGCTCAGGATCGATCGTCTGCTCCGCGATGCGGCCGTGCAGCCGTTCGATCTGTCGCGGGGACCGCTGTTCCGGGCACGGTTGATCCGGCTGGGGCCGCAGGACCATGTGGTGCTGGTGACGATGCATCACATCGTGTCGGACGGCTGGTCGATCGGCGTGCTGGTCCGAGAGCTCGCAGCGCTGTACGAGGCCTATCGCACCAACGCTGCGCCGCCGCTGGCTGATCCCCAGGTGCAGTATGCGGACTATGCGCTGTGGCAGCGGGCCTGGCTGCAGGGCGAGGCGCTGGAGCGCCAGCTTGCCTATTGGAAGACGCGGCTGACGGGAGCGCCGGCAGCGCTGGAGCTGCCGACCAACCGTGCGCGTCCCGCGGTCGCGAGCTTTGCCGGCGGAATGGTGCCGTTCACGCTGTCGCGTGCGCTGTCGGACGGGCTCAAGGCGCTGTCGAGCCGTTCGGGCGCGACGCTCTACATGGTGCTGCTGGCCGCGCATCAGGTTCTGTTGTCGCGCTACAGCGGCCAGACCGACATCGTCGTGGGCTCGCCGATCGCCGGGCGCGTCGACCGCCAGCTGGAGGGACTGATTGGGTTCTTCGTCAACACGCTCGCGATGCGCACCGACCTGTCCGGGAATCCGAGCTTCATCGAGCTGCTCGGGCGGGTGAAGGAGGTGGCGCTCGGGGCCTATGCGCACCAGGATCTTCCGTTCGAGAAGCTGGTCGAGGAGTTGCAGCCGGTCCGCGACCTGAGCCGCCAGCCGGTGTTTCAGGTCAGCTTCAGCCTGCAGAATACGCCGCAGGACGCGATCGAGCTGCCGGTACTGACGCTTCGGCTGCTGGGCAGCGAGCACCGCACGTCGCTGTTCGATCTGACGCTGTTCATGCGCGAGACCGAGGCCGGCTTGGTCGGGACGTTTGAATATGCGTCGGATCTGTTCGACCGCGCGACCATCGAACGGCTGGCGGAACATTTCGAAATCCTGCTGGGTGGCATCGTGTCGACCCCGGAAGCCCGCTTGTCGGAGCTTCCGCTGCTGAGCGAGGCGGAGCGTCATCAGCTGATCATCGACTGGAATGCGACGAAGGCCGACTATCCGGCGGACAAATGCCTGCACGAGCTGTTTGCCGAGCAGGCCGCACGGACACCTGACGGCCTCGCCGTGGTGTTCGAGGGCCAGCAGCTGAGCTACCAGGAGCTGGACATACGTTCCAACCAGCTTGCGCACCATTTGCGTCGGCTTGGCGTGGGGCCTGAGGTCGTGGTGGGGCTGTGCGTCGAGCGCAGCCTGGAGATGGTGGTGGCCTTGCTCGGAATCCTGAAGGCGGGCGGGGCGTATCTGCCGCTCGACCCGGGCTATCCGGCGGAACGGTTGAGCTACATGATGCAGAACGCGGGCGCGCCCGTCATCGTGACGCAGCAGCGTCTTGCCGCGTCGCTTCCCGCGCATGCCGGCCGCGTGGTGGAGATCGACGCGGCATGGTCCGCCATTGCGGCCGAGCCGCAGCAGGCTCCTGTCGACAGCAGCCGTCCTGGCAATCTCGCTTATGTCATCTACACCTCGGGATCCACGGGGCGGCCCAAGGGGGTCGCCAACACGCATGGCGGCATCGTCAACCGGCTGGTGTGGATGCAGGCGGCCTACCGGCTCGGCCCCGGCGACCGCGTTCTGCAGAAGACGCCGTTTTCGTTCGACGTGTCAGTGTGGGAGTTCTTCTGGCCGCTGATCGAGGGCGTGCCGCTCGTCGTGGCCCGGCCCGAGGGTCATCAGGATCCCTCCTATCTCGCGGCCCTGATCCAGCGTGAGGCGGTGACCATCGCGCACTTCGTCCCGTCGATGCTGCAGGTGTTCCTGGAGACCGAGGATGTCTCCCGCTGTGTCAGCCTGCGTGCCGTGATGTGCAGCGGCGAGGCGCTCGGGGGAGAGCTGAAGACGCGGTTCCTGCGGCGTTCGCGCAGCGAGCTGCACAATCTCTACGGACCGACCGAAGCTGCGGTGGATGTGAGCGCGTTCGCGTGCCGCCTGGGGGCGGATGCGGTCAGCGTGCCGATCGGCCGTCCGATCTCGAACATGCAGCTCCATGTTCTGGATGATCACGGTGCGCTCGTGCCCGTCGGCGTCGCCGGCGAGTTGTATATCGGCGGCGTGGGACTTGCTCGCGGCTATTTCGGCCGTGCCGATCTGACGGCGGAGCGCTTCGTTCCGAGCCCGTTCGGAGATGGCGAGCGGTTGTACCGGACGGGAGATCTCGTCCGGTGTCGCACGGACGGCGAACTGGAATATCTGGGTCGCCTGGATCATCAGGTGAAGATCCGCGGCTTCAGAATCGAGCTCGGCGAGATCGAGGCTGCGCTCGCCGAGCATGCCGACGTGTCGCAGGCGGTGGTGACGGCGCCGGCTGACGGCAGCGGCGACAGGCGGCTCGTTGCCTATGTCGTCGGTGACGAGAAGACCATCGACCCGGTGGCGTTGAGCGCGCATCTCAAGCGACGGGTTCCAGACTACATGGTGCCTGCAGCCTCGGCCTTCGTCATTCTGGATCAGCTTCCGCTCTCGCCGAACGGGAAGCTCGACCGCGACGCGCTGCCGCAACCGCAACGGCGGCACAGCGCCGGTGAAGCTGCTCCACGCACGGCCGCCGAGGAAATTCTCGCGAAGCTGTGGTCGGACCTGCTCGGACTACACGGCGTCGGCGTGCATGACGATTTCTTTGAGCTCGGCGGCCATTCGCTGCTGGCGATGCGCTTGATCGCGCAAGTCCGACATGCGCTCGGCGTCGATCTGCCGGTGCGCCTCCTGTTCGAGGAGAAGCCGACGATTGGGGTGATGGCCGCCCACATCGCCGTCGCGCGGGCGGCGAAACAAGGGTTCGAGATGCAGGGATCGGGCAGGCGCGACTACTCCTGCATCATTCCGATACAGTTGAGCGAGCAGGGGACGCCGATCATCTGTGTTCATCCCATCGGGGGAGGCATCCTGTGCTATCGCGACCTCGCGAAGTCGCTGGGGCCCGGCTATTCCGTCTACGGCATCAAGGCGCTTGGTCTTCATGGCGAGCAGGATCCGCTGGTCTCGATCGACCAGATGGCGGATCACCATGTCGCCCGCATGCTTGAGATACAGCAGACGGGACCGTTCAACCTCGTCGGCTGGTCCGCCGGCGGGCTGATCGCCTTTGCCATCGCCAGGAAGCTGAACGAGCTCGGACATCAGGTCGGGGTGCTGGCGCTGATCGATACCGTTCCGCCGAGCTCCACCGGAGAGTGGCGGCACAACAGGCGCCAGGTCGAACGCACCGAGTGGCTCACATTCATGGGCGTGTTGGAAATTCCGCCACAGCGCGGGCTGACGTCGCGATGGCATTCGTTCTGGCGGCTCTCCGATGCTGCCAAGGCCGATTATGTGCTGCGTCTGGCCAAGCGCCACAGGTCGCTGTCCAGCGAAATGACGGACGCAGAGTTCGCGCATGTGGTCTCCGTGTTCCAGGCCAATCTGCATGCTCTCCAGCAGCACGTGGTGTCGCCCTATGTCGGGAAGCTGTTGCTGTTCCAGCCGGACGGAGATCCGGTCAGGACGCCGGATCACTTCGCCAGGGCTGAGGAATTCTGGCGATCCAAGTCGCTGAACGGCTTTGACGTGCATTACGTCCCAGGCAATCACGGCTCCATGATCCAGCATCCGGCCTCGGACCACATCGCGGCTCGCTTGCGGGCCGAGCTCGAGAGAGCCCAGCCCGTCTCCGAGAGATTGGCCGTCGAGCCGGTCTAGGTCATCCTCATGCAGAACAATCTCGTCTCTTTCCTACTTCGCCTAGTGCCCGGGCCTATCGCTGTCGCCTCGGGGTGCAGCATTGTCGCGGCTGCCACGACCGTCGCGCTGTTTGCCTACGTCTTTGCGCATGTTCGCCTCCAGGCGCCGGCTGCTCTGCCCGAGGTCATCTCATTCGCGGCCCTCGCATCGGCATCGGTCGTCAGCCGTCTCGCCGCCGCGAGAGCTTCGGTCCGTGTTGGCAGCGCAGTCATTCTGCGGCTTCGAAAGACGTTGGTCTCGGCGATTCTGAATACGCGCTACCGCCAGCTCGAGATGATCGGAGCCGGAAGGCTGAAAGCGGTCGTCGCCGCCGACGTCCAGACGATTGCGACGGCGGCTCCCATCCTCGTCAACATGGTGACGAACCTCGCGATGGTCGCGAGCCTCCTGGTCTACATGTGCTGGCTCTCGCCGGTGGGAGCAGGCGTGATCGTCGGCGCGGCGATGATTGGCGTGCCGCTGTACTGGGCCGTGGTCGAGCGGTCGACCAGATTGAGCTATCAGGCCTGGCTGGCGTGGGAGCGCCTCGACAAGGTGCTGGGGGGCCTGATCGCAGGACTGAAACAGCTGAAATTGAGCGCGGTCCGAACGTCCAGTTACCTGTCCGAGGACATCGATGGGCGTCAGACCGAGTTTCTCCGCTTTCGCGAGCAGGCGACATGGGCCGGCGCCATCGCGATGAATGTTGGGCAGGCCGTGTTTCTGCTGGTGATCGGAATCCTCTTGTTTCAGCATTCTCCGGACGCCCGGCATGTCGAGTTCTTCTTTGCTGCGATCTACCTGATCGGCCCGTTGGATGCCGCCATCGGGTCGTTCGCGTCGCTCGGACATGTCAATGCGGTGTTTCGCAGGATTCAAGATCTCGGCGTGGTGCTTGCGTCATCATCAGCCGTTGACCCCGAAGCGGGAGAGAGCGGCGCGGGTGATGTCCCGTGGCGGCAGGTTAGCTTCGAGGGCGTCTGTTATTCCTACGGCGAGCCCGGGCCCGCCGATGCATTTGCATTCGGGCCGGTGGATCTCGTGCTGAAACGCCGAGAGATCGTCTTCATCAAGGGCGGAAACGGCAGCGGCAAGAGCACCTTTGCGCGGCTGCTCGCCGGCCTGTACGAGCCGTCGAGCGGCGTGATCCTCTTGGACGGTCGGCCGATCGATGATCGGAGCCGCGAGCTCTATCGCCAGATCTACAGCTGCCTGTTCGAGGATGCGCATGCGTTCGAGCGCATTCCCGGAAACGAGACCTGCGATGATCGCGCGCGCGGCTTGCTTGAGGAATGGTCGATCGACCGCAAGGTCATGACGGAGCACGCCAGGTTCTTGAACACACAGGATCTGTCGCGTGGTCAGAAGGGGCGGCTGCTGCTCGTATCTGCCTTGATGGAAGATCGCGACATCTACATCTTTGACGAATGGGCTGCAGATCAGGACGCGAGATCGCGGGAGCAGTTTTATCTCTCGCTCCTGCCGGCGTTGAAGCGCGACGGGAAGCTCGTTATCGTGTTGACGCATGACGAGTCATTCGACGCCGTCGCTGATCGCATCGTCAGGTTCCATGATGGAAGGATCGCAGCCGATATGTCGGCCATAACTGGATATGAAGGGTTGTCGCGTGCAGGCGTCGTCTAGCCGATCTGTGTTGCGCTATGCCAGCGCGCGACCCGGTTGCCCGAAGTTGCTGTGCTTTCCCTACGCCGGCGGCGTGGCCGCGGGCTATCGCGATTGGGCCGTGGCGCTGTCGCCGCATGTCGATGTCGTGGCCGTCGAATATCCCGGCAGGGGATTTCGCCGGCGCGAGCAGCTCTCGCGCCGGATTGCCGATCTCGTCCAGGGGATCATTCCCGAGATCGTGGCGGAAATGACCGGGCCGATCATTCTGTTCGGCCACAGCATGGGGGCTCTGGTCGCGTTCGAGGTGTTGCGCGTCTTGTCTCCCAGGCGGCCCGTGATCGCCGCCGTGATGTCCGGTTGTCGGCCGCCCGTCCTGCGCGGCTCCGAGCCGGAGATCCACGCTCTGCCCGACGAGGAGTTCATCGAGGAGTTGCGCAAGCTCGACGGTACGCCGGAGGAGCTGCTCGCTGACCGGGACCTGATGGAGCTCGCGATGCCGGTATTGCGCGCCGATTTCGAGGCAGTTGCGACATATGACGCGCCGAAGGCGTTCAAACTATCCTGTCCGCTGCTAGTCTATGGTGGCGAGAGCGACAACAGTGTCGGTCTCGACGAGCTGGAAGGATGGCGGGAGCACGCCGCCGTCTCCTGCGCCGTCAGGGCGTTTCCGGGTAACCATTTCTTCGTCCGCTCTGCGGAGCAGGACGTGTTGAGCACGCTACGACGTGACATCCGTTCACTCACCGCGGTGTGAGAGCTATCGGAATAGAGGCGCGGCGCAGCTTGCGTCGACGGCTGACTGTAACCCGTGGTTTCCGTCCCGCTCTCATTCGATAGTAGCTGGCACCAGTTCAGAAGTTGGGCATTGCCGTGCAAGCGATAGCAGCCGATAGTTGTCAAAAGGAGCTTGGCCTGATCGTGCAAAATATTCCTGTGGAATCAAGACGCAGAAAAATCGTCGGTGCCACCATCGGCATCCTGAAGCAGCGCCGCGAAATAAGATCAAAGTATCAATGATTTAGTTGCGTGTTAAACAATCGAGTGGGAGTAGGGTGGTTCGCCTCGGCCGTACGCTGCAAGTAGCAGGTACCGATCAGCGTGCGGCTGCAGATGGTTTGGCGATCCGCAGGCCATCTTCCAGTGTCACGCCGTTTGCAGGTTGATCCGTCAGGATCGCCACAGGGAATAACAGCCTTGCGCCCTTGTCAGATCGCAACGGCGCCAATTGTTGTGTGCGCGACGCCACAGCGGTGGCGCTCCCACATGGCGCCATAAAGACTTTCGAGAGCCGCTGTATAGGCGGCCACGTCGAAAAGCGGCGTCGTCATGCGGTTGCGTCGGAGCTTGGCTTTGCACGCATGCAGCAGGCCCGGCTGTGTCGCGAACGCCAAGGCGGCTGAAAAATACTCGTCCTCGTTTCGGGCTATCAGCTCCGGCATCCCGATCGCATGCAAGAGGCTTCCGGCCACTCGGGACGGAAAGGTCTCGCCGGCGCATGTGATGATCGGGACGCCGCACCACAATGCATCACTTGCCGTCGTATGAGCGCCAAACGGTGAGGTATCGAGAACGAGGTCGGCATTCTGCAGACGGCTCAGGTGATCACTCTGAGTCATGTGGGGAGCAAAGACGAGACGATCAGGGATGATCCCGCGTCGCAAGGCTTCTCCCCGAAGATTGCCTTGCGCGCGCTCGTCGGCAAGGAGCCACAACACGCTGTCGGGGGCTGCATTGAGCAAGCGGCACCATAAGTCAAAGCGCGGCGGTGTGATCTTGTAGGCCTGATTGAAGCAGCAGAACACAAAACCCGTCTTCGGCAAGCCAAGCTCTGCGCGCTCAGGCCGACGGCCGATGGTGCTTTTTCGGCCATGCGGCTGATATGAGTGTGGCATATAGGCGAAGGCTTCCGAATAGGCAGAGGCAATCTCCATCGGCGTCATGAACGGGTCGGTGATGATGTAGTCGCACGTGTCCCCGCCCATCGTCCCGGGATATCCGAGATAGTTCACCTGAACAGGTGCAGGATGCAGCATCATGATGCCTGTCCGAGCGCCCCGCGTGTATCCCTTCAGGTCGACAAGGATATCGATTCCTGCGCTGTGTATGGTGCGCGCGGCGTCCGTGTCGCTCATCGCCGTCACGTCATGAAAAGCGTCGAAACTGCTGCAGAGGCGTTGACGCATTCCTCCGCCGTCGTCGACGCCGAATGAATAGGCATGCACCTCGAAGCGGTTGTGGTCATGCGCCTCGAGCGTCTCGATGAGCAACCGCGATGTGGCATGGTCGTGGAAGTCGTTCGAGAGATAGGCGACGCGTATCTTATCGCGAGGAGCGATGGGAAACCGGAAAGCAAGCCTGTCGCGTTCAGGACGACGTGCGGCGATCCGATCGCGCACCCAAAGATCTGAACACACGCGCTGCTCGTGCGCGCTTATTCCGGGAAGGGAGAGGAGCAGGAACGGCGGCACCTCACCCCCTTGGTCTCGCGCCAGCACGGCTCGCATTTGCGACTGGGACTGATCGAACTCGTCCCACTCGCACATGTCTTGGCTGCGGCCTGAATATCTCGTCAAATTGCCTCCCATCCTGGTTCAGGCTGTCGGTTGCGTTTGCTGCCGTCGTGGCAAACCGGCCAGACGACGTTCAGGTTGGGGCCAATCCGACATTCGTGCGAGGCGTTGTGTCAGGGAGCCGACGGGATCAGATACTCGGGATGCGCCAGCCCGTCGCCTATGGTGCAATAGACGTCAAAGCAAATGGTGGGCCACGACGCGCAGCCTTCGGCCGCGCTGCCGTCGGGATGATTTTGAAGGTCTACCGACCGGTGCAGCGCACGGCCGGGCGCGCGCGGTTGCGGTCGTAGGCAGGATGGGTTGAGCCGGCGGCGAAACCCCTCGATTGATTGGTTCGGTCAGGATGGGTTTCGCTGACGGCGGTCAGCCGGTCGCTGCCTGCAGGGAGCGGTTGTGCTCGGCCTTGCTATAGGGGCGCCCTGCAATGTCGTCCGCGAACATTGCAGATCATCCCCGTCGGCCCGCACCCATCATGCGCCATTTGGTGGAGCTGAAGAATGTCTGGAACCCCATTGGAGAAGAGCGCACCACCAACTGAACGCCTCGCCCGACGCGGCCGAAAGTGTGAGGGCAGGCAGAATGACAATGCAAACCGTGATGCAGGGAGAGACCATGCTCAAGACCCTCGATCCGCTGCTCAATGCCGACGTGCTCTATGCGCTGCGCGCGATGGGGCATGGCGACCGGCTGGTGATCTGCGACACCAATTTTCCGGCCGACGCGATCGCGCGCCAGACCGTGTTTGGCGAACTGCTGCGCATCGACAATGTGAGCGCGGCCCGGGCCGTCCAGGCGGTGCTGTCGGTGCTGCCGCTCGACACCTTCGTCAACGATGCCGCGGTCAGGATGGAGGTAGTCGGCCAGCCCGAGGTGGTGCCGCCGGTGCAGCAGGAGGTCCAGGCCGTGATCGATCGCGCCGAAGGAAAATCCTGGCCGCTGGTCGGCGTCGAGCGCCACGCGTTCTATGAGAAGGCGAAGGCCGCCTATTGCGTGATCGCGACAGGCGAGCGCCGGTTCTACGGCTGCTTCATTTTCAGCAAGGGCGTCGTCGCGCCGGACGCGTCGTGAGCATACTCCTGGCCGCGCTGCACATGGGTGATGCGCGTCGTGTTCTCTTGGCATAGCCCGGGCGAGCGCCCGCCGAGGCCCAACGGGCGTCGGCGGGAGCGACCCCGGAGGCGAGGCCGGCGCGCATGTCGCTACGCTCATGGCGGCCTACGGGACTGGCTCGCGCTCTGTAAGCGGTTGAGCGCCGAGAGCGGTCATTGACCGGCCGCGGCAGCGAGCCATGCCCTTCTGCCCTTACATGTTTCCATGGCCCGCTCGTAGGCGTCGCGTGCGCTGGTGCGGGCCATATAGGCCTGCTCCGCCTCGCCGAGGGCGATGCCCCCAAATCTTCGGGCCAGCTCCAGGGCATAGGTCACCGAAATGTCGGCCGCCGTAAACGCCTCGCCGGCGAGATAGGGCGAGCGCGCAAGCTGCCGCCTCACCAGCCGCAGCCGGCTCTCGAACATCTCCAGCGCTTGGCCGGCGCTCCAGTTGTTCCGCTCGGCCTCGGGGGCGAAATTGCGGGCGCCGCCGACGAAGTAAGCGCCCATCGCGAGGCCGGCTTCTCCCAGGTGCAGGAACTGCTGATAGGTGGGGAAGGTGGGATCGTGCGGGTCCGGGGCGAGCGACGTCGGCCCGTGGCGGGTCATCAGGTACTCCATGATCGCAATCGACTCGACCATGGTGACATCGCCGTCCTGGATGGCCGGGATGAATCCGGCGGGGTTGACGGCCAGGAACTCCGCGTCGTTCTCGACGCCGGCAAGGTCCACCGGCCTCAGTCGGTAGGCGAGCCCCATTTCCTCCAGCAGCCAGACGACCCGGAACCCTCTCCCTTCGCCGAAGACGGTGATCATGTTCGCGGTTCCCTGGGTGGAGCGGCTCAATTCAATCGCTCAAAGTTCGCGCGAGCGCAACCGGATCGACGGCACCAAGTCCGTCTCCGCGCTGCAGCCTGTCGACCAGTGTTTGCCTTGTGTCACGGTCCAATCAACCGCATCTCGCGCCAACAGAGGGGCCTGTTCGGGCGGAGCGCCTGGACGCGCGGGTGAGTGCCGCGCACCAGAGCCTGATCAAGCGTTCAGCTGCCTTGCAGGGGCGAAGCGCAACGGATTTCGTGCTGGCCAGCGTACAGGACGCGGGGGGGCGACAATGAGGAGCATAACCAGCTCAGGCTCTCGATGCGCGACAGCGAAGCGATGCGTGGCTGAACGCGAGGCTATCGTGAGTGAACAGGCGCCTGACGTGAGGCCGATTACGCCGCGCCATTTCGGATCGAAGCGCTCGGGGCGCATCACGACCAAAAATGGGGTCGCAGCGACGTAGCGCGCTCGGCGGCGTGATCCAGCCGGACGGCGCGCGGATGAATCGGGACTCCATGGCCGTGACAATGGGGAGAGAGGCAAGGCCGGCACCGGCACGCGCGTTCGTCCGGCGCCGAGATTTGGAAGGGCTCTTGCGTTGTCTGCCTGACTTGCGCCGAGTTTTTCGGCTGATAGTCAAAGCAGGCATTCCTCATCGTCCCAAATGGTTTGGATGAGGCGATCGATCGTTCAACCCGGCCTGGAGAGCCGTCGTCATGAAGAAGTTCATATTGTTCATCTGTCTCGCTCTGCCGAGTGCGTCCGCCGCCGAAGTCGGACGGAAGGAGTTGATTTTCGCAGGCGTCAACGACTGCCTGAAAGAATCCGTGAGCGCGGGGGGCCTGGAAGACGGCGGTGACGCCATCATTCTAGCCTGCAAAGGCGATAAGGCACGCGTCCTGTTCAATATGCTCGGCGGGAAGATCCAATCCGAGGTCGTGCAGGACAAGAACGGAAAATTTGAGAACAGACCCTTCGGCAATAACGCCTGCTATCGCCGGGTTGAAGATGCCGGCGGCAAAACCTCTGACGAGTTCCGCTGTGATCTGGTCGTCGTCACAGGAGATGTCTTCAAGAACTAGCGAGAGCCGAGCGACCTGGGCACACGTGCTTGGCTCGCGCGGCATGTCGTTGCGCTTGAGCGGTATCGTCCGCGCTCTTGCCCTGACGGCAGATCTCCGCACATGCGTCATGCGTGAATTGCCCGTCGTGCCAGTTTGTCGCATGTCGCTCGGCTTGTGTCGTCGGGCAAATCAAGTTCACATTCTCCCGCGTCTCGGCTCGAGAAGAGGGACGTTTCGCGATCGTCACGAACGTCGAGCCTGGGATGCGGTGGGCGCGTCGGTTTGCAGCATGATCTTTTCATGCGGACGAACGGATCGATGCGACAGTGAAATCGCGTGGTCCTGGTCTCCCGGTGCTGAGACCAAGTCGGCGACGATGCTTCGCATCGCGCCGGCGACGGGGGCAAACAAGCCGGTCCCCGAGGAGATCGCGTATAATCTGTTCAAACCATTGCGCAGGGAAGGCCGGTTGTTGGGCTGACCTGTGGTTCTGCCGCGTGCTTTTTTGCTGCACGCGGACCGCGGGTATCAGCCGATACCCGGTCTTCCCTGCGCCTCTTCTTCAAGGAGAAGAGGGGACCATCGAGCAAAGCTCGGGCGCAAGCCGCCGCGAGATCGCGACGTCGCGCCTTGGCTATTCGGTCAATTGGCTGTCTGACAAGTTGGATCAGTCGACCAAGCGCAGGCCGTCTCAGGCGCTCGCAGCATGGTCATTGATGACCGTCAAAAAGGCCTCGCCATAACGCGCGAGCTTGACGGCGCCGGCGCCGGGGATCGCGGCAAACTCGGCGACCGATCGCGGCCGCCGCGCGGCCATCTCGGCCAGTGTCTTGTCATGGAAGATGACATAGGGCGGCACGTTCTGCGCCTTGGCCAACTCCATCCGTTTGACGCGCAGCTTCTCGAACAGGTCGCGGTCGGCGGCAGGAAACGTTTGTGCCGTCTGGCGATCTCGCGATGCCCGGTCGCGCTTGGCTTTCTTGAGGACACGCAAGCTCAGGGGCGGCTTGTCCCGCAGGAACTGACGGCCTTCGGGCGAGATCGACAGGCCGCCATGGCCTGAGACGTCCACCGTGATGAGCCCATGTGCGACGAGCTGACGGACGATGGAGCGCCAGGCGTTGCGGTCGTGCTCCTTGCCGATCCCGAAGGTGGAGAGCTTGTCATGGCCCAGCCGCTCGATGCGCTCGTCGGTCTCGCCGAGCAGGACCGCGACGACATGGGCCTGTCCGAAGCGCTCGCCGGTGCGGTGGACGCAGGACAGCAGCTTCTGCGCGGCGATGGTGCCGTCGAAGGTCGCGGGCGGATCGAGACAGACATCGCAATTGCCGCAGGGCTCGCAGTCGTCACCGAAATAGCGCAGCAGAACCTGCCGGCGGCATTGGCAGGATTCGGCGAAGCCGAGCAGCGCATCGAGCTTGCGGCGCTCGGTGCGCTTGCGGGCATCTGATGCCTCCGACTCGTCGATGAAGCGGCGGCGCAGCGCGATGTCGTCGGCGCCGTAGAGCATCAGGGTCTCGGAGGGCAGGCCGTCGCGGCCGGCGCGGCCGGTCTCCTGATAGTAGGCTTCGATGCTGGAAGGCAGGTCGACATGCAGCACGAAGCGGACGTCGGGCTTGTCGATGCCCATGCCGAAGGCGATGGTGGCGACCATGATCAGCCCCTGCTCGAGCTGGAAGCGGCGCTGGTTGGCTTCCCGCGCCTTCATCTCCATGCCGGCGTGATAGGGCAGCGCGGTGAAGCCATGGTCGGTCAGGGCGGCGGCGACGTCCTCCGTCTTGCGCTTGGACAGGCAATAGACGATGCCGCTCTCGCCTTTGCGGGACTCCAGGAAGCGCAGCGTCTGCTGCATCGTGCTGGTCTTCTCGGCCGCGCCATAACGGATGTTCGGCCGGTCGAAGCCGGAGACGAAGCTGTTCTCGACGCCGATGTTCAGGTGCTCGACGATCTCCGCCCGGGTCGGCGCGTCCGCCGTCGCGGTGAGCGCGATGCGCGGCACAGCGGGGAAGCGCTCAGCGAGACAGCTCAGCGCGCGGTATTCGGGCCGGAAATCATGGCCCCATTGCGAGACGCAATGGGCCTCGTCGATGGCGATCAGAGACAGCTGCGCGGATGTCAGCCGGTTCAGGTTCTCCGGCTTCAGCAGCGTTTCCGGGGCCATGTAGAGCAGGTCCAGTTCGCCCCGCTCGATGTCCTGCCAGAGCAGATCCTTCTCCGCGCCCCAGAGCCGGGAATTGAGCGCCGCCGCCTTCACGCCGGCCTGCCGGAGCGCCGTCACCTGGTCTTCCATCAGCGCGATGAGAGGAGAGATGACGAGCCCGATGCCCGGACGCGCCAGCGCCGGGATCTGGTAGCACAGCGACTTGCCGCCGCCGGTCGGCATCAGGACGAAGGCGTGACGGCCCGCTGTCACATGGTCGATGATGTCCCGCTGCCGCCCGCGGAAGCTGTCATAGCCGAAGACGGTCTTGAGGATGGAGAGGGGATCGGCCGCCATGAACAGCTGAGCTCATCGCATCGTCGCAAGCCGCAGCGCCAGCGCGCAGGCCCGCTCGTATTCGTTGCGATCGATCCATTCGTCCGTTGTGTGCGGCTCGTTCTGCCCGGTGCCGAAGGTCACGGTGGGAACGCCGTGGCGGACCATCCAGTTCGCATCCAGCCCGCCATTGCCGGCGCGGATGGCCGGGGTGCCGCCGACGTCGGACACCGCCGCGACGGCGCGCTTGACGACGGGCAGGCTCTCCTTCATGCGGAACGGATAGTAGTCGGTCTCGGCTTTGAACTTGACACGGCCCGACTTGCCGTCGCTGTTGGTGACGCGCTTGGCGGCGTTCTCGAACGCGGTCTTGTAGGCCTTGGTGATCTCCTTGCAGAACTTCGCATCGTGGCTGCGGCTCTCGCCGCGCACATGGATGTAGTCGGTGACGACGTTGGTGGCGTCGCCTGCAGGGCGGCCTTCGCCGCCGGTGACGGGGCCGACATTGCTGGTGCCGGCCTTCGCGCTTTGCCCCTTGCCCTTCACCACCTTGCCGAACCAGCCGCCAGCCTTCACCTCGGCCAGCGCGAGCGCCAGGATCATGGTCGCGCTGATGCCGCGCTCCGGCGCGACGCCGGCATGCGAGGCGCGGCCGAAGATCTCGACCTGCCAGCGGTCCGCGCCGACGGCGCCGATGGTGACGCCGGAGGCGGAGCTGCCGTCGAAGTTGAAGGCCATCACCGGAGCGCCGAGGTCGTCGGTCTTGACGTGGCGCGCGCCCCACAGCCCGGTCTCCTCGCGCACGCAGAACAACAGCGTGATCGGCGGATGATCGAGCTTCTGCTTGGCAAGCTCAGCCGCCAGCGTCACGAGGATGCCGCAGCCGCAACGGTTGTCGCCGCCGAGCGCGGTCTTAGCCTCGTTGACGATCTTGCGGCCGGCGATCTTCGGTTTGGCGCCGGCGCACAGCGGCACCGTGTCCATGTGGGTCATGAACATGATGCGCGGCTGGTTGTGCATGGTGCCGCGTCCCGGCAGGTCGACGATGAGGTTGCCGGTCTCGGTCGGCAGGGGAATGCGGCTGTTGGCGTCGTCGAACCGGATCGCCTTGGCTGGCACGCCGCTCTCCTTCAGCGCCGCGGCGAGTTCGCGCCCGATCGCCGCCTCCTTTCCGCTCACACCCTCGACACTGAGGAAACGCATGAGACGGTCGGTGGCGGCCTGGGTGTCGACGGACATGAGGAATTCCTTGTGAATCGCGATGCGAGCGAAGCATCGGCCGCCGCGCTCCGTTTCGCAAGGGGGCCCGCCTTTGTCCCTGGGGCGGATGCTGACTCGGACCGGAACGGAGGGCAATTGCCCATATCCATCGCGTCCAAATCGCCTGTGGCGCCACTCCGTCGCAGGATGGTTCACATGTCTCGGCGTCTCGGTCAGCAAGCGGGGCGCTTCGAGATCGTCACCAACGCCGCGCTAACGACAGTCCGCCGCGTAGATTGCGCGGCTGAGATCGGCGGAGAAGCGGCCACCGTTCGACATACCCTCGAGCGCGGTGTTGGTGAAGGCGACAAGTGTCAGGCGTTTGGCGGGATCGACGAACCAGCTGTGGCCATAGGCGCCGCCCCAACGCCATGTGCCGGGCGTCTCGGCCACGCCCGCCGCTCGCGGCTCGCGCAGCACCGAGAATCCGAGGCCGTAGCCCCAGCCCGGCGAGCCTTCGATTTCGAGCTCCGTGATGTGGTCGTGCGCCATTTCCGCCGCACATTCGGCTGGCATCAGCGCTCCGCTGCCCTGGCGCAGGGTTTCAAGGAGGTCCATCGTATCCCGCGCACTCCCGACCTTGCCGGCGCCGCCGGACGGAAAAGCCGTTGCGTCGAAGGCGCGCGACGGGTCCATTCGGATGCCGGGAAGACCAGGAAGGAACGGCACCAAGTCCGGTTCGCGCATGCGACGCGGGCGCGGGCAATCGTCGGCATAAGCTGTGGCGAGCCGGGCGGTATCGGCAACCGAAAAGCCGGTGTCCTTGAGCGCGAGCGGGTCGGTCACGAGCCGGCGCACGGCTTGCGGAAGAGCCAATGCCGTCGCGGCTTCGATCAGCGCGCCCGTGACGTCGAGGCCGAGCGAATAGGAGCGGCGCGTTCCCGGACGAAACAGGAGCGGCACATCGGTGAGCCGGCGCAGATTTTCCGCAAGTGTCATGCCGGCCCGATCCATGCCATCCGAGACGCCAGCCCGATGCAGCGGGCCGTTCTCTGGCTCCAGGAAACCGTAGCCAAGGCCAGCGGTGTGCGTGAGGAGGTGGCGCAGAATCCATTGTTTCTGCTTCCTTGTCGATTGTCCCGCCGAGAGCGTACCAAGCGCCATGCCTGTCGGAAATCCATACAGTATCGATGCCCGGCGGTCGACGTGACGCTTCCGCCCGGAATTTGGAGAAGACTTCCAATATGCGATCGGCCAGAACGCGGCGGCCGTCGGGCGGAGCCCTCAACGATTATCCGCACGAGGTTTGGTCATGCGCATCAGCAGGATTGCGGTGAGAACGGCCGTCGCGAGGTTGTCGAGCATGGCGCGGACAAAGGCGGCGGCGTAAAGGCCAGCCTGTTCGGCACCAACCGACGCATTCGCCAAGACCGAGCTGAACAGGTGCTAAGGCACAGGAGAGCGGAGAATGAGGACCTTCGTTCTGGTTCACGGTGCCTGGCACGGCGGATGGTGCTGGCAGCGCGTCGTGCCTCTGCTCGAGCGGGCGGGGCATGTGGTCTCGGCGCCGACGCTGGCTGGGCTCGCCGAGCGGGCGCCGCTACTCTCACGCGACATCACCCTCGAAACGCATGTCGCCGAGATCGTCGACCATGTTCTCAATCTCGGACGCACGAACGTCACGCTGGTCGGCCATTCCTACGGTGGCTTTCCGGCGACAGCTGCCGCGTATCGCCTGAGCGACCTCGTCTTCCATCTTGTGCTGCTCGATGCCTTCTTGCCGGACGATGGAGAAATCCTGCTCGACCATGCACCGCATCTGATCGAGTCCTATCGCGCTTCCGCCATGGCAGATCCTGGCTGGCATATTCCACCCTTGCCGGCAGCCGTCTTCGGGATCAGGAAAGAGGATCAGCCGTGGGTCGATAGCCTCCTGACGCCGCAACCGGTCGGCAGCTATTTCGAGCCCGCCATGATGCGCGGAACGCTTCCCATAGCCCGCAAGACCTATATCCGCTGCACTCAGGCGAACGGCGATCTTCTTGAAAAATCTGTATCTCGGGTACGGGAAAGGGACGGCTGGCGCTATCTCGAGCTTGACGCGAGCCATGATGCGATGATCACGCACGCGCAATTGCTGGCTGACGCACTGATGTCCTAATTGGCCAGGTCGTGCATGACGCTCATGCCGACCGGATATAGCCCTTTAGCTCGGCGTGCAGCGCCGCTATGGCGCTCTGCACGCGGGTCGAGGATCTGAGGTCGGGGTGCGTGACCAGCCAGACCTCCATTCTGTGGTCGAGCTTGGGAAGCACGCGGACGAGCGTGGGCTCTCGCGCGGCGAGCGGCACCTGCATGACGCCGACGCCCAAGCCAGCGCGCAGGGCTGCGATCTGCGCCACATCGCTGTCGGTCGCCAGAACGAGGCTCTGGTGCAGGCGCGTCTGGTCGATCTTCAGCGCATCCGCCAAGGTGCGGCGACGGTCCTGACCGATGAAGTTCGGCGCAGCGAGCAGTTGCTCGAATGAGGAGGGCGCGCCGTGCTCGGCGAGCCAGTTTCGATGGGCATAGAGGCCCACCTTGATCGTGCCGACACGCCGGGCGACGAGGCTGCCCTGCCGGGGCCGCACCATGCGCACGGCGAGGTCGGCGTCCCGCCGAAGGATATCCGTCTCGCTGTCCGACAGGATCAGTTCGAACGTCAGACCCGGGTGAAGGGCGCGGATGCGCGCCAGCATCGACGGCAGTACCTCGGTGCCCATGACCTCGCTCGCGGATATGCGCACCGTGCCGTCCGCGCTGCCCGCGCGCTCGCTCGCGAGGCGCGCAATGGCGCCGATCGAGGCTTCGATCCGGCTGACTTCCGGCACCATCCGTTCGGCAAGCCCGGTCAGGATCAGACCGCGGGTCGAGCGCGTGAACAGCCGGCTGCCGAGTTGTTGCTCGAGTTCTTCCAGATGGCGGCGCGCCGTCGGATGCGTGATGCCGAGCGTCCGCGCCGCCGCCGACAGGCTGCCGCTCCGGGCAATCTCCAGGAAGGTACGGTAAAGGCCCCAGTCCATGTCAGCCTGATAAAATTTCGTACAGCTAATGAACCAAATCAATCAATTTCGTTCAAGAGGGGGACGGGGGATGGTGCGGCCATCACCACCAAAGGCGCTCCAATGTCCCGACAGACTCTGACCAACCCGTCCCCCGATATGGTCGGCTCCGCTCACCCCGACGTCGCGGTGCGGACGCCGACCGGGAGCGTCCTGGTGCTGCTGCGTCTTGAGAATCTCGCGCTGGCGATTTCGGCCGTGCTGGCTTTTCGCGCGCTCGGCGGAGGATGGGGACTGTTTGCCGTTCTGTTCCTGCTGCCCGATCTCGCCATGCTCGGCTATCTCGCGGGATCATCGATGGGCGCACGCTGCTATAATCTCGTCCACACCTATGTCGCGCCTGCCTTGCTTGCCGCCGTGGTGACTGCCTTGGCCTCCGCCCTGGGGCGGATGACGGATCACACACTGTGGCTGGAGGTCGCGCTGATCTGGTGCGCCCATATCGGCGTCGACCGGGCGCTCGGCTTCGGGCTGAAATATCCGAGCAGCTTTTCCGACACCCATCTCGGTCGACTCGGTCGGCCCGGCTGAGCGCGCCCAGGGGCTTGGCTTGTCCACTTTGGATGCCACCCGCTCGTTATCGATCCGGATTGATGAGATCACCGCTGAGTGACGCCAGCACGAAGTCAGCGCGCTCTGACGTCGACATCTTCGGCAGCTCGATCACGTCGTATCCCAAAGCCGGAACGACCTCCATCAGGCGATGATACTCCGCTCTCGCTGCATCGAGGCCGTGCTTACGGTCGGCGTCGGTCGTATAGATTTCCGGCCAGGGCGGAGCCATGAACACGCGATGGTGATAACGATGCTGCATGCAAAGGGGACGCAGGGTCGGCTCGCCGTTCAGCGCCTCCAGCGCAGAAGCTGCATCCACAAGACCGCGATCGAAAAACACCCATCCGTCATGAGAGCTCATCGCGATCCTGTCGGCCAACGCTATGTCGATCGCGCGTCGCAGAAACGCGGCCAGATCCACCCAAGGGAGACTCTTTCCCTCGCTCGCCATTTCCTCGGCTATGATGCGACGGCCGGGCTCCTCGACCACGGCATGACCGCGCGCGCTCAGTTCAGCCAACAGCGTCGATTTTCCACCACCCGAACAGCCGGAGATCAATACGAGGCGATTGTTCAAATAGATCTCCTTGTTGCGCTTCATCGCGGCGACGACTGGCGAAAAGCGAAACGGCCCCATTTCAAGCATGGACAGAGCAAGCCTGCCGTCATAGGCGATGGAGCATGAATTCTTGGGTGGGCAATGGAAGCTTCTGCGCGAGCCGACGGCATCGTATCGCTTGTTCCCGTCACTTCGGGAAATCTACACGAGGTGAACGCCATTTTCGATGAGCTTACTGCTTATTCTCAACGTGTCGATGGCGTTTCGAGACGCAATGATGCGGCCGACACATTCATGACGGCGGTTCCGCCGGGGCATGCGCTCAAGGACAAGCATGCATTCGTGGCAAAGCGTGGAGGCGCGGCGCTCGGGCTTCTGGATATGATCGATGGCTACCCGTCATCTGGAACGGTGTTCATCGGCCTCCTTGCTGTCCGAGAAAGCGCGCAGGGCTCAGGGATCGGCCGAGCCCTGTATCGAGAGGCGGAGCGGTTCGCCCGCGATAATCTCGGGGCCCGAAACATGCGGCTCGCGGTGGTCGAAACCAACCCGGTCATCGGCTTCTGGACGAAGATGGGCTTCCATCCAACCGGAGAGGTCAAGCCTTTCAGCGGCGAAGCCAATACCTCGCGGGCCATCCTGATGGAGAAGGAATTCGGCCCAACCGTCTCGTCGTCAGCCTTGTAAGTTGTCCGATTCATTCAGAGAGTATAGGCGCCGACTGGCACTCCGCAGCATTTGAGGCACGCGTCAAACCCGATCAGCCACAGCCGAGATTTGGATGATATCGGTATGCGTCCGCCGAACGGACGCGTTTCTGAGCCTGCCGTGCAGCATCCTGCGTGACGGCGTTCGTGTCTTTCACTTGCTTGATCGATCGGTTCGTTGCCTTTCACTGTTCGCTTCAAAAAGATGATCCCCTGCGGCGCCGCGTGCGCGTCGTCACCTGCCGGTCGCTTGTTCGGCCGCGAGTTGATCGACCACGGTGAAGACCGCGCCGGTCCAGTATTCACCGGCTGCGACGTCGGAGATGGAGCGTTCGGCCGCGACGATCGCGGCGTGGCCGCCGAACAGAAGGAAGCTCTCCACATCCTTCAGCGAGGCGAAGGCCAGCACCGTCACGCCGTCGATGCGGCTGGTGGCCGGATGGAAGAAGGGCAGGCCCGCCGTCTCAGGGCCGATGGCGTGGAGCTGGACGTAGCGCTTGACCAGACGACGGGTGTCGGATTGCGCGATCACCGCCGGCGCAAGTTCATCGAGCCAGCGGCGCTGGAATGTTTCGCGGTCGAGCTCATCGCGGCGGCGATGCGTCTTCACCAAAACGATGGCGTCATCGCCGGTCGCGTTGGGAAGGATCACGTGCTGGCGTGCAAGGAGGGGGGCGAGGTCGCGGAAGATCGCTCGATCCTCCGGGAGAATTTTGCGCCGGACGCGCTCCGAGCCGAGCATTGCGCCGAGATCATCGAGGTTCGCGAAGGTGAGATAGGCGACGCCGTCCCATGGCGGGCGGCGATAGGGTTCGACATGGCCGATGATGGTATCGAAGAGTTGGCCATTGTCATCGAGCGGCGGCCGGTATGGCGGCGGGCTCAAGCTGGTCGGTCCCGGCGCCAGACGGTGGATCTGGTCGTACCGGAGCAGTCGCTCGATGGTCTTTTGGTCCGCGGCGTCGTCGGGGTGCAGGAAGCGCACGCCATGCACCTTGCGCCAATACTCGCCCCAGCTCTCGAAATTGAGGTTCGGATCAGGCTCGAAGGCGTCGGCGTCGACGGCATGGCCGTCCGCGCGGCTGCGCTGATCGGGCGGCGTGGAATCGGCGCGCGAGAGGAACGAGAACAACACCGTCAATGGCGCGGCGGTCATGGGGCGGTCTCCTTGGAGAGAAGGGGAATGGCGGGCGGAAGCAGCGAGCGCAGCAGCGCCAGGAGGCCGGCGGCCGCGCCGGTGAGGCAGACACCGCTCCAGCCGGCGATGCTCCAGGCCCATCCGCCGGCGGCCGCGCCGAGGGACATGCCGATCATGGCGGCGGTCATCAGGAGTCCGTTCAGCCGGCTGCGCGCGGCGGGATCGATCGAGGTGACGATGGTCTGATGCGAGACCAGCCCCGCCATGACACCGAGATCGAACAGCACGGCGCCGGCGATCAACGCGGCCATCGACCGTGGCTCGATGAGCATCAGTGCAAAAGCCGTGGCGACCAGCAGGCATCCGGCGCGGATCGCGGCCATCGGGCCCCGACGATCGGCGAGGCCACCGAACAGCGGCGCGCCGAAAGCCCCGGCCGCGCCGGCCAGTCCAAAGGCGCCGGCCACGCTCGCGCCGAGGCTAAAGGGCGGCTCGGCCAGCATCAGCGCAAGCGTCGACCAGAACGCGCCGAGCGTGGATGCCAGCAGCGCCTGGGTCGCAAGCGCCTTGCGCAAGACGCTCTGGCGGACGACCAGCGTCAGCAGGCTGGCGAGCAGGCTGCCATACGTCCCGCTGACCATCGCCGGTTGGTGCGGCAGGACGCGCCAGACGGCGAGGCCGACCAGCGCGACCAGGACGGCTGCGATCTCGTAGATCGCCTGCCAACCGAGGAGATCGCCGATGGCACCGCCGACGGTGCGCGACAGCAGGATGCCGCAGAGCAGGCCAGTGGTCACGAGGCCGATCGTGCGTCCGCGTGTCTCCGCACTGGCAAGATGTGCTGACACGGGGATGAAGTCCTGGCCGACGCTGCCGAGCACGCCAAGCGCGACGCTCGCGGCAATGAGAACGGCAAGGTGCGAAGCCGCAGCGGTCGTCAACAGCGCCAGCACGAGCAGGACGGATTTGGCGAGGATGAGCCGCTTGCGATCGACCAGATCGCCGAGCGGGGCCAACAGCGCCATTCCCGCCGCATAGCCTGCCTGAGATATTGCCGGGATGAGACTTGCCTGTTCGGGCGCAAGGCCGAACGCAGCCTGAACCTCCGGGACGATCGGCTGGATGAAGTAGACATTGGCAACCCCGACGCCGGCGCCGATGGCCATCAGCCAGATGAGAGCGGGCGTGATTGTTTGCCCTGGCTCCTTGCGTCTTTCGCTTCGGGCCGGCTCTGGCATGGCAATAACGCTCTCTCTCCGGGCGGTCAGTCGCGTCCGGGACAGCTCTATTGACGATCCGGATGGAGAAAAACTGGGCGATATGGCAATCTCAGTTGACCAGATTTCGTCAATTGAGCTGCGATGATCTCGACCGAGCATTTCAAGGGCATCACGGCATTCGTGCAGGCCGCCGACGCCGGCGGCTTCACGCTGGCGGCCGAAAGGCTCGGCCTTTCCAAATCCGGGATTGCCAAGAGCGTGGCGCGGCTCGAGGAGCGGCTTGGTGTCCGGTTGTTCAACCGGACGACGCGACGTTTCGCCCTGACGGTCGAAGGCCAGGCCTTCTACGAGACCTGTGTACGCGTGCTGGCCGAGCTGGACGACGCGCAGGCGGCCATGACCGCCCATCGCCTGCGACCGCGCGGGCGCCTGCGTGTCGATCTGCCGGTCGTGTTCGGTCGGCGCTGGGTCGTGCCCGTTCTCATCGACATCGGGGCGCGCTATCCTGAACTTTCACTCGAAGTCTCGCTCACCGATCGCAGGATCGATCCCTTTGAGGAGGGCATCGATCTGGTGATCCGCATCGGCGATCTTGAAGACAGCGCGACGCTCGTCGCAAGGCGGCTCGGCGTCCAGCAATCCGTGCTCTGCGCGAGCCCTGCTTATCTGGAGGCGCACGGAGGTCCGGCGTCGCTCGACGATCTCGAGGCGCATTCCTGTATCGTCTTCGGCCGAGGCGGGCAGACCTTGCCGTGGTGGTTCCTGAACGGAAGGGGCGAGCCGTTGGCGAAGACGGTCGCCGGACGGCTCTCGTTCAATCATAGCGATGCGATCTGCGACGCCGCTCTGGCGGGCCAGGGCATTGCGCTGCTTTCGACCTGGCTGATTGCCGACCATCTCCGGGAGGGTCGACTGGTCCACGTGCTTCCGGAGACCGCGACCCGCGGCTTTCCGATTCATGCGCTTTGGCCTCACACACGCCAGATGAGCCCGAAAGTCCGCGTCGTCGTCGATGAACTGGTCGAGCGCTTCCTGCCAGAGCCGCCCTGGGATCGCCTCTGAGAGTCTCGCCAGTATTGCAGTTCGAAAGATGATGGCTTCTGCCTCCGTCAGCCGACGATTGGCGGATTGAGGCGGGCGAAGCCCTCCTGCGTCCGATAAGGGAAATAGGGATACGGCGGCATGACCGCGCTCGCCACATCGAGCCGAGCGATTTGATCGGGCGACAGCTTCCAGCCCACGGCGCCCAGATTCTGTCGGAGCTGGGCTTCGTTGCGTGCGCCGATGATGATCGATGAAACCGTCGGGCGCTGGATCAGCCAATTGAGTGCAATCTGCGGCACGGCCTTGCCGGTCTCTCCGGCCAATTCATCGAGAACTTCAATGACGCGATAGAGGCGCTCGTCATCGACCGGCGGCCCGAAGCGAGCCGTTTCGTGCAGCCGGCTTTCCGGCGGCAGTGGCGTGCCGCGCCTGATCTTGCCCGTAAGCCGACCCCAGCCGAGCGGACTCCAGACCAGCGCACCCAGTCCCTGATCGGTGCCGAGTGGCATCAGGTCCCATTCATAGTCGCGGCCGACCAGCGAGTAATAGACCTGATGGGCGACATAACGCGGCCAGCCTTGGGCGTCGGCCAAGGCCAGCGACTTCATGATTTGCCAGCCCGGGAAATTCGAGACGCCGACATAGCGGATCTTGCCCGCGCGAACGAGCGCGTCGAGCGTCGCCAGCACCTCCGCCAGCGGCGTGGCGGCGTCGAAGGCATGGAGTTGCAGCAGGTCGATATAATCCGTGCCGAGCCGCTTCAGCGCATCGTCGACCGAACGAACCAGACGGAGCCGCGACGTACCGGCATCGTTGGGCCCGTCGCCCATGGGCAAGCCGGTCTTGGTGGAAATCAGCACGGCGTCGCGTCGCCCTTTGATTGCCGCCCCGAGCACTTCTTCGGACGCGCCATTGGAATAGACATCAGCCGTGTCGAACAGGTTGACACCGGCCTCGAGGCAGATATCGACGAGGCGGCGCGCTTCTGCGGCATCGCTCGTGCCCCAATTGCTGAACAATGGTCCGGTGCCCGCAAACGTGCCCGTGCCGAAGCTCAGAACCGGGACCTTGAGCCCGGAGTGACCGAGGGCGCGATAGTCCATGGCGATTCCTTTCATCGATTGCGGATGTGAGCGACTTCAGCAGGTCACGCGCTTGGCGGAGCGTTCGCCGCTCACCGCGACCCAGGCGATGACGATTGCGACGAGCGGAAACAGCGACGCCCATAGCGGCACGGCGGAAAGATTGCCTTGGTCGATGACGACACCACCCGCCCAGGCGCCCATGGCATTGCCGAGATTGAAGGCGGCGATGTTGAACGAGGAGGCGAGGCTCTGGCCCGCGCCTTTGGCCTTCGACAACACCCACATCTGCAACGGCGCCACCGTTGCGAATGCCGCGGCGCCCAACAGGCCGGTGAGGGCAACGGCGGCAGCGGGCGAACGCAGGCCCGGCGCCATCAGCACCAGCACGGCGCCGAGTGCCGCGAGAGTCGCGAAGACAGTCGGAACGAGGCTGCGGTCCGCCAGCCGGCCGCCGACGAGATTGCCGATGACGAGTCCGCCGCCGAACACCAGGAGGATCGGCGACACCGCGTTCTCGGAGAATCCGCTGATCCGCGTCAGCATCGGCGCGATATAGGTGAAGACCGCGAAGACGCCGGCGTAGCCGAGGACGGTTGTCGCAAGCCCTAGGAGCACGGGCAGGCGCAGAATGGCGGCGAGATCCGCGCGCCAGTCGCCCGCATCCGCAGGCCGCTTATCCTTGGGCACAAGCAGGGCGATGATCGCGAAGGCCTCCAGCCCGACCAGCGCCACGGCCCAGAACGTCGCGCGCCAACCGAGATGCTGGCCGATCCAGGTGCCGAGCGGCACGCCGAGGATGGTGGCGATGGTCAGGCCGGTGAACATCACGGCTATGGCGGAGGCCTTGCGATCTTCTGATACGAGGCCGGTCGCCACGACCGATCCGACGCCGAAGAAGGTGCCGTGCGCGAACGCAGTCAGGACGCGCGCCGCCATGAGGACACCGTAGCTCGGCGCGAGGGCGCAAGCCGCGTTGCCGACAACGAAGATCGCCATCAGGGCGAGCAGCACGGTCTTGCGCGGCCAGCGAGCCGTGACAACGGTCAGCACCGGGGCGCCGACGACGACACCGAGCGCATAGCCGGAGATGAGCAGGCCGGCCGCGGCGATCGTGACGCCGAAATCGGCGCTGACCTCCAACAGCAGTCCCATGATGACGAATTCGGTGACGCCGATGCCGAAGGCTCCGGCCGTGAGGGCATAAAGAGCCAACGGCATGATCTGTCCTGCGATGGTGAATGTCGAAGCAGGACATAGATGTTGGACGCGTCATGATATAGAATGCCGAAAGGCATATCATTTGTGAATTGAACGACCAGTGGCGCGCTCAGAAGTCAATCGCTCCGGTGAAATGGAGGTGTTCGTCCGGGTGGTCGAACAGGGCGGCTTCTCGGCCGCCGCGCGTGCCTGCCGCATGACGCCATCGGCGGTGAGCAAGCTCGTCGCGCGGCTGGAGACGCGGCTCGGCGCGCGCCTCGTCAACCGCTCCACGCGTGCCTTCCAGCTCACGCCGGAAGGCTGCGCCTTCTATGAGCGGGCGAGCCGTATCTTGGCTGATATCGAGGACGCCGAGCGGAGCGCGGGCGCGGGAGAGCAGCCGGTCGGCCGCATCCGTCTCAACACCAGCGCGTCCTATGCCGCCTACATCCTCGCGCCCATCCTGCCGGCATTCCTGGAGCGCTATCCGGACGTGACGCTCGATCTCGTCGAGACCGATCTGGTTGTCGACCTCCTGGCGGAGCGGACGGACGTGGCGGTCCGCGCCGGTCCGCTGAAGAGCTCGCGCCTGGTCGCCCGCAAGCTCGGCGACACCGCGATGATGATCGTCGGCACTCCCACCTATCTCGGGCGTTTCGGCGAGCCGAAGACGATCGAGGATCTCGACGCACACAACCGTCTTGGCTTCGGCTATGTCCGCAGCGTCGACGGCTGGCCGTTGCGGAAGAACGGCGAAACGATCGTCGTGCCCGTTGTGGGGCGCGTGCAGGCCAGCGATGGTGAAGCCTTGCATCGGTTGGTCCTCGGCGGCAGCGGGCTGGCCCGTCTTGCCGCTTTCACCGTGCGCGACGACATCGCGGCCGGCCGGCTCGTGCCCGTGCTGGAGCATCTCAACCCCGGCGACCGCGAAATCTTCCACGCCATCCATATCGGCCAGGGCGGGCCGCTGCCCTCGCGCGTCCGGGCGCTGCTCGATTTCCTCGCGGAGCGGGGCAGGGTCTCGTAGATCGGCTCTTGTCGGGTCTCGCAATCGCCGACGCTCTTCGGGCCTGCAGATCATCACTTGCCAATGACATAAGTGTATGCTTATGTATTGGCATGATCGAGAACGACATCTTCCGCGCTCTGGCCGATCCGACCCGCCGCGCGATCTTCGAGAAGCTGGCTGCCGGCAGCATGAACGCCAGCGCGTTGCGCGAAGGGATTGAGATCAGCCAGCCGGCCATGTCTCAGCATCTCTCGGTTCTTCGCAATGCCAGGCTCGTCAGGGAACAGCGCCAGGGGCGTTTCGTGAACTATGAAGTCGATCCCGACGGACTGTCTCTCATCGCGCAATGGCTGGCGAAATATCGCGCCTACTGGCCCGCACGCATCGAAGCTCTCAAGGTCTTGCTGAAGGATATGGACCAATGACCCACGGAATGGCCGACGAGCGGACGAGTGGCATTGAGCTCGAGTATCAGCTCGACGCGCCAACGGAAAAGGTGTGGCGCGCGATCAGCCTCGCGGAATTTCGTGAGAACTGGTTGCCCCGAGAGGCACTCGCCGATCCCGAGGCGACCTCGGTGACGCCAGGCGAGGAAGTCAGTTATCGGATGCGCGACGACGCGCCGCCGTTTCTGGAAAGCACGGTGACATTTCGGATCGCCCCGAACGGGAACGGCGGAACGTGCCTGCGCATCATCCATGAACTCGATCACGCCCGGCGCGAGCGGATGACAAGGGCGGCAGCAAACAACAACAGCCCGATGCTCATGCTCGCCGCCTGAACCGGCGAGCTTCCCGACACATTCCAAAAAGCGGAGTTCGCCGATGCGCGAAGCGATGCAACTCGTCCCCATGGTCGTCGAGCAGTCCAGCAGAGGGGAGCGGTCGTTCGACATCTATTCGCGTCTGCTGCGCGAACGGATCATCTTCCTGAATGGGGAGGTGAATGACACCGTCTCCGCTCTGGTCTGCGCCCAGTTGTTGTTCCTGGAAGCCGAAAATCCCAAGAGGCCGATCAACCTCTATATCAATTCGCCGGGCGGCGTCGTGACCAGCGGCTTCGCGATGTATGACACCATGCGTTACATCCGCGCGCCCGTGCACACGCTCTGCATGGGGACGGCCCGTTCGATGGGATCATTTCTCCTGATGGCCGGCGAGCCCGGCGAGCGCGCGGCCCTGCCCAACGCCAGCATCCTGATCCACCAGCCGTCGGGCGGCTTCCAGGGACAGGCGTCGGACATCCTCATCCATGCCGAAGAAACCGAAAAGACGAAGCGCCGCATGACACGGCTCTATTCGGAGCACTGCAAGCGCTCCTACGAAGAGTTCGAGCGTGCGATGGATCGCGACTGCTTCATGACGGCCGAAGAAGCCCTGGCGTGGGGCCTCATCGATCGCATACTGGAGTTTCGGGCCGACGAGCCGGGCGCATCCGGCTCTGCGTGGACGCCGTAGCGGGACCACGATCATGCCTCGTCTTGCAGGCAGAGCGCCGGTTCAGGTCATTTCAAAACGGCGAGCGCCGGCTCGATCAAGGCTTGTAGCTCCGCCCGCGTCGCGCCATCCCGCGCCTGGAAGGAGATGGCCTGCAGAATGCCGTGATAGAATGCTGCGAGCTGCGCGACATCCGTATCCATCGGCAGCTCTCCTTCGTGCAGACCCCGTTCGAGGCGGGTCGCGATCAACTTGACCGTCTTGCGGCGAGCGCGCAACAGATGCTTGCGCGCCGCCCGGTTGTCCGGCAGGCAATTGACGACACCGAGGATCAGCAGACATCCTCCTGGCTTGGTGGATAGGGCGACGTCGATGCTGCCCGCCAGCATGGATCGAATACCGCCGCGGACGGTGGCTGCGTCTTCGAGCGCTCGCATGGGCACCGAACCCACTGTTGCGACGTAGAGATCAACGGCTTCTCGAAACGCCATCTCCTTGGTGCCGAAGGCTGCATAGAAGCTTGGCGGCGTTATGCCGATCGCGGCGGTCAGGTCCGTGAGTTGTGCCCCATCGTAGCCCTTGATCCAAAACACCTCCATCGCCCTTTCGAGGGCGAGATCGCGATCGAAGCTGCGGGGACGGCCACGCGGTGCCATCAAATTCCTTTCTGTAGTGACATTTATATAAATCAATTGACCCTCTCGGGCAAGCACGATAGCCATTTCCATAATTATGACTATAGAAATGGATGCCGAGCCGTGAACGGGGTGAGAGATCGTAATCCAGATTCGAGCCGGGATCGTTTGCCGGAACCTGCGGGAATGCCACTGGTCGTCTATCTCCTCGGGCTGACGATCTTCGCGCTCACTACCTCGGAGTTCATGGTTGCAGGTATGTCGCCGGCCCTGTCGGCGGCTTTTGCCGCTTCTGTGGCCGAGATCGGCTATCTGGTCTCGCTCTATGCGCTCAGTATGGCAATCGGCGGTCCGCTCGTGATAGCGTTGCTGCTCCGCCTCAAGGCGCCGAACAAGCCGGCACTTCTGCTTCTGCTCGGTCTCTATGTCGCGGGCGGGGTCGTCGCGGCGCTCGCACCGGATTACGGCGTCATGGCAATCGCGCGGATCGTGACCGGTGCGGCCAGTTCCGCCTGCTTCGGCGTGGCACTGGCGATTGCCGCGGAGTTGGTCGCCCCTCAGGCGCGAGGCCGCGCTGCATCCATCGTGCTGGGCGGGCTCATGCTCGCGCCCGTGCTCGGTCTGCCCGCGACTACGGCGATCGAGCAGGGGCTCGGATGGCGGGCGAGCTTTTGGAGCATCGCGGTCCTCGCCATGTTGTCGACCGTCCTTGTCGCCGCCTTCGTGCCGGACTTGAAGAGCCGCGCGGAAGTTGGTCTCAGCGTGGAGCTCGACGCGTTGAGGAAGACACGCCTATGGGCGGCCTATACGACGAGCGGCCTGATCATCGGCGCGACCTTCGCCGCTTTCAGCTACGCCGTACCGCTCTTCATCGACAAAGCGAGACTCTCACCGGCAACCATGCCGGTGCTGCTGGCAGCCTACGGCGGAGCGAACGTCTTCGGCAATCTTGTCGTTGGGCGTTTCGCTGACCGGTATACGATCCCGATCCTGTTCGGTGGATTGATTGCGCTCGCGCTGGCCCTTCTTGTCTTCGCCGTCTTTGCCACCAACAGCTACGTCGCTGTCCTGGCGTTTCTGGCTGTTGGCGTTGCCGGGGTGCCGATGAATCCTGCGATGGTCGCTCGTGTGATGCGGATCGCGCATCCGGGTCCACTGGTGAACACAGTCCATACTTCGGCCATCACCGCCGGCCTCGCCTTCGGCGCATGGGCGGGGGGCGTCGGGATCGATGCAGGCTATGGCCTCACCGCGCCGCTATGGGTCGGCCTTGCGCTCGCCCTGTTGGGTCTGTTGAGCCTTGCTCCCTCGCGCATGATCGACGGACGCATCAAGTGAGATCTGTGACGGAACGTTGACGTGGCGCAATCATCGATGCGAGCAGCTTCCGGCTCTCGCTCAATTCTACGATCTGGCGGTCCAGTTCGCCAATTTTCTCAGCGATTTTGTCCCTGAGAGTTTGGCAAGGTTCTCTGCCTTCTTCGGGCAAGGCGCAAGGCAATAGCTGGCCGATTGTCTTGAGCTTGAAACCTGCGCCATTCAGCACAACGATCCGCCTGACCTTCGAAACATCGTTCTCCGAATAGTCGCGATAGCCGGCTGCCGTCCGTCCTGGGCGCAGCAGACCTTCGCTCTCGTAGTAGCGCAGCATTCGCTCGCTCACGTCGGCTCTGGATGCGAGTTGCCCGATCTTCATGACTCCTCCTTGACTCTGACAGTACTGTCAAGGTGTAGCGTGCCGGTCACCAGAGAGGAAGGTGTCCGATGTTGAAACTGATCGGCTGTGTGAAGCGTCGCCCGGAACTGAGCCGCGAGGAGTTCGATCGCCACTGGCGCGTGAACCACGCGGCGCTCATCCGCCAATATCAGGGTGTGCTCGGCATCCGGCGCTATGTGCAAACCATCCCCTTGGACAATCCCGCGGCGCAATCGGCCATCCAAAGCGGGCGGGAGACAGAGCCGGTTGATTTCGACGGTTGCGCCGAATTGTGGTGGGACGATTTGGTGTCGCATCTTGCAGCAAGGAAGACGCCGGAAGGGACGAAAGCGCTGCATTTGTTGATCGAGGATGAAAAGCGTTTCGTCGACCTTAGCCGCTCCCAATTTTGGTACGCAACGGAGCGTCTCATCGTGCCGCAGTGACGGGCTTGGTGTTGTGGCGGCGGGGATTGCGTTGCTCGACCGAGCCCTGACGGTTGCGCGAACCGCGGAGCCAGGCAGATTCACGAACGGTCGACCGCCTTGATCAAGCGCGCGAGCTTGGTCGCGGTCTGTTCGTCCTTGAGCGGCGTATAGACGACGAGCTTCATGTCCGGTTGGTCGGTGACGGCGAGGCTCGTGTACTCGAAGACCATCCGCTTGGCCTTGGGATGATCGATGCGCTTCAGGCCGCCGATTGGTCTCAACACTTCGTGCTTCGGCCACCAGGCGCGAAACTCGGCGCTCTTGTCGCTGAGGATCGCGATCAGCCGTTCGAAATCCGGATCGCCTGCGTAACGCACGCTGTCGGCCCGGAACATGGCGAGCGAGGCCGGCGCCAGCGTCTCCCAATCGACGACCTTCCGGCGATGGTCCGGATTGGCGAAGACCATGTGCATGATGTTGCGTTCGTCGCCCGCAAGCCGCCCGTAGTCGCCGAAGACGGCGACGGCGGCCCGGTTCCAGGCAAGGATATCCCAGCGGCGGCCCAGCACATAGGCTGGTTGAGCAGCCATGCTTTCGAGCATGCGCAGAATTGGTTCGGGAACGACTTCCGATCCTGAGCGGCGGATTTCGGGGGCGGGTCGATCGCTGAGGAGAAAGAGGTGCTGTCGTTCGGCCGGATCGAGCTTCAGCGCCTTGGGGGCGTTGTTGTTTGAAGTCAATAGCGAGCTTGCCGACAAGGGTTTTTTCGTCACGTCGGCGGATGAGATGATCAAATGGGCACGAACGGGTTCGATCTATTGGGTGACCTTCGGGCTTGCTTGCTGTGCAATCGAGATGATGCAGGTCATGATGCCGCGCTACGATCTTGAGCGGTTCGGTTGTTTCCCGCGCGCTTCGCCCCGGCAAAGCGATCTGATGATCGTCGCCGGCACGCTTACGAACAAGATGGCGCCAGCACTGCGCAAGGTCTACGACCAGATGCCCGAACCGCGCTATGTGATCTCGATGGGCTCATGCGCCAATGGCGGCGGCTACTATCATTATTCGTACTCCGTGGTGCGGGGCTGCGACCGTATTGTGCCCATCGACATCCACGTGCCCGGTTGTCCGCCGACGGCGGAAGCGCTGCTCTATGGGGTGATGCTGCTCCAGAAAAAGATTCGGCGTGCCGGCACGATCGAGCGTTGAGTGTTCGCCTGCCGAATTCACACCGCACCGGCGCTGCAATCCGGCTTCTGCTATGCGCGGCCTGCGTCGAACGCGGCGGCCAGCGTACGCAGTGCGGCGCGCGATTTGGGGTCGGTAAGCGTCGAGTGCAGCACGATCTCGGACGAAGGAAGGCGCGGCAGCTTCAAGCGCTCGCCGACTTCGACGGTACCGGGCGGGGCAAGGCGCCAGGAGAAGACAGCCATGGCGAGCCCGGCGGAGACGGCCGCCGTGACCGCCGAGGAGCCGCCGCCGAGAAACACTTCGGTCCAGGCGATGCCGGCTTCGTCCAGGGCGCGGGTCGCGACATCGCGCACGCCACACGACGGCGACAGCGCCGCAAGCCGCAGCGGCTCGCCCTGCCGATGCTCGAAATTCGGCGTGGCGAACCAGCCGAAATGCTCCGGCCCGAGCACCTTGCCGTCACGCCGGTCGTCTTCGCGCCGGATGATGCAGGCGTCCAGCTCTCCGCGGTCGAAGGCATCGAGAAGCGTGCGCGAATTTTCGAGACGGACCTCGATGCGCAGCCCTGGATCATGCGCGTTGAGTTGCGCCAGCAGCGTCGGAAGCTCGGGACCTGCGACATGCGCGGCAATGCCGAGCCCGAAACGGCGCGGAGACGTGGCCGACAGCGCCGACAGCGCGGCTTCATGCGCGGCAAGGAAGTCGCGAGCCCGAGCGAGGAATGCGGCGCCTTGTGCCGATAGGCGGACGTGGCGCGGGGTGCGCTCGATCAGCCGTTGGCCGATGCGCTCTTCCAGACGCCGCAATTTGACGCTGATCGCGCCCTGCGTGGTGCCCAGGGATTCCGCCGCTCGCGTGAAGCTCTGAAGGTCGGCAATCGCCACGAAGGCCTGGACGGAATCGACATCGAGGGAGGTCATCTCCATCATCCGATTTTGTTGTTTCTGAAATATCCAGCCATATCATTTTTATATCGTCAAGCTTCGCCTACGATCCGGCCCATCAACAACAGTTCACTCGCAGGACTGCCCCGACACTCCGGCCTCTGTCGCCGCGCGTGATCGGCAGTTCATGGCGCGCCGAATAGTCGCGGCGCTGAAAGGCCTGATCGATGACCTATGCCTCGTCTCGGCGAGACAACCTTGCCTTGGCCACCGTTTGCCTCTCGTCCATGATGTTCGGGCTCGAGATATCGAGTGTTCCGGCCATCCTGCCGACGCTGGAGAAAGTCTTCCGCGCCGATTTTCAGCAGCTCCAGTGGACGATGAATGCGTACACCATCGCCGTGGCGACGGTGCTGATGGCGGCCGGCACTCTGGCCGATCGATACGGCCGCAAGCGTCTGCTCGTCCTGACCATTGTTGTCTTCGGCGCGACCTCGCTGCTCTGTGGCGTTGCGCCCGACATGACGGTTTTCATCGTCGGCCGGGCGCTGCAGGGGGCGAGCGGCGGCGCAATGCTGATCTGCCAGGTCGCGGTGCTGTCGGAGCAGTTCAATGGGGCCAAGGAGCGCGCCTGGGCTTTTGGATGGTGGGGCATCGTGTTCGGCTCGGGTCTCGGCTTCGGACCGGTGATCGGAAGCGGGATTGCGGCGCTGATGGGCTGGGCCTGGGTGTTCCTGCTTCACGGCCTGCTCGCCGCGCTGACGGCCGCTCTGGCGCTGGCCGGAGTTCGGGAATCGAAGGATCCGGACGCCCAGCGCCTCGATCTCGCCGGCATCGTGACCCTGTCAGTCGCCGTCTTCTGCCTGGCTTACTTCATCACCGAGGGAGGAGAACTCGGTTTCACCAGCCCGATGGCACTCGCAATCATCGGCACCGCCGGCGTGAGCCTGATCGCATTCATCGTCGCCGAGCGCATCACGCCGCATCCGATGTTCGATTTCTCGGTATTCCGGGTCCGGCCCTTTTCCGGAGCCCTGTTCGGATCGATGGGCATGAACTTCAGCTTCTGGCCGTTCATGATCTATCTGCCGATCTGGTTTCAGGCGGGGCTCGGACTGGATGGCCTGACGGCCGGCCTTGCGCTGCTCGCCTACACCTTGCCGACGCTGGTGGTGCCGCCCTTTGCCGAACGCCTTTCGCTTCGTCACGGCCCGGGCATCGTCATCCCCGCAGGGCTGTTCGCGATCGGGCTCGGCTTTCTCATCATGCGGATCGGAACAGGTGGTGGTGTGGCGGCCTTGCCGATCACGCTGATCGGCGCGCTGGCGGCCGGAATCGGTCTCGGCGCGACCAACACGCCCGTCACCAACACGACCACCGGATCGGTGTCGAGCGACAGGGCCGGCATGGCCTCAGGGATCGATATGAGCGCGCGGATGATCTCGCTCGCCATCAACATCGCGCTGATGGGCTTCGTGCTGGTCGATGGTGTCCTCTACAGCCTGAAAGGCGCCGCATCGGGCTCGTTCGAGGCAGCACAGCTCCGGCACCTTGCCGAACAGATTGCCGCCGGGACTGCGGCCGGTCTTCACGATGCAGTCCCGGGCTTGCCGGATGCGATCAGCCGTACCGCGATGGCTGCGGGCTTCGGCGATGTGATGCTCTACGGCGCCATCGGCGTCTGGGTGCTGGCCGCACTCAGCTTCCTGACCTTCGGAAGGAGGAGGGAGGTCTATGATCCGGTATGAAGCTGGAGACCATACAAGGGCCCGGCAATCCGGCTTCTACTATGCGCGTGCCGTCTCACTCATGCGACGACAGACTTCGACGAACAAGCTGCTTGCCCGCGACAGCGGCCGGGCCGGCGATGCGACGAGACCGAAATCGCGGTGCAGGGCTGGAACGAGCTTGCCGATCCGCAGGCCTTGCCGTCGTTCCGGCAGGGTCGATTCCGGCACCAGGCTGACGCCGGCGCCCTCGCGCACCAGCGCAATCGCACTCGCCCAGTCGCGCACCTCGATCCGCACATCCTTGAGCGACAGGCCGGCCGCCGCGGCGAGCGAGCGGGCGTTGGTATGGCACCCGCCGGTGGCGAGGACGAACGGCGCGGCGGCCAGCTCGGCGAGCGACAACGACGATCGTCGCGCCAAGGGATGGGCCGCCGGCAGAATCGGGATCCATGCGTCCCGCCCGAGCGGAACGGCATTCCTGTCTGGAGACGGATTGAGAACGACGCCGAGATCGACCGCCCCCGTCGCCAACCAGCTTTCCACTTCGGTATCATCGGTTTCGAGCGATACCAATTCGATGCCGGGATGGAGCGCGCGGAAGCGCCGAAGCAGCGGCGGAAGCACAGTCGCGAAGACGCTGGGAAATCCGGCCAGGCGTATGGCGCCGCTGTCCTCATCGGTCAGGGCCATCGCCTCCTTTTCGATCGCTTCCAGATGGCTGAGCGCGGCGCGCGCGTGCTCGAGTGTGCGCTCTCCGAAGGCGGTCAATTCAACGCCCCGCGGCCGGCGGACGAGGAGTTTGACGCCGAGACTTTCTTCCAGCGCGGCAAGCGCCTGGCTCATCCCCGATTGGGTGACGCCCAGCCTGTCGGCGGCCGCTGTGAAGCTGCCGGCTTCGGCGACGGCGATCAGGCTCTGGAGCTGGGTCAGATTCATAGTAGCTCTGCTTATACCAGAAAAATATCCGAGTAATTTTCATTATTCCATAGTGGCTGCCAAAAGGGGGCCGATGCATCCGCTCAACGAGGCCCACACGATGAAGCTCTATTTCGCGCCCGACACCTGCTCGCTCTCGCCGCACATCGTGCTCCAGGAGCTCGGCTTGCCTTACGATCTCGTGCGCGTGAACAACCGGACAAAACGCACCGCGGAAGGAGGGGACTTCCTCGCCATCAATCCGAAGGGCTATGTCGCGGCGCTCGAACTCGATACCGGCGAGGTGCTGACCGAAGGACCGGCCATCGTCCAATATCTGGCGGATTTGAAGCCAAAGGCGGGACTTGCGCCGGCTGCCGGCACGCTGGCGCGGGTTCGGCTCCAGGAATGGCTCAACTTCATCACCAGCGAAATCCACGCCGGATCGAGCCCGTTGTTCAACCGGGTGTTGCCCGAGGAGGTGCAGGCGATCTTCCGGCAGCGGCTGTTCCGTCGCTTCGATTTGATCGAGGCGGACCTCGCGTCACGAGACTATCTGATGGGGGAGCGCTTCACGGTCGCCGATGCCTATCTCTTCACGGTGCTTGGCTGGATGCAGGGCTTTTCGATCGATCTCGCGTCTTGGCCGGCGATCGCAGGCTACATGCAGCGGATCGGCGCGCGGGCATCCGTCCGGGAAGCGATCGCGCGGGAAGCTCGTATTGCGCCGGTCGAATGACCAGCGCATCACCCGGTTTCGAAGTTGCATCATGTCGCGGCGCATTCGTTCGCGAATTTCGGAATCGAAGCGCCCGAATCCGTATCCGCCTTGGAATCTGACGCGGGCAGAGGATTGAGTTGCCGGCGTTGTCATGTTAGTGGGAGAAAATGGACAGCCGTTGTGCACCCTATCTGTCGATTATTCCCACCAATCACTGATTGGTGGGTGCGCGCTTCATTTGTCCTTTGCAAGCAACCCGCCCTAGAGGCGGGTTTTCTGTATTCCGTCTCCGGGCAATTAAGGAGACGACGATGTCAGATCATCCACTGAAGCAACTGATCAAGGCCGCCGACAAGGCTATCACGGCAAAGGACTTCGACAGCTTGATGGAGTTCTATGCCGATGATGCGACGCTGGTCGTGAAGCCCGGCCTGAATGCTTCAGGCAAGGATCAGATACGGAAAGCATTCGTGGCCATTGCTGCCCATTTCAAGAACCAATTGAAGGTCAGGCAGGGCCGGATGGAGGTCATCGAAGGCGCGGATACCGCCCTCGTCATCATGGAGACTCTCCTCGATACGGGAGACGGGAATGAGCCGATCGTTCGGCGCGCAACTTATATCTTCCGCAAGTCGGAGACTGGCGGGTGGCTGTGTGCCGTAGACAACTCATATGGCACATCGATACTTGACGCCTGAAGGCTCGGGCGCGGGCGTTGCGCCGAAGGTCGACGTCAATGGCGTCACGTCGGCGCGAGCATGAATTCTACCCTCTGACATCGATGTCAGGGGGGGAAGGCCGTCCGATCAATGTGAACCTGCTCGGGCCCCAGTGCCAACCGGATGCTGCGTCCGGGAGCTGACGGCAATGCGGTTCCAGACATTGATGGTTCCGATGGCGATCGTCAGCTTGGCAATGTCGGTTTCCGGGAAGACCGCGCGAACGGCTTCATAGGCGGCGTCGGGAATGCCCGACTGTGCGGCCAGGGTCACGCTCTCGGTCCATTCGAGCACCGCCCGGTCGCGCGTGTCGAAGAACGGCGACTCGCGCCAGACGGCGACCAGATGCAACAGTTGCGAATCCATCCCGTCGGCCAGGGCGTCCTTTACATGAAGATCGACGCAATAGGCGCAGCCGTTGATCTGGGAGGCGCGGAGCTTGAGAAGGTGCAAAGCGCGCTTGTCGAGCCCGGACTTGCTCACGGCGCCGTCGAGCGCGCGGACGGCCTGATAGAGATCGGGTGTCAATGCTGCGATGTTCATTCTGGGATGCATGGAAGCCTCCGGCGCGGGAAGGGGTTGGCGATGAATCATAGATAATATATATCCATGATTAGAGCGCGATCCAAGCGCGTTTTGGGAGGTGGCGATGCGGCGCATGAGCGACGGCGTGGAGGCGGCGCTGCACTGTGCCCTGGTGCTGGCCGGATTGCCGGAAGGGAAGGTGCTACCGGGCAAGAGCCTCGCCGAGTTGCACGGTGTTTCGGAAACCTATCTTCTCAAGCACTTGCGGGCGCTCACCGCCGCCGCGGTCATCGATGCCCTGCCGGGCCCGCGCGGCGGCTATCGGCTGGCGCGCGATCCCAAGCGCATCACCTTGCTCGACATCGTCGAAGCGATCGATGGGCGCGAGCCTGCCTTCGTCTGTCGGGAGATCCGGCGACGCGGTCCCGGCAAGGCGAAGGACCCCTGCGTCTACAAGGCGGACTGCTTCATCAAGACCCGGATGATCGCGGCCGAGGAGGCGTGGCGGGGTGCCTTGCACCGGCAAACCCTCGCCGATCTCGTCGCCGACGGAAGCCGATTGATCGACGCGCACAACAAGAAGGCGGTGGCGACCTATGTCGAAAAGGCGCAGCGCTGAGCGATGACGATGGCGCCAATGGTGGCGCCGTCAGGTCGATGACGATAGGGCAGGGACGCTGGAGACGGTTAGAAGAATGGGCCAGCGATTGCTGCGCCCTTGCCGGTCAGGGCCATGGGCGTGACATCAAAGCTAGCGGGGACGATTGAATCGGAATAGGGGGACATTTGTCCGAGCCTAGGCTCGCGCGCAATCGCGCGTGTCTGGCCCGTCGGCCTGCGGCCACCTCGATACGTGGCTGCCTGCGCGCAGTGACCTCGACCGAGAGCACGAGGGCGGACCTCCATCCCTTCGAGACGAAGGTTTGCGGCCTTGCCATTGACGTGAATAGCTCGCAGAGGACGAATACGAAGACCGGTCGTCTGCACGACGGGCAATCCGCGTATATGCTCCATACCCGAACGGCCCGTCGTGCCAGTTTGCCGCACGCCGCTCGGCTTGTGTCGTCGGGCAAATCAAGTTCACATTCTCCGGCGTCTCGGCCCGCAAGAGGGGCGCTTCGCGATCGTCACGAACGTTGGGCCTGAGATGCGATGGGCGCGTCGATTTGCAGCGTGATCTTTCTCATGCGGACGAACAAATCGATGCGACGGCGAAGTCGTGTGGTCCTGGCATCCCGGAGCTGATGCCCAGCGCAACGCGCGTAGCGCGTTGTCGCGACACGGGGACAATCAAGCCGGTCCCCGGGGAGATCACGTATAAGCCGCTCAAACTATCGCGCAGGGAAGGCCGGGATGTCTTGGCCGAACCTGTGGTTCCTACCCCGTGCATTCTTTACTGCACGGGGGCCATGGGGGCGGCAAGCTCCCGGCCTTCCCTGCGTCCTCTTCTTCGGCAGAAGAGGGGACAGCCGATCAAAGCTCGGGCGCAAGCCGCCGCGAGATCGCGAGCCCATGCCTGCCACGCTGTTTGACACGTCAAGCGAACAACACTTGTCGCAATCGCGACGATACGCCTCGGACGAACGCAGCCTAGGGCCCGCGCTTGCGGACCTGCATGGCTTCTTCGCCCTCGGCGAAGCCGCGAAGCCTTTGGATGTCGCACAGCACGATCCGCTGCCGGCCACCCTCGACCAGGCCTTCGCCTTCCCAGGCGCTGAGGATGCGGCTGACGGTGTGCAGCGTCGTCCCGGTCATCTCGGCGATGTCCTGACGGCTGATCGGAAAGTCGACCTCGATCCCGTTCTCGACCTTTCGTCCGGCCTGCTTGGCGAGACGGAGCAGGGCGTGCGCCACGCGTTGCTCGACCTGTTCGTTCGAGATCTCCATCACCCGCGCCTGGGTGTCCTGCAGGCGGTTGCCGACTGTCTGCAGCGCGCTCGAGGCAAGGCTCGGATATTTGGCGATCAGCCTTGCCCATGAGGCCGATGGCCAGGCGAGCGCGATGCTGTCCACGGCGGCGACCGCCGTCGCAGGATAGCGCAAGAGACTCATCGCCTGGGCGACGCCGAACAACTCGCCGGCGGAGACGTAACGCACCACGGATTGCTGTCCTTGCGAGGTCGTCTTCTCGACCCGAAGATGCCCGTGCAGCAGCAGGAAGAAGCGCGAGGCCTCCGTCCCCTGGTCGAAGACGGCCGTGCCCTTGGCGTAGCGGATCGAACGCGCTTCGCCCAGCAACTCATCCTGCTCGGCGGGCGAGAGCCCCGCGAACATCGGGAGGTTCGCGACCAGCGAACGGTCGACAGCAGCCATCGGTAGCCTCGTTTCAAATTGCGGTGGAGAGTAGCCGGACCGGGCGCAGGCCTCAATGCCCCCGCCGGCTCTTACCTCGCGGAACTTGCAGGAAGCTTGCGCTGGCGCAACGTTCGGCGTGCGCGACGCGCCTGGATTGGCGGAGTGGTCAACGGCTCGGTAATTTGTGCTCCGACAAAGAGATGCCGGTCGCCACGGCTTACGGTCGCTTATCTACGCTCTACATTCGTGCCGCGCACGAACTCCGAGGCCAACATGGTCGGCGCCAGCATATCACGATGGACAATGAGCTATTTCGCAATGGCGCTCGCGTGGCTGTTCGTCGCCTTGCTCCTGATGGTGCTCGGTATCGGCTATCCGGCCGTGGATCTCGCAGCCCCGGATACGCTGGTCCTGGTGCATGCGGTCGGCATCGGTTGGCTGAGCCTTGCGATGTGCGGCGCGCTGTTCCAGTTCGTGCCCGTGCTGGTCGCCAAGCCCCTGTTCGCGGACAACTGGGCCTTGCCGGCCCTGGGCTTGCTGACCGCCGGCCTCGTCTTGCTGCTCGCGGGGTTCCTGGCCTTGGGCGGCCGACTTCCACCCGCATTGTGGCTGCTTCCGCTCGGCGCGGTCCTGCTCGTGGCGGGCTTCGCTTTGGTCGTGGTCGATCTGGGCCTCACGGCGTGCTTGCGTCCGACGGGGCCGGCCCGCTTCGTTCTCGTCGGCCTCGCCTCGCTCAGCGCGACAGCAGCATTCGGCTCGGTCTTCGCATTCGCCCTTGCCGGCCGGGCAGGCTCGGTGGGCGATGTGCTGCTGGCGTCCGGCATTCCGCTGCATGCGATCGCCGGTCTCGGGGGCTGGCTGACCTTGACGGCCATGGGCGTGAGCTACCGGCTGCTGGCCATGTTCATGCTGGCGCCGGACATCGATGAACGGCAGAGCATGACCACGCTGACCGCCGGTGCCGCCGCCGTCGTCGTCGCCGTCGCCGGCGGGCTCCTCGCGATCGGGTTCGGGTCTGGATTGCGCATCGTGCTTGCGACCGCCGCCATGCTTGCGCTCGCCTCCGGCGCCCTGTACGGGCGCGACATCGCCGGCATCTACCGCGCCCGCAAGCGGCGGCAGCTCGAGCTCAACATGCGGATGGCGACGTTGTCCTTCGCCAGCCTGGCCGGGACCGCGGTGCTCGGCATTGCACTTGCGATGGCTGGCGCCTTCACCGCGCACGTCGGCGCCTTCGCCTTCCTCGCCGTTTTCGGTTGGCTGTCGGGCCTGGTGCTCGCCAAGCTCTACAAGATCGTCGCCTTCCTGACCTGGCTCGAGACCTACGGCCCGGTGATGGGACGCGCTCCCACGCCGCGCGTCCAGGATCTCGTCGCGGAGGGCAGGGCGACGAAGTGGTTCGTCATCTACTACGCCGCGGTCTGGGCCGGAACCCTGACGCTGCTGATGGGCGCGCCCGCCGCTTCGTTCCGGATCACTGTCGCGGTGATGGCCATTGGAGCAGCCGGCATTGTGCACGAAGTGATCCGGATCCGGCGGCTGGCGGATGTCGCAAGTCCGCTGCGGCTTCCGGGCGGCGCGATCGCGCCACACTTGTTGTTCGCCAGGAGTTGAGAGAGGAAACCCATGACCGATTATATCGATGTCGACGTCCGTCCGATCCTGCGCGCTGGAGGCGAACCCTTCTCGGTCATCATGGCCGCGCTGCAGCGGCTTGCGCCGGGGCAGGGCCTTCGCCTCTACGCGACCTTCAAGCCTGTTCCGCTGTTCGCCGTCATGGCGGACAAAGGCTATGCCTATGCGGATCGCCCGCTCGAGCACGGCGAGTGGGAAGTTCTGTTCACGCCGGTGGAGACGGAACTGGAGCAGGCGTCGAGTGCAACGGCCGGCGCCGGTTTCGACGATTGGCCTGAACCCGCCGTCAAGCTGGACAACCGCGACCTCGAGCCGCCGGAACCGATGGTCCGGATTCTTGCGGCGGCCGACCAACTCGGACCCGGCGAGACCTTGTCGGCGCTGCTGCGGCGCGAACCGGTGTTCCTGTTCCCGCAACTCGAAAAGCGCGGCTTCCGCTGGCTCGGCGGGTTCACACCTGACGGCGCGACGTATGAACTAACGGTGAGGGCTCCGTGATGACCGACGAACGCGAAGGTCTCATCCGCGATGCCATGCGTGTTGTGATCGATCCGGAGCTTGGCGAGAACGTGGTCGATCTCGGCTTCGTCTACGACATCTCAATCGCTGGCGACGCCGTTCATGTGACGATGACCGCGACCACGCCGGGATGTCCGGCGACCAGCTTCCTCAAAGAGGGGGTGACGAACAGTGTTGCCGGCCTGCCCGGTATCGGCTCGGTCGACGTGACGATGACCTTCGATCCCCCGTGGACGCCGGCCCGGATCGCCCCGGCCATCCGCGCATCGCTCGGCTTCGCGGCGGTCAGCTGAGGCGCCAAGATGACGATCACGATCGAGATCGATCACGCGAAGACGCGCGCGAGGGCCACGGCTGCAGCCGGCCAGCCAGTGGTGCCGCAGGCCGTCAAAGGCCCGATCCGCCGGATCAAATGGGGCATCCTGCTGCTGACGCTCGCGATCTACTACGTCACCCCATTCATCCGTTGGGACCGCGGTCCCAATGCGCCGGACCAAGCGGTGTTGCTCGATTTCGCGAACGGACGCCTCTACGCCTTCTTCCTCGAAATTTGGCCGCAGGATCTGTATTTGGTCACGGGACTTTTGGTGCTTGCCTCGACCGTCCTGATCCTGACCAATGCGGTGGCGGGGCGGCTTTGGTGCGGCTTCGCCTGTCCGCAGACGGTCTGGACTGATCTCTTCCTGCTGGTCGAAAGATGGATCGAGGGTGACCGCCGTCAGCGCCTGAAGAACATCGGTGCTCCGCTCTCCGCAAAGCGGATGGCGCAGATCGTTGCCAAGCATTCGGCCTGGCTGCTGATCGCGATGGCGACCGGTGGCACGCTGATCTTCTACTTTACCGACGCGCCGAGCCTGGTGCGGAATACAGCTTCCGGCGAGATGTCGGTCAACGCGCTCACCTGGATCCTGGTCTTCACCGGCACCACCTATGGCCTGGCCGGATTCGCGCGCGAGCAGGTCTGCACCTTCATGTGTCCGTGGCCGCGGCTGCAGGGCGCGATCTGGGATCCGGAGGCCTTTACGGTCAACTACCGCGACTACCGTGGCGAGCAGCGGACCTCGGCGAAGAAGGCGGCCGAACTGCGCCTGCAGGGCAAGCCGGCCGGCGATTGCGTCGACTGCGGCCATTGCGTCGCGGTCTGTCCGATCGGAATAGACATCCGCCAAGGACCGAACTTCGCATGCATCAATTGCGGGCTCTGCGTGGACGCCTGCGACGGGGTCATGTCCAAGCTCGGCCGCCCGCGCGGGCTGATCGATTATGAGAGCTGGAGGAACATCGAGCGGGGCCGCCGGAGGGAGGCGCACGTCAATCGCCTGGTGCGCCCGAAGACGATCGGCCTGACCGCGGCCTGCGTCGCGCTCGCCGGCACGATCGGCGTTGCGTTCGCGACCAAAACGACGGCCACGCTTTCGGTCCAGCATGACCGCGACCCCGTTGCTGTCCGGCTGTCCGACGGATCGGTGCGCAACGCCTACACGGTCAAGCTGTTGAACAAATCCTCGGTCGCGCATGTCTATACCCTGTCGGTCAGCGGCATGGATGCCAGGATGACCATCATCGGTCACGAGACCCTTGCTCCGGTCGAGGTGCCGCCGGACGAGTCGGAAGCCCTGCGGATCACGCTGACGACGGAGCAGTCCGGGCAAACCGACGTGGTGTTCATGGCAAGGGACGAGACCGGTTCCAACGTTCTTTCCGCCAAGGACAAGTTCTTCGACCGCTGAGACATTGCCGCCCAACTCGCGTAGGATGGAGTTTGGTGACCGAAGCAAAGAGTAAATCGATGGAAGAACGGTCTCAACTTGCGGAGCGGATTCTCGATCAGACCGCCGATGCCGTGATCTACGCAGACCGCACCGGCACGATTCTCCGCTGGAATCCGGCCGCGAGCGCTTTGTTCGGCTATTCGGCCGAAGAGGCTCTGGGTCGCGGCCTCGACCTGATCATTCCGGAGCATCTCAGGGACGCGCACTGGCGTGGGTTCGAGGCCGCCATGACCAGCGGCGCCATGAAGCTGCAGGGCCGGCCGACGTTGACCCGCGCCTTGCACAAGAGTGGGCGGAAACTTTACACGGAAATGACGTTCGCGATCGTCAAGAGCGCCGGCAATGATGAAGTGCTTGGCTCCGTCGCGGTGGTGCGAGATGTCACCGAACGGGTGGAAAAAGAGCGCGCGGCGAGCCGCTGGTCATGACCCCACTACAGCGGCTACTGGCTTGACGTCAGCGAATGCAGCCAAGCGAGGCGAGCGACAGCTTTCCCTGCAAGCCGCTGCAAGCGGTCAAGCTGTTCAGGGTCGGTGGCGCGTTCGGCGCCGTCGAGGTAAGCGTCCGCAAGCGCCTCGGCGAGAGCCGGTGCATCGGCCGTAGCGAGGGGGACGGTGACCAGAACAGCGCCTTCGGCCTCAACTGCCATAGCGGCGGTTTCCCGCTGGAGCTCACGGACGCGATCCGCCGCCGCTCCGGTCAGGCCGCTGTCGATCTGGCCAAGCAGGAGCGTCAACCGATGCTCGATCGCGCCGGCATCCACCTGTGCGTCGACGGCGTCACCAGGTGATATTGCCGCTCCGGACGCCTGCCTTGCGTCGCGCTCTGCGTGAAAAGCGTGACGTCGCTGCCTTCGCAGCGTGGCGACATGTCCGAGTTCCTCGCGCGCCATCGCCTCGGCTGCAGACTTGATATCGGGTGTCTTGGCGTACGCCGCGACATAGGACCAGAAGGCAAACGCCCGCTCCTCGTTGCGCACGGCTATCGCGAGCGCACGATAGGGAGTCATCAGGCGGGAAGATTGCATCTCGGCCGCAGTCTCGGAGTCGAACGTCTCGGGCGCCTGCCACCGGATCGTTGCCGGATCAGGCGCATGTCCCGTCCGGGATTGCGACCACCGCGCGACACTGTCGACATGTTCGCGCTCGGCAGCAGCGAGGCGCGTGAACACCGCGGCCAATTCATCTTTGTCTTGACAGCGCATATGCTCGGCAAGCTCGCCATATCTGTCTGCCGCCTCCTGCTCCATCGCATGGGCGAGCGCAAACAGCTCATCGAGGGAATGCAAAGTTCCTGCCGGCTCCGACTTCAAGAGCAGAGTTTGTGTGAGCAGCATGAGGCACCTTTGTAAGCAAGTTTGTCCTGCAACAAACTTCATCCTCGCTGGTGCGACTAGACATCCGTCGCAAACAGGAGTCAAATTGGGTTGGCGGGATCATCGATCCTCTCCGGGCCGTCAGCGCCGACGCCCACTCAAACCACATTCAAGAAGAATGGAACACGCGTCCACGTCGGACGCGTTATTCCGCGCTGAGGTGCTGCATGTCTCGGAGTCTGCTAGCCCCGTCGCGCTGTTGTCGCGTCGGTCTTGCTTTGACCATCGCGCTCGCGGCCTTCGCATGGCTTTCGATCGGGACCGCTTCGGCTGCGACCGAGCTCGGCACCTACCTGTCCAAGGTGCAGCCCGGTGATTTCTTCAAGGGTGCGGATCGATTTGGCCCTCCGCAGGGCGATCCACCGGTCGTGCCCGTGTATCGCGGCGATCAGCTGCAGGGCTTCGTCTACCTCAATTCAGATTTCGCGAACTCCGTCGGCTATTCCGGCAAGCCGATTCACATTCTCGTCGGTATCGATCCGAAGGGCATCATTACCGGACTGAAGCTGGTCGACCACAAGGAGCCGATCGTCCTGATTGGTATTCCCGAGGCCCGCATCGTCGGAGCCTTGAACTCGCTGATCGGCAAGGACATCAAGCCGGTCGCGCAAGGCGCCGAACGCCCCCCACAGGTGGACATCGTCAGTGGCGCGACGGTCACGGTGCTGGTCATGAGCGACAGCATCGTCCGCTCGGCCGTCAAGCTGATCCGCACCGGTCGGGTCGGCGGCGGGGACGCTTCTGCCGCGAAATCGGCTCTTCCACCGGTGACCAAGACGCTCGATCTCTCGCATAGCGAGGTGCGCGATTGGCAGAGCCTCATCGGTGACGGTTCAGTGCGGCGGCTGCATCTGACCATCAATGACGTCAACGATGCATTTGCCAAGTCGGGCAATGCGGTCGCGGCGCAAAACGCCGAGCCGGGTGCGCCGGATGACACCTTCATTGATCTCTACGTTGCGCTCGCTTCCGCACCTACGATCGGCCGAAGTCTGCTCGGCGACGACGGGTATCAACGGCTGAAGGAACGGCTGAAGCCGGGCCAGCAGGCCATCGTGATCGCCGCGAACGGAATCTATTCCTTCAAGGGCTCGGCCTATGTCCGCGGCGGCATCTTCGACCGCATCGAAGTGTTGCAGGAGGGCTCCAGCACGCGCTTCCGCGACCGCAATCATACGCGGCTCGGAGCGCTCGCCGCAGCCGGCTCTCCCGACTTCCAGGAGATCGGCCTGTTCGTCACTCCGCCGGAGTTCACGCTCGATCCGACGCAGCCCTGGCAGCTTCAGCTTCTCGTCCAGCGCAGTGTCGGCGCGCGGGACAAGGCGTTTCTCACCTTCGATCTCGATTACGTCTTGCCTGACCAATATGTCCGCCGCGAGCAGCAGGCGGTCACCGTTCTAGCCACCGCTCCGGCACCTGCGGCGCAGGCACAGGGGGGCGCTCCAGTTGAGCAACAGGCCGCATCGACCGCCGAGAACGAAGAACCGCTATGGATGCGTATCTGGCGCTCGCAGCCGGTCTCGATCGGCATCACCGCGTTGATGCTGTGCGCGCTCACCGTGATCTTCTTCTTCCAGAATGTGCTGGTGCGCCGGCCCGTGTTCTACACCTGGGTTCGGCGCGGCTTCCTCGCCTTCGTCCTGGTCTGGCTCGGTTGGTACGCCAACGCGCAGCTCTCGGTCGTCAATGTCGTGACGTTCAGCAACGCGCTGGTGACAGGTTTCAAGTGGGAATTTTTCCTCGCCGCGCCGCTGATTTTCATCCTGTGGTCGGCCACCGCGGCGGCGCTTCTGTTCTGGGGACGCGGGCCGTTCTGCGGCTGGCTCTGTCCGTTCGGCGCACTACAGGAACTGACCAACACGATCGCAAAATGGTTCAAAGTGCCGCAGATCACCGTGCCCTGGGGACTGCACGAGCGCCTGTGGCCGGTCAAATATATCATCTTCCTCGGCCTGTTCGGACTGTCGCTCTACTCGGTCGATCTCGCGGAGCGAATGGCCGAGGTCGAGCCGTTCAAGACCGCGATCATCCTGAAATTTGCGCGAAGCTGGCCGTTCGTCGCCTACGCGGTCGGTCTGCTGGTCATCGGCTTGTTCATCGAGCGCTTCTTCTGCCGCTATCTCTGCCCGCTGGGGGCCGCGCTCGCGATCCCCGGACGCATCCGGACTTTCGAGTGGCTTCGCCGCTGGCAGGAATGCGGTTCGCCCTGCCAGCGCTGCGCCAAGGAATGCCCGGTGCAGTCGATCCATCCGGAGGGGCACATCAACGTCAACGAGTGCATCTACTGCATGCACTGTCAGGAACTCTATTACGACGATCATCGCTGCCCGCACATGATCCAGGTGCGGCTCAAGCGAGAGAAGTTCGCCGCCATGTCCTCACCGTCCATGCGCACGGGCGGCAAGGGAGCAGGGACGGTGTTCACCCATGCCGGAAAGCCCGTGGTGACGGGCGCCGGTACCAATCCATCCCCTTCTCCATAGCCACACAGGAGACCATCATGGCGCGCGAGGAAGACGACGACAATAACATCAGCCGGCGGCAAGTCGTTGGCACCGCCGCGATCGGCGCGGCAGGCCTTGCGGGCGGGCTGGGCCTCGGCAAGTCGGTCGCTCCGAACTCGGCTGCCGCGCAACCTGCGGCGCGCCCTGGAGGCCAGAAGACCGAGGTCGCGCCCGGCGAACTCGACGAATATTATGTGTTCTTCTCGAGCGGCCAGACGGGTGAGGTGCGGATCGTCGGCATGCCGTCGATGCGCGAGCTGATGCGCATTCCGGTCTTCAATCGCGATAGCGCGACCGGCTGGGGCCTGACCAACGAGTCGCTGAAGATCCTGAACGAGGGCCTCACGCAGGAGACCCGCGATCGACTGAAGGGCCGCCTAAATGGAGTGTGGCAGAACGGCGATTGCCACCATCCGCACATGTCCTTCACCGATGGCACCTATGACGGGCGCTACATCTTCATCAATGACAAGGCCAACACCCGGCTTGCCCGTATCCGCACCGACATCATGAAGTGCGACAAGATGATCGAGCTGCCGAACCAGTACACGATCCACGGCATGCGGCCGCAAAAATATCCGCGCACCGGCTACGTGTTCTGCAATGGCGAGTACGAAGTGCCGCTGCCCAATGACGGCAAGATCCTCGACGACAAGACCAAGTACTGGTCGATGTTCTCAGCCGTCGATGGCGACACAATGAAGGTCGCTTGGCAGGTTATCGTCGACGGCAACCTCGACAACACCGACGCCGACTACCAGGGCAAGTACGTCTTCTCGACCTGCTACAATTCGGAAAAGGGCGTCACACTCGCGGAAATGACCGCGAGCGAGACGGATTGGATCGTCATCTTCAACCTCAAGCGCATCGAGGAGGGCGTCAAGAAGGGCGACTTCAAGGAAATGAACGGCGTTCCTGTGCTCGATGGTCGGCATGGCTCGCCGTACACCCGCTATGTTCCGATTCCCAACAGCCCGCATGGTATCAACACCGCGCCCGATGGCATTCACGTCGTCGCCAACGGGAAGTTATCGCCGACCGTCTCGGTGTTCGATGTGCGTCTGTTCGATCAGCTATTCGACGACAAAATCCAGCCGCGTGCCACGGTGGTCGCCGAGCCTGAACTGGGCCTCGGTCCGCTGCACACCGCCTTCGATGGCAAGGGCAATGGTTATACGACGCTGTTCCTCGACAGCCAGGTCTGCAAGTGGAGCATCGATCTCGCCAAGCGCGCCTTCAAGGGCGAGAAGGTCAATCCGATCATCCAGAAGATCGACGTCCATTATCAGCCCGGCCACAACCACTCCTCGATGGGCGAGACCAAGGAGGCCGATGGCAAGTGGCTGATCTCGCTGAACAAGTTCTCCAAGGATCGCTTCCTCAACGTCGGTCCGCTCAAGCCGGAGAACGACCAGTTGATCGACATCTCGGGCGACCAGATGAAGCTGGTGCATGACGGCCCGAGCTTCGCCGAGCCGCATGACGCCGTCATCGTGCATCGATCCAAGCTGGAGGGAAAGGTCACAAGCATCTACAAGCGCGACGATCCGTTCTTCGCGGATGCGGTCAAGCAGGCCAAGGCCGACGGCGTCACGCTCGAGAGCGACGCCAAGGTGATCCGGGATGGCAATAAGGTCCGGGTCTACTCGTTCTCCAGCGCGCCGGCCTACGGCCTTGAGAAGTTCGAGGTCAAACAGGGCGACGAGGTCACGGTCTACATCACCAACATCGACGATGTGGAGGATCTGACCCACGGCTTCTGCATCGTCAACTACGGCGTCAACATGGAGATCGGCCCGCAACAGACCTCATCGGTGACGTTCATTGCCGACAAGCCCGGCGTGTACTGGTACTTCTGCACCTGGTTCTGCCATGCCATGCACATGGAGATGAGGGGGCGAATGCTGGTCTCGCCGCAGAACGTCTGACGATGCGTTGGGTGCGCTACATCGCGATCTTGGCGCTGGCTGCGTTTGCCGCCGGCGCCGGCCCGCGCGCTAGCCTGGCAACAGAGCTTTCAGTAACGCCTGATGTCAGCGACCTCCAGGCGGTGCTCGAGTCCGCCTCAGAAGGTGACGAGGTGCGGCTTGCCGCCGGAACCTATCGCGGGCCACTGCATTTGACGCGCCGGATCACGCTGTCGGGTGCGCCCGGTGTCGTTGTGCGCGGCACGGGACAGGGCAGCGTCATTACGGTCTCGGCGCCAGGGGCTATCGTGCGCGGGCTCGAGGTGCGCGGCTCCGGGCGCTCGCTGGAGGGCATGGATTCGGGAATCTTCATCGAGCAGTCGGCACGCGGTGCTGTGGTGGAGGACAATCGGCTCGAGGACAATCTCTTCGGAATGTATCTTCACGGAGCGCCCGATGCGGTCGTGCGTCGCAACGTCGTCGTCGGCTTGCGTCAGGCGCGCACGAGCGAAGCCGGCAACGGGATCACGGTCTGGAACGCGCCCGGCGCCAAGGTCATCGACAACGACTTCCGCTACGGACGCGACGGCATCTTCGCAATCACCAGTCGCAACAACGTGTTCAGCGGCAACCGCTTCCGGGATTTGCGCTTCGGCGTGCACTACATGTATGCGAACGAGGGCGAGATCACGAACAACGTCTCGAAGGGAAACATCATCGGTTACGCCTTCATGTTTTCCAACCACCTGATCGTCAGGAACAATATCTCTGATCACGACCGGGATCGCGGCATCCTGTTCAATGCGGCAAACGAATCGGAGATTACAGACAACACGGTGATTGGCGGGCTGCAATCGGCGGAGCGCTGGGCGACCTCGGATAATCGCACGGCAGAGGAGGGAGTCCCCCAATCGGTCGCGGGCGCTCCGGCGGCAAGCAAGGCTGAACGCATCGGACCCGAGAAGTGCGTGTTCATCTACAACACCAACAAGAACAGGATTGCGCGCAACTGGTTCGAGGGTTGCGAGATCGGCGTCCATTTCACCGCCGGCTCGGAGCGTAACGAGATCACGGGTAACGCCTTCGTCAACAATTCCAACCAGGTGAAATATGTCGGTACGCGCCATCTCGACTGGTCGGAGAACGGACGCGGCAATTACTGGAGCGACAACCCGGCTTTTGACCTGAACGGCGACGGCGTTGCCGATACGGCGTATCGGCCGAACGACATGATCGATCGCGTGCTCTGGACTGCGCCGGCCGCCAAGCTTCTGATCAACAGTCCCGCTGTGCAGGTGATCCGCTGGGCCCAGGCGCAGTTCCCGGCACTGTTGCCGGGCGGGGTCATCGACAGTCATCCCTTGATGTCGCCACCAGCGCATCGCCTGGCCGAGGGCGCGCGATGAGCAGCACGGTTCGATTGACCGATGTGACCAGGGCGTATGGGCGCATCAAAGCCGTGTGTGGGGTTTCGTTCGAACTCGAGCAGGGCGAACTCGTGGCGCTGATCGGCCATAACGGCGCGGGCAAGACAACGCTGATGAAGCTGATGCTCGGGCTGATCCGACCGACCAGCGGAGCGGTGGAGGTGCTCGGCGACAATCCCGCTCTAGGACAATTCGCTGGCCGGCGGCAACTCGGGTATCTGCCAGAAAACGTCTCCTTCGATTCCGCGCTGACCGGGCGGGAGACACTGGCCTTCTACGCGCGATTGAAGCGCGAGCCGGTCGCGGAGGCGCTGAAGCTGCTCGACACGGTGGGGCTCGGCGATGCAGCGAGGCGGCGGGTCGGCACCTACTCCAAGGGCATGCGCCAGCGCCTGGGCCTCGCGCAGGCGCTGATCGGGCATCCTCGCGTTTTGCTGCTGGACGAGCCAACGACCGGCCTCGATCCGGAGCTGCGCCAGACCTTCTACGAAGTGATCCAGCACCTGTCCGCGGGCGGCGCGACCGTGTTGTTGTCCTCGCATGCACTCACCGAACTCGAGGAGCGGGCCGGCCGTGTCATCATCATGAACCGGGGCGTCAAGGTCGCCGACGGGTCAATCGACCATCTGCGGCGCCTTGCCCAGCTGCCGACCCGCATCAGGCTCAAGGTTTCGGACTCAGCGCCTGCAGGGCCGCTCTCCTGGTTGCCGGTCGATGCCGTCTGTCGTCGCCTCAACGGCCATATCGTCGAGATCGACGCTGCGCCGGAGCAGAAACTCGAACTCTTGCATCGCGCGACCGCGGCGGGGACGCCGGTCGACGATCTCGATGTGGTCCCTCCGACGCTCGATGAACTCTACGCGCACTTCCTGCGGCAAGCGGAGCAGGCCGGATGAACGCGCTGGTCATCGCACGGAAGGAGATCCATCAGGCGGTTCGGAACCGCTGGGTGCTGGCCGCGACCCTGCTGCTTGCCGGGCTCGCGCTTTCGCTCACGTTTCTCGGCAGTGCGCCGACCGGTACGGTCGGCGTGCGCGCGCTCGATGTCGTGATCGTCAGCCTGTCCAGCCTCACCATCTTCCTGATTCCGCTGATCGCACTGCTGATCTCGCATGACGCGATCGTTGGCGATATGGAGCGGGGGACGATGCTCCTGCTGCTGAGCTACCCGGTGGCTCGCTGGCAAGTGTTGGTCGGCAAGTTCCTCGGCCATCTGGCTGTGCTCGCGTTTGCGACCTGTCTCGGATATGGAATTGCAGCTGCCGCGTTGATCGCTGCGGGAAACCAGATCGATTCCGACAGCCTCGCAGCCTTCGGCGCCATGATCGGATCGTCCGTGCTGCTCGGGGCCGTGTTTGTCGCGATGGGCTATCTGGTGAGTGCGCTGGTGCGAGATCGCGGCACCGCAGCCGGCTTATGCATCGGTCTATGGCTTCTCCTGGTGTTGATCTACGACATGGGCTTGCTCGGAATTCTCGCCCTGGACCAGGGGCGCAGCATCTCGGCCTCGGCAGTCGATGCAATGCTGCTGATCAACCCGACGGACGCCTATCGCCTGTTCAACCTGACCGGTTTCGCCAATGTCAGCACCTTCGCTGGTATGGCTGGTCTGGCCCAGAGCACGACCTTGTCGGCCGGCGTGCTTCTGATCGCGCTGCTGTTTTGGACGCTGGTTCCGCTCGGACTTGCCGCGTTTGCGTTTTCCCGGAGAGAGCTATGAAGGGTCTTTCCTTCGCCTTTGCCATCCTGCTTCCGATCGCGCTGCTTGGCTGCGGCGAGAAGCAAGCGGCGCGGATGCCGCCGCCCCATCGCATGACAGAAGAGGCGATCGGGCACTATTGCGGCATGAATGTCCTGGAGCATCCGGGTCCGAAAGGACAGATCCTGGTGGCGAGCCTGATCGAGCCGGTCTGGTTTTCGTCGGTGCGGGATACGATTGCTTTCACCGTGCTTCCCGACGAGCCGAAGGACATCCAGGCGATCTACGTCTCCGACATGGGCAAAGCAGCAAGTTGGGACAAGCCTGGCGCGGACAACTGGGTCGAGGCGCGTAAGGCTCTGTTCGTGATCGGCAGCAGCGTCAGGGGCGGCATGGGGAGCGAAGAGGCCGTCCCGTTCTCGGATCGCAGCGCGGCGAAGACATTCGTGAATGAAAACGGTGGACGCATCGTGTCCTTTGCGGATGTCCCGAAGACCTATGTGCTCGGGCCGGACGAGGAGGGCGGCGGGGCGAGTCCGGGGCAGAAGGATCGTGCTTCGCTCGATTGAGGAGGATCACATGGCGCGTGCAATGTCGCGGCGGCGTTTCATCAGCATCAGCGGCGCTGTTGCGGGGCTAGCTGTTGCGGGGCTTGGTAGGGCGACTGCGAAGGCCGATCTTGCCGTCTGGCGCGGCACGATGCTGGGCGCGGTCGCAACGATGAAGATCTATCATCCCGATCGGAACGAGGCTGAGCGTTTGATCTCTGCGGCCTGTGCCGAGGCGCGACGGCTGGAGCGGCTGTTCAGCCTTTATGTCGAGGACTCCGCCTTGGTACGGTTGAACCGCACGGGGATACTCGTGGATCCTGCGGTCGAGTTCGTCGAACTGATGGAGACCTCGTTGCGACATTCGGAGCTGACCGGCGGTCTGTTCGACCCGACTGTGCAGCCGCTCTGGGATCTCTACGCAAGGTATTTCTCAAGACCGGACGCGGACCCGTCGGGGCCTGACAAGGCGTCCATGGACGCGGTGCTTGCCCACGTCGGCTATCGCCGCTTGTCGGTCAGCCGCGATCGGGTCGTCGCGCCGAAGGGGACGGCCGTGACGCTGAACGGAATCGCGCAAGGCTACGTCACGGACAAGGTGGTAGACCTGCTGCGTGCCCAGGGGATTGCGCACACGCTCGTCGATATGGGGGAAAGCCGGGCCGTCGGTGCGCGTCCGGATGGGCTGCCTTGGGAGGTCGGCATCGCCGATCCGGACACGCCCGGACGGACGCAAACGGTGCTGTCTATCGAGGACCGCGCCGTCTCCACGTCCGGAGGATACGGCTTCCGGTTCGGTCCGCAAGGACGCTTCAATCATCTGTTTGATCCGACGAACGGCGGCTGCGGACATCTCTACAGCAGCGTCACAACCATCGCCGCGACGGCGACTGCCGCGGACGCGATGTCGACCGCCTTCAGTCTGATGCCGGTGGTTCAGATCAGGTCGCTGATGCAGCCGGCCGGTATCGAACGGGTTCACCTGATCGACGCCGCCGGCGCGGTATCCGAACTCGTGGTATGAAGACCGCTCCCTAAACGGCAGCACGAAGGCGGATGAAAGCCGGGTCTTCCCGCGGCAGCCTTGGCCAATCTCAGGCGGCAGCCGTCGCCCGTTGCTGGAATTCCTCGAACGCGGCAATCGCATCAGCGGCATACATCAGCGACGGACCGCCGCCCATATAGATCGCCATGCCGAGCGTTTCCTCCACCTCCTGGCGCGTTGCGCCGAGCCGAACCAGCGCCTCGGTGTGAAAACCGATGCAACCGTCGCAGCGGGCCGCGACTCCGATCGCGAGTGCGATCAGCTCTTTGGTCTTCTTGTCCAGCGCGCCATCGCGGGTAGCGGCCTGCGCCATCGCGGAGAAGCCCTGCATCACGTCAGGAATGCCCTTGCGCAGCTTCTTCATATTGCCGGACAGCCCGCTGCAAAGCTCGGTATAGTTCTTGTCCATGATTATCCCCTTGAGGTCGGCTTGAGATCGGTTTTCGCCGGCGAGCGCAGCGCGATGTAGATCGCGGGGATCACGAGCACGGTCAAAAGCGTCGATGAGGCCAGGCCGAACAGCAGCGAAATCGCGAGCCCCTGGAAGATCGGGTCGAGCAGGATGGTGGCGGCGCCGATCATGGCGGCAAGCGCGGTCAGCAGGATCGGCTTGAAGCGCACCGCACCGGCTTCGAGGACGACGTCGCGCAAGCTCTTGCCTTCGCCGCCACTGTGGCGGATGAAATCGACCAGCAGGATTGAGTTGCGCACGATGATGCCGGCCAGCGCGATGAAGCCGATCATCGAGGTTGCGGTGAAGGGCGCCCCTAGCAACCAGTGGCCGAGCAGGATGCCGATCAGGGTGAGCGGGATCGGCGTCAGGATCACCAGCGGCAGGCGGAAGCTGCCGAATTGCGCAACGACCAGCACGTAGATGCCGAGGATCGCTGCGCCAAAGGCCGCGCCCATGTCGCGGAAGGTCACATAGGTGATCTCCCATTCGCCGTCCCACAGCAGCGTCGGATGCGACTCGTCCGCGGGCTGGCCGTGGAATGCGATGACCGGCTTCGGCAGTTTGCCCCAGTCATGCGCATCGATGCGGTCGGCAACCGCTAGCATGCCATAGAGCGGCGCCTCGAAACGGCCGGCCAGCTCGGCCGTCACCATGTCGGCGAAACGGCCGTCGCGCCGGAAGATCACAGGGGAGCCTTCTTCCTGCGTTGCCTTGACCACTTGGCCGAGCTCGACGACGGTCTTGCTGCCGGGCACGGTGTTGGCGGGCACCGGGGTGGATGCCAGTGCGGCGGTCCAATCCTTGTCGCGCTTCGGCAATTTGACCGCGATCTCGATCGGATTGCGCTCTTCGCCGCGATGCGAGTAGCCGACGGACACGCCTCCGAACAGGGTCTGGATCGTGTCGTAGACGTCGCGCTGTTCGACCCCGAAATATTCGAGACTGTCCTGATCGATCGAGAGCCGCAGGCGCGGCCGCTTCTCGCCGATGGAATCGTCGATGTCGACGATGAACGGCACCTCGGCAAAGATCTTCTTCACCTCGCGCGCAACCTCCCGCCGCGTTGCTGCATCGGGACCATAGATTTCGGCGAGCAACGTCGCCAGAACGGGTGGTCCCGGCGGCACCTCGACCACCTTGATGCTGGTGCCTGCCGGCATCTGCACCGCCTTGAGCCGTTGGCGCAGGTCGAGCGCGACGTCGTGGCTGGCTCGCTTGCGCTCGCCGCGCGCGGTGAGGTTGACCTGCAATTCGCCAAGTTCAGGACGCTCGCGCAGGTAATAATGCCGCACCAGTCCATTGAAGTTGAACGGCGCTGGCGTTCCGGCGTAGGCCTGGACCGACGTGATCTCCGGCAGCTGATGGGCGATGTCGGCCGCTGCGAACAGCACCCGTTCGGTTTCCTCCAGGCTCGCGCCCTCGGGTAGATCCGCGACAACGGCGATCTCTGATTTGTTGTCGAACGGCAGCAGCTTCACCGTGACCGACTTGGTCGCAAACAACGTCATCGAGAGCAAAGTTGCGATACCGACCCCGAGCAGGAAGATCCAGGCTGAGCGCTTGCTTGCAACGATCGGGCGGGCGACCTTGCGGTACAGCCGGCCGAGCCGGCCTTCGTCATGTGCAGCGTGTCCCGCGCTATTGCCATCGGTTTTGGCAGGGTCCTTTTTTGGCGCGAGCCGCAGCATCAGCCAAGGCGCGACCACCATGGCGACGAAGAACGAGAACAGCATCGCGGCGGACGCATTCGCCGGAATCGGTGCCATGTAGGGGCCCATCAGTCCCGACACGAACAGCATCGGCAACAAGGCTGCCACCACGGTAAGCGTCGCGACGACGGTCGGATTGCCGACCTCGGCGACCGCTTCGATCGTTGCCTGCAGGCGCGGACGGCCATCGTGCATGGACCAATGGCGGGCGATGTTCTCGACCACGACAATCGCGTCGTCGACCAGGATGCCGATCGAGAAGATCAGCGCGAACAGGCTGACGCGATTGATGGTGTAGCCCATCAGATTGGCGGCAAACAGCGTCAGCAGGATCGTGGTCGGGATCACGACGAAGGTGACCACCGCCTCACGCCAGCCGATCGCGATCGCAATCAGGACGACGATCGAGAGCGTTGCAAGCCCGAGGTGGAACAGGAGCTCGTTGGCCTTTTCGTTGGCGGTTTCGCCATAATCCCGCGTCACCGTGACGGTGACGTCATCGGGAATGAGGCGCGTCTTGAGGCCTTCCAGCCGCTGAGCGATGTCATGCGACACGACCACGGCGTTGGCGCCGGCGCGTTTGGCCAGCGCCAGACTGACCGCGGGCACGCGGTTCCACTGGCTCTCGCCGCTGCGGGCATCGTTCCAGACCCGATGCTCGGCGAGATTCGGTCCGATCACGACGGTCGCGACGTCGCGGACATAGACCGGGCGTCCGTCACGCGTGGTGATCAGAAGCAGGCCGATGTCGGGAATCCCGGCGAGCGTCTGGCCGGCCGCGACGTTGCGGACGATGCCGCCGTCTCTGATGTCGCCGGCCAGGAAGGAGCGGTTGGCATCCTTCACCTTGGCGACGAGCTGCTGCAGCGTGACACCGAACAGGGACAGCTTTTCCGGATCTGGCTCGACCCGGATCTGCTGTGCGCCGCCGCCGGAGATGTAGGTGAGGCCGACATTGTCGACCTTGGTCAACTCGGCGCGCAGCTTATCCGCGAGCTCATAGAGGTCCTTGTCGGTCCAGCGGTCGGCGGCTTCCGGCTTCGGCGACAGGGTCAGGACACTGACAGCCACGTCGTTGATGCCGCGCCCGACGATCAAGGGTTCCGGGATTCCGACCGGAATCCGATCGAGATTGGCGCGAATCTTCTCGTGGACGCGCAGGATGGCGTCTTCGAACTTGGTGCCGACCAGAAACCGCGCGGTGACCATCACCCGGTCGTCCTCGGTCTGGCTGTAGACGTGCTCGACGCCGTCGATCGCCTTGACGATGGTCTCGAGCGGCTTGGTAACGAGCTCGACGGCGTCAGGCCCGCGCAATCCATCCGCATTGACGCGGATGTCGACCATGGGAACGCTGATCTGCGGCTCCTCCTCGCGGGGGATCACGATGACCGCGATCAGGCCAACGACCAATGCCGCCAGCAGGAACAGCGGCGTCAGCGGCGAGCCGATCGTCGCCTGGGTAAGTTTGCCCGACAATCCGAGTTTCACGGCAGCACCAATTGGTCGCCCGCGCGCAGACCGGACAGGATTTCAAGGCCGTCGGGGAGGTCGGGGCTCGGCAGCTCGCGGCCGCGCTGCACCGGCACAGCGACGGTCTGATCCTGTTGCCGTAGCTGAACATAGTCGATCCCGAAACGGGTCGTCACATAGCGCGCCGGAATCACGAAGGCGTTGCGCGTGCCGCCGGAGATCCACACCCGCAGGCGGTCGCCGATGAAATATTGGCCGAGGCCCGAGACGATGGCGTCGGCAACGACGCGGCCTTCCTCGATCTGCGGATAGACCAGATCGATCACGCCCCATTTCGTGCCTTGCTCACCCAACTCGGCGGCATCGACGCGGACCTTGTCGCCGGCTTTCAGGAACAGCGCGTGCCGCTCCGGCACACGCAGCCGCAGCTTGAAATTCTGTTGCGCGATCGTCACGATGGGATCGCCGGGCAGCACCACCGATCCTACGGTCACGAGCTTCTTCAGCACGCGCCCGTCGTCGGGCGCCAGCACTTGTCCTTCGGTCTGCTGCTGCTGCACGACGGCGCGTTCGGCGGTCTTGGACCGCAAATTATTCTGCGCGACGTTGAGCGCGGTCCGGGCCTGATCCAGATTGGTGCGCGGCAGCGTCCCGCGCTCGACCAATCCCTGGATCCGGTCAAAGTCGATCTGGGCCTGATCCGTCTGCGCCTGCAGCCCCAGGATTTGTGCATCCAGCGATTTCATCTGCAGCACGAGCTTCTCGTCGCCGACCACGGCAATCGCCTGGCCGCGCGTCACGGCATCGCCTTCCCTGACGTGAAGCTGAGCCACGGTGCCGCCGATGCGCGCACGCGCCGGGACTACGCTGATGCTCTCGACGGTAGCGAATACAGCCTTTTCGTCCGTGACCTGACGCGTCGCCGCCGTCAGGGTTTCCGCTTGAGCCGGCACTGCGGACCATGTCGCAACGGCCATCAAGCTCAGGAGCGTTAATCTTCGCATTAGCTAATCCTGTTTTTCCAGTTCCGGAGGACGCCCGGGCAGCGAAGCTTGCGCACGCATGCCATGAGGCCCGTTCTCAACCCTTGATATGTCTCAAGGGGCCGATCCGCCGTTGCTCTACCTTCCGTGCCGGTTTGGCAGGAGCCGGCGCGCAGTAGACTTCGTAAAGCGTCTTCAGCACCTCACGCGCCGGATCGCTTGCAATCGAGTAATAGATCGTCTGCCCATCGCGCCGCGCGGACACGAGTCCATCCTTGCGCAACAAGGCAAGGTGTTGCGACACGGTGGAATCGCGCAAGGACAGCAGTTCGGCGAGGTCACCGACCGGGCGTTCCCCGTCGATCAATTGGCAGATGATCAGAAGCCGGTGCCGGTTCGAAAGCGCCTTGAGGAGGTTGCTCGCCTGGTCCGCCGCCGCTTCCATGATGTCGGTGTCAATTTTCATGATTGCGTATATACGAATATTCGAATATATAATCAAGCGCAGATCACCAGATCACACAAGCCGCGGCTCACGTGGCGCGAACGGGAAGAACGGAAACCGAGGAGAATACCATGGCGGAAGTTGTCGTGATTGGAGCCGGGCTGAGCGGAACGCTGATGGCCTACGAATTACTGGCGCATGTGAGGCGGGAAGACCGGCTGACGGTGATCTCCGAAGGGCCGGTCTATCACTTCGTGCCGTCCAATCCCTGGGTTGCGGTCGGCTGGCGCAAGCGCGACGAGATCGAGATCGATCTGGTCGACACTATGAAGCGCAAGGGCATTCGACTGCTGACGCAGGGCGCCAAGCGCGTGCATGCGGCCGACGATCGCGTCGAGCTGAACGACGGCACGATCGTGGACTACGACTATCTTGTGATTGCGACCGGTCCGGAACTCGCCTTCGACGAAATTCCGGGTCTGGGGCCGCAAGGCCATACCCAGTCGGTGTGCCACGTCGATCATGCGGCGCACGCAAAAGCCGCCTTCGACAAGCTGGCCGAAAACCCGGGCCCGGTGGTGATCGGGGCCGTACAGGGAGCATCCTGCTTCGGTCCGGCCTACGAATTCCTCTTCATCCTGGAGACTGAACTACGCCGCCGCAAGCTGCGCGATCGTGTGCCGATGACCTTCGTGACCTCCGAGCCCTATATAGGCCATCTCGGTCTCGACGGCGTTGGCGACACCAAGGGGCTGCTCGAGAGCGAGCTGCGCGAGAAGCACGTCAAGTGGATCACCAATGCGCGCGTGACCGGGGTCGAGGCGGGGCGGATGACCGTCGAGGAGCTGAACGACGACGGTGCTGTGCGTAAGACCCACGAACTGCCGTTCGCGTATTCGATGATGTTGCCGGCGTTCCGTGGCGTTGCCGCGGTGCGCGGGATCGAGAAGCTGACCAATCCGCGCGGCTTCATCGTCGTCGACAAGCACCAGCGCAATCCCGAATTCCGGAACGTGTTCGCGGTCGGCGTTTGCGTCGCGATCCCGCCGATCGGACCGACACCGGTCCCGGTCGGCGTGCCGAAGACCGGTTTCATGATCGAATCGATGGTGACTGCGACCGCGTTGAACATCGGCGCGTTGCTGCGCGGCCGGGAGCCGGCGGCGCAGCCGACCTGGAATGCGATCTGCCTCGCGGATTTCGGCGACTCCGGCGTAGCCTTTCTGGCGCAGCCCCAGATCCCGCCCCGCAACGTCAACTGGTCGTCGAAAGGTGAGTGGGTGCATTTCGCAAAGGTCGCGTTCGAGAAATACTTCTTGCGCAAGATGCGGCGCGGCACCCCGGAGCCGTTCTACGAGCGTTTCCTGCTCGATCGGCTCAACATCGCGAAGGTCAAGGAGGTCAAAACCGGCACATGAGTGAGACCTTCCAGGTCGTCTGCGGCCATTGTGGGCAGATCAACCGTCTGCCCTCAAGTGTCGGAAAGACCCCCAACACACCCGCGGCAGCGAAATGCGGAAAATGTCACACGGCGATCTTCAGCGGCCATCCGATCGAGGTCGACGAGGCCGCGTTCAAACGGCATCTCGCGCACAGCGACCTGCCGCTGCTCGTCGACGTTTGGGCGCCCTGGTGCGGTCCTTGCCGGGCGATGGCGCCGATGTTCGAACGGGCCGCGCAGGAACTCGAGCCGCGCGCCCGCTTGCTCAAGCTCAATTCCGACGCAGCGCCAGACGTCTCGGCGCGCTTCGGCATCTCGGGCATTCCAACGCTCCTGCTCCTGAGGGGAGGCCGGGAGCTGGCACGCGTTTCAGGTGCGATGGATTCGCAACGAATTGTCGCCTGGACTCTGTCCGGCCTCAGCCGGGCTTGATCACGCTCAATCCAAATCACACAGGAGCATGCCATGAACGTCGATAAAGCAGTTCTCAGCTTTGCAGGGTTGGTCGTCCTGCTCGGGCTCGCGCTCGGCTGGACCGTCAATCCGTACTGGTACCTACTGACGGCCTTTGCGGGGGTGAACATGATTCAGGCGTCCTTCACCGGCTTCTGTCCGGCGGCGATCGTGTTCAAGAAGCTCGGCCTGAAGAGCGGTAACGCATTCTCCTGAGCTCGCGAGCAGCAGGTGGATGCGCCGCAGAGACGATAACGAGGAGCAAGATGGTTGATTCAGGCGATACCTATATCGTCGGCCCGCTCTACAAGGCGCGCGAGAAGGTCTATCCGCAGGCCGTACACGGCCGCTTTCGCCGCATCAAATGGACGATCCTCTGCATTGCGCTCGGCATCTACTACCTCCTGCCTTTCGTACGTTGGGATCGCGGCCCAGGTTTGCCGAATCAGGCGGTGCTGATCGACTTTCCGCACCGCCGCTTCTACTTCTTCTTTATCGAGCTGTGGCCGCAGGAGGTCTACTACTTCACCGGTCTTCTCATCCTGGCTGCCGTGGCGCTGTTTCTGATGAATGCGGTGGCGGGCCGATTGTGGTGCGGCTATCTGTGTCCGCAGACGGTCTGGACCGATCTGTTTTACGCGGTCGAGCGCTGGGTCGAAGGTGACCGCCGTGAGCGAATCCTGAGCGATAAGCGGGGTTGGACCGTCACCCATGTGCGTCAGGTTGCGACCAAGCATTTCCTCTGGCTGATGATCGGCTGGTGGACCGGCGGAGCTTGGGTGCTCTATTTTGCCGATGCGCCGACTCTGGTGAAGGAACTCGCGACCTTCCAGGCGCCATTCCTGGCCTACCTCTGGATCGGCATTCTCACCGCCACGACGTATACCTTTGCCGGTCACGCCCGCGAGCAGGTCTGCATCTATATGTGCCCGTGGCCCCGGATCCAAGCCGCCCTGACGGACGAATGGGCGCTCAACGTCACCTACAAGCGCGACCGCGGCGAGCCGCGTATGTCGGTGAAGAAGGCGGAGGCGGCGCGCGAGCACGGCGAACCCGCCGGTGACTGCATCGACTGCCATCAATGTGTCAATGTGTGCCCGACCGGCGTCGATATCCGCAATGGCATTCAGCTCGGCTGCATCCAGTGCAGCCTGTGCATCGACGCCTGCGATACCGTGATGAAGCAGATCGAACGGCCGACAGGGTTGATCGGCTATGACACCGACATCAATGTGCAGCGGCGCATGGAGGGGAAGCCGGCGATCTATCGTCTGATTCGTCCGCGCACCGTCATCTACGCGAGCTTCATGGTCATTGTCGGCGGCATCATGCTTTATACGTTGGCCACGCGCGGTACGCTCGGCGTCAATGTCCTGCACGAGCGCAATCCATTGTTCGTCCAGCTTTCGGACGGCGGGGTGCGCAACGATTATACGGTGCGCTTGCTCAATAAGCGTGCAGCGCGCAACGTTGTGCTCGAGGTCAACGGTCTGCCCAATGCGAAGATCTCTGTCGCGGGCGTCGAACGTGCGGCGGATGGCCGCATGATCGTCGAGGTCGGTCAGGACCAGACCCGAGAGATCCGCATGTCGGTGCAAGCATCGAGCTCCGACATCCCCCCGGTGCCGCTCGACATCGAGATCAGGGCCACCGATCCCGCGACCGGAACTACGGCCATTGCGCATGATCACTTCGTTCCGCCGACGCGATAACGCCGGTGCGAGCAGCCTGGGCTAATACTGCTTGACCGCGGCGCCGAGCGCGACCAACACGAGCGTGGCGAGGAGGCCGAGGCCACCCAGGACAAGAAAGGTGGACGAATAGCCGATCCAATGCGCCACCCAGCCGCCTAGCGCGGGACTGAATGCGGCGCCGACGCCCTGAACAGTGATGACGGCGCCTTGGGCGAGATTGACGCGGCCCGTTCCGTAAAGTGAGCGGGTCGCCATGCCGGGCACCGCGACACTCTGCAGGCCGGTGCCGATGCCGTCGAGCACCTCGACCGGAACGACACCCCCAGCCATTGAGGAGCCAGGCAAGGATTCCCCGCAGCGCAGGACGAGAAACGAGACCAGCAGGATCAGCCAATAATTTCGCTTCTCCGCGATGCGCATCGCCACAATGGATGCAACCACCATCACACCCTGGGCGATCACGATCGTGGTTGCGACGAAGCTCGGGCCATTCGCCTTACCATTCGATACGGCTGAGATGCCGTAGAACGGAATGATGGCGGCGTTGCCGAGTTGAAACACCGCGAGTGCGAGCCCGAGGACCAGAAGCGGCTTATGCCGAAGCAGCACCGTAAGCCCGCTGGGCTGACTTTTCGGGTCATCTTCGTTGTTGCCGCGCGCGGCATGATCATTGATGGACCCAGGCCGGATCAGCAGCACGCAGGCGACGGTGATTGCGCCGAATAGCGCCGACAACGCGAACACCGAGAAGTAACCCAGCTTCCAGCCCAGGAGCCCGGACGCTGCTGCGCCGATCATGTTGCCGGAACGCTTGAAGGCCTGGTTGCGACCGTTCTGCCGGTTGAAGCCTTTCTGTCCGACCATGCCGAGCGTGATCCCGGTCACGGCAGGAACGATCGCGGCACCGGCGATCGAGGTCGCAATCTGCGAAGCGGCGACGGCCCAGAAATTCTGCGAAAGCAGGATGACGAGGAGCCCAGGACGACAGCTATTCCGGGGACGATCACCCAGGCGCGCTTGTGGTGCGAAGCATCGATAAATCCGCCGATGGGCGTGGTGATCAACATGCCCGCGACATTGCCGATACTCATGGCCGTTCCGATCACCCCACTGGTCCAGCCGCGCTCGACTAGAAACACGCCGAGGAAGGGACCGATTCCCGATTGCATGTCGGCCATGAAGAAGTTGACGGCGAGCAGGGGCCACAGGCGAGCCGATAGGCTATCGCGTGGCGGTCGCCGGCTTTCAGACATCGATGTAAAGGTCCCGACTTCTGGTTAGAGCTGCGTGATCGATAACGATATACGCCCGGTCGGGTTCAACATCGATGCAGTGACGCTCTCGTTCGTTGGACAGCGTGGCGGGTCTCGGGCCAGCGCGGAAGTGTTCGGAGATCGGGCTGAGAGCAAATGTTCCGCTCAACTGTTCAGCCCGAATGCGCTGTTAAGTCGCAGGGCTGGAATTCGTTGTAGACTTGCGGCCTGCACTGGCCGGGGGAGGCGGGGCCGACCGGCTCGGGGGACTCAAACTTGCACCACGGTCGAGGCCTGGAGCAGATCGCGCTTCAAGTGCGCGACAACGCTGTCCGCGCAATCACTGACAAAGAAATGACCACCCGGAAACATGCGAACCATGCATCGACTGGTTGTCTCGGCTTGCCAGGCGAGAAGCGAGTCCTTGCTCGTGTCGCTGTCGGTTAGTCCGCCATAGGCTGCGATCGGAACCGATAAATACGGACGATGGGCCGGTCGGTAGGTCTCACAGGCGCGAAAATCGGCGCGCAGAATCGGAAGCATCAGATCGAGAAGATCGGGTACGTCAAAGATTTCCGGCGGCGTTGCGCCGAGCCCGTGAAGATGGGCGAGGAACTCTCTGTCGGGAGCATTGTGTAGCGGAGGAGTCACTGGTGGAACTCGCGGCGCGCGATGTCCACACACGATGAGAAGGGTAGGCATCTTGAGACCGTGCTTTGCAAGTGCGTGACATGTCTCGAAGGCAACAAGGCTGCCCATACTATGACCGATCAGCGCGTACGGACCGTCTTTTGAGCAACTGATTTCTTCGACTGCAGAGTCGGCGATCTGTTCGATCGTGTCGAGCAGTGGTTCGTTGATCCGGGTTCCGTGGCCGGAATATTCAAAAGTGCAAACATCGATGCCGGGCTGCAACAGCTTCTGCCAGGAGCGAAATAATTTTCCGGTTCCACCTGCATGAGCGAAACAAAAAAGTCGAATGGGCATTGATGGGGTTCGCCCAAGAGGCGCTGCGTTGAACATCGGTGTCAACTCTCCAGTGCTGCCGCTGATCGTATCATCAACTGTAATGTCACGTTGCGCCGATAGTCATCGATCTGTCGTACTGACGCGCCGGACTCGCGGGATCGCTATGGCATATTTCAATTCCGTATTGTCGATAATCACGCCGTAGCAACCATAGGTCGCATCATTAGAATTGTATTTAGTTCATCGAACACGACGATATGATCATGCGTGCCACTAATTCGTACATTTGTTGGGGCATGCATGACGAGACGGGTGCTAACTACACGCGTCGCTGTTCTTTGCGCACGATGATCTGGCGGGCAATAGAAGTGAGACGTTTCGAATGACTCTGACAAACGAATCAAATGAAGAGATCTTTCTCGTTGTGATGAATGACGAAGAGCAATACTCGATCTGGCTTGCCGAGAAGCCGGTTCCCGCCGGCTGGCGAGCGGTGGGCAAGCGTGGTTCCAAGGCGGAGTGTCTGGAGTACATCGAAGCCGTCTGGACTGATATGAGGCCGCTTAGTTTGCGAAAGCGGATGGCTGAGCGCGCATGACGAGCGACGAGATTTCGGTCAGCTTGGAATCGTGATGCGATCCAGGGTCGAATACCGGAATCCGTCCGCAGGGTCTGTGTTGTTTGCGAATCCCGGAAAGATACGCGTTCGCGGTGCGTAATAGTGCCGTCAAGATGGAGCGCTAATCATGGGTGCAGCTGGTTGGTCAAACGTCCGGACTAAAGGGGCGGTGACATATCCTGCCGGTCATGTTGCGGTCTCTCATGTTGCTCGGCGCGGGCGGCTGGCGCTTGTGGAGACTCGTCGCGCTCTTTCCGAATCGAGGATCTCGCCGATGGCGGATCCGCCAAGAGGCTCCATGTAGCCTCCACTCTGCGTCGGAAGTCTGTGGGAGCCACCAGTTCCGGCGCGATCCATTGATCATGCTCAGCGTCCGATCACCGGTTGCCGATGATCGAGGCGATGAGCCGCTGCGCGCCCTCAGGCCATGGTGCGCGTCGTTGATGAGTTCGGCCGGGGAGCAGATGTCGATGACGAGTTCGAGCAACGCAGTCGCGAGCAATGCAGTCACGATGGTTGAAGCGTTGCGACGCAATGCCAAGCATATGCCTGAACGGCTCGCGTTGCGCTTCCTTCCAGCGTCATCGGCGCGAATCGATCTGAGCTTTGCGGAACTCGATCTCGCAGCGGCTCAACTGGCAGGGAGTCTGAGGACGAATGGTATAGGTCGTGGCGATCGCGTCCTTATGTTCTATCTCCCCGGGATCGATTTCGTGATCGCGTTCTTCGCAGTGCTCTACGCTGGCGCAGTTGCTGTGCCTTTGAGCCCACCTCGGCGATCGGGAAGTAGTCGGGTCATCGCAGGCTTGATCGACAATGCGGAGCCGACTGCGGTTCTGACGTCATCGCAACTGGCGCCGCGCATCAGCAGCATCCTGTCCGAATTGGGGTGCTCTGTCGGAACGCTCGTGACCGATCAGCTTCCTCCGGACGGAGCCGCGAACGACGATATCGTGATGCCCGACCCGGACGAGATCTGCGTACTTCAGTATACTTCCGGCTCGACCGGAAGTCCTCGCGGCGTCATGGTGACGCATGGGAATGCCGCGCGGAACGCCTGGTTGCTCGGCAAGCAGACCGCGCTGCACGGTCAGTCGGTGTGGGTCAGTTGGGTACCTCACTTTCACGATCTCGGCCTGTTCGGCGGCATCTGCACGCCAATCTATCATGGTATCACGTCGGTTCTGATGCCGCCGGCTGCGTTCGTGGCGCGTCCGGTACGATGGCTGGAGGCGATCTCGCAATATGGCGGCACGGTCAGCATCGCACCAAATTTCGCCTACGATCTTTGTCTGCGTCAGATTACGGAACAGGAATGCGCCGAGCTCGACTTGCGTCATTGGACTGTCGCCGGATGCGGCGCCGAGCCCATCAAGCTGCAGACCATGGAAGATTTTGCCGAGCGTTTCGGGCCTTATGGATTGAAGCGCCAGGCGATGTGCCCGTTCTACGGGCTCGCGGAGGCGACGCTGCTGGTGTCCGGCGGTCCGGTCGGATTGGGGCAGACGGCCACCGTCGTCTCGTCCGCAGCAATTCGCCGGAAGGGTCTGAAGCGCGCGCAAGGTCTGCATGACGAATACAGCGTTCCGTCTAGCGGCCGTCCATCTCCCGAACATCGTATTCTGATCGTCGATCCCGAGACGAAACAGAGATGTGCATCGGAGATGGTTGGTGAGATCTGGATCGACGGTTCGACTACGGGGGCGGGCTATTGGCGCAATCCAGAGGAGACTGCGCGTGTTTTTAACGCCCGTCTTGCGAGCGGAGAGGGGCCGTTCCTCCGAACGGGCGACCTCGGCTTCATGCAGGATGGTACACTTTACGTCAGCGGCCGGATCAAGGATGTCATGATCATCCGCGGCCAGAATCTCTATCCGCAGGATCTTGAAGCCGCGGCGCGGCAGACGGCGTCCGATATTGCGGATGCCGCCGCGTTCACTGTCGCCGATGAGGCGACCGAACGTGCGGTGCTGGTGATTGAGGAGGCCAGGCGCCCCATCGGCGACGCTGGGTCTCTTATCGAGCAGGTGCGTGCGGCAATTTCCGCCGCCAATGGCATTGAACTCGACCGCGTCGTGTTGACGCATCATCGCGCGCTCCCGAAGACCTCGAGCGGCAAGATCCAAAGGTCCAAAGCGCGCGAGATGCTGCTCGACGGAACCTTGCCCGTGCGAATGGAGTGGTGCGCAGAGGATGATCTCTCATCGGCGGGCAGTGATCGAATAGACCCGATCGAATTGATTCTCAGAATGAGGGATCAGGATGAGGCCGATCAGATTCGCTCGATCGAGAACTACCTTGGCCATATCTTTGGCGAACTGATCGGATTGAATGCCGATGATCTTGATCGTCGTGAATCCCTTATGGCCTTAGGCGTGACCTCGCTCGGGTTGGTGCGGGTGAAGAGCAAGCTCGAGACTGATTTCATGATGCAGATTGATTCAGCAATGCTGTGGCATGAGAGTAACTGCGCCAAGATGGCGGAGCAGCTGCACGCTCGGCTGCGTACGTCTCCGCTTTGGGCAAATGCGGATGTGCTGCAACGCCTGGCCGATGAGGTCGCCCAGATGGGCGACGAGGACGTCGCGCGCGAGTTGGGCTCGCAGGCGGTCTGACCAGCCGGCGCATTGTGCAGGTCCGCTATTCGTCGAAGAACCGCGCATCCAACTGGCGCGCAGAGCGTCGATAGCGCAAGCCCATACCGGTAATCACGATCTGAGATCGCGATTATCCAATCTAATGGCCGATGCTTGAATTGATGCCGCACGACGCGGCGCTTCAGGCGAAGTGTTCGAGCTTAGGAGCAGACGACCAATGGATTTGTCTACGCCGGAGACCACGCCCCAAGCCTCGCCAATTAAAGCAACGTTAGGTCGCAGAAGAGAGTTGTTGCGACTGAAGCTCAAGCGCGGCCTTGAGCATCTATCCAGCGGAATTTCAAAGGTGCCGCGGGGCCATCTGCTACCTCTTTCGTTTGCACAGGAGCGGCTGTGGTTCCTTGACCGGCTGGGCCGGCTGGGGCCGGCCTATCACATCGGCCTCACGGTTCGCCTGAAGGGGCCGTTGAATTCCGCGGCGCTTTCGGCGGCGCTGACTGAGATCGTACGGCGGCACGATAGCATCCGGACTCGCATCGTGATGCGGGATGGCGTTGCCTGTCAGCTGATCGATCCGCCCTGGCGAATCGATCTTGTTGCCGATCAGGTCGCATTGGCCGATGCAATATCGCGGGCGCGCCGATTGATCGAGCAACCGTTTGACCTCGCTCATGATCGATTGTTGCGCTGTGATCTTTTTGCGCTTGGTGATCAAGACTACGTCCTTGCGCTCTCGATGCACCACATCATTTCCGATGGCTGGTCGGTCGGTGTGTTGTTCCGCGAACTCGCGACCCTTTATGCGGCCTTTTCCGCGGGCCGACGCTCGCCGCTGCCGGATCTGCCGATTCACTACGTGGACTATGCGGTGTGGCACCGCGAATGGGTGTTGAAGCGCGTGCTCCAGCCGCAGCTGGCGTATTGGCGCGACCGGCTGGCGGACGCGCCGGCGGGGCTGGATTTGCCGATCGATCGCCCGCGTCCCGCCGCGCAGAGCTTCCACGGCGCAACGCATCGGTTCGTGCTCGATCGCGAGCTGTCCAGTGCGCTGGCGGCAATGGCGCGCGGCGAGAGCGCGACATTGTTCATGGTGCTATTGGCAGGCTTCAAAGCAGTGCTGGCGCGGTGGAGCGGTCAAACCGACATCGTCGTGGGAAGCCCGATTGCAGGCCGCGCAGGCGCTGAGACGGAGCAATTGATCGGATTCTTCGTGAACATGCTGGCGCTGCGCAGCGATGTCGCGGACGATCCATCGTTCCGAGCTCTGGTACGGCGCGTCAAGCAGACGGCGCTTGGCGCCTACGCACATCAGGACCTTCCGTTCGAGCAAGTGGTCGATGCGTTGCAGCCGGTCCGCGAACTCAGCCGACATCCGATCTTTCAGACCGTGTTTGTCCTGCAGGACGTCTCGCTGGAGCAGATGAAGCTTCCAGGCCTCAAGATCGAACGCTTCGATGATGAGCAGACGGCGGCCAGGTTCGATCTCGAGCTCGCGATGACGGAAGTCGGCGGGCAACTGGTCGGCTCGCTCGTCTACGCGACGGATCTGTTTGATGTCACGACAGCGGAGCGCTTCGCGTCTCACTTCGTGCAGCTGCTCAAGGGGGCGGTCGCCGCTCCCGACACGCGGCTCTCGCAATTGCCGCTGTTGTCGGAAACGGATCGCGGGAAAGTCCTGGGCGACTGGCATGCGACGCCGGCGGTGCAGTCCGCGTATCGCACGTTGCACGAGCTGTTTTCCACGCAGGCGGCGCTGGCACCGGACGCGCCGGCGTTGATCCGTCACAGCGAACAATTGAGCTATGCAGAGCTCGACGCCCGCGCCAATCAGCTTGCGCACTATCTGCGCAAGCGTGGCGTCGGTCCCAACATCGTCGTCGGTCTTTGCCTCGAACGCTCATTCGACATGGTGATCGGGGTGCTCGGCATCCTGAAAGCGGGTGGGGCCTATTTGCCGCTTGACCCCAACTATCCGACCGAGCGGCTTGCCTACATGATCGCAGAGTCGCGGACGCCGCTGGTGCTCACCCACGGCACGCTCGTCGATCGGATACCATTCAACGATGCCATGGTGATTCGCCTCGACGAGGCCTGGTCCGAGATCGCCTGCCTGCGGTCCGATGCGCCCGCCGTTCCCGTCGACTCTGCAGATCTGGCCTATGTGATCTACACGTCAGGTTCCACCGGGTGGCCGAAGGGTGTCATGGTCCCCCATGCCGGCGCGACAAATCTGGCGGAAGCTCAGCTCGCGCCGCTGCAGATCGCCACTGGAAGCCGCGTCCTGCAGTTTGCCTCCTTCAGTTTCGACGCCGCCGTGTGGGAATTGATGATGACCTGGCGCACCGGCAGCGCGCTGGTCATTGCCGACCGTCGTGAGATGCTGCCGGGCGAACCGCTGCGCATGCTCTTGCAGCAGCAAAGGATCGCCGTCGTTCTGCTGCCGCCCTCCGCGCTGGCGGCTCTGAAAGGTGAATCCCTGCCGGATCTGAAGACGCTCCTCGTGGGCGGCGAGGCGTGCACCAGTGAGATGATTGCTCCCTGGCTCGGCGAGCGTATCGTGCTCAATGCATATGGTCCGACGGAAGCCAGCGTCTGCACCACCGTTTTCCGCTGCCTCGCCGATCGGCGCACGCCACCGATCGGCCGCCCTTTGGCTAATACGCGGACCTATGTGCTCGACCAACATTTCGAGCCGGTTCCGATTGGCGTACCCGGCGAGCTCTATATCGGCGGGGCTGGATTGGCTCGCGGCTATCTGTTCCGGCCCGGCCTGACGGCCGAGCGGTTTGTGCCGAACCCGTTTGTGCCTGGCGAACGGATGTATCGCACCGGGGATCTCGTGCGCTGGCGCGCCGACGGCGAGCTCGAATATCTCGGCCGGCTCGATCATCAGGTCAAAATTCGCGGCTTCCGGATCGAACTTGGCGAGATTGAGGCCGCGCTGCGGTCGGAGCCTTGCGTGGAGCAGGCCACCGTGATCGCCCGCGAGGACGTGCCAGGCAGCAAGCGGCTGGTCGCCTATGTCGTGCCCGATCTTCGACGGCTCAAGGCCGAGCGGCGGCAGGTCACCGTCGACGGCGACGATAGCGTTGCGCAATGGCAGACCTTGTTCGACGAGACATACGGTCTCAGCCCGGAGGCGAAGGCGCCAAGTTTCATCGGCTGGAACAACAGCTACACCGGCGCGCCGATCCCCGAACCGGAGATGATCGAATGGCTCACGACGACGGTGCAGCGCATCGCGGCGTTTAGGCCTGACCGTGTTCTGGAGATCGGTTGCGGCGTCGGTCTTCTTCTTCAGCATCTCGCGCCGATCAGCCGCCTCTATCGTGGCACGGATATCTCGTCAGCAGCGATTGACGGCTTGCGGGCGTGGGCGAGGGAGCGGAGTGAGCTCGCCCATGTCGAACTCGCGCAGCGCGAGGCCACGGCCCTCTCAGACATGGCGCCGGTATCCGTCGATACTGTCGTCATCAATTCGGTCGTGCAATATTTTCCGGATACCGACTACCTGCGCGACGTGCTCGCGGGAGCCTCGGCGCTCGTTGCTGACGGCGGCCGGATCTTCGTCGGCGACGTCAGGCATTTTGGTCTGTTGCCTGTATTCCATGGTTCAATTCAGGTTGCGCGTGCGCGCGCAGGATCGCGCGCCGAAGAGATCAAGAGCCGGGCCGCCACTGCAGCCAAGCATGAGACGGAGCTCGCGATCGATCCGGCGTTCTTCTCGGCCCTCCAGGATGGGATTGCACGGATCTCAGCTGTCGAGATCCTGCTCAGGCGCGGCCATTTCGACAACGAGCTGACTCGCTATCGCTACGACGTGGTCCTGCATATCGGAGGCAAGAAGCCGCAGGCGGCCGCGCAATCGATGGACTGGACTGGATGTTCGCTGGTCGAGCTCGCCGCTATCCTCGCCGAGCAGAGACCCCCAAGTGTCGCGGTGCTGCACGTGCCAAATCGACGGCTGGCGCAGGATCTCACGGCGTCGCAGTGGCTGGAAGCCAGCGAATCCAACGCCAGGATTGGCGAACTGATGGCTGCCGATGGCGTGCCGACCGGCGAGGATCCTGAAACCTTCTGGGACATCGGCGAGCGGTACGGCTATGACGTGCGCGTGAGCTGGACCTCCGCTTCGGCCGATGGTTGCTTTGACGTCGTCTTTGTCGACCGCAGCCGTTGTGATGGGCCGGTCCAATTGCCGCAACCCTCGTGCCGCCCCGATCGTGCCTACGCCAACGATCCCGGCGCGGCCACGCTGACGCATCAACTCGGCCAGCGCCTGCGCCAGTCGTTACAGCGACGATTGCCGGATTACATGGTGCCGGCAGCGATCGTGATGCTCGATGCGCTGCCACTGACGCCGGCCGGCAAGATTGACCGCAATGCACTGCCGGCGCCGGAAGGGCGGCCTGAGATCGGCCGGTTCGTCGCACCGCGCACGCCGAGCGAGCAGATACTTGCGTCGATCTGGTGCGAGATCCTCAAGCTCGATCAGGTCGGGGTGGAGGATAATTTCTTCGAGCTCGGCGGCGACTCGATCCAATCGATTCAGGTGGTGGCTCGCGCCAACCGGGCGGGACTGAAGCTCACGTCGCGGCAAATTTTCGAGCACCAGACCATTGAGGCGCTTGCCGCTGCGGCAGGTGCCGGGGCGGTTGTGACGCGCGATGACGCTGTCGAGCGCGAGCCGAACTCGCTGCACGAAAGCCGGAACGCTGATGGGCTGCCGGATGGAGTCTCTCGGCTTGTGGAGGTCTCCCAAGGAGATCTCGATCGCGCGCTCGCGGCTGTAGGGGGCCCTGATCGTGTCGAAGATGTCTATCCCCTGACTCCGACCCAGCAGGGCATGCTGTTCCACAGCGTCTATGAGCCGCAATCCCGCGCCTATGTCACGACGTTGAGCTGTCGCTTGCTCGGGGACCTCGACATCGAGGCATTCCGAGCTGCCTGGGAGCTCTCGATCGGACGACACGCGGTGTTGCGCAGTGTCTTCGTCGGACAGGATCTTGCCGTGCCGCTTCAGGCCGTGTTGCGCGACACCGCGCTGCCATTCACGTTTCATGATTGGGAAGGTCTTTCGGCCGCCGAGCAGACGGCGCGACTGGCAGAATTGGAGCATGCCGAATGTGCACGCGGCTTCGATTTCGTGCGCGCGCCGCTCATGCGCCTGTGTCTTGTTAGGCTCGCCGGTCGCGACCATCGGTTCGTGTGGTGCTGCCATCATATCTTGTTTGACGGCTGGTCGATCCCGATTCTGCTGAACGAGGTATTCGCCGTCTATGGGGCGCTGCGCCGAGGTGAGCAGGCGCAACTGGCGCCTGCACCTCCATTCCGCGACTACATCTCCTGGCTGCAGCGCCAGGAGATACCGGCTGCAGAAGCCTATTGGCGCGAGCGCCTCGCCGGCTTCGACGCGCCGACCTCCCTTGGATTCGGGCATGCGGCAGGCGTGGCGTTCGACGGGGATCGTTATGCCGAGTACGACGAAGAGTTGCCGATCGCCCCGGAGGTGTTGGAGAGCTTCGCGCGCCGGCACCGGCTGACCCTCAACACGCTGGTGCAGGGGGCCTGGGCGCTGCTGCTCGGCCGCTACGGCGACAGCAATGACGTGGTGTTCGGCGTCACGGTGTCGGGCCGTCCGGCCGAGTTGCCTGAGGTGGAGCGTACGGTCGGGCTGTTCATCAACACCTTGCCGCTACGCGTGCCGTTGCCGAGCGAGGCGCGCGTGCTGGACGTTCTGGAGGAGGTGCAGGCGCGGCAGAGCGAGCTGACCGACTATCAGTATAGTTCGCTTGCCGAGGTGCAGCGCTGGAGCGAGCTGCCGGCGGCAACGCCGCTGTTCGAGAGTATCGTGGTGTTCGAGAATTACCCGGACGAGATGTCTGCGGGAGGTGCGGATCATGCGGTCCGCGTTGATATGATCCGCGCGGTCAACCGCATCAACTATCCGCTCGCGCTGCAGGTCGCTGTCGGCGAGACGCTGGCGATGAAGATCATGTACGACGGCGGGCGATTTGACGGCGATGCGATCGCGCGTCTGGCCTGGCATTTGCAGCACTTGCTGAGCACGATCGTGGCCGATGCGGACCGGCCACTCTCGGCGCTGTCGCTATTGAGCGATGCCGAGCAGCAGCAGGTGGTGAGCGCATTCAACGCCACGGCGGCGGGTACTCCGCAAGGGCTATTGCATGAGCCGTTCGCGATCCAGGCGGCGCGCACGCCTGACAGAATCGCGCTGCGCTTTGCGGACGCCACCTTGAGCTACGGCGAGCTCGA
>NZ_JAUETT010000004.1:0-580661 GCF_032484835.1 Bradyrhizobium sp. SZCCHNS1022 | reverse complement strand
GCAACCGGGAATCCAACGAGCTGTCTCTACCCGCCGCCACTATGACAGTGACACCCGGTCAGATACAGGAATCCATAACCACCATCGTGAGTATGGATTCCGGGCTCCCGCCCTTCGCGCGTGCCCCGGAATGACGATGTGGGTTGGCTTACGCCGCCCCATCCCGGATCGGCGGCTGGAACGACAGCGCGGTGTCCCAGGGGAAGAAGATCCAGGTATCCTGCGACACTTCGGTGATGAAGGTATCGACCAGGGGCCGTCCCTTCGGCTTGGCATAGACGGTGGCGAAATGGGCATCCGGCAGCATCTGCCGCACCATGCGCCCCGTCTTTCCGGTGTCGACCAGATCGTCCACGATCAACAGGCCTTTGCCGGTCCCGCCGCCGAGCTTGGCCGTATCCGCGGAAATGCCCTTCAGCACGGTCAGATCGCCCTGCTTGTTGTGATCGTAGCTCGCGATGCAGACCGTATCGATGATGCGCAGACCGAGCTCACGAGCGACGATCGCGGCCGGCACCAGTCCGCCGCGGGTGATCGCAATCACCGCGTGAAACGGCCCGACCTCGTTGAGCCGCCAGGTGAGCGCCCGGCAATCGCGGTGAAACTGGTCCCAGGAGACCGGGAAGGCCCGGCCGCCCCGCTCCTCTGCGCTCAACGTCTTGTCGATCATGTCGTCTCTTCCGTAGGTCCTTTGGGTGCGATGCCGATCCTGCCTTAACGCGAAACGTTCAGCCCGGCGAGCATCTCCTTCACCGCCGCCATCGCAGCCGACAACTTCTCCGGGTCACGCGAGCGCACCACCAGATGCGTGTTCGGCTTCTGGTCCTCATCGGTGAACGGATAGCTGCCGATGATGGTGTCCGGGTGGGCCTTGGCGATCTCGCGCAAGGGACCGCCGATATCGCCCTCGCGGGCGTTGGCGCGGACCGTCTCCGAGAGCATGCGCACGCCCGATTTCAGCTTCGGCGCGACGATGTCCATCATCGCCTGCATGATCGAGGGCACCCCGGCCATGACGATGACGTTGCCGAGCTTGAAGCCCGGCGCCAGGATGGTGGCGCTCTGGATCAGCTCGGCCCCGTCGGGGATGCGGGCCATCCGCAGCCGCGCCTCGTTGAGGTCCTGCCCGCTCCAGCGCTCGCGGAAGCGCGCCACCACGTCCGGGTGATGATCGATGCCGACGCCGAAGGCCTTGGCCACCGCATCCGCCGTGATGTCGTCGTGGGTCGGCCCGATGCCCCCCGTGGTGAACACATAGGTATAGCGCTGCCGCAGCGCGTTCAGCGCGGCAATGATGTCGGGCTCGTCATCGGAGACGACCCGCACTTCCTTGAGGTCGATGCCGAGATTGGTCAGGTACTCGGCGATGAAGCCGATATTCTTGTCCTTGGTCCGGCCCGACAGGATCTCGTCGCCGATGATCAGCAACCCCGCGGTGACGATCTCGCTCATGCTTTCTCCTCGCAACCGTCGTCTGTTTTGGCCCGTGGCGCGGCCGATGTCATCCGGAACGTCATGCGTTATGCCGTGAATTTGAGCATCGCGCAGCCAGTTTTTCGGGCAGGGTTGCCCGCCTCCCCCGGCAAACTTATCATGCGCACGCGGCTTTGCATTTGAAGTCCCGATCGCGGGCACGCTGAAAAAGTGGTCAGATCTGGGCCTTGCTACCATCAGGCAGAGTCATGCACTGTAAGGCGTGGCTGAGAGATACGGGCATCGATGGCAGTTGCTTTCGACGAGATGAACGAGCCGGGCGGCGACATCCGCCAAGCCTATCAGGAACTGTCGCGCTGGCTGAAGGAAACGCCGCCGGAAGCCTTGGAATATCGCCGCCACGAAGCGGAATTGCTGTTCCGGCGGATCGGCATCACCTTCGCCGTCTATGGCGAGGCCGAAGCGCAGGAGCGGCTGATCCCGTTTGACGTGATCCCGCGCATCCTCTCCGCCAAGGAATGGGCGCGGCTCGAAAAGGGGCTGAAGCAGCGCGTCAAGGCGCTGAACCTGTTCCTCCGGGACATCTATCATGGCCGCGACATTCTGCGCGCCGGAGTGATCCCCGAGGACCTGATCTTCCAGAACCCGGTCTTCCGCCCGGAGATGAACGGCCAGGACGTCCCGCACGACGTCTACGTCCATATCGCCGGCATCGACATCGTCCGGGTCGACGCCAACGACTTCATCGTGCTGGAGGACAATGCCCGCACGCCCTCGGGCGTGTCCTACATGCTGGAAAACCGCGAAATCATGATGCGGCTGTTTCCGGACCTGTTCGCACGGCACCGCATTGCGCCGGTCGAACGCTACCCGGACGAACTGCTGGCGGCGCTGCGCTCGGTCGCGCCCTTGAGCGCATCGGCCGAGCCGACCGTCGCGCTGATGACCCCCGGCATCTACAATTCCGCCTATTACGAGCACTCGTTCCTGGCCGACAAGCTCGGCATCGAGCTGGTGGAAGGCCGCGACCTCATCGTCAAGAACGACGAGGTGTTCATGCGCACCACCGAAGGGTTGAAGCGGGTCGACGTGATCTACCGCCGGGTCGATGACGACTTCATCGATCCCCTCACCTTCCGGCCGGATTCCGCGCTCGGCGTCCCCGGGCTGATGTCGGCCTATGCGGCCGGCAACATCACGCTGGCCAATGCGGTGGGGACCGGGATCGCGGACGACAAGGCGATCTATTCCTACATGCCCGACGTCGTGAAGTTCTATCTCGACGAGGAACCGATCCTGAAGAACGTGCAGACTTGGCGCTGCCGCGAGCCGCAGGATCTGTCCTATGTGCTCGACCACCTCGGTGAGCTCGTGGTCAAGGAGGTCCATGGCTCCGGCGGCTACGGCATGCTGATCGGCCCTGCCGCAACCAAGGCCACCATCGAAGCCTTCCGCGACAAGCTGAAGCGGGAGCCGGAGGGCTTCATCGCCCAACCGACGCTGGCACTCTCCACCTGCCCCACCTGCACGGCTTCGGGCCTCGCGCCACGTCACGTCGATCTCAGGCCGTTCGTGCTGACCGGCAGCGACCGCGTCACCATCGTTCCCGGCGGCCTCACCCGCGTCGCACTGAAGGAAGGATCGCTGGTGGTCAATTCCAGCCAGGGCGGCGGCACCAAGGACACATGGGTGCTGGATGAATAGACGCTGTTTCAGCGAGGGCGCGCATCTTGCCACAGCGACAGTGCTCCCTCTCCCCTTGTGGGAGAGGGTGGCGGCGAGCGTCAGCTCGGCGCCGGGTGAGGGGTTCTCTCCGCATATGCAAGCGCGGAGAGAGACCCCTCACCCGGCTTCGCTGCGCGAAGCCACCCTCTCCCACAAGGGGAGAGGGTGCACCGAGAACGCCGCGAAGATATTTGCTCAGACCAGTCCTGGAAGAGAGAGGGTCAGAGAGGGCATCCACTCCCTCCGCGATTTCACTTCCACCGTGGCGTGCAGAGGAGCCCCTCCCGGCCCGAGCCAGCGCCACATGCCACCGCCAAGCAGCCGATAGAAACCGCCCATGCTGTCGCGCACCGCCGAAAACCTGTACTGGCTGGCCCGCTATGTCGAGCGGGCGGAGTATCTCGCCCGCACCATCGACGCGACGCTGCGCGTCACCGCCCTTCCCGCAGCCTATATCGGCAAGACCAACGAGTGGGAATCGGCGCTGATGACCGCCGGCGTCAATGTCAGTTTCCACGAGACCTATGCAGAGGCCAACGAGCAGAACGTCGTCGAATATCTCTCGTTCGACCCGGCCAATCCCTCCTCGATCAAGAACTGCATCGAAGCCGCCCGGCTAAACGCCCGCTCGGTCCGCACCGCCCTGACGTCGGAAATGTGGGACACCATCAACGGCGCCTGGATCGAGCTGCAGGAGGTCTGGAGCAAGGGCACCAAGAGCCGGGAGGACCTGGCGAGCTTCCTCCGTTTCGTGCAGGAGACGTCGCTGCGCTTCGACGGCTCGGCCTACCGGACTATGCTGCGCAACGACGCCTATTGGTTCTCGCGGCTCGGCCTGCATCTCGAACGCGCCGACAACACCGCCCGCATCCTCGACGTGAAATATCACGTGCTGCTGCCCGAGGAGGAGCATGTCGGTGGCCCGCTCGACTTCTACCAGTGGAGCTCGATCCTGCGCTCGGTCTCAGCGCTGACCGCCTATCACTGGGTGTATCGCGAGACCCTGAAACCCTGGCTGATTGCCGATCTATTGATCCTCAACGATTCGCTGCCGCGTTCGCTGGCGAGCTGCTACGGCAACCTCGTCCGCAATCTCGACCAGATCGGCGTCGCCTATGGACGCCAGGGCCCGGCACAGCGCCACGCCCGCGGCATCCGAAACCGGCTGGAGCATTCCAACATGGATGATATCTTCCAGCGCGGCGTCCACGAATTCATCCAGGAGTTCCTCGCCGACAATTCGCGGCTTGGTGAGATCATCACCAAGCAGTATCTGATCTAGAAGAGTCACATCGAGCTCCCGGTCACCGTCATGGCCGGGCTTGTCCCGGCCATCCACGCCTCTCTTTCCGGAAAGCCGTGGATGCCCGGCTCAAGGCCGGGCATGACGGAGGCATACATCGAGAGCCTGCACAACTCGAGCTCCGCACTGGACCGCCATGCGCCTGCGTATCTCCCACTCCACCACCTACCGCTACGAGCCGGCGGCCACGGGCGTCATCCAGATCATCCGGATGACCCCGGGCAGCCATGACGGCCAATATGTCGCGGAGTGGCAGATCGATCTCTCTACCGACTCGCGGCTCCAGATGCACGAGGACGCGTTCGGCAACGTCACCCATGTCATCACGCATGGCGCGATCGAGGACCTGACCATCACGGCCGAGGGGCTGGTCGAGACCCACGACACCGGTGGCGTGCTGAGGGGCACCGATGAGCGTTTTCCTCCGAGCCTGTTCCTGCGCGAGACGGCGCTGACGACGGCGAGCCCGGCGATGACAACCTTCGTCCGGGAACTGCGCAGCGAGTCCGAACACGACGTGCTCGGCTTCCTGCATGTGCTGATGACACAGATCAACGAGCATATGACGTTCGACGAGGATCCGACCCATAGCGGCACGGCGGCGGCCGAGGCCTTTGGACTGAAGCGCGGCGTCTGCCAGGATTACGCCCACATCTTCATTGCCTGCGCCCGCGCGGGTCTGGTCCCGGCCCGCTTCGTCTCCGGGCATTTCCTGCGCTCCGATGGTGCAACGCACCAGTCGGCCGGCCACGCCTGGGCGGAGGCCTTCGTACCTGATCTCGGCTGGGTGGGTTTCGATGCCGCCAATTGCCTCTGCACCACCGACGCGCATGTGCGGGTTGCGCTCGGCCTGGATTATCTCGGCGCAGCACCCGTGCGCGGCACCCGCTACGGCGGCGGGGCGGAGACGTTGACCGTCCAGGTCCGGGTGGAACAAGCCGGCCGCGGTAACGGCCAGTCGCAGGCGCAGTCACAGCGGCAGTCGTAAGTATCCACCGGAGTTGACCCTCGGGCTGGAACTGCGCGCAAGACAAGCGCACGCCCCTCTCCCCGCTTGCGGCAGAGCGATCGCATATGGCCCAAGCTGGACCGGGCCTCATGGTTCGAGACGCGCCGCAAGCGGCGCTCCTCACCATGAGGGTCCTCTTGCCGCAAAACAGGCCCTCGTCCTGAGGAGCTCGCCGGAGGCGAGCGTCTCGAAGGACGGCCACGGAAGAAACCTTCCGTCGCGCTTTTTCCGATGCGACAGGCCTGCCGCTTGCGGGGAGAGGTCAAGGATCGGCCGTCCGGCCTTCATGCATCCCTCACCGAGACGTCCACGCGCACGAGGCCGAACAGGGTTGGACGGCCACCGGAAATTGGCTAGTAATTCCGCTCTGATGTGTGGGGACGAGGCAATGACCTATTGCTGCGGAATATTGGTGCGCGACGGGCTCGTGATGATCGCGGACACCAGGACCAATGCCGGGCTCGACAACGTCTCGACGTTCCGCAAGCTGCACATCTTCTCCAATCCCGGCGAGCGCATCCTGGCCATCGCCAGCGCCGGCAATCTCGCCATCAGCCAGTCGGTGCTCTCGACGCTGACCGAAGGCATCGAAGACCCGGAGACGGGTGACGTCGAAACCTTGATGAATGCGCCGACCATGTTCCAGGCCGCGCAACGGATCGGCAAGGCGATTCGCATGGTCCACGCGACCGAGGGCCCGGCGCTGAAGGCCGAAGACATCTCCTTCGACGTCTCCTTCCTGTTCGGCGGCCAGATCAAGGGCTCGCGGATGCGGCTGTTCATGGTCTACACGGCCGGCAATTTCATCGAATGCACCACCGACACGCCCTACCTGCAGATCGGCGAGCACAAATACGGCAAGCCGGTGCTGGACCGCGCCATGCATTACGACGTCGAAATCTACGAGGCGCTGAAGACCGGGCTGATCTCGATGGATTCGACGATGCGCTCCAATCTCGGCGTCGGCCTGCCGATCGACGTGCTGGTGGTGCGCGCCGAAACCTGCGAGGCCGATCTCAATCACCGGATCGAAGCGGGCGAGCCCTATTTCCACGATCTGCGCTCGCGGTGGTCGGCGGCGCTGCGTGCCGCGCATAACAACATTCCGCGGCCGCCCTACAAGACCCAAAACGAATCGAAGCACTGACAACAGAAAAGCAAAGAGTGAGGAAACATGGCTGAAGCGGGCAAGAAGATCGCGCTGGTGACGGGCGCCGGCACGGGTGTCGGCCGCGCCGCATCGCTGGCGCTCATGAACGCCGGCTTCACCGTGGTGCTCACCGGGCGCCGCAGGGAGATGCTCGAGGAAACCGCCAGGCTCGGCGTGCCCGGCATGAGTCTGCCCGTGACCGCCGACATGACCGATCCGGCCTCGATCGCGGCGCTGTTCGCCAAGGTGACGGAGACCTATGGCCGGCTCGATCTGTTGTTCAACAATGCCGGGATGGGCGCGCCCCCGGTGCCGTTCGAGGATCTCTCGCTCGCGCAATGGCAGGCGGTCGTCGCCACCAACCTGACCGCACCCTTCCTGTGCACCCAGCACGCCTTCCGCATCATGAAGGATCAGACCCCGCGCGGCGGCCGCATCATCAACAACGGCTCGATCTCGGCGCATGCGCCGCGGCCGTTCTCGGCCGCCTACACCTCGACCAAGCATGCCATCACCGGCCTCACCAAGGCCTCCAACCTCGACGGCCGCGCCTACGACATCGCGGTCGGCCAGATCGACATCGGCAATGCCGAGACGCCGATGACCGAACGCATGGTCGCGGGCGTGCTGCAGCCTGACGGCCGGATGATGCCGGAGCCGCGCATGGATTCGAAGGCGGTCGGCGACGCGGTGGCCTACATGGCCTCGCTGCCGCTCGACGCCAATGTCCTGTTCATCACGGTGATGGCAACCAAGATGCCGTTCGTCGGGCGGGGTTGAATTCAAATCGGCGCAGGCGGCTCATGCCCTGCGCCGGGTCTGCCCGTCCGGCTTTTCATTCTCGACGAGGACCGCGCCCTGCTCCGCCGCTGGCTGCACGGCCCTGCGGCTCTTCTGCAGCGACGGATGCAGCGGCTCCCTCGGGCTGGCGCTGATGTCGTAGTTGAGAAACGACAGCAGCAGCTGGAAGCCCATCAGGAAGGTCAGCGCCGCGATCATGATCGTGCCGGTCGGCACCAGCTGGTCCGGCGGCGCCGACAGCCAATGATAGAGCCCGAACGCCAGGCCGAAACCGAACAGGCCGAGGCCCGCGACGAGTTGCAGCGAGGCGAGCGACAGGTCGCGGAAGAAATAGCGATAGAGCACGCGGCGAAACGTGTTGCGCAGGTGACCGGCGAAGAACGGCACCAGCTGATGCGACACCCGCAAGTTGGACACCTCCTCGCCGTAGAAGGCGCGCATCGGAAACTCGACTACCTTGGCACGCAACAGGCCGAGATGAAACAACAGGTCCGTCTCGAAGAAGAAGCGGTTGGCGACGCGATCGGCGTCGAGCAGTTCAGCCAAGCGCGCATGGACCGCGAAGAAGCCGTTGGTCGGGTCCATGATGGTCCAGTAGCCGCTCGACAGCTTGGCCATGAAGGACAGCGCGAGATTGCCGAACCGGCGGACCTGCGGCATCGCGGCCGTGTCGGTGAGAAAGAAGAAGCGGTTGCCCTTCACGTAGTCGGCGTTCCCGCTCTGAATCGGATGGATCAGCGCCGGCACCTGCGCGGGGTCCATCTGCCCGTCTGCATCGATCTTGACGATGATCTCCGCGCCGCGCTGGATCGCGAACTGCATGCCGGTCAGGAAGGCGCCGCCGACGCCGCGGTTGGCGTCGTGCCGCAGCACGATGACGCGCGGATCGGAGCATTGGTTGGCGACGACAAGGGCAGTGCCGTGGGGGCAGCAATCATCGACGACCACGATCAGCCCAACCTCGGGCCCGATCGCGGCAATCACCGGCAGAACGGTATCCGCCGCACGAAACGCGGGAATGACGACAGCGACGACAGCATCCATGACGAGCTCCCGCTGCGCGCTCCTTGATAGTTAACGGATCGAAACGCCGGTCGCAGCCTTCAGTAGCTTCGCACCCGTCCACTAAACAGTATCTTAATTCGTGACCTGTAGTTCGTGCGAGGACGCACGATATTGTCCGCGATGATCTCCGCGAGCGCCCTGGCCTCGCCAAACGAGCCGAGCTCATGCCGCTTTCCACGCCCAGTGACACGACAGGCACCAGAGGCGTCAGCCGGCTGCTCGACCTCGTGACGCCGGATACCTCCAATGCCGCCGATCGCGAGATGCTACGCAGCCTCATCGTACTCGGCGGAGCGCTATTCGTCCTGATGCTGGCCACCTATTTCTGGACCACGCATTGGAGCTGGCCCTACCCGCGCGACAAGGTCACGCTGCTGCTCGGACGCGATTTCCTGAATCTGTGGATGTATGGCCGGGCCGCATTCGGCGCCGATCCCGCCCGCTTCTACGACGTCGCCACCTACAATGACGCGCTCGCCGCCCTGCTTGGCCCCGGCTATCCCGCGCAGAACTGGCCCAATCCTCCGAACGCGCTGGTGGTGATGGCCCCGTTCGGGCTGATGGACTACTTCCCCGCGCTGGCGTCGTGGTTTGTCGTCAGCCTGCTCGCCTTCTATCTGGCCTGCCGGCCCGCCTTTGCCGACGGCCGTGCGCTGCTCGTGGTCGCCATCTCGCCGGCCGCGCTCATGTGCGTGATCTCGGGCCAAAGCTCGTTCCTGAGCACGGCGGCGCTGTTTGCAAGTCTTGCGCTCATGGACCGCCGGCCGGCGCTCGCCGGCCTGCTGATCGGTCTGCTCACGGTCAAGCCGCAGCTTGGCGTCCTGCTTCCGGTGATGCTCGTCGCCTCCGGCCGCTGGCGCGTGATCGCCTATGCTACGCTCGCCGCAGTGGCGCTGTTTGCCGCCAGCGTCGCCATCGGCGGCGTGCAGAGCTGGCAGGACTATCTGACCAAGGCGGTGCCGCTGATGCGCGAGGTGCTGCGCGATCCCAGCGGCATGGCCATGCCTTACCATGCAACGCTCTTCATGAGCTTCCGCGGCGTATTGGGCGACCGCATAGCGGACGCGATCCAGGCGGTCGCGGCGGTGGGCGCGGTGGCCGGCGTGTTCGCGGCCTTCCGTTATCGCAAGCAAGCCGATCCGGCACGGCTCAGGGCTTTGCTGCTGGCCTGCACGATCTGCGCCTCACCCTATATGGGCACCTATGACGTGCTGCCCCTGACCTGCGCGGCCATGGCGCTGTTCGCCGATGGAAAGCTCGATGCGCTCGGCAGCCGCTTGGCGCAGCTCGTGTTCTGGCTGCCGGCGCTGCAATTGTTGTTCGGCAACATTCAGATGCCCGGTCCCGGCCTGATCGCACCGGCCTTCGCGGCGTATTTGTTGCGGCAGCTGTTCATGCCTGTGAACGAGACCGCGCCTGTCCCTGCTTCGGTCGCAGCCCCCAGCTGACTATTCGAGACGCTCGACAGCGCGCAGCGTCGGAAACAGCTTCATCCAGAGCAGCGCGATCGCGATCGTGCCGAGACCGCCGAGCACGGCGGCCGGCATGGTGCCGAGCAGCGCAGCCGTGACGCCGCTTTCGAACTGGCCGAGCTGGTTCGAGGCGTTGATGAACAGGAAGTTCACCGCGCCGACCCGGCCGCGCATCTCGTTCGGCGTGGCGAGCTGCACCAGCGAGAAACGGATCACGACACTGATCGTGTCGGCCGCCCCCAGGATCGCGAGCGCGACGATCGACAGCCACATGACATGCGAGACCGCAAACACCGCGGTCGCGATGCCGAACACGATCACCGCCTGGAACATGCGCAAGCCCACGTGGCGACGGATCGTGTGCCGCGCCAGCACTGCGGTCATCGCGAGCGCGCCCACCGCTGGCGCAGCGCGCAGGACGCCGAGCCCCAGCGGACCGGTCTGCAGGATGTCGCGGGCGTAGATCGGCAACAACGCAGTGACGCCGCCCAGCAGCACCGCGAACAGGTCGAGCGAGATGGTGCCGAGGATCGCCGGGTTCTGCCAAATGAAGCGGACCCCGGCGAACAGGTCGGCGTTGGCCGCATGCTCCTTCGGCGCGGGCACGTCGTCGGGCACTTCCATGACGCCGGTGAAGACCATGCCGGCCAGCCAGAATAGCACCATGATCGCATAGGCCAGGGCCGGCATCGCCGCATAGGCGAAACCGCCGAGCGCGGGTCCCGCGATCGTCGCAAGCTGGGCCGCGCCGCTGGACAGCGCGCTCGCGCGTTGCAAAGTCCCGGTCGGCGCAATCAGCGGCAGCAGCGCGGCCGTCGCCGGGCTCTCGAACGCGCCGGCAATCCCGAGCACGAAGGTCGCAGCGAACAGCTGCAGCTCGGTCAGCACGCCCGTATAGGCGCCCCAGCAGAGATAGAGGGCGGTCAGCGCCTCCGCGAGCTGGCAGAGCTGCACCACGCGTTTGCGCGGGTAGCGATCGGCAGCGCTGCCGGCCACGAACACCAACAGCGCCGTCGGCAGGAACTGGATCAGCCCGACCATGCCGAGATCGAAGGCGCGGCCGGTGAGATCATAGATCTGCCAGCCGATCGCGACCGCCGCGATCTGGCTGGAAAAGCGCGACAGGCTGCGCGACACCAGAAAGAACAGGAACGAGCCTTGCTTGAGCAGCGTGCGCGCGCCGATCGGGATGGTGGAGGACATGACGTGTCTGCGTGACGCACCGCCAAGGGCTTGTCAACTTCAGCTCTGACATCGGCGCATGGCATTGCGCTTTGCTGCGTCGGCGGCTCATACTGCTCGAACTCGGGGGACCAATGCCACAGCTGCAATCTGCGTTCGGTGTCGTCGCGCTGCTCTTGATCGCCTGGGCACTCAGCGAGAACCGCCGCGCGGTGTCGCCGAGGCAGGCCGCGCTCGGCCTCGCTGTCACGCTGATCACTGCCGTCGTGCTGCTCAAAATGCCGATGGTCGCGCGCGCTTTCGGCGCCATCAACGATGCGGTCGGCGCCGTCGCATCCGCCTCCCGCGCCGGCACCTCCTTCGTGTTCGGCTATGTCGGCGGCGGTGCCCTGCCCTTCGATCTCAAGGCCCCCGGCGCGGACTTCGTCCTCGCCTTCCAAGCCTTGCCGATCGTGCTGGTGATGAGCGTGCTGACCACGCTGCTGTTCTACTGGCGCATCCTGCCGCCGATCGTGCGCGGCATGGCCTGGGTCCTGGAGCGCACGCTGGGCGTCGGCGGCGCCGTGGGGCTGTCGACCGCCGCCAACATCTTTCTCGGCATGGTCGAGGCGCCGCTGTTCATCCGGCCGTATCTCGCCCAGATGACGCGCGCCGAACTGTTCCTGGTCATGACCGGCGGCATGGCCGGCATCGCCGGCACCGTGCTCGTGCTCTACGCAACGCTGCTGGCGCCGCTGATCCTCGATGCCGCCGCCCATTTCGTCATCGCATCCGTGCTCGGTGCGCCGGCTGCCATCCTGATCAGCCTGATCATGGTGCCGGAAACATCGAAGGAGCTCACCGGCGGCGCGCTGACCGATCCCGAGATGGACGCGTCGAGCACGATGGACGCGATCGTCAAGGGCACCTCGGCCGGACTCGAACTGTTGCTAACTATCATCGCGATGCTGATCGTGCTGGTGGCGCTGGTGCATCTCGCCAATTCGATCTTGTCGCTGTTGCCGCCGATCGGCGGTGCCGACATCTCGCTGCAGCGGCTGCTCGGCCTCGTGATGGCGCCGGTGTGCTGGCTGATGGGCCTGCCCTGGCAGGAGGCAGTGACCGCAGGCAGCCTGATGGGCACCAAGACGGTGCTGAACGAGCTGATCGCCTATGTCGAACTGTCGAAGCTCGCGCCCGGCGCGCTCGACCCCCGCTCCCGCCTGATCATGCTCTATGCGATGTGCGGCTTCGCCAATTTCGGCAGTCTCGGCATCATGATCGGCGGCCTCGGCACCATGGTCCCCTCACGGCGCGAGGAGATCAACGCGCTCGGGCTGAAGTCGATCGTCTCGGGCACGCTGACCACCTGCCTGATGGGCGCGATCGTCGGCCTGCTGACGTGATCCTCATGACGGTTCAGGGCTGCGCGAGCTTGAGGCTCGGCGCCACTCTCGCCATCACATAGGCCGACCCTTCCGCCGTCAGATGCGCGTGATCGAAGGCCAGCGGCACGCCGTCCACCGTGAGCGGACATTGCCGGTCCGGACAGACGGACTCCAGGATCGAGATGTAGGACAGCGCCTCGCCGGTCGGCAGCGCCTCACGCATGGCCCGGTCGAGCTCGAAAATATCGGAGCGGACGAAATCAGCCGGCCGTGCGGCCAGCCCACGCAGCTCCGCCCGCGCCAGCATGGACGGCAGGCGCGTGCGATACTGGATGGCGGGGCCGAGCAGGACGATCGGAATGCCGGCATCGTTCAGCCGCGCGATGGTGTGCTTGAGATCGACGACCATTCCGGCAAAGCGCGGCGGCCGGGCATATTCCAGCCAGTCCGCCGACATCACCACAAGGTCGGGCTTATGGCTTTCGAAGTAGTCCCGCATCTGCGCGGCGAAGGCGCGGCAGGAGGCGAGAGCTTGCGTCTCCGCACTCAGGGTCGGCATGCAGGACGGCTGCGTCGCCTGCATGATATTGACGGCCTGACGATCGAGACTCCCGTTCAGCCCGTGATAGTAGTGCGCGGCCAGACTGTCGCCCCACAACAGCAGGTTGGTCTTGCCGGACACCGCGGCGAGACAGGCCTCGCCGAGCCGTCCATCCGGGGTCGTGAAGCAGGTGCCATAGCGATAGACCGGCTTCATGTCGTAGTCGTTGTAGGCGTCGAGCCGCGCCGCGGCGCGATCGGCCTCCGAACTGGTGCTGCCGAACACCAATCCCGCAACGGTGCCGACGAGCAGCAGCAGGCTTGCGAGCGCCGCCATGCTGAAGGCCGCCCGCGGTGTCGGAGCCAAAGCGCGGTTGCGAAACGGCTGCTCGACCAAGCGCCAGGACAGATACGACACTGCGACCGTCACTGCGAACAGGGCAGCTTTTTCCCGGCCATCGAGCACAAGGCCCGGCTTGGCGAAGCGCGCAAACGCGAACAACGGCCAGTGCCAGAGATAAAGCGAATAGGAGATGCGGCCGAAGAACTGCGCGAGCGTCAGCGGCGACAGGGCACTGCGCTTGCCATTCGCGACTCCGATGCCGCTCCAGATGAACAGCGCCGCGCCGATGCAGGGCGACAGGGCATCGAGGCCCGGGAATCCGGGCCCCGGCCGTAGCGACAGGATCGGGATCGCCATCAAGAGCAGCGACAATCCTCGAGCGCTTCGCTGCGCGAGCCCCGGCCATGGCGCCGGCATGCCGGGCATGGCGACGAGGCTGCCGGCCAGGAATTCCCACGCGCGCGGCGGGCTCATGAAGAAGGCGGTCGCGGACGCGCCGTCGCGCATCAACACCAGACTGAACGCAAAGGAAGCGACGGCCAACGCGGCCAAGGTGAACGGCAGCACCACGCGGCGGCCTTGTGCGAGCCGCACGACGCCCCAGACGACGAGCGGCAGCACCAGATAGAACTGCTCCTCCACGCCCAGCGACCACGTATGCAACAGCGGCTTCTCCACTGCCGCATGGTCGAAATAGCCCGATTGCCACCAGAAGAAGATGTTCGCCGTGAAGCTGACCACCGCCGCGGCCGAGCGGAAGAATTCCATGCGCTCGGAGCTGAGGAGAAAGTGGAACGTCGGAATCGCGCTCAGCGCCACCATGACGTAGAGCGCCGGCAGCAGCCGGCGGACCCGCCGCTCGTAAAAGCGCGCGAGGGAGAAGCGGCCTTGCGCGATCTCGCCCTGGATGATGCCGGTAATCAGGTAGCCGGAGATGACGAAGAAGATATCGACGCCGACGAAGCCGCCGAAGATTCCCGGCGCCTCGAAATGAAAGGCGATGACCGAGAGCACCGCGATCGCGCGCAGCCAATCGATATCCTCGCGATACGATGTCACCTCTTCGCCCCTCCTCGCGACGCGAAGAAAGGACGCAGAACTGCGCGTGCCCGTGTGTTGCACGACAACAGCCGTTCGCTTCCCCCGCTTCAAAACTCACGGACTAAGCGAAGCAGCGATTCATGTCTAATTATTGTTTCAGCGTGTTGTCACGCCGTAATTTCGACCGTTTTGAAATCGGCCGGCAGGATTACCTCCAAGAGCTCCACGTCATCGGAGTAGTCGAGGATCATGTGGCGAATGCGCGGCGGCTGGGTCCAGGCGCTGCCCGCTTTCATCAGCGTTTCGCCGACGCCTTCGAGATAGCTCTTCACCCAACCCTTGAGCACGTAGACCATCTGGAATTCGACGTCGTGCGTGTGCAGCTTGGCGACTTCCCGGGGATCACATGGCGGCAGCAGGCGGATGACATGGGCGCGGGCGAGCCCATGGGTCGCATCCGCAATGCCGAGGTCGCGATAATGCGCGTAAGCGCGCAGACCGTCGGCCTTGAAGTCCTCCTCGCGATGATGGCTGACGGCGACCTTCTGCTTCGGCCGCCGCGCAACCGGCGCAACAGCGCCTTTGCTTGCAAGCGATCGGCGTGCGCCGGGTTTGCTCGCAGCGGATTTGGCTTTGGTCTTGGCGCTCTTGCGGGACGATGTCTTGCGCGTCGCCGCTTTCGCGGCGGTGCGTGATGCGGGCTTCTTCGCGCGGCTCTTGGTGGCCATCGTGCTCTCCCTTCTGTTTCCTCGCGTCGCGAAGGGTAGCACAATTCAAGCCGTTCGTCGGATGGGCCCAGTGGCGCTCCAAGATAGGTCGTCATTCCGGGGCGGCCCGAAGGGCCGAGCCTGGAATCCATAACCACGATCGGGAGTATAGATTCCGGGCTCGTGCTGCGCACGCCCCGGAATGACACCGTGGTTGTGGTTACCGCTCAGTGCAGCCGGAACACGCCGTCGACGGCGCGCAGCTCGGCCGGCTTGATCAGCTTGGAATGCGCGACCGTGACGGAGAACAGCGGCCCTTCGAGCTTCTTCTGCCAGAAGCTGAGGAAATCCTGCAGCGCGGGGAATTTCGGAAACAGGTCGTAATTCTGCCAGACGTAGGTCTGGAGCAGCGAGGGATGATCCGGCATCCGATACAGGATCTGCGCCGTCGTCAGCCCGTAACCCAAGATCTGTTTCCGAAAATCCTCGGAAACGGCAACCTTCGACACCATGCCAACCTCCATTCTGTGGAAGCGCATTCCGGCGTGGCCACCGGGATCGAGCCACCCGGGTGAAAATGCGCTCACGTGAGAGAAATGTGACGCATGACCTCAATCCATCACAAGCCTAAATGTTTAACGGGTTGTTGAAATTTCCTGCATTAGCAGCGACTTAGCCCAGGTGCTAATACGGGGTTTCCCGATCTGTTCCGGCCCGGTTAACGATGCCGGGACCTTCTGGCAGACGCCGCGGTTGACTGCTAATTTTTCTGCTACAAGCCCTTGCCGGCCCCAGAACTCTCGCCTATGTCCTGCGCGGCAGGGCTGGCACTCGCTGGCATCGACTGCCAATCTCCAGAAACTGATAATTGCCTCAATAGCTTAGGAGGACTGTATGGCTTTCCGTCCGCTTCACGACCGCGTCGTGGTCAAGCGCATCGACGCCGAAGAGAAGACCGCTGGCGGCATCATCATCCCCGACTCGGCCAAGGAAAAGCCCTCGCAGGGCGAAGTCATCGCTGTGGGCCCCGGCGCCCGCGACGAGAGCGGCAAGCTGGTCCCGCTCGACGTTCAGGTCGGTGACCGCGTGCTGTTCGGCAAGTGGTCGGGCACCGAAGTCAAGATCGACGGCCAGGAGCTGCTGATCATGAAGGAAAGCGACATCATGGGTGTGCTGACCGACGCCGGCGCCAAGAAGAAGGCCGCCTAACCCCACGCTCGCACGCTCACCCCTGAGGAGCGCCCCGCGGGCGCCCCGCGAAAGGGTGAGACAGACATTTCAACTCAGGGAAATCCAATATGTCAGCCAAAGACGTGAAGTTCGGCGTCGATGCTCGCGACCGCATGCTGCGCGGCGTGGACATTCTCGCCAATGCCGTGAAGGTCACGCTCGGTCCGAAGGGCCGCAACGTCGTCCTCGACAAGTCGTTCGGCGCTCCCCGCATCACCAAGGACGGCGTCACCGTCGCCAAGGAGATCGAGCTCGACGACAAGTTCGAGAACATGGGCGCGCAGATGGTGCGCGAGGTCGCCTCGAAGTCCGCTGACGCGGCCGGCGACGGCACCACCACCGCGACCGTGCTGGCCCAGGCCATCGTGCGCGAAGGCGCCAAGGCCGTTGCCGCCGGCATGAACCCGATGGATCTGAAGCGCGGTATCGACCTCGCGGTCGAGGCCGTCGTTGCGGACCTCGTCAAGAACTCCAAGAAGGTCACGTCGAACGACGAGATCGCCCAGGTCGGCACCATCTCCGCCAACGGCGATGCCGAAATCGGCAAGTTCCTCGCCGACGCCATGAAGAAGGTCGGCAACGAGGGTGTCATCACCGTCGAGGAAGCCAAGTCGCTGGAGACCGAGCTCGACGTCGTCGAGGGCATGCAGTTCGACCGCGGCTACATCTCCCCCTACTTCGTCACCAACGCCGACAAGATGCGCGTCGAGATGGACGACGCCTACATCCTGATCAACGAGAAGAAGCTGTCGTCGCTGAACGAGCTGCTGCCGCTGCTCGAAGCCGTCGTGCAGACCGGCAAGCCGCTCGTGATCGTCGCCGAGGACGTCGAGGGCGAGGCGCTGGCCACCCTGGTCGTCAACCGCCTGCGCGGCGGCTTGAAGGTCGCGGCCGTCAAGGCTCCGGGCTTCGGCGATCGCCGCAAGGCCATGCTGCAGGACATCGCGATCCTGACCGGCGGCCAGGCGATCTCGGAAGACCTCGGCATCAAGCTCGAGAACGTCAACCTCTCCATGCTCGGCCGCGCCAAGAAGGTGATGATCGACAAGGAAAACACCACGATCGTCAACGGCGCCGGCAAGAAGGCCGACATCGAGGCGCGCGTGCAGCAGATCAAGGCGCAGATCGAGGAGACCACCTCGGACTACGACCGTGAGAAGCTGCAGGAGCGTCTGGCCAAGCTCGCAGGCGGCGTCGCGGTGATCCGCGTCGGCGGCGCGACCGAGGTCGAGGTCAAGGAGCGCAAGGATCGCGTGGATGACGCGATGCATGCGACCCGCGCTGCTGTCGAGGAAGGCATCCTGCCGGGCGGCGGCGTCGCCCTGCTCCGTGCTTCCGAGCAGCTCAAGGGCCTGCGCACCAAGAACGACGACCAGAAGACCGGCATCGAGATCGTCCGCAAGGCGCTCTCCGCCCCGGCCCGCCAGATCGCCATCAACGCGGGCGAGGACGGCTCGGTCATCGTCGGCAAGATCCTGGAGAAGGAGCAGTACGCCTATGGCTTCGACAGCCAGACCGGCGAGTACGTGAACATGGTGTCCAAGGGCATCATCGACCCGACCAAGGTGGTTCGCGCCGCGATCCAGAACGCGGCCTCCGTGGCTGCGCTGCTGATCACGACCGAAGCGATGGTCGCCGAGCTGCCGAAGAAGAACGCCGGCGGCCCCGCGATGCCTCCGGGCGGCGGCATGGGCGGCATGGACTTCTAAGGTCCGTTCCTCTCTCGAATACGAAGGGCGCGGTGCAAACCGCGCCCTTTTTGTTTGGATAGGAAATTCAATTGAGCCATGCATCGCTGCTGTCGCGCATCCACAATTGAAACCTGTGTTATGGATTCCGGGCTCGCGCTACGCGCGCCCCGGAATGACGCTTGAGCTTGAAGCGAGCTTCCGTCGACCACAACGGAGATCGGTCTATATAGCGTATCTATCATAGTCAGATCACCGCTCCCGCCCTCTCCTCCCGTCATTCCGGGGCGCTTGCGAAGCAAGCGAACCCGGAATCCATAACCACGGGACGGAGTGAGTGCGCACGATGCCCGCTCGGAAACGGCAGCAACAGCAGTCTCTCGCTACTACCTCACCATCGTCCCGATCCGCTCGAAGCGGATCCGGCCTGGCCTGCTCGTATCGGATCCGGCGAGCGAGAAGTAGATCGTCGCGGCGCGGCCGATCACGTTCTCGATGGGAACATAGCCAACGGCGCTGAGGACGCGGCTGTCGGTAGAGTTGTCGCGGTTGTCGCCCAGCATGAACAGATGGCCAGCCGGCACGACATAGACGTTGGTGTTGTCGAAGAAGCCGTTGTCGACACAATCCAGCGTCTGATAGCTCACGCCGTTCGGCAAGGTCTCCCGCCAACGCTTGACCCGTTCGTCCGCACTACCGCCGCAGGCGGCTTCACCGACCAGATCGTCGAGCCGCTCGCGCTGAACCGGCTGGTCGTTGATGTAGAGCAGGCCCTGCCTCATCTGGATGCGGTCGCCGGGCAGCCCGACGATACGCTTGATGTAATCGGTCTTGCCGTCCTTGAGACGGAAAACCACGACGTCACCGCGCGCCGGATCGCGGCCCCAGATACGTCCCGCTAACGGCGGCGTGAACGGCCACGTATAACGACCCCATCCATAGGGGTATTTCGAAGCGAGAAGATAGTCGCCGACCAGAAGGGTAGGAATGTTTGACGCGGATGGAATGTTGAACGGCTGAAAGAGGAAGGTGCGGATCAGCAGCGGCGAGGCCAGCAGCAGGCACAACAACACGAAGCCTGCGGTAAAGATGGCTGCAATCGCCCACCATGGCTCCCACAGCGGCCTGATCTCTCCGGCGCCCAAGCTCGTCATGACATTCCCCAGCCCATCCTGCCGCAAGGATGGCCGATGGCGGCACCACACGCAACCACGAAGTGCTTGCGCATGGTGCGCCATCCCTCACTGCTGGCGGCGATACATCACGTCGCTGCGCAGTACGTATTTGCGCCCCCTGGTGACGGGATCACCGCGATGCATGATCGGGTGATGAAACAATAGCGCCATGCCTTGCTCCGGCGTGATCACGTTCGAAGTGGAGGCCGATCCGCGCTGCAAAGGCGATCGCCTGCCCGCACTCTGCATTCGCAGCTCGTCCGTGCCTGGCGGGCAAATCAGTTGTCTCTTCCGACCCGTCTTACGCGCATCGAACAGCCCGACGGGTAGCCAAAATGAGCTGCGCGCAAGAACTAATTCCATCAGCTCGATCAATCGGATCACGCCACCCACCCGGCTCCCGCATAAAATTCAACTTTCGTTTTTTCAGAAATTATGCATATATAGCCGTCGTCCCGCCTCATCCGAGGGGCGTACGCGTCGTCACGAACGTCGAGTGCGGGATGCGGTGGCCGCGACGATGTCAGGCGCTTTTGCGCAAGACGACTGATGTCGTTGCGGACGACGAAATCGTAGGGTCCTGGCGCCGCGACGCTGGCGCTAAATTCGTGATGATGCAACTCGACATCGCTTTGCGATGCGAGGGCATCAGGCGGGTGACGGTGGCAAGAAAGCCCGTTCACCGGGGAGACTACGTATAAGCCGTTCACCCATCGCGCAGGGAAGGCCGGATGATCCGGCTCGTACCTGTGGTGACTGCCGCCTGCATTTTCTTCTGCAGGCGGGCCATGGGTGCGGACGGCACCCGGCCTTCCCCGCGTCCTCTTCTGATTGGAGGACGAAAGCTGCAGCAAAGCTCGGGCACGACGTGCTGCGAGATCGTAAAATTGTGTCTCGTTTAATGGCTCAACCGTCAACTTCGTCATTGCGAGCGAAGCGACGCAATCCAGAACTGTCGACGCGGACGGAGTCTGGATCGCTTCGTCGCGTTGCTCCTCGCAATGAGGTCGAACCCGCGCGATCTACGCGTCGCGCCTCACTGGATCCGTGCGACCACGGCGAGCTTGCGAATGCCCTTGTTCTTGTAGGCATCGAGGAAGGCGTAGTAGTCGCGGAACGACACGCAGCCGTTGGAATCGCCGTTCGGACCGAGCATGAACGTGTGCGCGAGCAGACCGTCGCGGCCGTGGATCGCCTCGCTGCCGCCGATCGGATTGAGGCGCAGCGCCGGCACGCCGTGGAACAGCGCCTCACGCGGCTTGAGCTCATAGATGTGCGGCGGGGTGACGCCGCGCATCCGGATGTTCTCCGAGCGCGGATTGTCGAGATTCTCGCCGAGACCGGAATGCGCCTCGAGCTTGGTGCCGTCAGGCAGATACACGGCCCTGGCCGAGATGTCGTAGACCGCCGTCGAGCGGTCATATGGCGCCTGGCCGCCCTTGGTCGGATCCTGGCTGATGCTCGCGGTGAAATTGGCGTCGGCCGAGGCGTAGGCCATCAGGCCGCCGTTCTGGTCAGGCTTGCCCCACAGCTTCTCCTGGATCGAATGACGCTCCCCGGTGATCGACAGCACCGCGGCCTTGGCACGCTCGGTCATCGCCCGCAGCGTGCCCATGCCGCCCTTGGGTTCGCTGCCATCAGCCGGCGATGGCGATGGCTGCGTCGGCTGTTTCGGATTGGCGAGCGCAAGCCGCATCGGCGGCCGCGGCTCCTTCTTGGGAGCTTCCGCGAGCTTTGCTGCCGTCTTGGGCGCATCGACCGGCTTGTCGCCGGCCTTCTCGGTGACGTCGGCCGCTTCCGCAAACTTGGGGAGCGGTGGCGCGCCATTGGCGGCGTTGGACGGCACGCCCTGCGGCACGGCGGCGGCAAAGCGTTCGCTGAACATCTGCGGCGTGATCGCGGGCGTGCTGGGCCCCTTGGCGATCATGGGCGTCGCGTCAGGCAGCGCTGCGAAGGCCTCGCTGACGGCGTCCGATGCATTGCGCGTGGCGATACGCGGCGCCATGCGCACGACGGGCTCGTCATAACCGTCCGTGCCGAGCGTCGGATAGGCATCGGCCGCGATGATCTTGGCATAGACCAGGACGCCGCACCCCACCACCAGGGAGACGATCGCCGCGCCGCCGAACAGTTTGTGAGACAAGGCCTTCAGGGAGGATTTCCTGCGGTTTCGTGCAGCCAACGCAGCTCGACTGTTACTCATTTACTGACGCCCGGAACGGAGACTTCGGTGACTCGAAACTCTCTGTCGATGCGTCGCGGTTCGCCTAACCGCTGTGCATCTCGCAGAGGCACGAAGCGTCATTAAGGCGACTTTTAGTTAAATGCGGATTAAGTTTTGGCAGATTAAAGGCGGGTTAACCATTTCGGCCTGTGTCGCCGACGAACGCGGCGGAAACAGGGCGCAAATGCGGCACGCGCCCGCGTCGAGGCGCCAAGCAGATCCGGCATGCGGCGGCGAGACGCTGCCGGGGTCCGTGCAACGAGGCAATCCCCACGCCGCCTCAGCGCTGCAATTCCGGCGCCGGGGAGCGGTCGATCACCTCTTGCTTCGGCTGGCTCACCGCATAGAGCGCGTAGGTCTCGATCACCAGCGGGCCGCGCTTGCGCGGGGCTTCCGCCACCTTCTCGATCTTGGCAAAGGTGAAGCTCGGATAGAAGCGAAGACCGATCTGCGCCTCGTCGACGAACAACAGCGTCCCCTGGAGCGCTGCCGGATCGGGCTCGGGAAAATTGACCCAGCGGATGCGCTCGATCGGCTGCAGTACGCAGGTGCCGCGCGGCAGGTAGAACGAGAGCCAGGCGGTGGTCCCGTAGTCCATCGCAAGCACGCAACGCGCGCCAACCCGGGCCCGCACCGCCTCGATTTCATCGGCCAGCGCACGCCAGCCGATGCCGACGCTGCGCACCGTGGAATCCCGAAGGTAGCCCGACAGCCATCCGGTGTCGGCCTGTACGACCAATGCTGCGAACATCACGATGCCGACAGGCGCGGCGAAGCGCCGACAGAACTCTACCGTTCGCTGCGCACGCGGCTTCCATGGCACGCAATGCGCGGCGAATGCAGCCGCCACCGCAAAGGCCGGATAGATCGGCGCGAACCAGTTGGCCTCGACCCGCGCATGCAGCGAATGCCAGATGAAATAGGCGACGATCACCCAGACCATCGCGCTGACAAGCACCCGCGAACTCGCCTCGCCCGCCTTGCGTGCCAGCAACGCATAGAGGCCCATGACGCCGAGAATGAAGATCAGCGGCGTCGCAAAGGCAAACTGGGTCGGGATCAGCTCGGCGATATAGCTGGGTCGGAAATCCTCGATCCTGGCGCGCCCGAGCTGCTTGATGAAGGACACCCATTGATGCTCGGCGTTCCAGATGATGACGGGGCTGAAGATCGCGAGCGCGACCAGGCCGCCGAGATAGGGCCAGGGCGAACGCAGCCAGTGCCGGAGCTCTGGCACGGCAACGAGCCAGATCAGGATCGCCACGCCGAAGAACATCGCGGTGTACTTTGCGGCGAGGGCGAGACCGGCCGCGACGCCGACGCCGAGCCACCACACGCCGCGCTCCGTCTCCTGCACCTTGGCGCAGCAGAACAGCACGAAGCTCGATGCGACCAGCAGCGGCGCATCCGGCGTCACGATCATGGTGCCGACCGCGGCCATCAGGGTGACGTTGAGCAGCAGCGCGGCGCTAGCGGCCACCCGCACGCTGCCGAACAGGATCTCGGCCGTGCGATAGACCGCGTAGCTCATCGGCAATGCGAGCAGGATCGAGACGATGCGCACACCGAGCTCGGTGTCGCCCGCGAGCATGGTGCCGAGCCGGATCACGAGCGCGACCAGCGGCGGATGGTCGTAATAGCCGAAGGCAAGATGCTTCGACCACATCCAGTAATAGGCTTCGTCGAAGGTGATCGGCGTCATCGCGGCCGCGACCAGCCGCAGCACGACGAGCGCGACGATGGTCAGCCAGGTGTTGCGGACGAGCCGAGCGTCGTCGGCCGCGACGACAGGCGTCATCGCTTGCGCCAGACGAACAGTCCGGAGATCGCGTAGTTCCAGACCACGCCCATCAGCGCGCCGGCGGCACCCGCCAGCCACCAGATCGGCTCCTGGTCATAGACCGAGAAGGCGACGCCGACATTGGCAAGCAGGCCGACCGAGCAGACGAGGTAGAACGCGAGAAGGCCGCGCAGGATGGCAAAGCCCTTCAGCCGCTGGTCCCGATAGGTGAGGAAATTGTTGAGAATGAAGTTCGAGGTCATCGCGACCAGAGCGCCGATCGCCTGAGATTCGGCGAATGGCAGATCGAATACCTGAAGGCAGAGGAAGAGCGTGCCGAGATGCACGAACAGACCCGTACCCCCGACCATGGCGAACAACAGGAAGCGCAACGAGACCGCGTCGTTGGTCAGCTTGGCCAGCACGAGACCGAGGAAGTCGAGCGCGACCATCGAATCGAGCTTGCTCTCGCCATGCAGGCGCGAGCCGAAGGTGTAGGGAATTTCCACCGTGCGAAGGCCGCCTTCGGCGCTGGCGATGATGTCGAGCAGGATCTTGAAGCCTTGCGTGGAGAGCTTCGGTGCGATCTGTTCGAAACGATCACGGCGGATCATGAAGAAGCCGCTCATCGGATCGGCGACCTCGACCTTGAGCAGCCGCCGCGCAATCTCGGTGGCAAAAGCGGAGGCCCCTGCCCGCTGCTTGTTGAAGCTCGCCGCACTTCCACCCTCGACATAACGGCTGCCGACCACCAGCTCGGCCGCACCGCTTTCGAGCAGCGACAGCATCTTCGGCAGCTGGGTCTCGTCGTGCTGCAAATCGGCATCGATCACCGCGGCATAGGGCGCGCTGGCGGCGAGAATGCCCTCGATGCAAGCGCCGGAAAGGCCACGACGGCCGATGCGGCGGATGCAGCGGACGCGGCTGTCGGCCTGAGACAGCCCACGCACCACCTGCCAGGTTCCGTCAGGCGAATTGTCATCGACGAACACGACCTCCCACGGCACGTCCTTGAAGGCCGCCTCCAGCCGCCTGTAGAGCGTCGTGACATTGTCGCGCTCGTTAAAGGTCGGAACAACGACCGTCACGATCGGAACGGCGACGGATTGCAGCGGCACGGGCGGGGCCGGTCGGATGGCTTCGTTCATGGCGGGGATGCGTATATCCGCCACATCCTGCCATGCCAAGGTCGGCGCCACCCTGGAGAGGCAAAAAGCGCAGGGTGTGACGGTTCAATCCCGTCCCCCAAAATGCCAACGACCACAAACAAAGGGCGCGCGTACATCCGGCGCAGCCGCTCTGTCGTGGTCGTCCCAATGAAGGAGCCGTACAAGGCTCAACGTCACCGTTATACCTTAAATGGGATCTCCCAGGCCTTTTGCAAGGACCCCTCCGAAGACCGGGCTAGTTCGGGACTTCCCGAACCACAGGCCCACGTACTGCAGGGGCCGCCGGTGCCGCCGGAACCGGCTGGGCCGGCGCCTCAACCTTGGCCGGCATGGACCGCGGTCCGACCGGGACATAATAGAAGGCAGCGGCCAGCACGATTGCCCCGACAATGAAGCCAAGAACGCTACCAATGGATTCGGATGTCATGCGAATGCTTCCCTGTCGCCCCCGCAGAATGAATATCATGGAACCTCGGCCGGCCGAAAGAGCACCGCCGCCACAGAGCCGAACTGGTCAAGGCTGCCGGTATTGATTACTCTCTGCATCCAATCCCCGCCCGCTCCTCCTCCGAACGACGGACCCCATTCCGTGAGCAAGACCCCCGCGCGCGCTGCAAAGCAAAAGAGTCACATCTATATCGGAATCGGCGGCTGGACCTTCGCGCCCTGGCGCGGCGTGTTCTATCCGGAGAAGCTGCCGCAGTCGAAGGAGCTGGAATACGCCGCCTCAAAGCTGACATCGATCGAGATCAACGGCACCTATTACGGCTCGCAGAAACCGGAGAGTTTCCGCAAATGGGCGCGCGAGGTGCCCGACGGTTTCGTGTTCTCGCTCAAGGGCCCGCGCTTTGCGACCAACCGGCGCGTGCTGGCGGAGGCCGGCGACTCGGTCAAGCGATTCTACGACACCGGCGTGCTCGAACTCGGCGACCGCTTGGGCCCGGTGCTCTGGCAGTTCGCGCCGACCAAGAAGTTCGACGAAGCCGATTTCGGCAAGTTCCTGGAGCTCCTGCCGCGCGAGATCGACGGCCGCGCGCTGCGCCATGTCGTTGAAGTCAGGCACGACAGCTTCTGCGCACCCGGCTTCGTGGCGCTTCTGCGTGAGTTCGAAACCCCGGTGGTCTTTGCCGAACACGGCAAGTATCCGGCAATCGCCGACGTCACCGGCGATTTCGTCTATGCACGGCTGCAGAAGGGCAATGACGAGATCGCCACCTGCTACCCGCCGAAACAGCTCGACGCCTGGGCCGGGCGGCTCAAGACCTGGGCCGAGGGCGGCGAACCGGACGATCTGCCGCGCGTTGACGACGAGCCTGCCAAGAAGAGCCCGCGCGACGTGTTCGCCTATGTGATCCATGAGGGCAAGGTGCGCGCGCCTGCAGGGGCGATGGAGCTGATCGCGCGGCTGAGCTGAGGTTACGTCAGATGGCGAAAGCCAAGACATTGTTCACGATCGGCTACGAGCAGACGCCGGCCAAGGCGGTGCTCGACGAATTGCAGTCTGCCGGCGTGAAGCTCCTGGTCGATGTCCGCGCCATCGCCGCATCCCGCCGTCCCGGGTTGTCGAAGACCCAGCTTGCGGCCGGTCTCGACGAGCGCGGCATCGGTTACGTGCATCTGCGTGGGCTCGGCACGCCGAAGGAAGGCCGCGACGCTGCGCGCAGCGGCCATTACGATACATTACAGAAGGTCTATAGCGCGCATCTGAAGACGCCCCAGGCCAAGGAGCAGCTCGATGAATTATCCGCGCTCGTGAAGACTGCAGGCCCCATCTGCCTGCTCTGCTACGAGCGTGATCACACCCATTGCCACCGGCGCTGGATCGCGGAGATCATCGAGGAGCGCGACCACGTCAAGGTGGAGAACCTGGTCGCGCCGCAGGTGTGAGTGTGAACGCTAGCTCAGCTGCCAGACCTCGACGGCCCGGTCATAGCCGCGGATCGACACTTGCCCATGCGGCAAGGCGCCATCGCCATCCGCGCCGATCGCGGCGCGGACCTCCGACGAGATCAAGAGCTGGGAATCGAATTCCTTGTTCAGCGTCTCCAGCCGCGAGGCGAAATTCACGGTATCGCCGATCACGGTGTATTCCTTGCGGCGCGGCGAGCCGATGCTGCCGGCGATCACCTCGCCGAGATGAATGCCGATGCCGATGCGCAGCGGCCAGTCCGAGCCGGCGTTGACCTGCTCCATTGCGGCCACCATCTCGCGCGCCGCCGCCACCGCGTGCTGTGCCGCATCCGGCGTCTCGAACGGCGCGCCGAACAGCGCCAGGAAGCCGTCGCCGAGGAACTTGTTCACGATGCCGCCGTGGCGCTCGAGGATTTCGACCAGCACCGCGAACGCACCGTCGAGACGGTCCACCACCTCCTGCGGCGTGCGCGACCGCGCGGCCGCGGTGAAGCTGCGGAAGTCGACGAACATCACGGCGACCTGCCGGATGTCTCTCGCTTCCGTGGTGCCCTCCTTCATCAGACGCTCGACGACCTGGGGCGAGACGTGCTGGCCGAACAGGTCGGTGAGTCGGTCGCGCGCCGTCGCTGCCAGGATGCTGGCCACGAACTGGCGCCTCAGCTGCAGGCCGACCGCGCCTGCGATCATGCCGCAGAGCAGGATGATAAAGCTTCGCTCCGCATGGAAATAGATCTCTGGATTCTGGCTGACGTCGAGGACCGGCCGGTCGACGAGCGCGACGACCAGCAGCTCGGCAGCAGCGACGAATCCGGTGAAGCTCGACAGCCAGAAGTCGAGCCTCAGCGTCGACAGAATGATGAAGACGAAGTAGGTCAGCGGCATGCCGAAGGCGAGCGCCTTCTCCGGGCCGATGCTGTCGATCTGCATCACCAGCACCAATGTCGGCAACGAAGTCTCGATCACGGTGCCGATATAGCGCATGACGAGCGGAACGTCGCGGCCGCGCCCGATGTCCGCCAGTATCCGAGAATGGATCCAGGCCTCGAACAGAATGAAAAAGATCAGAATCGCATAGCTGTAGAGAGCCCTAGATCCGCCGTGCCAAATCCAAAGCATGATCTTCGGTTCGAAGATATCGACGAAGGCAGAGATCGCCAAAAACAGAGCTGCGGTGCCGATCAGCACCTTGACCCGAAGCAGTTCCGTGCTCAGGACTTGACGCGTAAAGGCTTGGCCGAATTCGGCCGACGCAGCAGCCCCAAGTGCTTCATTTCGGTCCGACCATGGTGCCAACATCGCGCGCCCCAAGCTCCTCGCCTGCCCCGGCCACATCCTGCCTCAATCGAGGGTGCGGCGGAAGCGCAGCACGGCGACCGTCATCGCAAACAGCATCAAGGCGAACAGGGCAATGGCGTCATATTGCAGGTTCTGCAGGGTCGAGCCCTTGAGCATGATCGCGCGGACGATGCGCAGGTAATGCGTGAGCGGCAGGCACTCGCCGACATATTGCGCCCATTGCGGCATGCCCAGGAACGGAAACATGAATCCGGACAGCAGGATGCTGGGCAGGAAGAACATCATCGACAGCTGCATCGCCTGCAGCTGGTTCTGCGCCAGGGTGGAGAACGTGTAGCCGATCGACAGATTGGCGCCGATGAACAGCGTCGACAGCAACGCCAGCAACGAAAGGCTGCCGAACACGGGCACGCCGAACAGCAGCACGCCGATGCCGATGATGATCGATGCCTGCAGGAATCCGACCAGCACATAAGGGATGATCTTGCCGAGCATCACTTCCACCGGCTTGATCGGCATCGACAACAGGCTCTCCATCGTGCCGCGCTCGATCTCGCGGGTCACCGACAGCGCGGTGAAGATCAGCATGGTCATGGTCAGGATGGTGCCGACCAGGCCGGGCACGATGTTGAGCCGCGATTCGGCGGCCGGATTGTAGCGGGCATGCGCCCGGATCTCGAACGGCAGCGAGACCGGATCACCGGTGTACAGGTCGTGCGCCAGAGCGGTCTGCACAATCATGCCGAGCGATGACAGCGCTGAGGAGGCAGCCACCGGATCGGTGGCATCCGCCGCGACCAGCAGCGCCGGACGGTCGCCGCGGCGGACTGCGCGCTCGAAGCCACGCGGAATCTCGACGCCGAACAGCACCTTGCCGGAGAGCAGCAGATCGTCGAATTCATTGACGTCGTGCACCTCGCGCGTGAAGCGGAAATAGGCCGTGTTCTCCAGCGCCTTCAGGATCGAGCGCCCGAGATCGCTGTCTTCCTGCAGCAGCACCGCGGCCGGCAGATGATGCGGCGTGGTGTTGATGGCATAGCCGAACAGCAGCAATTGCATCACCGGGATCATCACGATCATGGCGAACGAGACCCGGTCGCGGCGGAGCTGGATGAACTCCTTGACCAGCATCGCGTAGGTCCGGTGCAGGAAGCCGAAGCGCGGTTCGGCGGGGCTGCGTTCGTTGATGTCTATAGCGCTCATTGGAAATTGTCCTTCGAGCGGTTCATCAGATCGATGAAGACGTCCTCCAGCGAGGGCGCCGCCTGCTGCCAACGCAGGCCGGGCTTGTCACGCCACGGCGCGATCGAAGATTCCAGTGCGGCTCCATCGCGGCCGGACACGTGCAGGCTGGCGCCGAACGGCGCCACCATGTCGACACCGGGCTGCCCTGCCAGAGCGCTCGCCACCTCCTGCAGGCGATCGCCACCGACAGTATAGGTGGTGAGCGCCGATTGCTTGATCACCTGCTCGACAGTGCCATGCGCCAGCAGATAGCCATAGGCGATATAAGCGATCTCGTGACAGCGCTCGGCCTCGTCCATGTAGTGGGTGGAGACCAGCACGGTCAGCCCCTCGGCCGCGAGCGCATGGATCTCGTTCCAGAAATCGCGCCGCGCCTTGGGATCGACGCCGGCGGTCGGCTCGTCGAGCAGCAGCAACTGCGGATTGGGCAGCGTGCAGGCGCCAAGCGCCAGCCGCTGCTTCCAGCCGCCCGACAGCTCGCCGGCGAGCTGTCCCTCCCGGCCCGACAGCCCAAGCCGCCTGACCATGTCGCGCGCAGCACCGCGCGGATCGCTCAGGCCATAGAGACGCGCCACGAATTCGAGATTCTCGCGCACCGACAGATCCTGATACAGGCTGAAGCGCTGAGTCATGTAGCCAACCCGCCGCTTGATGCGGTCGGCGTCGCGGCGGATATCGAACCCCAGACAGCGGCCCTCGCCACTATCGGGCGTCAACAGCCCGCATAACATTCGGATGGTCGTAGTCTTGCCGGAGCCGTTCGGACCGAGAAACCCGTAGATCGAGCCGCGCTTCACCCGCATCGACAGATCGTGCACGACCTCGCGGCCGCCGAACGATTTCGTCAGTCCATGAACGTCGATCGCGATCCCGTCGTCCGCCGCGCGCGTCATCGTCGATCGGCCACCGGCGTCTTGGCATTGAGATAGACGCTGACCGGCTGGCCGACGCGCAGCGCGTCGGGCCGCGAAGGCCGCGCCTGGATCAGATAGACGAGCTTGTTGCGCTCATCGAGGCTGTAGATCACTGGCGGGGTGTATTCGGCCGTGGTCGCGATGAAATAGATCCGCGCGGAGAGATCGGGCGCACAATTGTCGCAGGTGACGCGGACCTCATCGCCGATGGCGATCTTCGGCAGTTCCGTCTCGGAAACGTAAAAGCGCAGCTTCATGTTGCCGGGCGGCATGATCGAGAGGACCGGCCGCTGCGCCGCGACCATCTCACCCTCGCGGAAGTAGATCTGCTGCACGGTGCCGGCGACCGGGGCAAAGCCCCTGCGGCGGGCCAGCCGCGTCTGCGACGTGACCACACGGGCCTCGGCGACGCGCAACGCGGAGATCGCCGAATCAAGCGTAGCCTGCGTGCCTGCGCCGGTCTTGCTCAGTGCGGCCGCACGGTCATAGGTCTGCTGCGCATTGGCGAGCGTCGCCTTGTTCTGGTTGAGATCGGCCTGCTGCAGATCGTCGTCGACCGAATAGAGCAGATCGCCGACCTTGACCTCGTCGCCTTCGCGGACGTTGAGCTTGGTTACGCGCCCCGCCTCATCGGGGCTGACGAAGATCATATCGGCCTCGACCCAGCCCTGATAGCCGGGATCGCGCTTATCGTGACATCCGTTCAGCGTGAAAGCGGTGGCCAGAACGACGAGGCAATGCAAGAGGCTCGTCATGTTGCACTCCGTTCGCCAAAGATCAGGTCGAGATGCGTCCGCAGCATCGCTTCGGCATCGAGCGGCGCATGCCGCTCGAACAGGCTCTTCCACAGCACAGCAATCAGCACCGGCGCGATCATGATTTGCGGAAATTGCGCGAGCTTGGGCTCGCGGATCTCTCCCCGCTCGATCGCAAGCTCGATCAGGCCGCGCAGCGCGGCGAGTCCGCGAGATACCACCTCGCGATAGTAGAAATCGGCAATCGCCGGAAAGCGCGTGCCCTCGGCCACGATCAGCCGAACGATGTCGCCGCGGCGCGTAGTCGCGACCTCGTGGATGAACAGGCGCCCCAGTGTTTCGACCGCATCGCGCACCGATCCCGTGAATGACGGCGGTGCAGTCATGCGGCTGACGAACGGCACGATCGCGGTGCGGATCAATTCCTCAAACATCGATTCCTTGTCCTTGAAATGCAGATAGATCGTGCCCTTGGCGACGCCGGCCCGCTTGGCAATGTCGTCGAGCCGCGTCGCGGTGAAGCCGCGCGCGACGAACTCCTCCATCGCCGCCTCGACGATCGCCGCGCGGCGCTCGGCCGCGCGCTCCGCCCGGCTCGCGGACGCTTCGCCTGCCTTGTCCGCTGCGCGAACGACCTGCGATGCGGCCGGCCGGCCAGTAACCCTGCTTGCGACTTTTCGTGTTCTCATCACCATTCTTAAAATATGACTGACTGGTCAGTCAGTGTCAATACCATTGCGATCCGGCTACGGCGCTGGCCTCGGACGACCGGCGTCTGATGGAAGGATGCGCGCTACAAGCAACCATTTCACATCCGCGTGCGCCTTGATCAGGCTCATGCTGAGTTCCGTTCCGCCGAATATTCGCAGGGCACTGCGCAGCCCTAGGACTCATCATCGGGCAGCACTCATCAGGCAATCGCGATGGATGATTTCGAAATTCCCGCGGCTCCATTACCGGCGAACGCGCCGGCGCCCGCAACGGCCGATCAAGCATCGGTTTGGGATCGCGGCCTGACAGCCGCCGAAGCGGCCCGACGCCTGCGGGAATTCGGCTCCAATGCGACGACGAGCACCGAGCGTCCGCTCTGGCACGTGCTGCTCGGCAAGTTTGTTGCGCCGGTCCCCTGCCTGCTGGAGGCGGCGATCCTGCTGCAACTCTCGCTCGGCGAATATTTCGAGGCAGGAATCATCGGCCTGCTGCTGGTGTTCAACGCCCTGCTTGGCACGTTCCAGGAAGGCCGCGCCAAGGCCACGCTGCAGGCCTTGAAGCAGCGGCTCGCGCTCAACGCCGCCGTCCTCCGCGACGGCATCTGGACCATCATTCCGGCGGCCGAACTCGTGCCCGGAGACATCATCAAGCTGACGCTCGGCGCCGTGGTGCCTGCCGATGTGCGGCTCGGTTCAGGCGCTGTGATGCTCGACCAATCAATGCTGACGGGCGAGTCGCTACCGATCGAGGTCGGTCCCGGCAGCGAGACCTTCGCCGGAGCCCTGATCCGGCGCGGCGAAGCGATGGCCGAGGTGCTCGCAACTGGTGCCCACACCCGGTTCGGACGGACAGCGGAGCTTATTCGGACGGCACATGTCACCAGTTCGCAGCAGAAGGCGGTGTTGCGCGTGGTGCTCGCGCTCGCGACCATCAATGGGACATTGGCGCTCGCGCTGATCGCCTATGCGATCTCCCGTCACCTGCCGATGACGGAAATCGTTCCGCTCGGCCTGATTGCTGTTCTTGCCTCCGTGCCGGTCGCGCTTCCGGCAGCCTTCACGCTCGCCGCTGCCGTGGCGGCGCAGGCGCTCGGCCGACGCGGCGTGCTGCCGACGCGGCTCTCCGCGGTCGACGAGGCCGCCACCATGAACGTGCTGTGCGTCGACAAGACGGGCACTCTGACCCAAAACGAACTGCGCGTCGCAGCGACCGTTCCATTTGGAAACGCGAGCGCGCGGGATGTCCTGGTGTGGGCGCGTCTGTCGAGTTCCGACGGCGGGCTCGATCCGGTCGATGGCGCAGTGCGGATGGCGTCCGGGAATGGCCGATTGGACGGATTGCGGCGAGAAACATTCATTCCGTTCGATCCCGCCACCAAGATGGCGGAAGCGACCGTCATCACCGCAGATGACACGCGACGGCGCGTGGTGAAAGGCGCGTTCGCGGCTGTGCTGGCCATGTCGACTGCACCCAATGAGGCAAGGGCCGAAGCCTCAAGGCTGGAGGCCGAGGGTTATCGCGTACTCGGCGTCAGTGTGTCCGCCGCGGATTCGGATGTGATGCACATCGTCGGCTTGATCGCGCTGAGCGATCCTCCGCGGCCCGAAGCTGCCGATTGCCTCGCGAAATTGCAAGCAATGGGCGTGCGCGTCGTCATGGTGACCGGCGATGCCCCGGCCACGGCCTCGGCCGTGGCCAAAGCGATTGGACTGGACGGCAAGGTGTTTCCGCCCGGACCGATCCCCGAGAGGATCGACGCCACAGATTACGCGGTGTTCGCCGGCGTGCTGCCGGAAGACAAATTCGCTTTGGTCAAGGCGCTGCAGCGCTCGGGCTATTCCGTCGGCATGTGCGGTGACGGCGCCAACGATGCGCCGGCGCTGCGTCAGGCGCAGCTTGGCATTGCGGTCTCGACGTCGACCGACGTCGCGAAGTCCGCAGCCGGCCTCGTGCTCACCGAGCCCGGCCTCACCAGCATTCTCACCGCGGTGACGCAGGGACGCGTCGCATTCCAGCGTATCCTCACCTATGCGCTGCGCTCGATCGTGCACAAGGTCCGCCAGGTTTCCTATCTCGGCATCGGCTTCCTGATCGTCGGACATGCCATTCTGACACCGACGCTGATCGTGATCTCCATGATCACGGGCGATTTCCTGGCAATGTCGGCGGCGACCGACAACGTCCGGCCCTCGGCCGAGCCGAATGCGTGGCGCATCGGCGACCTGACGCTCGCCGGCGTGATCATGGGTATGGTCGATCTCGCATTCTGCGTCGGCGTGCTGCTGATCGGCAGGGATCTGCTACGCCTCGACCTCGAGACGCTGCGGACCATGACCCTGGTCAACCTGACCTTCAGCGGCCAATCGATCTATTACGTCGTGCGCGAACGCCGCCGCCTCTGGTCGTCGCGGCCAAGCCGGACCGTCGTCGTCTCCTCGATTACGGACATCCTGATCGTCACGGCGCTCGCCGCCACCGGATCGCTGATGGCTCCGCTGAGGCTGCCGATCATCGCCGGCCTGCTTGCGGTAGCCGTCGTGTTCGCCTTTCTGCTCGACGGCGCCAAAGCCGTGATCTTCCGGCAGCTGCGAATGGATCGATTTGTAGTGCGCGTCTCACGCACAAGGACGAATATAGGGCCGGTTGATCTCCCACAATTCGTCCAGGAGCTGCCGTGCCGATGTCGCCGAGTTCACCACGGGGTCGATCAGGAGCGCCTGCAGCGCGATCTCCTTGGAGGCCTGCATCGCCGCCTGCACCGAAAGCTGCTGCACCTGGACCTGAACGGTCATGAGCTTCGCGACCGGCTCCGGCAGTGGCCCGAGCGAGACTGGATGAATGCCGATACGGTCGGCGACGACGGGCACTTCCACCGCCGCGTCCGCCGGCAGGTTAGGAATGACGTGATCGTTATAGACGACCCCGGATTCGATCAGCTGCTTGCGGTCATGCAGCACGGAGGAGATCACGGAGACGGCACGCTCGCCCGACGGCTTCAGCCACCAGTCCGGGATCTCGGCCCGCCCGGCCAGCACGTCATCGATCAGCCGGCTCACCCTGGCGCGCTCATCCTCGTCCCCATCGAAATTGTAGCCGGCCTCCCCCGCCTCCCAGCCATAGGCGAAATATTCGCCGACATGGCCGTCACCACAGCCTAGCCAATAGCCGAAGCTGCGGAACAGCGCGCGGGTCAGCGGCGAAACCTCGGGATCGTGGCTTGCCTCCTTCTCGCGCAGGAGCGGATAGAGATCGGCCCCGGTCTCGCGATCGCGAATCTCTTTCAAGCATTGGAAGTGGTTGAGACCGGCGCCCCACACGTCCACCCGCGCTTCGGGCAAGCCGAGGATCGCGGCGACCTGGCTGCGTGCGATGAAGATGCCGTGGCAGAGGCCAATGTGCTTGATCCGGCTATGCTGCCCGAGCGCCAGGATGATGCGGCTCTCCGGATTCGAGAAGTTGACGAACAGCGCCTGCGGGCAGCGCGCCTCCATCTCGCGGACGAAGTCGAACACCACCGGCAAGGTGCGCAAGGTGAAGAACAGCGCGCCGGGCCCGCCATTCTCGCCGAGCGTATGGCGGATGCCGTATTTGCGCGGCACCTCGAAATCGTGCCGCCAGAGCCGGTTGCGGTCGATCGCGGTGGAATGGACGACGAAGCCCGCGCCATCCAGCGCAGCCCGCCAGTCCGTCGTCGCCTCGATCTTCAGTCCGGCGCCGGACTTGTCGTTCAAGAGCTTCGCCAGGCGCTCGGCGCGGCCGAGCCGCTCGGCGTCGCGACCGACCAGCACCAAGGTGCTGCCTGCGAGCTCATGCGTCGAGAACAGGTCCCGGAACATGCTGAGTCCGAAGGACGCGCTGCTCGCGCCGAGAAAGACGATTTTGGTAACCGCTGCCATGGCCGCATCGTGCCAGCCCGATCCACCGAGACGCTGATCCATATCAAAAGGCCGCGGCGCATTTCCATGACGCCGCGGCCTTCTTTAGAATGTGCGCCGATAGGCATTCAGGTGAAATCGAGCACGATGCGGCCGTCGATCTTGCCTGCCTTCATCTTGTCGAAGATGGTGTTGATCTCCGATAGCGGCGCCGTGGTGATCTCGGCCTTGACCTTGCCCTCTGCGGCGAAGGCGATGGCCTCGTCGAGATCTCGCCGCGTGCCGACGATCGAGCCGCGCACCGTAATGCGCTTCAGCACGACGTCGAAGATCGGTGTCGGAAACTCGCCCGGTGGCAGCCCGACCAGGCTGACCGTCCCCTTGCGACGGACCATGTGCAGCGCCTGGGCGAAGGCCGGCGTCGACACGGCCGTCACCAGTACGCCGTGGGCGCCGCCGCCGGTGATCTTGGCGACCCGGTCCACCGCGTCCTTGTCGAGCGCATTGACCGCGTGATCGGCGCCGGCTTCGCGCGCGAGCTTCAACTTGTCCTCGGTGATGTCGATCCCGATCACCTTCATCCCCATGGCCTTGGCATATTGGATGGCGACGTGGCCGAGGCCGCCGACGCCGAAGATGACCACCCACTCGCCCGGCCGGGTCTCGGTTTCCTTCAGGCCCTTGTAGGTCGTCACGCCCGCGCAGAGGATCGGGGCAATCGCAGCGAAGTCGACGTCAGCCGGCAGGCGTGCCGCGAAGGCCGCGGAGGCGATGACGTATTCAGCGAAACCGCCGTTGACGCTGTAGCCGGTGTTGTGCTGGTGCTCGCACAGGGTCTCCCAGCCTGTCTCGCAATATTCGCAGCGCAGACAGGCATCATGCAGCCACGCCACGCCGACAGCATCGCCGACCTTGAAATCGGTCACGCCAGGGCCGAGCGCCGCAACCAAACCGGCCGCCTCATGGCCCGGAATGAAAGGCGGTACCGGCTTGACCGGCCAGTCGCCCGAGGCGGCGTGCAGGTCGGTATGACAGACGCCGCAGGCCTTCAGCTTGACCAGGATCTCGCCAGGGCCCGGCTCCGGAATCGGCACGTCCTCGATCACCAGCGGCTTGCCAAAGGCTTTGACGACGGCGGCCTTCATTGTCGACATGTGTCTGCTCCTCTCATTTCGAGGCGCAAACTAATAGAGGCCGGCAAGCTCGAGCTTGATCGGAGTCAATGGACGGCCGTCGCTTCGTCGCGGAGCATATGACAACTCCGTGACATCAACTGGCCGGCTTGTCGCGCGATCTTCAGTGGTGAAACTTCAAGCCGTCCACGACCTTGTCAACCACCTTGCGTTCTCCGCGGAAGGCCAGGCCGACCAGATTGAGGTCGGCGCGAGCGACCGCTTTCACCGCGGCGCGATTGGTCTCGTCATGGGTGGTCTTGAACATGTCTTCGCTATAGAGCGCGCATTTGACGTTGCGAGCCAAGGCCCGTTCGAGTGCCCGCGACAACGCCGCGCGATCGACTGCACCGTAGATCAAGATCGGCTGGCCGATCAGCGCATGGTACGGCGTGCCATCACCGTCCTCATAAGGCACACCGACACATTCGGGAAACGCAGCGGCAATGCCGCTCGCGAGAAAGGCTGCCACGTTCAGCTTCTGCCAGGCTTCAAGGTCGTTACGGATCACCAGCGCGATCTTGGTGTCGAACTGCATCGTTCCTCCGGCAAACGACGCCATTCTCGGGACGCCGATAAATTGACCGAAACCCGATCAATTCTACGCTGTCAGCGCCAAGACGCTGTCGTCGTCGCAGGAGTCCGGGTTCGCCGCTGCCCGAACAATGAAAAGCCCTGTCTGCGAAATCAACCCTTGCCGTCGCAGACCCAGGCGCGGATCACGCATTCCTTGCCGCCATATTTGTAGCATTCACGCGTCGCATCGTTGAGCGAGGTCGATATCTTCGGCCGGACCGCATAGCCATGCGGACCGCAGGGATTGGTCAAATCGACCGCGAAGGCCGCACACGCCTTCTTCAGGATCACTGCCGTGCAGTCGCCCTTGCACTGCTTGAGCGCGGCCGCTTTAGCCGAAGGCTCGGACGGGTAATCATAGGCCTGGCCATAGGCGGCGCATTGGCCCATGGCGAAGGCACCGGCTGCGTGCGCGACACTGATGAAATGATCGGTCGCAAGGCGCGCGCCCGCCACCAGAACGGTCATACCAAACGCAAATAGCGCGAAGCGTCGCGCGGCGGTCGAAACGATCACCGAGATCCTCCCCCGAGGCCCAATGTGGCGGAATCTAGGGGAAAGGATGTTTCAACTTGGTGAACAGAAGGTTGAAAGATAGCGCCTGGTGCAACGCCGGCCGTCGACGGACAACCGCCGTTGCGAGCGAAGTGAAGAAATCCTGCGTAATGATGGAAAGCCGTTTCACCCCCGCCGTGCGGCGTCCAGCGCTTGCGGCGTGTCGATGTCGAGGAAGGCGCCGTCTCCCTCGACCGGCACTTCGGCGACGGCCTCCGCATGCTTGGCGATCAGATGCCGCGCACCGACGTCGCCGTCCAGCGTCATCAGCTCCTGGAAGAAACGCCGCGACCATAAGACCGGATTGCCGCGGCGGCCGTCGGCGACCGGCACCACGATCAAATTGCCGCGATCCGGCTCGAACGTGCCGATCAGCCGATCGAGCATATCGCTCGAGACCATCGGCATGTCGCCGAGGCAGACTACCGCGCCATCGGCGTTCTCGGACACGGCCGCGATGCCGGCCTTCACGGAACTCGCAAGCCCGCCAGCGAAATCGGGATTGCGCACGAACCGGACACGCAGATCTGCCAGCGCCTGCTCGACCAGGTCGGCCTGATGGCCGATGACGACGATCACCTCGCAAGCCTTGGAGGCCAGCGCCTGCTCGACCACGATCCGCACCAGCTTCTTGCCCTCGAGTTCGGCCAGGAGCTTGTTGGGCCCGCCCATCCGGGTCGAGCGGCCGGCGGCGAGCACGATGGCCGCAACCTTGCGTTCGCCCTCCGTTTCCGGCTTGGCGCGGGGCTGCGGCCTGGTGACGATCTCCATCAGAAGGCCGCCGACGCCCATCGCCATCAGCTCGGCGCGGGTCACCTTGATGCCGGCGAGCAGCCGCATCAGGACCCAATCGAAACCGTTCTCGACCGGCGAACGGGCACAGCCAGGCGCACCGAGCACCGGCACGCCGGCCGCGTTACCGATCAGCAGGAGATTGCCGGGATCGACCGGCATGCCGAAATGCTCGACCGTCCCCCCAATGCCGGTGATCGCAGCCGGGATCACGTCGCGCCGGTCGGCAATGGCCGAGGCCCCGAACACGATGACTAGCTCGGCGCCGAGCCCGAGCAGTTCCTGGATGGCGGCCGACAGCGGCGCGCCTTCATGCGGCACGCGGCGTTCGGCAATGATGGCGGCGCCTGCAGGCGCCAGCCGTTCGGCGGTGACGCGCAAGGTCTTGTCGATGACCTTCGAGGAGAGGCCGGGCAGGATGGTGGAGACCACGCCGACGCGCTTGATGACATAGGGCGCGATCCGGAGCGCGCCCTTGCCCGCCGCCGCGACAGCCGCGTCGCGCAAGCGTCCTTCGACCCCAAACGGGATCAGCTTGACGGTGCCGACCATCTCGCCTTCGACCACCGGCTTGAACGCCGGCAAGGTCGCGAAGGTGATGGCTTCGTCGACCGCGTTGATGCGGTCGACCGCATCGCGATCGATCACCAGCACGCCGGCCTGGGCCGCGAACAAATTGGCGCGGCCGGTGAAGGCGCGATCGACATGAATGCCCTCGCCCGCGACCGCCTTGGCGATGCCGGCGGCAGCTTCATCCTCGGAAACGTCGCCCGGCTCCAGCCTGACGACGACGATCTCCTTGACGCCTTCCCTGGTCAGGGCCTCCACCTCGGCCGGACCGATCGTGGTGCCCTTCTTCAGCACCAGTCTGCCCTGGCGCAGGGTGTGCACCGTCACCCCGCCGACTGCCTCCGCCGGACTGGCCGGGCCGAATTTCATGCCGCTTCTTCTTTTTCCTTGGGCGGCAGCCGCAGCGCCGCGGTGATCTGGGCCATGATCGAGACGGCGATCTCCGATGGCGATACGGCGCCGATGGCCAGTCCAATGGGCGCGTGAATGCGGGAAATGTCGGCCTCGCTGGCCCCCTGCGCACGGAGCCGCTCGGCGCGCTTGCCATGCGTCTTCCGCGAGCCCAGCGCACCGATATAGAAGCAGTCACGCGAGAAGGCGTGCAGCAGCGCCGGATCGTCGATCTTGGGATCGTGGGTCAGCGCGACGAACGCAGTGTAGTGATCGATGTTGAGCGGCGGCAGCGCCACGTCGGGCCATTCCGCGATCAGCGGCACGTCGGGGAAGCGCTCGGGGCTGGCAAACGCCGTGCGCGGGTCGACGACCGTCACGTCGTAACCGAGCGAGCGCGCGATCGGCGCCAGCGCCTGACTGATATGGACGGCACCGATGATCACGAGCCGCGCGGTCGGCGCGTAGACATTGAGAAACAACCTCTTGCCGCCAGTCTCGATCATCCCGCTCTTGCCCATCCGCAACTGCGCGGCGAGCTCGGCGCGTAGTGGATCGGCGACAATGTCCTTGGCTTTCACGAGCCGCTGCTCGCCGGTGGCGACATCGGTGACCAGGATCACCGGGCGCCGCGCGGCGCGCTCCGCGTTCAGCTCGGAGAGGGTTGCAAGCTTCATCGTTACCCGACCTTCTCGACGAACACTCGAATGGTACCACCGCAGGACAGTCCGACATTCCAGGCGGTCTCGTCGGCGACGCCGAACTCCAGCATCTTGGGCTGGCCGCTTTCGATCACGTCCATTGCTTCGGTCACGACCGCGCCCTCGACGCAGCCGCCGGACACCGACCCCAGGAACGTGCCGTCATCATTGATGACCAGGCTGGAGCCGGCCGGACGCGGCGCCGAGCCCCAGGTCTCGACCACGGTGGCGAGCGCCACGCCATGGCCGGCCTTCTGCCAGTCCTCGGCAGCCTTCAGAATATCCTCGTCGCGGTTGAGCATGATGCCTCCTTGCGGAATTCAGGCTGCGGGACGGATCGCGCTGCGGTGATGGGCGGACAGCGGGGACGATAGCGCCGAGATCAGCGTCCCGATCGAGGTCAAGTTATGCACGGGCCGGAATTCGTCAACGTGGGGCAGCATCAATTTGATGCCCTGCGCCTTGGCCTCGAAGCCTGAGTAGCGGAGCAGCGGGTTCAGCCAGATCAGGCGTCGGCAGGAGCGGTGCAGCCGGTCCATCTCGAAGGCGAGCTTGTCATCGGCCTCGCGCTCCAGCCCGTCGGAAATCAGCAGCACGATGGCGCCCTGCCCGAGCACCCGCCGCGCCCACAGCTTGTTGAACGTATGCAGCGAGGTCGCAATGCGGGTGCCGCCAGCCCAATCCTCGACCGAGGCCGAGCAGCTCGCGAGCGCCTCGTCCGGATCGCGCTGCCGCAGCGCGCGACTCACATTGGTCAGCCTTGTGCCGAACAGGAACACCGAGACGCGCTTGCGGGCGTCGGTGATGGCGTGCAGGAAATGCAGGAACAGGCGGGTATATTCGCTCATGGAGCCGGAAATATCGAGCAGCGCCACGATCGGCGCCGGCTTCTCGATCCGTCCCAGCCGCTGGATGTTGATGATCTCGCCCTCGGTGCGCAGCGCCTCGCGCAAGGTCTTGCGCATGTCGATGCGCGCGCCCTTCGGATCCGGCTTGTGGCGGCGCGTCCTGAGCTCCGCCTGCGGCAGCCGCATCTTTTCGATCGCGCGCGTCACCTCGGCGATCTCGGCCGCGCTCATCTGCGCGAAATCCTTCTTCTGCAGCACCTCGCGGTCGGATACCGACAGCCGCAGGTCCTGCTCCAGCGTCTGCGGCTCCTCGTGCATCTGCGGCTGCGCCATCGCCTCCTGGACACGACGCGACGCCGGCTTCGGCTTCTTCTTGGCGTGATCCGGCAGCGGCACCGAATCCAGCATCGACTTCCACTCTTCGGCGGCGCGGAAGAACAGCTCGAAGGCCTGGGCGAAGATCAGCGCGTGCTCGTGGCGCTTGACGAAGATCGATTCCAGCGTGGTGAAGACGTCGGCGCGCTTGCCGATGTCGATCGCCTCCAGCGCCGTCATCGCATCGATCACCGCGCCCGGCCCGACCGGCAGGCCCGCGCCGCGCAAGGCCCGGGCAAAGCCCGCGATATTGTCGGCGATCGCGCCGGTGGGAGGGGCGAGATGGTTGATTGGCGTGGGCACAGCTCTATCCATTTCGTCGTTCCGGGGCGCGAGTGAAACGAGCGAACCCGGAACCTCGAGATTCCGGGTTCGATGCTGACGCATCGCCCCGGAATGACGGAGAACTAACTCTCGCTCGTCGCGTCCTTGATCACCTTTTGCAGCGCATCGCCCTGCATGCGCGCGATATCGTCCTGGTACTTCAACAGCGCCCCGATCGTGTCGCCGACCACCTCGGCCGTCAGCCCGCGGGCATCCAGCTCGGTCAGTGCGGTCGCCCAGTCGAGCGTCTCGGCCACCCCCGGTGACTTGTAGAAATCCTGGTTACGAAGCGCCTGCACGAAGCGCACGATCTGCTGCGACAGCCGCTGCGAGATGCCGGGCAGCCGCGTCTTGACGATCGCGAGCTCGCGCTCGGCCGAGGGATATTCGACCCAGTGATAGAGGCAGCGGCGCTTCAGCGCGTCGTGGATCTCGCGGGTGCGGTTCGAGGTGATGATCACGATGGGCGGATGCGGCGCCTTGACGGTGCCGAACTCCGGGATCGTGACCTGGAAGTCGGACAGTATCTCCAGGAGATACGCCTCGAACGCTTCGTCGGCGCGATCGAGCTCGTCGATCAGGAGCACCGGTGCGCCCGCCACATCAGGCTCCAGCGCCTGCAGCAATGGGCGCTTGATCAGATAGCGCTCGGCGAAAATGTCGGAAGAAAGCTGCTCGCGGTCGACATCGCCACCGGCTTCCGCCAGCCGGATCGCGATCATCTGCGCGGCGCTATTCCACTCATAGACGGCCGAGGCCACGTCGAGCCCCTCATAGCATTGCAGGCGAATCAGCTTGCGCCCGAGCGCGGCCGACAGGACCTTGGCGATCTCGGTCTTGCCGACCCCGGCCTCGCCCTCCAGAAACAGCGGCCGCCCCATGCGCAACGCCAGATAGGTCACCGTCGCCAGCGAGCGCTCGGCGAGATAGCCGCGCGAAGAGAGCAGCTCGAGCATCCCGTCGACAGATCCTGGCAATGCCGCTGCACTCATGCGCCCGCCCGCCTCTTGCTCGCTACAGCCGGTCTCACGAAGCCGGAGCCTCCGATTCTGCCGACGCTTTGGCCTCGGCATTGGCGGCTTCCACCGCACGCCGCGCCAACACGCCGATCAGATGCGCGCGATATTCGGCACTGCCATGGATGTCGCTGTTCAGGCCCTCATGCGACACCGGAATCCCTTCCAGCACCTTGGGCGAGAACCGCTTCTGCAAGGCTTCCTCGAACGCGGTGACCCGGAACACGCCATCGGCTCCGGCGCCGGTGACCGCCACCCGCACATCCGACGGACGCCGCGCCACGAACACGCCGACCAGCGCGTAGCGCGAGGCCTGATTGCGAAATTTCACATAGGCCGCCTTCTTCGGCAGCGGGAAGCTGACCTTGGTGATGATCTCGTCGCCCTCCAGCGCGGTCGTGAACAGGCCCTGGAAGTACTCTTCCGCCTTCAGCTTGCGCTTGTTGGTGACGATGGTGGCGCCGAGCGCGAGGCAGGCGGCGGGATAATCCGCCGTCGGATCGTTGTTGGCGAGCGAGCCGCCGATGGTGCCGCGGTGGCGCACGGCGGGATCGCCGATCAAGCCGGCGAGATGGGCCAGCGCCGGGATCGCCTCACCGACGGTGGGGGAATTGGCAACCTCGGCGTGACGGGCGGTGGCGCCGATCACCAGCGCGCGGCCTTTGATCTCGATCTCGTTGAGCCCCTCGATATGCGAGAGGTCGACCAGATGCGGCGGACTCGCCAGCCGCTGCTTCATCACGGGAAGCAGCGTGTGGCCGCCGGCGATCAGCTTGGCGTCTTCGTTCTTGACCAGAAGATTGGCCGCCTGCCGCACGGTGCCCGGACGGTGATATTTGAATTCGTACATGGGAAATGTCCTGACGCGCGAATGCGCGGGAATTATGCGAGATCGGATTTCGCCATGGCCTTGGCGCCGGCGGCGATCGATTGCACGATGTTCTGATAGCCGGTGCAGCGGCAGAGATTGCCTTCCAGCTCCTCCCGGATGGTTTCCTCGCTGAGATCGTGGCCCTTGCGATGCACCATGTCGACGGCGGTCATGATCATGCCGGGCGTGCAGAAACCGCATTGCAGGCCGTGATTTTCGCGGAATGCCTCCTGCATCGGATGCAGCGGCGCACCATCCGGCGCCAACCCCTCGATGGTCTTGACCTCATGGCCGTCGGCCATCACGGCGAGGGTCGTGCAGGACTTCACCGCCTTGCCGTCGAGATGCACGACGCAGGCGCCGCATTGCGACGTGTCGCAGCCGACATGGGTCCCGGTCAGGCGCAAATTCTCGCGCAGGAACTGCACGAGCAGCGTCCGCGGGTCGACATTCGCCGTGACGGGGTTACCGTTCACAATCAGGGAAATTTTGGCCATTCAGGACTCTCTATTATCGGCGCCACAGCATTGCACTGCAGCACAGCCCGGCAAAATCAGTCGAAAACCATCATATGGGCCGGATCGGCGGTGGGCAACCTCGCCGACCCCTCGCCCAACTGACGTGATTGGTCGAATTTATCCCTGCACGGCCTTGGCAAAATTGGCGAAAAACTCGTCGGCGAGTTTCTTCGCGGCGCCGTTGATCAGGCGCTGGCCGAGCTGGGCGAGCTTGCCGCCGATCTGCGCCTCGACGTTGTAGGAGAGCAGCGTACCGCCGTCCTTATCGGACAGCCCGACCGTGGCACCGCCCTTGGCGAAGCCGGCCACGCCGCCCTCTCCTTCGCCCGTGATCTTGTAGCCATTGGGCGGGTCGAGATCGCTCAACGTCACCTTGCCCTTGAAGCGCGCCGAGACCGGTCCGACCTTCATTTTGGCCGTGGCGCGGAAGCCGTTGTCCTCGGTCCTCTCCAATTCCTCGCAGCCGGGGATGCAAGCCTTGAGAACCTCGGGATCGTTGAGCTTGGCCCACACGGCCTCGCGCGGTGCCGGCAGTTGAACCTCGCCTGTCATCGTCATCGCCATGTGGAAGCTCCCCGGATGGTTTGGTTTAGGGTATTCACCTAATGCACGGCCGTCACAAAGGAAAGAGTGGCGGATGAACGCGGGCGATGCAGAATCGCCGATGCAGCGCGCTGAATTGGCTCCGAACGGGAGGGGCGAATTTGGGCGCCGGAACACCAGGACAAGGACCTTGCCTCATGCCGATGATCGATGCCGACGGTTGCCTCCTCAACGTCACGGTCGAGGGCCGCGACGGTGGGCCGACCCTGATGCTGTCGAACTCGCTCGGCTGTACCCTACAAATGTGGGAGCCACAGATGCGCGCCCTCACGCAGGTATTCCGCGTGATCCGCTATGACCGCCGCGGCCACGGCCGATCTAGCGTCCCGCCAAGCCCCTATTCGGTCGAGCGATTCGGCCGTGACGTGCTCGCGATCCTCGACGACCTCAACATCGAGAAGGTGCATTGGTGCGGGTTGTCGATGGGCGGCATGGTCGGGCAATGGCTCGGCGCCAACGCGCCGGAGCGGCTCGGCAAGATCGTGCTCGCCAACACCGCCTGCCATTATCCGGACCCGACCATCTGGGACACCCGCATCAAGGCCGTCAAGGAAGGCGGGCTGGCCGCGGTCGCCGACACCGTGATCGCGGGCTGGCTGACGGAGGAGTTCCGCGGCCGCAATCCCGAAATCGCCCAGCGGATGAAAGCGATGCTGCTGGCCACCCCGGTCGAGGGCTATCTTGCCTCCTGCGAGGCGCTGCGGACGCTCGACCTGCGCGAGGCGTTGCCGAAGATCAAGAGCCCGACGCTGGTGATTGCGGGCCGCTACGACCGCTCGACGCCGATCACGATGGCGGAAGCGATCCGCAGCCAGATCCCAGGTGCCAGCATGACCATCCTCGACGCGGCGCACATCTCGAACATCGAGGCGACGCTCGCCTTCAATGACGCGGTGCTGGGTTTCCTGACGCAACGCTGATCGATCTTTGCCGATCGATCTTCGTCGCGTCTGCCGCAGCCGCGCACGGCCAACGTGAAAGCCTCGCGGCTTCGCCGCCGATCATGGTGCCAGCGCGTGCCCTGACTCCATGCGATTTCGATTCGCCCCTCCAACCAGGGCTATCGCATATGGCGTCAAGCAGGCGCGGGGCCTCATGGTTCGAGACGCGCGGCTTTGCCGTGCCCTCACCATGAGGGTCTACGACTTCGCCGTGGAAAACGTCATCATCCTGAGGAGCCCGCCGCCGGCGGGCGTCTCGAAGGATGGCCGCAAAGAAGACTGCTCGAAGCTATTTCCAACCATATGCGATAGCCCTGCCCCTCCAACGACGGCACGCCGGGCTTGATCAAGGTCAACGGCCACAGCGGGCGGGACTGTTAAGTCTCCGCCGACCCGAGCAAGGCCGTTTGAGAAGGCCATCGAGGCCGCATGTCCGAAGATCGCCGGAATCGAGAGATCTCGCAGAGCGTCACCGAACCGGCGGCGACGGGCTCCGATCCGTCTGCCACGTCCGCACCGCTGGCCAAAGGAACAAAGGCGATCATGTCGCGCGATGCCCTGCAGGCGCTGATCGACGCGCTGGCCTCGGATCACTGCGTGCTGGGGCCGACCGTGCGTGATGGCGCGATCGCCTATGACGAGATCGCCAAGCTCTCACAACTTCCCGCCGGGTGGACCGACCGCCAGGACGCCGGCAAATATCGCCTGGAGCGGCGGACCGATGACGCGCTGTTCGGCTTTGCCGTCGGGCCGCAATCCTGGAAGCGGTTCCTCCATCCGCCGGTCGCGACGCTGTGGACCGCACACCGCGGCGAGGATGGATTTGCAATCGAACCGCCTCCTCCGGCTCCGCGCAAATTCGCCTTCGTCGGCGTCAGGGCCTGCGAAATTCACGCCATCGCCATCCAGGACAAGGTGTTTTCAACTAGCCCTTACGCAGACGTCGGCTATACGTCGCGGCGCCAGGACGCGTTCATCGTCGCGGTGAATTGTGCTGAGGCCGGAGGCACGTGCTTCTGCGCCTCGATGGGCACGGGACCGCAGGTGGAGAGCGGCTTCGATCTCGCGCTGACCGAGTTGCACGACGAACTGCGTCACGATTTCCTAGTCGAGGCCGGCAGCGACCAGGGGGCCGCGCTGCTCGGGCGCCTCCCCCATGGTGCTGCGGATGACGCAGATCTCGCGGCAGCGGCCGCGGTGGTGGCGCGTACGCGAAGCCAGATGGGCCGGACGCTCGACACCGACGGCATCAAGGATCTGCTGCAAGCCAGCCCGAACCATCCACGCTGGGACACGGTCGCCGAGCGATGTCTCACCTGCGGCAACTGCACCATGGTTTGTCCGACCTGCTTCTGCACGACGGTCGAAGACCACAGCGACCTCACCGGCGACACGGCCGAGCGCGTCCGCAAATGGGATTCCTGCTTCACGCTGGATTTCTCCTACCTGCACGGCGGCAGCGTGCGGCGGAGCGGCGGCGCGCGCTATCGGCAATGGATCACCCACAAGCTTGCGAGCTGGATCGACCAGTTCGGCACGTCCGGCTGCGTCGGCTGCGGACGCTGCATCACCTGGTGCCCGGTCGGCATCGACATCACCGAGGAAGCGGCCGCCATCCGTGCCAACCCGACCAGCGGAGAACAGCATGGTGGGACTTGAGCAGATCCTGAAGGAACATGCCTTCTTCGCCGGGTGCCCTGCAGACCAGATCGCGCTGGTGTCCGGCTGCGCCCGCAATCATCGCTTCGACCCTGGCCAATATCTGTTCCACGAAGGCGATGCGGCAGACGAGTTCTTCCTGATCCGACACGGCAAGGTCGCGCTGGAAATTGCTGCACCCGGCCAGCCGCCGATCGTCATGTCGACGCTCGGCGAAGGCGAGATCGTCGGCGCTTCGTGGCTGCTACCGCCCTATCGGTGGACCTTCGATGCCCGCGCTGTCGAGCTGGTGCGTGCAATCGGCATCGACGCAAAATGCCTGCGCGGCAAATGCGATGCCGACCATCATCTGGGCTATGAAATGATGAAGCGCTTTGCTCCCATCCTGGTGCAACGCCTCCACGACACGCGGCTGCAGATCCTCAACGTCTATGGAAAGCGCTGAGATGACCGTGCCGATCGCACCACCCCGGAGCGATCCCTTCGTGCCACAGCTTTATCGCGTCACGCATCTCCGCCGCGAATTGCCGGACGTCGTGACGCTACAGATCGCACCGTCCCAAGGGTCTCGGCCCAGCTACGCGCCGGGCCAGTTCAACATGCTCTATGCGTTTGCCGTCGGCGAAGCCGCGATCAGCATCAGCGGCGACTGCGCGGACACCACAGGCTTCATGCATACGGTGCGGGATGTCGGCGCCGTGAGCCAGGCGATCGCTGCGCTCGAGGTCGGCGCCACGCTTGGCGTTCGTGGCCCGTTCGGCACGGCGTGGCCGGTCACCGAGGCGGAAGGCTCCGACATCCTCATCGTGGCCGGCGGCCTTGGTCTCGCCCCGCTGCGTCCGGCCATCACCCATGTGCTCGCCAATCGCGCTCGTTATGGCCGCGTCGCGATCCTGGTCGGCTGCCGAAACCCTGCGGATATTCTGTTCCGAGACGAGCTCGCGTCATGGCGCCGGCAACTCGACATCAGCGTCGAGGTCACCGTCGATCATGCCGACAAGACCTGGCGCGGCCATGTCGGTGTAGTGCCTGCCCTGATCCCGCGCATTCCGTTCGACCCGCATAACGCCGTCGCGATGGTCTGCGGCCCGGAGATCATGATGCGGTTCACCGCCAATGCGCTGCGCGATGCCGGCGTCGCGTCGGACCGCATCTATCTGTCGATGGAGCGCAACATGAAGTGCGCCATCGGCCTTTGCGGCCACTGCCAGTTCGGACCGGCCTTCATCTGCAAGGACGGTCCCGTGATGCGATTCGACCGGATCGAACGCATCTTCGCTGTCCGGGAGATTTGAGATGGAGCAGGTGATCGACCGAGACAGGCGCCCGCGGCTCGCGGTCTGGAAATTCGCCTCCTGCGACGGTTGCCAGCTGTCGCTGCTGGATTGCGAGGACGAACTCCTGACACTGGCCGGCGCGGTCGAGATCGCCAATTTTCCGGAAGCTTCGAGCGCCGTTCTCGACGGCCCTTACGATCTCTCGCTGGTCGAAGGGTCGATCACCACCGCGCACGACGCGGAACGCATCATGATGGTGAGACAGCAATCCAGGCATCTGGTGACGATCGGCGCCTGTGCTACGGCCGGCGGCATCCAGGCGTTGCGCAATTTCGCCGACGTGAACGATTTCGTCGCCGCGGTCTATGCCTCCCCGCACTACATCTCCACGCTCGCCACTTCGACGCCGATCTCGGCGCATGTCACCGTCGACTACGAACTGCATGGCTGCCCGATCAACAAGCATCAGCTCATCGAGGTGATCTCGGCCTTCCTTGCCGGACGTAAGCCCGCGATCCCCTCCCATAGCGTCTGCATCGAGTGCAAGCAGCGCGGCACGGTCTGCGTGATGGTTCAAGGCCAGCCGTGCCTCGGACCGGTGACCCATGCGGGCTGTGGCGCGATCTGTCCGGCCTACCGGCGCGGCTGCTACGGCTGCTACGGCCCGATGGAGACACCCAACATGGCGGCCTTGGCGCGCGAGTGGCGCGCGCTGGGCGCCAGCGCACGCGATGTCAGCCGCGCCCTGCAGACCTTCAACGCCGCAGCCGAACCGTTCCGAAAGGAAAGCGAGGCCCATGCCGACTAAGTCAATCAAGGTCGACTATCTCGCCCGGGTCGAGGGCGAAGGCGCGCTGGACATCGCGATCGTTGACGGCAAAGTCGCCTCGGCGCAGCTACGCATCTTCGAGCCGCCGCGCTTCTTCGAGGCGTTCCTGCGCGGGCGCGGATACGCCGAGACGCCCGACATCGTCGCGCGGATCTGCGGCATCTGCCCGATCGCCTATCAGATGAGCGTGGTCCATGCGATCGAGAACGCGTTTGGGGCCAAGGTCGAGGGCCAGCTCCGCGCCTTGCGCCGGCTGATCTATTGCGGAGAATGGATCGAGAGCCATGCCCTGCATGTCGTGATGCTGCATGCGCCCGACTTCCTGGGCTTTCCCGACGCGATCCGGATGGCGCAGCAGCATGGCGAGGTGGTCCGCAATGCGCTCACGCTGAAGAAGGCCGGCAACGAGATCATGCGTGTGCTCGGCGGACGCGAGATCCATCCGGTCAATGTCAAGCCCGGCGGCTTCCATCGCGTGCCGAGCCGCGCCGAGTTGCAGCCGCTCGCCGCTCGGCTGGAGAACGCGCGCGACATCGCCGTTCAGCTGGTGCGCTGGGTCGCAACCTTCCCCTTTCCGGATTACGAGCAGGACTACGAATTCGTGGCGCTGCGCCACTCCGACGAATATCCCTTCAACGAAGGGCGGCTCGTCTCCAGCCGCGACATCGATATCGACATCGCCGATTACGAATCGGAGTTCGAGGAGCGGCACGTTCCGCACTCGACCGCGCTGCATGCGCTGTTGAAGCGACGTGGCGCCTATCTGGTCGGCCCGCTCGCCCGCTACGCGCTGAATTTCGACCGCCTGCCATCGGCGGTCCAGACGCTCGCCGAGGAGGTCGGCCTATCTCCGGTGTGCCGGAATCCTTATCAGAGCATTGTGGTGCGGGCGCTCGAAATCCTGTTCGCCTGTGAGGAAGCGCTTCGCATCATCGCAGCCTATGAGCAGCCGGCGGTCGCCGCCGTGCCCCTCGTCCCCCGCGCGGCCACCGGATTCGGCTGCACCGAAGCGCCGCGCGGCATCTGCTGGCATCGCTATGAGTTCGCATCGGACGGAAGCATCGAGCGGGCGCGCATCGTCCCGCCGACCTCGCAGAATCAGCCGAGCATCGAGGCCGATCTCGCCGCCGTTGCAGGTTCGATGCTCGACCAGCCGGACGAGATCATCCGCGCTCGCTGCGAGCAGACCATCCGCAACTACGATCCCTGCATTTCCTGCTCCACGCACTTTGTGAATCTGACGGTCCACCGATCGTGAACGCCTCTATACAACGGCGGATCGCCGTCCTCGGCATCGGCAATATCGACCGCGGCGATGACGCCGTTGGCGTGCGTGTCGCGGAGCGATTGGCGGGACGCCTGCCGCCCGGCGTGGCGCTCGCCGTTTGCCGTGGCGATTTCCTCGGCCTTGTCGCGGATTGGGCGAGTTGCGACGCGCTGATCTGCGTTGACGCCGCCGCCCCGATGGGAGCACCCGGGCGCATCCATCGTGTCGATGCCGCCAAGGACGAGATGCCGCCCCGCCCACGTCTCGCCTCGAGTCATGCCTTCGGTCTGGCCGAGGCGATCGCCCTCGCCCGCCAGTTGGACGGCCTCCCGATATCCACGATCGTCTATGCGGTGGAGGGTCGCTGCTTCGATGCAGGCCGCACGATGACGCCGCAAGTGGCCGCGGCCGTCGAGACCGTCATAGAACGGGTCATGACGGAGATCGGCCGGTTGAATGACATCGAGGCAACAACCGACATCTGAAGCCGCAGCGAGCCCGACCAGCCGCGATCAGGCGGTAGGCGCAGCCGAGTGTCCGGCCCCGTGCGGCGCACCCGCGTCGCTTGCAGTTCGTGCCAGGAGTTGCGTCGGCTGCTCCACCAGCATCACGATCGCGGTGCCAAGCAGCAGCATCAATTCGGTCGCGTGCAGCCGCAGCGCCTCGGCCTCCCCGACCCGGGATGCCACGATCATGCTGAAGAAGCTGACGACGCTGCCGAGGCCGAGCGCAATCCCAAGCGTCTCGTCGGCGGCTCCGGTCCGGCGCGCGGCCGGCAAGCTGATCAGGATCAGGAAGATCGCAAAGAAGCCCGCGACCGTGAGCCGCGCCAGCGCCAGCAGCCAGGCTGCGCGCACCGTGCCGACACCGGCCAGATGCAGGTAGTCGCTGACGAACAGCGCAACCGAGATGTTGGGCCGCTCGAACAGGCCATGAACGGGCGCGACCATGATCCGGAACGCGATGATGCTCCATACTGGGATGAAGTAGGCCGCAAGCAGCGCGCCGCTGAAGGAACTGAGCCGCCAGTTCTTGAACATACTGTTCTCCCGCCGTCCCCCTGCCCGAAAGGCCGTGGTGCCGATCTGACGGAGTTAACGCGCTGAAATTACGGCGGGCAATTTAAACCCTTCGTTTACCTTAACTGCGGCGCCCGGTGCTTTGGTACCTGCCCCCCCCCGGCGCGCGCAGGCTCCTGCCCAAGGCGTCCCCTCACAAGTCATCCTCAAGTCATGCTCAAGACCGCGGGCCAGGCGCCCCAGGGTAAAGGCGCCCCTCTGCCAAGGCAGAAGGCCCCACCGCTGGGCGGGGCCTTCTTGTGAATTCATCGACGCGAACTAGCGCTGCCGACCCGGGTCCTGCTGTTGCTGGCCGGGCTGTTGCCCGCCGCCCTGCTGCTGCTGGCCAGGCTTCTGATTGGGTTTCTGGTTAGGTTTCTGGCTGGGATTCTGGCTCTGTTGGCCGGGATTCTGTTGACCGGGGTTCTGTTGACCGGGGTTCTGGTTCATCTGACTGCTCATCGCAGGATCTCCCTTTGTGAACGTCGCAGCTATCTAATCCAAAACTCCAACTAACGTTGCATGGAACAATCCGTTCCTCCGCGACTATTCACGGCAATTCTGCGGCGAGGCCGTTACAACCGTAGCGGCGCCGCCAAAGAAGGCGGGATAAGCCTGCATTTGCGGCAGCGCACTCTGTTGCCGCCCGCAGTTCCTTGCTGTTAGAACCTCAAGATGCGTCGCTTCGAGGCGCACGCTCCTCGCCGCGTTTGCGAACCACTCTCGGTAGTCAATGGATTACTTCGCGCAGCAGCTCATCAACGGCCTCGTTCTCGGCTCCATCTATGGCCTGATCGCCATCGGCTACACGATGGTCTATGGCATCGTCGGCATGATCAACTTCGCCCATGGCGACATTTTCATGATCGGCGGGTTCATCGCGCTGATCTCGTTCCTGGTCCTGGTCTCGATCGGAATGACCGCGGTTCCGGTGATCCTTCTGATCGTGCTCCTGGTTGCGATGGCAACCACCGCCCTCTACGGCTGGACCGTCGAGCGGATCGCCTACCGGCCGCTGCGACACTCGTTCCGGCTCGCGCCGATGCTGTCGGCGATCGGCATGTCGTTCGTGCTGACGAACTATTCGCAGGTCGCGCAAGGCGCGCGCGTCAAGCCGGTGCCGCCGATCGTCACCGGGGGCTACACCCTGCACGAGAGTTCCGATGGCTTTGTCGTGCAGCTCTCCAACATCCAGATCGTCGTGGTCGTCACGACAATCGTGCTGCTGGCGCTGTTCACCTGGCTGGTGTCGCGCACCCGGCTCGGGCGTGACATGCGCGCCTGCGAGCAGGATCAGACCATGGCCTCGCTGCTCGGCGTCGACGTCGACCGCACCATCTCCATGACCTTCGTGATCGGCGCGGCGCTCGCTGCGGTCGCCGGCATGATGTATCTGCTCTATTACGGCCTGGTCGATTTCTTCATGGGCTTCGTGGCCGGCATCAAGGCGTTCACGGCCGCGGTGCTCGGGGGCATCGGCTCGCTGCCCGGGGCAATGCTTGGCGGCCTTGCGATCGGCCTGATCGAGACCTTCTGGTCGGCTTATTTCTCGGTCGAGTACAAGGACGTCGCGGCGTTCTCGATCCTGATCGTGGTGCTGATCTTCCTGCCGACCGGCCTGCTCGGCCGGCCCGAAGTCGAAAAAGTCTGAACGGGTCCGGCGTGAGCGCACCACATCCCGCATCGTCGAAGACCGCCCAACCGATGGGGGCGGCCGCCATCTTCAAGAAAGCGTTCCTGAGTGCGCTGGTCGCGCTTGGCCTGTTCTCGCTGATGATCGGAGTCAGGACCGAAGCCGGCCCGACCGGGCAGCTCATCTATTGGACTCGTTTCGACGAACTCGCCGAACTCGTTGGCGCAGTCTTCATCGGATCGATCGCGGTCGAACTGTTCCGGCTCTGGCTGGGGCCCCGCGGCGGCGCGGCCGGACTGATCCCGCCCGTGGTCGGGCGCGGCATGGCGGCGGCAGGCCGGTTCGTCGCGCCGGCGCTGCTCGGCATCGCGTTCCTGGTTCCGGTCATCTTCTACAAGCAGCCCTATATTATCGACCAGGCGATCCTGGTCCTGACCTATGTGATGTTGGGCTGGGGGCTGAACATCGTGGTCGGCTTGGCGGGTCTGCTCGACCTCGGCTATGTCGCGTTCTACGCGGTCGGCGCTTACTCCTACGGCCTGCTCTCGACCAGCTTCGGGCTGTCGTTCTGGATCTGCCTGCCGCTGGCCGGCATCCTCGCCGCATTCTGGGGCGTGCTGCTCGGTTTCCCCGTGCTGCGGCTGCGCGGCGACTATCTCGCCATCGTGACGCTGGCCTTTGGCGAAATCATCAGGCTGGTCCTGATCAACTGGCAGGACCTGACCGGCGGCCCCAACGGCATCTCGGGAATCCCGCGCCCCAGCCTGTTCGGCTACACGCTGACCCCCGGTCCGAACGGCCTCGCCTCCGCCTTCGGGATCCCGTTTTCGCCGAGCCAGCGGCTTGGCTTCCTGTTCTACCTGATCCTGGCGCTGGCGCTGCTGACCAACTGGGCCACGATCCGGCTGCGCCGGCTGCCGATCGGACGGGCCTGGGAAGCGTTGCGCGAGGACGAGATCGCCTGCCGCGCGCTCGGCATCAACATCACGACGACCAAACTCACGGCGTTCGCAACCGGGGCGATGTTCGGCGGTTTCGCCGGCGCCTTCTTCGCCACGCGCCAAGGCTTCATCAGCCCCGAATCCTTCTCCTTCCAGGAATCGGCGTTGGTGCTGGCCATCGTAGTGCTCGGCGGCATGGGCTCGCAGCTCGGCGTCGCACTCGCGGCACTCGCGATGATCGGCGGGTTCGAGCTTTTCCGCAGCCTCGAGGTCTACCGCATGCTGGTGTTCGGCATGGCGATGGTGCTGCTGATGATCTGGCGGCCCCGCGGCATCATCGGCCACCGCGCGCCGACCGTCTATCTGCAGAAAGCGCAGGCGATCTCGTCCGACCTCGTGAAGGAGGGCCACGGATGAGGGCCGATGCTGCCGTACCGCCGATCCTCTCCGTCGAAAACCTGACCATGCGGTTTGGCGGCATCGTTGCGGTCAATGACTTGTCGTTCGCGGCCGGGCCGCGGCAGATCACCGCGCTGATCGGCCCCAACGGGGCCGGCAAGACCACGGTCTTCAACTGCATCACCGGCTTCTACAGGCCGACCTCCGGCACGATCCGGCTCACCCATCCCGATGGCGCACAGTTCGAGTTGCAGAAGCTGAACGACTTCAGGATCTCGAAGCTCGCAAAGGTCGCACGCACCTTTCAGAACATCCGCCTGTTCCCCGGCATGACTTTGCTGGAGAACCTCATGGTGGCGCAGCACAACGCCTTGATGCGCGCCTCCGGCTTCACGCTCCTCGGTCTGCTCGGCGTGCCGTCTTATCGCCACGCCGAGCGGCAAGCGATCGACAATGCGATCGTCTGGCTGAAGCGCGTCAACCTGCTCGACCGCGCCGATGACGCCGCCGGCAATCTCGCCTATGGCGACCAGCGCCGGCTCGAGATCGCGCGCGCCATGTGCACGCAGCCGGCGTTGCTCTGCCTGGACGAGCCGGCGGCCGGCCTGAACGCCCGCGAGAGCGGCGCACTGAGCGAATTGCTGCTTTCGATCCGCGCCGATTACGGCACCTCGATCCTGCTGATCGAGCACGACATGAGCGTCGTGATGGAAATCTCCGATCGAGTCATAGTGATGGACTATGGCGTCAAGATCGCGGAGGGCGCGCCAAGCGAGGTTCGCAACGATCCGAAGGTGATCGCGGCCTATCTCGGCAGCGACGAAGAAGAGGCCATTGCCGTGATGGAGGCTCAGGCGTGAGCGCCCCCCTCCTCGCGATCCGCAATCTCCGCGCGGCCTATGGCAAGATCGAAGCGCTCAAGGGCGTCGATCTCGACATCAAGGCGGGCGAGATCGTTGCGCTGATCGGCGCCAACGGCGCCGGCAAGTCGACCTTGATGATGACGATCTTCGGCCGGCCCCGCGCGAGTTCCGGCCACATCCTGTTTGACGGAGCCGACATCACGCAGGTGCCGACCCATCAGATCGCCCGGCTCAGAATCTCGCAATCGCCGGAAGGGCGGCGCATCTTCCCGCGCATGAGCGTGGCGGAAAACCTTCAGATGGGCGCCGACGCCACCGAGACCAGCGAGGCCGAGCGCGCGAACAGTCTCGATCGCGTGTTCGCCCTGTTCCCCCGGCTGAAGGAGCGGATGGACCAGCGGGGCGGCACCCTGTCCGGCGGCGAGCAGCAGATGCTGGCGATCGGGCGCGCCCTGATGAGCCGCCCGCGCCTGCTACTTTTGGATGAGCCCTCGCTTGGCCTCGCCCCCCTCATCGCGCGGCAAATTTTCGACGCCATCCGTACGCTCAACCGGCAGGACGGGTTGACCGTGCTGATCGTCGAACAGAACGCCAACCATGCGCTCAAACTCGCGCATCGCGGCTATGTGCTGGTCAACGGCCTGATCACATTGGCCGGCTCGGGCGCTGAGTTGCTGCAGCGGCCGGAGATCCGCGCCGCCTATCTCGAGGGCGGGCGCCACGCCTAGCTGCCGGTTTTAGATTCGTTCCGAGCACCATCTGCCCGAATTTTGCCGGTGACTTCGCGATAAAATCAGCCACAATGCGGCCGGTCTTACCACCCGGCCGTCCCGGGACGTCCGTATTGATCATTCGAGGATTTCTCATGAAACCACTCAAACTCTTCGGCTTGGCTCTGGGCGCAACGCTCGCGCTCTCGACGGCAGCGCTAGCGGATGACCTCACCGTTGCGGTGGCCGGTCCCATGACCGGCGGCGAATCCGCCTTCGGACGGCAGATGAAGAACGGCGCGGAGATGGCGGTGGCCGACCTCAACGCCGCAGGCGGCCTGCTCGGCAAGAAGCTCACGCTCGACGTCGAGGACGATGCTTGCGATCCTAAGCAGGCGCGCTCGGTCGCCGAGAAGATTGCCGGTGCCGGCATTCCGTTCGTCGCGGGCCACTACTGTTCGTCGTCGTCGATCCCGGCGTCCGAGGCCTACGCCGATGGCAATGTGTTGCAGATCACGCCAGCCTCGACCAACCCGACCTTCACCGAGCGCAAGCTGTGGAACGTCGCTCGCGTCTGCGGCCGTGACGACCAGCAGGGTGCGGTCGCCGCCGCCTACATCGCGAAGACCTTCAAGGGCAAAAACATCGCGATCCTCAACGACAAGACCACCTACGGCAAGGGTCTGGCCGACGAGACCAAGAAGGCGCTCAACAAGGCAGGCGTGACCGAGAAGCTGTATGAGTCCTACAACAAGGGCGACAAGGACTTCAACGCGATCGTCTCGCGCCTGAAGCGCGAGAACATCGATCTCGTCTATGTCGGCGGCTACCATCAGGAAGCCGGCCTAATCCTGCGTCAGATGCGCGACCAGGGCCTGAAGACGATCCTGATGGCGGGCGACGCGATGGCGGACAAGGAATACGCCTCGATCACCGGGCCGGCCGCGGAAGGCACCCTCTTCACCTTCGGTCCGGATCCGCGCAAGAAGCCGACCGCGGCGGCCATCGTGGACAAGTTCAAGGCCAAGAACATCGATCCCGAAGGCTATACGCTCTACACCTACGCGGCGATGCAGGTGTGGTCGCAAGCGGCGAAGAAGGCCGGCACCACCGACCCCAAGAAGGTGATGGACGCCATCAAGGCGGGCTCGTGGGATACCGTGATCGGCAAGCTCGAATACGACTCCAAGGGCGACATCAAGCAGCTCGACTACGTCGTCTACAAGTGGGATGCGAACGGCAACTATGCCGAGATCAACCCGAAGGGGTCCTGATCGAAGTCCGACACGAATAGCGAACTACGAACGCCCCGGTCCGCCGGGGCGTTTTTCTTTTGCGGGTCAGGCCGAGGCGGCCACCGCCGTCCGTGCGGCGGCGACGGCGCGCATCAGCTCGGCCGGTCGAAACGGCTTTTGCAGATAGACGACGCGTCTCAGCTCGTCCGAAGGCGCAACCCCATCGAAGGCGGTCATGCCGGAGACCGCAACGACGGGCAGGTCCGGAATCGTCTCGCGCATCGCCGCGACCAAATCGAGACCGTTGGAGTCGCCCAGAAAGACGTCGACGATCGCAGCATCGCACGGCGTATCCTTCAACGCTTGAAGCCCGGCGGCCGCACTCGCGGCCTCTGCGACATCGAAATGATTGACGCGCAGCACCATGCAGATCATCGCGCGAACATCCTTCTGATCGTCGACAACGAGAATGCGCGGCATGAACGGCTCCAGCGTTTGTGGGTTCGACTAAGACCAGGAACGGAACCCAGATACAACCATGGGTATGTGTATGGGATCCGCGGTAAAGGTGCAGTTACCTCATCAATCGGCACTTACATATGACAAATTATCGATCGGTAAAATGTGACCTCAATCGATCCAGACCCGCTTACCTCGCCGTCCTCAACCTCACGGTGAAGGCACATGGCGAAGGGAAAATATCCCGATCGCAGGCGTGGGCTGGCATGGGGATCCAGGGCGCGCTCGAACGTTGAGGCGCAGCGCGTGTTGCGCTACGAGCTGGCTGACACGATGCAGCCGAGAGACCGTCACGTGAAGAACCTCCTCACCGATGTCAAAGGTGTGCATGTCGGCAATGCCGACGATCCCAAGCTCGCCTCCGGGGTGACCGTGATCCTGTTCGACACCCCGGCGGTCGCGGCGATCGACATTCGCGGCGGCGGTCCGGGTTTGCGCGACGACGCCCTGCTCGATCCCGTCAATACCGTCGACCGGATCGACGCGATCGCACTGTCCGGCGGCTCAGGCTTCGGCCTGGATGCCGGCGGCGGTGTACAAGCCTGGCTCGCGGAACAGGGCCGCGGCTTTGCGGTGCATGACGCGCTGATCCCGATCGTACCCGGGGCGGTCATCTTCGATCTGCTGAACGGCGGCGACAAGTCCTGGGGTCGCTTTGCACCTTATCGTGATCTCGGCTACGCGGCGGCCGCAGCTGCGGGCACCGATTTCAAACTCGGCAGCGTCGGAGCAGGCCTGGGAGCCACCACCGCCAATTTCCAGGGCGGGCTCGGCTCGGCCTCGGCGATGACGTCAGGCGGAATCACGGTCGCCGCGCTTGCCGTGGTCAATGCGGTCGGCAGCGTCACGATCGGCAACGGGCCGTGGTTCTGGGCAGCCCCATTTGAAGTGAACGGCGAGTTCGGCGGACGCGGCCAGCCCGCCTCGTTCACGCCGGACATGCTCGCGATGCGCATCAAGGGAGGTCCGGCGGCAACGGCGGCAGAAAACACCACGGTCTCAGCGGTGGTAACGGACGCGATCCTGACCAAGGCGCAAGCGAAACGGCTCGCCATGATCGCGCAGACCGGCATGGCGCGAGCGATCTATCCGGTGCATCTGCCGCTCGACGGCGATGTGGTGTTCGCGGCCGCCACCTGCGAGAAGCCGATCGAACCGCTGGTCGAACTGAGCGAACTCGGCATGGTCGCCGCCAACGTGCTGGCGCGGGCGATCGCGCGTGGCGTCTATCACGCGACGGCCCTGCCCTTTGCCGGCGCGCTGCCGGCCTGGCAGGACCGGTACGGAAGCTAGGCGCTGACGGCGGAGGCGGACGAAGCCGAATTTGACAGCGCGTTCGACTCGCGCTGGATCAGCTTCTCGATCAAATTGTAGGACGAACTCGCAGAGCTCGCGCTGGCCGACGCCGCCGGTGAGGTCATGGTCACCTTGGAGCCGTCCGCATAGGTGATGGTGGTCGTGGTCGAGCCGTCGCTATTGTTGCTCGAACTACTCGAGGCACCCGATAGCGCCTGCATCAGGGCATCGCTGCTCGCGTTCATCCCGTTCGAACCGCTGCCGTCGTTGGCGCTGGCGGCCTGATTATGGCGACCGGAATGCCCGCCCTTCAGCGCGGATTTCAGCTCATCGAAGCTGACATTGCCGTCGCCGTTGCTGTCGAGCTTGCCGAACACGCTGTCGGCATTGGCGACATTGGTGCCGCCGGCGCCGAGTGCGCTTTCGAATTCCGACTTGCTGATCTGGCCGTTGCCGTTGCCGTCGAGCTGCGAGAACAGGTCCTGCAGCGGGTCCTTGAACGAGGTGGAGCCCGATGACGCGCTCGTCCCCGACTGGCTCTGCGCCGCGATCAGGGCGCTCATGGTCTCCGAGGAGATCTGCGCCGAGCCGCCGCTCGTGCTCGGCTGCCAGGGCGTGAAGTTTGCCGACGAGTTCGTCGAGCCTGACCCGCCGAGAAAATCGAACAGACCCGAGCCGGAGCCGTTCGATTGGCTCGCGCCGGATCTTGATGACCCCAGCGACTGCAGGCCTTCCAGGATCGACGAGGCGGCCCCAAGCGCAAACCACATGGCAGGACTCCGAAAGAGCGCCCCGGCAAGCGAGGCGAAACCTTATGCGATGCCCTCCTCGCAAGCACCGTGCCAATCGCAACGCGCTGATATGTCCAGCTTTTTCCGATCGCTCCCGCGATGACCCAGGCATTTCATGCCGCAAGCAGGTCAATTTTGCCGGCCTTACGTTGCCGGAATTGCGTCTGCATGTTAGGGCGCTCTGAATGTCAGTCCGCCGGGAGACAACGCCATGACTCAAGCCTTCACGCCGCGTCCACTCGTCATCGCGCCCTCGATCCTGGCTTCCGATTTTTCCAGGCTCGGCGAGGAAGTTCGCGCAGTCGATAGTGCCGGCGCCGACTGGATCCATCTCGACGTGATGGATGGGCATTTCGTTCCGAACATTTCCTACGGCCCCGACGTCATCAAGGCGCTGCGCCCGCACACCAAGAAGGTATTCGATGCCCATCTGATGATCGCGCCCTGCGATCCCTATCTCGAGGCGTTCGCCAAGGCCGGCTGCGACCACATCACCATCCATGCCGAGGCCGGCCCGCATTTGCATCGCTCGCTGCAGGCGATCCGCGCGCTCGGCAAGAAGGCCGGCGTCTCGCTCAATCCCGCGACGCCGCTCAACGCGATCGAATATGTGCTCGACATGATCGACCTCGTGTTGATCATGTCGGTCAATCCGGGCTTCGGCGGCCAGGCCTTCATCCCCTCCGCGCTCGGCAAGATCCAGGACCTGCGCGCCATGGTCGCGGGCCGGCCCATCGATATCGAGGTCGATGGCGGCGTCGGGCCCGAGGTCGCCGGACAACTGGCTGCAGCCGGCGCCAACGCCTTTGTCGCGGGCTCTGCCGTATTCAAGGGCGGCACGATGGAATCCTATCGCGGCAACATCTCCGCCATCCGCAGCGCCGCTGCGCTCGCGCGTGGCGAAGCCATCTGAGCTCGGACCGCCGATGCTGCAGATCACGCCCCAGCCCTTGACCAAGGCGGGCTTTGCGCGCTTCGGCGATGTCGTCGAGATCGACGGCGCCGAACCGATCGAAATCAACCAGGGTTTTGCGCGGCGCTTCAATGGTCTTGCCGGTATCGACGTGACCAGCGGCGGCGCCTCGGTCAATATCAGCCTGTTCGAGGCAAGGCCGCGCCCGCTGCCGATCGAAATCAAGCTGATGGAGCGGCACCCGCTGGGCAGCCAATTGTTCATGCCGCTGCAGGACAGGCCCTGGCTGGTACTGGTCTGCGACGACCCGCGCGATCCCTCAAGCTATCGCGCCTTTACCGCGAGCGGTCGGCAAGGCGTGAACTACGCGCGAAATATCTGGCATCATCCACTTTTGGTGCTCGGGGAAGGAGAGCGCTTCCTGGTCGCCGACCGCCTCGGTGCTGACAATCTCGAGGAAGTATGGCTGGATCGGCCGCTGTCGCTGACGCCGGCATGACGGCGCGCGCAGACTGATACTGCCGGCCTTTATTGCCGGCTTGGAGCAAGACGATGGACGAACCCTATTTCATTCCCCGCGGCGGGCATCCGCCGCAGACTGACCTTCTGACGGGGCGTGCCGTCTTCACCGAGGCCTATGCGGTCATCCCCAAGGGCGTGATGCGCGACATCGTCACCTCGGCGCTGCCGTTCTGGGACAAGACCCGGGTCTGGGTGATCGCGCGTCCCCTCTCCGGCTTCGCCGAGACCTTCTCGCAATACATCGTGGAGGTCGCGCCCGGTGGCGGCAGCGACAAGCCGGAACCGGATCCTGAAGCCGAAGGCGTATTGTTCGTGGTCGGCGGCGAGGTCACGCTGACGCTGGCCGGCACCGAGCACCGGCTGCGCCACGGCGGCTACGCCTTCCTGCCCCCGGCGTGCCAATGGACACTCCGCAACGCCGGCACGGGACCTGCGACCTTCCACTGGATCCGCAAGGCCTATCAGGCGGTGCCAGGCATTCCCGCACCCGACGCTTTCGTCACCAACGAGGCCGAGATCTCACCCGCTCCGATGCCGGAAACACAGGGGCGCTGGGCGACGACGCGCTTCGTCGATCCGCTCGACGTGCGTTACGACATGCATGTCAACATCGTCACCTTCGAGCCGGGCGCAGTGATCCCGTTCCTGGAGACGCATGTGATGGAGCATGGACTCTACGTGCTCGAGGGCAAGGCGGTCTACAAGCTGAACCGCGACTGGGTCGAGGTCGAGGCCGGCGACTTCATGTGGCTGCGCGCCTTCTGCCCGCAGGCCTGCTACGCTGGCGGCCCCGGCCGCTTCCGCTACCTGCTCTACAAGGACGCCAACCGCCACATGCCGCTGCGGCCGTTCCGGTAAGCGGCAGGTCGTCCCGCAACGATCAAGTCACGTATCTCACGTGGCTTGATACTCGACCTCATCCGAGCTGCCGCGATCGAGCACCTTGACCGCCTTGGCGTGGTCGAGATCGTTTTCCCAGGCCGCAACCACGACCGTGGCGACGCAATTGCCGATCAGGTTGCCGACGGCGCGGGCGATGCCGACGAACCAGTCGACCGAGAGCACCAGCACAAGGCCGATCGCCGGGATCGCCGGCACCGCCCCCAAGGTCGCAGCCAGGATCACGATCGCCGAGCCCGGCACACCATGCGCGCCCTTCGAGGTGATCAGAGAGACTCCGAGCACCAGCAGGAGTTCGCTGACCGACAGCGGCGTGTTGGTGGCTTGCGCGATGAACACGACTGCAAGCGTCAGGTAGATCGAGAACGCATCGAGGTTGAAGGAATAGCCGGTCGGGATGACGAGGCCGACCACCTCTTCCTTGACGCCCATCGCCTCGAGCTTGCGCATGATCTGCGGCAGCACGGCATCGGACGAGGCCGTGGCCAGCACGATCATCAGCTCTTCCTTCAGATAGCGCAGGAGCTTGAACAGGCTCAGGCCGGCCAGCCGCATCACGATGCCGAGCGCGACGACGACGAATAGCGCGACCGAGACATAGAACAGCAGGACCAGCGTCAACAGCTGCTGCAGCGAGCCGATGCCGTATTTGCCGACCGTGAAACCGATCGCGCCGAGCACGCCGAGCGGCGCCACGCGCACGATCAGGCCCATGGCGCGAAACAGCACCTTGGCGGTGGCGTCGACGAAGGTCACGACCGGCTTGGCCGGCTCGCCGACCAGCGCCAGGCTGACGCCGAAGATCACCGCGAAGAACAGCACCTGCAGCACGTCATTGCGCGAGAAGGCGTCGAACGCAGTCGAGGGGATGATGTTGAGGATGAAGCCGCCGAGCCCGCCGCCCTGCAGCTTGTGCGCATTGTCCGCGAAGCTCGCGAGGGCCTTCGGATCGAGCTTGGCGACATCGATGTTCATGCCATGGCCGGGGCCGAAGACCAGCGCGAGGATCAGGCCGAAGGCGAGCGCAACGGTGGTCATGCCCTCGAAATAAACCAGCGCCTTGATCCCGACCCGGCCGACTTTCCGCAAGTCCCCGGCGCTGGCAATACCGTGCACGACCACGCAGAACACGATCGGCGCCACCACCATCGAGATCAGCTTGAGGAAGGCGTCGCTGAAGAATTTCAGCGCCTGGCCCGTTTCCGGCGAGACGAAGCCGATCAGGATGCCCAGGATCAGCGCCACCACGACCTGGACGAACAGCGACCCGAACAGGCTGCCGCCGCCGCGCGATGTCCTGACTACCCCCGCATCCGTTGCCGTCATAAGAAGCTCCTATCCTACGCCGCCGCGCCGGTATTGGCGACGACTGAGCCGGGCACTTTGGCGGGGGAACTCATGAAAATCAACGCAGCCGCGCCTCATTTTGCGGCCCTGCACCGGCAAATTCGTCCTCGATCGGCTAGGAGGCTTCGGCCTGGGTTACCGTTTGATCAGTTGACGGCTCGCCCCGCCCAGCGAGGCGCGGTGGGCGCACCACGGTGACCGTGCATCTGGCTTCCGCGGCGACCTTGGCGGAGACGCTGCCGAGCAGCGCGCGCAGCACCGAATCCTGCCGCGCGCCGATAATGATATGATCGACGTGGTTCACTTCAGCGAATTCAAGGATCGCGGTGGCCGGATCGATCGCCTCCAGCACATGCACGGTGAGCCGGCTCGCATCGAGCTTGAATGGTGAGGCCCAATGTTTCAGCGCCACCATGCGGTCGATATGTTTGTTGTTGCCCTGCTCATCGAGGGTACGGTCGATGCTGATGCGGCCGAGCTTCAGCACGTTGACGCAAGCGAGCCGCGCCGATGGCAGTGTCGCCAGGATGCGTTCGGTGGTGACCCGCAACGCGCCATTGAGCTCGTCCGTGCCTTCGGAGACGTCAATCGCAATCGCAACGATCGGACTGGTCGCGAGTTGCACCTGGACGTCGGATTTGGCTTCCGGTTGCATCAGCCCCTGATTGAACCTGCGCCGCCACACCGTGGTCAGTGGATCGCGTCTGGTCTTCTCCGAGCGTGTCGTCAGCTTCACCTGATCGGGATGGCCGAGATCGAAGGCAAGCTGCGAGGCGGTCGGATAGCGCCACACCGGCTCGATCTCCAGGCAGCGCAGCACGATTTCCTGCAGCCATGGCGGATAGTCACTTCTGAGCTGCCGCGGCGGGTGCGGGTCGCGCCACAGCCTGCGCCGCATGCCGCGAAGGGTCTCGGTCTCGCCGAACGGCCGCACGCCGGTGGTGAAGAAATAGAGCAGCACCCCGAGCGAGAACAGATCGCTGCGCGGATCGGAGCGCACGCCCATCAGCCGCTCCGGCGGCATGTAGGGCGCGGTGCCGTAAGGCAGCCGGAATTCCTCCTGCAGGAGGTCGGGCAGATGCCGGTGGCACGACAGGCCGTAATCGATCAGCACCGCTTCGCCCGAGGACCGGAACATGATGCTCGACGGCTTGATGTCGTGATGGATCACGTGCTGGCCGTGCAGGTCGGCGAGCGCGGTCGCGATCTTTGCGACCAGGACCCGCGCCTCCTCGTAAGGCAACGGCAGTTCCGGCAGCCGCTGGTAGAGCGTCTCGCCCGGAATGCGCTCGATCACGACATAGGCTTGGGCAGTGAAATCGCCGGTGCCGAAACAGGCTGGCACATGCGGTCCCGACAGCCGAGGCAGGATCATCTGCTCCATCTCGAAGCTGACGATCGCAGCGGGGTCTTCACCCTCCGCGACGCGTGGAACCTTCATCAGGAGCGGCCGGTCGATGCCGGGATGGCTCACGCTCCAGAGCGTCGCCATGCCACCGGAATGCACGCATTCGCCGATGGTGAAGCCATCGATGACTGCGCCGGGTTGGACTGCGGATTTCGGCATCGCGCTTACCGTCCGATCGCAAGCCGCTCGGCGAGCCAGGGCGGCAGCCCGTTGGCGCGGATGCGCTGCGCCGCTGTTTCGACATCATAAGGCACGCGGCAATAGGTGATCTCGCGCGTCCTGGTCTCGAAGGTCATGAACGCGGCCGCCGGATCGCCGTCGCGCGGCTGGCCGACCGAGCCGGCCACCGCCAGCCACTGCCGGCCGCGCAGGAGCTGCACCGGCACGTTCGCGGTCGGAGTGAAACTCGTCATCTTGGCGGTCACCGACATCGAATACAGCGCGGGACGATGGATGTGGCCGCAGAAGGTCACCTGGGCGTCGGTCGCGATCATGCAGCGCGCGGCGTCGGAGGTCGATTGCACGTAGCGCCAGCGCGACGGGCTCGAGGCTTCCGAATGCACGTAGAGCCGGTCGTCGTCCTGGGCCATCAGCGGCAGTTCGGCGAGAAAGCGGCGCTGCGCGGCGCTGAGCCGGCCGCGCGTCCATTCGATCGCCGCTTGCGCCTCGGCGTTCATGTTTTCGCTGCTGACGGCCACCGCATTGTCATGATTGCCGCGCACGGCGAGCCCACCCTGTTCGACCATCTCCATCACGGCGTCGACCGACCATTCGGGATCGGCGCCATAGCCGACGATGTCGCCGAGACAGATCAAGCGCTCGGCGCCGCGGGCGCGCGCCGCCTTCAGGCACGCATCGAATGCCTGCCGGTTGGCGTGGATGTCCGAGAAAAACGCCAAGAGCACCCGCTTCCTCCTCCTCCACTCTAACCGCGCCCTTCGCACGGGAGTTGAGCAACATCAAATAAGTTGAGCCGGAGCAAGGCGTTTTCGGAGGCATTGTTCCGATCCAAGACCGTGGCCGCATGTGCCGCCTCCGCACCGACGATGCGCTCCCTCCCCCGCTTGCGGGCGGGGCGACCGCATATGAAGATTTGGCCGATCGGCACCAATGCCTCCTGATCGTCATGGCCGGGCTTGACCCGGCCATCCACGACTTCGCTAGCCCCGAAGAAAGACGTGGATGCGCGGGACAAGCCCGTGCATGACGAGTAACCCAATTGGCACCTTTTTGCCGTTGAGAACCATCTTCGGACATATGCGATCGCCCTGCGCTTGCGAGGGACTGTTGGGGTGGCCACATGACCGCGCCTTCTCGCGGCGGATCACGCCCGAGCTCTGCGATCGTTGTGCCCTGTCGAAAAGCGAGAGGGCGCGGGGAATGCCGGGCGCTGGCCGCAACCCATGGCCCGCCTGCAGCAAAAAAAGCAGGCGGCAGTCACCACAGGTTCAGCCGAACATCCGGCATTCCCCGCGCGACGGTTTTAACGCTTATATCGTGCTCTCCTCGGTGCACCGGGCTTTTTGGCCACCGTCCCCCGTGTGACGCAAAGCATCATCACGAAGTTGACACCAGCATCGGGGTGCCAGGACCACACGACTTCACGTCCGCCTGATCGCGCTCGTCTGGCGCCACCAAAACGTCCATCGCATCCCCGCCTCACGTGTCGTGACGATCGCGCGCAACGCCCCTCTCAACGAGGCGGGATGGCGGCATACAATCACAATTTCTGAAAAAAAGAAAGCGATCTTTTTAGCGGGTGGGCTGGATGGTGCCGATCGCGTTGAAAGGATTTGCGAAATTAATCCACCGCCAGCGGCTTACTGCGCTCACACGGTAATCCAAATCTCGGGAAGTTCAGTCAAATCGATCGAAGAGGCTTCTTGATGTCGGCGACGCTCTGATAGCGACCGAGCTTGGGCCAAACCCCGCCATTGATGCACGCGAAACACACAATCAAACACGACGGAGGTTGCTTTTCCGCTGCCGGATCTGAATCAGGCCGACGCCTACTACTACAGACCCTTCAACATTCCGTTCAGGCAAGACGCGAACTTCATCGGGTTTCAAGTCTGGATCGATGGTAGGGAGATCAAGCCGGATGAGGAGGTGCGCGCGTTCGCCGAGGGCGGCGAAATCACCGGCGAGCTTAGGCGTCTGGGCATTGATCTCATCGCCCCAGTCTATAGCAACAGCGATCGGCGAGTCGTTGATGCGCTCCGCCGCCTGAATGCGATTTCCGACGCCAATGATGACGAAGCCGTCGCGTCCCGACGGCGCGACTCTCCCAGCGGGCTGGTGTGAGCCGCAACTTTCCTTAAGCCTATGAGGCTGGAAGCCGGATCGAGAGTGCAATGTGCTCCCTCGCCTCTTGCGGGCTCCTGGGGGCGGGGCTATCGCATACAAGGAAAGCAGCTTGGGAACCAATTGCCTGACGACGAGCTTGGTCCGAGTTGGACTGGCCTCACGATCCGGCAACGCCGCACAGGAGTGCCCCGAATGAGCAAGCGCAAATCGACTAAGTCCCGCAAACCGGACGCTGGGACGAAGGGCGTCGCCAAGCCCGCATCGACGCCGAAGCGCGCCGTCCCGGCCCCCGACCTCACAGGCTCGGACGGCGAGGAACTCCGGGCGGCTCCCGACATCGCAACGAGGCTGCCGGAACTCCCAGGCCAGGAGATTGAAAAACTGCCGCCGGTCCCACCTGCCGAACTCGAATCCAAGCCGGCGCTCCCCCCTCATCTCGCCGAGCCGAAACCGGACGTCGTCCTTCCTGTCGAAGCTCTGGCGGAAGCCAAGGAATCGGTACACGCCGCCACAGGCGAAGCGAGGCCGGCCGGTCCAAAGGTGGACAGCCCCTTGAATGGACCCTTGGGAGCAATCGCGGGTATCGAGGCCTGCCAAGCGCTGTTCATGGAGATCACGCGGGACAATCTCAACTTCGCCGCCAGCCTCGCCGCGACGCGCTCGCCCCTCGATATCCTCGACGTCGCGACGAAGTTCGCCGGCAGGCAGATCGGTATGTACGGCAGGTTATCGAGGGCGGTCGTCAACATCGCCGCCGGACGGCAGGCCCCGACAATCTGACCAGTCCTGGGTTACCCGGCCGGCCCGCATAGCCGGGAATTACGGTAATGCTGTGTAAAACTCGCCTGAAGCAGCAGGCGTAGCCGCATGAGCGGAGCAATATGCGGGACCGAGACCCGGATATCGCTCCGCTCGTCCGGGCTACGCGCTTCGTGGCCTCATGGTTCGAGACGCGTCGCGAGCGCGACGCTCCTCACCATGAGGATTTGAGGTTTCACCGCGAAGAAGCTGATCCGCCTAAGCGAGCTTTGCTCGTCTCGCCCCTCGGTTCGCAGGGGATACGAATGCAGCCCCCTACTGCTCGTCCTTCGGCGGCATGCGCGGTGGCAAGAGCGGCGTGAACGAGACGCCGTCGCCGGCCTGCTGCGCCGCCTTGAACTCGCCGGTCGAGGGATCGCCGCCCGCGGTCTGGATGATGGTCTTGGGCAGGATGTATTCGCGTGCGGCATCGATGATGCCGCCCTCGCCGGTGCCGAAATCGGCGGCACGGCCGCCCTGCGGATGGCCGCTCGCGATCTGGTCGGAGGCATGCTGGGCCTTGCCGGCCAGCCCGTCGGTGTAGGGCAGCCGATAGGCCCGCGGCACCCCGCTCGGCCGGTTGTCCTCGTCGAGCCTCTCGACCCAGAGATAGATCGAGCCGGGATCGCCATCCAGGCTATGCGGCTCGACGATCCGCGCCTGCAACAGCTTGAAGCGCGCCGGCAGCGCGTCGATGCTGGCCCACCCGAGCAAGCCGCGCGCCCCGATGAAGCTGCCGACATAGAAGGCGCTGGTCACGACCACGGCGATGGCCTTGGCCGGCCACGGCAGGCGGGCATAGACCAGGACGAGCAGCAGCAGCGCGCCGATCAGCGCGTAGCACACCGACAGGATCAAGATCACGCTCTGCAGGTTCGTCACCGCAACATCCTCACGCCCGTTTTCGGATCGATGTCGGCGCCGTTGGCGCGGACATTGCGAAAAGTCTCGAGCAGCGATTTCGGTCGGCGCTGCACATCGACCACCTTGCCCTCGGCGTCGAGGCGGAAGCGAACTGCCGTCTTCTCGTCGCCGGTATGGTCGAGCGTCACCTTGTCGTCGAAGATGACCTGCGCCTTCGGATTGAGCTTCTGCACCTTCACCATCGCATCCACCGGCGTTCCCGCCACCGCCTGGAAGTGCGAGACGTTGACGGTGTATTCGCCGGCGACGATGCCGCGCACCGTCACGATCTCCTCGCGGATCGGCGACGGGATCTTCATGCCGTTGACCAGGATGAAATCGTTGGCGCCACCGCGATCGTCGCGGTCGAGGGTGAGGAAACCGGCCTCGCGATGCCGATACCAGGCGATGTTGCCCAGCGGGTCCTGCACGAACAGGTCGAGATCATCGGGATGATTGTCGGGCCAGTCCAGGGTGATGATGAATTCGGCCTTGGTGTCGATCTTGCCGTCCTTGGCGTCGGGCGAGATCGCGAGCACCGCGATGAAGAAAAAGAACGCGACGATCTGCAGCGCCTTGAACAGCATCACGCTGAACGGATCGAACTGCTCGTCGCGCGGATAGAGTCCGAAATCGTCCATCATCACGGACGCTCCAGCAGCGGCGTGACCCTGGTCTCGGTCAGCATCACGGCGTCGGAGAACACGCGCTGGGTCGCGGCATCCAGCATGTAGTATTGGATGCGGACCAGGATCGAGCCGACCAGCCCCGCGAGCGTCGTGTACATCGCGATCGCCATGCCGTCGCTCATCAGCCCCATCGACGATTTCATCGCCAGCTTGTCGGAGACGTCGAGACCTGCGATCGGCGCCAGCATGATGATGAATCCGATGATGGTGCCGAGCAGGCCGAGCTTCATCAGCGTATCGGAAGCGAAGCCGCCGAAGCCGTTGGAGCCGCGCAGCCGATCGGCCAGCGTGCGGAGCAGTAGCGTCTGATCGATGCGCCCGCCCGCTTGCGTGGCCGCCTTGGTGACGAGGCTTCTGATGTGATCGCTCACCAGGCCCGCGGGAAGCGCGCGTGCATTGCCGTCGAGCACCTTGGCGGCATCGCCCGTGGTGAGGATCGCGCGGCAGCGCCGGGCTGCGTCCGCTTCACGCGCGATCGCGCGGGTCCGCCAGAAGCAGTGGACGCAGGTGAGGCCGTAGAGAACGACGACCACGCTCGAAATATAGGTGCGGTCCGAGGACAGCATCTGATGGATCATGCCATAGCGCCAGAGCAGCACCGCGGCGAAGATGGAAAGCCCGGTGAAGATCATCCACAACAGGAGCGGCCCGCGCTCCGCGCTGTCGGTCACAGGGGGGGCAATCTCGGCGCTGCTGACCGCACTCATGCTCTCGGACTCCCTCCGCTACGATGTCCCGTTCGCATTCTTCCGCGCGAACCGTCGGCGCGAGTTAAGCAGAGCGGCCGGACGCCGTCCAAAGAGATATGCCCTGAAGCGGCTGGGCAAATTTCCCAAATTCGCCTTGCTGCGGCGCTTTCGCTTGGCGGGTGCCGCCGATGTGTTACGCTCGGCAGAACCAAGGTGGAGGGATCGCATGCGCCTCGTGCTCCAGCTCATCGCCCGCCTGGCCCTGATCGTCGTGCTGTGCCTAGCCACCGCGGCGGTGTGGGTCACGATCGATGCCTATCGCAGTGTCGACCGCGCCACCGCAGCCACTGCTGACCGAGTGTCGCAGGCGTTGGAAGCGCTGTATTGGCGCGAGCTGTTGCTGCGCAGCAGCAGGCGGAGCGAGCATCTGCTGCCCGTGCCGGAATGGCGCACCATCGAGACCATGAAGCTGATTGCGCCGGGCATCTGCGTTCAGTTCCAGCCGCAGGCCGCCTTCGAGAAGCCGCTTTGCGGCCAGAGCAAGGGATTGGGCCAGGCGCCGCCGCACTGGTTCGCCGCCACTGTGCAGACACTGCTTGGCGACCATGCCGCAGTCGCACAATCGATCAGCGCGCGCAGCACGACGGCCGGGACGGTATCGGCCATCGCCGATCCCGATGCGGCGATCCAGCTCGCCTGGCAGCGGATCCAGGACAGTTTTGGCGTCGCGCTCGCCATGGCGCTTGCGATCGGCCTGCTCGCCTCGCTGGCGATTGCGCATGCGCTGGCGCCGGCGCGGGCGATCGTCGCGGCGCTGCAGCGCATGGCCGACGGCGAGCACCGCCCCGCCCTGCCGCGCTTCCGCTCCATGGAGCTTGCGATGATCGGCCAAGCCGTCACCGAGCTCGGCAACCGGCTGGCACAGGCGACCGAGCAGCGCGCCGCCCTGACCGAGCGGTTGCTCGATATCCGGGACGACGAACGGCGCGCCTTGGCGCGCGAGCTGCACGACGAGTTCGGACAGAACCTCACCGCGATCCTGGCCTTCGCCAGCACGATCGAGGCGGAAAGCGCGCCGCAACACAAGCGCGTCGCGCAGGATGCGCGCATGATCACGCAGGCCGTCACCCATCTGATGGCCTGCCTGCGCGGCACGCTGAGCCGGTTGCGCCGGCCGCTCGCCGAGGAGCTCGGCCTCGAAGCCGGGTTGATCGCGTTGACCGAGAATTGTCAGCACGCGGCGCGGCCGACCATCCGGCTCGATCTGCAAGGCGATCTCGCCGACATCCAGGGCCCCGTCGCCGTCACCGCCTATCGCGTGGCCCAGGAATGCCTGACCAATGCGTTGCGCCACGCCACCGCCAGCGAGATCTCGCTCAAGGTCGAGCGGCGCAGCGGCCCCGATGGCGCGCTGCTGATCTGCATCGAGGACGACGGCGGCGGCGATGCGGCGCCGCTCGCGCAATCCAGCGGTTTCGGCCTGACCGGCATCCGCGAGCGGATCGCGGCGGTCGGCGGTTCGCTCTCGATCGTATCAGCGGCGCGCGGGCTTAGCGTGGCCGCGACCATCCCGCTCGCAGCCTGAGGCGGAGCACAGGCGCGATGGCGGAGCCCGCGGCCATCTCCATTCTGCTGGTGGACGACCATCCGGTGGTCCGCCAGGGCTATCGGCGGGTGCTCGAGAGTCAGGACGGCTTCAAGGTCACCGCCGAGGCCGACAGCGCGGCTGGCGCCTATGCCGCCTTCAAGGCGCACGCGCCCGACGTGGTCGTGATGGATATTTCGATGAAGGGCGCGAGCGGCATCGAGGCGATCCGTAACATCCGCGCGCGTGACGGCCATGCCCGCATCCTGGTGTTCAGCATGCATGGCGAAGCGCCGCTGGTGAAAGCGGCTTTCAACGCGGGCGCCAGCGGCTATGTCACCAAGAGCAGCGAGCCCGCGGCCCTGGTCCGGGCGATCCGCAGCGTCGTCAGCGGCGGACGAGCGCTGAGCGACGACGTCGCCCATGTGCTCGCGGCCGACAATCTCGACGGCGTGCAGACGACGCTGGAGCGGCTCGGTGATCGCGAGATCGAGATTCTGCGCCAGTTCGCCTCAGGCCTGACCACGGAGCAGATTGCCGCCAACCTGCATCTCAGCGTCAAGACGGTCCAGAACTACCACTATCTGGTCAAGGCCAAGACCGGCGCGCAGACGGATGCGCAACTGGTCCGGCTCGCCGTCGCCAGCGGATTGACCGAGCTGTAGCTTCGAGGTGGTCGGCGCATTCTTATGGTGTGAAGCCGTGCGCGACGTCACGCGGCTGGTTGGTCCAGATCCTAGGCCGGCCGAACATCAGGAAGATTTCCCGGTGCATTGCGGGCGAGGTTCGTTGGACTGCGTTAATCCTCTCTGTTCAAATCCGGCCGAACAGCTTTTCCGCCTGGCTGCGTGATGGGTTCGCTCTCAGCTCGCGAAAGAGCATCCACCTCGGGAACGGCGCCGTATCCAGGGGCGCTGTTCCGGCGATGAGAGCTGCGGCGATGCGTAAGGGCTTGCACACGAATGCTGCCAGAGCGGCAATCCTTGCTATCGGACTTCTCGTCACGCCCCCTTTGCTCGCAGGTGACCGCCAACATGGTCAAGGCGCAAGTGATGCTGAGATCAAGATCGGCCAGACGATGCCCTATAGCGGTCCACTTTCGGCAGCCTCGGTGATCGGCAAGGTGCAGGCAGCCTATTTCCGCATGATCAATGATCTCGGCGGAATCAATGGACGCAAGATCACGTTGATTTCCTACGACGATGCGGCGGCGCCTTCCAAGACCGTGGAGCAGGTCCGGAAACTCATAGAGAGCGACGAGGTGTTGTTCACATTCGAGACGCTCGGCAACGCCTCGAACATTGCGGTTCAGAAATATCTCAATGACCGCAAGATCCCTCAGCTCTTCGTGGCAGGCCGGTCGACCCGTTTCGAGGATCCGGTCAATTTCCCCTGGACGATGGGATTTGCTCCCAATCTGCGCACGGAGATTCGCGTCTACGCGCGATTCATCCTCGATAACTATCCGAATGCCAGGATCGGCCTGCTCTATCAGAACGATGAGAGCGGCAAGGACTATCTGACCGGGTTGAAGGACGCGCTCGGCGCAAGGGCAGCCGACCTCATCGTCAGTAGCGCTTCATACGATGTGACGGACCCGACCGTCGACTCACAGGTCGTGCGCCTCAAGGCGGCCGGTGTCGCCGTCCTCATCAACATGGCCGCCTCGAAATTCGCGGCCCAGGTCATCAGAAAGATGGCAGAGCTTGGCTGGAAACCCGTTCACCTCCTTGGCGTCGGCTCGTCCTCGATCGACGCGGTCCTAAGCCCCGCGGGCATCGAGAACGCAGAGGGCATCATCTCCGCGAGCTCGTTCAAGGAGGCCACAGATCCGACCTGGCGTGATGACGAAGGCATGAAGCGATGGAGCGCCTTCATGGACGGCTATTATCCGGGAGGCGACCGGAAAAGCGTCTTCACGGTCTACGGCTATAGCGCCGCCGAGCTGCTCGTGCAGGTTTTGAAGCAATGCGGCGACAATCTCTCGCGCGAGAATGTCATGGCGCAAGCGACGAGCCTGAAAAACGTGAAACTTGATCTGCTGCTCCCGGGGCTCTCCGTCAACACCAGCCCGACCGACTATCGTGTGGTCAAGGAGTTCCGGATGATGCGCTTCACGGGCGATCGATGGGAGGCCTTCGGACCGATTGTCACGGATTGATCCGTGCGGCTGTGGCTTCGGCCGGTGAAACTGAATTCAGTGTGGCGCAGCCTCCAGGCCACGGAGCACGAGCGTCAGCACGGCGTCCAACCGGCCCTTGATCGCCGGATCCTTCCATTCGTCAGCATGGGCCGGATGATGGAAACGGCTGGTGGCATCGAAGATCGCGCCGGCTGTAGCTTTGACGTCGTCGATCCGGAACGTGCCCTGCTCGACCCCCTCGGACAGGATCTGCTCGACCTGGGCGACCAGTTGCTCCTTATGCCCCTTCACGACTTTGCACGCCTCGCGCGCCAAGGTCAGGTAGGTCGTGAACATCTCGGGATCTTCAGACACCCGCCTGCATTTGGCGTCGACCAGCTCTCGCAGCCAGCGCTCCAGCTTCAGGGGCGCCGGCCCCGGCTCCGCAGTGATCTGCGCCAAGGGGACGCTGACGCGATCGAGCCAGCGCTTCGCCACCGCCTCGCGCAGCGAGGCCTTGCTCGGAAAGTGCCGGTAGACGCTACCGTGGCTGACATCGAGCGCCCGCGCCACGTCCACCACGGTGGCCTTGGCGAGCCCATAGCGGCGCAGCACATCCTCGGTCACTTCGAGGATTCGCTCGGATGTCAGAACCACGGCCTCGTTCATGCGCGCACCATGTCCTCTTTTGCCGGATAGGCCTCGACCTGGCTCAAGTCCGGTATTTCCTGGCGATGTGCCGGCCGGAACGTCGCGGCCTGAGCTTCCAGGTGACGGGCCACCTGCTCATTGAGCCAATGCTCGAATTGTGAATTGGGAAAAAGCTTTGCAATCTTCATCGAGGAGGTCCTTGCAGCTCCCTTGACCGCTGGTCGATGGCCAGCAGGCGCGGGTGACACCGATGACGGCATCTTGGGAAGCTGATATAGCATCTCACGCTGACAGATTTCAATATCTGTTACTCGATTTTCGGCATAATGGTATTATGATACGAAGAGGTCTTTCCTCTCCTCTTTGGACCGCCGTATTTGTCTCGCCAAACCTGCTCTGCTAAAGCGCGGCGTAAAAACAATCCGGCGGGAGTGCCTGAACGGCCCCGCTGGCCTCTCTGGAGAGCTTGCGATGATCCCCCGCTATACCCGTCCCGAAATGGCCGCGATCTGGGAGCCGCAGACCCGGTTCAAGATCTGGTTCGAGATCGAGGCACATGCGGCGGACGCGCTGGCGGAATTGGGTGTGATCCCCAAAGAGGCCGCCAAGACCATCTGGGCCAAGGCCAAGGACGCGACCTTCGACGTCGCGCGGATCGACGAGATCGAGCGCGAGACCAAGCATGACGTCATCGCCTTCCTGACCCATCTCGCCGAGATCGTCGGCCCCGAGGCGCGCTTCGTGCACCAGGGCATGACGTCGTCGGACGTCCTCGACACCTGCCTCAACGTCCAGCTCACCCGTGCCGCCGACCTCCTGCTCGCCGACCTCGACCGCCTGCTGGCCGCGTTGAAAAAGCGTGCCTTCGAGCACAAGGTGACGCCGAGCATCGGCCGCTCCCATGGCATCCACGCCGAGCCGGTCACGTTCGGGCTGAAGCTTGCTTACGCCTATGCCGAATTCTCCCGCGCCCGTGACCGGCTGGTCGCCGCGCGCAAGGAGATCGCGACCTGCGCGATCTCGGGCGCCGTCGGCACCTTCGCGCAGATCGATCCGCGGGTGGAAGAGCACGTCGCGAAGGCGATGGGCCTCACGCCTGAGCCGATCTCGACGCAAGTCATCCCGCGCGACCGCCACGCGATGTATTTTGCGACGCTCGGCGTGATCGCCTCCTCCGTCGAACGGCTCGCCACCGAGATCCGGCATCTGCAGCGCACCGAAGTGCTGGAAGCCGAGGAGTTCTTCTCCGAAGGGCAGAAGGGCTCCTCCGCAATGCCGCACAAGCGCAATCCGGTGCTGTCGGAGAACCTCACCGGGCTGTCGCGCATGGTGCGCGCCTACGTGACGCCGGCCCTCGAGGACGTCGTGCTCTGGCATGAGCGCGACATTTCGCACTCCTCGGTCGAGAGGATGATCGGCCCCGATGCGACCGTGACGCTCGATTTTGCGCTGGTGCGGCTCGCCGGGCTGATCGAGAAGCTGCTGGTCTACCCCGCCAACATGGCGAAGAACCTCGACAAGCTCGGCGGCCTCGTGCACTCGCAGCGCGTGCTGATCGCGCTCACACAGAAGGGCGCCAGCCGCGAGGACGCCTACAAGCTCGTGCAGCGCAACGCCATGCCGGTCTGGCGTGGCGAAGGCGACTTCAAGACGCTGCTGAAGAACGACGCCGACGTGAAGAAATATCTCACCGACGCGGACATCGACGAGCAGTTCGACCTCGGCTATCACCTGAAGCACGTCGACACGATCTTCAGGCGCGTGTTCGGGGAAGCGTGAGGCCTCTTCCTCGCACAACGCCCTGCTTGGACGACGAATCAGACGCGGCCCAGCCTGCGTCCTCACAATTGTATTGCCTGACCTTGAACGGCCGCCGGCATTGCGCCTCCTGTGCGAGCCGGCGCGCATCGAGCTTGGCGTCGCCGTCGCGCAGGTCATCGTTCACGGCGCAATTGGCTCTCCGAAATTGATGACGTAGCGGACCGACGCAGCGGTACTAACTGCTGTTTGCGCTGCCGCAACTTCCTGCCTCAAGATCATCCCTCCGCAGTCGATCTGCACAGGCAATAAGGCATGCAAAACAGGAAGCCGGCATCCAGAGGGACTTGACACAAGTCAAGGCAAGTACTCAAAACCTGAAGTTGCATTCAGGATGTGATATTTTGCGACGAAAAATCGGGTTGAGATCATAGGATTGAAATTGCCGGCAGCGGCCTGACACTGGAACGGCGGAGGAGTTCATGCCCACCCTCGCTTTGCAGTCGACTGACTCACCGTCCGTGGTTATGGCGAATCCCGCAGACGATCTCGAAAAAGCGCCGATTGAAAACGTGTTGACGGCGCTCGGGGTTCAATCGAGCCGAGGACTCAGCAGCGCCGAGGCCCAGAAGCGGCTTGCCCAATATGGCCCCAATGCCATCGTCGAAAAGGAACCCAGCCTAGCGCGCCGCGTCCTCAAATATTTCACGGGGCCGATCGCTTACATGATCGAGGCGGCAGCGATCGTCTCGGCCATCATCGGTCATTGGGACGACTTTACGATCATTGGCGGCCTGTTGATCTTCAACGCCGGATTGGAGTTCTGGCAGGATCACAAGGCTTCCAACGCGTTGGCCGCCCTCAAGAAAGGTCTTGCTCCGAAAGCGACGGCGCTGCGCGATGGCAAGTGGCAGACGATCCAAGCCGCCACGCTCGTTCCGGGCGATGTCGTCAATGTGCGGCTGGGCATCATCGTTCCCGCCGACCTTCGCCTCATCGGCGGAGACTATGCGTCAATCGATCAGGCGGCGCTGACCGGAGAATCCCTGCCGGTGACGAAGAAGGTCGGAGACGAGGCCTATTCCGGCAGCGTGGTCAAGCAGGGGGAGATGCAAGGGGTCGTTATAGCGACCGGCGCCAACACCTTCTTCGGCCGGACCGCGCAGTTGGTCGCTCGAGCGGGCGCAATCAGCCACGCGCAAAAGGCGATGTTTGAAATCGGGAACTTTCTCATCGTGGTCGCGGTGACCTTGGCCCTGATCATGATCTCGGTCAGGGTCTACCATGACATCGTGATCGCCGACGATTGGGGGCTGGCCGACGCGCTTCGGATCTTGCAGTTCGTGCTGGTCTTGCTGGCGGCCTCGATTCCCGTCGCCATGCCCGCCGTGTTCTCCATTACGATGGCCCTCGGCGCCCTCGCCCTGTCGAAGGAAAAGGCAATCGTCTCCAAGCTCTCCGCGATCGAGGAAATGGCCGGGGTCGACATCTTGTGCTCCGACAAGACGGGAACCCTGACCAAGAACCAGCTCACCCTCGGCGAACCAATCCTGTTTTCCGCCAGCGATGGTCAGGACTGCATTTTAGCCGCAGCACTGGCCTCGAAGATCGAAGATGCCGACGCGATCGATACCGCAGTAATCGGCGCCCTGAGGGATCAGCGCCGTCTGAAATCCTGCAGGCAGGTGAAATTTGTTCCGTTCGACCCGGTGACCAAGCGAACCGAGGCGACGATCGTCGACGGCCAGGGGAAGACGCTCGTCGTAACAAAGGGAGCGCCGCAGGTCATCGTCGAGGTCGCGAGCCCCTCTGCTGACATCGTGCAGCAAGTTAAGAGAACCGTGGACGACCTTGCCGCAAAGGGGTCGCGGGCCCTCGGCGTGGCTCGCTCCGAAGACGGAGGCAAGAGCTGGTCGCTGCTCGGCATTCTGCCGATGTTCGATCCGCCACGCGACGATTCAAAGGCTACGATCGACCTGGCGAACGCAAAAGGCGTGCGTGTCAAGATGGTGACGGGCGACGACACCGCGATTGCGATCGAGACCGCACGGCAGCTCGGCATGGGCACACACATCATCCCGGCGGCCGATGCGTTTCCGAAAAATATGGATCCGAACAACGTGCCGCCGGACATCGCCGACGCGATTGAACGGGCCGACGGGTTCGCGCGCGTCTTCCCGGAACACAAATACGCGATCGTGAAGGCACTGCAGGCACGCGGCCACCTCGTCGCCATGACAGGAGACGGCGTCAACGACGCACCCGCGCTGAAGCAAGCCGATTGCGGCACGGCCGTCTCCGGCGCGACCGACGCGGCGCGCGGCGCCGCCGCCCTGATCCTCACCGCCCCCGGCCTGTCGGTGATCAATAACGCGATCGACGAGGCGCGACGTATCTTCGGACGGATCACGAGCTATACGATCTACCGGGTCGCGTTGACGATGGACATCATGTTCCTGGTCGTGCTGTCCACCATCTTTCTCGACTTCGCGCCGCTGACCGCCGTCATGATCGTCATCATGTCGCTACTCGACGACGTGCCGATCATGACCATCGCCTACGACAACACGGCGGTGAGCGAAAAGCCGATCCGCTGGCAGATGCCTCGGCTGCTTGGGGTAGCGGCGGTGCTGGGATTGTTTTCCATCATCGAATCGTTTGGCCTGCTGTTGATCGGCACCAGGGTGCTTTCGCATCCTCACTTGCAGCCGTATTTTGGAGTGGCAACCGCGGGGCAGCTGCAGACCATCCTGTTCCTGCAGCTCGTCGTGGGCGGCCATTTGCTGCTGTTCGTGACCCGCACCGAGCGCTGGTTCTTTACGCCGCCATTCCCGGCGATGCCGCTGATCGGCGCGATCGTGGCGACCCAATTGCTGGCGATGCTGATGTGCCGCTTCGGCTGGCTCGTTCCCGCAATCAGCTGGTCCCTGATCGGGTGGGTGTGGGCGTACAGCCTCGCCTGGATGTTCGTGCTGGGCGGTGTCCGATTGATCACCGAGCGCTTCGCAAGCTACCGGACCTCCCGGCAGGTCAGCAGCGCCAGCATTGTGAACCAGCCGTTGCGGTCGCACGCGGCCGCGTAAATCTGGAGCAGCAACATGGATTATCGCAAGAAGTTTGCAGTCGAGCGCGGTGAGAAGCCGCGCCTGTCGAAAATCGATGCGTCCTACACCGGGAAACACGAGTCGCATGAGAAGGCGCTCCCCGAGATCCAGGCCCATGTCGAGAGCATGGATAAATTGCAATATCTGCTTTACGCCGATGGCAACAAATCCCTGCTGGTGGTGTTGCAGGCGCTGGATGCGGCGGGCAAGGATGGTGTCATTCGACACTTGTTCAGCGGAATGAATCCGCAAGGAACGTCCGTGTTCGGATTCAAGCAGCCGAGCAGAGACGAGGCCGCTCACGACTTCCTCTGGCGTGCCCACCTGCGAACGCCGGGCAAGGGCGAAGTGGTGGTGTTCAACCGGTCCTACTACGAGGATGTTCTCGTCGTACGGGTCCATAAGCTGGTCCCGGAATCGGTCTGGTCAAAGCGCTATGACCTCATCAACGACTTCGAGTCGATGCTGTCCCAGAACGGCACCACCATACTGAAGTTCTACCTCCACATCAGCCCGGAGGAGCAACTGGCCCGCTTCAAGCAGCGGCTCGACGATCCGTCCCGCCACTGGAAGATCAGTGAAAGCGACTATTCAGAACGCGAGCTGTGGCCGCAATACATCGAGGCTTATGAAGATGCGATGGCGGCGACGAGCTCCAAGCAGGCGCCCTGGTATGTCATTCCATCGAATCACAAATGGTTCCGCAACCTCGCGATCTCGCAGATCGTCAGCGATACCATCAACGAGATGGGGTTGAAGTTGCCGCCGGCGCGCGTCGACATCGCGGAGATCCGCCGGAAATACCATGCGGCGGCGGCCGAAGGAAAACCCGGCGAAGGGCATCGAGCGAAGAAGAACGCCAAAGTGGGCTGAGCGGATCGGCGGTGCAGACATTCCAAGGAAGACCAAGGCAAGCGCATGGTGCAGTCCCTTGACCGGCTCACCTCGCGGCCCGACGTGATCACCCGAATGTGACGGCAGAACACCTGCGACAGGTTGTCCGACGACGCCTCGTCGACCTCTGACACTTCGACTTGTCGCTGCCGGCGCATTATGGCTCCGCGCAGACTCATTCATGTTGAGGATGCCATGACGTCGGAGACCGCCGCCTACAATCCGTTGCTGCGCTGGATACATTGGGCCACCGCGGCGCTGTTCATCGCGGCCATGCTGATCGGACTCTATTGCGGGCTGCAGCCGCCGGGCACTTCGCCCAGGCGCGAACTCCTGGAGCTGCACAAGTCGCTCGGCGTGACGCTGTTTGTCCTTGCCATCCTGAGGGTAATGGTGCGCGCGGCAACAACGGCGCCGCCCGAGCCGACATCGTTCGGGCCGCTGGTGCGGCTCGCCAGCCGCCTCAATCACTGGGCGCTCTATCTCATCCTGTTCGCGATGCCGGTCACCGGCTACATGTTCTCCTCCGCCGGCGGCTACTCGCTGAAATATTTCGGCACCTTCAGCTGGCCGCGCCTGTTCGCCGGCGACAAAGAGATCGCGCATGCCGGCGAGATCGCGCACGGTACCCTCGCCTACTTCGTCTATGCCGTGGTTGCCCTGCATGTTGCGGCGACGCTCTGGCATGCGCTGATCAAGCAGGACGAGACGCTGGCGCGGATGTGGCCCGGCGCACGCAGACGGCGCGCGCTGTGATGATTGGCCTCGTGCCGCCGATCATGATTGCGTGAGCTGGCACGAACACATTGATCGCCGTCGGCCGCACCGAAAAGCGCGCCGGCGTGAAGGTGACGAGTTGCCCGCATTCGGCCGATCGGTGACGCTCGCCTCCGCTCCACTCGTCATTCCCGACTCCGTGCGATCCGAGGACATGCACGTGAGATCCGGCGCATGCGTTCCGAGATGAAATCTCCGAAGGCGAGGTCGGGTTCCGTGCATGCGCAAGGCCCGAGCAAGGGCGAAGAGCCGGCTCGGCACAGGATTTTGATGGGCCTGCTGTGCATTGTGCCTGCACGCATTCGCGCCATTCGCTCGCAAGTGAGCCGCGGGCTCCAGCCTATCGCGCTGAAGCAGTTAGCAAAAAGCGCGCCACCTCGCGAGGATACACCCTGCATTGCAGCTGTCATCCGCTGCAAGGTTTTCTTCTGTTACTTTGCAGGCATATCGACTATAGCTATGGGCGATTGTCATCAAACTGTTACAGACTGAGCATGCCGGATTCTGATGCGACAGCATCGGTCCGCGACAGCCTGCGTGCTGCTCCCGGACCTGATAGTCCTCCGCGCCCAAACGGTGCTGCGGCCGACACGGATATCGCTGCGGTGAAACAGGACAACACGGCTACTGCAGCGGCGGCGACCGACACAACGACGCCGGATGCGGCAACATCTCCAACGTCCACCGATGTCGTGCGGCCGAATGTCGCTGCTCCCGGCAGCGAGATCGAGCTCAAGCTGCTGGTCGATGCGGATCAGCTGGCGGGCTTCAACAACGCGGCGATCATCGCGGCGCATGCGCGCAACAGGGGCGCGCGCAAGCATCTGAAATCGGTCTATTACGACACGCCGGAGCGCACGCTGTGGCGCAATGGCCTGAGCCTGCGGGTGCGCCAGAGTGGCGCGCGCTTCGTGCAAACGGTGAAGGCGCAGCGCACCGGCGATCCGCTGCGCCGCGCCGAATGGGAGGCCACGGTGCCCTCGCTCGCGCCGGACCTCGCGCTGGCGACGCCGCTCATTCCGGAAGAGTTGCGGGAGGAACTGCAAGCCGCCCCGCTCGAGACCGTGTTCGTGACCGACGTCCATCGTCACCAGCGCATCATCGAGCTGCCGTCCGGCACGGTCGAGATCGCGTTCGATCATGGCGCGCTGATCGCAGGCGAGCGCAGCCTGCCGGTCAGCGAGATCGAGCTGGAGTTGAAGAGCGGCAGCACCGCGGCGATCTACGAGATCGCGCTCCGGCTCGCCGAGCACGACCGGCTGCGTCCATCGATCCGCAGCAAGTCGGCGCGCGGCTATGACCTTGCCGCGGACGAACCACCGGGCGCGGAGAAGCCGCGCAAGCTGCATTTCGATCCGGCGGTGTCGCTCGACGAGACCTTCGCCATCATCCTGCGCGGCTGCTTCCACCATCTGCTCCAGGCGGTGCCGGCGGCCGAAGACGGCCGCGATCCGGAAGGCGTGCACCAGCTGCGCGTGTCGCTGCGCCGGCTGCGCGCGGCGCTGCATCTGATGCATTCGGTCGGCGGCAACGGCAGGCTCGCCGGCCTGCTTGCGGATGCGAGATGGCTCGCGCAAAGTCTCTCCGCGGCGCGCGACTGGGACGTGTTCCTGACCTCCACCCTGCCCGCCATCGCCGAAAACTGCCCCACCGTGGCGGGGTTCGACAGCTTGCGCGAGCTCGCCGAGCGGCAGCGCAGTCTCGGCTATCGCAGGCTGCGCCACGCGCTGTCCGAGCGGCGCTGCGCGATCTTCCTGCTCGGCCTCGGCGAATGGATCGAGAGCCGCGGCTGGCGCAGCGACGTCTCGCCGGAGACGCTCGGGCAATTGGCCGAGCCTGCGATCGGCTTCGCCGGCCATATCCTGTCGGAGCGGCATCAGAAGTTGCTGAAGCGCGGACGGCATTTCAAATCGCTGCCGCCGGAGCAGCGCCACAGGGTGCGCCTCGCCTTGAAGAAGCTGCGCTACAGCGTCGATTTCCTGCTGCCCTTCTTCGCCGAGCGCAAAGCCACCAAGAAATATTCCGAGAAGCTCGCCGGCCTGCAGGAGCAACTCGGCCACTACAACGACATGGCCGTGACCGCGGGCCTCTTGTCCGGGCTCGGCATGGAATCGACCGACGGCGCAATCGCCGCCGCCGCGATCACCGGCTGGCAGGCCCATGCCATGCTCGGGGTCGAAGGGCCCCTGCGCAAGGCGTGGCGCAGCTTCAAACACGCCACGACGCCCTGGTCGGACGACGCGGCGTCCTGACCGCCGCAACGGCGCTGCCATCTGCTGCGGCTGAATCGCCAATTGTTCATCCGCACATTGATCGAGTTCAATGCGCGCGCGGCGAAGTTGAGGTTCCTATCAGCTGCCAGCCCGCGCTTCAGCGGAACTTTCGAATTCGATGCCGCACGAGGATCAAATGATCTGTTCGTGCCGCTATGATTCCGAAGTTCGCAGAACGCAGACGCCGCGAGGTGGCGCGAACGTCGGAACCGGAGACGATGGCGATGAAAATCTTCAGCGTGAGCTGTCCGAATTGCGGAGCCTCTTACGAGGTCGCGGAATCGCTGTCGGCGGCGGCAACGCCGGAACGCGCCGAATGTGCGGTCTGCGGGGCCTTGATCATGGACTGGCGGGAACCGCGGCTGCGAGCGCTGCGGCTGATCATTCCGCCCGAGAACAAATATCCGCGGGTGACGCCGCCTTCACCCGCCTGAGGCCCCGCTTCCGGCACAGCCGCGCGGTCTGAAACTTGCATCGTCTGGGACGCCGGGTCATAGTTGGCCGGCGCATTCGAACGCGCGCTCTTGCGCGCTTCTCCGTCCAGACAGTGAGTTGTTTCTCTCGTGCCCATCATCAACAGCATCGCCGCGCTCGCCGACGACATGGCCGCCTGGCGCCACGATTTCCATGAACATCCCGAGTTGCTCTACGAGGTGCATCGCACCGCCAGCATCGTCGCCGACAAGCTGCGCGCCTTCGGCTGCGACGAGGTGGTGACCGGGATCGGCCGCACCGGCGTGGTCGGCGTGATCCGCGGCCGCAACACCGCCTCCGGCCGCACCATCGGCCTGCGTGCCGATATGGACGCGCTGCCGATCTTGGAGACCTCCGGCGTTCCCTATGCGTCGAAAACGCCCGGCGTGATGCATGCCTGCGGCCATGACGGCCACACCACGATGCTGCTCGGCGCCGCCAAGCATCTCGCCGAGACCCGCAATTTCGACGGCACCGTGATCGTGATCTTCCAGCCGGCCGAGGAAGGCGGCGCCGGCGGCAAGGCCATGATCGACGACGGGTTGATGACGCGCTGGGGCATCCAGGAAGTCTATGGCATGCACAACATGCCCGGCCTGCCGGCAGGCCATTTCACGCTCTCACCGGGCGCGATGCTCGCCTCCGCCGATGCGATCGAGATCAAGGTCACCGGCAAGGGCGGCCATGGCGGCGCCGGCCCGCACAAGGCGGTCGACAGCATCCTGATCGGTGCCCAGATCGTCGGCGCGCTGCAGTCGATCGTGGCGCGCAACGTCGATCCGCTGAAATCAGCCGTGATCTCGATCTGCGCCTTCCACGGCGGCACCACCTTCAACGTCATCCCCGAGACGGTGGAGATGAAGGGCACGGTGCGCACGCTCGATCCGGAGATCCGCGATCTCGTCGAGCGGCGCATCGCCGAAGTTGCCGATGCCACCGCGCGGGCCTATGGCGGCTCAGCCGAGACCATCTACACGCGGATGTATCCGGTGACGATGAACCATGCGCGGCAGGCGGCGTTCGCGGCCGATGTCGCCCGTGACATCGCCGGTCCCGAGCGCGTCAACGACCAGGCCCTGCCGCGGATGGGCGGCGAGGATTTCGCCTTCATGCTGGAGGAGCGCCCCGGCGCATTCGTCTTCCTCGGCATCGGCGAGGGCGCCGAACTGCATCACCCGGCCTACCGCTTCAACGACGACGTCCTGACCCACGGCGCCTCCTACTGGGTGCGGCTGGTCGAGAAGAGCATGCCGGCGGGTTAGTTGGACTGATCGCTCAGCAAAGTCACGGCGGCCGCTCTCAGCCCGTCATTGCGAGCGAAGCGAAGCAATCCAGCCCCTTCGAAGGAAGCCTGGATTGCTTCGTCGCCTTCGGCTCCTCGCAATGACGATGAACAAACAGTTTGGTAGGGTGGGCAAAGCGACTTGTCCGCCGAAGCTCGAAGAGCCAAGGCGGAAGCGTGCTCACCGATAATATTCGATCGGCATCGAAGCGTTGCGACAGCACGGGCGGCTATTGCTCGGCCACCGCAGCCAACGATCGCCACGACCATGTCCGACCAATCCTCCCTTCCGCGCGAGCTCGCGCTCCTGCTTGCGCTCTCCGCGCTGTGGGGCGCGTCCTACACCTTCATCCGGATCGGGGTCGAGACCATCCCGCCGGTCACGTTGATCGCGGCGCGCACGCTGATCGCGGGCCTTGTGCTCGCAGGTCTCATCCGCGCCCGCGGCGTCGCCTGGCCACGCGATGCCGCGACGTGGCGGCGCTTCGCGGTCCAGGCCGGGCTCAACAGCGTGGTGCCGTTCACGCTGATCGCCTGGGCCGAACAGGTGACCGACGCCGGCCTTGCCACCATCCTGAACTCGACCTCGCCGATCTTCACCTTCCTCCTGACCGCTTGCGTGACGCATCATGAGCCGGTGAGCCCGCGCAAGCTCGTCGGCGTGGTGGCGGGGCTGATCGGCATCTGCCTGATCATCGGCGTGCAAGCGCTTTCGGAGATCGGTCACGCGCTGCTGGCGCAGCTTGCGATCGTCGCCGCCACCGTCTGCTATGCGGGTGCCGCGATCGTCGGCAAAAGCTTCAAGGGCTTCGACCCGATGCTGCCCGCTGCCGGCTCGCTGCTATCCGGCAGCGCCGTGCTCATCCCGCTCGCCCTCCTCGTCGATCATCCCTGGACGCTCGCGCCTTCGCGGCAGTCGATCGTCGCGCTGCTCGCCCTGTCGGTGTTTTCAACCGCGCTCGCGCTGGTGATCTATTTCCGCCTCCTGCAGACGCTCGGCTCGGTCGGCGCCACCGCACAGTCCTACTTGCGGGTGCCGATTGGGGTCACAATCGGCATCGTCGCGCTGGGCGAGCAGCTGTCGCCGACGGCGTGGCTCGGGCTCGCCTTCGTGCTCATCGGCGTCATCGCGATGACCTTGCCGGCACGCCAGATCGTGCCGGCAGGGTGAGCCGTCACCGCACTATTCGGACTCGCGCAGCGCCTCCCGGATCGCGCGCTCGACCGGAGACGTCTCCTCATCCGGCCGGTCCAGCCGCAGCGGCTCGGCCGGATGCAACGGCGGCTGCGCCAGAAAGCGGGGCGCCCTGCCCCGATGCATCTGCGCCGCATGCACCAGGAACGGATGGCAGAGATAGACATCGCCCGCTTTGCCGGTGGCGAGCACCTCGGTCCGCCGCAGCCCCGCGCAGAACTGACCGAGCGTGCCGAGCGACAGCCCCCCGTCTCCGGCCGGTGCGAGACATCGTGCGACGTCGCGATGCGATCCGGGCTTGATCCTCGTCGGGGCATCGTCCTCGCCGATGTCGGAGAACAGGAACAGCATCAACAGCGCCCGCCCTTTCGAGGTCACGTTGGCGCGCCAATCGGAGAAATCACGCCGTTCGTCCCAGCTGCTGCTCGGCCCGGGAAAGCTGACATCGATGTGCCAGCCCGCATCGCCGGGATCGTCAGCATGTGGAAACCGCACCGGGAAGGTGCCGAGGTCGTGGCGCGGCCGCCAGCGTCCGACGCCCACCAGCTGATCGAACGCCGCATGCAGCACGGGGCTGTTCACCGCGCAAGCGAACGGCTCGTCGCCATAATAGCCGAGCCGGATCACCGGACGCGTCCAGCTCGACGGATCATCCGGCGCGCAAGGCAGATCGCGCCATAGGATCGCCCTGCAAACAGCCGCGAGCTCGCTGGAAAAAGCGTTCTCGACACGAATGAAGCCGTCGCGAACAAATTGCATGATCTGCGCAGACGATAGCGCACGCGTGGTCTCATCACTATTCATATGGAGAATCCTCATACCGCTCGAAGCCAAGCACCGTCGCTGTGCAGCGACCGGCGGGCCGGGTCTATGTGGTCTGACGCGAGGCACGCCGATCGGCCCCGCGCCGCTGCACCGCCTGCGTCGCGCAGGCGCCGACGTCAGCGTCTCAGGAAGAAGACCGAGGCGATATGGGAGGTCGTCATCATGGAGTAAGATTAGCACCCGCGCATCTCGCGGGCAAAGGGATCACGCAGCGCCGATTGCGGCGCAAATCGTTCCCCTATAAACAGGCCCTTGCATGACATCCGCCGCAATCCGGAAGAAACCGATGGCACAGCGCAAGACGAGAGTCGCGATCCTGTTCGGCGGTCGCTCCGCGGAGCACGATGTCTCCCGGGCGTCTGCCGCCAACATCTACCGTTCGCTCGACCCGGATCGCTACGAGATCACGCTGGTCGGAATCACCGGCGACGGCCGCTGGGTCATCGCCGATGCGGCCAATGACAAGGCGAGCCCGGCCCTGGTGATTCCAGCCGATGGGCCCGATCTGGTGCTGCTGCCGGGCGGCCGGGGCCGCGCGCTGGTGGTCGAAAAGGATGCGGCCAGCGTGCGCGAGCTTGCCGCCTTCGATGTCGTGTTTCCGGTGCTGCACGGCCCCAATGGCGAGGACGGCACCGTCCAGGGCGCGCTCGAACTCGCCGACGTCGCCTATGTCGGCGCGCGCGTGATGGGATCGGCGGCGTCGATGGACAAGGACGTCGCCAAGCGCCTGCTGCGGGATGGGGGTCTGCCAATCGTGCCGTACATCACGATGACCGCCGCGGCGCCAGTCACTTACGAAGATGCGGCTCGCGCGACCGGCGCGCGTGAGCTGTTCGTCAAGCCCGCCAATCTCGGCTCCTCCGTCGGCATCTCCCGGGCGCGCAGCGCCGGGGAATTTGCGGCGAGTTGCGAGCTCGCGTTGCGTTACGACGGCAAGATCCTGATCGAACGCTGCATCGCCCCCGTGCGCGAAATCGAATGCGCCGTGCTGGAAGATGCCGACGGCAAGGTCAGCGCCTCCGAGCTCGGCGAGATCGTCCCGGCCGGGCAGCACGGCTTCTATTCCTATGAGGCGAAGTACACCGACGCCGGCGGTGCCTCGCTGCACGTTCCGGCGCAGCTGGACCCCGCTTTGGCCGAACGCATCCGGAAGCTCGCGGTCGAGGTGTTCGGCGTGTTGTGCTGCGAGGGATTGGCGCGCGTCGATTTCTTCGTCAGCGGCGGCGACGTCTACGTCAACGAAGTCAACACGCTGCCGGGCTTCACCAATATCAGCATGTATCCGAAGATGTGGGAGGCCACCGGCCTGCCCCAACCCGAGCTGCTGAACACCCTGATCGCGCACGCGCTGGCGCGCCATGCGCGGCTCGAGAAACTGAGCTTCCAGCGCTGATCTGCCGGCATGCGCGCCTGCGCTGTCGAACGGGAAATCGGCCGCATTCGGAACGGCAGCATCGAAAATCCGATTCGCTGTTTCCTGCTGCTGATGTCGCGCGAGCGACGAGTGATGCGCGAACTCCGAGGTCTCCATCTTGTACGACCAATTGAAGCGCCTCGCTTGCGCCTTCGTCCTCGCCCTCCATGTGCTGCCGGCCCACGCGCGCGACCTGATCGGCCGCGATCTGATCGGCCAAGCCAGCGTGGTCGATGGCGACACGCTCGACATCCATGACGATCGCATCCGGCTGTGGGGCGTCGATGCGCCCGAGAGCACGCAGACCTGCCGCGGCCGCGACCGACGGCCCTATCGTTGCGGCCAGCAGGCCGCGCTTGCGCTCTACAATTTCACCAAGGCAAAGACAGTCCGCTGCACGCCGTTGGACGGCGATCGTTACGGCCGCATCGTCGCCCGCTGCATGGTCGGTCGCATCGATCTCGGCCAGATGCTGGTGTCGCGCGGGCTCGCCGTCGAGGAACCGCAATATTCGCACGGCGCCTACACCGCCGACCAGTTGGCGGCGCGCCGCGCCGGCCGCGGCATCTGGGCCGGCCGCTTCGTCGAGCCATCACTCTATCGCGCCTGCATGCATTCAGGTGGGCGGGTGGCGGAGTGCGCGGATGGCGGCCGGGGCTGGCGGTGAAGATCATTCATTGATGAGGCGCGGCTCTCCGCGTTATCAACCGCGCCATCATGAAACGCGGATCAGCTCCGGTGCGCCCTTCTGATCTCTCCGGGCGGGCGCCGATAGACCGCGGCGAACACCGCGTTGAAGCGTCGCAGGCTGCCGAAGCCGGCCTGCAACGCGATGGCCGTCATCGGCCAATCGGTCTCGTCGAGCAGGCGCTTGGCACGCTGCACGCGCGCGGTCTGCGCGACCTGCACCGGGCTTGCATCAAGGTGCCGCTGAAACAGCCGGTTGAGATGGCGGGCTCCAATGCCCAGACGCGCCGCCAGATCCTCGACACTCGCTTCGTCGAGCGCGCCGCGATCGATCAAGCGCAACGCGCGTGCGACCGTGGTCCGCGTGCCCTGCCACGCTGGTGAGAACGGTGCGGTTTCGGGCCGGCAGCGCAGGCAAGGACGGAAGCCGGCTGCCTCTGCCGCCGCAGCGGACGGATAGAAGCTGACATTGCCGGCTTTCGCCGGCCGCACCGGGCAAACCGGACGGCAATAGATCCTGGTGGTCCTGACGCCGATGAAGAAGCGGCCGTCGTAGTGCCGATCCCGCGCCACCCGCGCGCGTTCGCATTCCTTCGCATCGAGCATGATCGCTCTCCAGCATCGCGGCAGGACGGAGTCCGATTCCGGCGAGCCCCGATTGGACCGCGATGCTATCTCAAGCGCGATCCGCATCAGCTTGCAAGAGACCGCACAAGAGATGACGATGTCGAGTGGCGAACCCTTCAGTCCGGCTTTGCAGCGCGCCTTCGCGCACGCGCTCGGTCACCTCTCGAATGCCGAGGTGAGCCCCGTCAATGCGACGGCAGGCCTTGCCGAGCTTCGCGCCCGCTTCGCCCGGCCATTGCCGGAGCGCGGCACCGATGCGGCCGAGGTGATCGACGATCTCGTGCGCGATGCCGAAGGCGGCCTGCTCGGCTGCACCAGCGGACGCTTCTTCGGCTGGGTCATCGGCGGCACCCTGCCGGCCGCGCTTGCGGCCGACTGGCTGGTGTCGACCTGGGACCAGAACGCCGCCATCCATGCCTGTGCGCCGGCCGAAGCCGTGATCGAGGAGGTCGCGGGCATGTGGCTGAAGAGCCTGTTCGGCCTGCCGCCAACGGCGAGCTTTGCGTTCGTCACCGGCACCCAGATGGCCCACCTCACTTGCCTCGCCGCCGCCCGTCATCGGCTGCTCGAGCGTGCCGGCTGGGACGTCGAAGAGCAAGGGCTCACTGGGGCGCCGCAACTCCGTATCCTCACCAGCAGCGAGCGGCATGGTTCGGTCGAGCGCGCGATCCGCATGCTGGGCCTGGGCAAGCGCGCGATCACCGCCCTGCCCTGCAATTCCAGCGGCCAGCTCGAGCCCGATGTGCTCGCGCGGGCCCTGGAATCCGCGCCATCGCAACCGACCATCGTCGTGCTGCACGCCGGCGACCTCAACATCGGAGCCTTCGATCCGTTTGCCGAACTGATCCCGCTCGCCCACCACCAAGGGGCCTGGGTGCACATCGACGGCGCGTTCGGCCTGTGGGCCGCGGCGAGCCCAAAGCATCGCCACCTCGTGCGCGGCGTGGAAGACGCAGACTCCTGGACCAATGACGGCCACAAATGGCTGAACACGCCGTTCGACTGCGGCTATGCTTTCGTCGCCGATCCGGACGCTCATCGCAGCGCCTTCTCGCACCGGACCAGCTATACCCAGTTCGTCGACGATGCGCGCGACCAGATCGAATGGAATCCAGAATGGTCGCGGCGCGGCCGCGGCGTTCCGACCTACGCGGCACTGCGCCAGCTCGGCCGGACCGGCGTCGCCGACCTGATCGATCGCTGCTGCGCGCAGGCCCATGCGCTGGTGATGCGGATCGGCGGCCTGCCCGGCGCGCAGGTGATGTGGGAGCCCGTGATCAACCAGGGCCTCGTCCGCTTCTTCGATCCGCAGCCAGGCGCAACCGATGAGGACCATGATCGCCGCACCGACGCGATCACCGCACGCATCACCGCGTCAGGCGAAGCCTTCTTCGGCGGCACCACCTGGCGCGGCCAACGCTGCATGCGCGTCTCCGTCTGCAACTGGCAGACCAGCACCTCCGACGTCGACCGCGCCGTGGCGGCGGCGCAGCGCGCGCTGGAATGCGATTAGTTGTCGCGCCGGATCGATGCGGGCGCACGACCCACAAGCGCTGCAAATTTCTATATTTCAGAATTTTGATCTTTCGCTTTTTCGGAAATCGTGTATGCTTCGCTCCATCCCGCCTCGATATGAGGGGACGTATCGCGATCGTCACGGACGTTGAGCGCGGGATGCGGTGGGCGTGTCGAGGCTGCAGCGGGTTCATCTCGCCGACGAACAGCGTCGATGCGCACGGTCAAGTCGCGCGGTCCTGATACTCCGACGCTAGTATCAAGTTCGCGACGAGGCTTCGCCTCGCGCGGACGACGGTGGCCAAAAAGCCCGGCGCACCGGGGAGAACGCGAAGCAGCCGTTAAAACCGTCGCGCAGGGAATGCCGGATGATCCGGCTGATCCTGTGGTGACTGCCGCCTGCTTTCTTTGTTGCAGGCGGGCCATGGGTGAGGCCTTCACCCGGCATTCCCTGCACCCTCTTCGTTTCAGGGGGTGAGCGAGACGCAGCAAAACCCGGGCACCTCGTGCCGCGGGACGGTGAGGTCATGCGCGAATGGCTGATCAGCCTATTCGGTGTCGTCCCGGCCTTGAGCCGGGCCCCATAGCCACAGGATGAAGTCGTTGCCGCACGCTGGTCGAAACATCGAACCACAACGACATTTCCCTGGGATTATGGGTCCTGGCTTTCGCCAGGACGACGGTGAGATCGTGGATAGCGCGCCAAAACGAGAGGGCGGCCCTGCATCTCTCCGTTGTCCACCGACGCGGGATTGTATCCGCTCCAGGACGGAGTCTTGTGGCGCACGCTCATCGAACGTCGAGTCGAACCGCCTTGCGCCAGGACTTATAGGTCCCGGCGCAAGGCCGGGAGGACAGCGAGTTCTTGGACATCGGCGACGCCCTAAAACCCGCACAATTACCGCCTGAATCCGCGAACCAAATCAGCTACACTCGTCCCGTGACAATCCGCCCAACGATTCTCGTCTTCGATTCCGGCCTTGGAGGCCTCTCGGTGCTGCGCGAGGTAGTCCGCGCGCGGCCCGACGCGCATTACGTCTATGTCGCCGACGATGCCTTCTTCCCTTACGGCCATCACACCCAGGAAGCGCTGATCGCCCGCGTGGTCCCGCTGATGGGGGACCTGATCGCCGCGCATCGGCCAGACCTGATCGTGATCGCCTGCAACACTGCCTCGGTGCAGGTGCTGGCGCCGCTGCGCGCCGCCTATAGCGTGCCCTTCGTCGGCACGGTGCCGGCGATCAAGCCGGCCTGCGCGCAGTCGAAGACCAGGCGCGTCTCCGTGCTCGGCACCAAGGCCACGGTACAGCGCGAATATACCCGCGCGCTGATCCGCGATTTCGCCGGCGGCTGCGAGGTCACGCTGGTCGGCGCGCCGGAGCTTGCCGCGCTTGCCGAGGCCGCACTGAGCGGGGGCAGCGTGGCCGACAGCGCCATTGCCGCCGAGATCGCGCCCTGCTTCGTCGGCAACGCCGCCGACGCCGCTGATCGCACCGACACCGTCGTGCTCGCCTGCACCCATTTCCCGCTGCTGCTCGACCGTCTCACGCGGCTCGCGCCCTGGCCGGTCGTCTGGATCGACCCGGCGCCGGCGATCGCCCGCCGCGTCTCGGATCTGCTGAGGCCTTCCGGCCCGACGGCCGACCCGGCCGGGGCCACCATGGTTTTCACCTCGAACAGATCACATCGGCTGAGCGAGGCCTTCACGCCATTCTTTGGCGGCCGCGTGCCGGCCTGATCGCCTGGAGTTGTGACGCCGATGTCAGCGCCGCCGCTCAATCGTCTCAAGCAGGCCTGGCGCGAGGGACGCCCGACCTTCGGCGCCATTGCCACCATCCCGAGCATCCAGACCGTGCGGATCATGGCGCAGGCGCTGGACTGGATCATCGTCGATCTGGAGCACGGGCCGATCGACCTCTCGACCGCCCACGGCATGATCATGGCGACGGCGGGCACGCCTTGCGTGCCGCTCGCGCGCGTCGCCGCCAACGAGCCGCATCTGGCGAAGGCGCCGATGGACATCGGTGCGCTCGGCATCAATTTTCCGATGATCTCGAGCCGGGCCGACGCCGAGAAGGCGGTGCGCAGCCTGCGCTACCCACCCCGCGGCGAGCGGCTGTGGGGGCCGTTCCATGCCCCGTTCCGCTGGAACGTCTCGATGGCCGACTACATGGCGAGCGCCGACGACGACATGATCTGCATGATCACGATCGAGCATGTCGAGGCAGTCGAACGCATCGACGAGATCATGGCCACGCCCGGCATCGACATCGCCGTGATCGGCCCCGGCGATCTCGCCACCTCCATCGACAAGCGCGGCCTGATCGACGATCCGCAGGTGCAGGAGCTGATGGCCCGCGCCGAGCAAGGCATCTTGCGAAGCGGCGTGCCGATCGGCGGGGTCGCGCGCACCGCCGAGCAGGCGAATGCGATGATCGCACGCGGTTATGTAGCGCTGGCGCTCGGCTTCGACTGGTCGCTGTTTCAGCGCGGCATCGCGGCGAGTTTTGAGGGAATCAAGCGCCGATGAGCTGGTCTTGGTCTTACCCCGATTACCTGCAGCGCGGCGGAAGTTCCCGATGGGACCAGCCCAGCACAGTAAGCGATTGAGGACCCGTGGCGATTTGTCCTGCAAGACGAAGCCGCTTGCCACGCAGGCACCATAAACGGTAGCTAGCCAAGCCCTACGTCGCTGGCGGGAGGCCGGCCAGACCATAACGAGCCTTTCGGGAGTCCGGGACAGGAATGCGCGGAACGAGCAAGAAAATATCGCCGCCGCGCCGCCTCATCATCGACCTGATGCACGCGTCACGCGACGTGCCGTTTGTGTCACTGGCGCGGTCGCTGAACATCCGTGCGCCGCTGGAGGCGCGCGGCCTGCTCGCCCAGCCGCCGGGTTTCGCGGCGATTTTCGCCAAGGCCTTCGCGATCGTCGCGCGTGACGAACCGACGCTGCGCACCGTCTACGCCAAATGGCCCTGGCCCTGCTTCTACGAGCTGCCGCGCAGCATGGCGATGGTCGCAATCGCCCGCGTCGAGGATGGGGAACCTTGCGTTCTGCCGCAGTGCGTTTGTGGACCGGACCGGCTTGCGCTCACCGAGGTCGACCGGCTGATCCGCCATGCCAAGGAGGCGCCGATCGCTGAGGTGCCGATGTTCCGCAAGATCATGCGGGCGACGCACCTGCCCTGGCCGCTGCGGCGGCTGGCCTGGCGGATCGGGCTGAATTTCGCACGCCAGCGCGGCAACTGGTTCGGCACTTTCGCCGTCACCGGCGTTGCTGCCTACGGCGGGGGCGAGCTGCAGGCGCTGAGCCCGGGGCCGTATATCCTCAGCTTCGACGTGGCCAAGCCGGACGGCAGCATCGCCGTGATGATTCGCTGGGACCACCGGGTGACCGATGCGGCCCTGATCGCCCGGGTTTTCAGCCAGCTGGAGCAGGTGCTCAATACCGAGATCGCAACCGAGCTGCGTGGGCTGCGTGCGGTCGAGCTCAAGGCCCTTCGAGAGCCGGTGCGGGTGGCCGGGGCGCGGGGCAGCAGCCATTTGGGCCTCTGATCCCGGCGGATGCGGCCGGTTTTCGTCGGATTCTGGCTCAAAATGGGAGCTGAAGGGTTTGACAAACCACCGGTTTCTCGCCTAGAACCCGCCCTGCTCGCGGGCCGTTTCGGCCCGCGAAGCGTTTCGCGACCCGTGGTCCGTCCCTTTGCAAGCTTTGGGGCCGGACCTGTCGGTGGCCTGACACTCTCGGGCCACACAGGAGGGCGCGTTTCCTCAACCCACGACTTCCGACTTGAAAAGAGGACGCGATGACTAAGCGCAGTGAGGCGAAGTACAAGATCGATCGCCGCATGGGCCAGAATATCTGGGGCCGCCCGAAGAGCCCCGTGAACCGCCGCGAATACGGCCCCGGCCAGCATGGCCAGCGCCGCAAGGGCAAGCTCTCCGACTTCGGCGTGCAGCTGCGCGCCAAGCAGAAGCTGAAGGGTTATTACGGCAACATTTCCGAGCGCCAGTTCCACGGCATCTATGTCGAGGCCGGCCGCCTGAAAGGTGACACCGGCGAGAACCTGATCGGCCTGTTGGAGCGCCGGCTCGATGCGGCGGTGTTCCGCGCCAAGTTCGTGTCGACCATCTTCGCCGCGCGCCAGTTCATCAATCACGGTCACATCAAGGTGAACGGCCGCAAGGTCAACATCGCCAGCTACATGCTCAAGCCGGGCGATGTGATCGAGGTCAAGGAAGCCTCCAAGCAGCTCGCCTTCGTGCTCGAGGCGACCCAGCTCGCCGAGCGTGACGTGCCTGATTACATCGAGGCCGACCACTCCAAGATGACCGCGAAATTCGTGCGCGTCCCCGCCCTGTCGGACGTGCCGTTCGCGGTGCAGATGGAGCCGCATCTGATCGTCGAGTTCTATTCGCGCTGATCTTGACCGGCGGCTTGCCCGCCACCAATTGCAGTCGTCAAAGGCCTCGGCGTTGCCGGGGCCTTTTGTCGTGAATCGGCAACCGATTCCCGAATGCAACAGGTGCCACGAAATCGCCTTACCCCCCGCTGACAGCGAATCCGTCCCGTGATTCAATGTTTGCGTTCGTAAAGTAGCGGGGCGTTCGCCATGGAGTTCAACAGGCGCAGTATCGGTTTTGGCGCGGTGATGACCGAGGCGGTCACTGCGTCCCCCTTGCCGCCGCTGCGGGCCTCGCCCCCGTTACGCGGCCGTCCCTCCGGAATTCGCTACCGGTTCAACGACGGCACGTTTCCTTCGACGGTCTTTGACATTCTCGAACGGTCCGACTGGCACGTTCAATCCGATCCCACCGCCCACGTCATCCGGCATCTGGAGAGCGGGCTGACGTTTACGGACCCCCGGCTTCTTTACGATCCGCACGCGCTCGAGCTTTTGCACTGTTTCGAAGATGCGCGCGAGGTCGCCGATGAGTGGCGGAGCATGCTGATCGGCTGGGCTGCCTTGAATGTCGGTTGGAATGTCCGGCGACAGCGCCCGCCGGGATTGAACAGCGCGTTCTACCTGTCGCCGTCGCGGCAGAGCCGGTTGGACCCTTGGCTGTTCGACTATGCCGAGGCGCCGTCCCTGGTTGCCGTGCCGTTCGAAACGGCCCCTTCCCGCCGGCCGGATATCTGGCTACATCCGCCGCTTGCAGCCTGAAGACCTGAAGCGGACCACAGCCAATGTTCTATACCCCCCCTCCGCGAGATCCGAACGCCCCGCCCGTGCGGATCAATCTTCTATCGGATACGCAGACGCGCCCGACAGCGGCGATGCGCGAGGCGATGGCCCGCGCGGAGGTCGGCGACGAGCAGATCGGCGATGATCCGACCGTCAACCTGCTATGCGAGCGCGTCGCCAGCCTTCTTGGCAAGGAAGCGGCGGTATTCATGCCGTCAGGCACGATGTGCAATGTCGCGGCAACCCTCGTGCACTGCCGGCCGGGCGATGAGATCCTGGCGCACGAGACCGCGCATATCATCTCCCGCGAGGGCGGCGCGCACGCGGCACTCGGCGGCTTCCAGATCATGCCGCTCAAGGGTGATAACGGCCAGTTCACGCCGGACACACTGCGCGCCGCGCTGCACCCGCGCAGCCGCTACCAGCCGCCGCAGACGGTGGTGAGCGTGGAGCAGACCGCCAATATCGGCGGCGGCACGATCTGGACGAAAGCCGCGCTCGACGAGATCGCCGCCATTGCCAAGGCGAACGGCATGGCAACCCATATGGACGGCGCGCGGCTGCTCAATGCGACGGTGGCGACAGGCATTGCTCCCGCGGAAATGGCCGCAGGCTGGGATTCTGCCTGGATCGATTTCTCCAAGGGACTGGGGGCGCCGATCGGCGGCGTACTCGCCGGCAGTGCCGCCTTCATCGACGAGGTCTGGCGCTGGAAGCAGCGGCTCGGCGGCGCCATGCGCCAGGCCGGTGTGTGCGCCGCGGCGTGTCTCTATGCGCTCGATCATCATGTGGAGCGTCTGGCCGATGATCATGCCAATGCGCGAGCGCTCGCGCGGGGGCTATCGCAGATCGAGGGCGTAACGGTGCAGGAGCCCGAGACTAATCTCGTGTTCTTCACCCCTGACGGAGCCGGCGTCTCCGGTGCGAAGATGGTCGGCGAATTGCGCAAGCGCGGCGTGCTGCTCGCCATGATGGACGGCCGCATCCGCGCCTGTACCCATCTCGACGTGACATCGGCGATGATTGAAGAAACCATTGGCCACGTCCGGGAGATCGTGCGCGCGGCGTAAGACTGCGGCTTTACGGCGCGAGCGCCTGATAGATCAGGCGCCGCACCTCGGTCTCGATCCGGCCGCGCTGCAACGGCGATTGCATCATCACCACCGCGAACATGTCGTCCTTGGGATCGACGAAGAAGAAGGTGCCGCCGACACCGTCCCAGCGATATTCGCCGGCCGTGAACGGCGGTGCGGCGGATACCCGCACCGCAAAGCCAAGCCCGAAGCCGCTGTCCGGTCCGGGATGATAGAAATCATCGTGCGCGATCTCCCGGCCGAGATGGTCGCGCGTCATCGAGGCCACCGTCTCGGCCTTCAGATAGCGGCGGCCGTCGAACGTGCCGCCGTTCAACAGCATTTGCACGAACCGCGCATAATCGCCAATCGTACCGGTCATCCCGGCGCCGCCGGATTCCCATCTCCTCGGACGGACGGGATCGTCCAGCCCGGCGATCGGCCCGTCGAAACGATCCTGCGGCAGCGGCTCGACAACGCGGCCACGCTTCTCCGGATCGGTGAGCGAGAATGCTGTATCGAGCATGCCGAGCGGATCGAGCAGCTTTTCCTTCTCGAACTGATAGAGCGTCTGCCCCGAGACCACCTCGATGACGCGGCCCAGCACATCCACGGAATGGCCGTAGTCCCACACGGTGCCCGGCTGCTCCGCCAGCGGCAGCTTCGCCAGACGATTCGCGAAGGTGGCGTTATCGATGTCTCCCTCGAACAGATCCGAGCTCCCATAGAGCTTGCGCACAGCGGTTTCGCCATAGAAGCCGTAGGTAATGCCGGAGGTGTGGCGCAGCAGATCCTCGATTGTGATCGAGCGTGCCGGGGGTTGTAGCGATTGCACAGTTTTGCCGTCGCGTGCCGCCAGCGCGACTTTCACATCCGCGAACGCCGGGATGTATTTGGATACGGGATCGTCGAGCCTGAGCCGCCCGTCATCGACCAGCATCATCGCTGCCACGGATGTGATCGGCTTCGACATCGAATAGAGGCGGAAGATCGTGTCCAGCGTCATCGGCGCGGCGCTGGCCGCATTGCGCATGCCGAAGCTCTTAAGAAAGACAGGCTGGCCGTGCTGCTGGATCAGGACGACGGCACCCGGAATCTTGGCGGTGGCGACCTCGTGGCGGAAATAGTCGTCCACCCTTTGCAGCGCCTGAGAATTGAAATGACGGGCGGACGTCGCTGGCGGTTCGGCGTGCGCGAGCCCTACGATCGCAGCTGCGGCAAGACCGCCAAGTATCTGACGCCGGGAAAGCGGCCCAATAGCCACGGACGAACCTCAACAACTGCCCTGGGCGATGATGTCGCTCAGGGCTTGCTCATGCCATTGCGCGCTTTTGTCCGAGAAGCAGCAGAAAACAATCTGACTGAGGTAGGTTTCCTCCCGCGTAGCCTCGATCGTCACGCCGACCGCGATGGGCGCGGCGCGTTCGGCCAGAGGGCGCTAGAGGCCGGTTGAGATCGCGGGAAGCCCATCCGCCCGCAATGTCGGCAATGACGACCTCGAACGCCGTCGCGCCGATCTTGCGGGCCGGGGAGCTCAGGCGGAGGCTGCCGTGCCGGCCGGGATGCCCTTGTCCGCGAACAACTGCTGCAGCTCGCCGCTCTGGAACATCTCGCGCACGATATCGCAACCGCCGACGAACTCACCCTTGACGTAGAGCTGGGGGATGGTCGGCCAGTTCGAATAGACCTTGATGCCGTTGCGGAGTTCGGCAGACTCCAGCACGTTCAGGCCCTTATATCCGATGCCAACATGATCGAGGATTTGCACCACCTGGCCAGAGAAGCCGCACTGCGGAAACTGCGGCGTGCCCTTCATGAACAACACGACGTCGTTCGACTTCACTTCATTTTCAATGAATTGCTCGATGCTCATTTTCGCTTCCTCTGGGGCGATTGAAGCCCCCTGCCGCCGGGTGGTCGGACCGGCTCGGTCCCCGGCAAACCTTCACTGAATCTATATGTAGCGCAAATGCTTGTTTCGCCAAAGTAAAATGCCGAAGAGCTGGCATGCAAAGGACGGGCCGGAATCGATGGGCTGATGGGAACAATATAATGGCCGGTCGAGGGTTTTATCCTGCAACCGAGCCCCTATCTAGGACGGACTGTCTGGAACCTGTTTCCCTGAGCAACGTTTTCCCCATCCACACGGAGCTCCTCGTGACCAGTCAAGCCTCCGCCGCGGCCACGCTGTCCCCGATCGCCCCAGCGCCCCCCCTCGGCTCCGAGCCGCTCGCCCGGAATCTGATCGAGGCCTATCTGGCGGTGCGCGGCGAAACCGAGCGCCGCGCGGCCCCCCTGAGCCCCGAGGACCAGGTCGTGCAGTCGATGCCGGATGCAAGCCCGGCCAAATGGCACCGCGCGCACACGACATGGTTCTTCGAGCAGTTTCTGCTGACGGACCATTGTAAAGGCTACCAGCCCTTTCACCCTGACTACGCCTTCCTGTTCAACTCCTATTATGTCAGCGCCGGCCCGCGCCATACCCGTGGCGCGCGCGGTCTCATCACGCGCCCCGGCGTCGAGGAGATCGGCGCCTATCGCCATCATGTCGATGCGGCCATGGTCGAATTCCTGGGTGCGGCGGATGCATCGATGTTGTCCGCCGTCGCCCCACTGATCGAGGTGGGGCTGAACCACGAGCAGCAGCATCAGGAATTGATGCTTACCGACATCCTGCATGCTTTCGCGCAAAATCCGGTCGCTCCAGCCTACGACGTCAATTGGCGCTTTCCGTCGTCAAACCGAGGCGGCGACGCGTGGGTGACGCTGCCGGAAGGCATCCATACCATCGGTCATTCCGGCACCAGCTTCCATTTCGACAATGAAAAACCCGCGCATCGCGCGCTGGTCGGCCCGGTGAAGCTTGCACGCAATCTTGTCACCAACGCCGAGTGGCTCGCCTTCATGAAGGACGGCGGCTACGAAACAGCGACCCTTTGGCTGATGGACGGCTTCGCAACCGCCGCCAAGGATGGCTGGCAAGCCCCCGGTCATTGGTACAGGGTCGGTGATGAATGGAAGATCATGACGCTCGGTGGACTCAGGCCAATCGATCCCGATGCGCCGGTCTGTCACGTCAGCTATTACGAGGCAGATGCTTTCGCACGCTGGAGCGGCAAACACCTGCCCACCGAAATGGAATGGGAGGTTGCCGCGCGCAGCAACGAACTTCACGACGCCTTTGGCATCGTCTGGCAATGGACCCGCAGCGCCTATGCTCCCTATCCCGGCTATCGCGCCACAGAAGGCGCGCTCGGCGAATACAACGGGAAGTTCATGGTCAATCAACTCGTGCTGCGCGGCTCGTCGCTCGCAACGCCGGCCGGTCATAGCCGTATCAGCTATCGCAATTTCTTCTACCCGCACCACCGCTGGCAGTTCACGGGGCTGCGGCTCGCCGATTACGCCTGACTACCGCCGTCTTCGACCCGTCTCCAGTTTTCGATCGCAGCGCGCGGGATTGCGTGTTGAGGAGAGTCTCATGAGTATGCACATGTCTGCCTTGGCCAATGCGCATCTGCCCGATGAACAGACCTCGGCATTTGCGAAAGATGTCGTCGCGGGCCTCTCGGAAAGCCGCAAGCAGCTGTCACCCAAATACTTTTATGACGGCACTGGCTCTGAGTTGTTCGAGCAGATCGCGCGCCTGCCGGAATACTATCCGACCCGGACCGAACTCGGCATTCTTCGCGATCGCGGGCCAGATATTGCGGCGATCATTCCCGAGGGCGCGGCGCTGGTCGAGTTCGGCGCCGGCGCTACGACCAAGGTTCGGCTTCTGCTGAAAAGCTGCAACTTCGCCGCCTATGTACCCGTCGATATTTCCGGGGAATTCCTGAATGCGCAAGCCGACGCTCTGCGCCACGATTTTCCAGCATTGGCGGTGCATCCGGTCACGGCAGATTTCACGACAGCATTCAGATTGCCTGATGTCATCGAGGACCTGCCCAAGGTCGGCTTCTTCCCGGGCTCGACGATCGGCAATTTCGAGCCGCACGAAGCCTGCCGCTTTCTCCGCTCGGCACGTGAGATCCTCGGCCCGGGCGCGCTGATGATCGTCGGCGTCGACCTGGAGAAGGATGAGCGGATCCTGCACGCGGCCTATAATGATGCAGCCGGCGTGACGGCGCGCTTCAACCTCAATCTCCTGGTCCGGATCAACCGCGAACTGGGCGGCAATTTTGACGTATCCGCCTTTGCTCACGATGCGATCTACAATCGGGAGCAGCACCGGGTCGAGATGCACCTGATCGCCAAGAAGCCGCAGACGGTGCGCCTGCTCGGCGCGGGCTTCCACTTTCGGGCAGGCGAAAGCATCCACACCGAAAACAGCTACAAATACAGTATCGAGCGCTTTGACGCCCTCGCCCACGCCTCGAGCTGGAGAGTCAGGACGACCTGGACCGATGACGCGAAGATGTTCTCGGTTCACGCGCTGGTCGCGGAGCCGTAAAGAAAGCGGCCGGTTTCAGCGCTCCGGCACGCCGGTCTGGAGCGCCAGCGCGTGCAGAACACCGCCCATCTGCCCGCGCAGGGACTGATAGACGACCTGGTGTTGCTGGACACGGGACTTGCCCCGGAAGGATTCGGAAATGACGGTCGCCGCATAATGGTCGCCATCGCCGGCGAGATCGCGGATCGTCACCTCGGCATCAGGGATCGCAGCCTTGATCATCGCTTCGATATCGCGGGCATCCATCGGCATCCCAGTTTGTCTCCTTCAGTTGAGCCAATCGATCGTCGCGCTCATTCGTGCCGATTGAGCGGCGCGAATCAAGGCCCTCTCGCGCGACCGTGATGCGGAAATTTAGCCCGAACCGCTTCCAGCGTCACCTCTCAAGTGCCTATATAACCACCACAGCGCCGGGGACGAGCAGACCGCATGATCTGCGGCGGATTTTCTCCGGAGCGACTTATTTTGCCTGCGGCGACTTGCTTGCCTGCGGCGATTTGGAGGCCAACCCGTCATGAAACTCCCGGGACCAGATCATCCGATCACGATTACCGCGAATCCGAACCGGGTGCGCGTCATAGCCGACGGCGTGGTGATCGCCGACACCACGAAGGCGCTGACCTTGAAGGAGGCAAGCTATCCCGCCGTCCAGTATGTGCCACGCGCGGACACCAAGATGGAGCTGCTTCAGCGCACCGAGCGTGTAACGCATTGTCCGTACAAGGGCGACGCCAGTTATTTCAGCGTCGCCGCAGACGGCAAGACGCTGGATAATGCGATCTGGACGTATGAGACGCCGTTCCCGGCCATGGCCGAGATCTCGGGCTATCTGGCGTTCTACCCGGACAGGGTCAGGATCGAGGAAGTGGCCGGCTGACTCCATCGTTCAGCCTCCAGCGTCTGGCGCGAAGGCACCGGACGCCGGAGGGCCAACGGTATCGGCACACAACGCTATACCCTGAAGACCGTAAGTCCGAGGACCAAGAGCACCAGGAAGATCACGAGGAAGATGTAGAACAGAATGCGCGCGATGTCGGCGGAAGCCGCCGAGATTCCGGTGAAGCCGAGAATGCCGGCGACCACCGAGATCACGAAGAAGAGCAGCGCCCATCTCAGAAGTGTCACGGTCCAATCCTCCCAGTAGTGAATTGTGCGCCGCAGCGGCGCAGTCCACGTGATTAACGAGGAGGGTTGGAGACAGTTCCAGCGAATGCGCGGAGAGCGAGCGCCAGCCGCCGCCGGAACGGGGGTGTTTCCGCAAGACAGACTGAGCAACATGGTGCGCTGCCCTTGCCATTTGCAGTGCAACCGACAACATGGATCGAGTGCTTCGATTCCGAAGTTCGCTCGGCAAGCTCATTTGCAGGTTGCGGAATCAGGGCATCAGGGGGGCGGGCTCGCATGGTCATCTCGGTTTCGCAATCCGCTGCGGCTGGAAAGGTGGAACTCCAAACGCTGCCGCACACCAGGGCGCGCAATGCCGCGCTCGACCACGCGCGCACGTTCCTGACCATCGTGGTCGTGCTGCACCACAGTGTCATCCCCTACACCTATTTCGGACACACGGACCCGAGCTCGTTCATAGGGTTCGACTGCATCGTGCTCGCCACAGACAGTTTCTTCATGGCGATGTTCTTCTTCCTGTCGGGGCTGTTCGTGTGGCCGGGACTGAAGCACAAGGCGCCGCATGTCTTCTTGCGCGATCGCCTGTTGCGGCTCGGCCTGCCTTTCGCCATCGCCACCCTGACCATCATCCCGCTCGCCTATTATGCGATCGAATTGCGCGCCAATCCCGGCACAAGCTTTTCCGCCTTCTGGTGGACCACCGTCACGATTGGCCCATGGCCAAGCGGCCCGGTCTGGTTCGTCTGGGTGCTGCTCGCCTTCGATCTCTCGGCTTGCTTGCTCCATCAGCTGTCGCCGAACCTGCTCGATCCGATCAACCGGCTATCGCTGCGCGGCTTCGACCGGCCGCGCACCGTCTTCCTGTTCCTGGTCGCCCTCACCGCAATCGTCTATGTCCCCTCGCGGGTCTATTTCGGTCCAAACGAATGGTTCGAATTCGGCCCTTTTTCGGTGCAGACGAGCCGTGTACTGCTCTATGCGGCCTATTTCTACGTTGGAGCCGGCATTGGAGCGGCCAATTTCGAGCGCGGCGTGCTGGGCGCCGATGGCCAGCTCTCGCAAGACGGGCTGCCGCGCTGGATCATCGCCACGCTGATCCCGTATTGCCTGCTATGGGGCCTGATCGCGATCAAGCGCGAGGTGCTGGGCAATCCTCCGGACCAGCCCGACTGGTATGAAGCAAGCTACGGCCTGTTCTTTGCGGTGTTCAGCGCCGGCATGATGTTCTGCATTCTCGCCTACTTCCTGAACAATCGGCGCTCGGAATTCTCCGTGCTCGATCGCATGCAGGCCGACGCCTACGGCATCTTCCTGGTGCATTATCCGTTCGTATTGTGGATCCAATACTGGCTGTTCGACTTCCACCTGCCAGCGATCGTCAAGGCTACGATCGCCTTTGTCGGCACGCTGCTGCTGAGCTGGGGCGCGACGCGGGCGCTGCGGCAGATTCCCGGTGCAAACAGCGTGTTGTAGAGCGATCCGCAATCACAAGAGCGAGATTGCGCACGACGAACAAATACCGCTGTCGTCCCCGCGATCTTCGACCAGCGCGTAAGCCAACTCCGGCCTGGGAGTTGGCTCCCGGCTCGCGCTTCGCTTGGCCGGGACGACGAGCAGGCAATGCCCCCTACAGCTCGCCGCTCATGTAGGCCGGCAACCAGTTCTCGAACCGCGTCTTCAACGCTTCGACCGCGACCGAGGCCTCGCCGGCGATCGCGATGGCGTCGCCGCCGGTGGTGCCGATCCTGACGCAGGGAATGCCGCAGCCGCGCATCTTCGCAAGCACCCGGCCCGCCTCACTCTCCGGCACCGTGACGAGGTAGCGAGCCTGGTCCTCGCCGAACCAATAGGCGTGCGGCACGATCGCGCCGGATGCAGCCAACAGCCGCGCGCCGATGCCCGATGCCATCGCCATCTCGGCAATCGCAACGAGAAGTCCGCCATCGGACAGATCATGCACAGCAGTCGCAGTGCCCGCATGGATCATGCCGCGAACCACATCGCCATTACGTTTCTCGGCGTCGAGATCGACCGGCGGCGGCGCGCCCTCCTCGCGACCACAGAGCTCGCGCAAGTAGACCGATTGGCCGAGCCAGCCATGGGTCTCGCCCACCAGCAGGATCGCCTCGCCTTCCGTTTTGAACGCAAGCGTCGCCGATTTGGTGAAGTCGTCGAGGAGGCCGACGCCGCCGATCGAAGGCGTCGGCAGGATCGCCCTGCCGTTGGTCTCGTTGTAGAGCGACACGTTGCCGGACACGACCGGGAAGTCGAGCGTGCGGCAGGCCTCCGAAATGCCCTTCAGGCAGCCGACGAACTGCCCCATGATCTCAGGCCGTTCCGGATTGCCGAAATTGAGGTTGTCGGTGATGGCGAGCGGCCGGCCGCCGACCGCGGTGATGTTGCGCCAGGCTTCCGCCACCGCCTGCTTGCCGCCCTCGAACGGGTCGGCCTCGCAATAGCGCGGCGTGACGTCGACGGTCAGCGCCAAGCCCTTCGGCCCCTCCTGCACGCGGACCACGGCGGCATCGCCGCCCGGCCGCTGCACCGTGTTGCCGAGGATGACGTGGTCATACTGCTCCCACACCCAGCGCTTGGAGCACAGGTCAGGCGTTGCGAGCAGCTTCTCCAGCGCCGGAATGATGTCCATCGGCGCCTTGACGTCGCGGGCATGAATCACCGGCAGCGCCGGCGAAGCGACATGCGGCCGATCATAGAGCGGCGCCTCGTCGCCCAGCTCCTTGATCGGCAGGTCGGCCATCACGTCGCCGCCATGCTTGACGATGAAGCGCTTGCTCGGCGTGGTATAGCCGACCACGGCGAAGTCGAGCCCCCATTTGCGGAAGATCGCTTCCGCCTCCTTTTCTTTCTCCGGCTTCAGCACCATGAGCATGCGCTCCTGGCTTTCCGAGAGCATCATCTCATAGGCGCTCATGCCGATCTCGCGGGTCGGCACCGCATCGAGGTCGAGGTCGACGCCGAGATCGCCCTTGGCGCCCATCTCCACCGCCGAGCAGGTCAGGCCCGCCGCGCCCATGTCCTGGATCGCGATCACGCAATCGGCCGCCATGATCTCCAGGCAAGCCTCCAGCAGGAGCTTCTCGGCAAAGGGATCGCCGACCTGCACGGTCGGCCGCTTCTCTTCCGAGGCATCGTCAAACTCGGCCGAGGCCATCGAGGCGCCGTGGATGCCGTCGCGGCCGGTCTTGGAGCCGAGATAGACGATCGGCATGTTCACGCCGGAGGCCGCCGCATAGAAGATCTTGTCGGCCTCGGCGAGGCCGACCGCCATCGCGTTGACCAGGATGTTGCCGTCGTAGCGGGTGTGGAAGCGCATCTGGCCGCCGACCGTCGGCACGCCGAAGGAATTGCCGTAGCCACCGATGCCCGCGACCACACCGGACACGAGGTGCCGCGTCTTGGGATGCTCCGGCGCGCCGAAAGACAGCGCATTGAGACAAGCGATCGGGCGGGCGCCCATCGTGAAGACGTCGCGCAGGATGCCGCCGACCCCGGTGGTCGCGCCCTGGTAGGGCTCGATGTAGCTCGGATGGTTGTGGCTCTCCATCTTGAACACGACCGCCTGGCCGTCGCCGATGTCGATCACGCCGGCGTTCTCGCCCGGGCCCTGGATCACCCAGGGCGCCTTGGTCGGCAGCCCGCGCAGATGGATGCGCGATGACTTGTACGAGCAGTGCTCGTTCCACATCGCCGAGAAGATGCCGAGCTCGGTGAAGGTCGGGACCCGCCCGATCAGCTGCAGGATGCGCTCATATTCGTCCTGCTTCAGGCCGTGGGCGGCGACGATCTCGGGGGTGATCTGCGGTTCGTTGCTGTGCATCGTGTCGGATTCTCGCGGAAACCGCGCCTTGACCATCCCACCGGGATCGGGGGCGTCAGTTGCGTTCATAGAAACATCGGCCGGGCCGGAAAAGGCCTTTTACGGCCCTATTCCGCCCTGTCCAGAGCTTTACCCCGCCGACCGGTCCACCGATTTGCAGATCGGCGGTCAATCGGATTTAAGACGGCAAACCAGCAGTTAAAGGCCCTTGCCCGTGCACGACCTCGCCCGATCCGCCTTCGACAACCGTCCCGGCCTCCATGTCGCCACCGAAGGCGAATTCGCCGGCTGGCGCACTTGGCTGCGCGACAGCTATGAGAGCCATACCGGGCCGTTCTGGCACCGGATGGAGGACGACGGCTCGATTCGCTGTGCGTTCCGGGTCGAGAGGAAGCACCTCAACGGCGCCGGCAACGTCCACGGCGGCTGCTTGATGACATTCGCGGACTATTGCCTGTTCGCTTTCGCTGCACCGATCCTGCAAGGTCCGGGCGTAACCGTCTCATTTGCTTCCGAATTCCTCGATGCCGCCCGCGAGGGCGAGCTGGTCGAGGCGACCGGCGAGGTCACCCGCGCCGGCGCCTCGCTGATCTTTTTGCGCGGCATGCTGAAGTCCGGCACGCGGCCGCTGTTCTCGTTCTCCGGCACCATCAAGCGGGTCAAGCGCCGGACGCCGGAGACGGTCAGTTCGCCTTAGTACGGAGATACCGACGAGCTTCCTCGCCCTGTCTGGGGGGCTTGAGCACGAATCTACCGGAAGCGCGATCAAGCCGCGCTTCCGGTCGTAGCCTGCGACCGCTTACTGCTGTTGCTGCTGCGGATCGATCACCTGAACGACCTTCTGATTTTGCGGGTCGACCAGCACGAACTGATCACCGATCGCGACGTACTGATAGGAAGCCAGCTCCGGGTTGCTTTGGGCGAGCTCGTCCGGCACACGCCGCAAGGTCAAGCAGTTCGACCCGGAGGACGATGATGAGGCCGTGCCCACCGTGGTCGACTCGCCTGAAGCGCGGCGCAGGATCTGGCGCTGCTCGTCCGAGAGCACGATCCGCGAGCGGCCGCCGCTGTACGCGTAGCCATAGCCGCTGTCGGCGCTGACGCCGCGCTCCGGAATGACATCGACGATCTCGCGGCTGCGCGGATCGACGATTGCGATCTCGTCGTGAACCACGGTGTACTCGTAATCGCGATATTCGGGCACGATGGACACGATATCAGCCGGCAGCGGACGCGGCCGCACCCGCTCCGGCAGGCGCTCACCGACATTGACGTTGATGTTGATATCGGTCCGCGCCTGGTCGAGATCGCGGTCGCGGCGCAGCCGGTCGACCACCTGCGTGCGCTGCTGGTCATTCACCGAGGCCGACATGCGCGAGCCGTTGCGGTCGGGCTGGTTCTGGTTTTGGTTCTGAGCCTGGCCGGTCGCCTGTCCAGGCTGCGCATTCTGCTGCGCCGTCGAGCTGCCGCGAGGCATTGGCTGCTGCGCGGCGGCGTTGTTGTCCGGGCGATTCGACTGGGTCGTCGCCTGGTTGTTGCGCTCGGTGCCCTGCTTCTCCGCGGCGCGATCGGGAGCCTTGCGCTGCTCCTGGCTCTGCTGCGCGGCGCCGGTGGCATTGCGGTCGTGACGATCGGCCTCACGGTCCTGCGGCTGGTTCGGCTGGCTGGATTTGCCGGTTTCGGCGGCACGGTTCTCGCCCTTGCGCTCGTCCCTCTGGCCCTGCTGCCGCTTGGTCTCCGTCGCCTCCTTGGCGTCGCGGCCTTCGTGCTGGTCGCGCTGAGCGCTGGAGGATGGCGAACGCTCGCTCTTTTCAGACTGCGCCGCATTCGATCCGGCCTTATCGGACTGCGCCGCGCCTTGGCCGACGGTCTGCTTGCTGTCGCGGGAGTGTCGCTCTTCAGCCTGCTCACGGCCGGACGATGCGCCGCCTTCCCCGCGCCGCTGGTCCTGCGCGCTCTGCTTCATCTCAGAGCCGGCGCGCTCGGCGGCGCCCGAGCGTTCGCCGGCAGCAGAACCCTTGGCTTCGCTGCCCGGACGGCTCGCCTCGTGAGATGTCGAGGGCTGCTCGGTGCGTGCGCCCTCGTGCTTCATGTCAGGTTGGCTCTGGGCGAGAGCTACGCCCGAGCCGGTCGCCAGCGCCAGCGCGATGGCCGCAGTGCCAAGCCAATATTTCGATGTCGTCGTCATGGGTGAACCTCCTCCTGGGGTTCCCCTGCCCCGTGGAACGGGCATACAACGCCACGGGCCGCACGCCGTTGCGCGCGACCGCTGCAAAAATTTAAGGAACGATTTCGCCGGACGCGTTACGCCGCGCGGTCGAGATGGGCCACGAGGCCCGCGAAGAGACCACGGCCGTCGGTGCAGCCCATGATGTCTTCGACGTGATTCTCGGGATGCGGCATCATGCCGAGCACATTCCCGTTCTCGTTGACGATGCCGGCGATCGAATGTGCCGCGCCATTGATGTTGGCATCCGCATCGACCGCGCCTTCCGGCGAGCAGTAGCGATAGAGAATGCGGCCATCGCCTTCGAGACGCTTCAACGTCTCTTCATCCGCTTCGTAGTTGCCCTCGCCATGAGCGACCGGGACACGGATCACTTGCCCGGCGTTGTAGCCGCGCGTGAACGGCGAATCCGAGCGCTCGACGCGCAGATGCACGTCCTTGCAGATGAACTTAAGCTTCTCATTGCGCATCAGCACGCCCGGCAACAGGCCGGACTCGCAGAGGATCTGGAAGCCGTTGCAGACGCCGAGCACGAGCCCGCCCTTGGCGGCGAAGTCGCGCACCGCATCCATGACAGGCGCGCGGGCCGCGATCGCGCCACAGCGCAGATAATCGCCATAGGAGAAGCCGCCTGGCACCACCACGAGGTCGGTGCCCTTCGGCAGCGAACTCTCCGCGTGCCAGACCATCGCCGGCTCATGGCCGGAGATCAGGCGCAGCGTGCGCGCCATGTCGCGCTCGCGATTGATGCCGGGGAAGACGAGGACGGCGGATTTCATAGCCTCAACTGGCCCTGTGTGCTTAGCCTCTCTCCTTGTGGGAGAGCGTGGTCCAAATGTCGCTCGGGAGAGGGCGGAGGACGCCTACCCCAACAGCTCCACCCGGTAATTCTCGATCACCGTGTTGGCGAGCAGCTTGTCGGCCGCGGCCTTCAGCGCAGCTTCTGCCTTGGCCTTGTCGGCACCGGCGAGCTCGATGTCGAACACCTTGCCCTGCCGGACGCTGGCAACGCCATCGACGCCGAGCGACTTCAAGGCCCCCTCGATCGCCTTTCCTTGCGGATCGAGGATGCCGGATTTCAACGTCACCGTGACACGCGCTTTCACGTCACTCACCTTCAGCTCTTCACCAGTACCGGGCCGGAGCCGGCCGGCCGCTCGTTTTCGATCAGGATGCCCAGCCGCTTGGCGACTTCGGTATAGGCCTCCAATAACCCGCCGAGATCGCGACGGAAGCGATCCTTGTCGAGCTTCTCGTTCGACTTGATGTCCCACAGCCGGCACGAATCCGGGGAGATCTCGTCGGCGACGATGATGCGCATCATCTCGTTCTCGAACAGGCGGCCGCATTCCATCTTGAAGTCGACCAGCCGAATGCCGATGCCGAGGAAAAGCCCGGTTAAGAAATCGTTGACCCTGATGGCGAGCGCCATGATGTCGTCGATCTCCTGCGGGGTCGCCCAGCCGAACGCCGTGATGTGCTCCTCGGAGACCATGGGATCGTTGAGCTGGTCGTTCTTGTAATAGAACTCGATGATCGAGCGCGGCAGCTGGGTGCCCTCTTCGATGCCGAGGCGCTGCGACAGCGAGCCCGCCGCCACGTTGCGCACGACGACTTCGAGCGGCACGATCTCGACTTCCCGAATCAGCTGCTCGCGCATGTTGAGACGGCGGATGAAGTGGGTCGGCACCCCGATGTCGTTGAGGTGCTGAAACAGGTACTCCGAAATCCGGTTGTTGAGGACGCCCTTCCCCTCGATCACCTGATGTTTCTTGGCATTGAAGGCGGTCGCATCGTCCTTGAAGTGCTGGATCAGGGTACCCGGCTCCGGACCTTCGTACAGGACCTTCGCCTTACCTTCATAAATGCGACGCCGGCGGCTCATTGGGATGTACCGTGTTTTGTTAAAATCCATGAACAGGTGGGCTCCGGACGATTTTGGACAGGACCACGACGGAGCTGCCGCGAAGGCCTGGACCTGATGGAAACAGAACAAGAACCGGGCCTGGGGGAAACCTATCTGATTGGCTCCCCGAGCACAATCGATCCGGGCCGGCGGGACGGAGTTTTACCATTCTTCCCTGCGGCGTCTTGCCGGTTGAGATGGCTTCGCCTTGGCATTGTGTTGGCAAGGTGTTCCAATTATTTAGGCACGCGGACACCTGCCCGCAACCGCCGCTCCGGCTCCTTTTCGGCAACACTGGAACTTCCGGCTATGACCACATTCGACAAGCGCGAAGAAGCCTTCGAAAGGCAGTTCGCCCACGACGAAGAACTCAAATTCAAGGCTGAGGCCCGCCGCAACAAGCTGCTCGGGCTATGGGCGGCCGAAAAGCTCGGCAAGAACGGCGCCGACGCCGAGGCCTATGCCAAGGAGGTCGTGGCCGCCGATTTCGAGGAAGCCGGCGATACCGACGTGCTGCGCAAGGTGCTGGGGGACCTCACCGCCAAGGGCGCTGCGGTGACCGAGACCGACATCCGCGCCAAGATGAGCGAACTCTTGGCCGAGGCGGTCGCGCAGGTGAAGGCGGGACAGTGAAGGGCGAATAGCGAATCGTGAGTGGCGAACAGGGCAATTCACTATTTGCCACTCACTCCGCACCGATCGCCTAAGCCTTGATGTACACCCAGGCTTGAAGACCTGAGCGCAGCCCCACCGTCACGCGCTTGTAATCGGCGACCTCGTACTGGTCCGCCGCGAGCAATTCGGATGGGGTGATTTCGAACACGGTCCCATCCACCTCGTCGTTCGGATTGCCCGTCGGAACAACGATCGGATGAAATCGCTCACCACTCTTGGCGATCACATCAGGATCTGTGATCTCAACCATGCTCTTACTGAAGCCCGGCATTGTATCGGGGCGTCCGACAAGAAGCCTACCGAAAGACGCTAATTGGACACTCTCCAGTTGCAGCGTGCCATAAGAGAACAGGAATACTTCCTTCGCGACTGTCACGCCCGCTCCCGCCATGTCATATCAAAGCTTAGACATATAGCTGAAGCGGGTGACTGGCGAGCGGCAAATCGGCCTTCTGTCCTACTCGCTACTCGCCATTCACTACTCTACTCTTCCTTGAAACCGTATTCCGGCACGTTGCCGCTGGCGCCGTAATATTTGTACGGCAGGAACTTGCCCGACATCGAGATCTTGACGCGATCGCCTTTCGGATTCGGCAGCCGCTCCATCACCATGTCGAAGTCGATCGCCGACATGATGCCGTCACCGAACTCCTCCTGGATCAGCTCCTTCCAGGCCGGGCCGTTGATCATCACGAGCTCGTAGAAGCGATAGATCAAGGGATCGGTCGGCGGCATCTGCACGCCCTCGCCGCGCATCGGCGTCTCGTTCAGCATCGCGATCTCGCTTTTCGAGAGGCCGAACAGCTCGCCGGCATTGGCCGCTTGCGGCTTGGTCAGCTTCATCTGGCCGAGAATGGCGCCGACGATCAGCACCTCGGAATAACCGCCGATCTTTTCGCAGATATATTTCCAGCTCCATCCCTTCTCGCGCTTGATGTCGAGCAGCTTCTCGGTGAGGTCGGATCGTTTCATGTTTAGTCTCCCTGGCTTGAAGGCTAGCCGGCTCTGGCCTGTGCCGAGCCGGTCTCGACTGACTTTGGCGCACTCACGATCGTCGGCTCGGTGCGGCCGATCCGCACCAGCGGCACCTTGCGCGGGTCATGGTCGGGTGTATCGGCGGTGAACGTCTTGCTGCGGCTCACCAGGAAATCGATGATGTGGTTGCGCACGCCGTAGTAAAGCGGATGGCGATGCAGATCCCCGCGCAAGCGCTCTTTCGGCAGCGGGTTCTCGACGATCTCCGCCAGCACCGCCCCCGGACCGTTGGTCATCAGCACGATCTTGTCGGCGAGATAGATCGCTTCATCCACGTCATGGGTGATCATGAACACGGTCTGTCCGGTCTCCAGACAGATGCGGCGGACCTCGTCCTGCAATGTGCCGCGGGTCAGCGCATCCAGCGCCGAGAACGGCTCGTCCATCAGCATGATCTTCGGCGTGATCGACAGCGCCCGCGCGATGCCGACGCGCTGCTTCATGCCGCCCGACAGCTCTGATGGGCGCTTGTGCTCGGAGCCGGACAGGCCGACGAGATCGATGAAGCCTTGCGCATGGGCCTTGACCTTGGCGCGATCCCATTTGCGCCATTTCGAGCTGACGGCATAGGCAACGTTGCCGAGCACGCTGCGCCAAGGCAAGAGCGCATGGCTCTGGAAGATCACGGCGCGATCGAGGCTCGGCCCCTCGATGGCCTGGCCGTCGACGATCACGGCGCCTTCGCTCGGACTGTCGAGACCGGCGAGGATGTTGAGCACCGTGGTCTTGCCGCAGCCGGAATGACCGATCACGCAGACGAACTCGCCGCGCGCCACCGCAAGCCACAGGTTCTCGAAGATCGTCGTGCTGCGCGCGCCATCGTAGCGCTTGGCGATGCCCTCGATGGAGATGAATTTGTCAGTCATGGCAGGCCTCACCGTTCCCTCCCCCCTTGCGGGGTCCGAGGCGAGCGAAGCTCGCTCTCGAGGTCAGGGAGGGGGGTCCCCCACAAAGACTCGCGCCTGAGGCACCCCCACCCCTGCCGCCTTCCCGCAAGTGGGAGGGGAACAGAGTTGCGCCCGTTGTAAGAGCTTGCCCGATCATGCGGCCCCTACTCCGGAAACGTCACGAGCCGCGCAAAGCGCGCCAGGATCTGATCGAGCAGCATGCCGACGACGCCGATCAACAAAATCGCGATGATCACATTGGTGATCGAGAGGTTATTCCACTCGTTCCAGACGAAGTAGCCGATGCCGGTGCCACCGACGAGCATCTCGGCCGCGACGATCACGAGCCAGGCAATGCCGATCGAGATCCGCATGCCCGTGAGGATGGTCGGCGCCGCTGCCGGCAGGATCACGGTGAAGGCGCGGCGGAGATTGCCGACCTCCAGCGTCCGCGCCACATTGATCCATTCCTTGCGCACGCTGGCGACACCAAAGGCCGTGTTGATCAGCATCGGCCACACCGAGCAGATGAAGATGACGAAGATCGCCGACAGGCTGGAGTCCTTGATCGTGTAGAGCGCCAGCGGCATCCAGGCAAGCGGCGAGATCGGCTTCAGGATCTGAATGAACGGATCGAGCGCACGGCTCATTAACGGCGACATGCCGATCAGGAAGCCGAGCGGGATCGCGACCGCAACCGCAACCAGATAACCCAGCATCACGCGCGCGATCGAATAGCCGAGCTGGATGCCGAGCCCCTTGTCGTTCGGACCATTGTCATAGAACGGCCGCTTCAGATGCTCCCACAGCGTAGCCCCGACGTCGAGCGGACCCGGCATGGCCGACTTGCCCTGGGTCGCGGTCATCCCCATCAGCTTGGCATATTCCGGGCTCATATTGGCCGCAGGGCCGGCGCTGCGCGTGGCGATGTGCCAGGCGCCGAGAAAGACGACGAGCAATCCGATCGAGACGACGGCAGCGCGGAGGCGGAGGGATGCGGTCATGCCGATGCCCCCTCCCCGCCGTCGTCCCGGCGCACGCCGGGACCCATAATCACCGTCCTCAGCTGGTAGAAAAGGTCATCGCCGCAGGTGCCCAAAGAAAGGTCACGGCCTATGGGTCCCGGCGTGCGCCGGGACGACAGCATTGGCGTGGTCGGCGGCGTCGCGCTTGTCTCCCCCATCACGACGCCTTCCTGATCTTGAAGCTCGCGACGTAGTCGTCAGGCTTGCTCGGATCGAAGGTCTTCCCCATCACCGCAAACGACTTGTAGGAGTCCTTCGGCGGAGCGAGGCCCATCTCGGTCATCACCTTGCGCGTGTCGGTCGCCAGATAGATCTGCTCGGCCACGGCCTTGTAGTCGACGTCGCCCTTGATCTGGCCCCAGCGCTTCATCTGGGTGAGCATCCACACCGCAAAGGATTGCCACGGGAACGGATCGAAATCGACCCGCTTCGGGTCGGTCTTCACGCCGCCGAGCCCGTCGGCATAGGTGCCGGTCAAGACCTGCTCCAGCACCGTGACCGGCGCGTTGATGTAGTTGGCGGGCGCGATCGCCTCGGCGATCTGCTTGCGATTTTCCGCCTTGGAGGCATAGGCGGTCGCGTCGACGATGGCGCGCGTCAGCGCCGCAAAGCTGTTCGGCGCCGCCGTGATGAACTCGCGGCTGGCGGCGAAGCTGCAGCAGGGATGGCCGTCCCAGATCTCCTTGGACAGAATATGCAGGTAGCCGACGCCGTCATAGATCGCGCGCTGGCAGATGTTGTCGGGCGCCAGGAAGCCGTCGATGTTGTCGGCGCGCAAGTTCGCGACCATTTCCGGCGGCGGCACCGAGCGGAGCTGCACGTCGGTATCGGGATCGATGCCGTGCTCGGCGAGATAGTAGCGCAGCAGGTAGTTGTGCATTGAATAGTCGAACGGAATGGCGAATTTCATGCCTTTCCAATCCTTGGGATCGCGCTTGTCCTTGTGCTTCATGGCCAGCACGATGCCCTGCCCGTTGATGTTCTCGATCGCAGGCACGGTAAACGGGATCGGCTGTGCGCCGAGCCCCAGCGAAATCGCGATCGGCATCGGCGCCAGCATGTGGGCGGCGTCATATTCCTTGTTGATGGTCTTGTCGCGGATCACAGCCCAGCCGGCAGTCTTGACCACTTCGACGTTCAGCCCCGCCTTGGCATAGAAGCCCAGCGGCGCCGCCATGATGATCGGCGTCGCGCAGGTGATCGGGATGAAGCCGACCTTGAGGTCCTTCTTCTCGGGTGCGCCGGCCTCGGCGAAGGCTTCGGTCGCCGTCTTCAGCGGGAAGAACTGCGAGACCGCGGCGAGCGCGGTCGCTGCGCCGACAGACTTCAAAAAGGCGCGGCGTGTTGCGGACTGCGGAAACACGGCGCGCAGCACTGCCGAGGCGACCACGTTTTCATACCGCTTCTCATCGGTGTCGGCGACCGGCGCACAACGCAGCGCCAGCATGGCGTGGTCGTGTTCGGCTGCAGAACGGTGCTGGCCGCACACGCAGCCCGCATTCGCGCTGCTATCGGCATCGAACGGATCATCGAAAATCGACATGTGCTGCGCCCCTTTGTCGCACCCGCGCGCAGCAACGTTGCGGCGCGCCCTCTAACTGATCATCCGGCGACACCTTCAGCCGCCGGATGATGCAAAACATGCAGCTTCTATGCCGCCTTGCTGGCCATTGCCGGAGGAAGCGGCAAGCCCTCCTCGATCGGCAGCGACGGATCGCGCGACCACTCGTTCCAGGAGCCGAAATACATCCGCACGTCCTTCACACCGGCATTCTTCAGCGCGAGGAAGGTGTTCGAGGCTCGGGCTCCCTTGAAGCAGTACAAATACACCGGCGTTTCCGTGGTGATGCCGACGGTGGCGCATTCGGCGAGGATCTCGTCCTTCGACTTGAAGCGCGGGCCTTCGGCCGTGGGCTTCATCATGCGATACCATTCCAGCCACACGGCGCCGGGAATGCGTCCCTTGCGCGGGCAGAAGTCCTTGCCGTAGGGCGAGGATGAGTCGCCGATCCACTCATCGACGTCGCGCACGTCGAGAATGGCGATGGACGGATTGCCGACCGCTGCCAGCATCGCCTTGGCGTCGATCAGGATGCTGCCCGCTTCCGGCACGATGGAGAACGACGCCTTCACCGGCGACGGTGCGTCGGTCGTGACAGGCAGGCCGGCTGCGACCCAGGCCTCAAAGCCGCCATGCAGCACCTTCACCTTGGGATAGCCGAGCATGCTGAGCAGGAAATAGCCGCGGCAGGACTGGCCAAAGCCGGAATTCATCGACTGCTCGTAGACGACAGCCGTCTCGTTGCCGGACAAGCCGGCGGCGCCGAAGGCGTCCGCGAACTTGGTTTTCAGCTCTTCGATGCCTTCGGGAGTCGAGGTGGCGAGATAGGTGAAGATCTCATGCACATTCACCGCATTGGGAATGTGCCCTGCGCCGTAAGCGTCGGGATTGCGGGTGTCGATCAGGACACACGGTTCTTTGGTGATGAGGTCAGCGAGTTCGCCGGCAGAAATCAGAACGTCCGTCATGGCAGGCCTCTCCTGTTATGGAATTCGATGGTCCCTCTTCTCGCCGGCGTCAGCCGTCGGCGAGCATCTTGCGGAGTTGCTTGGTCGCGGGGGTCACGATCGCGACGAAATAGGCCTCGCGCAGTCGCCGCTCGGCGCGATTGCCTTTGATGTAGCCGCGGGCTCCGCAATGGAGCATCGCGGCGTGCGCGGCCGCCACGCTGGCCTCGCCGGCCCGCAGGCGCAGCGCGACGACCTGGCGCCAATAGGTCTCGTCCGGGTTGAAGGGATCGCGGGCGAGCGCAGCCGTTTCATGCGCGAGCTCGGCGGCAAGCTCGGAAAAATTGACCGGCTGTTGCGGCAGATAGCGGTTGACGTGGCCGAGCGGCGCCTCGACCTCCTGCATCACCTTGATGCAATCCTTGATCAGGCCGAGCGCCATGCCGGCCTGCAGCAGGATGAAGCCGGCGCGGATCTTCTTGACGAAAGGCCCAGCCGGGTCGGCAAGGATCAGTTCATCCGGCACGAACAGGTCGCGAAACTGCACACCATAGGTCCCGGTGCCGTCCATCGCCAGGAACGGCTGGCATGGCTGCAGCGTCACCGCCGGATCGGCACAATCGGCGATGAACATCACGATCTCGCCGGGCGCATCCTCTCGCTCGAAGATCGTGCCGAACATGTGGTCGGGGCCGAGATTGGAAACCCAGGGCAGCACGCCGCGCACGACATAGCCGCCCTCGACCTTCCGCCCCTTGAGCTTGAGCTTCTCGATGCCGAAGAAGCTCTTCATCGGGTTGGAAAGGCCGGTACCGCCGAGCAACCGTCCGCTCGCGGTGTCATCGAGCAGACGATCGACCAACGCCTTGTTAGCTGAGTTGGCGATGTACCAGACCAGCGTATTCTGGCACCACGCCATGAAGGCGGTGGCGCCACAGATCTCGCCCATCGCCGCGATCGACTGGATCGCAGCGTTCAGATCGGCGGCACCATTCTCGGGGACATGACTGCCCCAGGCACCGGCATCACCGAGATGGCGCAGCAGTTCCGCCGGATACACCGTGCCGGCATCGATGGCAGGGGCGATCGGCGCGAGCTCCTTGCGCACGATCGCCGTGACCTGCTCGATCATCGAGGGCACGGGCACGACGCCCGTGTCATCGGTCGCGAGATTCGATCCGAGTGAACCCATGACGCCCTCCGTTGCTGGCGGCTACCGGCCCGCTCAGATGCCGACTTCGAGATTGACGGGGCGGGTGAAGGTATTGGCCACCGGCGACCACTTCTTCACATGTGCGACCAGCGCCTGAATCTCCTCCGGCGCGACGCCCTCGCACTCCATGTCGACCTTGACGCGGACGTCGGTGAAGCCGACCGGCTTGTCGCTGACGTCGCCGGTGCCCCACACGGCCGTGATGTTGAGATCGCCTTCGAGCTCCAGCTCGAGCTTGTTGACGATCCAGCCGCGGTGCACGGCGTTGGCATGCAGGCCGACGGCGAGGCAGGAGCCGAGCGCCGCGAGCGAAGCCTCCGACGGATTGGGAGCGGTGTCGTCGCCGAGCAGTCCCGGCGGCTCGTCGACGATATAAGGCGGCAGGTTGCGGATGTAGTTGGCGTGGCGGAATTTGCCCTCGGCCACCGTCTTGCACTTCAGGGTCTTGATGACCTTGGGATTGGCCTTGCCAGTGGCAATGAGCTGCTCCAGCCCGTTCTTGTCGATGGGGGCAAGGCAGCCCGTGAGCACCGTCTTCTGAACAACAGCGGTCATCTCGTCTTTTCTCCCTGGGATCGAGGATACCGAACGGTCTGTTTCCTGCACGAAGCGTGCCAGCAAGCTGGAAAACAAAAGCCGAAGCATTTCTCGTCGCTTAGAGAGGATGCCGCGAAACTGACCGAGGCCTTCTGCTCAAACCGGGTGCAGTCTGTTGCACGCCGCGATCAAATTGAGCGCAGCAGGGTTGATCATCGAAGATGCAGCTTGATGAGGTGCGCTTGCTCTGTTTAAGCTGCCGCGCATGGGCAGATCGGTTGCGGGCAAACAGCCATCAAAGAAGCGCATCGCTGCAAAAGCGAGCGCGGGGATCGACGATGAATCGGCGCACGGTCGCCTGCTCGGTGCGGCGACGCGCCTGTTCTGCAAGGACGGCATCAACGCCACCGGCATCGACGCGATCATCAATGAGGCCGGCACCGCCAAGACCACGCTCTATAAGTTGTTCGGCTCCAAGACCGCGCTGGTTCACGCCGTGCTCGAAAGCGAAGGCCGGCAGTGGCGGGAGTGGTTCATCGGCGAGATCGAGCGCGGCGGCGGCGATGCCGAGACCAAGCTGTCACGGATCTTCCCGGCGCTGAAAAGCTGGTTCAGCGAAGATCGGTTCTACGGCTGCCCGTTCATCAACGCCGTCGCCGAGCACGACAAGGATCAGAAGCAGTTTCGCACCATCGCGATGCGCCACAAGAAGGTGGTGCTCACTCATATCGAGAAGCTCGCGCGCGAAATGGGCGCGCTCGATCCCGAAAGCTTCGCGCATCAGCTGGCGCTTCTGATCGACGGGGCGATCGTCGCCGCCATGGTCTCGCGCAACCCTGATGTCGCCGACACTGCCGGGATCGCGGCGAACTCGCTGTTCGCCCCGGCGAAACAGAAACCCGCGAAGCGGACGAGCAAGGCGGACGGTCAGTTCGCCGCGGTGTGAGGGCGCTTACTCCTACAGCAATTTCTGCGTCATCGCCCGGTTTGACCGGCCGATCTAGTACTCCGAGACATTCGTGATGTCCCGAGAGACCGCGGCGTACTGGATACCCGCCTTCGCGGGTATGACGCTGTCTATGCGGTTACGATTGTGCGCTTTAGCGAAAATAATCCAGCACCAGATGCACATCCGCCGGCGCCGGAGCGAGGCCGCTCAGGCTCGCATCGATGACACGCCGGCAGGCGGCCACCGCCACCTGATCGCCGAGATCGTTGGCGGCTTCGAGCACCAGCCAAGCGGCCTCCGTGGCGGAGCGGTCATCGCCGCCCGGCGTGACGCGCTCACGTGATGCGAAGTGGAAGCTCATATTGTTCATCCTTGACCACCTCGCATGAACGTCGCAGCCTCAATGGGCCAGCAGGCTCGGCACACGCTGCGTGCGCTTGCCGGCGGGATTCTTGCGCGACTGGTAGAACTCCAGCACGCTGCGCGAGGTCTGCACCTTGAGACGGCCGTAGTCCCGCTCCAGATCCTGCAGCTCGCCCGCACTGATGCGATGCTCGCGTGCGCCCAAAAACAGCAGGGCCATGGTCGTATCCCAGGAAAACGAGAGCGCCTTGGCCAGCATCAACAGCAATTCGCGATTGCGGTCGAATAGCGCGCGCTCGATCACGTCGACCGGCAGGCCCGACAGCAGCGACACGCCGATCGTGACCTCGTCGACCTTGTGCGCCATCGCATAGCCCGCGATGCTGCGCTCATCCAGATTGCCCTGCCGGTGCTGGATCGAAACCACCCGCTTGGCGACGAAATAGTTGCGCGAGCCGGGGCCGAATTTGGATTGCAGTTCGCCGGCGAGATTCGCCACCGAGCTATGGATCTCGTCGAGCATCTCGGGACGTTCGCCGGCCAGCCGGTTCTTGACGTCGTCGGAAGCCTTGGCGATCAGTTGCTGGAACAGATGGCGGGGAATGTCCCTGCGCAACCCGAGATTCTCCGCCAGGATCGAATCGTTCTCGGCGCGCGTCACCATATGCAGGAAGCCGGCGCCGGAGAACCGGGCGCCCTCGTTACGGACGACCGCATTGGCGACGTCGCGATTGCCGCGCGAGGCCAGCACATCGGTGACCGCCTCGCTCAGGCTCTCGCGTTGGGCGATCGCCAGCAGATGGTCCTGGCTCTTGGTCTCGGCATTCTCGATCAGCGTCGCATCGTCGAGCCGCTCGGAGTGACGCAGCACGGGGCCTGCGACCTCGATCGCGTCGTCGAAGGCAAGCTTGCGGATGACGCTCGCCGGCGAATATTCGATCCGCGCCAGCCGGTCCGCCAGCGTGGCGCGCGCAGCCGTTTCGATCTCATCGGCCAGGCGGCCGATGACCTCGCCGAACACCGCGATCTCCTCCTCACAATACCGTCCGGCGATCAAGAGGTCGGTCGCGTGCCAGAGCGCGCGGGCGCGGCTCTCGGCGCTGCCGCGCGCAATCGCCTCGTCGAGATCCCGCAGTACCGATTTCGTTTCGCTCATCATGGAACAACCGCAACCCGCAAACAGAGAAAATTCAATGCTGCACGATAGCCGCCGAACGCGAGTGTTCCGTAAACTTGCGCGCAGGCATTTTGCTGCGAGTTGTTCCTTAAATGTGCCGGAGTCCGTTAGGAGCCTCTTAAGAGGTCGAAGTGCTCCGCGCCCGATCGACGGGGGATCGCACGAACACAGAAGCCCCTGCTCCAGAGCGCGATGCGAGCGTCAGACGATCATCAAGGCATGACTCTGAGGATGCGCGCTTCTGCATCGGCGACCGATCGTTCGCCTGACGCCGGCGCGCATTCAGCCAGAGCCCGATCGATCAGCCGCATGGCGCCGGCATCCTGGCCCTGTTGCAGCATCAGCTCTCCGGCGAAGAAACTCGCCTCGCAGCGCCGCGTCCTTCGCATGACACGATTGCCCTCCTCGGCCGCAGCAAGCGCCGCCTCTGCCGTCCCTTGGCCGAGGAAGAGGCGCACGATCGGCGCGGGCCATTTGCTCATGTCGAGCTGCTTTGCCCTGTCGGCGAGGTCGCTCGCCAGACCGGCGCGGCGCCGCGCCAGGTCCAGCCACAAGGCGGCTTCGGCATCCTTCCGATCCATCGCGCTGAGCCGCTTGAAATCGTCCTGCGACTGCTCCAGCAGGCCCGCCTCGAAGCTCGCAATCCCCCGTGCGCGATAGGCCTGCGCAACGTACCGAACGCGCTCCGACGTCCGCGCGGACCTCGTCGGCACCGCTCCGGACGGATCGGCGTCGGCATAATCATACGCGGCACGAAGGTCGGCCCGGGACTGCCCAACGACATCGTCGTAGTCGGCAATTGCGTGATCGATATCTCCCTTGCGGAAATAGGCCTCGGCGCGCCTGAATCGGGCCGTGACCACCTGTGGGGTCGCCGGCCTGCCGCGCTCGATCACGGCGGTGCAGCCGGCAATGCGCTCGTCCGGAGTGACGCCCACCGCGATCATGCACCGCTTTGCCGCCGATGATTGGGCGCTCGCCGAGATGGCGGAGATTAAAGCCAAAATCAACGCGCAACCGGGAAGCGAGTACCATCGGTGCCTAGCCATGATCGTCTCCTTGTGTGTTGCTTGATGCTAGCAACACACGCCGATCTCGCCACAATCTTTAGCTGCATTCGCAGATCATGCTTCAGGCGATGTAAATGGAATCGCAGACTCTAACCGCCGTCGCGCGTGGTCATCTCCTCCAGCCGCGAACAGAAAAAGCTCGATGCAGCATGATCGCGTCCGAACGCGAGCGTCCACGCTCGCGCATATCATGGTGTGAACTTCGGCAAGGTACGGAAGGATCGTCCTCATATCGCCAGACCGGCTGCAGGAGATCCACCGTGGTACTCCGGCCGTTATCGGCCACTGCCGAGCCGCCGCAACTCGGCATGAGCGGCGGGCCATTCGACAAAATGCTTCGGGCAGACATCGGTGGCAACGCGCAGCAGCTTGAGAGCCTCGTCCTGAGCGCCGTTGGCGAGCGTCAGCTCTCCCGCATAGAAATTGGCTTCGCAGACTTGGCCTTTGCGCTTGTTTGGATCGGGATCTTCGGCGGCAACAAGCAAGGCCCCGAACGTCAGGCCACCGAGATAGAAGCGAACGACGGGCGCGGGCCATTCCGACATGTCCAGCTGCTTGCTGCTTTCGGCCAGCTCGCTGGGTTCGCCGCTGCGGCGACGCGCAAGATCGAGCCAGAGCTGCACGTAAGAATCCCTGGGCCTGAGCTCGGCGGCTCGGCCGAAATCCTCGATGGCCTCGCGCGATCCGCCGCTTTCCAGCCGAGCAACTCCCCGCGCCCGATGGAGGACGGCATTGTCCGCATCGATCTTGAAAGCCTGGTCGAGCCGGGCCAACGCAGCCTCCATGTCGCCGCGCCGCTCATGCGCGCTGGCCAGATTGAGGTCGCCCTGCAGATTTTTGGGATTGAGCTCAGTCGCCCGCTCGAAATCCGCCACCGCACGATCGATCTGATCCTGGTCCCGATAGGCTGCACCGCGACAGAGATAGCCGTACTCACGCTCCGGGCTGATCTCGATCGCCTTGTTGCAATCAGCGAGCGCCCGCTCCGGATCTTGCTTGGCCCTGTAGGCGCCGCTGCGGCCGACATAGGCGCCGACATTCTCGGGATGAATTAGGAGAACCCGTCCGTAGTCGGCGATCGCGCTGTCCGGGTTCGCTGTTGCCAGATAGACCAGCGCTCGCCCGTTGAGTGCATAGATGCTCTGAGGGTCAGACTCGATGACCCGGTCGTAGTCGGCAAGGGCTGCATCATTGTCGTGCTTCCGCAGATGAGCGGAGGCACGCGCAAGCCGCGCAGGGACATTGTCCGCATCGCGGGCAAGGATTGCATCATAGTCCGCGATCGCGAGCTCCATTTCGCCTTTCTGAACATGGAACATCGCCCGACGAAGGCGGGCCATATTCAGGCTTCTCAATGTGGCCGCAGAACTCTCGATCAAGGCGGTGCAGCCGGCGATGCGATCGTCCAGGGCGATATTCCCGGTCCCGTGGCACTTGATGGTCGGAAACGATATGATCGGAGACGATTGCGCGAGGGCACCTGGGATCGACGTCAACGCACCTAGTCCCGCCGCCATTGCCGCAGCGACGAACACCCGCCATTCCGATTGCATCCCAGCCCCCATTTCCAAGCCGGATCATGTTACCAAGTCCGGCGGCGGCGGCAACGGCTGCACCGCCGCTCAGGGTGCCGATCAGCTACTTCGCCTCCGCCACGATCTCCGCCAGCCGCGCCAGCTCCTGCTCCAGGTCGGCCTCGATATCGGCGACGTTGATGTCGACCACGCGGTAGTTGCGGCTCTCCAGCCAGGTGCGGCGCGCGGCGCGGTCGGCGGCGATCGCCTCACTCTCCTCGGTGTTCACGAGCTCGATCGCGAGGCGATGAACGAAGGAGACGAAGTCCGGGATCTGCCGCCCGACCGGCGTCTGCCGCTTGAATTGACCGGCGAAGCGGCGGTCGCGGGTGAGCGCATGCCAGAGCATGCGCTCGGCATCGGTCGGATTGCGGCGGAGCAGCCGTGCCAGCCCACGCAACGAGCCGCGTGAATCCGGCAGGCTCGCCACCGTGCCCTGCTCGGCGATCAGCGCCCGCAGCCGCGTGGCCTGCTCGCTGTCGAGCACCCCGCCCTTGGCCGGGCCTTTCCGCCCTTCCGCAATGGCCATGATCACGCCGTGCAGCGTGTGCACGTCCTGCTTGGTCGGCTCCATCCGGAAGAAGATGTTGCGCAGGTTGACCAGCATGGTCTCGCGCTTCTCGACAGGCCGCAGGAATTCGACCCGGTCGAGCTCGCGTACCAGGTTCTCGAAGAAGGCTTCCATCTGGTGCTGGGAGGCCCGCTCGGAGCGCTCCGGCATCGAAAACGGCAAGGCGCCGGAGGTGATCAGCTTGAACCATTCGTAGCCCATCAGCAGCACCGCCTGGGCGAGGTTCAGCGACGCAAAGCCCGGGTTGACCGGATAGGTGATGATGCGGTTGGCCCGCGCCACCTCCTCGTTGGTCAGCCCGGCGCGCTCGCGGCCGAACAGGATGCCGGCCTTGCCGCCGGCGGCCACGTGGCCCTGGATCTCGCGCGCGGCGCCCTCCGGCCCCATCACCGGCTTGGCCTGGTCGTGCGACCGGGCGGTGGTGGCGAACACCAGGTCGAGATCGGCGATGGCCTCATCAAGGGTCGCGAACAGCCGGACGTTTTCGATGATGTGGTCGGCGCCCGCCGCCGCGCGCCGGGCGGCGATGTTCGGCCAGCCGTCGCGCGGATTGACCAGGCGGAGCTGCGTCAGCGCGAAATTGCCCATGGCGCGGGCAGCCATGCCGATGTTCTCGCCGAGCTGCGGCTCGACCAGGATGACGACAGGGCCGTCGATCTCCACCCCCGTCTTGGTCTTGTCGGTCCCGGACACGTCGATCCTTCTCCAGTTCATCAAGCGGCTGAGTGCCTACCCGGCCACCCAGCTTTGGACCACTCTGCCCCCGTTGACCCGGCTGGGCAGAATTCTCAAGCAAAATAACCCGGTTAATGGCCGATTTTGCCGTTTTACCGAAGCTGTGGGGAGCTTGAGCCGCCGCACAGGCCGAGAGCGCCTCGAAGAACGCCGGGCTCACGCGGCAAATCAGCTCCGGATGCATACCAGCTCGGCTTTCGCCCGCCCCGGACCGGTGCTATGACGCGCTGATTTTCACATCCCGCTCTTCGAAAAAGTGCGCTGTTCCCAAGAGGCCCTATCCGCATGGCAAAGATCAAGGTGACCAACCCCGTCGTCGAACTCGATGGCGACGAGATGACCCGGATCATCTGGCAGTACATCAAGGACAAGCTGATCAACCCCTTCCTTGATATCGACCTGATGTATTTCGACCTCGGGATGGAAAACCGCGATAGGACCAACGACCAGGTCACCATCGATTCCGCCAACGCGATCAAGAAGGTCGGCGTCGGCGTCAAATGCGCCACCATCACCCCGGACGAGGCGCGGGTGAAGGAGTTCGGGCTGAAGGAGATGTGGAAGTCGCCGAACGGCACCATCCGCAACATCCTCGGCGGCGTCATCTTCCGCGAGCCGATCATCTGCAAGAACGTGCCGCGCCTGGTGCCCGGCTGGACCAAGCCGATCATCATTGGCCGTCACGCCTATGGCGACCAGTACCGCGCCACCGATATCAAATTCCCCGGCAAGGGTACGCTGACGATGAAATTCGTCGGCGAGGACGGCACCGTGATCGAGAAGGAGGTCTTCAAGGCCCCCGGCGCTGGCGTCGCGATGTCGATGTACAATCTCGACGAGTCGATCATGGACTTCGCCCGCGCCTCGCTGAACTACGGCCTGCAGCGCGGCTACCCGGTCTATCTCTCGACCAAGAACACCATCCTCAAGGTCTATGACGGCCGGTTCAAGGACATCTTCCAGGACATCTACGACCGCGAGTTCAAGACGCAATTCGAGGCCAAGAAGATCTTCTACGAACACCGCCTGATCGACGACATGGTGGCGGCGGCGCTGAAATGGTCCGGCGGCTATGTCTGGGCCTGTAAGAACTATGACGGCGACGTGCAGTCCGACACCGTGGCGCAGGGCTACGGCTCGCTCGGCCTGATGACCTCGGTGCTGATGACGCCGGACGGCAAGACCGTGGAAGCGGAAGCCGCGCACGGCACCGTGACCCGCCATTTCCGCGAGCACGAGAAGGGCAAGGAGACCTCGACCAACTCGATCGCCTCGATCTTCGCCTGGACCCGGGGTCTCGCCCACCGCGCCAAGCTCGACAACAACGCGGAGCTCGCCAAGTTCGCCGCCACGCTGGAGAAGGTCTGCGTCGACACCGTCGAGGCCGGCTACATGACCAAGGACCTCGCGCTCCTGGTCGGCGCCGACCAGCGCTGGCTGTCGACCACCGGCTTCCTCGACAAGATCGCGGAAAACCTCACCAAGGCGATGGCGGCCTAAGCCGCCTCCCCATTTTCGCCAGAGTGCGACTGGCATCATTACGGGCCGCGCCACCAGCGCGGCCCGTTCGTTTCCACGAACCAGAGAGCACCTTCGATGCGCGCGACCCCTGCCCTGCTCATCCTTGTTGCAGCTCTGACCGGCAGCGCCCGCGCCGGCGAAACCACGATCCCCGATGCGCTGATCGCCCCCGGCGAGAAGGTGGTGCTGACGCTGCATGCCGAGGGCGCGCAGGTCTATGAGTGCAAGGCCGACAAGGACGGCACGCTCGCCTGGACGTTCCGCGAGCCGATCGCGACGCTGATGGAAGACGGCAAGACGGTCGGCCGCCATTACGCGGGGCCGAACTGGGAGCATCAGGACGGCAGCGTGGTCACGGGCCGCGTGGTGGGCACCGCGATCGGTGCGACCGAGAACGACATCGCCTGGCTCAAGCTCAACGCCGTCGGCCATCGCGGCGACGGCATTCTTGCCAACATCACCACCGTGCAGCGGGTAAATACCAAGGGCGGTGTGCTGGAAGGCGCCTGCGACACGGCCGGTACCTATCGCAGCGTGCCCTATTCGGCCGACTACGTGTTCCTGCGCAAGGACTAAGAACTCACGCCTCGCGATAATCTAGCAGGATCAGCCCGACCAGCACGAAGGCAACCGGCCAGACCCAGGCGGCGATCCGGCTGGTCCGCCCCGGCAGGCGCAATTCCAGCCAGCGCGCCCAGCCTGCCGTCATGCCGCACAGCGCCAGCGGCGTGTGGCTCATCTCGATCAGCAGCTGGTCCTTGACGTTGGCGATGGCGTGAGAGTGCGTCATCAAGAGCGCGCCGCCGACCGCGACCGTCAGCGGAAACATCAGCGCCGCCCGTCCCGCGGCCTCGCCACGCAGCCGCACCCGCCATTCGAACAGACCGAACAGGATGATCAGCACCACGAACAGACGGTGCTGGGCCACTTCGGGATCGCGCAGCGAGGCGAAGAAGCCGATCGGCCCGATCGGCCAGGCCATCTCGTCGGCGCGGAAGAACAGGAATGCGGCCATGACCAGGAACAGGAGCGGCCAATGCCGCGCCCATCTGCCCCAGCTGAAATGTTCGATCAGCGCGAGCAGCCCGATCAGCAGGACGAAGATGCCGGCCCAATGGTGGTTGTATTCGGACCAGGCGATGTCCTCGGCGCTGCGCGGCAGGATGATGCCTTCGCCCGGGACGTAAGCCGGCGGCGCGGTCACGCGCTGCGCATCGGCGGCGTCGATCTTGGCCTGGAGCTGCGAGATGGTGAGCTGGTCGGCCGGCGGACTGATCAGGCGCGGCCATTGCGGCGCTGCGCGCTCCACGATCTCCTGCCAGCTCAGGCGGTCCTGGCTGAGATCGACGCCGGGTGGCAGCGACGTCAGCGATCCTGCGGTCATGAGCACCGTGAGTCCGACGCCGAGTTCGACCTCGACGAAGCGCTTCAGCCGCAGCAGCGGCGCTTCCGGATCGCGCCGGCGCAGCCGCTCCACGGCGAGGAAGTTGCCGGCGCCGAGCGCGAGCAGCATCAGCAACATCGCGACCTTGGCTGACGTCATCACGCCATAGGCCGTGCCGTAGATCGCCTCGAACGAGCCGAGATAGGCGATCGCCATCACGGTGCCGCCGACCACGATGGCTGCCACCGCGGCCATCGACATCAGCGAGTAGCGGCGTCCGATCAGCCGCTCGTCACCGGCAGCCTTGCAGCCGTTCAGCGCCATCAGGAAATATGGCAGGCCGCCGATCCATACGCCCGCCCCCAGCATGTGCAAGGCATCGGCGAGCATCAGTGGCCAGCGCACCTCGAGGCGGCTTGCCGCATGCGTCAGATTGAGCTGCAGCGCGAGCGCGAACGCGGCGATGACGATCAGGGCTGTCGTTCGCCACGCGGTCCACGTGCCTGTCCGCGCCAGCAGCGAAAGGACGAGCGCGCAGCCGGCCACCGCAAGCTCGAAGCGCGCGAAATCCGCGCCAGCCGCTTCGCGCCATGACACGTCGAGCGTGCCGGTCAGCGCCGCGACATTGATCGCGAGCGAGGCGAGCGTCACCGAGAACCATGCACGCGCGCTGAGGCGCAGAAAGCGCTGGCACTTTTTCCCCACGACGATCGCGTCGGCTGACAACTTGTCCTGCAGCGGCCGCAACAGCAGCGCCTGGAAGGCGATGCCGCCCAGCGTGAACGACTGCGCAAGCAGGGTCAGCCCGCGCAGCACCACCGACAGATAGCCGAAGATGTCGAGAAAGAGCGACACGGCGGGCGGCTCAGCGGACGGTGAATGGGATATCGCCGCGCGTGATGTGCCCGTCGACGCTCAGCACCTGCCAGCGCAGGCGCCAGGCGCCAGGCGCGAGCGCCTTGGCTTCGGCATCAAGCTCGTCCGGCGGTGTGCCGGCCGTCGGCGTCAATGTCTGCTCGGTACCATCGGGCGCGAGCAGCTTCAGCCGCGAACGCGCATGATCGATGCGGCTGTTGAAGCGCAGCCTGATCGCGATCGCATCCTTGGCGACGGTCGCGCCGGACGCCGGCTGGGACGAGATGATGATGGCATGGGCCGCGGCGCCTTGCGGCGCGGTGAGCAGCAGAAATAACGGCAGCAGGTAATGTCGTTTTCGGGCAGAATCCATGGCTTCAAGACCCGGCAGCTCAGGACGACGTCTCAAACACGCGACGTGGCCGGTTGAACATTGCACTGCACTGTATTTAGGTGCCGGCAAATTCCGCAAATAGGCACAAAGTTGTGACCCACGCTGCGATCGGCAAAGTGTGGCCCGGCAGTGACAGGATTGCGCGCGCCGGGCCCTGATGCGGCCGCCGGATCGATCACGCCGGCATCGCTGGACTACAAAATTACATGTCGCATCATCGGCTTGTTCGCGGTATGCCACGCGTCATCCGTTGCTGCCCGTCCGGCCCCGGACCTGTTCCCTGCCCGCCGGACCAACATTGCCGTCATCTGAGGAACCGTCATGCCCGCCTACCGCTCCCGAACCTCCACCCACGGCCGCAACATGGCCGGCGCTCGCGGCCTGTGGCGCGCCACCGGGATGACGAACGAGGATTTCGGCAAGCCGATCATCGCGGTGGTCAACTCCTTCACCCAGTTCGTGCCGGGACATGTGCATCTGAAGGATCTCGGCCAGCTGGTCGCCCGCGAGATCGAGAAGGCCGGCGGCGTCGCCAAGGAGATGAACACGATCGCGGTCGATGACGGCATCGCCATGGGCCATGACGGCATGCTCTACAGCCTGCCCTCGCGCGAGCTGATCGCCGACAGCGTCGAATACATGGTCAACGCGCATTGCGCCGACGCGATGGTCTGCATCTCCAACTGCGACAAGATCACCCCGGGCATGCTGATGGCCGCGATGCGCCTCAACATTCCCGCCGTGTTCGTCTCGGGCGGGCCCATGGAAGCGGGCAAAGTCAACCTCGCCGGCAAGCTGCGCAAGGTCGACCTGATCGACGCCATGGTGACGGCCGCCGACGATAAGGTCTCGGACGCCGACGTCGAGGTGATGGAGCGCTCGGCCTGTCCGACCTGCGGTTCCTGCTCCGGCATGTTCACCGCCAATTCGATGAACTGCCTCACCGAGGCGCTCGGCCTGTCGCTGCCCGGCAACGGCTCGGTGCTGGCGACGCATGCCGACCGCAAGGGACTGTTCGTCGAGGCCGGTCATTTGATCGTCGATCTCGCCCGCCGCTACTACGAGCAAAACGATGCCTCGGTGCTGCCGCGCTCGATCGCCAACTTCAAGGCATTCGAGAACGCGATGAGTCTCGACATCGCGATGGGCGGCTCGACCAACACCGTGCTGCATCTGCTCGCCGCCGCGCATGAGGGCGACGTGCCGTTCACGATGAAGGACATCGACCGCCTCTCGCGCAAAGTGCCGGTGCTGTGCAAGGTCGCGCCAGCGGTGCCTGACGTCCACATGGAGGACGTGCATCGCGCCGGCGGCGTGATGGCGATTCTGGGCGAACTCGCCCGCGCAGGGCTGTTGCACACGGAGTTGCCGAACGTTCATTCGGCTTCGCTTGCATCTGCGCTGGAGCGCTGGGACGTCAGGCGCACCCAAAGCGAGAGCGTGAAGAACTTCTACATGGCCGCGCCCGGCGGCGTGCCGACACAAGTGGCGTTCAGCCAGGACCGCCGCTATGAGGACCTCGATCTCGATCGCGAAAAGGGCTGCATCCGAGACCTCGCGCATGCCTATTCCAAGGATGGCGGCTTGGCCGTGCTCTACGGCAACGTTGCGCTCGACGGCTGCATCGTGAAGACGGCCGGCGTCGATGCCAGCATCCTCACCTTCGCAGGCCCCGCCCGCGTCATGGAGAGCCAGGACGCCGCGGTGGAGGCGATCCTGACCAACAAGATCAAGCCCGGCGACGTCGTCGTCGTCATCTATGAAGGCCCGCGCGGCGGCCCCGGCATGCAGGAAATGCTGTATCCGACCAGCTATCTGAAGTCGAAAGGGCTCGGCAAGGTGTGCGCGCTCGTCACCGACGGCCGCTTCTCCGGCGGCTCGTCGGGCTTGTCGATCGGCCACGTCTCGCCGGAAGCCGCCGAAGGCGGCCTGATCGGACTCGTCAAGGATGGCGACCGCATCGAGATCGACATCCCCAACCGCACCATCCACCTTGCCGTCGACGACGAGGAGCTGGCGCATCGCCGCGCCGCGATGGAGGCCAAGGGCACGGAGGCCTGGAAGCCGGCCAAGCGCGCACGCAAGGTCTCCACCGCGCTGAAGGCCTACGCCGCGTTCGCCTCGAGCGCCGCCAAGGGTGCCGTGCGCGTGCTGAAGGACTGAGTTGATAGTTCGATGACGTCAGGTGGGCAAAGACGCGGAGCGTCGTGCCCACCTTTCTTTCATATGCGCGATACGGTGCGCGCTTAGCTTAGCCGCCCAGCGGCAGCCTCCCGCGAAACCGAGCGGTGCGGCCGCTTCACTGTGGCCGTCCGAAGCTCAAAGGCTCCGGCTCTGGCTTCTCGGAACGAGACCAGTCGGCGCTGCGCCTCGTCCCACAGCACAAGCCTGACGCAGCGAAAGCTCTGCGGCAGCGTGATGCGACAGGCCTCGCGCAGTTCCGGATGGTCACGCAGCACGCGCGGGAGCCGGTAATATGGAATCCGGCTGCACAGATGGTGCACGTGATGGATGCCAATGTTGGCCGTGAACCAGCGCAGCAGAACCGGCAGATCGTAATGGGAGCTGCCGTACAGGGCGGCATCATGCAGGTTCCAGCGCTCGTCGCGCTCCCACGCGGTCTGCTCGAATTGATGCTGCACGTAGAACAACCATACGCCGGCCGTGGCCGCGAGCAGCATGATCGGAAGATGCACCAGCAGGAATGCGTTGATCCCGACGAGCCAACTAAGAGCGGCGACGGTCGCGGCGATGGCGAGATTGGTGGCCATCGTGCTGGCCCAGAGTCGCCAACCGTCGCGCATCAGGCCGACCGGAAGCCGGTGTTGCAGCAGAAACAGATAGGCCGGTCCGACCCCGAACATGACCAGCGGGTGGCGGTAAAGCCGATAGGTCAGACGGCCCCACCATGAGCGGGCGGCGTATTCGCGCACCGTCAGCGTATCGATGTCGCCGATACCGCGCCGATCGAGATTGCCGGTGGAGGCATGATGGATCGCATGGGTGCGGCGCCACCAGTCGTAAGGCGTCAGCGTCAGCACACCGATGACGCGACCGACCCAGTCGTTCGCCCGACGACCGGCGAAAAAGGTGCCATGGCCGCAATCGTGCTGGATCATGAACAGTCGCACGAGAAAGCCGGCAGCTGGAACAGCGATCAGCAACGAAGCCCAGGCATGGCCAAGGGAGAACATGAACCAGGCCGCGGTCCATAATACCGCGAGCGGCACAGCGGTGATCACCAATTCGGCAGCGCTGCGCGCGCGATTTGGCTTGCCATAACTGGCCAGAATGCGCGTCCAGCGCCGCGAGTCGGGCCTCGATGCGCCCGAATGATGTTCAGTGCTCAAGAGAATATCCGAGGCTTGCCGATGCGGGCTTCGTCTTCGGCGCAGCCGCGATCTGCTTGTTGACTTGCAATGTGATCTTCACCTGCTTTGTGGCGATTGTGGCCAGATGGAAAAATCCCGCGTGCCGACGGATCGGACGCGGGACTCAGAAAACCAGAAAGCTCTGCCAGTACATCCGTGGTCAAAGCACCATGGTCCTTCGCGCGGCCGCTCAGGCGGCGCGCAGGTTTTCAGCGGCGGATTTGCCGGTTCGGCGGTCGGCCACGATGTCGAAGCTGACCTTCTGCCCCTCATTGAGGGTGCTCATGCCGGCGCGTTCAACCGCGCTGATATGAACGAAGACGTCATTGCCGCCGCCGTCGAGCTGAATGAAGCCGAAGCCCTTTTGGCCGTTAAACCACTTCACAGTTCCTGTATTCACTGTCGATGTCCTTTCACCTGACAACGTGCACGTAAGACTCAAGGCGCCGAGAGTGCGGCGGCCTTCGTCGATGGATCGATTTTTGGAGAAGGGGGTCTGAAACGTGCGCGCCTGTCTGTGACGAGGCGAAGCGGCCCAGGTCGTTCGGCCAAGTGTCGATGACCGCTATATGGGCATAAATCGAGCCGGCGTCAAGATTCGCCACTTGCGGACCGTAGTACCCCGTAGCCGGGCCCGATCTAAGCCGCAACTTTACACCCGCAGCGGGTAGATCCGCCCTCACCCCTGATACGCGAACAGTTCGATCGGCTCGGAGAAGCCGCGTACCGGGTATTCACCGACGCGCTCGAGCGCGAACTCGTCTTTCACGAGATCGGCGAAGGCGCGCGACAGCAGCACCGGCTTTCCGACCTGTTTGGTGAGGGTTTCGAGCCGCGAGGCCATGTTGACGGCAGGACCGATGACGGTGAAGTCGAGCCGCGCGCGCGAGCCGATATTGCCGTACATGACATCTCCGACATGGACGCCGACGCCGTAATTGAGCGGCGCCCGGCCGGCTTCGCCGTTCTTCTCGTTCAGGGCAAGCATGGCCTGACGGGCCTCGGCCACGGCATGCAGCAGATTGGCGCAGGCGCGTGGCTCGCTGAGCGGAAAGATGGCGAGCAGGCCGTCGCCCATGAATTTCAGGATCTCCCCGCCATGGCAAACGATCGGCTCCGACATCGCGTCGAAATAGCCGTTCAAGAGATCGATCACGTCGTCGCGCGGCCAGTTGTCGGAGATCCTGGTGAAGTCCCTGAGGTCACAGATCATGATCGCGGCGCGGACCGTGGTCCCGCTGCCGCGCCTGGTGGCGCCGGCCAGGATGAGTTCGCCGGCGTGCGAGCCGACATAGGTTTCGAGCAGGGTCCGCGCCAGCCGGTTCTTCATCCGGATTTCGCTGACCAGCGCCAGCATCGGCAGCAGCTTGAACAGAGCTGCGATATGCGCGTCCTCGAAGCCGCCGGGCCGGTCGGTCGCGAAGGTCACGATGTGGCGCTTGCCGAGCGTATGATACAGTGGCCAGGCGACATAGTCGGTCAAGCCCTGTGCCCGCATCTCGTCATAGACGGCGTGTCTGCGCCCCTGCCCCGGATCGCGCTCGAGATTTTCACGCACCTGCGCGGCGCCATCATGGATCTCGTTGGCGGGACTGCCGATATATTCGGACCGTCCCATGACATCGTAATCGACCCGCGCAATCTCGGCCTCATGCGTCCCGTCGTTCCACAGGATCCGGGCGCCGAGCCATTGCGGGTGCTGGATCAACAGATGAAGCGTCGCCCGCTTGACCGGAATCCCGGCACGCTGCAGGCGGATGCACATCTCGGCGAAGATGTTGTCGAGGAAGCGCTGGTCACGCGTACCGTGCGTCAGCCAGTGCACGATGTCGCCGTCGGACTGTACGGTGGCGGGATCGAGGTCTGCTGACGCCTTCATGTCTTGCTCCTGGGCCCGAAACCTGACCAACCGATACTGGATAGGTCGTGTCCCCGCGCGCCGGAGTCAATCGACGTCATGGCATGCCCGCAAACGGGCATGCCATGTCTTGATCGAAACGCATGACGACCTGGCCGTCGCGTCAGAAGTGAACCACCGTGCGCAGGCCGAGAACCCAGGCATTGCTGGTCTTGATGCCGGCGGCGTTGAAGCCGCGTCCGCCGGGATTGATCACATACTGGGCATCGAACTTGAGGTTCATCCAGCCAGTCGCCTGCCAGCCGTACCAGGCTTCGATCGGAACCTCGTTCCCGCCTGCGTTCGGGCTCAGCGCGGCCGAGTTCACGTGGGTGGTGCCCACCGCGAAGCCGACTTCGTCCTTCGGGCGGAAGGAGAACGTGCCGGTGTGCCTGACGCCCCACGCGATCTGGTAGTCCTGGAACGCAGTCCGGTGATCGGCGACAGTCGTATTGAGGAACGTGTACCAGCCCTGGGCGTCCGGACCGTCGACGGTCAAGCGCTGCAGGATCGATTCGTAGACGCCGTAGCGGCCTCTTTGATCGCCAATATTTTGATCCGGAACTCCACCGACGCCGGGGATGGTCATGATGATCCCGGGAAGGCCGCCATCGATCGTCGAGGCGTTGTCATACCAGCCGCCGAAGCGCCAGGTGCCGTTCAGCGGACCGCTCGGCTCCCACTTCAACTCCACCGGCACCAGCACACCCGCGCCGGGGCTTCGGGTGGGAATGCCCGGCGCCAGATAGATGCCGGCGTCCGAAGTCGTCAGATATTGCGGATTGGCGTCGTAGACGCCGGCCGAAATTGACAGTTCCTTGGTGATGTTGAAATGGGCGACACCGGCCCACTGGCTCACCGGCCAGTTGAAGATGTAGCCGCCCTGGATGTTGCCGGGCTGGCCGCCGCAGAAGGTCAGGTTGATGAACTCGCACAGGCCGAAGAAGAAGTCGTTGCCGACCGGAAGACGGCCGCCCTTGAGGGTCAAGCGATCATCGAACAGCTTCTGCTGATAGTAGAATTCGGTGAGGCGCACGATATTGCCGCGGCCGAACACTTCGTTGGTCAGCTGCAGCGCCGGAATGCCGGCCTCGGAATTCAGATTGTCGCCGAAGCGGTCGACCAGGGTAAGGCCGACCATGCCGCCCTGGATGCCGGCAAGCTTGGCCATGTCGAACTTGGCCTCGAACCACAGCTGGCCTGCGTTGGCTGAGGTGTTCCTGGAGCCGCCCGAGAGGTTGGTGACAGCTTCGTCGCCCAGCGTCAGGGCCAGTGTAACGCCCTGCTCCTTCAGCCATGTCCGGCCGAGATCGCCGAACAGATACGGTCTTGTCCAGAAATCATCGGCCGACGGATAAGGAACGGGCGGCGCCTTCGTCGGCAGATCGGCCGCATATGCGCCGCTGCCTAACAGAGACAAAACGATCCCCACGCCGCACGCACGTGCGGTCGTCACACACCAATTCATTTTCTTCTGCTCCTCGCAGCGTTCCCAGGCTCTGGATGTTTTTATGTCGCGTCCCGGCCAAAGCCGTTGTCCCGGAACGCGCTTCCCCTCGGCCACCCGCAGCCGCCGCCCCAAGAAGCGACTGAATCGCAATTGCAGGTTGGACAGTCACCCTAACGGGCATTTGAGCGGGCGTGAATAGTCATACAATATAGACGCCTCGGTAAAACCGTAACTGTGTCAGATCGGACACAGATATGTCGGTGACCGAGGAACTGCTCTCTGCGCGCCGGCCCGAACGCGGTCAGGCTGGGGCCGCCGATATCGCCGAAGCGGTGTCCGGCGCAGACGAATTCTGCGCGATATCGTGCGGCGAGAGGGAGGTCTCCACCGTTCGACGCAAAGCTTTACAGCAGCCTGTAGCGCCGCTTCGCCTGATCTCAGCCGGCAGGCGCGACGACCACGCGCGCCCCGGCATCGGCCAGGCATGTGCGCTCTCTCTCGGATGCGCCGTCGTCGGTGACCAGAGTCCAGCGCGGCGGCAGCGGCGCCCAGGCCGACTGCTCGGCCCGGCCGAGCTTGGTCGCATCGGCGAGCACGATCAGCTCCCGCGCCTGCTGCATCATCAGCGATTTCAACTCGACCTGATCGAGATCGGCTTCGCACAGGCCACGGCCATGAACACGCCATCCGCGCTCATGATGGCGCGGTCGGCGGTCATGCGGCGCAGCGCCTCGATCGCGAGCGGCCCCATGGTGCTCATGCTGGTCGGGCGCAGCGTGCCGCCGAGCCCCACGAGATCGATCGCAGGCGCCTTGGCGAGAAAGGGCAAGAGCGCGAGGTTGTTGGTGATGATGCGCAGCCTACGCTCGCGGAGCAGCCGGCCGAAGGCTGCGACCGTGGAGCCGGCGTCGAGGATCAGCGTGTCGCCGTCCTCGATCAGATCGATGGCGGCGCGCGCGATCGCCTGCTTCTCGCGCCCCTGCACCGCAAGCCGCTGACCGCAGCGCATGGGCCGTCGCACCGTGACGCCCACCCCGGAACCGATGCGATTGAAAATAATGCGGAGACGAATGGCGGGTTGCTCGCCCGCTTTCGCGCTTCACCTTCGCGCCCATTTGCCCCGGCGATGCGGGCTCAGGCTCTCGCTGGTCCGCTCTCTGCGCAGTTTCGACTCTCGTGAGGCGGATGAGCCAAAGGCGTAACCCGCCGCTTTTCCTTCACAGCGGATCACGCTTCGCTATTCGACCGACGTGCCAGGCCTGATAGCTGCTCAGTCCGCCATGGCATCTTGTAGTGAAGCTGCGAAGCGCGACACGGCGGGACCGAAGTTGGAATTCGCGACGTCGATTTGGCGTATGGCGACGGTGGCCTTCGGCGCGGCACCGGCCAGGTCTTTCATCTCGCGAAACGACCTGCCCGGTGGCGAGCCGCCATGGGTGAGGAAGAAGGCGACGTTGTTCAACTTGCCCGCCTGCGCCTGGAGATAGGCACGGATGGGCGTGGCGGGCCGCCACGCCCAGATCGGAGAACCGACGACGACCAGGTCGTAATCCGACGGCGCATGCTGCAAGCGTCCGATCTGCGGCAGGCTGTTCGACCAGCTGTCATAGGAAGCCCTGAGGTAGCTGCCGAAGCTCCGCTGGTATCGCGCGCAGCTGATGTCCTCGACATCGGCCGAGAGCGCCTTTGCGATCACCTGCGCAACCGCGCGCGTCGTCCCTGACAAGGAATAGAACACGACAAGCGTTCGCATCGCTCTCACGCTCCTCGGCATGCTCGCCAGTCACAATAGGGTGGCACCGGTCGTCGACCTTGAGTCAGATCAAGAGTCAAGAGTACGACGGTCGTAGGCAGACACATGACTGACCGATCGTACGGCGGGCTCACCGAAGCCGTAGCCCGCGACGCCTCCTCCGACAGATTTTGTAGCCGACTACACTGCGGCCGATCCGCCTTACGGCGTTCCAATCAACCCTGCGACGCCATCTGATGGGATCGCAAAAGGCCACCTAGAGCACCCAGCGCCGGGCTCATTAGCAAACAGGCGAGATAAGACCATTGATGGCCCGCGGCTGTTCCGCTGATCAAGGCATATGGAGCGCTGCCGACGCACAGAATAGATGAAAGAAAGTATGCCGTTCAGCACTTCGTCATGTTTGGAGATACGCGCCGCGACGTAACCACCTAACACAGAGCCGAATGAGCCAAATATCCTGCCCCAGACTACAAACCAGGCATTTCCCATCAGGATTCTTGCGGAGGCGGCACCATGATCTGGACGCACTCCCGATCCTGATGCCACTGTGAAATAGACAGCTAAAAGGATCAGAATAACGTAGCTGAATACTACATCCGTGATGCTTCCTATTACAATTCCTTTGAGGGATGCTTTTTGCATTTCAAGTCTCTGCTCGCACTGAACGCGATCATGCGGAAGCTTGAAATCGAAAGCAACTAAGGGATCGCGATTGATGCGCCTAGGCCGATTTGCCCGGCAGGCAAAAATGAGTCCTCCTGGCGGATGGAAGCGACAGCAGACATGCCCGAAACACGCCTACGCCAAAGAGCCAATTTCACTTGCCATTCCAAAGCCATCGCTCATTTCAAGATGCCTGGCCAAAATAAACAACTTCCGAAAATCAGCAAATCAGTCGTATGCTTCGCGCGTTCCGGTCCGGATGAGGGGCGTACGCGTCGTCACGATACGTTGGACCGGCAATGCGATGGACGCTCGCAAGGCCAGGCGCGTTTCAAAATGCAGACGACTGGCAATGCGGCGGACGGCGAAATCGCGTGGTCCTGGCCTCCCGGTGCTGAGGCCAAGCTTCACGGGACGCGCTCGGCGCATCTCGTGAAGTGACGGGGGCAAGAACGCCGGTCCCCGGGGAGAGCGCGTATAAGGCGTAAACCATCGTGCAGGGAATGCCGGGATTATCCGGCTGGACCTGTGGTTTCCGCCGCGTGCATTCTTTTTCGCACGCGGGCCATGGGTATCAGCGGATACCCGGCATTCCCTGCGCCCTCACAAATTTCGAGGGCTCGAGCTTCACGCATCCCGGGCGCGTCGTGTCGCGGGAGCGATGGGGCACGCCCGGAAGATGAAAGAGCTTCGCAGCTACCAGACTCTCGCTCGCTCAACAGGCGAAGCTGTTGAGTACGATGGCTAACGCTGCGATCACAGTCTTACCCTCCCCTTGAGGGGGAGGGTCGATCGCACGCGAAGCGGGCGAGCGGGGTGGGGTGAAGCCACAGACGGCAGTGCGCATGGAGAGATCCCCCCACCCCGGCCCACATTCGCGTTGCTCATGTGCGCCGACCCTCCCCCTCCAGGGGAGGGTCGCAGCGAGATGCGCTGTCCGTCCCTATGTCTCCGGCTGGTCGTCATGTGCGGCGCCTTCGGAGATCTCGACGACGGCGAGATCGCCGCTGTCGGCCATCCGCGCCTTGGCGACGGTCTTCACATGGGCAGCGAGCGCTGGCATGCGCTCGATCAGCGCATGAAAGTCCTGCGCATCGAGCACCAGCAGCCGCGTCTTGCGCAGCGCCTTGACCGTGCCGCTCCGCTTGGTCCGGTGCAGCAGCGCGATCTCGCCGAAAAAGGCGCCGTCGACCAGCCGCACGCGCTGGGTCGGCAGCTCGATCTCGACCTCGCCCGCGGTGATGAAGTACATCGACGTCGCGGTGTCGCCGCGGCGCGCCAGCACCTCGCCGGCCTCGATGGTGCGCGCGCGCAACAGCCGCATGATGTCGGCGATCTCGCCGGCGGACAGACGCGCGAACAGCGGCACCCGCGCCAGCATGCCCCAGGTGACGACGAAGTCGCGCCGCTTCACCTCTTCGGCAAAGGCGCTGGAGATGATCGCGACCGGCAGCGCGATCATCGCGAAGCCCGCGACGATCGCGAACACAGTAATGAGCTTGCCGAGCGTGGTCACCGGCACCACGTCGCCATAGCCGACGGTGCCGAGCGTGACGATCGCCCACCACATCGCATCCGGAAGCGTGCCGAATTTGTCGGGCTGTACGTCGCGCTCGGCCGCATAGAGCAAGGACGCGAACAACAGCACCGCGCCGATCAGGATGACGATGCAGCCGACCAAAGTGCGCCGCTCGGCCTGGATCGCGGCCAGCAGCGAGCGCATCGCCGGCGAATAGCGCACCAGCTTGAGGAACGGCAGCACACAGAGCATCGCCAGCATGGCGTGATCGCCGATCGCGAGCACGATCGCCGCCGGCAGGAAGGCGCCGAGATCGATGATGCCGAGCGCGGAGAAGACGTAGCCGAGCCGGTCGCGGACGGCCGAGCCCCTGCGCGGCGTGTGGCCGGCGATGCTCCAGAGACGGGCGAAATATTCGAAGGCGAAAACCAGCAGGGCCATCACCTTCGCCGCGGTGAAGGTCGGGCCGAAGCGCGCATCGAGCTGCGGCACCGAGGCCAGGGTCGTCACCAGCACATCGACGGCGATCACGATCACGATCATCCGCACGAAGCGGGAGCCGACCGACAGCGGCAGATGATCGTGTTCGAGCAGCTCGTAGAGCCGGTCGCGCAGATCGGGATCCTTGATGGTCCTGTGACGCCCGATCATCGCGACAGACTCGCGCTCATTGTTTACCCGGCCATGGCCTTCTCGATCGCGGCCAGCGCAGCATCGGCCTTGGCTCCATCGGGCCCGCCGGCCTGGGCCATGTCGGGGCGGCCGCCGCCGCCCTTGCCGCCCAGCGCCTCCGAGGCCGCGCGCACCAGCTCGACCGCGTTGAAGCGCGCGGTGAGATCCGCGGTCACACCGACCACGACCCCGGCCTTGCCATCCTCGCTACGGCCGACGATCGCGACCACCCCGGAGCCGAGCTGCTTCTTGGCCTCGTCGACGAGGCTCTTGAGGTCCTTCACCTCGACGCCTTCGACAGCGCGCGCCATCAGCTTGACGCCGGCCACCTCGCGGACCGCGGAAGCGCCACCCCCCGCGGAAGCACCACCGCCCATCGCGAGCTTCTTGCGCGCGTCCGACAGCTCGCGCTCGAGCTTCTTGCGTTCCTCCATCAGCGCCGTGATTCGCGCCGGAACGTCGTCGAGCGTGGAACGCAGCTCGGCGGCGGCGTGCTTGGCGAGCGCGATGGTGTCGTTGGCGTGCTTGCGCGCGCCGCGCGCGGTCAGCGCCTCGATGCGGCGCACGCCGGAGGAGACCGCGCTCTCGGAGGTCACCGAGATCAAGCCAATGTCGCCGGTGCGCTTGACATGGGTGCCGCCGCAGAGCTCGACCGACCAGCCCATGGTATTTGCGGCCTGGGCGTTGCTGCCGTGGTCGCGCGCGGCATTGCCCATCGCCACCACGCGGACCTCATCGCCATATTTCTCGCCGAACAGCGCGCGGGCGCCGGCCTCGCGGGCGTCGTCGAGCGCCATCAGCCGGGTCGTGACTTCGGAATTCTCCAGCACGACCTCGTTGGCGATGTCCTCGACGCGGGCGAGCTCGTCCGAGGTGATCGGCTTCGGATGCACGAAGTCGAAGCGCAGCCGGTCCGGCGAGACCAGCGAGCCGCGCTGGGCGACGTGGTCACCGAGCACCTGGCGCAGCGCCTCATGCAGGATGTGGGTGGCCGAATGGTTGGCGCGGATCGCGGAGCGGCGGCCATGATCAACATCGAGCTGCAGCGCGGTGCCGAGCTTGAGTGTGCCCTGCTCCACCGTGCCGAGGTGGACGAACAGATCGCCGGCCTTCTTCTGGGTGTCGGTGACGCGGAACGTCACGCCGTCGCCGCGCATCACGCCGAGGTCGCCGACCTGGCCGCCGGATTCGGCATAGAACGGGGTCTGGTTGAGCACGACGGCGCCGGTCTCGCCGGCCTTGAGGCTCTCGACCTCCGCGCCATCCTTGACCAGCGCGGTCACCGCGCCTTCCGCGGTCTCGGTCTCGTAGCCCAGGAACTCGGTGGCGCCGAGCTTCTCGCGCAGCGGGAACCAGACGCTCTCGGTCGCCGCGTCGCCCGAACCTGCCCAGGCAGCGCGCGCTTTCGCCCGCTGCCGCTCCATCGCGTCGGTGAAGGAAGCCTGGTCGACGCTGATGCCGCGCGACTTCAGCGCGTCCTGGGTGAGGTCGAGCGGAAAGCCATAGGTGTCGTAGAGCGTGAAGGCGACATCGCCGTCGAACATGTCGCCCTTGGTCAGGCCAGCCGCCTTCTCATCGAGAATGGCAAGGCCGCGCTCCAAGGTCTTGCGGAAGCGGGTCTCTTCCAGCCGCAACGTCTCCTTGATCAGGCTCTCGGCGCGGATCAGCTCGGGATAGGCCTGGCCCATCTCGCGCGTGAGCGCGCCGACCAGGCGGTGCATCAGCGGCTCGCGGGCGCCGAGCAGCTGGGCGTGGCGCATGGCGCGGCGCATGATCCGGCGCAGCACGTAGCCGCGGCCTTCGTTGGAGGGCAGCACACCGTCCGAGATCAGGAAGGAGGAGGCGCGCAGGTGGTCGGCGATGACGCGGAGCGAAGCCTTCTGCGGCCCTTGCGGATCGGCATTGGTGAGGTCGGCGATGGCCCGGATCAGCGCGACGAACAGGTCGATGTCGTAATTGTCGTGCTTGCCCTGCAGCACGGCAGCGACGCGTTCGAGCCCCGCGCCGGTGTCGATCGACGGTTTCGGCAGCGGTGTGCGCGCCCCGCCCTCGAACTGCTCGTATTGCATGAACACGAGGTTCCAGATCTCGATATAGCGGTCGCCATCCGCCTCCGGGGAGCCGGGCGGGCCGCCCCAGACCTTGTCGCCATGGTCGTAGAAGATTTCCGAACAGGGGCCGCAGGGGCCGGTGTCGCCCATCTGCCAGAAATTGTCCGAGCCGGCGATGCGGATGATGCGCGATTCCGGCAGGCCGGAAATCTTCTTCCAGAGTCCGAAGGCTTCGTCGTCATCGATATAGACGGTCGCCCACAGCTTCTCCTTCGGCAGGCCGAATTCTTTCGTGACGAGCTTCCAGGCGAGCTCGATCGCGTTCTCCTTGAAATAGTCGCCGAAGGAGAAGTTGCCGAGCATCTCGAAGAAGGTGTGATGGCGGGCGGTGTAGCCGACATTGTCGAGGTCGTTGTGCTTGCCGCCGGCGCGGACGCATTTCTGCGAGGTGGTGGCGCGGCTGTAGGGGCGCTTCTCGACCCCGGTGAAGACGTTCTTGAACTGCACCATGCCGGCATTGGTGAACATCAATGTCGGGTCGTTGCGCGGCACGAGCGGCGAGGACGGCACGATCTCGTGGCCGTTCTCGGCGAAGAAGTTAAGGAAGGTCGACCTGATCTCGTTGACGCCGCTCATAGCAATCCAATCGAAAAAGTCCGGGAATTCGGCGCAACGCTTTTAGACAAGCCCCCCTGCCCTGTCCAGGAACTGTGCAGGAAATCATGCACTTGGCCTACGCGCTTGAAAGCCCGTTGAAAGCTTGCGGGCCGCGTTGACAGTTTGCATGCTCTCGTGTTTCTTCCCACATACTGACGACAGCCGCGTCGGGAGAGACCGGTCTTCAAGCTTCTTCTTGAGCTTGAGGGATCGGCGCCGAAGGAGCAACCGCCCCGGAAACTCTCAGGCAAAAGGACCGCGCGGCTTAAACTGCATCTGGAAAGAGGCGCCGACGGGCATCAGCCCGGACCGCGTCCGCCGACGGGATAATACTCTCAGGCACAGCGACAGATGGGGCTTCGATCGGTTGGCCCGGGAATGGTCCCGGGAACCTTCGAGGGTCCCTGTGATGGCTGCTCCAGATGCTAATTCCGCTCCTCTGAAACGTACCCCGCTTTACGGCCTGCATGTCAGCCTCGGCGGCAAGATGGTGCCGTTCGCCGGCTACGAGATGCCGGTGCAATATCCGGCGGGCGTGCTGAAAGAGCACCTCCATACCCGCGCGGCCGCGGGTTTGTTCGACGTTTCCCATATGGGCCAGATTGCCCTGGTTCCGAAATCCGGCCAGGTCGCCGACGCCGCGCTCGCGCTGGAGCGGTTGGTACCGCAGGATATCGTCGGCATCGCACCGGGCCGCCAGCGCTACGCACAGTTCACCAACGAGGCCGGCGGCATTCTGGACGACCTGATGGTCGCGAATTTCGGCGAGCATCTGGTGCTGGTGGTCAACGCGGCCTGCAAGGAGGCCGACGAGGCACTTTTGCGCGCCGGGCTGTCCGACATCTGCGAGGTGCGGCCGCTGACTGACCGCGCGCTGTTGGCCCTGCAAGGACCCAAAGCGGCATCCGTGCTGGCGAAGCTGAGCGCAGACGTCGAGTCGATGCGGTTCATGGATGCGGGACCGCGCAGCGTCGACGGGCTCGATTGTTACGTGTCGCGCTCCGGCTACACCGGGGAGGATGGGTTCGAGATTTCGGTTCCGGCCGACCAGACCGAGAAGCTCGCTGACGCGCTGTTATCGGACAAGGACGTGCTGCCGATCGGGTTAGGGGCCCGCGACAGCCTGCGGCTGGAAGCCGGCCTCTGCCTCTATGGTCACGACATCGACACCACGACCACGCCGGTCGAAGCGGCCCTGGAATGGTCGGTGCAGAAGATTCGCCGCACCGGCGGCGCCCGGGTCGGCGGCTTTCCCGGCGCCGAAAAGATCCTGGGCGAATTTGAGCACGGTACCACGCGCCGGCGAGTCGGGCTGAAGGCCGAGGGCCGCGCGCCGGTTCGCGAGGGTGCATTGCTGTTTGCGGCGCCCGATACGACGGAGCCGGTCGGCAAGATCACCTCCGGCGGGTTCGGTCCGACGCTCAACGGCCCAGTGGCGATGGGCTATGTGCCGACGTCTCTCTCCGCGATCGATACACGGCTTTTTGCCGATGTGCGCGGCCAGCGCCTGCCCTTGCGCGTCGCCGCCATGCCCTTCGTCCCCAACACCTACAAGCGCTGAAGGATGCCCATGACCACGCTCTACACCTCCGACCACGAATGGCTCAGCATCGACGGCGATGTCGCCACCGTCGGCATCACCGATTACGCGCAGGCGCAGCTCGGCGACGTCGTATTCGTGGAGTTGCCCAAGGTCGGCCGCACCTTGAAGAAGGCAGAAGCCGCCGCGGTGGTCGAATCCGTCAAAGCCGCATCCGACGTCTACGCACCGATCTCTGGCGACGTCGTCGAGGTCAATCAGGCGATCGTGGACGAGCCTGCGCTGGTCAATACCGATGCCGTCGGCAAGGCCTGGTTTTTCAAGGTGAAGATCGCCGACAAAGGCGAGCTCGGCGGGCTGATGGATGAGGCCGCCTACAAAGCGCACACGGCGTGATGGGAAGATCGCGGCATCATTCTCCGCTGTCATCGCCCGGCTCGACCGGGCGATCCAGCACGCCGCGCTCCCTCCGTTTGATTTCGACGTCAGTGTTGACTGGATGCCCCGCCGTCGCGGGGCATGACGAGGCATAGCAAGGATCCTCTCATGACCGCGCCGTTCAAGCCGCTCGATGACGCCGCTACCACCTTCGCCCGCCGCCACATCGGCCCATCGCCGCGCGACGTCGCCGCGATGCTGGAGACGGTCGGCGCAAAGAGCCTGTCTGAGCTGATGGCGCAGACCCTGCCCGGCTCGATCCGGCAGACGGCACCGCTCGATCTCGGGCCCGCGCTCAACGAACCCGAGGCGCTCGACCACATGCGCGTGCTTGCAGGCCAGAACCAGCTGTTCACCTCGCTGATCGGCCAAGGCTATTCCGGCACGATCATGCCGGCGGTGATCCAACGCAACATCCTGGAGAACCCGGCCTGGTACACGGCCTATACGCCGTACCAGCCCGAGATCAGCCAGGGCCGGCTGGAGGCGCTGTTCAACTTCCAGACCATGATCTGCGACCTGACCGGCCTGGATGTCGCCAATGCCTCGCTGCTCGACGAGGCAACCGCAGCGGCAGAGGCGATGGCGCTTGCCGAACGCTCCGCCAGCGCCAAGGCGAAGGCCTTCTTCGTCGACAAGAACGTGCATCCGCAGACGCTCGCGGTGCTGCGCACCCGCGCCGAGCCGCTCGGCTGGCAGCTGATCGTCGGCGATCCCGCAACCGATCTCGACAAGGCGGACGTGTTCGGCGGCATCCTGCAATATCCGGACACGACCGGCGCCTTGTGCGATCCGCGCACGGCGATCGCGAAACTGCATGAGAAAGGCGCGCTGGCGATCCTCGCTGCTGACCTGCTCGCGCTGATCTTGATCGCCTCGCCTGGCGAACTGGGTGCCGACATCGCGATCGGCTCGGCGCAGCGCTTCGGCGTGCCGATGGGCTACGGCGGGCCGCATGCGGCTTACATGGCGGCGCGCGATGCGCTAAAGCGCTCGCTGCCCGGCCGCATCGTCGGGCTGTCGGTAGACTCCCGCGGCGCCCCGGCCTATCGGCTGGCGCTGCAGACCCGCGAGCAACACATCCGCCGCGAGAAAGCGACCTCCAACATCTGCACCGCGCAGGTGCTGCTGGCGGTGATCGCCGCAATGTACGCCATCTATCACGGCCCGGAGGGACTGACCGCGATCGCGCGCACCGTCCATCGCCGCACAGCGGTGCTGGCGGCCGGCCTGCGCAAGCTCGGCTTTGCGCCGTCGAACGAGGTCTTCTTCGACACGGTGACAGTCGAGGTCGGCGACCGGCGCGACGAGATCGTTGCGCGCGCGCTCGGCGAGCGCATCAATCTTGGCCTCGGCGCGCGCAGCTTGCGTATTGCGCTGGACGAGACCACGACGGCCGAGACCGTCGAAGCGGTATGGCGTGCCTTCGGCGGAAAACTGTCTTATGCGGCCATCGAGGCCGAAGCGCGCGAGGCGCTGCCGGCCGGTTTGAAGCGTCAGCGCCGGTTCCTGGCCCATCCGGTGTTCCATGCACATCGCTCGGAGACCGAGATGCTGCGCTACCTGCGCAAGCTCGCAGACCGCGATCTCGCGCTCGACCGCGCCATGATCCCGCTCGGCTCCTGCACCATGAAGCTGAACGCGACCACCGAAATGATCCCGCTGACCTGGCCGGAATTCGCCAGCCTGCATCCGTTCGCCCCGCGCGCGCAGGCAGCCGGCTATCATGCACTGTTTGCCAAGCTTGAAGACTGGCTGTGCAGGATCTCCGGTTACGATGCGGTGTCGCTGCAGCCGAACTCGGGCGCGCAAGGCGAATATGCCGGGCTGCTCGCGATCCGCGGCTACCATGCCTCGCGCGGCGAGAGCCATCGCAAGATCTGCCTGATCCCCTCCTCCGCTCACGGCACCAATCCGGCCTCTGCGCATATGGCGGGCATGGAGGTGGTGGTCGTCGCCTGCGATCCGGGCGGAAACGTCGATGTCGCCGATCTCAGGGCCAAGGCCGAGAAACACGCGGCCGATCTCGCCGCCATCATGATCACCTATCCGTCGACCCACGGCGTGTTCGAGGAGCACATCCGCGAGATCTGCGACATCGTTCATGCTCATCGCGGCCAAGTGTATCTCGACGGCGCCAATCTGAACGCGCAGGTCGGGCTGGCGCGTCCCGGCGACTACGGCGCCGATGTCAGTCACTTCAACCTGCACAAGACCTTCTGCATTCCGCACGGCGGCGGCGGTCCCGGTATGGGCCCGATCGGTGTCAAGGCGCACCTCGCAGCATTCCTGCCGGGACATCCTGCTGCCGATGGCGAGAGCTCACGCGCGCAGGGGCCGGTCTCCGGCGCGCCCTACGGCTCGGCGTCGATCCTGACCATCTCCTACATCTACATGCTGCTGATGGGCGGCGAGGGTTTGAAGCAGGCGACAGAGATCGCGATCCTCAATGCCAACTACATCGCCGCGCGGCTCGATCCGCACTTTCCGGTGCTGTATCGCAACGAGCGCGGCCGCGTCGCGCATGAATGCATCATCGATCCGAGGCCGCTGAAGCAAACCAGCGGCGTGACCGTCGACGATATCGCCAAGCGGCTGATCGACTACGGCTTCCACGCGCCGACGATGAGCTTCCCGGTGCCGGGAACGCTGATGATCGAGCCGACCGAATCAGAATCGAAGGCGGAGCTCGATCGCTTCTGCGACGCGATGATTGCGATCCGCAAGGAGATCGCCGAAGTCGAGCAAGGCCGGTTCAAGATCGAAGCCTCGCCGCTGCGGCACGCGCCCCATACGGTGCATGACGTCGCCGACGATGATTGGAACCGCGCCTATCGCCGCAGCGAAGGCTGCTTCCCGGCCGGCTCCGCGCGCACCGATAAATATTGGTGCCCCGTCGGTCGCGTCGACAACGTCTATGGCGACCGCAATCTGGTCTGCTCGTGCCCGCCGGTGGCGGACTACGCGGAAGCGGCGGAGTAAGCCGGTCACGCATACTCCGGGAAATCGATTGAGCGCCACGGCTCCCGGCATTCGAAGATATGCAGCGGATCGGGGTCCGGAGCGATGAGCACCGCATGCCAACGCCAGAGATTGGCGTTGGTCAATTCGGTGCCGCCCCACCAGCGCCGGATCGGATTGTGCCTGCTGAAATCCTCCTGCCCGGCCAGGATCGCCTTGCCGAGCGGCGTCAGCGACAGCGTGCTGGCCTTGTAGCGATCGAGGCGCTCGCGACTGTCGTGCATCTCGACCGAGAACGGCCATTCGGCAAGGCCCGAAATTACAGGCGTCGTCGCCAGCGCCAGATTTTCCAGGAGTGCGCCTGCTTCCCAATAGTCGAAGACGCGCCGCTGAAAGCGCTCGCGATAATGCGGAAACAGGTCGAACGGATGCTGATAACCGGCCGACAGCAATTCGAGGATGCGCAGTTCCGAGGCTCCGAGCCCTGTCGCTGCCCCCGGAAGCTCATCGAGCATCTCCTGCACGCAGCGGCGCAGCTGCGGCAATGCGCTGAGATCGTAGTTCAACAAATCGAACCAGGGTTGCGGAGTCGGCGCCCGAAACGACTGCCAGGCCAAATGAGCCGAGTCGAGATGCTCGCGTGCGAGTTCAACCCCGGCAATCGTTCGACTGGCGAGTTGCTTCGTCGACGCATCGAACAGCGCTGCATCGACATGCCGCAACACGATCTTCGTTGCGACCTGCGCATGATTGCGCAGATAATCCAGCAACCAGACCAAGACCAACTGGTCATTCGGACGGGTATCCATCCATAGCTCGACGCTGTCGCAACGCTCGACGAGATCGAGGAAGCTGTGCGTCCGCCCTCCGACCGCCATGAAGTCGCGGCGCGAGGCGAAATCCAACCAGTGACCGATCTCGCGCCGCGTGGTGTGGGTGCCGAGATAAGCCGACAGGTCGGCATCGGGCGGCAGCGGTCCCCACACGAACCGGTGGAGAATTGGCACCACAAGGTCGGCAAAGCCGCCCCTGCGAAGCGCCCCGGCGCTGGAATCATCGGCCGTTAGAATCAAACGCGTCATGCTCCTGCCTCCGCAGAGCTGGTCGGCTCAAGGCGCGATCAAGACGTTCGCGATCGGGTCCCACCGCCACAAATTTCCGTTGGTCAGTTCAGTACTGCCCCACCAGCGATGGATCGGATTGTGCCGGCTGAAATCCGTACGGCCGGTCAGGACTGCCTCACCGAAATCGGTCAACCGAGGCCAACTTTCCCGATAGATATCGAGGCGCCGCCGAAAATTTCCGAGCTCAACGATCTGGAGTTCGGGATTGAGCTCCATGATCGCAGGTACCGGGCCAAAAGCCAGCGGCTCAGCCAGAACAGCGGTCTCCCAGTCGTTGAAGATCGTGTGGCGGTAATAGCCGTTGAAATAGACGAGCGTGTTGAGGATGACGCTGAACCGGTGCGGAGGATCGGGATAGATCAACTCCAGCAATCCCATCTCGGTCGACCCAAGGCCGGTGCCTGGGGCTGGTAATTCAATAAGCAACCTCAGCACGGTGTCGCGCATAAGCGGAAACGCGCTCAAATCCTCTCGTAGCAGATCGCACCATGCTTGCGGTGTCGGCGAACGATAGGCTTGCCAGGCTCTGGAGGCGAGATCGACATGCGCGGACGTAATTGGAATCCGGGGAACTTCCATTTCGGCCGACTGCTCGGTGGAACGGCCGACCAGCCACTCGACCGGGCGAACGAAAAAATGCGGCGGAACGGCTTTGCGACGTCTGAGATAGTCCAGCAGCCAAATCAGCTCGAGCTGGTCGTTGGCGGTCGACTCGACCCAAACCTCAACGGTTTCAAAACATGCGCAAAGCTGGGCCAGACCAATGCCACGCACCTCGAACTGGTCGAGACGTTCCGAGGGAATGAAGTCCAGCCAGTGCGAACCCCGCTTTTGGTGTCGTTGTTCGGATCGCACATCGAAGCGGTCCTCCAGTTCATCCGTGGTGGGCGGACGACCAAACACCAGCCGTTGCAGATGACGTCCGAAGCAGTGACCGAAATGCAGGAACAGATCAGTCTGCTCGGTCGTATCCGATTTCGAGTAAAGATAGTTCGGCGTCAGGATAAGGCGCGTCATCGCTCGCCACCATGCAGCGCATATGACAGAGACAAGTGCGAAATAGTTGCGCGGATCCAGTCAGTTCGCCCGCGCGCTCGTCGTCAATTCTTCAAGTCGAGATCTGTTTGTATTGAACATCGGAAAAACGGGTGTTCTCGCCTTCCGAATCGAGGTGGATCAGCCTGAAGATACGTTTCGGCGGAGCCCCACGCGCAAACGGGCGCAGGACGGCAAGTCGACATCCTTAGCGCCCGCTGTCGTCGTAGACTTACTCTTCGGCCGGCTCTTCGCCGTCGCTGTCGGCATCGCGCTCTGCGCCAGCCAGGATCTGCTCGGCAATCAGGCCTGAGTTCTGGCGGATTGCAGCTTCGATCTTGGCAGTGAGGTCCGGGTTGGCGCGCAGGAAAGCTTTGGAGTTCTCGCGTCCCTGCCCGAGCCGCTGACTGTCATAGGAGAACCAGGCACCTGACTTTTCGACGATGCCGGCCTTGACGCCGAGATCGAGGATCTCGCCCATCTTGGAGACGCCCTCGCCGTACATGATGTCGAATTCGACCTGCTTGAACGGCGGCGCCAGCTTGTTCTTCACGACCTTGACGCGGGTGGAATTGCCGATCACCTCGTCGCGCTCCTTGATCGCACCGATGCGGCGGATGTCGAGACGAACCGAGGCGTAGAATTTCAGCGCATTGCCGCCGGTGGTGGTTTCCGGCGAGCCGTACATGACGCCGATCTTCATCCGGATCTGGTTGATGAAGATTACCATGGTGTTGGACTTGTTGATCGAGGCGGTCAGCTTGCGCAACGCTTGGCTCATCAGCCGCGCCTGCAGGCCCGGCAGCGACTCGCCCATCTCGCCTTCGAGCTCAGCCTTCGGCACCAGCGCCGCCACGGAATCGACCACCAGCACATCGACCGCGCCGGAGCGCACCAAGGTGTCGCAGATCTCCAGAGCCTGCTCGCCGGTGTCGGGCTGAGAGATCAGGAGCTCGTCGATATTGACACCGAGCTTGCGCGCGTAGATTGGGTCGAGCGCGTGCTCGGCATCGATGAAGGCGCAGATGCCACCCTTCTTCTGTGCTTCCGCCACGCAATGCAGCGCCAAAGTCGTCTTGCCCGAGGATTCCGGCCCGTAAATCTCGACGATACGCCCCTTCGGCAAGCCACCGACCCCGAGCGCGATGTCGAGCCCAAGCGAGCCGGTCGACACCGTCTCGATATCCATCGAGCGGTCGTTCTTGCCGAGCTTCATGACCGAGCCCTTGCCGAACTGGCGCTCGATCTGGGACAGGGCTGCGGACAGCGCCTTACTTTTATCCATGGAGGAACCTTCGACGATACGCAGGGCGGTGGCGGACATTGGCGCTCCTTATGGCGGGGATTCGCGGGATGGACAAACGGTTAACGAGACTGGGGCCGGTAATCTTTGGTGCATCTGCCGCGCAATGTACCCGATCTGTTCTCTGTTCGCAATATGTTCCGTTGCCAGACCCGCGACTTTTAGGCGTCCGCCCGATGGGCCCCCCTCCGCGTCCTAACCCGAGAGCGAGCAGGCGGCCCGCCGTCGATTGCGGCAGCAACCGCGACGCGTCTCGCGCTCGACGTCGATAGCCAGCAAGGCGGATCGGCGACTCTCTCTCATTCCGCACCTGTGAAGGTTGCGTGTCGCGCGGCGCGCAAGAGCGCCAACTGCGCCGATGGAACCCGTCCAGAACCAGGCTTGCCCGCCGCCGACGCTCGCGCGCGATCTCGCTCGCGAGCGGGATCGAAGCAGCCGCCTTCCCTCGCTCCGCTCCGAATGCGGCCTTCAGTTTGAAATTCCGATGACGAGAGTGCGGCAACGACTTGATCGGAACTTCATTTCGCCGCACCGGCGCAAAGCTCACGCCACGAAGACACAACTAATAATTGATCATCGCCATAAGCGCTGTGAATTATGACACGATGTGACATGAAGCGCAGCCGCTGCGCGCATTAGAGCGTGTGATCTCCAACTAAGTCACTCATGGCGAGCATTGGTCTTCTCAACAGATCTCGTCCCTGCCACAACCCGCACGAACAAGCGATCAAGAGTTTCCCGTTTAGATCGCCCGTGGTTCTCCTGAGAAGAACGAAGTTCCGGCCGAGCTTCCGCTTTTGTTCGCATGCAAACGCTACCCGTTTAGGCAGCCGCAAACCATGTCCACAATTCTCCCGCGCGAATGGAGTTCGGCGGCGAAGCCTGCCACGCGAACCAACAACCTGCTTTCGCTCGGTGCGGGGGCGGCGCCGAAGCCGGACGCCGCTACTCGCAGGCCGCACGGACCCGGCGCTCGCAACAGCCCGCAACACGACCACGGTGTCGGACGTCCACACCGCAAACATCGCTTGGCTACCGTCTAGGCAACTTCTGCGCGAGCGGCTCATGCAGCGAATGTGACGTTCCGATGATTTGGGCGGTCTTGCGGAAATCAGGCCGCCTTCTGCAAGCGCCTAAAGCGTTCCAAACGGAAGGGTGCGGGGTCGACGCAAGGCGTCGATCCCGTCACCAGATCAGCCATCAACGCACCAGCTCCGGGACCGATGCCGAAGCCATGACCGGAAAAGCCGGTCGCGATATGAAGGCCAGGAACTGAACCGACCGGCGCTATGACCGGAACGGCATCGGGCGTGACGTCCATGAGGCCTGCCCACATCTGCGTAACCTTGGCGCCGCGGAACGCTGGGAAGGCTTCGCTCAGATGGCTGAGGCCGCCATGGACCAGTCGCCACGACGGATCGGGATCGAGAATGCGGACCTGTTCGAAAGGCGTCACCTCGTCGCTTTTCCAGCTTCGGGCCATCGACAGTTCGCGAAAGAATTGTCCGCCGATGCGAAGCGTCAGCTCCCTCCAGCTCTTGATGAGAGTCGGCGTGTAGTCGCGGAACAGACGGAAGCTGTCCGGCGTGATCGGCGCGATGTTCGCGTTCCGCTGGGCAACGGTGAAGCCGCCGTCGAGGCGACGGCGGAAGGCGAAGTTGCCGGCACCGACGGCGAAATCAGGAACACCTTCGACCGCTGACACACGGGCGACACTGCCGAGAATCTTCAGGACAGGAAGATCGATACCCATGTTGCCGGCGAAGAGACGCGACCATGCGCCTCCCGCAAGAACGACCGACGAACAGCGGATCTCGCCGCGCTCGGTGACGCAGCCGCTCACCCTGCCCGCCGATCGTTCGATGGTACGGACAGCGCAATTGGTGAGGATGTGCGCTCCCTTGGCGGCCGCGCCGCGGGCAATGGCCGGGGCCGCGATGAACGGCTCAGCCTTGCCGTCGCTCGGCGTATGCAAGGCAGCGCGGAAGGATTTCGCCATTCCGGGCATGAGCGCCTTCAAAGACTCACCTCTGACAAGACGGGAGTCGAGGCCGAGCTGCTTGGCATGTTTCAGCCAATCCTCATACATCGCAACATCGGCGTCCGTGTCGCAGAGATATGCAATTCCAGCCTGCCGGAAACCCGTCTCGCCGCCGATGCGCGCATTCATGCCGCGCCAGATCCGGAGACTTTCGATGGCGAGCGGCAGCTCGGCCGGATCGCGCCCCATCTGACGTACCCAGCCCCAGTTTCGCGCCGACTGCTCCGCAGCGATCAATCCCTTTTCGCACAAGGCGACGCTCACGCCGCGCTCGACCAACGACAGCGCGGTGGATACGCCGATGATGCCGCCGCCGATGACGACGACATCCACCTTCGCCGGCAGTTCCTGCGGCGTCACGACAAGCTCGGGAATAATTCTAGACACGTCGTCCTCCTGGAAACGAACAAGGCGGTATGGATCAGGTGCGCCGTCCAGCCCTGAAATGGGCAATCAGGCGCTCGGTCCGCTCAGGGTCTGTGTAGGCAGAGACGTCTCCGAAAAGGAGAGCTGCCTCCGCCTCACTCATGAGACCTTGGGCGATCGCGGCATCCCGAATCGACAGGCCGTGTTTGGCCGCATGCTTTGCGATCGCGGAGGCCGTCGGATAGTCGTAGATCGCCGCAAGTGCGGTCGAAAGCGCAAGCGAGCCGGACGCATCGGCGAGACAGCGCTCGACATTCGCCGCGATTCCCACCACGCAGTTGGAGACGAACAGCGGCACGGCGCGGCGCATCAGGCGGATGGACTCGCTGAGCGCTTCGAGAATGATAGATTCCCAGACGTTCAGATCCAGTTCGCCCTCCGCGGCGCGTGTCACCGTCGCATCGTTACCGATCACGCGAAACGCGACCTGCATCATCATTTCCGGCATCACGGGGTTCACCTTACCGGGCATGATGGAAGAGCCGGGCTGCACGGCAGGGAGCACGATCTCCCCAAGACCAGCCCTCGGTCCGGAGGACATCAGCCGCAAGTCGGCCGACAGTTTCGACAGGACCAGCGCGGTCGCCTTCAGAGCGGCAGAGACGTGCACCCAGTGATCCGCGTTCTGAAGTGCATCGAACAGATCCTGTTCCGCGTCGTAGCGCTTGCCGGTCAGGACAGCGAGCTCGTCGAAAATCGCCGCACGATAGCCCGTCGAGGCACCGAAGCCAGTTCCAACCGCCGTCGCACCGAGTGGCAGCCGAAGGCAGGAGGCCTCGAGCCCGGCAAGATCCACGATCTGGCGCTCGAGCGCCGCGCGATATCCCGAGATCTGCTGCCCGAGCATGACCGGCAGAGCATCCTGCAGGCAGGTGCGCGCCAGCTTGACGACGCCGGCGAATGCCTCCTCCTTTGCAGAAAGCGCTTCGACAAGACCGGTCAGTGTGGCGCGCAACGCGGCGAGCTCTCCACCCAACGCCATCTTCATGGCCGAGGGAATGACATCGTTCGTGGATTGCCCCATGTTCACATGGGTGTTCGGGTGAACGGGATCCGGCCCCCTGCGCCCGGTCAGGATTTCACTCGCCCGGTTCGCCAGGACTTCGTTGACGTTCATGTTGGCGGCCGTACCGCCGCCGCCGTGATAGATGTCGACGGGGAAATCCGCACGCCTGATGGCACCGGCATACTCCGATGCGGCCCGGTCGATCGCCTCGGCAATTCGCCCATCCAGATTGCCGGCGCGCCGGTTGGCGCGTGCCGCGGCCTGCTTGATCGTGATGATCGCGGCAACGAACCCCTCGATATCGGCGATGGATCGTCCGGAAATCGAGAAGTTCTCGACCGCCCGCACCGTTTGGATTCCATAGGCGAGATCATCGGGAATGAGACGCGTACCAAGCGCGTCCTCTTCCAGGCGGACTGAAGTGGCGGGCTCGTCCATCTCAGCGCCCCGGCCGATCGAACAAATCGCGCAACCGATACCAGCCCGCGAAAAACGGTACGAACCATGGCCTGCCCGAGTAGAGGGGCACGGCCGTAAACGTCTCCCGGTCGAATGCCGATGGCATGTTCTGCTGGCCGAGAATTTTCCGCGCCGTCTGGTAACCGAGATAGGTCATCAGCGCGACACCGTTGCCGTTGCAGCCGGCCGCAAAATCCGTCCCGTCCCGCGCGCCGAGATGGGCGATCTTGTCGACGGTCATGGCGACGCGTCCGCTCCAGGCATGGGTGATCTTGACGCCCGCAAGCTGCGGCCAGATCGCCAGCATGCGCGCATAAAGCCGCTTCGCAGCAAGCCTGTCCGGCATATCGAAGATGCCCGGGCGCGAGCCGAAGAGAAGCCGCGTTCCATCGGGCGACGGCCGTGCATAGATGAGATCGCGGCGCGTGTCGGACACCATGCGAGCCTGCGGTATGAGCTCGGCCAACAGATCTGCGGGGAGCGGCTCGGTGGCGATCTGATAGCTCTTGACCGGCACGATGCGCCTGGCGAGACCGGGCGTGGCATCGGCTGCGGTGTAGCCGTTCGTCGCGGCGACGACGTGGGCAGCGCGGATGCTGCCCCTTGCCGTCGGCACGATCTTTTCTCCCGGCCGCCCGTCCTGCACGATGCCAGCTCGCGCATGCGATCGCAGCATGACGCCGGCCGCACGCGCGCGGTCCCGCATTGCCTTGTGATATTTGCCCGGATGGAGACCGCCATATTGGTCGATCACCATGCCGCCATGATAATAGTCCGAGCCGATGGCGGCCCGCTGATGCGCGCGATCGAGGAAATGGACCGTGACGCCGGTCTTCTCCGCCAGCAGCGTGCCATGCCGCTTCAGGATGTCGTAGTCGCCAGCGGCATGGGCGCCGAAAAAGCGGCCGGTCAGCGCAAGGCCCGCATCCAGTTTTTCCGTCTCGACCAACATTTTCAGATAGTCGAAGCTCTCGTTGCTCTCGCCGATCAGGCGCAAGAACAGCGCGGGGTCGATGCCCCGGATCGCGCCGCCGACAACCAGCTTCTGGCCACTCGACACCATGCCGCCCGACCGCGTCGAGGCCCCCTCGCCGATCCGGTCACCGTCGATGACAACGACCGAGCGGCCGGCGCGTGCCAGATGCGTCGCCGCGTTCAGGCCGGCATAGCCCGAACCTATGACCACGACGTCGGCGCGCGCAGGCAACGGATCGAGATCGGTCTCTGGCTCAGCGGCCTCCCACCAATACGGCGCCTCCTTGAAGTCCTTGGCGTAGATATCTTCGAAACGGGCCATGATGCATCGAGCCGTGCGGCTCGCCTTTCATTGAACGTAGGATGGAGCACGGAGCCACTCCCGGAACGTCGACTGCGCCGGGCCGGACGGCGTTCGTCCGGCCCGGCGGTGCGATCAGAGAACCTGACCGAGAAATTCACGCGTGCGAAGGTCCTGCGGATTGTCGAAGAGTTCTGCCGGAGGCGCGCTTTCCACGATCAATCCATGATCGGTGAAGCAAACGCGGTGCGAGACTTCCCGCGCGAATTTCATTTCGTGAGTCACGAGGATGCAGGTCAGGCCGTCGTCCACGAGTTCGCGGATGGTCCAGAGCACGTCCTTCACCGTTTCGGGATCGAGTGCGGCCGTCACCTCGTCGAACAGGATCACCTCCGGCTGCATCGCGAGCGCACGGGCGATCGCCACCCGCTGCTGCTGGCCTCCGGAAAGCTGCCCGGGATAGCTGTCCGCCTTCTCCAAGAGCCGCACTTTCTTCAGGAGTTTGCGGGCCCGATCCTCGACTTCGGCCCGATCGTGGCCGAGCACCTGGATCGGCGCCATCATGATGTTTTCCAATGCCGTACGGTGCGGGAAGAGATTGTATTGCTGGAACACCATCGCGACCTGACGCCGTAGCGCCCGCATCGCCCTCTCCGACTTCATTTCGTGCACGCGGTGTGCGCCGACGCGGACAAAGCCCTGGTCCACCGGGATCAGGCCGTTGATGCAGCGTAAGATGGTGGACTTCCCCGACCCGGAGGGGCCGATGATGCAGACCGCCTCGCCTTTTTGCACGAACATCGAGATGCCCTTGAGGACCGGAACGTCGCCGAACGACTTCTTGATGTCGTCGACTTCGATCAAAGCACCGCAACGACTCATAGATTGTCTCCTTTCACGGCACGTTCCAGCCGGCGCGCGACGGCCGCGATGGGATAACAATAGGCGAAGAACAGGAAGAGAATGGTCAGATAGAAGTATACGATCACACGCTCGCTCTCGATCGCGAGCGAGGTGTTGAGGATGGTCAGGACATCCTGGATGCCGGTCACCGTCGCAAGCGCGGTTGCGATCATCACCAACGCGTAGAGATTCATCCAACCTGGGATCATGCGCCGCAGCGCCTGCGGCATGATCACGTGGCGATAGATCTGGCCGGTGGTATAGCCGAGCGAGCGCGCTGCCTCCCACTGTCCGCTGTGGATGGACTGGACGGCGCCTCGGATCACTTCGGAGAAATTCGCCGCGGTCGGCAGCGCAAGACCGATCACTGCCTTCACAAAAGGCGGGAAAGGAACGATCCAGCCGAAGACGTGGATCTCGAACGGCAGGATGTAGAGCATCGCAAAGAGCAGAACGAGCCAGGGCGCATTGCGCAGGAAATTCATCGCCAGCAAGGAAGGGATGCGGACCAATCCGAACTTGGACAGCGTGGCAATGCCGATGATCGTACCGAGGACCGTCGCCAGCGCCATCGCTGCGATGGAGACGAGAATGTTGAGCGCAAAGCCGCCTGTCACCGGCCAGCCGCTGCCGGAGCCTGTCAGAAGCAGAGGAAGCCGCATCAGCACCCGCGCCCAATACGCCGAGCCGCCCGCCGCGGCATCGATTCCGACCCAGACCACCACAGCCAAGGCGATCAGCAACAGAACGGCGCGCTTCTTTTGCTCGTAGGAAAACGTGTAGCCCACGATCAGTGCCCCTTTCCGTAACCGGGAAAGGCCATGAAGGCTTCGAGCCTCGCCATTGCGAATGTCAAGATGGACACGAGCGTGACATAGATGAGGAGCACGAGGATCATGACCTCCAGCGTGCGGAACGTGTCGTTATAGATCTGTCCGGCGTAGTACATCAGCTCCGGCACCGTGATGACGGATGCCTGCGATGTCGTCTTGAACAGATTCGTCAGGATGTTGGTCAGCCCCGGCAGGCAGATGCGGGTCGCGATCGGTGCCTCGATGCGCCAGAACCTGGCCCATCGGCCGTACCCCAACGACCGCGCGGCCTCGACAATCGACCGGGGCATAGTTTCGATGCCTGAGCGAAACGTCTCTATGGCCAGCGCTCCACCGAACAGGCTGAGCGACATCGCGGCACAAGCGAACGCGCTGAGAAGCGGAACCGATAATCCCGTCGAAGGGTCGATCACCCGCAGGCCAAGGGTAGACAGGGTGAAATAGGCGAACAGCATCTGCAACAGCGGCGGCGTATTTCGAAACACTTCCACGAACAGCTCGATCAAAGCGTCGAGCCAGAATATCCGCAGCGTGAGGCCAAAGGCTCCGAGGATGCCGATGAGCATGGCGACGCTCGATGAGAGCGCCGCCAGCTTCAGAGTGTTGACGACCCCGGTCAGCAGCCAATGCTGGTATGTCGAGTCGGCAAGCCAGGAATAGTCGAGACCGAACAAGGGTCGCTCCGCGTCGGTCAGTTCTTCTTCGCGGCCGCAGCCTTGGCCCGCTCGGCGATGTAAGCGGAATGCGGCATGCCGAATTCGGTTTCCCACGCGATCAGCTTGCCTTCGGCCTCGGCCTTCCCGATGGCCTTGTCGACAGCTTCGCGAAATGTCGCATCTCCCTTGCGGAGACCGCCGGCCATCGGCTGGAATTCATAGGGCGCAACCGCGATCTTGTAGTTCGTCCAGTCGGCCTCCTTGAGCTTCTGCTGGAGCGTCATATCGTCGAAAACAAAGCCGATGCAGCGATTGTCCTTCAGCGCACGATAGGCTTCCGGCTGCGTCTTGAAGGCGATGAGATTGATGCCGAATTCCTCGGTCATTTTCTTGTTGTAGTAGGAGCCCTGGATGCCGCAGACCTGCTTGCCCTTCAGATCCTCCCACTTGGAGATCGTGGCCTCCTTGGCCATCAGAACCGAGGGGCCCGCGGCGGAGACATATTCCGTCGTGAAGTCGATCACCTTGCCGCGCTCGGCGGTGACGCCGAGCGTCGCGAAGATCGCATCGATGCGGCCGGCGGTCAGGAATTCGATGCGGTTGGCGGCGACGACCGGCACGAGTTCGATCTTGTCCTCCGAGCCGAGCAACTCCTTGGCGACGTATTTCGCGAGCGAGACCTCGAAGCCGACCACTTCGCCCTTGTCGTTCAGATAGCCGTACGGCGCGTAGTCATTCTTGACGCCGACGACGAGCTTGCCGCGCGCCTTGATGTCATCGAGCGTGCCGGCCATGGCGGCGCCATCGACAAGAAGGGCGACGAGCGCAAGAGCCGAAACACCTATCGTTTTGAGGTTCGTCATTTGGTCCCCGTGGGTCAATGATGACCTGCCGGCGCTGTTGCGACAGCGCCGCTTCAGCCATCAGCTTTGCGGATGCGCGGATCGCCCAGAATTTATGCAATTCTTTGTGGCGACCTATTTTTCATCATTGAAGGCATAAATTTCTCATTATACAAGTTACCAGAAGAAAATTTTTCATAATATGAGAACTTCTGTGCCGAGAGCCGACCATTCGCCGTCCGGAGGAGCGCAACTCCTTGACCGCGCAATCATCTTGCTGGACCTTGTCGCCGACGGCGGGGTCGAGGGCCTCTCACTCAAAGAGCTGACAGCCCGCTCCGGGCTCAACACGGCCACCTGCCATCGCATCCTCAACACGCTGGTCGGCCACAAACTGCTGGCCCGCGATGACAAGAAGCGGCGCTACCGGCTTGGCGCGCGCATGGCCATTTACGGTCTGCGCGCAGCCCGCGGCCCCGGCCTCATCAGCCGTTGCGAGGTCGCGCTGACCCGCCTGAGGCGCCGCACCGGCGACACGACCCATCTGATGACCCGCTTCAACCACGATTCGGTCTGTCTCGACCGGCGTGACGGCGAGTGCATCGTACCGACACTGACGGGATCGATCGGCGGTGCCGTGCCCCTCGGCGTCGGTCCGGGCTCGATCGCGATGCTCGCCTTCCTCGACGGGGACGAGCAGGACTACATCATCCGCGCCAACCTCCAGCGCTACGCGTCCTATCGCGATCTCACAGAGGACAAGGTTCGACAATTGATCAGCGATACACGCCGGCGCGGATACGCGGTCGACATCGGTGAACTTATTCCTGGCATTGCGGGGATAGGGATGCCGATCATGACGCCGGGCGAAAAGCCGGGCGCCGCCCTCAGTTTCACGTTTCTCTGCGCGAAGCTGGCGCCAGGCGTCGTCGAACACTACGCTTCGCTCCTGAAGGAGGAGATCGACGCGATCGTCGGTCAATAGGAAGTGTGGAGCGGGAAACTTACGACGACCTCTGCGGTGGCGAGCCTGAAGCTCCGATCAATTCGATCGCACGCTCACCATCGGAACTTCGACTTCAAAGCCGCGCGACGCGCAATGTTCTAAATGCAAGGCCCTGAACTCCCTCCGCGCGAAGGAAGCCCTGGCTGCAACGCCGGGCTTTTGACGAAGGTACAGCTTCGAACCACCACAACAGGATGCTCGATCATTGAGGTCCGACACGACGAGCAAAAAAAGGTGGTCACACGGCCAGCACCCCGGAATAGCCAAGCGGGACTGCGCTTAATTGACGTATGCGAACAGACGATGTGATCTGCCCCAGTTGCAAGGCAGGCTTCCGCCGGATCGAGCTTCAGTCGCAGACCGGAAGCGCCGGCGAGATCAGGTGCCCGCTTTGCGGCGAGCTTCTCGAAGTGGTCGACGGCGCAACCGAGGTTGCATATCGGCTGACGGTCGCTCCGGAACGAATCTCCGACGAGAACGGCTGACGCCGTGCATCTCCGTGTGTTTCCGGGGACGCGAACTGCTTTGACCTGACTCAAGGTGTGGTTGAACAGCCCGCACTAGAATTATGTCGTCATTGCCGAACTGCCCTTGAAAAGGGAGCTACGACGTTGACGCCGAGCCTCGGCCCGCGGCGGTCCGAGGCTCGGTCACTTTTGCGCGAGGGTATCGCGGCCTGTGGCAACCGGACGACACGAGTCACCTTCGCATGTCACTGCAGCGTCCGTCAGCCGCAGATCGGCGCGCCATATGGATTGACATTGCTCCGCTGAAGCGGCTGCAATGGCCATATCGGTTGCCGCTCCGCGACCTCGTGAACGCCTCCAGTTGAACGATGACTGTCCATACCCCTCCTCTGCTCACGCCTGAAGAATTTGCATCACTGCTCGAGATCGCAGTCGGCGAATCCAAATCCAGCGTACCGCAGGCTCATGTGACCAGGCTGGTGACGTTGGGCTATGTCGCCATTGCCGACAATGCTCCCGTCGTCACAGGCGATGGATTGCTGCGGATCACGGAAAGCGAATGAATTCGGCGCCAACCGGCGCCATATCGACGGCAGCTAAATTCGGCAGAACGGCTCGCACTCCGCAACCAAAAGCTGAACGGATCAACCGTATTTTCCCGGAATTGATCTGAGCGCTGTTTGCGCCTCCATTGTCCGGCATTCGTGGATTAACCCAGCGGCCTGGGGCGGTCACGGCTCACCGGTTTTGGAATGCCGCTCTATTTTTTTCGTATTCGAAACGGCTGCTATTCGGGGGTCTCGGAATATGGGACCGAATGTCCCGATCGCAATGCTGCCTGGAAAGAGATGACCACCGTCTGCGCCGACATGGCGAGCAGCATCTCGCGCAAGCTTGCCGAAAATTCCGAATGGCAGATGGAGCTGCTCGACGAGGCCAAACAGCCGGTGTTCCGTATCCGGATCGTGGCCGAATCTCTCGACCGAGCCTGATCCGACCGCCCAGCGCCTTCCGATTCCGCCATTCGCATCGGATCCGGGCCGGGCAAGCGTGCCTGCAAATTTCGGAACCGAGGGGTACTGACAAACCGTTGATTCCACGACCGATTTGAATGTGCATGTCCGAGGGCGGATGCGCGGACCGCAGAACCTTGATCTAGATCAACACATTCGGTCCGATCCTGGCCGACTTATCCCAAAAGATGGGTAATCTGATCTTTAAATGTCCCCGGACCGGGATGAACGTGCAGCATTGGCTGGAAGAGTCTAAGGCCGGCGATCCGACCTCGTATGAAACCGTGGTCTGCAAGGCCTGCACCCGGCTTCATTTCATCAACCGTCACACCCGGAAGCTCCTCGGAGAAAACGAACCACGTCCGGATGTTTCCTGACGCCGATCGGATCTAATCCGCATTGGGCAGCCGCCGCATGGTGAATTCGATGGTGCCGTCCGGCAATTCCCGCCAGCTTTCGACAGCACTCATATAGCCTGCCTTGGGATATCGGCTGAGGTATTCGCGAGCCTTGGCGCGGGCTGCCTCGCGCGGCAGCATGAATGTATCACGCACGTAGCCATCGCCGCCCTTGCGCCGGGCGGCCATCCGACTGGCGAGATCTCGTGGACGCAATCTCACTCACGACCTCCGTACACGCCTCCCCTGTTAATATAGACAAGAGCTGGTCGAATCCGAGTCGGAAGTAAGATCGTTCGCTGCCTGCAGAAGCCCGGAACTGGTTCAGTTGGCGCTGGCGCCCATCTTCTTCTTGGCGGCGGTGGTGGTCTTCACCGCCGGGCTTTTCGGCGCATCAGCCGCGCGCACCCCACCCCATGGATCTGAGCTCGTCTGGGCGTTTGGAATCTTCTTCAAGGTCTCCTTGTAGGCCTTCTCCCGGGCCGCATCGGCTTCCTTTTCCTCATCGGTCTTCGAAGGGCTATCCGCGAGCAGATTGATGTTCGGCATCTGCGCGGCAGCGGGCAGGATCCATGCCGTCAACACTGCAACGGTGACCGCCAAACCAAGCTTTTTCATCGCATGCTCCCTTAAAGCCTCGGCCGTTTTATAGCACCGCCTGCTCTGCCGCCAAGCGCGGACCTATGGCTGAAGACGACCCGCCCGCCTGCATTCGGCCCGGCGCTCGTCGATCCCCGCTTCTGCACCCGGGCCATTGAAACCAAGACTACGGGCGACACGGCGATAACCCGATACGGCGTGCAAACCCTTACGCGTACCCGTCCCGGCTTGCGATCATAGAGTGACAACTCCGGCGTTTTCAAGCCGAGCGTCTGCGGCATACTGCTCGATCACACGTTCTCGACGCCACCCAGCGAATATCGGAGGATCGCCCACCATGCCGCACGAGAGTTCAGCTTTCCGCATCGAGGATGCACGACGTGTCCTCGACGACGTATTCGCCCCCTGGATCAAAGAGCTGGCGCTGTCGGTCGAAAGCATCGTGCTTGCAGATGGGCAGGAGCCCGGCGCAATCCTGCGCCTACCCTTCTCCGAACGGCTCTGCCGCGACAATGGTGTGGTCTGCGGCCAGGCGCTCATGGCGTTTGCCGACACTGCGATGGTGATTGCCATGGTCGCGGCTAATCGCGGCTACCGCCCGATGACGACGGTCGATCAGACCACGCATTTCATGCGTGCGGTCGCCTCCTCCGACGTACTGGCCGACGCACGTGTGGTGCGCCTTGGCCGTACCATGAGTTTCGGCCGGGTGACGCTCACAAGCGCTGCCGATGCCAAGCCGGTCGCGATGGTCTCGAGCGCATTCGCGATGCTGTGAGGCTCCTGGTGCACTTTCGGATCCATGGCCCGACATCCGAAAACGTGTTTCCTGAAGGGGGATGCGAATGTTGGCGCCGGATCACGAGCATCATCGTTAACGGTGCGTAAACCGTGGCGCCAGCGGTGAATGGTATTGCGTTCATCTGCACGAAACAGTTTCGCAGTACTTTTAGGTACATTTTGAAGTGAAGGCGGTGATATCAGATCGGTTACGGCCATGAGCGACATCACGACGGACAAACGCATTGCGCCTCGCCACCGGGTGCTCAAACAAGGTCGGCTTGCCTTCGACGGCGGCGGCGCCGTCGATTGCATGGTGCGCAACCTTTCCGACACGGGCGCTCGCGTCGAAGTCGTCACCCCGGTCGGTCTGCCTGAAATCTTCACCCTGGTGATCCCGGCCGACAAGTTCACCCGCCGCTGCCACGCGGTGTGGAGTCACGACAAGCGGATCGGGATAGCGTTCGACTGAGTTCGCGGCGGACGTTTGCAGACGATCGACAGGTCAGACCAGGGCTGATGTCATCGGGCCCATAAGCGCGGGACGCGATCACGGAGCGATGCCCCGATGACGATCCGATCGGCCAGCACCGACATCGTCCATCTGAACGCCGCCGGAGCCGGCTTGATGCCGGAGAGTGTGACCGCGGCGATCACATCGCATCTCCACCTCGAGCGCCGGCGCGGCGCACATTGGGCTATGCAGGAAGCGGGAACGGCGCTCGATGAGACGCGCCTGCTCGCGGCGCGTTTGCTTGGCGTTGAGCCGCATCATCTCGCATTCGGCGAGCAGACCAGTCGGCTCTGGGCGCTCGCCTTCGCATCGATGCCCCTCGAGCGCGGCGACCGCATTCTGCTCGCACGCAACGATTGGGGCGGCAACATCCTGAACGTGCTGCAGCGTGCGCAAGCGAGCGGCGCCGAGATCATCCGTCTGCCGATGTCCACATCCGGACTCATCGATGTCGAGCGCACTGCATCGCTGATCGACGACAGCACGGCCGCTATTTGCGTGTCCGCAGTCGCCAGCAGTTTCGGAGCGCTGCAACCGGTGGCGGCGCTCGGCGCCCTGCCGCGCCCGGAGCATTGCCTCTATTTCGTCGATGGCGCACAGGCCGTTGGACAATTCGATGTCACGCTGCCCGGTGTATCGGCGGATGTCATGGTCGCGCCGGCCAGGAAATGGCTGAGAGGCGGACGCGGTCAAGCCATGATGGCACTGTCGGGCCGCGCAATGCGGCGTCTCGGAGCGCCCCCTGTCTTGGACCAGATTGCAGGAAGCTGGCAACCCAACGACACCTTCCGGCTGCGGGAGGATGCACGGCGGTTCGAAACCTGGGAATTCTCGGCGGCCGGACGCCTCGGCCTGCGTGCCGCGCTACAGGAGCTGAACGGGATCGGCGTGGCCGGTGTTCGCGCCGATCTCGCCGATAAGCTCAGCCGCCTGGAGACAGCCTTGCACGCCGTGCCAGGATTTCAGATCTTCGAAAGTGAACACGGTGATCGCGCCTTTCTGACGCTCCATCATGCAAGAATTCCCGCCGACGCGCTCGTTCATGCACTCGCGACACGAGATATCGCCATTGCATCGATCGGCCCCGACTATGCGCGCTGGGAGCTCGAATCCCGCGGCCTCGACAAGATCGCGCGGATCGCGCCTCACATCTATACAACGAACGACGACCTCGCCCGATGTGCCGATGAGATCGCCAGGATTGTGCAAACCCAAGCGCGCACAGATTAGGCCCGTGTCGGTGGCACCAAGTGGACTGCTACTCCTCAGGCCGCTTCTGTAGCTACTTCTGCTTCTTGTCCGGCTGTGACGGCCGCGCCCCACTCCAGGGATCGTATTTTTCCTTCGGTTCCGGGATGCGCTCGAGTGCCGCCTTGTAGGCGCCCTCATCGATTTGCGGTTTCTTCAGCTCGCTGCTGCGCTGATCGCCGCCGCGAGACCGTCTGCCGCCGCCCATCTGCGCCTGCGCCGGCCAGGCCACGAGCCAGACCAGCACCGCAATCAGCACGATTCTCATCGCACGCTCCGTCCCTCGTATGCGGACGAACTTACCCGTTATCGCCTCCAGGGCAACGGCATATTGCATGGCGGGGATTCCCGAGGCGGCCGCCGTCAAAAAACGGCCAACGACCACATATGCTAATAGTCACGCCGGCTAGGAAAATGTGGCGGGATGCGCCCGTAGCCGCCGCCATATACGCCACCAATCCCGATGCCAACCGGCGGCACGCGAACGGGCGGAGCGTAATATTGGCGAACCGGAGGCTCATAGACCACGACATCCTCAAAGTCGCGGACATGTGGCGTACGGCTTGCGCGCCGGGGCGGATTCGCCTCGTGCTTCTTTGAAGGCTTTTCTTCGACCTTATTTGTCCCGTTGTTTCTGGGCGGCATTGAACAGGGACCGATCGCTGCATTGGTCGGTGCAATCGAGGGACTCCCCTGAGGTGCCGTGCTCCCGACCGACGTGCTGGCAACCGCCGCTACGGGCGTCACGACAGGACGGTTGCGTAAGCGTTCGATCAATTTCCGCGCAGTCGGTGTGAGATCGCTCTCGGGATAGCGGCCAAGAAAGGCCTGATAGGATGCCACCGTATTGATCAGCACGGCCTCATTCCACGCGGCCATCCGGTTGTGAAGATCGAGCCAGGCGCGGGCCTGCGGTCCAAACGGTGGCTGGGTATACAAGGTGACAAAGGCCTCATAGGCCTCCACGCTGCCGTCGCCGACGATCATCTCATGGGCGAGCTCGACCGGCCTGCCCTGCAATGTCCGCCGCCATTCCTCCACACTCAGCTTGGCTGTCACGAGCTTTGGTGCGGCATTCGCCGCGGACGCATCGGTGGCGGCGATGAAGCGGAAATCCTCGGTCAGAGACGAGGACTCCCATGGCGTCTGTCGTCCCTCGGTCTCCTTGTTGACGGCGACACGCACCCGCTTGAACGTCTCCTCGATCGGAAGGCCCGGCTCCCGCGCGGCCTTGAGCAGCGCCGCTGTATAGGGGCTGTTGCTACCGCTGCCGTCCTCTGCCTCCGCTCCGGGCGAGGTCGAATAGGACAGGAAGGTGCCGGGTGCGCCGGTCTTGGCGTCCACCAGCGCGAGGCCATGGCCCGCGGTCTGATTGAGCGCCGGGAACGGATTGTTGCGGCAGGCGTCGAGCAGCAGGATGCGCATCCGGCTCGGCACCGAGTTCAAGGTATTCAGCACGTCGTTGAGCCGTACCGCCTGCAGCGGAATGTCCGCCTCACGCTGCGGATCGACATCCACCGGGATCAGATAGTTCTCTCCGTCGATCTGCAGGCCATGCCCGGCATAGAACACGAGCGCCACCGTATCCGGCCCCTTCGCTGCGACCCTCGCGGCAAAGTCGCCGACCTGCCTGTTGATATCCCGCTGCGACAGGTCGGCAGCAGCCGTCACATCGAATCCGGCATCGGTCAGCAATTGCGCCATGGCTTTGGCATCGTTGGCCGGATTGGGTAATGCCGTCACTGCACGATAGGCGGACTGCCCGATCACCAGCGCCAATCGATTTTCGGCCGCGGCCGGCTTCGCACCGACCAACAATCCGCCGACAGCGAGGGCGACACACAGCAGCTGGCGAAACATGGCGATCTCCTTGCTCGTCGATGACCCTCGTTGCGCTTTGGTCGGAACAATTCCGATCCTGGTTCATGGCGGTCGGTGGCTATGTGAGGTGGTGCACAGTCGGCTCGTCGGCACGAAACGGTGAGCGGCAGGGTTCGCACGATCAGCAAATGTTGATCGCTCCGGCCGGGTCTTCGCCGCGATCATGGATAGGCTCTGCGCAGATGCGTGGACCAGCGCAGCGCAGTTGAATGTCCGGTCGGTTCTCGATGCCCTCTCCCTCGGAGTTCAATCAAAACCATACTGCAATCAATGGGTTTTCCGATTCCGAAGCTCGCAAACGAGCCTACCGCGAGCCGATGCGAGCTTCGAAAGCGGAGCATTAGCTTGCCAGTGCAGCCGGCGGTCCCTCATTCGGCGTTGATGACGGCCATCGCATGGACAGCGTTGGCATTGACGCTCTCCGGATGCGGCACCGCCGACAGCCGGGCGTCCGTTCCGGCGTTCATGCGAGCCCGGGAGCCGGACCCGCCGCGACCCGAGCCGGCGCCTGATGTCAAACGCCTGGTCAACACCAACCTCGACAGCATCTTTCTCGCCAGTTCCTATCCGCGCAACATGCGGGTCTCCGAGCCGCATCGCGCCGTCCGCGGTGACGGCTGGACAGCGTGCGTTCGAGCCGACCTGACATCGGCGACGGGGACCCCGCTCGGCTCGCAGACCTACCGGCTCCTCATCACAGAGGACGGGATCAAGGACCGGCGTCGCGTCGGTAACGAAGATAATTGCGTGTCCGAATCCTTCACGCCGCTTCTGCCAACCAAATAGGATCAGGCGCGCGGCCGGAATTACCGCTCCGGCCCAAAAACCTTACCTTCCTATTAACGCGTGCCGTCGCTCGGCGATTTACCCCTCCGCGCAAATTTAACGAATCTTCGGCACCATCCCCTCCGTATATCAAAATGTATATGACGGGCTGGTCAGATTCTTCATGAACATTCATCTCGTGAGCGACGACGTAGCCAAGCTCGCCGTGCTTCGTGGCATGCTGGAAGATCGTTGTTCGCTGACATCCGAATTGCTTGATGGCGCGCATGTAAGCGGCCGCAATATCGACTCCCTCGTTGTCGCCGCAGATCTGCGAAGCGTCGACAACATCACGGCGCTGAAGGAAATCTCCGATCAGCTGTCGCGCATTCCGAAACGGATATTCCTCACCGACCACAAGTCGCGGCTATCTACCGTTCAGGCCTATGCGCTCGGTGCGACGAGCGTGATGTCCAGCACGCCGACCCGTAACCAGCTGTTGAGCAAGCTGCTGGATCTCCGGCCATCGTCGCTTGCGCCAAGCATCACACAGGACGGCGGACGGCAAGCGGCGTTCGCCGGTGCCACCTGCATTGCCTCGATGTTCGCGGCCGTCCTGAGCGGCGGCGAGATCGACGTCGAGGAGACGCGGCGCGCCGGCAAACGCATCGCCGATTGCGTTGCAGAGAACGGATTGGCCGAGTGGCTCGCCAACGTCCGTCGCCATCACGAAGGCACCTATCAGCACTGCCTCTTGGTCACCGGCATCGCGGTCGATTTCGGTTTGAGCCTCGGCGTCCGAAACTACGACCTCGAACGCCTCTACATGGCCGCGATGTTCCATGACATCGGCAAGGCTAGGATTCCGCTCGCGATCCTCGACAAGCCCGGTCGCCTCGACAGCAACGAACGAGCGCTGGTCGAAACCCACCCCGCTGCCGGCTACGACGCACTCAAGGGCAACGCTGCCATCACGCCGGAGATGCTTGATGTCGTCAGGCACCATCATGAATTTCTCGATGGCAGCGGCTACCCGGACGGGCTGTGCGATGCGAGCATTTCGGATCTGACCCGCATTCTGACTATCTCGGACATCTTCGCGGCGCTGATCGAGTATCGCATCTACAAGCCGGCCATGCCACGCGAGAAAGCCTACGAGATTCTCCAGAGCATGGAGGGAAAGCTGGAGATGCCGCTGGTCGGCGCGTTTCGCGAGGTCGCGCTGGCGCGGTGAAATTCGGCCGGCGTAGCACCGACGGTTAACACGACCGCTCAAATTGCAGGCAAACTGCAAGTCTCTGTTGCCAGCTCTGGGATAGCATCGCTCACAAGGGATGTGGTTGGCAGGGGATTTGGACGTGGCCGAGGTAATCGATCGAATGCCGGTCTGTGAGCGACCGCGCACCGAGGCTAGCGGTTCACAACGAGCATCCACCCTCGGGAACACCTTGCTGCCGCTCAGCACCGTTCCGCTCGACGAGTGGCGCGCGCTCTGCAGTCGGATGGTAGAGCCTAACGGCTATTATCTTCCGGACTGGCACATCGCCGTGAACGGCTCCGCGCGTGGCCGGACCGGCACGTCGGCACTATGCGCCTGGAGCGGTGGCTCGACCACGCGCCTGATCGGGCTCATGCCGGTCACCTCCATGTGGCGCGCGTACAAGCTGCCCCTGCCCGTGCTGGTGAGCGGCCATCCCTACGGCACGCTATGTACCCCGCTCATCGATCGCGACGTGATCGACACTGCAATCACCGGTCTGCTGCAGGCGGCGCGGCAGGCCGGCGCGCGGGCATTGCTGCTGCGCGATGTGGCTCTTGAAGGCCCAGTCATGCAAGCGATCACGGCGGCATCGGCTCGCGAGAGCCTGGCACCACGGCCCCTGCAATCGCATTTGCGCGCGTGCCTCGATGCCGGCGGTGATGGCGAAGCCGTCTTGCGCGAGGCGCTGGGGCCCAAGAAGCTCAAGGAGTTGCGGCGGCAGCATCATCGGCTGGCGGAGCATGGCCCCGTCAGCTTCGAGGTTGCCCGCACGCCGCAGCAGGTGGCGCCCGCACTCGAGAACTTCCTGAGGCTGGAAGCCAGCGGCTGGAAAGGCCGGCGCGGCACCGCGCTGATCCAGCACGAAGGCGACGCGGCCTTCATCCGCCGTGCGGCACCTGCCCTTGCCGCCAACAGCCAGTGCGAGATCCTGACCTTGCGCAGCGGCGACACGGCCATAGCTGCAGGCGTGGTGCTACGGCATCAGAATCGCGCCTTCTTCTTCAAGCTCGGCGTCGATGAGCGCTATGCGAAATATTCTCCGGGCGTGCAGCTCACCATCGCGATCACGCGGCATCTTTGCGCCGATCCCGCCATCACCTCGGTCGATTCCACCGCCGGGCCCGATCACCCGATGATCAATCCGATCTGGCGCGGGCGCCTTGCGATCGGCGACATCCTGCTGCCGCTCCGCGCCCGCGATCCCGTGGTGGACCTGATCCATGCCACTCTGCTCGCGCGGCGCTCTGGGCTTGATCTCGTCCGACGCGGCGTTCACGCACTGCGCAGCTCACGAGGGCGCTGAAAGCAGCGCCTACTCCGCCGCCTGCGCATTCACCTCGGCCGAGACCTGGCGGATGGCGCGGGCCAGGAGCTGCGGATCCTGCGCACCTGAGACGGCATATTTCTGCGCAAACACGTAGGTCGGCACGCCGGAAATGCCTTTCTCCGCCGCTTCCTGTGCCTGTCCGGAAACCAGCGCGACGTCCTCCTCACTTGCAAGACGACGACGAACGTCCCCTGCGTCGAGCCCACAATCGGCCGCGGCCTGCACGAGAACATTGATGTCGGTGAGGTCACCGCCGTCGCGGAAATACAGCTCCATCAAGCGCTGCTTCATCTCGGCCGCCTTGCCGCTTCCACCGGCCCAGTGAATGAGCCGATGGCAGTCGATCGTGTTGGGCTGGCGCGCGACGAGATCGGGCCGATAGCTCAGCCCCTCCTGCTCGGCAGCGGCGACGACCCGGCCGGCGATTCCCTTGTAGGCCTCGACCGAGCCGAATTTGGTGGTGAGATACTGCTCGCGGCTGATCCCCTCGCGCGGCACCCAGGGATTGAGGAAGAACGGCCGCCAATGCACCTCGACCGGAACGTCCGGCACCAGTTGCAACGCCTGTTCGATCCGCCGCTTGCCGATATAGCACCAGGGGCAGACGACATCGGAAACGATGTCGATCACCAGCGGCTTCAGACTACTCGTTGACGTGCCCATGTGCGGATCCTCGGCGCTCGGGTGCTCCGCCCAAGATAGGCCGGCTGCAGCCGAGCGCAAGCAGAGCTATAGGCTCGCCGCCAGCTCCCGCAGCTGCGCTCTGGTCAATTCGTCCGCCGGAAAGAAAGTCTCGAGCGCCAGTTCCGACAGCGTGATGTCGACCGGCGTGCCGAACACCATGGTGGTCGAAAAGAAGCTCAGCACGTCCGCGCCATGCCGTAGCCTCAAGGGGATCGCGACATTGTCAGTCGCGAGCGGCCCCGATCGTGCAGGAATCGGATAGGTCCTCAGTTCCTCGTACCGCTTGAGCAGCTCGGGATCGGCGGTCGCCTCGCATTGACGATGCAGCCGTTCCAGCAGGTGACCGCACCATTCGGCGAGATTGACCGTGCGCGGGGCCAGCCCTTCAGGATGAAAGGCAAGACGCAAGACGTTGACCGGAGGACCGAGCAGCTGTGGCGAGACGCCGCCGAGCAGCGGTGCGACCATGCGATTGGCAGAGACGAGATTCCAGTGCCGGTCGACCGCAAGCGCCGGATTGGGCTCGTGCGCTTTGAGCACCAGCTCGACGGCCTCGCGCGCCGCGGTCAGCGCAGGGTCCGCCAGCGAACGCTGCGGAAAGGCCGGCGCATAGCCGGCTGCGACCAGAAGCACGTTGCGGTCTCGCAGGGGCACGTCCAGTCGCTCCGCCAGTTTGAGGACCATCTCCCGCGACGGCGCGGCGCGACCGGTTTCCACGAAGCTCAGGTGCCGCGCCGAGATTTCCGCGTCGAGCGCGAGGTCGAGCTGGCTCAAATGACGCCGCTGCCGCCACTGCCGCAAATGCTCGCCGACATGAACAGGCTTGGCGCGGTCGGCGCGCGCCAGAGATGCGTGTGCGTTCATGCTGAAAAACCTATCACGCGCCTTGCAGCGCTTCCATTACGCGGAAGGTAATCGATTTACCTCACCCGCCGGATCATCTTCGTAGCCCAAGGAGATGACCATGAGCACGCCGACCGCCCCCAACGCTCGTCCCTCTGCCGGGATCCTGGACTGGTTGACCGGACTTGCCACCTGGCTGCTGGCGCGCTCATTCCACATGCCGGAGCCGCTGGTGACGGCGACCGGCAGCCTCGTGTTTGCGCATGTGCAGGCGATCGAGGCCAGAGCGGTCAAGACGCTGCGGCCACGACGTTTGTCGCGCCGTCTGCAATCATGGCTTCGCTGAACACGCGATCGCGAGCCGCGGGCCTGTTCATGGATTCCGGTGATGCGCGCGCGTTTTTCCGGCATAAAATCTGCCGGAGAAATGCGAGGAGTAGCCATGGCAGATCACGTGAGCGGGACGGAGGGCTATGCCGAGGAGGCAGACGATCTCTTTGTCCGCTATGAGACCCATCGTGCGGAAGATCTGCATCGTGCCGTGCTCCACCTCATCCCGAAGCAGCCGGCGCGCGTGGTCGACATCGGCGCGGGCACCGGCCGCGATGCCGCATGGTTGGCTGGACTGGGCCATCAGGTGGTCGCCGTCGAGCCCACCGACACCTTGCGGCTGCGGGCGATAGCGCTACATCCTTCGCCGGCCATCACCTGGATCGACGACAGCCTGCCGGAACTTGCCGCGCTACGGTCGCGCGCACAGACCTTCGACCTGGTGATGCTGACCGCCGTGTTCATGCATCTCGATGCTGAACAGCGGGCGCGGGCGATGCCGAATATCGCGAGCCAGATTGCGCCTGGTGGCCGGCTGATCATCCGCTTGCGTCACGGCCCGGTCCCGCCCGGCCGACGCATGTTCGAGGTCGCAAGCGAGGAGATCATCGCACTGGCCGGCGCTCAAAAGATGACGCTGGTTTTCGACGAGCATGCCGGTTCGCAAGATGCGCGAAACCAGGCCGCCGGCGTGACCTGGACGACGCTCGGCCTTATGAAGGCGTACTGAGCGGATTGAGTGAAAGCGCATCGAGCAAAGCGGCGCTGCTGACGCAAACGTACGGCGACAACGCACCGACTATAGGCGCCGCTGCCAACTCCGTTCAGGCGGCCCGGGCCTGCCCGCTCAGTGAGCGCCCCTTGGCCCGCTTGGCGCTGCCGTTCAGGCCGCGCTTGACCTTGGCGGTTGCCCTGACCTTGTCCGTCTTCGTCTTGCGCCGCGTGCTGGCCTTGCCCAGCTTCTCGGCCTTGCGTTTGGCCTTGCGCTCTTCCTTCTCCTTCAGCCGGAGGCGTTCCACCCGGGCCTCGGCGCGCTTCTTCTTGCGCTTCTTTTCGCAGGCGTCGCACTTGCAGCCAATCGGCTTCAGATAGGACTTGAAGTAGTCGGTACCGTAATCGTAGTTGATCTCCTCGCCGGGCTCGATGTTCCGGATGGCGCGGATGAAGATCTTCTTCTTGCGCGGCTTGACGTCGGACTCGGCGTTCGGCTTGCAGGAATGGTTGATATAGCGGGCGATATTCTCTCGGATCGAACCGTCGATGGTCCAGCGCTTGTCGAGCTCGAACAGATATTTGTTCTCGATCGCGTCGTCCTTCTCCTTCCTGGAGTCCAACAGCGGCCCGAAATAGCGGATGATCTTCTCACCCTTCTTGATCGGCTTGGTGGCGAACAAGCCAAGACCAGTCTTCGAGCGGCCGATACGGTAGGGTTTGTTCGATGGAATGACAGGCATGATCGAGGTGGCAGGAGGTGACGACGTCGCAGGGCCGCCGTTCTAGGACAATTTCTTGGCGATGTCAGGTCCTTCCGGGCGCTTTATCGCCCCGTCCCCAACTTGAGAACGTCGAACAAAAGACACCGTTGGAGGGCTGAAAAGAGCCATGAGGAATTATCGGAAACGATCGGCCGTTTACGCGGCCTTGAACACGTCCGTTGTGCTCATCTTCCTGGCAGCCCACCTGGACGGCGCCCTTGCCCAGCCGGTGTTCGGCAGCACCTATTCCACGACGGCCGCCGCCAATTGCTGGAGCGCGAACGGCAGCAAGGACGCCGACGAGCATGCATCACGCATTTGTCGCGGCAAAGCCGGCCTGGTCGTGTCGGTCACCGTCGATGATTTGCGACAGACGCTCTCGGTCGGTCGCAATCGAACCGAAGCGGCCCAGCAGCCGGCTGCGCAGGCTTGGTTCGGTCCGTTCAGTTCCGCCTCGACCAGGGTCGAATGGCGCATGGCGGGCAGCGAGCCCTTCGCGACGATCCAGCGTTGGCAGATCGCCGACCAATCCGATCCGGACCCGGCCGGGCGTGCCCAGGACAAGCCGTTGCTGATCGTCACGCGGCTACCGCCCGGCCAAGTCTGCCATGTGGCCTATATCGACGCCGCAGCGAATCCGGACGCCAATGAGCTTGCCCGTCAGGCGGCCGACGAGATCGCGCGCGACTTCGACTGCGGCAAGGACCAGGTCAAGATCGTCGGCAATCGCGGGCGTGCCGTCGAGCTGGCCACCCAGCATTAGCCGCCCCAACCCACGACTCTCATTCGGGTTTCGCGATCTACGCTCACGGCTCCGGGCGGGTGACAGTGGTCTTCAGCATCGCCTCGAGCAAGATCTCGGCGTTCGTGCCGGCCGGCAACCGCCGCAAAATATCGGCCAATCGCCCATCGAGCAGCAGCATCGTGTAGCCATGCACGAGCGACCACGCACGCGCGATAACGGCAGCATGGTCGAGCGACAATGTCCGGTCGCTGATTTGCTCCTGACGATCGGCTCCAACCGCGCCGGCAAGTCCGGCAAAAGAGGCCTCCGCCGCCTCGCGCAGCGAGGGCCGCGTATAGTCAAGGCGCTCGGTCCGGAACATCAGGCCATACATGCCAGGATTGGCCTGCGCGTAGGCGACATAGGCGCGGGCGCGCGCCAGCGCCTTGTCGATCGGCGTGGCCGCGCTGTTTCCGGCGGCCTCCATTGTCGCATTGAAGCGACGAAAGCCGATGGCGGCGAGCTCGCTCACAAGCCCGGTCAAATCGCCGAAATGATGTGCCGGTGCCGCGTGCGAAACACCCGCCTCGCGCGCGACAGCGCGCAAAGTGAGCCCGGCGAGGCCATCCCGTTCCAGCACGGTTTCAGCCGCTTTCAAGAGGGCGTCGCGCAAGGCGCCATGATGATACGGGGCGGCCTCCCCGTCGTCCCCGGCGCGCGCGGGACGGCGCGGACGCCTCGGCCGCACAACGCGCCCAGGCTCCGTCAGGCTGCGGCGACGGCGCGTTTTTGCGGGCTCGGCTTTTCTTGTCATCTGAACAAGATACTATATAATTTTGACAGTGGAAAGATTATTTGGGCTGGGTCGATCCGTAAAGGCGCGGGAGCCATCCGAGAGGATAAAGGAGCAGCCGAGCCTCGGTCAGCGCTGGCCTGCCGGCTTGGTGCCGACCATCCACCGCTCTCGTCCCTCCTGCTGCGTTCACGTAAGCTTGACACTGTCAAGATTCTGCTTGCCGAGCCCGGTCCCAGGCGATAGTTATCTTTCCGATGTAAAGATTGGCTCAGGAGCAGCCATTCATGACGGTCTTCCTGATCCTCGCCCCATACGGAATCTACGCCGCGCTGCTGACGGTCGTCTCGGCCACGCTGAGCCTGTCGGTCGGCGCCATCCTATGCTTCGTGGTGATCGCGAGCGATATGCGCCGCGGCCGCTCGGTCAAGATCCTGGGTGCGGGTTCCGGGGTCATATTCGCGATCCTCGCGTGCTACTGCGCCCTGATCGATCCGGCGATCAGCCCGGCCACAGTGCGGCTCGCCGTCGACGGCGGCATCTTCGCGCTTTCGCTCGGCTCGATTCTGCTGCGCATGCCCTTCACGCTGCAATATGCGATCGAAGCGGTGCCGGCGGAAACCGCGGCCATGCCGGGCTTCCTGCAAGCCAATTACGTGATCACGGGGGCCTGGACCTTGGCGGCGCTGCTGATGATCGTCGGCAATCTGATGACGCTCTATGTGCCCGGCCTGCCCTACTGGACCGGACTTGCGGTCGCCTTTGCCGCGCGAAACAGTGCGCTCTACTTTACGCGCTGGTATCCGACCTATCGACGTTTGAAGGACGAGGCCGCGCTGGCTACCGCCACGCTGGCGAAATAATAGCAGCCGACAACCGAGGATGAACCATGAAAGATGCCTTGCTCGAGCTGGGCACCGACTTTCTCTCGGCCATCGTCTTTTTCGTACTCTATCTGGTCAGCGGCAGCGCCGTGCTGGGCACGAGCGTCGCGATCGCGACAGCGATCGCACAGGTGGCTTATGCCCGCGCCAAGGGCCGGCCGCTCGGCTTCATGACCTATGCCAGTCTCGGGCTCGTCGTCGTCCTCGGCACCGTGACCCTGCTGACCAACGATCCCCGTTTCATGTTCGCGAAGCCCGCGATCGCGCATTTTGCGGTCGGCGTCATCATGCTCAAACGTGGCTGGATGTCGCGCTACGTACCGCCGGTCGTCGCCGAGACCATCCCCGAATATGTCATGGCAGCAGGCTATGCTTGGGCGGCCCTGATGTTCGTCCTCGGCATCGGTACCATCGCGGTGGCGATGACTGGCGATCTCAAGCTGTGGGCGATCTATATCTCAGTCGTGGCAGCAGGAGCGAAGGTCGCCGCCTTCGCGATCCAGTTCATTACCTTTCGGCTGGTCACAACGAGCCGCATTCGGGCCGCGCGCGCCTGATCGCCGCAATGGGCTTATCTCTCAAGATGCGGTATAGAGCCGCCGAGCGACGCCTGGGCCGGACCAGCCTATCAGACTTGCTTTCCGGGCTCGGCCGCGTCGGAGCGGTAACATCAGGAGAACAAGCGGATGGCTGTGGACGGCAACTGGAATCTTACCCTGAACACGCCGATGGGCGAACGGACCGCGACCTTGAGCCTGACAAGCTCCGGCAGCACGCTGACCGGCACGCAGGCCGCGGAGGGCGATTCAGCCGAGATTTTCGATGGTACCGTGAACGGAGACGATGTCGCCTGGAAGGTCTCGATCACAAGCCCGATGCCGTTGACGCTCGACTTCAAGGGCAAGGTCACCGGCGACGCAATCGCCGGCGAGATGGGCATCGGCTTTATGGGCAGCTTTCCCTTTACCGGCGCGCGGGCCTGAAGACCGATTTCCGTTTGACGGATTGTGGGCCCGCTTCACCCGACAGCGGGCCTTTTCCTTGCCCCCTTCTGCCGATCATCGAGAGACTTCGAGGAAGTGGCGGCCTTCCTTGTCTTCGATCTCGATGATCCAGGCGTCCGGATCGAAGCGGAGCTCTTTGGTGAGCCGCTCCTCGATCTGTGCTTCCGGCAAGGGCTGCGCTGAAGCCGCGACGAAATAGCGATCGATCGGGCGGCTGTCGTCATACATCGTCTGCGGCGCCGGCACGTACAACACCGCGGTGCCGTCCATCAGGGCGATCTTGACGAAAACAGCACCGGCTTCCTCGGCGCCCCGCCGACGGACGGCGCCGAACATGCCCGCAGCCTGGCAGCGGCGCAAATAGGCCGCCACCCATATGCTGGATTTCAATCGCATCGGAGAACTTCAGACCGCCACATCGGCGCGCAAATCGCAGCGCGCGCCTGCTCTATTCGATCGGGTGGCCGATGACAATCGCGAGTTCGCGCACCATGCGATCGGACACCTGTCCGGTCACCGGCAGCTTGCGTTCCCGCTCGAATCTCTGGATTGCGGCCTGAGTATCCGGCCCGATCATTCCGGTCGGCTTCAGCTGTCCGTAGCCATATTCGGTCAACGCACGCTGGACGGCCGCGATACGACGCGGATTGCCGCTCTGAGCCACGGGCTGCTGCGCCCGCGATGCCGATCCCTGCCCGCCGCTGACCGATCTGACGAGGTCCGCCAGGGGATCGGAATATTTCTGATCTCCCTTGGCTTCCCCCACTTTCGCATCGACAGCCTTCGTCTCGGCGGACTTTGCTTCCGGCGGGCGCGTCTCGATCACCTTCGGGTCGAATGGCGAGACTTCGGCGTCGATCGGACGCGGACGCGGCAATGGATTTGAAGTGGGCAGGACTGGCGGGACAGCAACGAACGAGCCGAACATCGGTGCCGGATGCGGCCCCGATTGCAGGAACACCGCATTGACAATGATGGCGCTCGCTGCAGCACAGGCGAGCAGGCCCGCAAACAGATCCTTCGGACTATAGAGCAGCGCACGCATCAAGAGGCCGCGCTCATCGGCAGCCTCCACGGCGGCGGCCGCGGTCCGCTTGCGACGGCGCGGCGCCTCGTCCTCATCTGCGGCTCGTCTAGGCACTCTTCTTCACCTGAAACGCCTGCCCCTGCGGCAGCGTGCGTCCAGCCGGAGCCAGGGTCATGATCTTGCCTTCGTCCGGCGGCGCGAAAGCCAAGGGCAACACCACGGTCACCGTCGTTCCTTCATCGAGCTTGCTTTGTATCGACATTTCGCCGGCGTGCAAGCTCACAAGGCTCTTCACGATCGAGAGCCCAAGCCCGGTTCCCTCATGACGACGCTCATAGGTCTTGCCGGCCTGGAAGAATGGATCCCCGATCCGCTTCAGGTCGTCGGGAGCGATCCCCACCCCGGTATCGCTGACGCGCAGAACCAGTTGCGCCTCGTCCGCTGCGGCAGCGACCGTCACCTTGCCGCCACGTTCGGTGAACTTGATCGCGTTGGAGACGAGATTGAGCACAATCTGTTTGAAGGCGCGTGGATCGCCGGTGATGTCAGGCAGATTTTGGGGCACATCAGCCGACAGATCGACGCCGTTCTCGCGGGCGCGCAGGGCCAAGAGGTTGCAGCAACTAATCAACGCCGTACGGGCTGCGAATGGTTCGGGCGTGATTTCGAAATTGCCCGATTCCATCTTGGACATGTCGAGGATGCCGTTCACGACGGAAAGCAGATGCTGACCGGAATCATTGATCAACTGGGCATATTCGCGGCGGCGCGCGGCGTTCAGCATCAGGTTCTGCTCCTGAACGAGCATATCGGAAAAACCGATGATCGCGTTCAAGGGAGTGCGGAGTTCATGGCTCATCGTCGCCAGGAAGCGCGTCTTCGCGGCATCGGCCCGCTCGGCCGCACCGCGCGCAACATCCAACGCCTGCTCCTGGAGCTTGCGGTCGGTGACGTCGCGCATCACCGCAACGACCTCGGCCTCGGAGCCCACGCCCGTCGGGCCGGCCCGATCGAGCGGACGGCAGCGCATCTCGACCCAGATGAATTCGACGAGATGGTTTGAACCGCACGAATCGACCGGAACGTTCCGGCGCAGCCTGAACTCGACACTGGAGGCTTCGCTCCCACGCGCGGCATCCGATAATGCCGTCAGGTAGGCCGGGCGATCAGCGACATGGACACGCTCGAACAGGCCATGCTCGTGAAGCTGCATCGCCGGCACGCCAAGCAAGGTCTCCGCGGCCGGCGAGATGAACATCACGGCGCCGTTGCGCCGATGCCGCGAGATCACGTCGCTCATGTTGCGCGCGAGAAGGCGATAGCGCTCCTCCTCTTTTGAAAGCAGGACAACGCTGGTGCGTGCCAATGCGTCCGCGGCAAAGGCGAGAACTGCCGCATAGAGGGTGGCCGAGGCGACGCCAAAGCCGATCAAGCTCGCACGTAGCGCGGGATTGCTTTCCGCCCGCGGCAGCGACTCGAAATGGTCGATCAGGATCAGCGTGGCCACGCAGGCCAGAGCAAGCATGGCAGCGAACACGACAACCCTGCGCGAGGCGGACAGCGCAGCTTCGAGCGGAATGACGATCAGCCAGACGGCGGCGAAGGATTCGATGCCCCCGGTCTCGATCGCGACCCCCATGATCAGTGCCGAGAGCGCGAGCGACGACAGCGCATAGGCGCCTTCGTAACGGCCGGTACGCGACAGAAACCAGGACAGCAGAATCGGCGCGATCAGCCAGGCCAATGCTCCGACCTCGAGCGCGCTGGGCGCGCCGCGCATGGCGAGATAAGCGGGGAAGATCGCGAAGGCGCCCAAGCTGCCGAGCAGGCGCGGTGCGATGAAGGCGCGGTGGCGCGCGCACGTCAGCGCGTCGTTTCGAGCCGATGGATGCAATAACGCATCAAGACAATCGCGGATGATACTCAACACACTCACGGCTCTCGCGCCTCGGCCTATCGGTCGTCCTATCGAAGGACGCGCCGGGACGCCCTCTGTCGTCGTGCGTCAACGTCTCAGACTCGCATTAAGCGAACGCTAAGGCCCATGCCCTGCGGACTGCGGCATTCGGCCAGGATGGTGAACGCAAAGTTGCTGCACGCAGGCATAGGCGCAGTGACGTGCAGAAGCCCGGCGCGCTGAGCTCCGGAGCGAGCGCACTCGCAAGCAATTATTTACACATACAAAATCAGCGCACGGTTTCGCGATTTCTCAACCAATTAAGCTCAATGCAAGCAGTTGCGGCTTAGACAGAAGGGTGGCCACCGACCTTGCGCGGAATGGAAGCACCGCAGGACCAGGCCAGACGATCGGGGTTGCGTGATGTTTTTTCTGCTTCGCATGGCGTTCTGGCTCGGGCTGGTGCTTGTGCTGCTGCCACGGGAAAAGACGCCCGAGTCCGACAAGCTGCCGCAGATCAATCCTCAGGAAGCGGTTCAGGCCGCGACCGCAGCGGTGTCGGACATGAGCCAGTTCTGTAAGCGCCAGCCGCAGGCCTGCGAGGTCGGTGGTCAGGCGGCCACGGTGATCGGCCACCGTGCCCAGGAAGGTGCGCGCAAGCTCTATCAGATCATCACCGATAAGAACGAGAAGCAGGCCGCGCCTGAGAAAGCGATCGGTCCGGAAAAGCCGGCCGGCTCCGACAAGCGCTACGCCGATCGGACCGGCTCGATCGACGCGCCGGTGACCGAGGAGTTGCCGGATGGAGAAGCGCCGGCCGACACGCTCTCGGCCGACGATCTCGCGACGGAATGGCATCTGCCGCCGACCGAATAAGCGGCTGGAACTCGTATCGCTTTCGCTCTCCCAAGTCCCTATATAGAGGCCTGGATGGGACCAAAGAGCATCATGACGATCGACGAAATCCGCGACAACTTCGCCCTGCTCGACGATTGGGACGACCGCTATCGCTACGTGATCGAACTCGGCCGGACTCTGACGCCGATGCCCGAGGCGGATCACTCGGCCCAGAACAAGGTGCAGGGCTGCGCGAGCCAGGTCTGGCTCTCCAAGCACATCGATCAGGGCGACTCGGAACCCGTATTGAACTATGTCGGCGACAGCGACGCCCATATCGTGCGCGGCCTGATCGCGATCCTGCTGACACTCTACTCCGGCCACACCCCGCGTGAGATTCTTGCGACGGATGCGCTCGCCGTGTTCGACGAATTGGGTTTTCGCGAGCATCTGACGCCGCAGCGCTCGAACGGCTTGCGTTCCATGGTCGAGCGCATCCGCTCCGACGCGCGCGAAGCGCTCGCCGGGGTGTCGTAAACAGCTATTTTCCCCGTTCGGGGCGCTGCTGACCCAGTCCCATTTTCTTAGCGAGCTGCGAGCGCGTCACCGCGTAGTTCGGCGCGACCATCGGATAATCCGGCGGCAGGTTCCATTTCTCGCGATACTGTTCCGGGGTCATATTGTACTGCGTGCGCAGATGCCGCCGCAGCGACTTGAAGCGCTTGCCGTCTTCAAGGCAGACCAGATAGTCGGGGTGAATCGATTTTTTCACCGCCACCGCCGGCTTTGCCGGTTCCGGGGTTCCTTCGGGGCGGCCGCTGGCCACGCGCTGCAAGGCGGCGTGGACCTGGCTGATCAGGTTCGGAATTTCCGCCGCCGGCGTAGGGTTATTGCTCAGATAGGCCGAGACGATACTGGCCGTCAGGTCAATAAAGCTCTTGCCTCCGCTGTCTGTCATCGGACCCTCGCTGCGGCGCCGCCGCCCTAGTATCGCGACAGGCCAATACCACCCCTGATCTTGCCGCGAGCAATATTATGGGCCGGGAAGCGAGGGCGTGACAACTAGAGCAAGTCACTATTCTTGCGAATAACGTGAGGTACCGAAGTAGAGCGCAGGCGATGCGCTCTGCTACGGAGATTCCGGGGCAACTGCGCTGATCCCCGGGTCGGCTGCGCCGATCCCGGAGTCAGCTGCGCTGATCCAAGTGCGTCCGCAGTTCGTCGATGGAGGCAAACCGCATCATGCCTTCGGGCATCTGCGCCTCGATCGAACCGTCGGAATAGAGCGAGTAGGCCATCCCATCTACAACACCGGACTTGATGACCGTTACAGCCGCAGGTTCGGGCGGCCGCGATGGCACCAGGGATTCGCTGAAGGCAGGCGCCGCTCGCGCCGGACGGCGCGGCAAGGGCGGCAAAGGTGGCAGAGCCGGCTCCGGCGCACGCGCCCGCTCCGGCTTCGGCCAAGCCTCCTCGAAGCTGGGGGGCGATGCAGGCGGGGCGGGTTCGTCGGCGGATTCTGCTGGCTCGCTCAAGGGCGGCGCGCGGAAGTCCGGCAGACCCGACTCAGCCGGGCGCTTTTCGGCGCGCTCGCGCTGCCTGCGCGCAGCCGCTTCAAAGAACAGGTTACGCCGCGGCTTGTTGGATTCCGGCGCGATGGGTTCCGGTTCGGGCTCCGGCTCGGGCAGCATCGGCCTCTCCACCGTACGGCCGCCACGGCCTCGCGGCGTTCCGCCCTCCCGCCATAGATCTTCCATCGGCGGGGCGGCGGCAAGATCGACCTGCTCGTCGGTGTCGCGGTCGCTGCCCGGTAACTGTAGCGCCTTCGGACTGCCGTCGGGGGACAACCGCAGACGGAGCCGATGCGACATCATCTTCAGTTCGCCCAGAACGGCGGAGAGCCCGAAGAGGAGCAGCCCAGTGCACACCGTGATGGTCCCGGCCAGGACCATGGTGTTGCCGAAGCTGAATTCCTTGACCGGAATTCCGTATGCGATCGCTCCGAGACCCGCCAGCACGGCGACAGTCCCGGCGATCAACAGGGCACTCATCATCAAACCCACCCCCTAATGTGGCGGCCTCAGGAGCGCAGTCCTAAGCCAAAACTACATTAGAATCTAACAGTTGCGTGTCGTTTTTGACCCGGGTTCTTGGCGATGGGGCACGATATATCTTGCAGTGGAGAATCAAGTTGCGGTCCCAAGCTCCGCATGTCTCCAGGGCAAGATTGCCACAATACCGTCATAATGTACATGGGGCCAGTCCCGCTTCTGCCGCGGCCCCTCGCCTGATCTCCAGGCACTATGGTTCAGCGCGCATTCATGTCGTATGTCCATAGTGCACAATTACGCACCATTATCCAATCCTTGCTGCGATGCAGCAGAAAACTATGCCTGATCTGCCAATTGCTTGAAAACACAATCGCGCTGTTCGGAGCGGCCACGGAATAGGCCTTCGGCACATCAGCGGGGATCGTTAGGGACGCCGGATCACCACTAGCCATGACATCGATTACAACTTCGGCCCTCGACACGCCGATACGGCGCACGGTCGAGCGGACTTGCGACGATCTTGCCATCTTCGTGCTCGCAGCGGTGGCTGTGGTCGCCAGCCTAACGTTCCGCGACTACGGTCTCGGCTGGGATGATTACACCCACGCCGAATATGCAGACCTGCTGCTGCGCATGTACGGCTCCGGCTTCAAGGACACCGCGGCACTCTCGTTTGCCAATCTCTACATGTATGGCGGCGGCTTCGACATGGTCGCGGCGTTGCTGCACAAGGTCATTCCGCTCGAACTGTTCGAGACCCGGCGGTTGGTGGGTGCGATCGTCGGCCTGATCGGCCTTGCGGTGACTTGGCGGTTGGCGCGCCGGATCGGCGGCGCCGTGGCCGGCCTTGCCGCGTTGCTGCTGCTCGCGCTCTGCCCGATCTATTACGGTCACATGTTCATGAACCCGAAGGATGCCCCCTTCGCGGTCGCCATGGTGATCCTCCTGATGGGCTTGGTTCGGCTCGCGGAGGAGTATCCCTACCCTTCGCCGCGCACGATCCTGATCGTCGGCATCGGTGCCGGCCTGTCGATCGGTTCGCGGATCCTCGGCGGCCTCGCGCTGGTCTATGCGGTGGTCGGATTCATGCCGCTGTTCCTGGAGGAATTCCGGACCCAGGGCGCACGGGAAGCCGTGCGCCGTCTGGTTCGGTCGCTCTATCTGCTGATCCCCGGCCTGATCCTCGGCTATCTGATCATGGGCCTGATCTGGCCGTGGTCGATCATCGAGCCGGCGAATCCGTTTCGCGCCCTGACCTATTTCTCGCACTTCTTCGAAAAGCCCTGGAAGGAGATGTTCGACGGCGCGCTGGTCTCGGTGCCGGACATGCCCTGGTCCTATCTGCCGACCTTGTTTGCTCTCCAGCTTCCCGAATTGATGCTCGGCCTGTTCATTGCAGGCGCGGCGGCTTCGATCGTGGGGCTATCCCGCGATGATATGACGGCCCGCAAGAAAAGCATCCTGCTGATGCTGACCGTGGCCGCCACCCTGCCGATCCTGATCGCGATCGTAAAGCGCCCGGCGCTCTACAACGGTATCCGACATTTCGTGTTCGTGATTCCGCCGATGGCGCTGCTGGGCGGCATCGCCTTCGCGAGACTCTTGAATTGGCTCGGTGCCGAACATCGGCGGGCCTGGCAGCCGGTCGCGGTGACCGTGTTCAGCTTCGGTTTGCTCTTGCCGCTCGCCGAGATGATCCGGCTTCATCCCTATCAGTACGCCCATTTCAACTATATCGCGGGAACGGTGCGCGAGGCGGATGACCGCTTCATGCTGGACTATTGGGGCCTCGCGCTCAAGCAGGCCTCCGACGGCCTGAAGCAGCAGCTCGATGAGCGCGAGGAAGTGCCGCCGCTTGGGCGCAAATGGAAGGTCGCCGTCTGCGGGCCGCAGCGGCCGGCGCAGGTCGCGCTCGGGCCCGACTTTACGATTGGCTGGGACAGCCAAGGTGCCGATTTTGCGATGACGCTCGGCGAATTCTATTGCAAGGGCCTCTCCGCGCCCGTGATGTTCGAGGTCAAACGCGACGACGTCGTGTTTGCGCGGGTCTATGACATCCGGGGCAAGAGCATCTCCAGCCTGCTGTCGATCCCGGCGCCATAAGCCGTAGCTGAAGGATCATGATCCGATTCCATCCGATCGGATCATGCCCCGATGTCCCGGCCTCGGCCTTTGCTGCCGCGCCTCAGAAATGCGCGTCGATGTCGACGACGTCGATGAGCTTGTGATTGACGAACTCCTTCAACCCCAGCCCGAGCAGCTCTCGACCATAGCCGGACCGCCGGATGCCGCCGAACGGCAGATCCGCCTCGACCTTGGTCGGATGGTTCACGAACACCATGCCGGTCGAGATACGGTGAGCGACCTCGGCGCCATGGGCGGGGTTGGACGTGAACACCGATCCACCGAGGCCGAACGGCGAATCGTTGGCGATGCGCACGGCGTCATCCTCATCCTTGGCCCGGAAAATCATCGACACCGGTCCGAAAAACTCCCAGTAGCGGGCCGGATTGTCCTCGCGGACCTCCGTCAGGATCGTCGGCTGCACGAATGCGCCGCGGTTCGGGACCGGCGGCCCAACCTCCTCGGCCGTCGCCCCCAGCTTCACGGCCTCGCGGATTTTCTCCCTCACCTCGTCGGCGGCCCCCTGCGACGAAAGCGGCGCCAAGGTCGTCCTGGAGTCGAACGGGTCGCCCGCGATCAAGCCCGCCACGCCCTTGCGGTACCGCGTGAGGAATTCGTCATAGACCGGATCAACGACGATCATGCGCTTCGAGGAGACGCAGACCTGACCGCCGTTCCAATGGCGACCGAACACCGCCCATTTGCTGGTCTTTTCGAGCCCGGCATCCGCCAGCACGATGAAAGCATCGGCACCGCCAAGTTCCATGGTCGACTTCTTGAGCGCCTTGCCGGCTTGGGCTGCGACGAGTGAGCCCGCGGCCTCCGAGCCTGTGAGCGCAACCCCGTGAACTCGGTCATCGTTGAGGATCAGCTCGATCTGGGATCGGGTGGCATAGAGATTCTTGAATGCGCCCCGCGGCAAGCCCGCCTCCGCCATCAGCCGCTCGAAAGCCGCAGCCGATTGCGGCACGTTGGAGGCATGTTTCAGGAGCAGCGTGTTGCCGGCCGAAAGCTGCGGCGCCAGGATGCGCGCGATCTGGTAGTAGGGAAAATTCCACGGCTCGATCGCCAGCAGGACGCCGAGCGGCTCGTGGACCAGGATGGCCTCGCCTTCGGCCGCATCGAGTACGGGCAGTTTTTCCGGCGCGAGCAGCGCCTCGGCGTGGCGGACGTAATATTCGAAAATCTTGGCGGACAGTTCGACCTCGGCCTTGGCTTCGCCGAACAACTTGCCCATTTCCAGCGTCAGCAGTCTCGCATAGGCGTCGCTGTCACGCCGCAGAAGATCGGCCGCGTTCTGCAGAATGCGACCGCGCTCGCCGAACGAGGTCCGCCGCCAACCGAGAAAGGCATGATGTGCGTTGCTGATCGCTGCCCGGACCTCTTCATCGGTCGCATCTGGAAAAGAGGCAAGCGTCTCACCGGTGTAAGGGTTGATCGTCTGATAGGTCATCTGTCATTCCCTTGCAGCTTTCCGTTACAACTTCTCTTGCCTGTGCTGCAGATCAGGCGGCGAAATTGTTCAGGCCGAACGATGTGCGTGTCCGCACGATGTCGCGCCGCATGCTATTGACGGCACGGAGCTGCAAGTTGACCAAAATCAATGGCTCGGATGTCGCGCGATCTTCGCGACGAAACCGACGGCGGACGTGAGGGAGTAGACCATGACGTTTCTGGTGACCGGCAGTTCCGGCCATCTCGGCGAAGCGCTGGTCCGCACGCTGCAGGCGGGCGGGCGCAACGTCCTCGGCATCGACATCCTGCCCGGCGCCTTCACGCATCGGGTCGGCTCGATCGCCGATCGCGACTTCGTGCGCCGATCGATGCGGGACATCGCAACCGTGTTGCACGCGGCGACCTTGCACAAGCCGCATGTGGCGACCCACGGCCGCCAGGCCTTCGTCGACGTCAACATCACCGGCACGCTGAACCTGCTGGAAGAGGCAGCCGCCGCCGGCGTCGGAGCCTTCATCTACACCAGCACCACGAGCGTGTTCGGCGACGCGTTGATCCCGCCGGCCGGCGAACCCGCGGCCTGGGTGACCGAAAGCGTCGCGCCGGTGCCGAAGAACATCTATGGTGCGACCAAGGCTGCGGCCGAAGATCTTTGCCAACTGTTCGCGCGCAACCATTCCCTGCCCGCAATCATATTGCGGGTCTCGCGCTTCTTTCCCGAAGCGGACGACAATGCCGAGGTGCGCGCGGCCTACGCCGATGCCAATGCCAAGGTGAACGAATTCCTCTACCGCCGCATCGACATCGAGGATGTGGTGGACGCGCATCTGAAAGCAGCAATCCACGCGCCTTCGGCGCGATTTGCAAAATACGTCGTCAGCGCGACCTCGCCATTCACGCCGGAGGACCTGGCGGGGCTACGCCGGCATGCGCCGGTGGTCGTGAGACGTCATGTGCCGGACTATGAGCGGGAATATCAACGCCGCGGCTGGACCATGTTCGACGAGATCGACCGGGTCTATGTCAACGACAGAGCGCGGGCGGAGCTTGGCTGGCGACCGCGCCATGACTTCCGATCGATCGTAACGCGTCTTGCGGCCGATGAGGATTTCCGCAGTCCGCTGACGCAGGCGATCGGCAGCAAGGGCTATCATGACCGCAGTTTTGCCGACGGTCCTTTCCCGGTCGGACACGGACCGGCCTAGGCTGCACGAGGCGTGCCGGACTGGACCCATCGGAGGCGATGTGCTAACGAATGAGCACACACCCTCTACACGTTTTGGAATGAAACGCCGCCCAATTCCGGGCGGCGTTTTTGTTTTGCGAGTTCAGCACGTCTCGGCGCCGGCCAGACCGCGCCGCTCCGAAAGCGTGCTCAGTTCCTCGGCAAGCCGCCGCTCGATGTAACACCGCTCATGATCGGCGAGCTTGGTGGTGAGCAGCTTGCGGTAACGCCGCACATTGGCCTCGCGGGAAAAGCGCGCACGTTGCGATAGCCTCAAGGGGCCGACGCGGCTCTCGCCCGCGGCAAGGCCGCCGCCTCCTGTCGACGCACCGTGCGCGCAGACGTCGCCACGACGTATGATCCGCATCGCAGCACCGCCGCGCGGCCGCGGCGGGTCGTCCTCCTGATCGAGCTGCCGCAAGGCGCCGAGAATGTCGGGCAGCCGCAGCGGCCGGGCGCTCCCGGGTATCTTGCGCAGGGACGGCTGATCCTCGACCGCATACATGTCGGACGCCCACGATGACAGGATCAGCCGTTTCTCGGCGGTCGAAAGCCTGCCGTCGCCGAGCACCGCCGCGGGGGAATCATAATGCGACACGGGATGAAACGCGGCATCGCCGACGTTGATCGAAACACTGCGTTCGCTCATGTCGTTTCTCCTGGTACCACTCCTTCGTAGGAACAATTGTTGGATAGGGAAGGCGGCCGCCCGGCTGCCTCCCCTGAACGACGGATCAAGCCGTCTGGATCGGAATCTGCCTGACCGCGCGGGCGGCTTGCTCGGCTTTCGGCATGGTCACGGTGAGGACGCCGTTCTTGAATTCGGCCTTGGCCTTGTCTTCCTGCACATCCTCGAGCGGAATCCGCCGTTCGAACGCGCCATAATAGCGCTCGGTGAAGAAGCGCCCTTCCCCATTGCGCTCGGTCTTCTTCTCGCCGCGGATCGAGAGCACGCCGTTGGCGATCTCGACATTGACGTCCTTCTCCGACAGGCCCGGCAACTCGGCCGAGATCGTCACGGTGTCGGTGGTCTCGCGCAGCTCGACCTTGGGCCAGCCGAACTGGCCTTCCATCAGGGACGGACCGAGCCCGCCGAAAGAGCCGATGCCGCGGAAGGCGTCGTCGAACAGACGGTTCACCTCGCGATGCAATGCGAGAAACGGATCAAAGGTGTCCCGCGACGCCAGTTGCTGCGGCCGGGACCACGGAATCAGGTCGCGAATAGCCATAGGGATATCTCCTCCTTGCATGGGATCAGCGCGCGCGGGGGCTCAACGCCCCGCGCGCCGGCCACGCCCAGTTTCAGGCAGCTTTCTTCTGCTCGATCTTCTCGACCGGGCCGGTACCGATCGCGATCCGCCGCGGCTTCATGGCTTCGGGGATTTCTCGCACCAGCTCGATCCGCAGCCGGCCGTTGTCAAAGGAGGCGTTCGTCACCTGCACATAGTCGGCGAGGTTGAACTGCCGCTTGAATGGCCGCGCGGAGATACCCTGATAGAGATATTCACGCCCCTCCTTGTCGGGCTTGCGGCCTTCCACCGTCAGCACATTCTGTTCTGCAGTGATCGCGAGTTCGTCCGGGCCGAAGCCCGCGAGCGCCAGCGAGATCTGGTAGCGGTCTTCGCCGAGCCGCTCGATGTTGTAAGGTGGATAGTTGTCGTCGACCGCGCGCTGCGTCTCGTCGAGCAGGCCAAGGAGACGATCAAAGCCAATGCTCGAGCGCCAGAGCGGCGTGAAATCGTAAGTCCTCATAGCCAAGTCCTCCTAAGAGCAAGATGGATACGAAGGAGCGCAAGGCCGGTGCTGGACCCGCTCGGTACAGAAACCGGTCCTGCGCCCAGGCAGTCCGCCGGGCCCGACAGGGCACCCGGCGCCGCTTGCGGCGGCAACAAGCGAGTTAGAAAAACGGAAGACGAATTCAAGGGGGCATCAGAAAATTTTCGGGACCCTCAAGGCGCCCGCTGGCGGGACCGAAAATTTCACGGCACAGGCTCGATCGATTGCGGACCCCCTCTTGACCGAGCCTGGACATTTTCCCAGCTAAATCGCCGCCAGAATCCGATTGAACCTGTTCGAGGGGATTAACGATGCAGCTGCTGCGTTGGGTCCGGCCGTTGGCAATCGCGCCGGCTATCGTGTTGTGCCTACTGGCGGCTCCGGCCGGAGCCCAGATCCCCGACCTCAAGCTCGGGCGGGTGCCGACCCTGGCCCCGCTCGTCAAGGAGGTCACGCCCGCGGTGGTCAACATCTCGGTCGAGGGCCGCCTTCGCGAAGACAATCCGCTCTATCACGACCCCCTCTTTCGCGAATTCTTCGACGTGCCGAAGCAGGTCGAGAAGCAGTTCAGCGCAACCGGCTCCGGCGTCATCGTCGATGCCCAGCGCGGCTATGTGATGACCGCCAACCACGTCGTCGAGCATGTCACGACAGTCCAGATCCGGACCAAGGACGGCCGAAAATTTGCCGCGCGCCTGGTCGGCCGCGATCCTGCCACCGACATCGCCCTGCTCCAGATCCGCGATCCCGTCGATCTGAAAGCGATTGCGCTTGGCGACAGCGATGCGCTGGAGGTCGGGGATTTCGTGATCGCGGTCGGCAATCCCTTCGGCCTTGGCCAGACTGTCACCTCGGGCCTGGTCAGCGCGCTAGGGCGCACCGGTCTCGGCAAGCAGGGCTATGAGGATTTCATCCAGACAGATGCTGCGATCAATCCCGGCAATTCCGGCGGCGCGCTGATCAACCTGCGCGGCGAGCTGGTCGGTATCAACACCGCGATCATCTCGCCGGGCGGCGGCAATGTCGGGATCGGCTTTGCCGTGCCGATCAACATGGCGCGACGGGTGATGGAGCAACTGGTGCAGAGCGGTCGGGTCGAGCGCGGCCGTATCGGCGTGACGCTGCTGGACCTCGATACGCCCGGCAACGGCCGTGTTCACGGCGCGCAGATCGCCGACGTCAGCGCCGGCTCTCCGGCGGAACGCGCCGGCCTGCGCAAGGGCGATATCATCGTCAAGGCCAACGACGTGCCGGTGCGCAGCGCCACTCAGGTGCGCAACCTGATCGGGCTGACGCCGGTCGGCCAGCGCGTCCGCCTCACATTCGAGCGCGATCGCACCCTGGGCAATGCGGTGGTCGAGGTGGCTCCCGTTCCGGAGGAGCGGGCGCGCGTGCGAACGTCAGGCTGAGAGCTGCGGATTCAACCTTCAGTCCCGCTACCGGCAACGCTCACGACGTGGGGTAGATTTTTACCGCACATCAAGCATGCAACGAGACGCCGATACGTCCATAAAGACCTGTTAAGTGCCCCGCTGCTTAGTGCGCCCGTGCGGAGGTATTGAAATGCGGGGTGACGGTCTGGCTTTCAGTTTGCCACGCTGGCGCGCGACGCGCTGGCTGGCAGATCCGGGATATCCGGTGTCATCCGACATTCGCCTCGCATTGATCGGCGAGCTCTATGGCTGCTGGTCTGTTTTCGCCGGTGGCGTCATCAACACCGTCGCGGTCGCTGCTGCGCTTGCACTTCGCACGCCCACGGTTCTCTTCATCACCTGGTTACTGATGGAAGTCGTGATCTGCCTCTCGCGGCTGATCGTGATGATGATCGCCTATCGCAGGGCGCGCGAGCAGCGCGCGACTCCGACCGATATCCACATCCTGCTGTCGGTTGCATGGAGCGCCAGCGTCGGTTTCGGTGTCGGCATCAGCCTGGCGTCCGGCGACTGGATCGCAGCGTCACTCGCCTGCATTTCATCGGCGGCCATGGTCGGCGGGATCTGCTTCCGCAATTTCAGCGCGCCCCACCTCGCGGGAACGATGATCCTGTGCAGCATCGGCCCGGTGATCCCGGGCGTCGCCATCTCCCATGAGCCGCTGCTGTTCGTGATGTATCTGCAGATGCCGGTGTACTTCCTCGCCATGACCGGCGCGGCCTTCCGGCTGAACAAGATGCTGGTGGCCGTCATGCATTCCAAACGCGAGAGCGACGAGCTGGCGCGGCTCGACGCGCTGACGGGCCTGCGCAACCGCGCCGGATTGATCGACGCGCTGCAAAGCAGGCTCAATGGCAAAGCCTCTGGACATCAGAGCTTCGCCGTCCTCTATCTCGATCTCGATGGCTTCAAGCCGGTCAACGACACCTTTGGTCATGCCGCGGGTGATGAATTGCTGAAGATCGTCGCCGCAACGCTGCGGGACACCGTCTCTCCGACCGACGTCATCGCGCGGATCGGGGGCGACGAGTTCGTCGTGCTCGCCGGCGACCCGGCGATCGATCATGCATTGGCACTCGGCGAGCGCATCATTTCCGTCATGACGGCACCCGTGGAACTGCCGGACGGCGCGCACGTCCACATCGGAATGAGCATCGGCATTGCCGCTTCGCCCGATCATGGCACCGACCCGGAGGCCCTGCTGTCTGCAGCAGACGCCGCGCTCTACGAAGCGAAATCGAGCGGAAAGTCATGCTGGAGATTGGCCTCCGCCGAGGCCAATCTCGCAGCCCTGCGCAAGTTCGCCGGCAGCAATCAGGCTACTGCCACGGCTCTGTCCGCAGCCTGACATATCGGCATGGAGCAGCACGATCCGGAAAAGTGGAAACCGGCTTTCGGACGCGCACGCGAACTCGGGGGGAATGGAGCGGCGCTCACGTTGCTGTCGCGAGCCATTCGTCCAAACCAGTTGGACCGAGGCGGGCCGACCCAAGCGGGACCAGCGAACGATCATCGATCGCAGCTCCATAATACTGCGCATCGGGGTCAGCAACGACCGGCCGGACGTCCCCCGCCGCTTTCAAGCGGCGCGCGATGAACGTGTTGAAGGGGGCTTTTTCCGGACCAGCGATATCGATCGTAGCGTTGAGTGGAGCGCCTGTTGCAACGCTGGCAAGCGCGCTCACGACGTCATCAGCAGCAATCGGCTGAAAAGAGGCCGTCGGAACCACGACCTTGCCGTCGACGACGCCCGCATCGGCGATCGCGCTCAGGAATTCGAAGAACTGCGTGGCGCGGACGATCGTGTATGGCACGCCGGACGACTTGATCACCTGCTCCTGGGCGAGCTTGGCATGGAAATAGCTGTTGCCGGGTGCACGGTCGGTCCCGACGATCGACAATGCAACATGATGCTTGACCCCAGCGACGGCCTCTGCGGCGACCAGATTGCGGCTCGATGTCTGAAAGAAGTCGAGCACCGCGGCGGGCTCCCAGCTCGGAGCGTTGGAAACATCGACGACGACCTCGGCGCCGGCGAGCGCCTCGGCAAGGCCCTCCCCTGTCACGCTGTTGACACCTGTCCGCGGAGAAGCGGCGAGAGCGTCATGCCCTCGCTGCTTGAGTACGGCGACCAACTTCGATCCGATCAGGCCCGAGCCGCCAATCATGACGATCTTCATGACATACTCTCCTGTTCAGCCAACGATCTTGAGCGGGAACCTCTCGTAAACCTCCAAGAATGCCATGCGAGTAGCTTGACGAACCACAGCGCGGAGACCGCGAAGCGCCGCTCTGACGTGTCGCGATCGAGCGTGCGCAGCTTCTGATCCTAACGCGGCAATTCCGCCAGCGCAGCGAGGATGCGCGCCCAGGAGCGGATGCCCTTGTGGTAGCTCTTCAGATCATATTTCTCGTTGGGCGAATGAATGTTGTCGTCATCGAGACCGAAGCCGACCAGTAGCGAGTCGAGGCCGAGCGTCTTCTTGAAGTCGGCCACGATCGGGATCGACGCGCCGGAGCCGATCAACAGCGCCTCCTTGCCCCATTCGTCGGTGAGGGCCTGCTTGGCAGCAGCAAGCGGCCTCATGTTCCAGTCGAGCGCGATCGCAGGCCCTGCCGAATGGTCGCCGAACTCGACCGAGCAATCGCCGGGAATGCGCGCCAAGACGAAATCGCGAAACGCCTTGCGGATCTTGGCCGGGTCCTGCCCTTCGACAAGGCGGAAGGAGACCTTCGCAGACGCATGCGCCGGGATGACGGTTTTGGAGCCCTCGCCGATATAGCCACCCCAGATGCCGTTGATGTCGCAGGTCGGACGCGAGGAGATCTGCTCGATCAGGAGCCGATCTTTTTCGCCGGCCGGAATCGACAAGCCGATCGGCTTCAGAAACGTCTCCGGCGTCAAGTTGAGGCTCTTCCACTGCTCCAGCACCGCAGGCGGCAGATCCTTCACGCCATCATAGAAGCCTGGAATGGTGATGCGGCCATTCTCATCGAACAGCCGTCCCAGCACCTCGGTCAGCACCCGGATCGGATTGCGCGCACCGCCGCCGAACACGCCGGAATGCAGGTCGCGATTGGCGGCCTTGATCTTCACTTCCTCGTAAAGGAGGCCGCGCAGCGCAACGGTGATCGCGGGCGTGTTCGGATCCCACATGCCGGTGTCGCAGACCAGCACGCAGTCGGCCTTGAATTCATCCTTGTTGGCCTCGAGCCACGGCACGAAGTTCTTCGAACCGACCTCCTCCTCGCCCTCGATCAGGACGGTGATGTCGAGCGGCAGCGAGCCGGTGACGGTTTTCCAGGCTCGGCACGCTTCGATGAAGGTCATCAATTGACCTTTGTCGTCCTCGGCGCCGCGCGCGACGATGATCTTGCGACCATCGGCATGATCGGTCACGACCGGCTCGAACGGCGGACGGTGCCACAAGTCGAGCGGATCGACCGGCTGCACGTCATAGTGGCCATAGAACAGCACGTGCGGCCTTGAAGCACCGTGCCCGTTGCTCTTGCCGACGACGGCAGGATGTCCCGCGGTCGGCCGCACTTCGCTGGCAAAACCGAGCGTGGCCAAATCCTTGGCAAGATGATCGGCCGCCGCCTTGCAGTCCGCGGCAAAGGCCGGATCGGCGGAGATCGACTTGATCCGGATCAGCGCAAACAGCCGCTCCAGACTGTTGTCGAAATCGGCGTCGATACGATCGAGGACGGACTGAAGCTGCGCGCTGGCCATGATCGCCAATTCCTTCAAGCTGATTGCTGCGCCGGTTTTAACCCCGTTGTCCCTGGCGAGCTAGCCGCCTCCTGCAGGGGCGGATGCAGGATATGCCAGACCAGCGCGCCGGCCATGACGGCGGTTGCGGCAAGATTGTTGCCCCATGCCTGGATATCTTTCGGGAATGGCGGCAACGACAGCAGCAGCAGGATGCCCGAGAGCGCCAGCGCAAGCCATGTCCACAGACGCACCCGCGGCCGGGAGTCATAGGCTGCACGATGCATCAGGATCGTCATCGGAAAGAACAGCCATATGAAATAATATTGCCGCGCAAGCGGCGAGGCCACCGTCATCAGGCAGAACAGGATTCCAAGCTCCTCGGCGTCGGAGCGCGGCGTCCGCCGTTTCTGCGCAGGCATCACCGCCAGGAAGCCCAATCCCAGCGCGAGCGAGACCGCGAGCACCACGAGGTTTGCTTCCTGGAACGAGATGTCGACGACGTTCATCGTGCGCACCGGCTTGGACGGATCGTCCTGGTTGTAGTTCACCGGACGCGTCAGACGATGCGTGACCGCGATGATCGACTGATTGACCCAGGACCAGTTCTGCTCGTCACGCTGGCCAAACCCCTTCTCGGAACTGGTGCCGACCATGCCTCGATACCAGGTCTTCAGCTCCGCCACGTTGTGCTGGAAGCCGCGCACCGGCGCCGGCACCACGAACAGGAACACCAATGTGAACACGATCATGCTGACCGCGGCCCACCATTGCCGGCGCCAGACGAGGTACGGCAAGACGGCGACCGGGAACACCTTGATGGCGGTTGCAAGCGCAAACATGCTGCCGCCGAGCCACGGCCGCGCATGCTGCAGGAGCCAGAAGCCGTAGAGCATCAACGCCAGCAGCATGAGGTTGGGCTGCCCGAGATCGAACATGTCGAACACGAAGCTGATCGTCACGAAGCCGGGCAGGAAATAGAGCCATTGATTGGGCTCCCTGCCCGAACCGGTCATGGCGTGAGAGAGCTGCGCCGTGATCCACCACGCCACCACATTGAGCAGCCCCAGACAGGTGTAGAGCACCACCTTGCCGAGCCAGGCAGGGATCGCCAGCAGCACGGCCGGGAACGGCGGATAGAGGAAGGCGAAATAGTCGGCGAGGTTATGCGGATACAGGTCCTGGCCCAGGAGTACCTGCTGTCCGGCCCAATACCAGAGCGGATAGTCCTTGGTTTTGCCGTTGCCCCACAGCTCCGGGACCAGCACGTCGCCGATCAGCAGCACGCAGCAGATCAAGAAGAGGATATCGACCGGCGCGCGCAACGACGGCCATCGCAACCTAGGCATTGGTTCGGACATCAGCAGGTCACGCGATCAGCAAACATGTTCATCATCATCGTCGCAACAACCCACCGAGCGCGCCACGTACCAGGGAGCGGCCGATCGAGCCGCCAAGGGAGCCGCCGACCTGCTTGCCGAGATCAGCCGCCACGCCGCCGACCACCTTGTCGGTGACCGAGCGCGTGATATTCCGCGCCATCAACTGGCCCGTCGAAAGCCGGCCGCGCTTGACATTGGTGCCGAAGATCGCAGCGGCGATGTCGCCGATCTTGCCGAGCACGCCGCCGGATGAGCCTTCTGCGGTGGCCGCGGTGCCCGCAATCCGCTTCTGCAGCATCTCATAGGCCGACTCCGCATCGATCGCGGTGTCATATTTGCCCTTCACCGGGCTCGCATCCATGATCGCTTTGCGCTCCTCCGGCGTGACCGGTCCGATCCGCGCCGACGGCGGCCTGATCAACACCCGCTCGACCATCGCCGGCGTGCCGTTGCCTTCGAGAAACGACACCAGCGCTTCGCCCTTACCGAGTTCCATGATCACCTTGGCGGTGTCGAGCTTCGGATTGGGCCGGAACGTCTCGGCAGCCGCAGCGACGGCCTTCTGATCGCGCGGCGTGAACGCGCGCAAGGCGTGCTGCACGCGATTGCCCAATTGGCCGAGCACGCGATCGGGGACGTCGAGCGGGTTCTGCGTCACGAAATAGACGCCGACGCCTTTGGAGCGGATCAGCCGCACCACCTGCTCGATCTTGTCCATGAGCGCCTTCGGCGCGTCGTTGAACAACAGATGCGCTTCATCGAAAAAGAACACGAGTTTCGGCTTGGCGAGATCGCCGACTTCCGGCAGTTCCTCGAACAATTCCGAGAGCATCCACAGCAGGAAGGTCGCGTAGAGCCTCGGGTTCTGCAACAGCTTGTCCGCGACCAGGATGTTGATCATGCCGCGCCCGTCCCGGTCGGTTCGCATGAAGTCCTGCAGGGACAGCGCTGGTTCGCCGAAAAATTTGGTGCCGCCCTGGTTTTCCAGCACGAGCAATTGGCGCTGGATCGTTCCGACGGTTGCGCGCGTCACATTGCCGAACGACTGTGCGGCCTTGCGGATCGGCGCCAACGGATCCTCCTCGGCATCGGCGCTCTTCTTGGCCGCCTCGGGAATGATGGCATCGAGCAGCGCACGCAGATCCTTCATATCGATCAGCGTCAGCCCATTGTCGTCGGCGACGCGGAAGGCGACGTTGAGCACGCCCTCCTGCACATCGTTCAAGTCGAGCATGCGCGCCAGCAGTAGCGGTCCCATCTCGGTGACGGTGGCGCGCACCGGATGCCCCTGCTCGCCGAACACGTCCCAAAATACCGTCGCGAACTGGTCGGGCTGATATGTCAGGCCCAGTTCGCTCGCGCGCTTGAGGATGAAATCCTTTTCCTCACCGACCTCGGCAATGCCCGACAGATCCCCCTTGATGTCGGCAGCAAATACCGGAACGCCGGCGCGCGCAAAGCCCTCGGCCATCACCTGCAGCGTCACCGTCTTGCCGGTGCCGGTCGCACCGGTCACAAGACCGTGGCGATTGGAAAGCGCAAGCGTCAACCAGGCCGGCTGTTCCCCTTTGCCGACGAGAATTTTGTCCTCGGTATCGGCCGAGGATGTTCCGGAGAATGCCATTACGACAGGTCTTTCGCTCGTTTTCGTCTTAAGTTGGCGGTCTGCAATCGGCCCGGCGTCATACTTGGTCTTGGCTCTATCTTGGCTCTGCTGGAACCGCAGCCGCCTCGTATCCGCTCTATCAGCCCGTTGCAGTCAACAGAAATGCGATAGGAGCAGATATTACGCTGCCAATCCGCAAATTTCACACGCCGTCTTGCATCGCTGCAACACTTTTGCCGCGATCGCGAATCTGCGCGCGTCGGCGTGTGCTCATGACTTGTCTTTCACCGGTCGCCCGATCAAGATAAATCCTCAAGGACAAGTCCGGTCTTGGGGGGCCGGATCGAGGACGGGGCAAGATGGACGAATTAAGTGAGCTGCTGGCTGCAAAGGCTGGCATCGGTAGAGCTTTGGCTGAAAATGCCATCGGCATCATACTTGACTTTCTTCGCACCGGGTTGATGGCGCAAGATTTCTACATCCAAGATCTCTGCCGCGCTGGGATCTGCATCCACACAGGTGAACTTTTCAAGCTCTGCAGCGACACAATCGAAGTCGATCGAATGGGCGCGATCGTCGCAAGACACCGGGCCTGACCCATCTCGCCTGAAGCACTTTCGCACCCATTGAAGATCATGACATACCCAATTTCCGAAATCGAAGGCATGACGGCCTTTGCCGCGTCCAACCTGAAGGCGCTTGGCATCCGGACCACCGACGCGCTGCTTGAAGCCGCTCGCACCTCAAAAGGCCGCAAGACGCTCGCCGCCCAGACCGGCATCACCGAGCAACAGTTGCTCGATTGGGCAAATGTGGCCGACTACATGCGAATTCCGGGCATGGGCAAAGCGAAGGTCGGCCTCGTGCGTGCCGCCGGCGTCACCACGGTGCGCGAACTCGCTCACCGCAACCCGGCTCGCCTCGCCCAAAATATCAAGGAGGTGAACACCAGGCGCAAGCTGGTGCGCATCCTACCTTCGGAGAAATCGGTCGGGCACATGATCGAGCAGGCACGCAAGCTGGAACCGAAGATCAGCTATTGACGGCATCGGCGCCCTTGCGCGCGTGCAGTGCATCATCTTGACTCCGTCGCCGCGACCGCGCAAAGCGTCGCCATGAATGCGCCCGCGCCAAAATCCCGCCTGAGCCTAGCTTCGGCTGTGCATCCGCTGCTGCGCGAATGGGTCGCAAGACCCTACCCGGCCGTGATGGGCATTCTCAATGTCACACCCGACTCGTTCTCGGACGGCGGCCGCTTCAATGCACCGGAACGCGCGATCGAACAGGCCAGGCGTATGATCGCCGAGGGTGCCGACATCATCGATATCGGCGCCGAATCCACCCGTCCCTATACCGGGGCGACGCCCGTGTCGGCTGATGAGGAACTGGCGCGGCTGAGGCCTGTTCTTGCTGATGTCGTGGCGCTCGGTGTACCCGTCTCGATCGACAGCATGAAGGCCGAGGTCGTCGCGTTTGCGTTGGAGCAAGGCGCAGCGATCGCCAATGATGTCTGGGGGCTGCAGCGCGATGCGGAGATGGCCAAGGTCGTGGCTGCACACAACGCGCCGGTGGTCGTCATGCACAACCGCCTCTCGATCGATCCCGCAATTGACATCGTGCAGGACGTGCTGGATTTCTTTGCCCGCTCGCTGGACATCGCCGCGAAGGCCGGCATTCCCGACGGCAACATCGTGCTCGATCCCGGCATCGGCTTCGGAAAGACGACGGAGCAGAGCATGACGATGCTGGCGCGACTCGGCGAGCTTTCGTGCTTCGGCCTGCCGCTCCTGGTCGGCGCGTCGCGCAAGCGCTTCATCGGCTCCGTCGTGCCCTCGGAGCCGAGCGAACGGCTGGGCGGTTCGATTGCGGCGCATCTGATTGCCGCCGAGCGCGGCGCCAAGATCATCAGGGCCCATGACGTGGCCGAAACCGTGCAAGCCTTGCGCGTGGCCGCAGCGATCGAGGCGCAAAAAGGATGAGCGGCACCATCTTCATCAAGGGAATTCTGATTCATGCCCGCCATGGCATGTTGGAGCACGAAAGCGAGGTCGGCCAGCGCTTCGTGATCGATCTCGAACTCGATACCGACCTGTCCGAATCCTCGCGCTCCGACCGTCTCGCCGACACGGTGAACTATTCCAACGTGGTGGCCACCGCGACATCAGCCTTCAAGGACACTAGCTACAAGCTGCTGGAGCGCGCGGCCGGCGCGGTCGCCGATGCGATCCTGGCGGCTTTCCCGCGGATCCGCGCCGTGAAGGTCACGGTGCACAAGCCGCACGCGCCGATCGCCGCGATCTTCGAGGATGTGGGCGTTGTCCTGACGCGCTCGCGCGACTGATGGCGAGCGCGCTGATCGCCCTCGGCGGCAATGTCGGCGATGTCCGCACCACGTTTGAACGCGCCATCGCGGAAATCTGCCGCCCTGCTCAGTCAACGCTCGCAGCGCGATCCGCCGATTACTTGACGCCGCCCTGGGGTGAGACGCAGCAGCCGCCCTTCATCAATGCCTGTATCGCGATCGAGACGCAGCTCGATCCGCACGCTCTGCTCGCCGCCTTGCACGAGGTCGAGCGGATGTTTGGCCGAGACCGCGCGCGCGAGAGCCGCTGGGGACCGCGGACGCTCGACCTCGACCTGATCGCCTATGACGATCTCGCGATCGACACGCCCCAGCTGACCCTGCCGCACCCTCGCCTGTTCGAGCGCGGTTTCGTTCTGGTGCCGCTGGCCGAGATCGCACCGGAGCGGCTGATCGCAGGCCGGCGCATCAAGGAGGCGTTGGCGCATGTCCCGTGCGACGGAATCGAGCGTCTGCCCCCTCTCGAACGATAGGTCTAAAGCCGAAACAACCGTTTGGCTTGGCCGTTCCGACGTGGCATTTTGCGGCCAACAATGGTGAAAACAGGCGCCCGGGAGACTTAGGCCGAATGACATCCGTGACCGAGGACCTGCGGTTGGCCGCCGAGTTCGCGCCGGCCAGTCGTGACGATTGGCGCAAGCTGGTCGATGGCGTACTGAAGGGAGCGCCATTCGAGAAGCTGGTCGGCAAGACCTATGACGGCCTCTCTATCCAGCCGATCTACACCCGCGCCAAGGGTGCATCCCCGGTTACCGGACGAGCCGCCGCCGCGCCCTGGTTCATCATGCAGCGGGTCGACCATCCCGATGTTACCAAGGCCAATGCCCAGATCCTGACCGACCTCGAGAATGGCGCGACCGGGATCGAACTCGACTTCCAGAACGGCCCCGGCGCGCGCGGCTTCGGCATTCCGGACGCCGAGCCGGCAACGCTGCAGCGGTTGTTCGCCGGTGTCGTGTTCGATGCCGGGATCTCGATTGCGCTCAATCCGGTGCTCGGCCGCGGCAATGCGGGCGAAGCGGTCGCATCGTTGATCGAAGCCCAGCACGTCGATCCCGCCAAGGTCGATCTTCGTATCAACTATCAGGCCCTTTCCACCCTGGCCGTCCGCGGCAGTGCCGCCGCGCCCTGGTCCGAGATGGAGGGCGGGTTCGCCAAGGTGGTGCGCGGCCTAAAGGACCGCGGCTTCAGTCGGCATCTGGTCCTGGCCGACGGCCGGCCGATTCATGACGCCGGCGGATCGGAAGCGCAGGAATTGGCGTTTGCGATCGCGTCTGGCCTCGCCTATCTGCGCACGCTCGAAGCCGGCGGCATCGCGCTGGACGACGCCCGCGCGGCGCTCTCGTTCCGGCTCTGCGCCGATGCCGATCAGTTCCTGACCTCGGCCAAGTTCCGCGCGCTTCGGCTGCTATGGGCGCGGATCGAAGCGGCTTGCGGCCTCGCGCCAAAGCCGGTCTTCATCGCCGCAGAAACCGCTTGGCGGATGCTGACGCAGCGCGATCCCTATGTGAACATGCTGCGCGCCACGATCGCGACATTCGCGGTCGGAATTGGCGGGGCCAATGCGATCACCGTGCTGCCACACACGCTCGCCCTCGGCCTGCCGGATGCGTTCGCCCGGCGCGTGGCGCGCAACACACAACTGATCCTGCTGGAGGAAAGCAACCTCGCCAAGGTCGCCGATCCCGCGGCCGGTTCGGGCGGCATCGAGGCATTGACCCAAGAGCTTTGCGAAACGGCCTGGGTGCAGTTCCAGGAGATCGAGAAAGCCGGCGGTGTGTTCGCGGCGCTGCAGGCCGGGCTGATCCAGGGCAAGGTGGCGGCGACGCGACAGGCGCGCGCGGCCAATATTGCCAAACGGCGTGACGTGCTGACCGGTGCCAGCGAGTTTCCGAACCTCACTGAGGCCGATGTCGCGGTCGAGGCGGTGACGCCGATCGCGGCCGCGACAAACGATCAGGCGAAGGTCACGTTCGAGCCCCTCGCCCCGATCCGGCTGGCCGAGCCGTTCGAGCGCCTGCGCGATCGCTCCGACAGCCTGCTGAACAGCAAAGGCAAGCGTCCGTCCGTGTTTCTTGCCAATCTCGGCACGCCTGCCGATTTCACCGCACGCGCGACCTTCACCAAGAGCTTCTTCGAGGCGGGCGGCATCGCTGCGATCGGCGGCGAAGGAGCATCCGATCCGTCCGCGTTGGCGGCGGCCTGCGAGGCGTCCGGCGCGACGCTGGCCTGCCTCTGCTCCTCGGACAAGGTCTATGCGGAAATGGCAGTTCCGGCCACCAAGGCCCTGAAAGACGCCGGTGTCCGCCATATCTATCTGGCGGGGCGCGGCGGCGAACAAGAAGCGGCGCTCCGCGGGGCCGGTGTCGATGGGTTCATCTTTGCCGGCTGTGACGCGCCCAAGACGCTCGAGGACGCCTATACATTTCTGGAGTGAGCATGACCGACGACACCAAGCCTCTCCTGACCGGCGGCTGTCAATGCGGCGCGGTCCGCTTCGCGTTCAAGACCACGCCAGGCAAGGTCAGTATCTGCCATTGCCGGATGTGCCAGAAGGCCGCCGGCGCGCCGTTCGCCTCGTTTGCCGAGATCGACCGCGAGCACTTCGCCTGGACGCGCGGTCAGCCCGCCGCGTTCCGCTCGTCCACGATCGCCGAGCGATTCTTCTGCCCCGCCTGCGGCACGCCGCTCGGCTTCGGACGCATTGATGGGCCGCGGATCGAGATCATGACCGGCGCGTTCGACCGGCCGGATCGCGTAGTGCCGACACGACAATACGGCACGGAATCCCGGCTCGGCTGGGTCGTCGCCATTGCCAATCTGCCGAGCCAGACCACGCAGCAGAATTACGGACCGGAGAAGATGGCGACGATCGTCAGCCATCAGCATCCGGATCACGATTGACCGATGAGGACGCCAGGAATGACCCGCATTCCGAACTTCGCCGACATCGCCTTCGAGCCGACGGCCGTGCCCGCATCCGCAGGCTCCGCCGAGCCTTGGCTGACACCGGAAGGCATCCCGGTGAAGCCGGCCTATGGCGAGACGGATCTCACCGGCATCGATTTCCTGGAGACTTGGCCGGGCATCGCGCCCTACCTGCGCGGTCCCTACCCGACAATGTATGTCAACCAGCCCTGGACTGTCAGGCAATATGCCGGCTTCTCCACGGCCGAGGATTCCAACGCCTTCTACCGGCGTAATCTCGCCGCGGGGCAGAAAGGCCTTTCCGTCGCCTTCGATCTCGCCACCCATCGCGGCTATGATTCCGATCACCCGCGCGTCGCCGGCGATGTCGGCATGGCCGGCGTTGCGATCGACTCCATCTACGACATGCGGACGCTGTTCTCCGGCATCCCGCTCGACCAGATGAGCGTGTCAATGACCATGAACGGCGCGGTGCTGCCGATCCTGGCGCTCTACGTCGTTGCCGCCGAGGAACAGGGCGTGCCGCCGGAAAAACTCGCGGGCACCATTCAGAACGACATTCTGAAAGAGTTCATGGTGCGCAACACCTACATCTATCCGCCCTCGCCTTCGATGCGGATCATCTCCGACATCTTCGCCTTCACCTCGCAGCGGATGCCGAAGTTCAACTCCATCTCGATCTCCGGCTATCACATGCAGGAGGCCGGCGCGACGCAGGATCTCGAGCTCGCCTATACGCTGGCCGACGGCGTCGAATACTTGCGCGCCGGCATCGCCGCCGGCCTCGACGTCGACCGCTTCGCACCGCGGCTGTCGTTCTTCTGGGCTATCGGCATGAACTTCTTCATGGAGGTCGCCAAGCTCCGCGCCGCCCGCCTGTTGTGGGCGAAGCTCTTGAAGCCGTTCAACCCCAGGGACCCGCGCTCGCTGTCGCTGCGCACGCACAGCCAGACCTCGGGCTGGTCGCTGACTGCGCAGGACGTCTACAACAACGTCGCACGCACCGCGATCGAGGCGATGGCGGCGACGCAAGGCCACACCCAGTCGCTGCACACCAATGCGCTGGACGAGGCGTTGGCGCTGCCGACCGACTTCTCCGCCCGCATCGCCCGCAACACGCAGCTGTTCCTGCAGCAGGAGAGCGGGACCACGCGGATCATCGATCCCTGGGGCGGCTCGTTCTATGTCGAGCGGCTGACTCATGATCTCGCCGCCAAGGCCTGGAGCCACATCCAGGAGGTCGAGGAGCTCGGCGGCATGGCCAAGGCGATCGAAGCTGGCGTTCCCAAGCTGCGCATCGAGGAAGCTTCCGCCAAGACCCAGGCGCGCATCGACACCGGGCGCCAGTCGGTGATCGGCGTCAACAAGTACAAGCCGACCGACGAGCCGCCGCTCGATGTGCTCAAGGTCGACAATTCGACCGTGCGGCGGCTGCAGATCGACAAGCTCGCGCGGCTGCGATCCGAGCGCAAGCAGGCCGAGGTCGATGCCGCCTTGGCCGCGCTGACCCGCTCGGCCGGCGAAGGCAATGGCAACCTCCTGGCGCTCGCAATCGATGCCGCACGCGCCAAGGCGACCGTCGGCGAGATCTCCGGCGCGCTGGAAAAAGTGTTCGGCCGTCACCGTGCCGAGATCAAGTCCATCACCGGCGTCTACAAGCGGGAGACTGCAGGCATGTCGAAGCAGGTCGAGAAGCTGCAGGCGCTGATCGAGGCCTTCGAAGAGGCGGAGGGGCGCCGGCCGCGCATCCTGGTCGCCAAGATCGGTCAGGATGGCCACGACCGCGGCCAGAAGGTGATCGCCTCGGCGTTCGCCGATCTCGGCTTCGACGTCGATATCGGGCCCCTGTTCGCCACCGCCGACGAAGCGGCGCGCCAGGCGGTCGAGAACGACGTGCATATTCTCGGCGTCTCCTCGCTGGCCGCCGCCCATCTCACCGCCGTGCCCGAGTTGAAGGCCGCGTTGAAGAAACAGGGACGCGAGGACATCATGATCATCGTCGGCGGCGTGGTGCCGCCGCAGGATTACGATGCGCTCTACAAGGCTGGCGCCGAGGCGATCTTCCCGCCGGGCACGGTGATCGCCGAAGCCGCGGAAGAGCTGATCCACAAGCTCAACGCCCGCCTTGGGCACAGCGAGGCGGCGGAATAGCCGCTCGGCTCAACTGCATTCCTGCGGACAAATTCACGCGGCTCCCCCTGGCCGCGCGTTCGATCTGGGCAGGGTCGAACCTTTCAGGTAACTGGGCGCACATATGTCCAGGAAACCGGATCGTATTTCCATGCATTGTTCCAGATTCTCTTTCGCCCTCCTGCTTGGGCTGCTCGCGCTCGCGCCGGGCTTTGCCGCGGAGCCCAAGCCGGACGCGTCGATCAAGACCAAGGCCGTCGAGGCCACCGTCACGCTCGACGCACAGATCAAGGCCGATCCGGCGCTTGCCGCGAACTGCCTCGCCGAGGGGCGGAAGTGGATCGACAAACAGGCTGCGGATGCCGCCAAGGAGTTCAAAGAGGACAAGGAGCTGTTCCGCGACGGCCCCTACTCCTTTGGGCGCGATTATTCGGTGCGCTCGATCGTGGCCGATCGCTATGTCAGCGTGGTCCGAAACGACTATATGGACACCCACGGGGCGCACCCCAACAGGACGGTGGACACCATCCTATGGGACAGGGCGGAGAACAAGCGCATCTCGATCCGCCCCTTCTTCACGGAGACCGCCGATAACGGCCCGACCATGAAGGCGATGCTGAAAGCGATCATCGTCTCGTTGACGGCCGAGAAGAAGAAGCGCGATGCCGCCGAGACCGCGACCGACGAATGGTTCAAGGGGCTCGAACCGAAATTGCTCAAGATCGGCGCCGTGACGCTGGCGCCGTCGACCGAAGCGGGCAAGAGTTCAGGACTCACCTTCCACTATCCGCCTTACGCGGTCGGCCCCTATGCCGAGGGGGACTATGTCGCCTTCGTTCCGTGGGAGACGTTGAAGCCTTATCTCAGTGCGGAGGGCCAGGCGATCTTCGGCGGCAGCCGGCCGAAGGGGGATGCGGAAGAGAACTAGCGGGCGAGCCTCGATCGGCTATAACGAAGGCATGTCCCCACGTTCGACTGTCCAGCCTCCCGACATTGCTGGCCTCGCCCGCGACCTTCGCGCCGGCCATCGCGCCGCGCTCGCCCGCGCCATCACCCTGGTCGAGAGCCGCCGTGCCGACCACCAGGCCGCGGCGCGCGAGCTGGTCCAGGCGGTGCTGCCGCAGACGGGGCGCGCGATCCGGGTCGGCATCACCGGCTCGCCAGGGGTCGGCAAGTCCACCACCATCGACGCGCTCGGCATGTATCTGATCGAACAGGGCCACAAGGTTGCGGTGCTCGCGGTCGATCCGTCTTCAGCGCGCACCGGCGGCTCCATCCTCGGCGACAAGACGCGGATGGCACGGCTGTCGCACGCCGAGCACGCCTTCATCCGCCCTTCGCCCTCCTCCGGCACGCTCGGGGGCGTCGCCGCCAAAACGCGCGAGGCCATGCTGCTCTGCGAGGCCGCCGGTTTCGACGTGATCCTGGTCGAGACCGTCGGCATCGGGCAATCCGAAACCGCGGTCTGCGACATGACCGATTTTTTCCTGGCCCTGATGCTGCCGGGGGGCGGCGACGAACTGCAGGGCATCAAAAAGGGCCTGGTGGAACTCGCCGACATGATCGCGATCAACAAGGCCGACGGCGACAATCTCAAGCGCGCCAATATCACCGCAGCCGATTATCGCGGCGCGCTGCATCTGCTCAGCCCGCGCTCCGAACACTGGCACCCGCCGGTGACGACCTATTCGGCGCTGACCGGCGCTGGGATCGCCGAGCTCTGGCAAAAGGTCTTGGATCACCGCAAGGCGATGACCGCGTCAGGCGAATTCGCGCAACGCCGCCGCGAGCAGCAGGTGAAGTGGATGTGGTCGATGCTGGAAAGCCGCATCATGGCGCGGCTGCGCAGCGATGCCGCTGTTCGCGCCAAGGTGAGGAAGCTGGAGACCGAGGTGGCGGAAGGCCACATTGCACCCGCGGTCGCAGCCGAAAAGCTCGCGGAGATGCTCCAATGAGCAAGCCCCTTCGCATCCTCATCACCGGCTTCGGCCCGTTCCCGGGCGCGCCGTTTAATCCGACCATGCCGCTGGTCAAGCGGCTCGCGGCCCTGCGCCGCCCCGCGTTGGACGATGTCGAGCTGACCAGCCACATCTTCCATGTGACCTACCGCACCGTCGATCGCAAGCTGCCCGAGCTAATCGCGCAGCGGCGCCCCGACGCGATGCTGATGTTCGGGCTTGCCAGCCGCACGGCGCACGTCCGGATCGAGACCCGCGCCCGCAACGCAATCACGACGACCTTTCCCGACGCCGACCGCGACGTCGCGCGCCAAGGCTCGATCGTGCCTGGCGCAGCGCCCATGCTGTTCGGCCCGCATACGGCCAAACTGCTGCGCGCCGCGCGCATGGCCGGCATCGATGCAAGGCCATCGCGCGACGCCGGCAGCTATCTCTGCAACTACTTGAGCTGGCGGGCGATCGAGGCGACGAGGACCGCGGATGGGCCGGCGCTTGCCGCCTTCGTCCATATCCCGCTGCCACCCCGTGACGGCGCCATGCTGCGCAAAGGCTATCGCGCCATCAGCGTGGAACACCTGGTCGACGCCGGCGAAGCCATGCTGATGGAGCTGGTGAAGCTGACGAGGCAGGACGCCAGCACGCGCATTCGCGGGCTGGCTTCTTTTGCAATCGATGGCCGTGGTTCAAGCTGAGACGATGGCCGTAACCGGTTACCACGCGCCGCGGCGGCGATAACCAAATCCACCATTGATCAAACGGAGGATCAGCAGCAGCACCACCGCGCCGATGAAGGCGTTGAGGATCGCGGCGACAAGGCCGACACCGAGATGAATTCCGAGTTTCGGCAGCAGCCAGTCGCCGATGAATGCGCCGACGAGTCCAACGAGCAAGTCGCCGATCAGGCCGAAACCGCCGCCTTCCATGACACGCCCCGCGAGCCACCCCGCGATGATGCCGACAAAAAGAATAACCAGCAGACTTTGACTGGACAGATGCATAACCCTTCTCCTCGCCGAGCGATTCTTCTGGACCAAGTTCGGCGCCTGTTATTGGTTCCCGCACGATGGCGGCATATCGGCAAATTGTCGCCCGCCTGTTGCTTGTCGAGGTGACGGCCTTGCAGCTGTGGCCTCCAGTAAAGATTTAACCCTACGGGCAACAAACACCTCCACCTTCCTCAGCCATTACCGTCCAGGTTCAGCGTTTCGGCTTAAGTGGTGGCAGCACGCCACTTTCGCGCGAGATGCTGGTCATGGACGTCAATCGCCGTGCTATTCTGGGCGCCTCCGTTGCCGGTACCGCCGGTGCTCTAACCCTGCCGGCCGATTCCGCACGTTCCGCCCCGCTGACGTCGACGCTCGGCCGCGATGCCACGCAATTTGGCGTGCGGCCCAATAGTCCTGACGACCAGACCCGTGTGCTGCAGCGCGCGATCGACGAGGCTGCGCGTGCGCAAGTGCCGCTGGCGCTGCCGCCGGGCAACTACCGCACCTCCCTGTTGCACCTTCCGAGCGGCAGCCAGCTCATCGGCGTCAGGGGCGCGACGAAACTGCTCTTCGCCGGCGGCGGCCCCTCCCTGCTATCGGGCGAAGGCGCCGACGGCATCGGCCTGACCGGACTCACGCTCGATGGCGGCAACATCCCGCTCCCCGCGCGGCGCGGCCTGGTGCATGGCCTCGGTGGACGCGATGTCCGCATCATCGATTGCGAGATCACCAACGCAGGCGGCAGCGGCATCTGGTTCGAGCAGGTTTCCGGCGACGTCATCGGCAACATCATCACCCATATCGCGGCTACGGCGATCGTCTCCTTCGATGCGAAGGGACTGATCGTCTCGCGCAACACGATTACAGATACGAGCGACAACGGCATCGAAATCCTGCGGACCGCCATTGGCGACGACGGCTCGCTGGTGCTCGACAACCGCATCGAGAACATCAAGGCTGGCCCCGGCGGCTCCGGCCAATACGGCAATGCCATCAACGCGTTCCGCGCCGGCAATGTGATCGTGCGCGGCAACCGCATCAGGAACTGCGATTACTCCGCCGTGCGCGGCAATTCGGCGTCGAACATTCAGATCACAGGCAACAGTGTCTCCGACGTGCGCGAAGTCGCGCTCTATTCCGAATTCGCGTTCGAGGGCGCCGTCATCAGCGGCAATACGGTGGACGGCGCCGCGTTCGGCGTCTCCGTCTGCAATTTCAACGAAGGCGGCCGCCTCGCGGTGGTCCAGGGCAACATCATCCGCAACCTGCTTCCGAAGCGGCCGATCGGGACCGCCCCCGATGACGATGCGGGCATCGGCATCTATGTCGAGGCTGATACGTCCGTCACCGGCAATGTGATCGAGAACGCGCCGTCGTTCGGCATCGTCGCCGGCTGGGGCCAATATCTGCGCGACGTCGTGATCTCCGGCAACGTCATCCGCAATGCGCTGGCTGGCGTCGGTGTGTCGGTGGTTTCCGGCGCCGGCAGTGCTCTCATCAGCAACAACATGATCTCAGGTGCGCCGCGCGGCGCGGTGCTCGGGCTCGATCACCTCAAGCCGGTCACGGACGACCTCTGTCAGGATGGCACAAAGGCCCATGCACAGCTTGTCGTCACCGGCAACGCCGTCGTGCGATAGTCGTCTCAGAGCGCGTGGCGCAGCGCCGGATAGCGGCGCTCGATCTCGTCGAGATCGAGCAGCGGCGGCCCGACATCGGCCTTCATCCCAACGCTCAAAGCTTCCTCAAGCGCGGCCATATCGATCCGCGGCGTGCTCGGCACCGGCTCAGGCGCGACCATCTTCTCCGGGACCACGATATCGGATTCCGCCAAAACGGTCTCGATCGTCGGCGGGACTTCGATGGGCTGGAGAACCGGCTTGTGGCGATCGACAGGAGGCCGAAAGCGCGGCCGTGGCGCCGGTACGGCCTCGACATCCATTTGGGCAGAGCCGGTCTCCCGGCCGACGCTCTCGCCCAGCGCCAGCGCCCGCCACGTCTTCACCGCCGCTTTCGCTTCCCGGATGTTTTCGAGAAGGGATCGCTCGGTGTGATAGCGGCGCCAGCGGCCGCTCTCGAATAGCTCGGTGAGATGATCCAGACGCCGCTGGGCGAGCGCACACCAGCGCTCAGACAGCTCGCGGCTGCACGCCACGTTCAGTCGATGTGTCATAAGGAGCCCGCAAGGAGAGAGGACGGACGCAACTTACTCGGCACGAATCAACACGACGTGACGGCAATATTTTGTGGAGAAGGTTAATAAAGTCTAGCTAACGCCCAAATTTATGTCGGCCGGACCGTAGCTGCGCCGGCTCCCTGGCCGATGCGACGGCGAGAATGCCGTCAGAACTACAATCTTTGCGCACGTTCACGCGCAGCAAACCAACTATAAATTGCATATTACTGACTGACCGGCTTTCTGAAGCCGATACGAAAGACCCGTCCGGGGGGACAACCGGACGGGTCTAGCTATATGGGCGCTTGGGGTGGATGGGCGCTCGCGCCCAGATACAGCTATGGGGAGGGTTAACCGCTCCCACATTCTTTTGTCGCGACCGGTCCGGCCCACGTTCAAGCGACCCGGCGAATTATTCGAGCATTCGCGAAAAATCTGGCTGCTGCGCCAAAAGCATGATCCGAAGAGTGCGAAGCGGCTTTCCCCGCCGCGCGGTCGGTTCGGCACCGACCACGGGCGCTCGAACCTCGCCTTATTCCAGACGGTTACGGCACGGCCGTCGCGAGGCCGACGATCTTCTCTCGCCGCAGGCGACCGATCAGATTGTCAGCGTCGGCCTTCGACATCGGGCCATCACCGAATTGCAGCTGGAACATGCCACCCTTGGCGCCACCGATGATCGATGCCTGGTAGCGGTCGAGCAACGCCGTGATGTCGGAGATGCGCGCATCCGGCGCAAAGCGCACCAATACATGCACGGGAGCCGCCGGCTGCGTCCCAAGGGAACGCGTCAAGGGCTGGCTCGCGCTGGGCGCTACGGCGCGGTTGTCCGCCGCCCTCTCGTTCGTGCTCAGAGAGGCCGTCTGGTAGGTCGCGGTCTGACCACTCACCAGAAGCGCGCCGATCAGGCCGGCCTGCAACAGCACAAGCAACGCGCCGAGACTCGCCGACCAGGCCAGCGTCCGCGACGACAGGCCGTCGAAAAAGCCAAGCACGCGCGCGAACATGCCGCGCGATACCACGGCACTTTGCGTGGGGTCGGCATCGATCGCAGCGAACAATTTCTGCATGGCCCGCACCGAAGGCGCGCCGAGGCTTTCGTTGAGGCCGATGGTCTCGGCATATTCCTGCTGGATGACGGCATATTGCCCGGCGAGTTCGGGATCGCGGGCCAGCGCCTCCTCCACCCGCTGCTTGTCGCGCAGATTCAGGGTGCCTGCTGCATACCAGGGCAACAGGAGTTCGATCTCACTGGGCTCATGGTCCAGCATCTTCTTGCTCAAAGCGATCATGGCCAGCCTCGCTCAACGCCGGCCGCCTTCAAGAGTTCGGCCAATTTCTTGCGCGCATAGAACAGGCGCGTCTTGACGGTGTTTTCCGGGATTCCGACGATCTCAGCCACCTCTTCCACGGATTTCTCGTGGTAGTAGACGAGATCGATGATGTCCCGGTGGTCGGGCGAAAGTGCCGTCAGGCACTTCCGCAAGGCTTCCCCGGTATTCTTCTTCTGCGCCGCCACTTCCGGATCATCGGAGGTATCCTCGATCGCATTGGCAGCCTCGTCTTCCAATTCGACGTCCTTGCGGCGCCGCAGTGCCGAGAGGGCCTTGAATCTCGTAATCGCCAGGAGCCAAGTCGAGACGGCGGATCGGCCTTCGAACTTGCCAGCCTGACGCCACACGTCGAGGAACACCTCGCTGATCAGGTCCTCAGCGATCTGTTCGTGCCGCACGAGTCGCAACCCGAAACGGTACACCCTGACGTGGTGCCGCCCATACAGCACCTGCATGGCGAGCCGGTCGCCTCGAGCGATCCGGGCGATCAGGGTTTCGTCCGATTCCGCCTGGGTCACGCTCAATGGCCGTCTCGCATGTTTGGTCGGGGGTAAGCCGTACGCGGTTCGATGGGCCGTGCAAAAATCTTCAAGGTATTGGAAAGCGCCGATCCGCTCTGTGAATTAGCGCACATTACAGCATTTTCCGCAGCCCTCGTCCGCAGGATGGCATCGGGCCGCTGGCCATACCGCACTCGGGTGAAATCTCCCCAAAACTCAGCCCAAACGACGGCGCCTGACGGCGCATCCTATCGGTGGGCGCCTTGCGGTATCGGGTATGGACCCATGTCGGGCACGAATACCCGGCGGTTTCCTTGGATACTAAAACGAAAGGCTTACGACCTAGCTTTTCGGCCCGAGTTCCACGATTGACAAGAACATGGGCTCGCCAGCGCAAGGGCACTCGCTCCCGGAGGCGGCATGGCGCCGCCGGCCGCTGAAAGGCGACTTTGTATTTCGATTTCAGTTCGAGCCTCTGAGGCTCGTAGAATGCGTCAGGTCTCTTAGTAATGAATTTGAAGCCCGTCCACCGCACCCGGAGCCTGCTCGACGAACTCGAGAGCACGCTCACCCATGGGACGGTCGCACGGCGGGTCGAAACGTTGCAGCGCGTGACGGACCTCTTCGTCCGCAATGCGCTGGATTTCTCCGCCGAACAGATCGTGCTGTTCGACGACGTCTTCCAATGCCTGATCGAACATATCGAGGTCTCGGCCAAGGCTCTCCTCGCGCGACGTCTGGCGGCGGTCGACACCGCCCCATTCCAGACCATGCACAGGCTGGCGAAAGACGACGCCATTGAAGTCGCAGGACCCGTGCTGTCCAAATCCGAACGGCTCGACGACGACGTGCTGATCGAGACCGCCCGAACCAAGAGCCAAGCGCATCTGTTGGCGATCTCGATCCGCCGCGTATTGAGCCGGGCCGTGACCGACGTGCTGCTCCTGCGCGGCAATGATGAGGTCGTCCGAAGCACCGCAGCCAATCCAGGCGCAGAGTTCTCCGAGGGTGGCTTCGAACAACTTGTCGACCGGGCCGAGCAGGACGAGGAGCTTGCGGACTGCCTTGCGCTCCGGCCGAACCTGCCGCGGCACGTCTATCTCAAGCTGGTGACCAAGGCCTCCGAGACGGTACGACAGCGGCTCGAGGCGGCGCAGCCCGATCAGGTCAGCCAGATTTGCGTTGCGGTGCGCGCGGGCGCAAGGCGGGCCCGCTCAGCATCCGTCGCCCAGACGAAACAGACCGAAATCGCCCATGCCCTGGTCCGTTCGCTCCATGCGGACGGCCGGCTGGATGGTCCGCTCATCGAGCAGTTTGCCGAGGAGAAGAAATTCGACGAGGCCAATGCAGCGATTGCGGCGCTGGCCCATGTGTCGGTGGATGTGGCCGAAACGATTATGGTCGAGGGTCGTGCCGAAGGGGTGATGATCCTGGGCAAGGTCGCGGGACTGCCATGGTCAACGGTCGCGCTGCTCATCGACATGCGCGACGCGCTGAACGGCAGCAACCCCGTCGATCTGTCGGTCTCCAAGGCCGCCTATGAGAGGCTGCGCCCCTCGACCGCGCAGCAGGTGCTGCGCTTTCATCGCATGCAGGAGTTCTCCGCCTCGGCCCCGACGGCCTGAGGCTCTCCTCAATAGCGCAAGACTTTCCTGCCGATCAGCGCCCCGAGGCCGGCCACGAAGGCGACCGCGATCGTATACCAGGTGGCCACGAACAGCGGGGAATCGTCGGTGCAGTGAGCGGCGTAGAGCGTGGCCGCGAATCCCGACGACAAAAGGCCAGCAATTGCCCCTGCCACTGCGGGGCGGCGGGGGGCACCGTGACGCAAACCGAACATGGCGGCGGCCAACAGCGGCAGCGACAACACGGGGACCGCGCTCATGCAGAGCAGCCAGTTATGCCCGACGAGACGCGTCAGCATCGGCAGCCGCTGCGGCAGCATCATCTCGCTCACGATGGCGCCGGCAAGCACGAGAACCGGCGCCAGCAACAGCCAGCCCCAGCCGTGCAGCGAGGCCTCTGGTCGGGACAGATGCAGGCTGATGATCGTTGCGGGAATCGCAAGCGCCAAGGTCACGGCGAATTTCAGGTCGAAAAACGGGTTGCGCACCGCAACCATGATGTCGGGCCGGATTCCGAGCCCAAGCAGGAACATCGCGGTGGAGAGCGGCGTCGCGGCAAGCAAGGCCAGCGCAAGCACGATGCCGACCGGCAGCGCGCGTTGCGCATTGTCGGCGGCCAAGGTCCGGATCAGTTGATCGGTCTCCATGGTCACTGTTCCCGTAGCTTGGCACTGAGGCCCGTCAGGGCGCGATGCAGCGCCACCCGGACGGCGCCCTCGCTCATCGAAAACTTCGCAGCTGTCTGCCTGATCGAGCTGGCCTCGACCGCGATCGACTGCAGCACCTCGCGCTGACGCTGCGGCAGGGTCTTCAGCTGCGCCTCGAGCTCGGCGGCCGAAACGGTGGGCGCCGGCGGCTCCTCCGCCAGGATCTCGGCGAAATCATCGACATTGACGAAGATGCGCCGCCCGCGACGACGCAGCGTGTCGATCAGCTTGTTGCGGGCGATGGCAAACAGCCAAGGCGCGAACGGGGCGCTGGCGTCCCAGGTATGTCGCTTCAAATGCACTGCCAGCAAAATCTCTTGCACGATGTCCTCGGACTGGTCGGCCGGCTGGCCGGCACGCGCCAAGCCACGGCGCGCCGCGGCCCGCAACACCGGTGTGACCGCTTTCAGCAGACGATGGTAGGCCTCGTCGTTGCCGGCGATCGCCTGCCGCATCAAGCCGGTCCATTCGTCGTCACGTTCGCGCACACGCGCACCTACAAGAGCTATTCGCCCCAAGTTTCAGGTTGTTACGCCGGTTGCCGGAAAAATCACGAAGCCGTGACGGCAATATCTTCATGGCAAATCCCGGCAAGAGTCCTGTCAGCATGGCCCTGTCGGGTCTTAGCATCGAATTGGCGCGCGGGCAGCCTCGCTGTGCGGTGCCCCGTTTTGGCCTTCGCGGACGGAAAAATTCCCTTTTTCCGCCCCGTTCCCGACACGCGTCGGGGTCTCACTTCCGGCGGGACTGGCGGGATGGGGAGATGACCAAATGACAATCCAAGCCAGTAGTGCACGTTCGGCATTGATTCTTACAGCCGCGCTCGTCCTGGGCGTCATCGGCTCTGCCCCTGCATTTGCCACCGACTGGGGCACAATTCCCGCCCCGGCCATGACATCGGACAACGCTGCGGCAAGCTCCGACGGCAGCGCGCCTGCCACCCCCGCGACCGAGATGCAGGCCGCTCCCATGGCTCAGCCCGCCGACGCCAGCGGAGCGACTGACAACGCCGCCGTGGCAGCGTCCACCCCGGCCGAGGATGCACCGGCCAGCGTTGCGACGGTCAGTAGCGACGACAGCTCCGGCTGGGACAAGGCGTCCATTGTCGGCAAGATCTTCATCGCCTGCGGCACCCTGCTCACCTTGGGCTCCGCCGCTCGCATGTTCATGCTCTGAGACCCTGCGCCCGCCTGTCTGGCGGACGCGCAGCTCTTTCAGCGACCTTCCACTTGATGCGCATGCCGGCAGCGGGCAAATTGTCCGCTGAACGATTTGCGGGGTGGGAGCATGAGCGTGTTCGAGCACATCATCGTCGAGAGCAAGGGGGCGGTCGGGATCATCACCCTCAACCGTCCGAAAATGCTCAATGCGCTGTCGTTCGGCGTGTTTCGGGAAATTGCCGCGGCCGTCGACGACCTCGAGGCCGACGACGCGATCGGATGCATCGTCATCACCGGCAGCGACAAGGCGTTCGCGGCCGGCGCCGACATCAAGGAGATGCAGCCGAAAAGCTTCATTGACATGTTCTCCAGCGACTTCACCGCGATCGGCGGCGATCGGGTCGCGAAGTGCCGCAAGCCGACGATCGCGGCCGTGGCGGGCTACGCGCTGGGCGGCGGCTGCGAACTCGCGATGATGTGCGACATCATCATCGCCGCCGACACGGCCAAGTTCGGCCAGCCGGAAATCACCTTGGGCACGATCCCGGGCATTGGCGGCACCCAGCGCCTGACCCGCGCGATCGGCAAAGCCAAGGCCATGGATCTGTGCCTGACCGGGCGCATGATGGATGCCCAGGAGGCGGAACGCAGCGGCCTGGTGAGTCGCGTGGTCCCGGCCGACAAGCTCATGGATGAGGTCATGTCGGCGGCGGAAAAGATCGCGTCGATGTCGCGCCCGACCGCCGCAATGGCCAAGGAAGCCGTCAACCGCGCGCTCGAGACCACGCTGGCGGAAGGATTGAGCGTGGAGCGCAACCTCTTCCACGCGACCTTTGCCCTGGAAGACCGCGCCGAGGGCATGGCCGCCTTCATCGAGAAGCGCAAGCCGGTGAACAAGAACAAATAGCCCTGCCCGCCGCGAATCCGCGATCTGTGTCGCAATCGGTTTTCTTGGCGAGCTTCTTTGCGAGCTTGCTGGCGAGGCTGTCGCCCCCAGGTTGATCGCACCCTACTCGCACACCTCGTAAATCGCGCCGCTATGCCGCAGCGCTGCGACAATGAGTCTGTGGCGTCGCAGCAACAACAAATCCCGGAAATATCTGGGGTTTTTCACAGCGACGCTTTGCCTGTGGCGATGCTGCGGCATAAACATGTAAACAGGATTGGAACAATAAACGGGATGCGGCGGAGTCGGGATGGTGAGGCGAGCCAAAGAACTTGGCGGCGGCCGGAGACATGTACCTTGCACAGGCTTGTCTCTCGCGCTGATCGTGTGCCTTGCCGGTCTGACCGTGCCGGCGCGCGCGGAAGATCTCGCCACGGCGCTGACCAAGGCCTATCAGACCAGTCCGCAGCTCAATGCTGAGCGGGCGCGTCAGCGCGCCACCGACGAGAATGTACCGCAAGCGCTGTCCGGCTATCGACCCCAGATCGTCGGGACGCTGAGCGCCGGCCTTCAGGCCGTGCGCGACCTTCTGCCGACCAACACCATCCAATCCGAGAACTTGAAGCCGTGGGTGATCGGCGTCACCGTGACGCAGACACTCTTCAACGGCTTCAAGACGGCCAACAGCGTCCGCGTCGCAGAGCTGCAGGTGCAATCCGGGCGGGAGTCGCTGCGCAATGCCGGCCAGGGCGTGCTGCTCGATGCCGTGACCGCCTACACCAACGTGCTCGCGAATCAGTCGCTGGTCGAAGCGCAGCGCTCCAACGTCGCCTTCCTGCGCGAGACGCTGGCGGTCACGCAGCGGCGACTCAATGCCGGCGATGTCACGCCGACCGACGCCTCGCAGGCTGAAGCGCGGCTGCAGCGTGGGCTGGCCGATCTCAACAGCGCCGAGGTCAATCTTGCGGTCAGCCAAGCCACCTATGCGCAGGTGATCGGCATGCCGCCCGGGGCATTGAAGACCGCCGATCCGATCGACCGCTTGCTGCCGCGCAGCCGCGAAGATTCGATCGCACTCGCGATCAAGGAAAACCCGGCCGTCACCGCGGCGGGATTCGATGTCGATGTGGCCTCCACCTCGATCCGGGTCGCCGAGAGCAGCCTGCTGCCGACCGTCACCTTGCAGGGCAGCGCGAGCAAGAGCCGCGATAACGATCCGACGCTCGGCACCCGCGGCACCGACCAGGCCTCGATCGTCGCCAACATCAACGCGCCGATCTATGACGGCGGCATGGCCGCATCGCAGACCCGGCAGGCCAAGGAGGTCGCGGCGCAAAGCCGGCTCGTGCTGGATCAGGTCCGCAACCAGGCGCGCACCGCCGCGGTCAGCGCCTGGGTTGCCAATGAGGGCGCCAAGATCGCGGTCAGTGCCTCGGAAGCCGAGGTACGCGCCGCCACCGTGGCGCTGCAGGGCGTCTCCCGCGAGGCACAGGGCGGGCAACGGACCACGGTCGATGTGCTGAACTCGCAGGCCGACCTGATCCAGGCCAAGGCGCGGCTGATCGGCGCCCAGCGCGATCGCGTGATCGCCTCCTACACGCTGCTCAGCGCGGTCGGCCGGCTCGACGTCAAGAACCTCAACCTCAATACGCCGGACTATCTGCCCGAGGTGCACTACCACCAGGTGCGCGACGCCTGGCACGGCTTGCGCACGCCGTCGGGGCAGTGACGAGGGCGCGTCGAGCGCCGTCCCGTCATTGGCGCTTCACTTGATTGGCGCTTCACTTGCCCTCGCGCTCGACCTTGCTGCGCTCGCGCTCGTTCATCTCCTTGACCGTCTGATCCTGACCGGACTGCCCGGTGGTCTGGGTGCGCGAGGCCGGCGGCGCCGCGTTCGGCACGGAGCTTTGATCCGGGCCGCTGGCCGAAGGCCGGCTGGCCGTCGCGGGCGGCGTCTTGTCCTCTGCCGCGGCCGGCTGCGTGACGAAACAAACGGCGCCCGCGAGGATGAATATCGCCGCGAGCGCCTTGAAGGCGCTGCTCATCGTCTGTCCCTCCAAGTGCACTGAGTGCAGTGGTCAGATCAATGAACAGGGATTGCGAAGGTCCGTTCCCTCTTACGCCTCCAGCTGCTTGCCGATCGGCAGCGCGCGAATGCGCTTGCCGGTCGCGGCGAAGATGGCATTGACGAGCGCCGGCGCGAACGGCGGCACGCCGGGTTCGCCGACTCCGCTTGGCGGTGTGTCCGCCGCCGGCGGCACGATGTACACGTTCGTGACCAGCGGCGCCTCGTCGATGCGGAGCACCGGGAAGTCGTCGAAGTTCTTCTGCTGCACACGGCCGTTCTTGAAGGTGATCTCGCCGTACTTGGCGAGGCTGAGACCCATGATCGCGGCGCCCTCGATCTGCGAACGGATGCGCTCGGGATTGACGTAGGTGCCGCAATCGATCGCCGTATCGACCCGCGGCACGGTCAGCTTGCCCTTGTCGTCGATGGCGACCTCGACGACGGTCGCGATGTAGCTGACGAAGCTGCGATGCACGGCAATGCCGAGCCCGTGTCCTTTCGGCAGCGAGCGGCCCCACTCGCCCTTCTCCGCGACCAGCTCGACCACCTTGCGCAGCCGCGCGGTGTCGATCGGATAGCTGGAGTAAGGCTCGCCGTAATTCCAGGGATCCTTGACCGAGGAGAGATCGACGTGCCGCGGCGAGCCGATCATCTCCAACAGCATGTCTTTCTGGTCGCGGCCCGCCGCCTGCGCGATCTCGCCGACCATCGACTGCACGGCAAAGGCGTGCGGGATGTTCGAGACCGAGCGGAACCAGCCGATCCGCGTGTGCGCGGCGGCTTCCGGATTCTCGCATTGGATGTTGGCGATCTCGAACGGCACGTCGATCAGCCCCATGCCGAGCTCGAACGGCGCCTGGTGCACCGCGCCGGCGGCGAAGGTCGAGGCGATGCTGGGCGCGACGCTGCGGTGGCGCCAGGCGATCACCTTGCCGTTCTTGTCGAGGCCTGCCTCGATGCGCTCCACCGAGACGGTGTGCAGGAAGTCATGCTGGACGTCGTCCTCGCGCGTCCACTGCACCTTCACCGGCGTGCCCAGCTCCTTCGACAGCAGGGCCGCTTCGAGCGCGAAGTCGCACTTGGACTTGCGGCCGAAGCCGCCGCCGAGCAGCGTCACGTTGATGGTAACGTTCTCCAGCGGGATGCCGAGCGTCTTCGCGACGTCTTCGCGCGTGCCGCCGGGACTTTGCACCGGTGCCCAGATCTCGGCCTTGTTGCCCGTCACGTTCGCCACCGCAACCGGAGGCTCCATGCTGACATGCGCGAGATGCGGAATGTAATACTCGCCGACGACCACCTTGTCGGCCGTCTTCAGCGCGCCGTCCACATCGCCCTCCTTGCGGACGATAAGGCCCGGCTTGCGTGCCGCCTGCTCGAGCTCGGCGCGATAGGCGACGGAGTCGTATTTCGCATTGGGGCCATCGTCCCAGACGATCTTGAGCGCATCGCGTCCCTTGATCGCCGCGCCGGTGTTGCGTGCGATCACTGCCACGCCGCCGAGCGGCTGGAATTTGGAGGGCCAGGGCCAGCCCTTGACCTCCATCACCTTTTCCACCCCGGAGATCTTCTGCGCCGCCGCAGCATCGAACGAGACGAGCTTGCCCCCGGTCACCGGCGGCCGCGCGATGACAGCGTATTTCATGCCCGGCAGGCGGATGTCGCCACCATAATGCGCCGCGCCCGTGGTGATGTCGTGCAGGTCGACGATGCTGATCTCGCCCTTGCCCAGATAGCGGAAGTCCTTCGGGTCTTTCAGCTTCAGCCCTTCGATGCCGGGCACGGACTCCTTGGCTGCGTCGGCGGCGAGATCGCCGAAGCCGAGGCGCCGACCGGTCGCGTCGTGGACGACCTCGTGCTTGACCGCCTTCACCTCAGTCGCCGGGACGCCCCAGCGCTTGGCCGCGGCCTGCTCCAGCATGGTGCGGGCCGCTGCGCCGATCTGCCGCATCGGCAGCAGATAGTGCCGGGTGCTGCGCGAGCCGTCGGTATCCTGGTTGCCGAACTTGGTTTCGTCACCATGGGCCTGCTGAACATGGACGCGGGTCCACTCCGCCTCCATTTCCTCGGCGACGATCAGCGGCAGGCTGGTGCGAACGCCTGTGCCCATCTCCGCCCGGTGCGCAAGGATGGTGACAGCGCCGTCAGGCGCGATGGCGACGAACACTTTCGGATCGACCACCACGCCGTGCGGCATCTTCGCGGCGCCGGTCTCATAGGCAAAGGCGGGACGCGACAGGATCGGAGCGGCGAGCACGAAGCTGCCGGCCAAGCCGAGGCCCTTCAGAATGTTGCGGCGCGATACGTTCTCGACCCTGATCGCTTTTTCAAAGCCGCGAGGCTTGTTCGAACTGGCGATGAAATTCATGTCACACTCCCGTAGATGCGAGATGGACGGCGTTCTCGATGCGCTGATAGCAACCGCAGCGACAGATGTTGCCCGACATCGCCTCGCGGATCTGGTCGTGCGATGGCTTGGGATTACTGGCGAGCAGCGCGGCGGCCTGCATGATCTGGCCAGCCTGGCAAAATCCGCATTGCGGAACGTTGACCTGACGCCAGGCCTTCTGCACCGGATGGTCCCCGGTCGGGTGCAAGCCTTCGATCGTCGTGACCTGGCGATCGGCCACGTCGGACACGGAGGTGATGCAGGCGCGCACTGCGTTGTTATCGACCATCACGGTGCAGGCCCCGCACAGCGCCTGGCCACAACCGAATTTGGTGCCGGTCAGGCCGACCTCGTCGCGAAGGAACCAAAGCAGCGGAAGATCGGGGTCGCCATCCCAGCTCTGTTCCTGACCGTTGATTTTCAGCTTGATCATGATCGTTCCTCGCTCTTCTTAAGCATCTCGGAAAAAGGATCCAAAGTCCCCTCCCGCCCGCGCTCCTGTAAGGCACACCTGCCCGACAGCAGACGGTCGGTCGTGTCGAAAATTGCTGCTCGACGTCTCTGCACCTGCTGAGGCTATCAGAGACATGGACGTTGCATAGACCTCACGACAATGTTCACGTGATGGTCATCATCCATACCGCATATGCTTGCATCCCGTGACCTGATGGAACTTCGCGCCGACCTGATTGCAGTCCTGATCGTCTTCTTTGTCCCTTGTTTCCTGTCGTGGAAGCGGTCACGCTTATCCGCAGAATGACGCATCATCCGCAACAACGAATGCGCCGCATCCTGCGGGGAGGACCTGATCGTGCTGAATCGACGCACCCTATTGCTCGCAAGCATCGCGGCCGGAATGACAATGCCTCAACAACGCGCGCAGGCGAAGGCGGCGCAGCCGTCGACGCCGGTCGACTTCGACGTGCCGGCGCATGCCTGCGATTGCCACACCCATATTCATGGCGATCCCGCGAAATTTCCGTTCTTCGCGGGGCGCGTCTATACGCCCGAACAGGCCTCGCCCGAGGAAATGGCTGCGCTGCACAAGGCGTTGCATATCGAGCGCGTGGTGATCGTGACACCGAGCGTCTACGGCACCGACAATTCAGCGACGCTGTTCGGCATGAAGGCACGGGGGGCGAATGCGCGCGGCGTCGCTGTGATCGATGACAAGACGCCAGAAGCCGATCTCGACCGGATGCAACAAGAAGGCTTCCGCGGCATCCGCATCAATCTCGCGACCGGCGGCATCAACGATCCCTCGGTCGGACGCGCGCGGTTCTCCGCCGCGGTCGAACGCATGAAGGCACGGGGCTGGCACATCCAGCTCTACACCAACACGCCGATGATCGCGGCGATCAAGGATCTGGTGACGGCCTCGCCGGTGCCGGCCGTGTTCGATCATTTCGGCGGCGCACAGGCCGAGCTCGGACTGGAGCAGCCCGGCTTTCCGGACCTCATCGAACTCGTGAAGAGCGGCAAGGCCTATGTGAAGATCTCCGGCGCCTATCGCGCCTCCAAGCTCGCCCCCGATTATCGGGATGTCATTCCCTTCGCCAAGGCACTGATCGAAGCCAATCCGGATCGCATCGTCTGGGGCACCGACTGGCCGCATCCGGACTCCACCATTCGTCCCGACCGCAAGCCGACCGACATCGCCCCGCTCTATCAGATCGACGACGGCCGGCTGATGAACCAGCTGCCGGTGTGGGCGCCGGATGCTACGATCCGCAAGAAGATCCTGGTCGACAATCCGGCCCGGCTCTATGGGTTTTGAGATTTGATGCAGCCAGCAAGATTTGCTTTGTCGTTGCTTCGTTGCTGCGCTCCTCGCAATGACGGCCATCGGCGCTGAAGCGCTCATTTCATGAACGACTTCAATGACAAGACCTGCTTCAAGAGGCCGCAGGAAAAATAAATCGCTTCTGAAAATCAGCAAATCAGTCGTATGCTACGCACCGTTCCGGTCCGGATGAGGGACGTACGCGTCGTCACGATACGTTGGACCGGCAATGCGGTGGACGTGAGAGCATCGCGCGCATCTTGCGCGGACGAGCAATGCTTTCATGGACGGCGAAATCGCGTGGTCCTGGCGCCCCGGTGCTGGCGCCCAGCGCGACGCGCATAGCGCGTCGTCGCGACACGGGGGCAATCAAGCCGGTCCCCGAGGAGAGCGCGTATAAGCCGTAAGCCATCGCGCAGGGAATGCCGGATGTCCCGGCTGAACCTGTGGTGACTGCCGCCTGCTTTTTCTTCTGCAGGCGGGCCATGGGTGAGGCCAACACCCGGCATTCCCCATAGGCGTTAAGTTTATGCTTGAGTGTTGGAATCCGCCGTGATTCGAACAGGGGATGGCAGACGAATCGCTCCTGAACGAGGACTGGACGAGAGTGGTTGCGCAGCTGGGCGGGGCTGCGCAGCTCGAGAAAACTGCGCGCCAGACGAAGGCCTTCGCGCGTCGGCGGCAGATTCCAGATGCGGTGACGTTACTTCGGCTGATGCTGGCCTATTGTTTGGGTGAAAGAGGGCTGAGATCGACAGCCGCATGGGCGGCTTCTGTTGGCCTTGCCGACCTCACCAGCGTGGCGTTGTTCTATCGGCTGCGTCAATGTGGTGATTGGTTTGCGGTGCTGGTGGAGGGCTTGCTCGCTGCGGCAGCTCCGAAGGCGAGCCAAGGCCGCCTGATCCGCATCATCGATGCGACGACAGTGCCTCAGGCGGGACCGGCTGCGCGCAAGAACAGTGAGCTTTGGCGCGTTCATAGCGCATTTGATCTGCCCTATGAGCGCTTTGGTCACTTCGAGCTGACAGATCAGCAAGAGGGCGAAACGTTTGACCGGATACCAGTGGTCAAGAACGAGATCCGCATTGCTGACCGCGCTTATCTGCAACCTGACCGCATTGCGGCCGTCCGCGAAGCCGGGGCCGACGTTTTGATCCGAGCGGGCTGGAAGAACGCACGTTGGCTTGACGCCAAAGGCCTTCCGTTCGATCTGATGGCCCAATTGCGTGCCGCGAAGGCGCGCGGACTGGTCGATCGGGAGATTTGGATCAAGCGCAAGGGCGGCGCGCCTCTGGCTATGCGTCTGGTCGCAATCAAGAAGCCCACCGGTGCGGCTGCTGCTTCTCGGCGTAAAGCCCGGCAAGACGCAAAAGATGAAAACCGCATCATCTCCAAAGAAACTTTGGAGGCTGCGGATTGGGTCATTCTGATCACGTCGCTCGCGCGGGACGAGTTCTCCACCAAAGATGTGCTTGCGCTCTATCGATTGCGATGGCGGATCGAGCTTGGGTTCAAGCGACTGAAGAGTCTGATTGGCCTCAAGACGCCGCCAGGAACCGATCCGCGCTCTGCCAAGCCCTACCTGCTGGCCCACCTCCTGATCATCCTGTTGCTCGAGCCGCTTGCCAGCGACTTCGAGGACTCTCCCCACTGGACGCAGGCCGCTTAACGACGCCTGGCGCTTGGCGGGTCCTGCAGCAGCTCGTTGCATCCTTGCTGCAAGCAATCATTCCACAACCAACCATCCGTTGCTTGCGCCGCAGAAAACGCGCGTTGGGGCGCCACCTTCGCGAGCCTCCTCGAAAACGCAAGTATCAATCGATGCTCGCGCTACCTTAACGCCTATGCGGCATTCCCTGCGCCCTCATCACTTTCGAAGAGGGCATGAACTTCACGGATCACCCGGACGCAACCAGCGCCGCGGGATTGCCGATACGCGTCCGCAGTCGTCGGAGACAACGACCATGCTGATGAATCCCAATCGCATGCCTGCGGCCATCGCGCTACGAAACCGGTGCCCTGCTCGCTGTCGTCTCCTTTCTCTTTTCGAGCTACGACTTTCCAGCCCCTGGCCCGGCAGGAGGTGCCCTCGTCCCATCGGCCTTGTCGTCGCGCAGCCAGCGGGCCGCCTTGCGGAGACCGCCGAAGGGAAACAGGTGGAAGCCTGTGATGGCTTGCGTATCCGCAGGCGGCGCGTCGGCAAGCCCGCACGCCACCTCGTCTGGTCCCGTTTCGGTCATCAGTCGGCCGTAGCGTCCAATCCGGTTGCGCGCCGCGCGCAAGGAATTGCCGACGCCGCAACGCAAGGCGAACTTCACCAACGTCGCAGGGGTGGCAGGACCGGCCAGCCCGATCGTGACCGGCAGCAGCACGCCGTGGGCGCGGAGCTGCCACAACCAGTCCAGGATCGGCGCGCTCTCGAAGCAGAACTGGGTGATGATGTTGATGGGAACGCCGCGCCGGTCGCTCCAGTCCTGCCAATCCAAAAGCAGCTTCAAGACGCCGGTTGGATCGAGGTAAGGATGGCCTTCCGGGTGGCCGGCCACGCTGACGCGCGCAAAACCGTGCTGTTCGATCAGGCCGGACTCGGCGATGTCGCGGCTCGCCTTGAACGGGCCCTTTGCAGCCAGCACGTCGCCCGCAATCAGCAGCAGCGATGTCACGTCGGCTTCGCCGCGCAAGCGGGCGAGAAAGTCCGCGAGCGCATCTTTGGAACTGATCTCGCGCGCAGCAAGGTGCGGGATCGGATTGAAGCCGGCGCGGCGCAAGGCGGCGGCCGTCTCGACATTATGATGATAGTCGTCGCCGGGCAGAAACGTGATCGAGACGCTGGTGCCCGGCGCAAAATTGTCTCGCAGCTCTGCAAGCTGGTGACCGCGCGAGGAGATCTCGACGGACGCCGCAGCGAGCAATCGCATCAGGCGCTGGGATGAGAGCTGGTCCTGCGCAAGCATCGGAGGCTCCCTCAGGCTGGCGCGCGGCGGCGCGAGATCACATAGGTCTCGTCATTGAACCAGAGGCCGCCATGCTTCTTGAGCACGCGGTCGGTGGCTTCGAGATAGCGGCCGTCGCGAACCACCTCGGACAGCCTGTTGTCCTCGATCTGGGCGACATAGATCGCCGCGTTCCAGGCTGCAAACAGCGTGGAGGTGCCGATCGGCCCCGACACCTCGTCGGGCAGCGTGTGCATGCGGTAGCGGAAGATCGACCGCGCGTCCGAGGATGCGTTGAAATTGTAATGGCGCGCGGCAGCGCCGAGCTCGTGCTTGACCTGCCGCAGGATGGCGTAACGGTCGGTGGTGAAGGGATTGTCGCCCGGCCAGACCTGATCGATGATCTCCATGCCGGGATCGTGGCCGTGGGAATGGATGCCGATCAGCCGCCCGCCCGGACGCAGCGCGCGCACCAGCGGCGTCACGACCTTCGAGGCCTTGAACGCGACGCTGGCGCGGGCGCGATAGGGCTGCGATGCAATGACGAGATCATAGTCGGCCCTCACCCGCCCCGGCCGCGGCATGATCGGATCGAGCAGGAACGAGTGATCCTCGCGCGACAGCGTCAGGATCACCGGCCGCTTGTAGACGGGATTGCCGGTGGTCGGGCTGATGCCGGCCCGCCAGTTCTCGGCCAGGAACGGCTCCAGCGCGCCGATCTGCTCGGCAAAGCCGTGGGCGGTGTTGCCGGCGAGCGCGACGTCCTTCCACAACAGGCTTTGGGCTGCGGTGGCCGAACGCGGCGTCAGCCACGGCGCTTCGCCATAATAGAGGTTGGTCACGACGACGACGGTCGCCGGATGTTCGAACAGCCGATCGGCCATCTTCTCCAGCATCATCCGCACGTCTTCGTAGGAGATCTCCTTGGCGACGACATAGAGCGGCATGGTGGGCAGGCGCGCATGCAGCGCCCGCATCACCCGAGACAGAACGGTGCCATCGCCGACGCCGGCATCGAACAGCCGCAGCGCCGGCGGCGCCGGCTGCAGATTGGAAAGCTCGAGCGAAATCCGGTTGGCGACCTCGGTCTTCTCGCTGCAGGTGGAGACGAACAGCAGATATTTCTGCCGGTTGTCGAAGAAGCGGAAGCCGGACGGCGCTGCGCCGGTATCCGCAGAAACCTCGCTGCGCGGCGCGATCGGAACGAGGGCCTGATCGGCCGGGCTGTCATGACCATTCCGTCCATGCGTCGCGAGATAGCCGCGCACCTTGTCCAGGGTGCCGGTGGTGATCCGGGCCCCATCGCGCAGCCGCGACACCAGCTTGCCGTCATTCACCGCCAGCCGGCCGAAGGTGGATTCCGAGGTCTTGGTGGCGCGGCAGAATTCCCTGATCTCGGCAAGCACCTGCTCCGAGGTGCCGATCTCGAGCCGTGCATGATCGGCGCTGGGACCCGGCTTGTGGCCCGACATGTGATCCGCCTTGGCGCGCGCGACCGCCGGCTCATCCACCCTGTGCTGGCGCTGTTCGGCGCGCATGGCGACCTCCTTGGCCGTTTTCTTGATTGGCATCAATCAAGGCGCACCGGCCAGGGGTCGTCAACCACAAAGGGAGTGGGCAAGATTTATGGGCATGTGCCCACATGCCCAAGGCAATTAGCGCGCACCGCGGCGCGAGAAGAACGAGATCAACACCGGCAAGGTGATCAGGATCACTATCGGCGCCAGCATCATGCCGGTGACCACCACAATCGCGAGCGGCTTCTGCACCTGCGAGCCGATGCCGCTCGACAGTGCCGCGGGCAACAAGCCGACGCCGGCCACCACGCAGGTCATCAACACCGGGCGGAGCTGCAACTCGCCGGTGCGGATCACCGCGGCGACGCGGTCGTAGCCTTCGTCGATCAGCTGGTTGAACTGGGACAGAATGATGATGCCGTCCATCACGGCGATCCCGAACAGCGCGATGAAGCCGATCGCCGCCGAGACGCTGAACGGGATGCCGGACAGCACGAGACCGACGACGCCGCCGAAGATCGCCATCGGGATCACGCTCATCGCGAGCAGCGTGTCGACCATCGAGCCGAAATTGAACCACAGCAGGATCGCGATCAGCGCCAGGCTGATCGGCACCACGATCGACAGCCGCTTGATCGCGTCCTGCAGATTGCCGAATTCGCCGACCCATTCGAGATGCGATCCCGGCGGCAGCTGCACCTGCTCGGCGACCTTCTGCTGCGCTTCCTGGATGGCGCTGCCGAGGTCGCGCTCGCGCACCGAGAATTTAATTGGCAGATAGCGCTCCTGCTGCTCGCGATAGATATACGCCGCACCGGAGACCAGCTTGATGGTGGCGACTTCGCTGAGCGGAATTTGGGTGACGCCGTTCGGCCCCTGCGCGCCGATACGCAAATTCTCGATCGCCTCGGCGCTCTTGCGATATGCCGGCGCCAGCCGCACGATGATCGGAAAATGCCGGTCGCTGCCGGGCTCGTAGAGGTCGCCCGCAGTGTCGCCGCCGACCGCGACCTTGATCGTGGCGTTGATGTCGCCGGGGGCGAGCCCGTAACGCGCGGCTTTGGCGCGATCGATGTCGATCTGTACGGTCGGCTGGCCGAGCGAGGTGAACACCGCAAGATCGGTCACGCCCTGCACGGTCGACAAGACCTGCTTGATCTTGTTGGCGGTGTCGGTGAGCGCCTGCAGGTCGTTGCCATAGAGCTTGATCGAGTTCTCGCCCTTCACGCCCGACACTGCCTCGGAGACGTTGTCCTGCAGATATTGCGAGAAGTTGAACTCGACGCCCGGAAAGCGGTCATCAAGCTGCTTCAGCAGTTCGGCGGTGAGCTGGTCCTTGTCCTTGGTGCCCGGCCACTGGCTGACCGGCTTGAGCGGCGCGAAGAACTCGGCGTTGAAGAAGCCGGCCGCGTCGGTGCCGTCGTCGGGACGGCCGTGCTGCGAGACCACGGCCTCGACCTCGGGCCGCGCGCGGATCAGCTTGCGCATCTCGTTGACGTACTGATTGCCTTCCTGCAGCGAGATGGTCGGCGGCAGAGTGGCGCGGATCCAGAGATTGCCCTCTTCCAGCTTGGGCAGGAATTCGAGGCCGAGCAGCCGGCCGAACACACCCGTCATGACCACGAGCCCGACGGCGCCCATCATCACCAGCTTGCGGTTGCCGACCGCCCAACGCAGCACCGGCCCGTAGAGCCGATGCAACAGATGCATCAGGCGCGTCTCGGTCTCCTGGACATGAGCAGGCAGGATGATGGCGCTCAAGGCCGGCGTCACCGTGAAGGTCGCCAGCAGGCCTCCGGCCAGCGCATAGGCATAGGTGCGCGCCATCGGGCCGAAGATGTTGCCTTCGACGCCGCTCAAGGTGAACAGCGGCAGGAAGGCGGCAATGATGATGGCGGCGGCAAAGAAGATCGAGCGCGAGACGTCGGCCGCCGCGGAGAGGATCGCGTGGCTCTTCATGCCCATCATCGTCTCGGGCGAGATGTGACTTTCCTCGACCTCCGACAGCGGCGTGGTCTGCGTCAGTCTTCGGAAGATCGCCTCCACCATGATCACGGTGGCGTCCACGATCAGGCCGAAATCGATTGCGCCGACCGACAACAGGTTCGCGGACTCCCCGCGCAGCACCAGGATGATCACGGCAAAGAACAGCGCAAACGGAATGGTGGCGCCGACGATCAGTGCGCTCCTGAGATCGCCCAGGAATATCCACTGCAACAGCACGATCAGGAGAATGCCGACCACCATGTTGTGCAGCACGGTGTGGGTCGTGGTGTCGATCAGGTCCTTGCGGTCGTAGATCCGTTCGATCCGGACACCCGGCGGCAGAATGGTGGAGTGGTTGATCTGGTCGACCAGTGCCTCGACCCGGGCAATCGTCGGCGAGCTCTGCTCGCCGCGCCGCATCAGCACGATACCCTGGACGATGTCGTCATTGTCATTGAGGCCGGCAATGCCAAGCCGCGGCTTCTCGCCAACGGTGACGGTCGCGACATCCTTGACCAGCACCGGATTGCCGCTCGTCTGCGACACCATCGTGTTGGCGAGATCGTCCATCGAGCGGATCAGGCCGACGCCGCGCACCACAGCCGATTGCGTGCCGATCTCGACCGTGTTGCCGCCGACATTGATGTTGGAATTGCTCACCGCCTGCAACAGCTGCGGCAGGGTCAGCCCGTTGGCGACCAGCTTGTTGTTGTCGACCTGGATCTCATAGGTCTTGGTCTTGCCGCCCCATCCGGTGACGTCGATCACGCCGGGCACGGCGCGAAAACGCCGCTGCAGCACCCAGTCCTGCAGGGTCTTCAGATCCAGCACGCTGTAACCAGGCGGGCCTTTCAGCCGATAGCGATAGATCTCGCCGATCGCGCTCAACGGCGAAATCTGCGGCGTCACGTTGCCCGGCAACGGCGACAGCTGCGAGAGCCGGTTCAGGACCTGCTGCAACGCCTCGTCATAGGTATAATCGAACGAGAACTGCAGCTTGACGTCGGACAGGCCGTACAGCGAAATCGTGCGGATGGTGCGCAGGTTCTTGATGCCGGCGACCTGGGTCTCGATCGGGATCGTGATGTAGCGCTCGATTTCCTCGGCCGACAGGCCCGGGCTTTGCGTCACGACGTCGACCATCGGCGGCGTCGGATCGGGATAGGCCTCGATGTTGAGCTGCTTGAACGCGATCAGGCCGCCGGCCAGGATCGCGATGAACATCCCCACCATGAGGAAGCGCCGCTGCACGGCGATGGCGACCAGGCGATCCATTCAGGTTCAGGCTTTCACCGCGTTGGGAAGAGTTGGACCCGCACGTCAGCTACCGGACGCGGCACGGTCGATGAACAGGCTGCCCTTGGTGACGATCTGCTCGCCGGCCTTCAGATTGCCTTCGACGGCGACGAGATCGCCATTGACGAGGCCGGTCTTGATCTTGCGCAGCTCAAGCGACTTATCCGGACGCGCGACCCAGACACGCACCTGGTTACCTTCGTAAATCAAGGCCTGCCGAGGCACCGCCGCGGCGGGTCGATCGCCCGGCGAATAGATCGTCACATTGGCGAACATTTCCGGCTTGAGCAGGCCGTCCTTGTTGTCGATGGTGGCGCGAACCAGGAGCCGGCGGGTGGTCGGATCGATCGCTGCCGCCACATAGTCGATATTGGCCTTGAGCGGATGGCCCGGCAGCGCCAGCACGCTGACCGAAATCTCCTCCCCCACATTGACGACTGCCGCATCGCTTTCGCGGACAAAGGCGATCAGCCAGACCGTCGAAAGATCGCCGATCACAAAGACCGGATCGCTTGCGCCGGCCTGGACATATTGGCCGGGGCCGACCTTGCGCTGCACGACGGTGCCCGTGATCGGCGAGTTGACCGTGATCTCGCGGTCGATTGTGCCTTTGGCTTGGAATTCGGAGACCGCCGCATCGGAGTAGCCAAGGATGCGGAGCTTGTTGCGGGCGGCGTCCAGCGCGGTCTGGGCCGAACGCATGTCGTTCTGGGCCTGGACGAAGGTCGCTTCCGCCTGCTGGAAATCCTTGAGCGGAACTGCCCTGCCCTCGAACAGGTCCTTGGCGCGCTTGTACTGAATCTCCGCCAGGTCCTGCGCCGACTTGGCCTTGTTCATCGCCGTGATCGCAGTGATGAAATCGTTCTGCGCCTGCACGGTATCGGCGGCTTCGATCACGAACAGCGGCTGGCCCTGCTTGACGGTCTCGCCCGGCTTGACCAGCAGCTTGGTCACGCGGCCCGCATACGGGGAAAATACGGGGGTCGAGCGATCCTCATCGACCGCGACCTTGCCCTCAGTCACGTGTTCCGCCCGAAAGATCTTGTCACACACCGGCTCGACGGTCAGCGTGGCCCATTCGGAGGGCGACGGCGTGAACGTCTGGCCTCCCTTGCGCGACTGGCTGGACAGCTCGAGGCTGTCTTTTTTCGGTGTTTGACCGAATTGCGTGAAGCCATAGGCGCCCGCAGCGGCGAGCGCAAAGGCCGCCAAGCCGATGATCAGCCCTTTTTTACTCAGCATCTGCGGAGATTGGTTCATGTCGGCACTATGGCCCATCCACCTTACATTCGCCTTACGGGGACGCCGGCGATGACCGTTCTTTCTGCGCTAATAGTGCGGAACCGTTGTTCTAAACAACCTAAAAATCGCCAAAATCACCTCCGTTCTGGGTTAAAAATTTGAAACTTCAATGACAGGCGTTCATCCACCGTTCAGCTCATTTGGCTTGCCCCCTGGGCCGCCGTTGCGACGCATCACGCGAACGCCTCGGGGCGGCCACGTCGCCGGCGGTATAGGCGGCGGATTCGAACGTCTCTCCCTCCATCAGCGTCGACCCGCAGGTGCCGCGCGGAGCGAGTTTGCATCCGAAAGTCCGTTGCCTCGAACTCAAAGGCGCAACGACCAAGTCGTTTAATTCCAACTCGCATTGTCTCACGACTAACTATTGATCCACGTCAAATTGAAGATTGCATTAGTATGGAGGCTCAACCTTAGGATTCGCACCGAAGGTGAACTATGCAGCGTTCGAATGCAGAGCGAGTGAAGTCGTACCTGGAGCTGATTTCGCGCAAGAAGGATCCGGACAGCCTCTTGAAAGCGGCGGAACCGGCGGTGAGTGGCCTCGAAATGGCCGAAGCCCCCGAAGCGAGGAATGCGCGAGCCGGCTTCGAGATGCTGCTGAACAAGCGCGAGCCCTCCCCCGATCAACTGGTCGGCATGGAGGCCATTATCATTCCCAAGCTTCGACCCGCGATCGATATCATCGACGGCAAGTTCGAGGTCTCCCACCATCTGTGGCAGAAGCTCACGACCGACGCGGCGATCCGCACCCGCATCGAGGATGTGATCCCGTCGGTCGGCCGCATCGAACTGCCGGACAACCCGGATTATCCCTATGGCGGGACCGGTTTCGTGGTCGGCACCAACCTCATCATGACCAATCGCCACGTTGCCGCGATCTTTGCTCGCGGCTTGGGCAATCGGGCGATCGCCTTCCGGACGGGCTGCAAGGCTGGGGTCGATTTCCTGCACGAACGCGGCCGGCCGACCGGACCGACGTTGGTGGTGCGGCGCGTAGTGATGATCCATCCCTATTGGGACATGGCAATCCTGGAAGTCGAGAACTTGCCGGCCGGCCGCAAGCCGCTGAAGATGTCGCTTGCAGATATTTCCGATATGGACGGACACGAGATCGCCGTCATCGGCTACCCGGCCTTCGACCCGCGCAACGATGCGGCGGAGCAGGACCAACTGTTCGACAAGGAGTATGGGGTCAAACGTCTCCAGCCGGGACAACTCCACGGGGTGTCGCCGACCGAGAGTTTCGGCAAGATTGTTTCTGCGGGAACGCACGATTGTTCCACCCTCGGCGGCAATTCGGGTTCATGCGTCATCGACCTCGCGAGTGGTGAGATTGTCGCGCTGCATTTCGGCGGCCGCTACCAGGACAAGAACTACGCGGTGCCGATGTTCGAGTTGGCGCGCGACGGACGCGTGGTTGATCTGGGAGTCAATTTTGCGAGCGGCGCGCCGGGCGGGACGCCGGCCTGGTCCGACTGGTGGAGCAAGGCCGATCTCGCCGGGTTTTCCGATGAAGATGTGACGGCGGATCAGACTGCTCAGGCGCCCGCACCGCGCCCATCCGCCGACGTGAGTCAGAGCGTGGTACGGGCGACGGCTGACGGGATCACGCTGGAAGTACCGCTGCAGATCACGATACGGCTCGGCGCGCCATCCATCGTCGGCAAGCCGAGCGGCACTGAGGCTGCCCCGGCCGGCGGCGGGGCCCTCACCGAGGCCATGGTGGAACCGTTCCGGGATACGAACTACGCATCCCGCACCGGATATGACAAAGACTTTCTCGGCGCCGAAATCCCGATGCCGGAAGCGGCCGATCCGAGCGTGCTGGCCACAACGCGTCTCGGTGGAAACATCCTGCCCTATCAGAACTTTTCGATAGCAATGCATGCCGCGCGCCGCCTTGCGCTGTTCACGGCCTCCAACGTCACCGCCGACCCACGGCTGAAGCGCCCGGATCCCAGCAAGAAGTACACCCGCAAGGCATTGTCCGGGCTCGGCGACCGCGACCAGGAGCGCTGGTTCGTCGATCCGAGACTCGAAGAGAAGTTCCAACTTCCGGACGTATTCTTCACGCGCGATCGCGGCGCCTTCGACAAGGGGCATATCGTCCGCCGTGAGGATGTCGCCTGGGGCGAGACCTATGATGATCTGCGGCGCGGCAATGGGGATAGCTATCACGTGACCAACTGTTCGCCGCAGACCGCCGAATACAACCGGTCGGGCAGCGGCGTGGACAATTGGGGTGATCTCGAAAACCATGTTCTGGCATCCGCCGCCAGCGAGAAGCTCGCGCAATTTGCCGGGCCGGTTCTCGATGCAGCAGACGAGGTGTTTGTCGGAGCGGGCGGCGGCCGCAACAAGATCAGAGCCAAGATTCCGGCGCGCTTCTGGAAAGTCATCGTGGCCTCGACGGCCGACGGGCTGGCGGCGTTCGGTTTCGTGCTCGAGCAGGACCTGTCCTCCGTGGAGTTCGAATTCGTCGTGCCCGCCGAGTTCGCGCCGCACATGTATCCGCTCTCCGAGATCGAGGCGATGACGGGTGTGCGGTTTCCAGCCAACGTGCGCGCTGCCGACCAGTACGACACGCTGCGCGGCGCCGAGGTGTCGATGCGCTCAGGCGCCAAGCGCCGGCGGCTCGAGCGACGTTGAAAGCCGGCGATCCGTGCCGAGGCGATGGAGGAAGCCAGATGCCCGAGTTGCGCGGCGAGGACATCACGAAGCTCAGCAAGTCGCTCGCAAGCTCCCTGAATTTCGACGATCTCGAGGACTTCGTCCAAGCCAGCACGGGCGACCGCCTCTACGTGGAATATGTCGGTAAGGGAAAGCCACTAAGGCCAACGATCAGCGATCTGCTCAACGCGCTCGAAGAGCACGGCACGACCCCGCTTTTCCTTCACTACGTTCATGCGCGCCGCCCCGGGAAACCCGATCTGCAGCACCTGATCGAACAGCTCTGTCCGGAAGCGATCGGCGCAGTACCGGACCAAAGCATTACGCTGTCATTGCAGAAGGCAGGTCAGGTGCAGGCCGATGCACCGGCAAACGCCCTCGCTCCGGGCCTGCAGCGCAACATACGGCCCTACCTCGCCAAGCCCGACGTGCGCGTGTGGCTCGAGCGGGCAATTGAAATCTACCACCGCGTCTGCCGGATCGAGCGCGGCGGAAATGGCCTCGGCACCGGGTTTTTGGTCGGCCCGGATACCGTGCTGACCAACTGGCACGTCGTCAAGGATATCAAGGCCGAGGGCAAGCTGGCGGAGATCGGCTGCCGGTTCGACTACGTCAGGCTTGCGAACGGCACGCTGAATCCCGGTCACCTCGTGGCGCTACGCCCGGACGGCTGCCTCACGTTCTCGCCTTACAGCAATGCTGAAACGACGGCCAATCCCGAGGTACCCTCGCCGACCCCAGAAGAGCTCGACTTTGCGCTGCTGCAGTTGGAAGCCACTGCCGGGCAGCAGCAGGTTGATGGTGCGTGTCGCGGATGGATCGCGCTGCCGCGTGATGCAGCTCCACTACCGCGGGACGCGCCACTCTTGATCGTGCAGCATCCTGAAGGCGGGCCGATGAAGATGGCGATGGATACACAGGCCGTGATCGGTCCGAACGCCAATGGAACGCGGATCAAATACCTAGCGAACACCGATCCGGGCTCGTCGGGTTCCCCCTGCTTCACGATGGAGTGGGAGATCGTCGCCATGCATCATTATGGCGACCCGAACTGGCAGAGGCCGCTGTTCAATCAAGGGGTGCCGATCAACCTGATCCGCCAGCGCATCGAGGCGCAGGGCTTCGGGAACGCGCTCGGCAAGTGAGGACGTGCAATCGCGGGGAGAGCAAGCGATGGCCATACCGGCAAAATATCTCGATCTCGTGTCTGACGAGATTGCCAAGGCCTTTTCCACGGAGCAATTCGCAGAGATCGTGCTGGCCGCGACCGGCCACGAACTTTACAAGGAATATGCCAGCCCCACCGATCCTCTCCATCGCGCGGTCCGCCGGACGCTGGACCGCTTGATCGAGGATGGAACGGAACGCTGGCTGCTTATCCAAGTGCTCGTATCCGCGGTCGCCAACGAGCAACTGCGTCGACTGATCATCAAGGCCTCGCCGGAGACGCTCGCGGCGCTGCCGAAGGTGGATAACGGGGTCGATCGCGCCCTGCAAAGCCTCACTCTCGTGACGGCGATGGTGTTGAAACCCGAATTCCTGCCCGAACTCCAGCCGTCGCGCGACAAGATAGCCGCCATATCCGAGCAGATACGCACGCTAGCGGCTTTCAAGAACCTGCACGAATGCCTGCATGCGCTTCATCTCAAGCTCGCATTCAGGTCCGTCGCCGTCGACGATCTCGAGGGCCTGAAGAACATCGGGAACACTTGTACGGCCGCGCGCGCCGCAGCGGTGCCGCTCGGCGCCGCCGCAAGCGCCGAACTCGTCTGGATTGCCGAGCTCGACCGCTTGGCGGATGGGCTCGGCCCGGCGATCAAGACGGCGAATTCGTCCGCCACGCAAGAAGGATTCGGCGGCGTGCAACGCCTCGTCCGCCTTCAGCTCTCACGCCTGAACGCACGGATCTTCGATGCCGCTGACAAGCTGTCGCTCGACGAGTTGATTCTCGTCTTGCCGAGCGTGATCATGCTCGAAGAGTCCTTTGAGCAACTGTCGCATGCGATCCGTGACCTGAAGGCTACGGTCATGGCACGCGCACTGGTGCACAAAATCTGGCAGGATGCCGAAAACGAGCTCTCGCTGGTCGAGGATGTGCTCAGCACGCCCGCAACGAGCGCCCAGAAACTCATCGCGCAGAATTGGTACCGGCTGCACTCGCACGTCCAGTTGCTCGCCTCGCTCGATCCCGGGGCCGCGTGGGCGAAGGAGGCGATGACCTATTCGGACCGCGTCGACACGGAGCTGACCCGGGAGACACTCAGCGATACGATGAAGCCATCGTTCGACGCCTTCTGTCGTGTCCTCAAATTCCATTTCTTCGAGGTCGATGCCAAGCTGAAGGAAGATTGCGGTTCGCTCGGCAAATTCCACGAGCCGCTGAAATCGATAGTCGAGGAGATCGGCGATGTCTGAACTACCCGGCGATGCAGCGCGCGCGGCAGCGTTGAACAAACCCTTTTCATCGATGGCCGAACTCTGGCGCGCGCATCTCGACTTGCGATACACCCTCTCGAATGCCGAAAGGGGTGCTGCGGAGGCACCTCGGACGGCATCCGACATTCGCGCGTTCATCGTGCACGCGCGCGCGACCGGAACCATTCTTACGGACAAGAACGAACGTCAGACCGCTCAAGGCATCCTGGACTACTGGTCGACCGAACTGCTCAGCCTTCCGGCTGCGGCGGCAGAGGACTTCACTCCGGCGCTGCTGGAGCCCTTCGATAGCTCGCAGACTCCTCCCGCCGCCGGCGAGCCGACCCGCTCAGAGAAATTGCCGGAGGAAGAAGCGCGCGAGCTGATCCGCTTTGTGGCCACCGCGCGGCTGTGGCGAGACTCTGACAGGCAGCCCGGCTATCTGCTGAACGACGAGGAATCCATTGCTCAGGCGTCGCGCTTCAAACACCAGGACCCGGATGTCTTCGAACTGGTCGCGGAGAGCAAGATCGCCCTCAGCAAGAAACGAACGACCCAGCGCTTCCTCGCCATCGTCGGAATTCTGGGCCTGATGATCATTGGGATGCTTGGGGTCACGCTCTTTCAAGAGTCCCGCCTGCGTGAGGCGGATAGGAAAGCAGCCGCTCAGGAGTTACGTACGCGTGAAGCAGAACTGAGCGCGGCCACGTCCATCAACGCCGTCGAACGCATCCTGAAGGTGCTGTCCAAGCAAACCAGTGACCGAGCCATCCCGATTGCGGCCGCAGCGGAATTGTTCAAGGGCGCAGAGAGTATTCTTTCGTCCGGCGACCAGGAGCCCGACGGAAAGCGGCCTGAAGTGATCGAAGCGCACGCCAAGCTGCTCATACAGTTTTCGGATGTATACCTGGATGCAGGCGATTCCCGGACGGCGCTTGCGCTCGCCGAACAAGCGGAGAAACTGGCGGGCCAACTTACCGGGCAAGATCCCGGCAACGACGCCTGGCAGAGCCTGGTTTACAAGACCGCATTTCGTATCGGGGACATCGTCGTGAACTACGATATTGGAGCAGCGAAAGTAAAATATGACCTTGCGCTCAAGGTCGCGGAAACGTTTGCAGACAAGGATCCCAGCAACGTCGACCGACAGGCGGACGTCGCCTTGGTGATGAACAAGGAAGGCGACCTTGACCTTATGAAGGGCAACTGGGATTCTGCGCTGTCCCGGTACCAAAAGTCACTCGATATCGGCAAGGCGTTGAAGGGAGGGGAGCCGCAGCAAAATCCTGCCGCGCGAAAGATCGTAGGCGACGCGTGGGCGAGACTCGGAGGACTTTCCGCCGCCCAGGGACGTTATGACGAGGCCCTCAAGCAATATCAGGAAGCATTCAACATACGGAAGTCCTTGGCCGACGAGCATCCGGAGGAAGGCGTATATCAAGGCAATCTTGCAGCGGCCTATCATTTCATGGGCGGCGTATATCGGAACTATTACAGCGCGACCAAGAATGATGACCTGCTGGACAAGGCGCTGCAACAATATGGTGCAGCGCTCAAGATCAGGCAGGCGCGTGCGAACGTGGATCCCGGCAATGCCTCCTGGCAGGATTCGCTCCAGCAAGAGGAACTCGCGATTGCGGACGCGCTCTTACGGAAGCAGGACCTGGCGGGAGCCATGGAAAAGTACCGAACGGCGCTCGATATTCGGCAGGCACTGGTCGTCAAAGATCCCAATAACGCCGCGTGGAAAGCGAATCTTGCCAGCACCCATGATGGATTGGCCAGCGCTCTTATGCAGGATCAGCAATTTGATAGCGCGTTGAAGGAATACGACGCGGCTCTTGAGCAGCGGAAAGACCTCGCGGCGAAGTTTCCCGACGATCGCAGTCGCCAATCTCAGTTCGCCACCGCATATGAGCATAAAGGGGACGCGCTGGCGACACGAGGAAAGGCGCAGAAGAGTCAATCTGACCTCCGGGATGCTGGCGATGCCTATCAAGCCGGACTGACCGTCATTGAAGCATTCCTGCGCAAGGACCCGGGCAGCCGCCTGGAACCGGCGCGCGACCGGCTGCGGAAGAAGATGGATGCTCTGACATCAATCGCGCAGTGAAGCTGCAAGACGTGCGCGGGCTTTGGCCTCACCCGAGCCCCGTTGAACCTCTTGACCTGAGCGGCCTTATGCTCACGTGAGTTCCCTCACCCCGGCCGGTGTTTCGATCTGCGCACGATACCGCAGCTTGGAACCTCTCACGATGTCGGGCGCGCGGTCCACCTTCAGCGCGCGATACAGCGTCTCTATGGCGGCGGGGTTCGGATGTTCGAGAGCGAAGGATCGCAGGCGCGCACCGAGATCGGCAATTGTCGCCATCGCACGTGGCCTGCCACGCCTATCGATAATGGAAGGCGCCGCTCCGTCCAAGGGAAGAGAGCCGTCGTCCGGAATGGCGAAATCAAAGGACGAGTCGACGGTCGGAAGCGGGACCTTCTCTCCAAAGATGTGCCCGTGGGTTGCCAAGATCGCGTCGATCGCATCGGTTCGCGCGACCCAGGCTCGCAAACGCCGGCCCTCGTCCCAATCCAACTCGACCTTGGCCAGGTCATCCAGACCGAACCAGCGTCGGCGACTCAGCGTCCCCGCCTCCGGGTCGAGAGCAACGATCTCGAGGTAGACCGTGTCACCCAGCTGAAGCAGGTGATTGTGAGTGCCCATATAGGCGTGGCGTTGCCCAAACGGGACATCGAGATTGAGGCAGTTTCGAACGTGCAGGACACCTTCGGCCAAATTCGGAGCAATAACGGTGAGATGGTCGAGCTTGAGCATGTCTGCCGGACCGCCAGCAGCGGTGACGGACAGTAGCCTGTCGCGGAGCGACTAACGCAGCATGGCCCATTCAAGGCCGGTACCGACGATCGCGGCGACACTGACGAGCATGACTGCGATGAATAGAATTTCGGTCGTCGAGACCTTGTCCCACTGGATCATCATTTGACGCCTCACCCCCCGAATCATTCTCATGAGTATGAGGAATATCCTGCGCGAGCCAATTGTATTTTCGCCACAATCCCAATTCGATTCGCGAGTTTCCCCCGCGCGCTGCGGATGGGTCCGCGCGCGCCGAGGACGTCGAAATCGGAGGACAAGCCTGACCTGAGCAAGTATGGCATCTCGTGCGGCAAGAGGAATTGATCGCGGAGCTGGACCGGGACGGCCACGATACGAAGGACGCCAGAGCCATTCTGCAGACGCTTCGGACAAGTCAGGCCCTGCATCTGCAAGACCGCGACCGCATCCTGAAAGAGCTTGCCGAGTAAGAAGCTGCGCTGCGCTATACGCGGCTGGGCGCTCCGAACCAAGTGGTCAGCGCATCGGCAAGCCCGTGCCCGGCCCGATCTCCCACCCACGCGATATATCCGTCGGGCCGGATCAAAACAGCCATGGGTGCAGTGACAGCGCCGAGGACCGGAAGCTCCCACGCACCGGCATATGCGGCATCGATCTGTCGCACCCGGTCAGCCCAGGCTGTGATGTCGAGACCCGCGGGCTCACCGAGATTGAGCAGCACCGGCCGGGCGTCGTGCAACAGAGCGTAGAGCCGCAGCGATCCATTGGCGGTAACGAGATCGAGATCGGGCATGCGGCAGCCGAGGAGCGGATGTCCCTCGCCGAGATCGTAACGGATGTCGAGACCGGAGATCATGCCGGCGATCCGCTTGCGCGGTTCGTCCATCGTCAACAATTCGGACACGGTATCGCGCAATGCATCGATGCGGTCGCCGTGGCCTAGCAGCGGGGTCTGCGCCATCGTGTTGCGCAGGACGCGCGCCGCGACCGGATGACGCTCGGCGTGGTAGCTGTCGAGCAGGCTGTCCGGCGATGTGCCCTTGACCACCTGGGCCAGCTTCCATCCGAGATTCACCGCATCCTGCACACCGGCGTTGAGCCCCTGCCCGCCCACCGGAAAATGCACATGGGCGGCGTCGCCGGCCAGCAGGACCCGTCGATTCCGGTACGATGCCGCTTGCCTCGTCATATCGGTGAACCTGGAGATCCAGGTCGGGGTGCGGATTCCGTAATCTGTCCCATAGACAGCGATGAGTGCCTCGCTGAGATCGCGCAAGCCGGGCTCGCTGACGTATCCACGCTGTCCGACGTGCGGCTCGGTCACGAGAAGGCGCACGCGCTTGCCGTCTTCCAGGCGCGAGAAGGAATGAATGCCCTTGTCGTCGCGGCGTAAGCCCCACGCCGGCTCTTTCGTCACTTCGATCTCGGCGATCAGACAACTGATGGTCGGATCCCACCCGGGAAAATCGATGCCGGCTGACTTGCGAATGAGGCTACGCCCGCCGTCGCAGCCGACAAGATAATCCGCCCGCAGCGAGCGGCCGTCATCCAGCGCGATATCGACGCCGGTGTCGTCCTGCGCGATCGCAGTCACCTCGCGTCCGCGCTGGATCTCAACGCCGAGTTCGCCGACCCGGTCGGCCAGGATGCGCTCGATATGGCTTTGCCCCAGCGCGAGCCCGTAAGGATGCCGGGTGGGAAAGTCGCTGATGTCCAGCCGGATCCAGGCGAAGCTTGCGACCTGCGCGATCTGGCCCTGTGCCAGGAAACGATCGGCGATGCCGCGCTGATCGAGCACCTCGATGGTGCGCGCATGCAGACCGCCTGCGCGGGAGCCAACAATATCCTGGCTGGCGCGACGTTCGACGATCACGACGTCGACCTTCGCCAGCGCCAGTTCGGCCGCCAGCATCAGCCCTGTCGGGCCTGCGCCGACGATCACCACCGCATGATTGGTCACGTCGCTCCGCTCTGCGGCGCGCGCTGCAGACGTCGACAATGATGCACGCATTTCGTCACCCCATGGGTTGTGGCAGGGGCGGCGGTTCTACGGGATGAGCCGGGGCTTGAAGCAAGCCCCTTGCACGCCCCATATCAAGCTGGGAGGAGCGATGCTTCTCTCCGCGATGCCGCGATCGAGACGATCCCCCGCTAATGAAAATCGCGCGAGCGCGGCAGAATGCGAACGTTGCGGGGATGGCCGACCTTCTGGGCGGGATTGTCGTGATGCTGCCGGCGATCATCCTGCAGCGGTTCGGCCGGCATCGGACCATGCGGCACGGCCTGTGGGCCGAGGCGATCGTCTGAGAGCAATGACAGATCGGCGGAGCGATCGATCAGCCGTTCAGCGACAAGATGTACGACCTTTTCGGGGCTGCTCTGGATGTGGCCCTCGACCAGCACGAGCCGCGCGCCCATCACTTCTTTCCGGAAGCGCTCCATCACCTTCGGCCACACCACGATGTTGGCGATGCCGGTCTCGTCCTCCAAGGTCATGAATACGACGCCCTTGGAGCTGCCGGGCCGCTGGCGCACCAGCACCACGCCGGCGCAGCGCATGAAGCGCCTGTCATTGGCATCATTGACATCGCGACAGGCGATCACACCCTCACGCGCGAAGCGCTGCCGCAAGAATTCCATCGGATGCCCCTTCAGCGACAGGCGGATGGTCTGATAATCGGCGACCACCTGCTCCGCTAGCGGCATCTGCGGCAGCGGCTTTGCGCACTCGTCCGGCTGCTCGCGCGCCACCGCAGCCTCGAACAAGGGCAGCGGCACGTCATCCGGCAGCCGGCGGACAGCCCATAGCGCGGCGCGGCGGTCGAACCCGAGCGAGCGGAACGCATCGGCATCGGCGAGCAGCAGGAGCGCACGCTTGGGCAAGCCAGTGTCGCGGGCGAAATCCTCCAGCGAGGTGAACGGCCGGCGCGCACGTGCCTTGACGATGCGCTCGCCCCAGTCGTCGAGATCGTGGTTGTCGTTGTGCGCTGTGTTCACTTCGTCGTTCCGGGACGCATGCAGTGCGCCCCCGGAACCTCGAGCTTCCCGGTTCGATGCGCCTTGCAAAATAGCTCCGCCATTTTGTTGCGGCGCATCGCCCAGGAATGGCGACGTGGAGATAGCGGGAGCCTTATCCCCGAATGATGCCTGGAGCTGCTTCGATCGTTTCAACCCCTCCTCGTCCGGATCGATCCAGGAAAAGCCGTCGATCTGGCGAAAGCCGAGCCGCACGGCACAATATTTGCCGTCTCCCTCCTCCAGCGTGTTCTGCGCGAAACTGTAGGACACGTCGATGTCGCACACCTCGACGCCGTTCTTGCGGGCGTCGCCGACGATCTGCGCTGGCGCGTAGAAGCCCATCGGCTGCGAGTTCAGGAGCGCGCAGCAGAATGCGTCGGGATGGAAGCATTTCAGCCAGGAGGAGATGTAAACAAGCTGCGCGAAGCTCGCCGCGTGGCTTTCCGGAAAGCCGTAAGAGCCGAAGCCCTTGATCTGGTCGAAGCAGCTTTTCGCGAAGGCCGGGTCGTAGCCGCGCGCGATCATGCTGTTCACCATCTTGTCCTCATAGGAGCCGATGGTGCCGACATTGCGAAAGGTCGCCATCGAGCGGCGCAGGCCGTTGGCCTCCTCGGGCGAGAACTTCGCGGCTTCGATCGCGATCCGCATCGCCTGTTCCTGGAACAAGGGCACGCCGAGCGTCTTGTGCAGTACCTTGTAGAGCTCGTCCTTTGGGCCTCGATCGGGTGATGGCGACGGATAGCTGACGTTTTCGAGACCGTTGCGACGACGCAAGTAGGGATGCACCATGTCGCCCTGGATCGGCCCGGGGCGCACGATCGCGACCTCGATGACGAGATCGTAGAACTTGCGCGGCTTGAGCCGCGGCAGCATGTTCATCTGCGCCCGGCTCTCGACCTGGAATACGCCAAGCGACTCGCCCTTGCACAGCATGTCGTAGACCGCCGGCAACTCGCGCGGCACGGTCGCAAGCTCGTGGCGTTCGCCCTTGTGCCGCTCGATCAGGTCAAAGCTCTTGCGGATGCAGGTCAGCATGCCAAGCGCCAGCACGTCGACCTTCATCATGCTCAGCGCGTCGACATCGTCCTTGTCCCATTCGATGAAAGTGCGGTCCTCCATCGCGGCATTGCCGATCGGCACGTAGCTGTCGAGCCGGTCCTGGGTCAGCACATAGCCGCCGACATGCTGGGAGAGATGCCGGGGAAATTCGATCAGCTCGGCGGCGAGCTCGACCGCAAGGCCGACCATCGGATTTTTGGGATCGAGCCCGGCCTGCCGCACCTGCATCTCCGACAGCCCGTCGCCCCAGCTGCCCCACACGGTGTCGGCAAGCAGCGATGTGACGTCTTCCGTCAAGCCCAGCGCCTTGCCGACATCGCGGATCGCACTGCGTGGGCGATAATGGATCACGGTGGCGATGATCGCGGCGCGGTGGCGGCCATAGCGGCGATAGACATATTGCATCACCTCCTCGCGCCGGGAATGCTCGAAATCGACGTCGATGTCAGGCGGCTCCAGCCGCTCCTTGGAGATGAAGCGCTCGAACAACAGATCGACCTTGGTGGGATCGACCGAGGTCACGCCGAGTACGTAGCAGACCGCGGAATTGGCCGCAGATCCGCGGCCCTGGCACAGGATGCCACGGCTGCGCGCGTAGCGCACGATGTCGTGGACGGTGAGGAAGTAATGCGCGTAGTTGAGTTCGGCGATCAGCGCGAGCTCCTTCTTCAAGGTGGCGCGCAGCTTCTCGTCGATTCCGTCACCGAAATATTTTTCCGCGCCGTCCCAAGTCAGGTCTTCCAGATGCTGCTGCGCGGTCTTGCCGGGCGGCACGGGCTCGTCCGGATATTGATACTTCAACTGATCCAGCGAAAAGGTGATGCGGTCGGCAAAACGGACGGTCTCCGCGATCGCATCCGGGTGGTCGCGGAACAGCCGCGCCATCTCCTGCGCCGGCTTGAGATGACGCTCGGCATTGGCCTCGAGCTTGCGGCCGCCCGCCTCGATCGTGGTCTTCTCGCGGATGCACGTCAGCACATCCTGGAGCGGACGTCGCGCGGGATGATGATAGAGCACGTCATTGGTCGCGATCAGCGGCACGTGAGCTGAGGCGGCAAGCCGCGCAAGCCGAGCCAAACGCCGGCGGTCATCGCCGCGATAGAGCAAACTTGCCGCCAACCACACGCCCTCAGCCTGGCTCTCTTGCAGGCGCACCAGGACCTTGCGCAAGCCGGCTTCCTCAAAGCGATGTGGTGGCATCACCACCAGGAGCTGGCCTTCGGCAAACTCCAGGAGATCATCGAAAGCGAGATAACAGGCGCCCTTCTCGACCTTGTCGGTGTCGTCGCCGCGCTTGCCGCGGGTCAGGAGCTGGCACAGCCGGCCATAGGCGGCGCGATCGCGCGGATAGACCAGGATGTCTGGCGTGCCGCAGGTGAAGACGATGCGCGCGCCATAGAGCAGCTTCGGCCGGTAAGGGAGCTTGTCATTGTCGAGTTCGGCATAGGCGCGGACGATACCGGCGAGCGTGTTGCGGTCGGCGATCCCGATCGCCTTCAAGCCATAGATGGCGGCCTGCTGCACATAGTCCTGCGGATGGGAGCCGCCGCGCAGGAAGGAGAAATTGGTGGTGATGCCGATCTCGGCATATTCGATGCTCATGCGAATAGACCGTGCATGTACCAGGCGGGCTGCACGACTCTGCCCGGCTGCTGCTCGATCTCGCGGTCGTAGAGGCCGTCGCGATAGAGCCAGAACCGCAAACCGTTCTCGTCCTCGACGCGAAAATAGTCGCGCGTCAGCCCCTGCCCATCCGGCCGCCACCATTCCATCGCGATCCGCTCCGGCCCTTCGGCACGCACGATCGCATGTGCGGCACGCCGCCAGACGAAGCGCGCGGGCGGCCCATCCGGCACCTGCGCGATCACCTGAATTTCCTCAGGACAGTCAAAAAGCCGCAAGGGCCGCAGCGGCGGCTCGCCCTCGACGCGCGCGGGCCAGTCGGCCTTCGAAGCCGCAACAAGCTGCTGCTGCGCTGGAGCCGGCAGGCTTGCGCGCTCGGGAATGTGGGTATCCACAGGCAGATGCACGATGACGCGCTTGCCCCCGATCCGCGCAGCAATACGATCGATCAGCGCGGCGATCTCGTCATTATCATGAACATGGGCGTCGAGATCGCGCTGCTCCTGCACCACGAGCTCGCTGCGGCTGGCGCACAACCGGATCAGGTCGAAGCCGAAGCCGGGATCGAGCGGATCGCTCAAGGCGTCCAGCCGTTCGCGAAACAGCCGGTCGATCACGCGCATCTCCGTCACCGGCCGGCCGGTATCGACCGCGATCATGCGCACCACACCGTCGGTGCGGAAGAAATAAGCCTCCAGCCGCCGCGCGCCCTTGCCTTGCTGCGCCATCGCAGCCACCAGCATGGATGCGAGGCTCGACAGGCTCGCGGCGATGACGGTGTCGGTCGCCACCGGTTCGGCAAAGCGCTTCTCGACGATGTAGTCCGGCGGCGGCTTGCGCGGACTGATCGGCGCATCCGCTTCGCCCAACGCCTGGGCCAGCACGCGCGTGAAGACCGCGCCGAAGCGCGCGGTGATCTCGTGGCGGCCGCGGGATGCGACATCGCCGATGGTCTTCAACCCCGCGCGGCGCAGCCCCAGCGTGATCGCCTCGCCGGCGCCGAGTGCCACCACCGGCAACGGACTGACGACAGCCGCCTCCTCACCGTCAAGCACGATGCGGCCGTGGACATGGTGGTTCAAGGTGCGCGCACAGATCGCATTCGACGCGATCGCAGCCGACACGGTGAAGCCGCGCGCGGTCAGCGCGTCGCACAAGAGCTTCATCAGCATGGCCTCACCGCCGAACAGATGGGCGCAGCCGGTAACATCGAGCGCCAGACCATGCGGCGGGTCGAGCGCCACCAGCGGCGTGAAGCGGTCGCACCAATCGGCGATGTCCTCCAGCGTCTTGGTATCCGCCGCGGTATCGGCTTCGTGCACCAGGAGGTCCGGACAGATGGCGCGGGCATTGGCGAGCGGCAGGCCATGCGTCAGGCCCCAGCGGGCCGCCGCCTCGTCGAGCGAATGGATCAAAAGCGCGTTGCCGTCCTTGATGACGACGACGTTCGGCTTGCCGTCATCAGGCGTGGCGCTTGTGGATGCCAGCTTTCGCTTGATGCGATCGATCGGCAGGCGCGGCAGCCACAGGCTGAGGATCCGCCGCCGGTTGGCTGAAACACTGGTCATCGCAGGTCCACTCCATGATCCATCGCCCGGTCTGGCCGTGACGGTTGCGAACAAGCTCGGCATCGAAGCGCGGCGCGCCCCACGCGGTCCAAGACGCCCCGGGCAAAGACGGCGCGGTGCGCAACATCCAGCGCGTTTCGGCGGTCGAAGGGACGGGCTCGGCGGCGATCCGCAACATCAACCCGGCGACGCCGGACGCTTGTGCCGCCAGCGTCAGCTTGCGGCTGGCGACGAGATCGAACTTCTTGGTCTCGCCCCAGACCTCGATCATCACGGCGCCGAGCGCATCGCAGGCGAGCGCATCCGCGCCTGTGCGCAGCGCCGTTTCGAGATCGGGCGCACGCACCGTCACCAGCAGGCGTGGATCGAGGCCGAGTTCGGCCAATCCACATGGCGACAGCGCGCCGCTCTCCCGTTCGGCAAAATCCTGCCTGATCCAGATCAGCGGCCGCCGCGCCGAGACGCGCGCCGCAAGCCCAAAGACAAAGCCGGTTGCGGCTGCCGCCTGCGTTCCGCTCGGCGCAAACACTTCGTGCAATGCGCCGGTGGCGAGCCCGCCCTGCAAGGTCGCGTCGACCTCGTCATGGCCGAGCGCGACACGGCGCCCCTCCAGCGTGCCCTCGCCCGCCTCGAGGCGGGCGATGCCGCTGCGCAGGCGCGCAAGCGTGTCCATGCGTGCGCCGGTCATGCGTCGCCGCTCCTTCTCGCCCCGTTACAGGTCCTTGCGGTTGAACCCGCAACGAACCTCTTTGTTCATGATACGTTCTAATATAAAGCTAACGCCTTGCGATGAGTCAATCGGGATTGACCCGGACGAGATTCACGCAACGGAATCAAAGGGATTCAGGCCGATGGAGCTGCTACGCAAACTGGAGATCCTGGCCGATGCCGCCAAATACGATGCCTCCTGCGCCTCCAGCGGTACCGAGATGCGGGATTCCAGCGACGGCAAGGGTCTCGGCTCGACCGCGCCCGGCATGGGCATCTGTCATTCCTATGCGCCCGACGGCCGCTGCATCTCGCTGCTCAAGATCCTTCTTACCAATGCCTGCAATTACGATTGCCTCTATTGCGTCAATCGCGCTTCCTCCAACGTCCCTCGCGCACGCTTCACGGTGGATGAGATCGTCAAGCTCACCATCGACTTCTATCGCCGCAACTACATCGAGGGCCTGTTCCTCTCCTCCGGCATCATCCGCAGCCCCGACTACACGATGGAGCAAGTGGTGTCGGTCGCGCGCAAATTGCGCGAGGAGCATCGTTTCCGCGGCTACATCCATCTGAAGACGATTCCCGAAGCGGACGAAGCGCTGATCGCGGAAGCCGGCAAATATGCCGACAGGCTCAGCATCAATATCGAGATGCCGCTGGAGACGAGCCTCGCCAAACTCGCACCGGAAAAGAACCAGCGCGCGATCCGCCGCACCATGGGGCGGCTCCGGCTCAAGCTCGACGAAGCGGATGAAGCCAAAAAGGCGATCCGCAAGGCCCGGCCGCCGCGCTTTGCGCCCGCAGGCCAGAGCACGCAGATGATCGTCGGCGCCGACAGCGCTAACGACCGCACCATCCTGGCGACCTCGGCCAATCTCTACGGCGCCTACAAGCTGAGGCGTGTCTACTATTCCGCCTTCAGTCCGATCCCGGATGCCAGCCGCGCGCTGCCGTTGCAGGCGCCGCCCCTCGCGCGCGAGCACCGGCTCTACCAGGCCGACTGGCTGATGCGCTTCTACGGCTTCGACGCCGAGGAAATCGTCGACGAAGGCGAAGGCATGCTGCCGCTCGACATCGACCCCAAGCTCGCCTGGGCGCTGCGCCACCGCGACCGCTTTCCGCTCGACATCAACACGGCGAGCCGCGAGGAGCTGTTGCGCGTGCCGGGCTTCGGCACCCGCACGGTCGAGCGCATTCTCACCATGCGCCGCGCGACCTCGATCCGGCTCGCCGACCTCACCCGACTGCACGTGGCCCGGAACAAGGCGCTGCCGTTCATCGTTCTCTCAGACCATCGTCCGTCTCGCGGGCTGCTTGATGCCGCCGGGCTGCGGACGAGGCTTCAGCCGAAGCCGCAGCAATTGGGATTTGGATTCTAACCGAGCCGTCATTGCGAGGGACGAAGCCCCGAAGCAATCCAGGAGCCAGACAACGATTCTGGATTGCTTCGTCGCCTTCGGCTCCTCGAATGACGGGAGGAGACAGATGCACATCGTCACCCTCGACAGCAACACCGACTTCGACGGCTGGCGCAAGGCGGCGCGGGCGTTGGCGACGAACGACGTCAAGCCGGCGGAGGTGACCTGGCGCGTGCGAGGCGCGACGGCTGACCTGTTCGACGATCAGGCCGAGACGACGCTGCCGGAGGTCCCGGAGGGCACGTTCTCGGTGCCGGCGTCATTCGTCGAATTGGCGCAATCCGCCATCCTGCATCGCGATCCCAATCGCTTCGGCCTGCTCTATCGGCTGTTGTGGCGCTTGCGCGCCAATCACGACCTCATGACCATCGCGACCGATCCCGATGTCGCCCAGGTCAATGCGATAGCGCGGGCGGTGCGCCGCGACGAGCACAAGATGCACGCCTTCGTCCGCTTCCGCGAGATCGGCCGGGAACGCGAGACGCGTTACGTCGCCTGGTTCGAGCCGGAGCACCACATCGTCGAACTCGCCGCCCCCTTCTTCGCCCGCCGCTTCGCCGACATGCCCTGGTCTATCCTCACCCCCGACCTCTGCGCGCATTGGGACGGCAGCCGAGTCAGCTTCACGCCCGGCGTGAGCAAAGCTGAGGCGCCGTCTGAAGATCGGCTCGAGGAGGTCTGGCGGCGCTATTATGCGAGCATTTTCAATCCTGCACGGCTGAAAGTGAAGGCGATGGAGAAGGAGATGCCGAAGCGATATTGGCACAACCTGCCCGAAGCCTCCCTGATCAAGCCGCTGATCGAAACCGCCGCCCAGCGGGCGAGCGCGATGATCGCCGAGCCCGGCACCGAAGCGCACAAAGCGCAGAAACGGGTTGAGGAGACAGTGATGGCCCGCAAGCCCAAAGCTCAAACTAAGGCTCACGAAACTAAGGCTCATGCATCCAAGCCGCACGAGACCGATGCCGCCGCTCTTGAGACGTTGCGTGAAGAAGCTGCCTCTTGCCGCGCCTGCCCACTGTGGAAGAACGCCACCCAGACCGTGTTCGGGGAAGGGCCGGCGCACGCCCCGATCATGCTGGTCGGCGAGCAGCCCGGCGACAAGGAAGACCTCGCGGGCCAGCCGTTCGTCGGCCCGGCCGGGCAGATGCTCGACCGCGCGCTGGACGAAGCCGGTATCGACCGCACCAAGGTCTATGTCACCAACGCGGTGAAGCATTTCAAATTCGTGCCCCGCGGCAAGATCCGCCTGCATCAGAAGCCGACGACGCCGGAGATCAAGGCCTGCCGGCAATGGTATGAGCGCGAGCTTGCCGCAATCCGCCCAGCCCTCGTCGTCGCGCTCGGCGCGACCGCCGCGCAATCCGTGTTCGGCAAGATCACTCCGGTCAACAAGAGCCGCGGCCATGTGGTGGACCTGCCCGACGGGGTCAAGGCGATGGTGACGGTCCATCCCTCCTATTTGTTGCGATTGCCCGACGCGGATGCCAAGGCGCGCGAATATCAGCGCTTCGTCGAGGACCTGCAGATCGCTGCGCATGCGATGAAGCGGTCGGTTCGGGCAGCGTAGTCGTCGAAAATCTTCGTAGCCAAATACCGGGAATGAGCTCGCCGGCCCGTGTCCTGTTCGGTCTTTATCTTTGAGTTGGGTCAAAACCCCGCCGCCAGCACGAACTATCGTCCAGTTCAGATCCGAACGGCCTGCAAGGTGCTCGGATCGCGGGGTCGGATCATTCCGAACCGCAGGACAGGGCGAATGGCACACGGGCGAGGCTGGCTTCGATGCAGCTCGCCTGCTGTTCGCCGGGAGCTCCGCCGTGCGATCTGCCACGAGCAGTCCAGAGTAAGCGCGTCATCAGCATCCGGGCACGACGGCCGCGCGGAGCCACTGTGCGAGTCTCGGCGCCTTTTCACATGAGCAGCGAATCAGCGGAGAGAGACGGATGAGACAGCCTGGATTGGATCACCGCCATCGTGACAAGAATGGCGAAATCAGCAGAAAGCACGGCAACACCCTGATCCGCACGCTGCGCACGATCTACGGCCCCGGCTTTGCGAAGGGAGCCGCCGACTCGGACAGGCTCGCAGACGTGCTACACCGCATCGACGAGGAGTCGCTCTCGCAGCTGGTGCATCATCATGAGCGCGGCGAACTGGACGACAAGATCAAGAACGCGGCGTGAGTGCGCGACTCCTCGGACCGACAAAGCGATCGACCCCATCGGCACCGCTACGATGCCGACGGGACGTCGCAAGGTGATGGCGAGCTTGAGACCGCTCCGGCTCACGCCGCCAGCGTGTTCTCCACGAGCTTGATGAAGTAGGACGTGCCGTAGACGATCGCCTCGTCGTTGAAATTGTAGGCGGGGTGATGCAGCCCGGCCGAGTCGCCATTGCCGATGAAGATGAAGGCACCGGGCCGCGCCTCCAGCATGTAGGAGAAATCTTCCGCGCCCATCATCGGCGGCATCTCATGTACATTGGTCTCGCCCGCGACCTCCTTGGCGGCGCGCAACGCGATCTCGGTCTGCTCGGCATGATTGACCGTCACCGGGTAGCCACGCGTATAGGTGAGGTTGATCTTGGCGCCGGTGATCTGGGCCGTGCCCGCAACCACCTCGCGCACGCGTTTCTCGACGAGATCGCGGATCTTCGGCGTCAGCGTTCGCACCGTGCCGCGCAAAGTCGCCGTCTGCGGAATGACATTGCGGGCGTTGCCGGCGTGGAATTCGCACATCGAGACCACCGCCGACTCCAGCGGGTCGACATTGCGCGAGACGATCTGCTGCAACACCGTGACCAGCTGCGCGCCGACCAGAAGCGAATCGATGCAGTTGTGCGGCTTGGCCGCGTGGCCGCCATGGCCTTCGATGGTGATGTCGATGTTGTCGGTCGCGGCCATCAACGGACCCGGCCGGATCGCAAACGCACCGACCGGGATGCCGGGGCCGTTGTGCATTCCATAGACCTGGTCGATCTTGAAGCGCTCCATCAGGCCATCCTTGATCATGGCATGGGCGCCGCCGCCACCCTCCTCGGCCGGCTGGAAGATCACGGCGACCTCGCCGGCGAAATTGCGGGTCTCGGCGAGGTAGCGGGCCGCGCCCAGCAGCATCGCGGTGTGGCCGTCATGGCCGCACGCATGCATCTTGCCGGGTGTCTTGGAGGCATAAGACAGGCCGGTGGCCTCCTCGATCGGCAGCGCGTCCATGTCGGCGCGCAAGCCGATCACCTTCACCTCACCGTTGCCCGGCTTCCTGCCCTTGATCACGCCGACCACGCCGGTCTGGCCGAGGCCCGTGGCGACCTCGTCGCAGCCGAATTCGCGCAGCCGCTCGGCCACGAACGCCGCGGTCCGATGCACGTCGTAGAGCAGCTCCGGATGAGAATGGATATCCCGCCTCCAGGCCTGGATATCGGGCTGCAGATCGGCGACGCGATTGACGATAGGCATAGGAAATTCTCGTGATCCCTGTTGGCATTGAGGCCTGTGTAGCATGCAAGATGCACACCGCCCAACCGATAGACGTCCGCGAGCAATGCGGCCATGCGCATGAAGATGGACTTGTCCCCCGGCCATCCCGCTGACTAAAACCGCCGCAAGCAGACCAGGGAAGGACGCCGATGCCAAGGCAGCTCGAGGGACAATTCGACTATATCGTCGTGGGCGCCGGCACGGCCGGCTGCATCCTGGCGAACCGGCTCTCGGCCGACCCGACCAAGCGCGTCCTGATCCTGGAAGCCGGCGGCAACGACAACTGGATCTGGTTCCATATTCCGGTCGGCTACCTCTTTGCGATCGGCAATCCCCGCTCCGATTGGATGTTCCGGACCGAGCCGGAGCCGGGGCTCAACGGCCGCTCGCTGGCCTATCCCCGCGGCAAGGTGATCGGCGGCTGCTCCGCCATCAATGCGATGATCTCCATGCGCGGCCAGGCGGCCGATTACGACCATTGGCGCCAGCTCGGCCTGGCCGGCTGGTCCTATCAGGACGTACTGCCGGTATTCCGGCGGCTGGAGGACCACTTCCTCGGCGAAAGCGAACACCATGGCACCGGCGGCGGCTGGCGGATCGAGGCTCCGCGCCTGTCCTGGGCCGTCCTTGACGCGGTCGGCGACGCCGCGGAGGAGATGGGCATCCGCCGGATTCCTGATTTCAATACCGGCGACAACGAGGGCGTCAGCTATTTCCATGTCAACCAGAAGCGCGGGCGGCGCTGGTCGTCAGCACGGGGCTTCCTCAAGCCGGCACTGAGCCGTCCCAATTTGCGGCTGGAGACGCATGTGCTGGTCGAGCAGCTGATCGTCGAGAACGGACGCGCGGTCGGCGTGCGCTTCATCCAGAACGGCGAGACGATCGAGGCACGCACGCGAGGAGAAGTCATCCTCAGCGCCGGCGCGATCGGGTCGGTCCAGGTGCTGCACCGCTCCGGCATCGGGCCGGCGGAGTGGCTCAGCCCGCTGGGGATCGACGTGACGCTCGACAAGCCTGGCGTCGGGCGCAACCTGCAGGACCATCTGCAGCAGCGCGCGATCTACAAGGTCACGGGCGTCCGCACGCTGAATGAGACCTATTACTCGCTATTCCGCCGCGGCCTGATGGGGCTGGACTACGCCCTCCGCCGCCGCGGCCCGCTCACCATGGCGCCATCGCAGCTGGGCATCTTCACCCGCTCGGACTCGACGCGCGACCGCGCCAATATCCAGTTTCACGTGCAGCCGCTCTCGCTCGACAAGTTCGGCGATCCCCTGCACCGCTTCCCCGCGATCACGGTCAGCGCCTGCAATCTGCGTCCGACCTCGCGGGGCACCGTGCGGATCCGCTCGGCCAAGCTGGATGAGGCGCCGTCGATCGCGCCGAACTATCTGGCGACCGAAGAAGACCGCCAGGTCGCGGCCGACGCCATCCGCGTCACGCGCAGGCTGATGAAGCAGAAGACGCTGGCGCGCTTCAACCCGGTCGAATTCCTCCCCGGCCCTGCCGTCGGCGACGACGACGCGTCGCTGGCGAAGGCGGCCGGCGATATCGGCACCACGATCTTCCACCCCGTGGGCACGGCCAAGATGGGCACCCGCGACGATCCCATGGCCGTCGTCGACGAACGTCTGCGCTTCCATGGCATCGCGGGGCTTCGGATCGCAGACGCCTCGATCATGCCGACCATCACCTCGGGCAACACCAACACGCCGACCGCGATGATCGCGGAGAAAGCCGCGGCAATGATTTTGGAGGATGCGAAGTAGTCTCTCTCGATCGTCATTCCGGGGCGCCCGCAGGGCGGACCCGGAATCCATTTCACCACCGTCTGCAAGGCCAAATGGATTCCTGTATCTGACCGGGTGTCACTGTCATAGTGGCGGCGGGTAGAGACAGCTCGTTGGATTCCCGGTTGCCTCGGCGACCGTAACCCGGCTTGGGCGTCTCCGCTTGCCTTGTCTGATCGAACAGTCGCATGAGCGCCGATTTCCGGTAGCTCGCATACAGGTCTGATCCCCATGACAGCTCAGTCTCTTGCGCTCGCGGCCGGCATCGATGTCGGTCAGCGCTTTCTTGATGTCGGCCTTGCTCCCTCGGGCAAGACTTTCCGGGTTGCCAACGCTGCCGAAGGCGTTGCCGCCGTGGTCGAGCGGTTGACCCAGGCCGGCGTCGGCCGTGTCGTGCTGGAGGCGATCGGCCCCTATGCCCGGCAACTCGTCAGCGCTCTCGGCGCGGCCGGGTTCGAGGTCGGTCTCGTCAATCCGCGCCGCATCAAGGCATTCCGTGAGTTTGAAGGGCGCCGTGCCAAGACCGACAGGCTGGACGCGCGGCTGATTGCGCGCTTCGCTCTCGCCATGACCGACGCCATTCGCCCATTGCCATCCGCCGAGCAGCTGACGCTCAAGGCCCTCACCACACGTCGTCGCCAGCTCACGGAAATGATCGCCATGGAGAAGACACGGCTGAAACAAACCGCCGAGCCACTCCTATTGGACAATCACCGTGCCACCATCTCTGTTCTGACGACCCAGTGCCGCCAGATCGAGACCGAACTCGACCGCCGGATCGCCGCCGATCCGCAGCTTGCCTGCAGCTTCGAGATCCTCACCTCGATCCCCGGGATCGGCGAGCGCGTGGCCACTGTGCTGATCACCGAACTGCCTGAGATTGGCCGCGTCGATCGCAAGGCTGTCGCCAGCCTGGCCGGCCTCGCGCCGCATGTCAGCCAGTCCGGCAATGCGCCGCCCCGTGCCGCCATCTCGGGCGGCCGCCCTTGCGTGCGCACGGCGCTCTACATGGCCGCCCTCGTCGCCAGCCGTCACAATCCCCGAATGAAAGCCGCCTACCAAGCCCTGCGAGAACAGGGCAAGCCCGCCAAGCTCGCCCTCATTGCCATCGCCCGAAAGCTGTTGGTCACCGCAAACACCATGGTCAAAAACAACACCCGATATACCCAGCAATCGCTTGACAGCTAAGACAGTCGCCGGGTTCACGCTTCGCGTGCCCCGGAATGACGATCTCAAAAAGCTCCGCCAGCCCCCTATTTCCGCTCCAGCCTCCAGGCCCCGTCCCAGTCCGACCCGGGCGGATTTTGCTTCAGGCCTTCGATGCGCGCGACCAAAGCCAGCGAGGGACCATCTCCAGGCGCCACCTCGAGCGCGGCCGTAAAAGCGGCGAGCGCCTCATCCCAGCGCTGCGCCCGGTAGGCGGCGAGGCCTTCGTCGTAATGGTCGCGCAACAGTTCCTGCTCCGGCGTCAGGCCGCCTTTCGCGCCCATGATCTCGAACACGGTCTGCGGTTGGGTCTGGCCGAGCACGACGATCCTGTCGATCTCCCGGACCTCGATCACTGCTTCCCCCGCTTCGGCGGTCGCCTCCGAGATCAGGCAGCGGCTGCCGTAGAGCTTGTTGGCACCTTCCAGGCGCGAGGCCAGATTCACGGTGGCCCCCATGACCGTGTAGTTCATCATGAACGCCGAGCCGATGCTGCCGACCAGGGCCTCACCGGTCGCGATCCCGATCCGAAGGTCGCACTCGGCCGGAATCGTACGCACGCCGAGCAGCTCGGGTAGCGCCTTGCGCAGGCCGGCGACGCGTCCCACCATGTCAACCGCCGCAAGACAGGCGAGGTTTGCCTGCTCAGCCTCTTCAACGAAGGGCGGGCCCCAATAGGCCATGATCGCGTCGCCGATATATTTGTCGATGATGCCGCGATGGGCGTGAATCGGCTCCGACATCGTCGACAGATACAGGTTCATGATCTTGACGAGGCCTTGCGGCGTCACGCCTTCACTGAGCGTCGTGAACCCTTTCATGTCGCAGAACATCACGGTCATGGTGCGGCGCTGGCCGTCGGCGGCCGCAAGTGCCGGCTGATCGAGCAATCCTTCGGCGACCCGCGGGTCGATATACCTGCCGAAGGTCTCCCTGATCTGCTGATTCTGCCTGAGACGTTCGATCATGCGGTTGAAGGCGGCCGAAAGCTGGCCGATCTCGTCCCTGGTGGTGATGCTGATCGGCTGATCGAGCCGGCCGGCTTCGACCTCCCGCGTCCCTTCGAGCAGCCGCATCACCGGCTGGGTGATGCCGCTGCCGACCAGCATCGCGAAGACGAAGCCCAGCACCGAGGCGATCGCCGTCACCGCGGCCGAAATCGCGATCGCGTGCCGCTGTTCACTGACAACGGTGGCGGCGCTGGCTTCGACCTGGCCCAGCATGTCGGCGCGGATGCCGTCGATCCGGCCGTTGAACTCGTCCCGTAACTGGTCGACTTCCGCCATCATGCGAGCGGCCTCGGGAAAATCATGCGCGTCGAGCCGCTCGATCACCCGCGCACTGTCCTCGTTCACGCGGCGGCGCAGATCGCTCATGGTCGCCTCGATCCGGGCGTCCAGCCGCCCCAGCGCGGCGTTGTCCGATGGCGTGCTGGGATCCTCGATGATCGCGTTGATGAGCTGACGCGCCGCCGCGGCCTCACGGGCAACATCGGCATCGAGCTCCTGGAATCGCTTCAATTGCTCGGCATAGGAGGCCTGGTCCGGTGCGGCTTCCATCATCCGCGCGCCCATCATGCGACGCAGCGCAACCGAACGTTCGAGCGACTTGATGTTCACCCGCGCCAGATGGCCGTAGGCCGGAATGTATCTGCCGGTCAGCTCTTCGAGCAGATGGCCGACCCTGCTGGCCAACACCATCGACAGGATGGACGTGATCACCGCGAGGACGATCAGTCCGGCCGCGATGCCGATGATCTTCTGCCTGATCGATTTGCGAAACATGACGAGCGCCCCCCCGATTCCGAGGTTCGCATCCTATCGCGGCAAACCCGTTTGCGAACTATCGAAGAGCGCTAACAACTCATTGATCGTTAAGGAAGATCGATTGGGACCGTGCCTTCGCCGCGGCTTCCCTGATAACCGACCCGTCAGCGCCAAACGAGCGCAGCAGCCTGGACCAGACGACAATGCCGCCCGTACGACACGGGCGGCATGACGCGATACTGAGCTCCGAACGCGCGAGGCTTAGCCGACGGAGCTGACAATCGGCTGACAATTGCACGACAGGCGGGAGGCCGGCAGACTGACGAGAAGATCGGGGAAAAGACCTCGTCCATCATCGGCATGTCAACGAGATGTGCCTGGCGGGCCCACCTCCTTTGACCTGAGGTCCGCGTTACCTCACAAGCACGTCATCCGCGGCTCAAAGCAGCCGGGCGGGAATAAAGCAGCTCTCCGACCGATCTCCTCGCCCGCTAGCCCAATGCTGGGCCGAAGGAGAGCGCGATGAGCCATCACGATCACGACGAGGAAAGCGGCGTCAACCGCCGCAAAGTGCTGGAATGCATGACCTGGGCCGGTACCGGCGTGCTCTGGACCATCGCGGGAGGCGTGCCGCGCTCGCTTGGACTGGTCGATGCGGCCAAAGCCGCCCAACAGGCCTCCCCCCTTACCTTCCTGCAGATCAGCGACAGCCATGTCGGCTTCGACAAACCCGCCAATCCGAATGCACTGGGCACGCTGGAGGAAGCGATCCAGAAAGTCGGCGCGATACCGGTCAAGCCCTCCTTCATGATCCACACCGGCGACATCTCGCATCTGTCCAAGGCGTCCGAGTTCGACGACGCCGACCGCATCATCTCGCAGGCCAGGCTCGACGTGCATTATGTGCCGGGCGAGCATGATTTCCTCGACGAGGAGGTCAAGCTCTACAAGGAACGTTACGGCAAGGGGACGCGCGGCGCGGGCTGGTACTCCTTCGACGCCAGCGGCGTTCATTTCATCGGTCTCGTCAATGTCGTCGACCTCAAGGCCGGTGGCCTCGGCAATCTCGGTGCCGAGCAACTCGAATGGCTCGAGGGCGATCTGAAGGGCCGTTCGAAATCGACGCCGATCGTCGTGTTCGCGCATATCCCACTGTGGACCGTCTATCCGCAATGGGGCTGGGGCACCGAGGACGGCGCGCGGGCGCTCGATTATCTGAAGGGCTTCGGCTCGGTCACCGTGCTCAACGGCCATATTCACCAAGTGATGCAGAAGGTCGAAGGCAACGTCACCTTCCACACCGCGCGCTCCACCGCCTTCCCGCAGCCGGCGCCCGGCACGGCGCCCTCGCCCGGCCCGATGAAGGTGGAGGATGCCAGGCTGCGCAGCCTGCTCGGCATCGCCAGCATCAATTTCAAGCTCGGCGACGAACGGCTCGCCATTATCGACACGCCGCTGCAGGGCTGAAGGACCTTCCCATGAACCGACGCGATGTTCTCCTCCGCGGCGTGCGTCTCACCGCGGTCGCTATTTTGTTGCCATCGGAAACCCGCAAGGCGAACGCCCAGACGGCTGCGGTCGTGATCGACAATTTCACGTTCAATCCGCCCGAGCTGACCGTGAAACTCGGCGACACCGTGACCTGGACCAACCATGACGACATTCCGCACACGGTGGTATCCGCAGGAAAGTTCCGCTCCAAGGCGCTGGACAGCGACGACAGCTTCTCCTTCACTTTCACCGCGGCCGGCGACTACAAATATTTCTGCTCGCTGCACCCGCACATGACCGGGCTGATCAGGGTTGAGTAGCGCGCCAAACCAGGGCATCAGCATATTCCCTGGCCGGAGGCTCGCCTCCGGCCAGGCGTCTCCCGCTTCCCCAAAAGCCGGTCCGCAGACGATGCCGCTGAACACCGACGATGCCGCGCGTAACCGGCGCTTCCGCGAGCTGGCGCTGCCCTATCTCGACGACGTCTATACGCTGGCGCGCTATTTGTTGCGCGATCCGACGGATGCGGAGGATGCCGTGCAGGAATGCTACCTGCGCGCCTTCAAGCATTTCGACACCTATCGCGGCCCGGCGATGAAACCTTGGCTGTTTGCGATCCTGCGCAATGTCTGCCACACTGAATTCACCCGCCGCAGCAGTGCGAAGATCCAGGCGATCGACGACGCGCCGGAAGCCGAGGACAAGCCGCCGCTCTGGCACGAAGCCCAGGAGACGCCGGAAGGCACCGTCCTGCGCGAGCGCGACGCCTCGGCGATCCGCAAGCTGATCGACCGGCTCGCCGAACCATTTCGTGAGACCTTCGTGCTGCGCGAGATCAACAACCTGTCCTATCGCGAGATCGCGGACAGCGCCGGCGTGCCGGTCGGCACGGTGATGTCGCGGCTTGCCCGCGCCCGCGCGATGCTGCGCACTGCGTGGCTCGCGGAAGAGGAGTCTTCGGAATGACCTGCGAGGAGGCCGACATCCTGATCCATGCCCTCGCCGACGGCGAGCTCGACGCCGGCCACGCCAGCGAGGTGGAAACCCATGTCGCCGGCTGCCCACGCTGCACGGCCGAGTTAGCGGCCATCAGAGAGATGAAGGAGGCCATCGCTCGCGCCGATCTCGGCTTCAAGGCGCCGCCGCAATTGCGCCGTCGCATCGAAGATGCGCTGCCGGCGGTAGCCACGCCGCCGAACCGCCGCTCGGTGCTGAAGGGCTTTGCCCTGGGATCCGCGGTGTCGGCGCTGGCCGCGACCGGGCTGGTCGCCATCGTGCTGCGCCAGGACGGTCAGCAGCGCATCGAGGCCGAGATCGTCTCGGCCCATCTGCGCTCGCTGCAGGCCGGCCATCTCGCGGACGTGCTGTCGACCGACCAGCATACGGTCAAGCCCTGGTTCAACGGCAAACTCGACGTGGCTCCGCCGGTGATCGACCTGACCGCGCTCGGCTTCACCCTGATCGGCGGCCGGCTCGACTATGTCGATGCCCGCCCGATCGGGGCCGTGATCTATCGCCGTCGGCAGCACATCATCAACCTGTTCGTCGCGCAGACCGCCGACACCGCGCAACACGCCGCGAAGATGGATACCATTCAGGGCTTCAACATCCGCCGCTGGGGCGAGCGCGGGCTGAAATTCTGGGCGATCAGCGACATCGGCGCCGACGAGCTCAACGAGTTCGGCGAGAAATTCGAGACCGCGATGCGGGGGAATAAGGAGGGGTGAAAAACGCAGGGTAAGCAAAATCGCTTCTCCGCCGCATCCCAAGGGCGAAGTCATCCTGGTCATATTCGTAGGGTGGGCAAAGCGAAGCGTGCCCACCGTTACGTTACAGCGCCGTTTCAGGAGACTCTGCGGTGGGCACAGCGCTTCGCGCTTTTGCCCACCCTACGATCAAATCCGCCTCACGCCGATTTGCGGATGGCGTTGTCGACCAGGGTCTTGCCCAGCGACCAGATCGCGCCGGGCACCTTGTGGCTTTGGGCGATCACGTCGTCGAAGGCGCGCTCGATCCAGGCGCAATCCTCTTCGGTGATGGTGAGTGGCGGCAACAACTTTACCGTGTGCAGACCGTGACCGGCAACCTGAGTCAGGATCTTGTGATCCTTGAACAGCGGCACCGTGATCAGCTGCACGAACAGCCCCTTGTTGGCGCTTTCCAGCACGTTCCAGGACGCCTTCAACCGCAGCGATTTCGGCGGTCCGAACTCGACGCCGATCATCAGGCCCTTGCCGCGCACCTCTTTGAGCAGCTCATAACCCGGCACCATGCGGGTCAGTGCCAGACGGAGCTCGGCGCCGCGCTTGGCGGCGGCTTCGATCAGTTTCTCGGCCTTCAGCACTTCCAGTGTGGCGATACCCGCGGCCATCGCGAGGTCGTTCTTCGCGAAGGTCGAGCCATGCACGAGGGCGCGATCCATGCGGTTGAAGATCTTGTCGAAGATCGCCTTGCGCGTCAGCAGCGCGCCGACCGGGACGTGCCCGCCCGACAGCGCCTTGGACAGCAGCACCATATCGGGCTCGACATTCCAGTGTTCCACGGCAAGGAACCGGCCGGTGCGGCCCATGCCGGTCTGGATCTCGTCGGCGATGAAGATCGTGCCGTATTTTTTGCAGAGCGCCGCAGCCCCGGGCAGGAACTCGTCGGTGGGCATATTGACGCCCTTGCCCTGGATCGGCTCCACGATGAAGGCCGCGATCTCGCGTGACGACAGCGCCTGCTCGAGTGCTGCGAGATCGTTGAAAGGGATCGCGGTGCAGCCCGGCAGCAACGGCTCAAAACCCGCGCGGAAGTTCGAATCGTCCGTCAGCGACAGCGCGCCATAGGTCAGACCGTGATAGGAATGGCTGCAATAGACGATCCCGGGGCGGCCAGTCGCGCCACGCGCGATCTTGATCGCCGCTTCCACCGTCTCGGCGCCGGAATTGGCAAAGAACACCTTGTCCAGGTATGGCACATGTTCGAGCAGGCGCTCGGCGAGCACGCCGGCCAAGGTCGAAACGTCGAGTTGCACCAGGTTCGGCAGGTCGCTGTCGAGCACGCTCTTGAGCGCATCACGGAGCGTCGGGTGATTGCGGCCGATTGCGAAAACGCCAAATCCACTCAAAAGATCGAGATAACGGACGTCCTCGCGGTCGTAGAGGTACTGCCCCTGCCCTCTTTTGAAACCGACATCGTATCCGATCGTTTTGAGAACGCGGACCAACTGCTCGTTCAGATGCCGAGAATGCATGGAACTGCGCTGCGCTTGGCGCTCCACAAACATCTCGGAAACGTCTAGATTGGATTTTAGCATCGGCTACATACTTCGGTTGATGGACGCTTCGTCAACTGAAAACGCGCAATGCGGCGTTTTGCCCCCATTCGCACCATCAAAGCAAGCACGGGTTTCAGCCAATGTTGCATCGCCCCAAATCTCTCATGCGCACAGTCATATCATGTTCTGGTGTGCTGTTCGCAGTAGGATTTTCTTCCTTTCTGTCGCCCGCTTTGGCCGCCGATCCGACCGGAGACTGGCGAGTGGCAGATGGCGTCGCTAACATCCGAGTCGCACAATGTAATGGCAGCATGTGGGGCGTGGTGGCCTGGGAAAAGACACCCGGTGGCCGCGATACCCACAACCCCGATCCGGCCAAGCAGAGCCGGCCGACGCTGGGCATGTCGATTCTGATCGACATGAAGAAAAAGGCAGGCACGGATCAGTGGGAAGGCCAAGTCTACAACGCCAAGGACGGCCAGCTCTACAGCTCTACAATCACCCCGACTGATCAAGACCACCTTGAAATCCAGGGATGTGTGCTCGGCTTCCTGTGCGGCGGCGAAACCTGGACGCGCGTCGGTCCGCCGATCCCGTCGAGCCCGGTCAACAGCATGGCCAAAGGTACGCAGAAACCGATCGCTCCGGCGCCGAAAACCACTGGCGCGGCGACGACGGCAGCCAAAAAACCGGGCGATCAGATCGGCGATATCTGTCTGCTTCCGGAAATCGAGCACACCCACTAAGACGGGCCGATGCTCAAGAGGTGGAAGCGGCCGAGATCCTCGACCGCTTTCATTTTTTTGGTTAGCTCTTCGGCGCTAATTTTCTTTGATCACGCGCGGCTTGCCCATCAGCGCCGGCTGGAAGAGCAGCACGGCAGCCAGCGTGGTCACCAGCGACAGCGCCAGCAGCTTGCCCATGCTGGACGTCCCCGGATGGCTCGACAGCCACAGGCTGCCGAACGCCGTCGCCGTCGTCAGCGCGCTGAAGAAGATCGCGCGCGTGAGGCTGGTCTGCAGCAGGTTGGTCCTGCCTGACCGCCAGGCCACGACATAATAGATCTTGAACGCCACGCCGATGCCGAGCAGCAGCGGCAAAGCAACGATGTTGGCGAAGTTGAGCGGGAGCTTGATCAGCACGCAGATCTCGAGCGTGACAGCCCCCGCCACCAACAGCGGCACGATGGTCATGAGCACATCGGTCAGGCGCCGCAGCGTCGCCCATAAGAGCAGGCTGATCACGACCAGCGCATAGATGCCGGCGTGGATGAACGCCTTTACGATGGTGTCGCCGGATTTGAGAATCGACACCGGCCCGCCGATCGCCATCGGCTCCGCCGCCAACACCGCATTGGCGAAGCGGCGCAGATTGTCGTTATCGTTCGGATCGCCCTTCGGCTCCGCTTCCACCCGGATCAGGCCATCCTTGCTCTTCCATTGCGAGACCAGTTCGTGCGGCAGGTTGCTGAGGCTGACGGGCTGGGCCTGCAGCGCCATGTTCAGCTGCTCCAGCACGATGCGGAGCGGCTCGACGAACACCGCCTGCGCCTTATTGCGCACCGTTTCATTGGAGGATGCAAGCTTGGCCAGCGCGTCGGCCAGCCGTCGCGAGGCCACCGCACCCGGTCCCTTATCCTCGCCCGCCGTCCGGCGCAGATTGGCGACCGTCGAGTTGAGCGCCTCGACATTTTCCTGGTCGGTCGGCGGAGCGTCGATCTGATCCGGATTGATCGCCGGCCCCAAGACCTTCGCCCCCTGTGCGATCAGCTTCAGCTTGGTGGGCTGGTCTGCAGGCACGAAGGTGTCGAGCGAGGTCACACGCGCCACTTCCGGCAGCTTTGACAGCTTGTCTTCGATCGCCTTGGCCTCCGCCTCCGAGCGCGTCAGCACGTCGATCGCATTGGCACCGGTGTTGGGGTCCTTGCGCAGATCGAGATAGGTCGCGATCGATTCCGCCTTCGGGTTGCGCAGGTTCATCGGGTTGAAGTCGAACTTCATGTAGTAGAGCAGCGGCAGGCCTGCGATCACGATGCCCAGCGTGCCGACGATGATCGGCACGCGGTGCTTCTCCAGAAAGCGGTCCAACGGCGCGAGAAACGCGTAGCCCACCGGCTCCATTTCGCCGGGCGGATTGAGGATCTTCAAGAACGCCGGCAGCACCGTGATCGAGGAGATGAAAGCGATCAGCATGCCGGCGCCGGCGATCTCGCCGAGCTCGGAAATGCCCTTGTAGTCGGTCGGCAGGAAGCACAGAAAGCCGGCCGCAGTCGCCATCGCCGCGAGCGACAGCGGCACCGCCGAACGGCGCGCGGCTTCCGCCAGCGCCTCCGGCAGATTGTCGTTCTTGTAGCGCTCGGAGCGGTAGCGCACGCTGAACTGGATGCCGAAATCGACGCCCAGCCCGATGAACAGCACCGCAAACGCCACCGACAACAGATTGAGCGAACCGACCATCATCAGCCCGACCGCGGTGGTGAGCGACAGGCCGATGAACAAGTTGACGAACACGGCCGAGATGATCTTGGCCGAGTGCAGCGCCAGCCAGAGAATGACCAGCACCACCACGACGGTGCCGATGCCGTTGGTGACCGCGCCTTCCTGCACGGTGGCATATTCCTCGTTCGCAATCGGGACCGGCCCGGTCAGGCGCACTCGCGCCTTGTACTTGCCGGCAAAGTCGAGCTCGGCCGCCGCCTGGCGGATGGCATCGGTGGCCGCTTTGCCAGGCTCCAGGGCCTGGTAGTCGAGGATCGGCTTGAACTGGATGAAGGCGCGCTTGTCGCTGTCCTGAAGCGGCTTGTCGCTGATCAGCTGACGCCAGGAGAACGTGGCGTCACCCGTGTTCAGCACGGTCTCGACGGTCTCCGAAATGTAGTCGAACGGCCGCGCCGTGCTGTCGAGCTTGACCTGGCCGCGCTTGACGCCGGCAAGGCCGGTCTCCAGCGCGCCGGTCAGCCCGCGAATCGAAGGGTCGCCCGCCATGATCTCGAGCAGCGGCGCAGCCGATGTGAACTGCTCGGTCAACTGCTTGACCTCGTCGGTCGGCAGGAACAACAGGCCGTTCTTGGCGAAGAACTCGCCGGTGCCGAGCGGCTCGACCGAGGAGAAATGCGTGGTATCGCCCTTGAGTTTCTCCACCAGCGCGTTGGCCGCAACGCCGGTCAGCTCCGGTGTCGGCGCTTCCACCACGGCAAGGATGGAGCGATCGCGATCGAAGGCCTGCTCGTATTGCTGATCGCGCTGACGCCAGTCCAGATTGGGGGAAATCAGCGTATTGATGTCAGTATTGATGACGAAATGATGCGCCGTATAAAACCCGGCGCCCACCGCAAGGAGGAGTCCCACAATCAAGGTCGGCCATGCAAACCGGGTACTGGCCCTGACGATCGAGACAACAATAGTTGTGAGCACTTCTTGACTTTCTCATATTTGAGCTCGGCTGAAACGTCCGCTGCCTATCGGAGTTCCATCGTCCGGGCTAGCCCAACAGGATGATGTTCTGCTGCGGAAGGCGGGCTGGATCACACACGGACGGCCCTGCCCGGGGCGGCTGATATAGCGGCGCTCTTCGGCGGTAAAGTGACGAACGGGTGAGATTATAATATGTTGTAATTACTTATATTATTCATCCTTATTAAAATACCACAATTGATCCGACTGTGTATTTCCAGTCACATGCGAGCCATTTGCAAACAGACTTCCCTCTTCCCGGAAATTTTGACACAAAGCCCTGCGCCTCCATTGCGCTTGAACGGCCGGAAACTGGCCTAAACCGGGGCACATCGCTGGTGTGGATATTGCACCCCGTCAAGCGTTGATCCGGCCGCGGGGTGACGGATGACAGTGAGGCAACGTGGGTAACGGACGTCCGATGCAGGTCTATCTCGCGCAACCACGCGGTTTTTGTGCAGGAGTCGTGCGCGCGATCGAGATCGTGGAGCGCGCGCTGGAGAAATACGGGCCGCCCGTCTATGTGCGCCATGAGATCGTGCACAACAAATACGTCGTCGAAAACCTGAAGAACAAGGGCGCCATCTTCGTCGAGGACCTCTCCGAAGTGCCGCCGCTGGCGGTGACCGTGTTCAGCGCCCATGGCGTGGCCCGCTCGGTGGAAGAGGAAGCAGCCGTCCGGGGCCTGCCGGTGCTCAATGCAACTTGTCCGCTCGTAACCAAGGTCCACAACCAGGGCAAGCGTTACATGTCCAAAGGCCGGACCCTGGTCCTGATCGGCCACGCCGGGCATCCCGAGGTCGAGGGCACCATGGGCCAGGTTCCCGGCCCGGTCCACCTGGTCCAGAATGAGGCAGAGGTGGCGGAATTGCCGATGCCGGCCGATACGCCAATGGCCTATATCACCCAGACCACACTCAGCGTCGATGATACCAAGGATATCATCGCCGCCCTCCAGGCCCGCTTTACAGACATTCAAGGTCCGGATATCCGGGATATCTGCTATGCGACACAGAACCGCCAATCTGCGGTAAGGGACCTATCTAAGCTGGTGGATGTGATCTTGGTGGTCGGCGCCACCAACAGCTCCAACTCGAACAGGCTGCGCGAGATCGGTACCGAGGCCGGGGTCGCGAGTTATCTGATCGCAGACGGGAGCGAGCTCAATCCTGAATGGCTGAAGGAGGCCAAGGCCGTCGGCATCACTGCCGGCGCCTCGGCGCCGGAAGTTCTTGTCGACGACGTCATCGAAGCCCTGCGGCGCATCGGACCGGTCGAGGTCTCCGTGCTCCCGGGACGGGAAGAAAACATCGAATTCCGCCTGCCGGCCGAGCTGGTCGCGGGCTAATCGCAATCCGTTTGGTCCAGAAAGAAGACACGCAATGGCAATCCCCTTCCATAAGGAACTGCGCATCGGGGCCTATCTGATGAAGCAGAAGCTTCTCGGCCGCAAACGCTACCCGCTGGTCTTGATGTTGGAGCCCCTCTTCCGCTGCAACCTCGCCTGTGCCGGCTGCGGCAAGATCGATTATCCGGATGCGATCCTGAACCGTCGCATGACGGCGCAGGAGTGCTGGGACGCCGCCGACGAATGCGGCGCGCCGATGGTGGCGATCCCCGGCGGCGAACCCCTGATCCACAAGGAGATCGGCGAGATCGTGCGCGGCCTGGTGGCGCGCAAGAAGTTCGTCTCGCTGTGCACCAACGCCCTGCTCCTGGAGAAGAAGCTCGACCTGTTCGAGCCCTCGCCCTACCTCTTCTTCTCGGTGCATCTCGACGGTCTGCGCGACCACCACGACAAGGCGGTGTCGCAGAAGGGCGTGTTCGATCGCGCGGTGTCCGCGATCAAGGCGGCGAAGGCGCGCGGCTTCACCGTCAACGTCAACGCCACTGTCTTCGACGGTCATCCGGCCGAGGAGATCGCCAAGTTCCTCGACTTCACCACCGAGCTCGGCGTCGGCGTCACCATGTCGCCCGGCTATGCCTACGAGCGCGCGCCGGACCAGGAGCACTTCCTGAACCGCACCAAGACCAAGCAGCTGTTCCGCGACGTGTTCGCGCGCGGCAAGGGCAAGAAGTGGAATTTCATGCACTCCGGCCTGTTCCTGGACTTCCTGGCCGGCAATCAGGAATTCGAGTGCACGCCCTGGGGCATGCCGGCCCGCAACATCTTTGGCTGGCAGAAGCCCTGCTATCTGCTCGGCGAGGGCTATACGAAGACCTTCAAGGAGCTGATGGAAACCACCGATTGGGATTCCTACGGCACCGGCAAGTACGAGAAGTGCGCCGACTGCATGGCCCATTGCGGTTACGAGGCGACGGCAGCCAACGCCGCGCTGACCAACCCGCTGAAGGCGATGTGGGTCAGCCTGCGCGGCATCAAGACCACGGGCCCGATGGCACCGGAGATCGACCTCTCCAAGCAGCGCCCGGCGCAGTACGTGTTCTCGGCCGAGGTGCAGAAGCGCCTGTCCGAGATCCGCCGCGACGAAGCGCTGGAAGCGCAGCAGCCGAAAAAGGCATCGACGGCGGCCTAAAGCCACGACGCAACGGTCCGCGAGCCACACGGGCCGCCGGTTTGCCGAGACGATCTCGGCAAACCGGCGGCTTTTTTCGTGTGCCAGCAGAAATCCGTCGCGCCAACTCAGCCCGCCCCCATCAATGCGTCAGGCCAAGGAGGCTGTCCGCCAGGACATCTCGATCGCCCTGACGACGACAGCAGAGCGTAGCCGGCGCTCAGCAACACGGCCGCCCGCCCCCCAACGCGATCATCGCCTCACCGACCCACTATCCAAGCTCGTGACGACGCGAGCCGGCACCGCGCTGCCCATTATATATGCTGTGATATAGCGATATCTCCCGCACCCGCATTGCTTACCGTCATATAAGCGCAACTATAGCGGTATATGTAACTAATTAGGTAGACCCTGGGGTTGAGTCTACCGTTGGTGGCTCCAAGGATTGATACTGACCTTGGGCGCATGGAAAGAAATGAAAGGGAATCACGTTGAACAGAGGCAATAATATAAGGCGTGTCATGCAAGGCGGCCTCGCCGCGGCTTTGCTGGCGACATCGTCGTTCGGGGCACAGGCAGCCAATATCAACATCGCGGTTGCATCGAATTTCTACAATTCGGGCCAGGCCGGCAGCAGCGCGATCGCGGATCTCATCGCCGCCTTCCAGACCGCCAACCCTGGAAGCACGGTCACAGTCGTCCAAAACGGGGCGACCGGCACGCTCGAAAGTCAAATCACGGGCGGCAATGGGCTCGGCGTCGACCTCTTCCTGGCCGCCGACACCGCGCATCCCCAGGATCTCGCGACCAATTATTCATCACTGGTGGTCGGCAGCCCATTCAACTACGCCGTCGGCACGCTCGTGTTCTGGAGCAATACGCCGAATGTGAACGTGACCTGCAGCAGCGGCGGAAGCTGTGGCTATAATTCGAGCACCTATCACAACGTGGCGATCGCCAATCCGAGCACGGCTCCCTATGGCCTCGCGGCCAACACGGTGCTGACCGGTCGCTACGGCCTGACAGCGCCGCTTTCGACCAATCCGTTGGTCAGCGAGTACAGCAACATCGACACGACACTTGCCGCCGTGAAGAACCAGACTGCGACTGTCGGTTTCGTGGCTTTGTCGCAAATCTGCCAGAACGGAAGCTACCCGACATCGGGCAGCGCCTTGGTCTATCCGCCGACCGATACCAGCGTATCTCCTGTCATCTTCAACTATAACCCTATCGTGCAAGCCGGCATCAGAATTGCGCGTACCCGCACGACGGACCAGAACACCGAACTTGACGCTTTTGTCGCCTATCTGACCGATTATACGACGTTGCCGCCGTCGCAGATGATCACCACCCTGACGAACTATTGCTACAGCACTCCATAGCAAACAGCCGTCCGCATCGAGCTACGGCGCTGCTTCGGCAACGCTGTAGCTCGTCTTCGAGGCACATCATGGCATGATCGCATGCGCGCGCGTACCTTTGTGATGAACACAGCTGTCGGCGGAAAAAATCAGCAGTATCTGACGAGCAGTGTTGCCGACTGAGTATTGACTTACCCACCGCAGCTCCTTTAACGATATGTTTACTTATATATAGCGCATGTCGTTAGTAGTGAGTTTCCGTGATGTTCGATCAGTTCCTGACTGTCCGCATCCGCCGGACAGAGCGTCGCCGGCCTCCCGTTTGTTTCGCCACCATGACTGCGGTGACGGCGTTATTGATCGGACAACGCGCGACATTCGCCGCTCCCCTCGGCGGCACAGTGGTCGAAGGCTCAGCCGGCATCTCCCAGGCCGGAAGCACCACCAACATCAATCAATCCTCCAATAAAGCGATCATCAACTGGCAAGGCTTCTCAATCGGCACGGGTGAAACCGTCAACTTCAACCAGCCAGGCAGTTCGTCAGTCACCCTCAACCGGGTGATCGGCAACGAGACCAGTGTCATTTCGGGCGCGCTCAATGCCAATGGACAGGTTTTCATCGTCAATTCGGCCGGCGTTCTGTTCGGCAAGAACGCCCAGGTCAATGTCGGCGGCTTGGTCGCGTCGACGCTCGATATCTCCAACGCCAATTTCATGGCGGGCAAGTACACCTTCTCCGGCAATTCGGCGGCGTCCGTCGTCAACCAGGGCAGCATCCACGCCCATGGCGGCGGCTACGTCGCGCTGCTCGGCAACACGGTTGCGAACGACGGCGTGATTTCCGCAAGGCTCGGCACCGTCGCCATGGCCGCCGGCAGCCAGATCACCCTCAATTTCGGCGGCAACTCGCTGCTCGACGTCACCATCGACCGCGGCACCTTGAATGCGCTGGTCGAGAACAAGCGCGCCATCATCGCCGACGGCGGGCAAGTCATCATGACCGCCAAGGCGGCAGATGGCGTGCTGTCGGCGCAGGTCAACAATTCCGGCATCATCCAGGCGCGCACCATGGCCGCCCTCACGGGCGGCTCGGGCAAGACGCGCGCCGCCAAAACCGGTTCGATCAAGCTGATCGCCGACGGCGGCACCACCACAGTCTCGGGCAAGCTCGACGCCTCGGCGCCGAAAGGCGGCGACGGCGGAGCGATCGAGACCAGCGGCAACAAGGTGAAGATCGCGGATGACGCGGTCATCACCACTCTGGCTCCGAGCGGCAAGAGCGGAACGTGGCTGATCGATCCGGATGGCTACACCATCGCATCGAGCGGTGGCGACACCACGGGCGCCGCCCTATCAGCCCTGCTCGCCACCAACGGAACGGTGACTATTGCTTCGACCAGCGGGAACGGGACGGACGGCAACATCAACGTCAACGACACGATCAGCTGGTCGACCAACTCAAACCTCGTGCTGAATGCCACCAACGGCATCAACATCAATTCGGCCATCACGGCCGCCAGCGGCGGCTTGACATTGAATGCGACCGGCCAGATCAGCACGATCGCCGCCGTCAATGTCGGCACCTTCACGCTGGCGAGCGGCACATGGCGACAGGTCGGCACGGCCCTGGCAAGCTTCAGCGCGGCTGACTTCCGGATAGCCGGCGGGACATTCATTCGTGCGTTGGGCGGCGATGGCAGCAGCGCCAACCCGTATCAGATCGCCGACGTCTACGGCCTGCAGGGTATCGGCTCGACCTCCCTGTTGGGGAGTTCGGTCGTGCTGGCCAATGACGTGGACGCGAGCGGAACGGCAAGCTGGAACAGCGGTGCCGGCTTCACGCCGATCGGAAACTTGACGACGGCGTTCTCAGGCGTTTTCGACGGCGGCAACCATACCATCAGGGGCCTGACCATCAACGCGGCGACCTCCAATGTCGGCCTGTTCGGCGTAGTCGGATTGAACGCGGCAGTCCACGACATCGGCATCACAAATGCCACGATTGTGGGGTCCGCCGGCACTGTGGGCGGTCTCGCCGGAAAAAATAGTGGGACGATCAGTAATTCTTACATCGCGGTCTCGAATATATCCGGGAGCGGCAATCTGGGCGGCTTGGTCGGCTGGAACAATTCGGGCGGCGTGATCCAAAGCAGCTACGCGGATGGTGTCACGGTGGCCGGGACCGCGACTGCCGTCGGCGGTCTGGTCGGGGCCACGTCTGCACGCAGTACTGTCAAGGATAGTCACGCGACCAGCGCGGCAGTTTCTGGCAAACAGTACATCGGCGGGCTTGCGGGATCCAATGCCGGCACTTTGGACAACACCTACGCAACAGGGACCGTGAACGCAGTCAGTTCGACCGTTGTAGGGATCGGAGGACTGGTCGGTTATAGCGTCGGTACGATCTCGAACTCCCACTCCGATGTGGCGCAAATCACCGTCACAGGCGGCAATGCCGTCGGCGGGCTCGCTGGAGGCGCATCCGGTTCGATCAGCAACTCCTACGCGGACACTGCCATTTCTGCGACGAACAGCCTCAACGTCGGAGGTCTTGTCGGCTACAACTCAGCTACGATCACAGGTTCACACGCCACTGGCGACATAACCGTCGTCGCCGCAGTTTCCGGTGGCACAGGGATCGGCGGACTGGTCGGGACGAGTTCGGGCTCCACCTCCATCTCCGATTCCTATGCGAGCGGCAACGTTACCGTGACAGGGGCGGCCGCGGGATCTTGTCCGAACAACCGTTGCGGCATCGGCGGCCTTGTCGGCATCCTCGGCGGCGGAAGCACCATCTCGGGCTCGCACGCGACCGGCAATGTGACGGCGCCAGACAGCAGTTCCGTCGGCGGCCTGGTGGGCGACACCGGCGGAGTCACCATCGTGGATTCGTATGCGACGGGCAACGTTATCGGGCGATCGGCAGTCGGCGGACTCGTTGGCAGAAGTACGGGCGTGGCTTTCCCGAGCGGCAAGGGTAGCACGTTCAGCGGGGATCACGCCTCGGGAAACGTCACGTCGAACGATCCAAACAGTGCAAATACCGGCAGCCTGGTCGGCATGTCCGACAACACAACCGTCACCAACTCGGCCGGATCTGGGCGCGTGTCGACCGTTGCCAGCAGAGCGCAGGACGCAGCAGATGCCGCTGCCCAGGCTGCGGCGGAGGCAGCCGCCAGGGCCGCTGCCGCCAAGGAAGCAGCAGCCAAGGAAGCCGCTGCCAAGGAAGCCGCTGCCAAGGAGGCAGCTGCCAAGGAAGCAGCTGCCCAAACTGCCCAGGCCGCTTCGCGATCCGCCAACACTGTGGCGAGCAATGCAGCAACGTCCGCCGCGACACCGCCAAACCCGGCGTCTTCCACGGCCGGCACGCAGGCAACGAGCTCTCCGGCCGGCGAGAGGATGGACGACAGCCTCAAGACAATCGGGAACCGCGTCAAGGCCGACGACGATCGCGCCCGCCGCCGCACGACCGCGGCAGTCGCCGGCGCGTTAGCTGCACGCCGCGGCCGTGGCAACAATGGCAATGGCGGTTCCGATCTGGGCGCGACCATCCGCAGCATCGAGGTCGACGGCGAGCGGTTCGACCTGCAGGGCGGCGGCAAGAAAGGCGCTCCGGCTGAGAAGCCCCAATGACCGCCATTGGTGAACCGGCCGTCCTCATCACAGCAAATTCCAAAGGTAGTTGGTCCATGAAGTCAGCCGCAATTCTCGTTTGCTGTGGCGTGCTCTCCACGACGCTGATCTCAGCCCAACCGTCGCAGGCGCAGACACAAGCACAGACGTTGCCGGGCATTGGCGACGCGGTGCGGCAGGCGGACGAAACCCGCAAGCATGCTCCGTCCCCTCAGACCAATGCCGAGCCCGTGCTGCCGCGGCTGGTCGACCCGCCATTCACGCTCAACGACCACGAAAAGCTGCTGGTCCGCTCGATTCAGGTCGACGGCCCGAAACTGACGGGAGAGGCCGAGTTGCGCGCGATCCTGGCGCCCTACGAGAACCGCAGGCTCACCTTGGCCGAAATCTACGAGGCCGCCGACAAGGTGACGCTGCTTTACCGCAACCGCGGCTATCTCGTCGCCAAGACCTATGTTCCGGCCCAGAACGCGCGCAAAGGCGTGCTGCGCTTCAAGATCGTCGTCGGCAAGTACGGCACCATCACCCTGAAGAACGAGTCGCTGGTCCGGGACGATTTCCTGCGCGGCGTGATCGATCAGGCGCTGGCCGCCTCGCCGTTCATCCACCAGGACGAGCTCGAACGGGCCATGCTGCTGACCTCCGATCTGCCCGGCGCCGGCATGCCGCGGGTTGCGATCGCGCGCGGGCAGCAGCCTGAGACGTCCGATTTCGTGTTCGGCGTGCCGGAAGCGCGGCGCGTCGACGGCTACCTGCTCGCTGACAATTTCGGCTCGCCCTACACCGGCCGCGACCGGCTCACCGGCGGCATCAACCTGAACTCGCCGCTCGGCTTCGGCGACCGGCTCTCGGCGTTCGGGATCGTGACGGACGACAAACATCTCTTGAACGGGCGGATCGCCTATTCTGCTCCGCTTGGCTATAATGGATTGCGCGGCGAGATCGCAGCCTATCGTACCACCTATACGCTCGGAAGCATCTATCAGAGCCTCAACGCGACCGGCACTGCCGACGCGTTCAGCGCCGCCCTGACTTATCCCGTACTGCGCGGACGCGACGAGAGCATCTATATCTCAGGCGGATACACCCATAAGAAGCTGAACGACAACGTCCTCGGCGTGTCCATCGCCGACCGCAACATGGACGTCGGACTCCTCAGCGTCACCCGCGACACAGTAGGCGCCCTTGCAGGGCTGCCATTGATCACCAGTGCGATGTTTTCCATCTCCGGAGGCACGGTGGATTTTCCCGATCCGGCGCAACGGGCGACGAATCTTGCCGGCGTCCACACTGCGGGCGACTTTGCGAAGATCAATCTGAACCTCAATGCGGTGCTGGCCTTCACGGACAAGCTGTCGCTTGCGACCAGCGTCCGGGCGCAAAAATTCCTGCGCGGCAATCTGGATTCCAGCGAACAACTCGGCCTGACCGGCTATTACGGCGTGCGGTCCTATGACGAGGGATTGGCCGGCGATAGCGGCTATCTGTTCACGCCAGAGCTGAGATACGCCCTGCCCGAGATTCAGAGTTATCGCCACTCGGTCGGCCTGTTCACCGATGTCGGTGCGGTCTGGCTGGAGAACCCGGCGTTCACGACGCTGCAGAAGGGCTACACCCAACTCAATGCCGTCGGCCTCGGCTATTACGCGAATTACGAATATTCGCCGAGGCGGCTGGTGCTGCTCAAGGCCCAGGTCGCCCACAGCTATGGCTCGAATGCCGGCGCGCAAACTTATGACCGCGGCACCAAGGCCCTGGTGCAGATCGGCGTGACCTTCTGACCAAACCGCTCAACCTCCGGGAAGATCCACATGGAGATGCAATGGCTGTCGGCCGCAATCGACTACGGCATCATCGGGGTTCTGATCGCGCTGAGCGTCGTCGTCGTCGCCATCGTGCTCGAGCGGATCTTCTTCTTCCGCGCCGTGGATCTGGACAGCTTCACGAATATCAAGGCGCTTGAACTGGAACTGACCCGGCGCCTTATCGTCGTCGCCTCCGTCGCCTCCAACGCTCCCTATATCGGCCTGCTCGGCACCGTACTCGGCATCATGCTGACGTTCTACAACATGGGACTCGATGCCTCGGCGGATGCCAGCAAGATCATGGTCGGCCTTGCACTGGCGTTGAAGGCCACCGCGGTCGGCCTCGTGGTCGCCCTGGTGTCGGTGGTCTCCTACAACGCGCTGCTGCGCAAGACCAAGGTATTGCTCGTGCGGTGGGAGATCGCCCATGGATGAGAAACCATTCGAGACCCTCAACGTCATTCCCTTCGTCGACATCATGCTGGTGCTGCTGACCATGGTGCTGACGACGGCGAACTTCATCGCCACCGGACGCATTCCCCTCGCCTTGCCTCAGGCTTCGCAGACCAAGGTCGAAAAGCACAAGGACATCATCATCGAGATCTCCGCCACCGGCGCGCTGGCATTCGACAGCGCGCTGGTGACGAAGGACGAGCTGGAAAGCCGGATCAAGGCGCTGCCGCCCGAGACGTCGTTCCTGATCCGCGCCGATCGCGCCACGCCGTTCCAGAACTTCGTGGACGTCGCCGACCTTCTCAAGCGGCTCAACTTCAGCAAGACCGCCGTGCAGACCCAGACTCTGTCCCGGTAGCGGCGTTCTCCGGGAAGGAAGACCGCCATGCCTGCAGACAACACCAGCCGAAGATCCTGGTTCACGATCTGGCATGGTCTTGCAGCCTCGCTGCTGCTCCATGCCGCGCCGGCCGCTTCGTACGTCTGGTCCACGTGGGCCGCACCACCGGACGAACCGTCGAGCCTGGTGGTCGAATTGCAAGGCGCCGTCGCGGACACTCAAACCGAAGCGATCGTGCAGCAGGAGATCAAGGGCTCCGTCGAGCAGGATAAGCCAGAACCGACGAAGCCCGCGCAAACGCCCGCTTCGGAAGCCGCCGAACAACATCCGATCGATGACCAGGATGCGGCGATGCCGCCGCCCGCGCCTCGACCGACGGAACAGAAGCCGGAGCCGCAGGCCGACACAAAATCAGCCGGCACCAGCGACGACACCATCGCTGGTGCTCAGGAGGGTCAGGTCGCCCATACCGTCCAGCCCGATCGCAAGGCGGAGATCGCTCTGCGCCGCGAATATGGCGCGCGGTTGTCGAAGAGAGTGCAGGCCCACTTGGTGTATCCCGACGACGCTCGCAAGGCCAAGCTTCAGGGCACCGCGAAGGTATCCTTCGTCGTTCTGCCAAGCGGAGATATCCGTCCGGAAACCCTGAAAATCGTTACCAGCAGCGGCCAACCGCTTCTCGACACCAGCGCGCTGAAGACCATTCGCGCCAGCGTGCCTTTCGATCCCGCACCGGCCGAGATGCCCATCGCCATTGCCGTCGAGTTCGGGCGCCAGCGTTGACGTCCCGCTCCGAAGGCCGGGACTGAACTCAGCCCTCGGCGGCAGCAAGCTCCGTGGTGCCGGCAAATGCCTCAGCCCCCAAGAGGCTGTTCAGTAGAAAATCGCGGCAACCGCGCAGCGACCGCAGAGCAAGATTGAACTCGATGCCGGTCGAGACCAAGCCCCGCAGCACGCCGGGATTGCGCGCTACACCGCGCAGGATCAACGGCAGATCGATGTCGCCATTCGGCTTGATGGCGTCCTTGGCCAGCGACGGCAGCGTGCGGTGGGCAGGATCGGAGATCACGCGCAGCGCCGCGAAAGGCAGGCCGTATTCGGTGGCATAGGCCGCCGCGATATGGCTCTCCATATCGACCGCAGCCGCGCCCGTGCTCATCCGCAGCGCCGCCTTGCGCGCCTGCGCCACCACGACCTCCTCGGCCCCGGCAAGCACGCCGCGAACCACCCGGCGTCGGCCGAGGGCCGCGCGCGCGATATGCGACTCGCTCAAGGACAGCCCGGCAAACCAGCGCGCGTCACCGGCGGTGACCTCCGTCGCCACGACGATATCGCCGGCCTTCAGTGACGGATCCAGTCCGCCAGCCACGCCGAAGCTGATGACGCCGCGAATCGAGGTCGGGTCGAACACGGTGAGCAGCGAGCGCAATTGCTGCGGATCGCTCGAACTGCAGATGACCATCATCCCAGGACCAGCCGCGATACGGGCTTCCTGTACCAGGCCAGTCACAACCAAGACTGGCCGCGGATCGATCGGGCGATCCGCGGACGTTCTGTCCCCCGTCCCCAATTTCACAATCCGACCCCTGACACCCTGCTATCTCTTGTCCCAATTTCTCCGCCGCGGGGGACACCCGAAGCGAGAAGCATTCACAAATCCTACGATTACGCAGAAAGAATTCGTCAGGAAACCCCGTTTACGCCGCAGTGCGGCCGTCCGACATGCGTTTTTTGCCCGGTGTTGCCATTTGGTCCTGCGTGCTGTGCGAAAGCGATGGAGGGCATGCCTTCATCAGCGCCCGGCCCGTTATATAGCAAAATTCATGCCATTCTAGCAGAACCGAGCCGCAAAATCGACTCAGGCGTCGCCAATACCGGCCCGAGGGTAGCCGAGCTCAACCGCTCGCCAGCATGAGATCCGCCGCGCGGTCCCCGGAGCGCACCGAGCCTTCGATGGTGGCTGGCAACCCGGTATCGGTCCAATCACCGGCAAGCGCCAGATTCTGGAACGCGGTCTTCGGGCCCGGCCGGAGCGCGTTCTGTTCCGGGGTCGCCTCGAAGGTGGCCCGCCGCTCGCGGACGATCTGCCAAGGGGGCAATTGCGCCGGCAGGTCGGCCGAAATCCCGGCGGCCTTGCGGATATCGGCCCAGATCGCCGCGGCGAGCTCCTCGCGCGGCTGGTCGACCAGGCGGTCGCCATTGCTGATCGTCACCGACAACCGCTGCGGAAAAGCAAACAGCCATTCGACCAGGCCGCCGACCACGCCCAGGATAGGCGCGGCGTCGCGCGGCGGGTCGACGCGGAAATGCGCATTGACGATCGCGCGGAATTTGGTCGGCGCCGGCAGGCCCGGCAGCAGCGCCTGCGCCGCCCTCGGCGGCACTGCCAGCACGACCACATCGTTCGGACCCACTGCGATGGTCTCGCCCCCGCCGAAGGCCAGCCCCGACACGCGGCCGCCGGAGGTTTCCAAGCTGCGCAGCTCGCGCCCGGTGCGCACGCTGCCGCCTCTGCTTTCCAGGAATTTGACCGCAGGATCGATCAGCACGCCGGAGAGACCGTCGCGCGCGATCAGCGGCCGGCATGCCTGCCCGCCGGCGAGCAAGGTCTCCCGCACGATCGCGCCGGCAAGTCCGGCCGAGCCTTCCGGCGGGTCGCAGTTCAGCGCCGCCAGCAGCAGCGGCTGAACCAGGCGATCGTATAAAGTGCCCTTGCAGGGAATGGTGCTGCCGATCGTCTTGTTCGTGCCGGCCCAAATCAGCGGCGACAGCGCGAGATAGTCGCGCAAGGCCGTATCCGGCACGCGCCGGCTCGCATCGAACACCCACAGCGGCAACCGGCCATCGCCGAGATCGAGCAGCCAGCGCTGACCCGTCCTGATGTCGACGAAGGCGAATTGCGCCTGTTTGGGCCCGACCAGGCCCGCCTCCGAACCAATGGTGCGCGCGTAAGCCAGCGCATGATGGTTGGCCGACAGCAAAAGGTGATTGCCGTTGTCGATCACCAGATCGGTCGCGGCATCATAATAGGAGCGGCAGCGACCGCCGATCTGCTGCGTCGCCTCGTGGACATGCACGACATAGCCGGCATTGGCGAGCCGCACGCCGGCCGAAAGACCGGAGATCCCGGCACCGATGATGTGAGCGGTTTTCTGCATCAGATGAGGGCGTAACGGAGGATGATGCCGAGCTTGGTGAGCTTGCTCACATGCACCGGCTCGCGAGGGGCATTGAAGCCGCGCGCGAGCAGCAGATCGAGCACGGCACGATAGTATTTGGACATGATCCGCGGCGCGCGCACCGCCCGGCGGCGATTGCGCTGCATGATCTCGTCGGATTTTTCGAAATGTGCCTTGGCGTGAACGGCGAGCGAGTTGCAGACCTTCGGCAAGGCGCGCTCTGCGGTCACCTTGGCCGGATCGTCGCCGGTGATGCCGGCATGCAGGAGCGCTTCGCGCGGCAGATAAAGCCTTCCGAGCTGCGCGTCCTCGTCGATATCGCGCAGGATGTTGGTGAACTGCAGCGCGCGGCCGAGATGATGCGCAAGCAGAATGCCGTCCTGCTCCGGCATGCCGAACACACGAACAGAGAGGCGTCCGACGGCGCTCGCCACCCGATCGCAATAGAGATCGAGGGTCGCGAAATCGGGCGCGCGGATGTCCTGCGGCACATCCATCTCCATGCCGTCGATGACCGCAAGGAAGTCCTCGCGCTTCAGGCCGAACGTCTTGACCGTGCGGACGTAATCGCGCAGCCGCGCCGGCGGATGGCCCTGATACAATGCGTCGATATCCTCCCGCCAGCGCTGCAGGGCGGCGAGCCGCTCGTCGCGTGGCCCCTCGGAGTCGGCGATGTCGTCGACCTGGCGGCAGAAGCTGTAGATCTGCAGCATCGCCTCGCGCTGCGCGCGCGGCAGGATCCGCATGGCCGCGTAGAACGAGCTGCCGGACGCGGCAGCCTCGTAATCGGGAGTCTCGGCAGTGGCTTCGAACGTCATGCGCCGGCCGCCGTTTTCGAGGCCGGATGACGTCCGGCCAGGCGACGGCCGATTTCGCCGGTGACGGCGCCGACGCTGCAGCCAAGTAGTTCGAGCGGGCTGAGATGGACGCGTTCGCTCAAGGGGTCGCGCTCCTTCAACATGCGCACGATACGATCCGCAAAGGCCTGAATCAGGGCGATCTCGAGCCCGAGCCGGAAATCCTTCACGCCGCTGTTCAAATCCCTGCCCTCGTCGAGCAGCGCTTCATTGCGTTCGGCAAGCTTGTGCAGACAGGCGAGCAGCGGCGCCGGCGCCTTCGGCTCGCCCAGCATCTCGACGGTGGCGCCATGGTCGGCCAGCACGTCTTGCGGAAGATAGATGCGGTTGAGCGCCCTATAATCCTTGCCGCAGTCCTGAAGATGGTTGTTGATCTGCAAGCCCGCGCAGATCGCGTCCGAGGCCGGCCAGGTCGCGGTGCTCTCGCCGTGGACATCGAGCAGGAAGCGCCCGACCGGCATGGCGGAATAACGGCAGTAGTGAATGAGTTCGTCCCAGTTTTCGTAGCGCAGCTTGGTCACGTCCATGCGAAAGGCGGCCAACAGATCGAGCGCATGGCGCGGCGACATCGCCCGTTCGGCGAAGGCGCGACGCAAATTGACCGCGACGTCCTGCGTGTCGCCCGTGCCGGTCAGTTCGGCCTCGAGCAGATCGAGCAGCCGCAGTTTCTCATCGGCCGCGAGCGTCGGATGGTCGGCGATGTCGTCTGCGGTTCGGACGAAGTTGTAAAAGGAGAGGATCAGCGGCCGGTGCTCTGGGCGGATGATCCAGGAGGCCACTGGAAAGTTCTCGTCCCGGTGTGTCTTGCCGGATCGCAAATCGCTCGCGGTGGTCATAGGGAAAACAAACTATCAGGTTGACAGGCGCAGTGGCGAACAATGCCCGTCCCTCGCCGATCGCGAAGGATTGCCGGTCTCATATAGGCGAAGATGCAGCCAAAACCAATGCAAACTGCACAATCCGGCCCGCCGGCGCCTCAAACGGTGCGGGCGGGCCGTTAACCCAACTTCGGAAGACGAGGGCTTATTGGTTGTGGGTCTTCAGGACTTGATCGCAAGCCTGGCTGATCTTGGTGCGATTCTCCTTCAGGCAGGCCAAGACGGTGAAATCGCCCTGATCCATCACGGGCCGGCAGTATTTCTGCACGTCACGCGTACAAGCCGCCTGTTCCTCGGGAGTACCGCTGCGCCCAGCGGCCTGCTGTGCGTAAGCACCGGTGGAGACGGAGAGCGACAGCAGGGAAAGTGCAAGAAAGATCTTACGCATCTTGTTCCTTCATTCGACAGCCGGACATTCCCGACGACCGATGGCGTCAGGAAACGACCGTTCGGTTTGCAAGAGCCGCACGCCCTCCCAGCGCCCGAAACGCTGCCAAATGCGGCCAGATTTGCGTCCAAAAGTTCCGAACCGAACCGGCTCGGGGTCGATCATTTCGCATAAACAAGCTTTTGATACTAGGGCATTATTTTACAGTCGCGGTTTTTCGCATTTGGCTGTTGCATGCATGCCGCGCACACCGTTAGATGCGCCGCCGCCGAAACCACGAGGAGCGGTTTGCGGCTTCGCCAACCGCAGCCTTCGAACCGCGCCGCTCGTCCGTCATTTGAACCTCACTGGGTGCGGAGACACTAAGTGGTCGATGCGGCGAGACGTGTCTTGCGGAAGAGCGTCAATTTGGATGGGAAACTCGATATGAAACTGTTTGGCTCAAGTCTCTCTGGACGCGTGATCAAGGCCGCAGGTCTGTCCGCTGCGTTGATGCTGTCCGTGTCCGCAAGCTACGCCCAATCCGGCGGCCCGTTTGCCGGCTTCGACGGCAACTGGTCGGGCATCGGGACGGTCGCGCTGTCGGATGGGACCACCGAGCGTATCCGCTGCAAGGCCAACTACCGAGTGGCCGGCGTGACCCTCAAGCAGAGCCTGCAATGCGCCAGCGACAGCTACAAGTTCATCCTGTCGAGCGACGTGACCAGCGAGGGCGACCGCATTTCCGGCAACTGGAGCGAGGCCAGCCGCAACTTGAACGGCGAATTGCAGGGCACCGCCGGCCGCGGCCAGATCGAGGTGTTCGTGCAGGCCGCCGGCTTTGCCGCCAGCCTGTCGCTGCGGACGAGCGGCAACAAGCAGACCGTGAGCATCAGCTCGAAGGGCGAAATCCGCGGCGTCAATATCACGATGTCGAAGACCTGATGGTCCCGGACGCGATCCGACACATCCGAATTCGCCAACGGCCCTGACCTCGTCAGGGCCGTTCGTTTTTAGCGGTGGTTTGCTCAACGCCTGCGGCCAAGCGCTTCGTTCAACCTGTCACATCTGCGCGGGCGTACGCCGCCGATATCCCCCATCGGCCCCGTCATTCGAGCGGCCGCGATCACACTGCCTTGCGTCCGAACTTCTGCGCGATGTTGATCAGGAACATCGCCGTCGGGCGCAGGATGAAGAGGTCGGCGAACAGTGCCGCGACCATCGAGAAGGCGCTGAGCCAGCCGAACAGGCGCAGCGAGGGCAGATCGGAAAACACCGTCACGACCAAGCCGCAGGCCAGCACCACCGTGGTCAGGATCAGCGCGGGTCCGACCAGCACGGTGGCGCGTTCTACCGCGACCGCCGCGCTGACATCCGGCCTGCCCTCCAGCCGGAGGCGGTTGAGGAAATGGATGGTCGCCGACAGCCCGAGGCCGAACGACACGGTCAAGGCCACGACGCTGGCGAACTGCAGGCCCTCCCCCATCGCCCACAGCAGGGTACCGGACATCACCACCGGGAAGATGCCGGGCAGGATGCAGGCGAGCATCACCACCCAGGAGCGGAAGGCAAGCCCGATGAACATCGCCACCAGCGCGAACTCGATGGTCAGGCCATGGTTGAGCTTCTCGATCATGCTGGCGGAGTTGCGTGCGGCAATCGCAGCCAGCCCGGTGACTGCGACCTCGTAACCCGGATGCTTCTTCCTGACCGCGTCGAGCTCATGGTCGAGCTTATCGACCACGGGCAGGAGCTGACTGGAGTCAAGGTCGGGCACCCGGCCCGCCACCACGACCGCATCCTGCTGGGCGTCGATGAAACGGCGTACCAGATGCTCGGGGATCAGGTTGACATATTCCTTGAGCGTCGCGACGTCGTCGCTTCCCGCCTTCTCGGCGAGCCAGCGTCGCAGCGTCTCGACCGACCACACATTGCCGACCCCGGCCGCCTTCTCCACGGTGGCGTGGACGTCGGCGATCGTCTGCAATGTCTCCGGCGCATAGAGCGAAGCGCCCTTCGGAAACTGGATCAGCACGTTGACGGGATTGGCGCCGGTCAGCTTTGCGTCGAGCCGGTTGCTCGCGGCGACCGCCTGCCGCTTGTCCGGCACCTGGTCGGCCAGCCGATAGCGCGGCTGGAGATTGGCATAGATCACGGCGAGCGAACCTACGAACAGCACCGCGATCAAGCTGAACAGCCCCGGCCGGCCGACCATGCGGACCGCGATCCAGTAGCAGAAATTGCGCAGCCCCTGCACGCCGGCGTCCGCGCTCTGGAACTTGACGGCAAAGATCCGCTCATTGCGGACCAGCAGCACGCCGAACACCGGCACCAGCGACAACACCGCGAGCAGCGCGATGATCGTCGCGGCGAGCCCCGCCTCGCCGAATTTCCGGATCAGGTCGGAATCGGAGAATTGCAGCGCGATGAAGGAAATGCCGGCCGTCGCATGGGTCAGCACGCAGGCCGGGCCGACGACCAGGACCGCATTCTTGAACGCGGTATATTTGTCCTGCCCCGCGATCAGCCGGTCGCGCGCCGCGAAAGTCAGCTGCATCGAATCGGAGAAGCTGATCACCATGATGAGCGGCGTCATCACGTTCAGGAACATGTTGAGATTGAAACCGGCCCAGCCGAGCGCGCCGAGCGCCAGCAGAATCGCGATCAGCGGCGGAAACGCCGCCACGATCATGAAGGAAATCTTGCGGAAGAAGATGATCGCGATGATGCAGCCGGCGAGGATCCCGAGCACGTTGTAGGTGAGCCCGTCGCGCTCGACCGCGTTGCGGATTTCCAGCTGCATGACCGGAACGCCGGAGAGATCCGCATTGAGGCCGGTATCGGCCAGATCCTCCGTCATCAGCTTGCGGATGTCGCCGACGACCTTGCCAAGTTCGCTGCTGGCAACCACCTTGGGATCGAGCGACAGCACGACCAGCGCGAGCGTACCGTCCTCGGAGAGCAGCTTGCCGCGGATGATCTCGTTGGACTTCACCGTCTCGATGAACTTGTCGTAGGCCTCCCCTTCAGGAAGGTCGGAGGGAAACAGCGCTGCCGGCAGCTTGCCGGGCGCCGGCGCCTGGCGGGCCGAGAACAGCGAGACAAGGCCGCGCGTGCCATCGACCAATTGCAGGTCGGTGACGAAGTCGCGCAGCTTCTGCAGATTGTCGCGCGACAGCAGGTTCTTGCCTTCGACCACGACCAGGACGTCGAACTCCTCCGCCGGGAATTTCTTCGTCACCTCTTCGTACTGGTGGAATTCCTGGGTGTCGGACCGGAACAACTGGCTGAGCGAATCATCGATCTTGATTCGGTGGATGCCGAACACGGCGCCGACGATCAGGACCAAGAGCACGATGCAGGAGATGACCGGCGCCTTGACCGCGAGCAAGCCAATCCGCTCCAGGCCGAAGGCGATGCTGCCAAGCGGCCGCGTCTCGACCTTTTCGACATGGACTTCATTGTCGCGTCTGACTTCGAGCATGCCCTGTCCAGTCGTTGAAGCTCGGTCCTGGCTCAAGCCTGAGCAGAGAGGGCGAAAATAGGGCCGCTCAGCGCAGAATGATTGGCCGCATTATGGCCCGAAGCCGATCTTAACCCTTGAAAACATACGAAAATTCTTCGGCCCGTTTAGCAGGTCTCTCGCGCTGCTCGCAAGCGCACACCGCGACACAAGTCGGAGAGAGGCCATAATTTCCGCCTACGTCGCGATTCGGCCACTGCGGATTTAAGCCGATAGTTGCGGCGTACCGTCGCTCTCGTCCTTCAATGCAATGCCGGTCAGCTGGCGTGCCAAGCCCTCGCGGATCAGCCAGGCGATCTTGGCTGCAGCCTCGTCATAGCTGAGCCCGGCGCGATGGATGTTGGAGACGCAGTTCCGCTCGGCGTCGCTGCGGCCGATTCGAGGGGCGAAGGTGATGTACGCACCGAGACTGTCCGGCGCCGACAGGCCCGGCCGCTCGCCGATTAGCATCGCGACCAACCGCGCCCCCAGCAGCTCGCCAATTTCATCGCCCAGCGCGACGCGCGCGCCCGTGGCGATCACGATCGGCCCGAGCGTGAGCTTGGCGGCAGCCAGCCGGGGCGCCAGCGCCCGGATCAGGGCGACGGCGTGCCCCTGGACCGCTTTCGGGGACAGCCCGTCGCCGATCACGATCACGACATCCCCTGCTCGTCCCCCGGTCAGGGCTTGACTTGAAAGCGCCTGAGCCGAAGCAGGATCGAGCCGGCGGCCGAGATCAGGGCGGCTGAGATAATCCCTGCGGTTCGCGGCACGGCTTGCAACGGTGAACGCGGTCAGATCGAGCTGCGCCAGATCTTCAGCAACCGCAGCAGCATCGAAGTGCGCATGCACCGCATCGCGAGCGCGCGCGTGATCGAGCGTGAACGCGAGCAAGGGCCGGGTCGGCAGGCTGGCGCCGGCGCGTCCCAGCGCAAGGCGTGCCGGCGTCAGGTGACGCAGATCCGCCAAGGAGAGCGGCTTGACCGATGCTGCCTTAGGGGCCTGGGCGACCGGTTCCGGCCCGTCCGACGTCGATGATGCGGGTGTGTCTTTCACCGGCGGCTCATTCGGCGGGAACGGCGGCCTCGCGTAGCCGAAGCGAGTAGTTCGAGGCGTTCTGGTGACCGCGGGAGGCGGCGCGCGCGAACATGATCAAATGATGGGAAATCAGCGACACCGCGATGAAATTCTCGATCTCGCCGCGCTTGAGCTGGCCGAGAGCGAACTTCCAGAACGGCCGCCTATAGTCGCCTAGCACGCCGACCTTCCAAACGATCTTTGCGATCATGATGAGGCCGCGCCTGACGTTCGGCCAGCTCTTCATCTCGTCGCTGACCGGGACTTTGATCCGGTTGGCATAGGTGTGATCGCATTGATACTGGAAACGTGCGAACAGTTTTTCCGGCTCGTAGGCCTCCTCCATGCAGCGGCGCCAGGAGTCGAGCACCTGCTCATAGGGCATCAGGAATTTGACATTGGAATCGCGGCCGTCGTCGTGAACCAGACGGCCTTCACGCTCCAGGCGGTCCCACAGCGGTGTCTTCGGCAGCGCCTGCAAGAGGTTGATCGTGAGCAGCGGGATCTGCGATTGCCCGATGAACTGCAACAGCGCGTCCGTAGTTTGCGGCGTGTCGGTGTCCAATCCCATGATGATCCCGGACACCACCTCCATGCCGTAGCTGTTGATGGTCTTGATGCCCTCCATGATCGGGACCATCATGTTGTGGTCCTTCTGCATCGCCGTCAGCGCGTCGGGATCAGGCGTCTCGATGCCGCAGAAGATGGTGATGAAATAAGCCTCCTTCATCTTCTCCAGGATCTCGGGTCGCTTGGCGATGTTGAGCGTGGCCTCGCAGGCGAGCCGCATCACATAACCCGTGCGCTTCTGCCACTCGATCAGATGCGGCAGCAGCTCCAACGTCGCCTTGCGGTTGCCGATGAAATTATCGTCGACGAAATAGACAGAGCCGGTGACACCACACTCCCTGAGCTTGTCGAGCTCGGCGATGATCTGTTGCGGCGTCTTGATGCGGGGATTGCGGCCGTAAAGGCCCGGGATGTCGCAGAACTCGCACTGGTATGGGCACCCGCTGGAATATTGGATGCTACCGAGGAAATATTTCGTCACCTCGGCAAGCTCGTAGGCAGGGACCGGGAAATCGGTCATGGCCACGCGCTCTTTGGTCTGCAGCACGACCTGTTGCGCCGGCCGCGACACGTCGTGCGACAACAGTCTGATCAGTTCGTCCGTCGCGTCGCCGAGTTCGCCGACATGCAGATAGTCGAAATCGGGATAATAATCCGGACAGGCGCTCACCGAGGGCCCGCCGAGCGCGACCGGCAGATTGAAATCGTGGGCACGGCTGCAGACATCGTTGATCTGCTGCCGTTGAATATGCATGCCGCTGACGAACACGACGTCCGCCCATTCGAAATCATCCCTGCTCGTGGGCTGGATGTTCTCATCGATGAAACGGACTTGCCATTCTCTCGGCAGATAGGCCGCGATCAGGAGCAGCCCCTGCGGGGGCATGAAGGCCTGCACGCCGTCGGTGAGCGGATAGGCGTATTCGAATGTGCCGAATGAGGACGTATAGCGCGGGAACACGCAAAGAATGCGACGTACGGTCTCGATGCATTCGAATCTCATCGATCGTCCCTTGCGACATCATGCAAAGCAACGCCAGCATAAGGCCGTCACGCCCGACGCGCCACCACTTCCTTGAGATTTGACTTGCGGGAGATTCGACAGCGGCTCGGCGACGCTTTGACGCACGACGAATAGCCTATGTTCATTGCCGTTCGGAACTAAGACCTGCACCCCGCGGATCAGGCGATCAGGCGCGCGGCGAAATCAGGCAACAGGCCGTTGCCCGCGGCAGGCCGGCCGTTGCCGTCGCAGAGGCCGACCCGCACCAGCCATTCCTCGAACTCAGGGGCGCGCTTGAGGCCGAACAAATCGCGCACATAGAGCGCGTCCTGGAACGAGGTCGATTGGTAGTTCAGCATCACGTCATCGGCGCCGGGAACCCCCATGATGAACGTGACGCCGGCGGCCGCGAGCAAGGTCAGGAGCACGTCCATGTCGTCCTGATCGGCCTCAGCATGGTTGGTGTAGCAGATGTCGACGCCGAGCGGCAGGCCGAGCAGTTTGCCGCAGAAATGGTCCTCCAGCCCCGCGCGGATGATCTCCTTGCCGTCATAGAGATATTCCGGCCCGATGAAGCCGACCACGCTGTTGACGAGCAGCGGCTGATAGGCGCGTGCAACTGCATAAGCCCGCGCCTCGCAGGTCTGCTGGTCGACGCCGTGATGTCCATTGGCCGACAGCGCCGAGCCCTGCCCGGTCTCGAAATACATCGCGTTGTCACCGACCGTGCCGCGGCGCAGCGCGTGCGCCGCATCCAGCCCCTCGCGCAGCAGCGCGAGACTGACGCCGAAGCTCGCATTCGCAGCTTCCGTGCCGGCGATCGACTGGAATACCAGATCGACAGGCATGCCCTGCTCGATCAGCCGCAAGGTCGTGGTCACATGCGTGAGCACGCACGCCTGGGTCGGAATCGCGCCGCGCGCGATGATCTCGTCCAGCAGGCGCAGCAGACCGCCGATCACGGCGGGATCGTCGCTGGCCGGATTGATGCCGATGCAGGCGTCGCCCGCCCCCAGCACGAGGCCGTCGACGATCGAGGCCGTGATGCCCTTGGCATCGTCAAATGGATGGTTGGGCTGCAGCCTCACGCTCATGCGACCCGCCAGACCGATGGTGTTGCGGAAGGCGGTGGTCACCCGGCACTTCTTCGCGGCCAGGATCAGATCCTGGTTTCGCATCAACTTGGACACCGCCGCCGCCATTTCCGGCGTGATGCCGGGCGCAAGCCGCGCCAGCGTCTCCGATGTCGCGGCGTCCGAGAGCAGGAAGTCGCGAAAGCTGCCGACCGTCATCGACGCCAGCGGCGCGAACGCCGTCGCATCATGACAATCGACGATCAGCCGGGTCACTTCGTCGCGCTCGTAAGGGATCACCTGCTCCTGCAGAAATTGCGCGAGCGGTAAGTCTGCCAGCGCCATCCGCGCCGCGATCATCTGTTCGGCGCTATCGGCCGCGACGCCGGCGAGCCGGTCGCCGGAACGCGGCGGCGTCGCCTTGGCCAACAGATCGCGAAGATCGTCGAAGACATGGACGGTGGAGGCGATGACGTGGCGATAGACCATGGGTTCTCATCCATCTTCGAAAGGCGTCGCGCGACGGATCAAGGCCGCAGCCTATCATCTGGTCATGACCGCAGCGCAGCGATGCGATGCGATGCGATGCGATGGCGGCCTCCACAAGCTGCATTGCCGGCTTTCCGAACAGGCCAGGCCGGGGCTCATCCCTACGCCTTCGCGCCCCGCCGAAGCGACTGAAACTGCTTCCAAAAAGATCTTATGGTTGCATGGTAGTGGAGCACTCACCTTAACGCTTTGTCCATGACCACCGATGCATAAGGTCTTGACGACCGAGCTTGCCCGGCCCCGGAAGCGAGCCCGCATGACCGAGCCCATGATGTCCAGTCCGTCGACCTCAGCAATCCCGCCCCGTCACTCGCTTGCGGTGAAGCTCTATGCGATCTTCGCCTTGTTTGCACTGCTCACTGCCGCGATCACCTGGCTGTCCGACTACAATTCGCGCCGCGCCGGCGAACTGACGCACGCGATCCAGACCGCCAATCTCGCCGCGCTCAATGTCGAGCGCGTGAATTCGCTGGTCTATGCCGTGGTGATGGAATCGCGCGGCGTCTACATGTCGACCGACCCTGCCGTGGTCCGCAAGTACGGCGAGGGTCTGCTGAAGTTCAACAAGGAAATTCTCGACGTCGTCGGCAAATGGGAGGCGATCGTTCAGACAGATGACGCCGAGCAGTTCGCCACCTTCAAGAAGCGCATCGAGCAGTTCGTGGAGTTCCGCAAGGAGCTGGTGCGCCGTGCCAACGAGATCAGCCCGGCGGCAGGTCGCGAATGGGGCGACAACGACGCCAATCGTTCGGTGCGTTCCGCGCTGAACAAGGATCTCGAGGCGCTCTCCAAGGTCTATGCCGAACGCGGCCGCCGCATCGCCGACGACACCGAGACCAATCGGAAATTCTCCCTGCTGCTGACCGGCCTCGGCGGGCTCGCCATGCTGCTGGTCGTGGCCGGCGTCGTCATCATCGCACGCTCGATTGCCAAGCCGCTGTCGGTGATCACCACCACGATCCGTCAGGTTGCAACCGGGGCAAAGAACATCGTCGTGCCGCACGCCGAGCGCGCCGACGAGATCGGCGAGCTCGCCCGCGCGATCCGCGTGTTCCAGGAGGCGATGGCGCACAACCGCGACCTCAACGCGCAAGTCTCCGATGACGCCAAGATTCGCGAGGCCCGTGCCCGTCACATCGAGCAGGCAGTGGAGGAGTTCAGGCAGGCGATCGGCACCGTGATGCAGACGGTCAACCAGAACGCGGCTGCGATGCGCCGCACCGCCGAGACCATCAACCAGCTCACCACCAATGCCAATGAGCGCGCGGCGGCGGCCGCTGGCGCCACCACGCAAGCCTCCAGCAACGTCTCGGCCGTTGCCAGCGCTGCCGAAGAGCTGTCGGCCTCGGTCGAGGAGATCGGACGGCAGATCCGGCAGTCTGCCAGTGCGGTCGAGCAGACCGGCCAGCGCACCGAGCGGTCGATCTCGGAGATCGAGGGGCTCGCCGCCGCGACCCAGCGCATCGATGGCGTCCTGACCCTGATCCAGACCATCGCCGAGCAGACCAATCTCTTGGCGCTGAATGCAACCATCGAGGCGGCGCGGGCCGGCGAGGCCGGGCGCGGCTTTGCCGTCGTCGCCCACGAGGTGAAGGCGCTGGCCGGCCAGACCGCCAAGGCCACCGAGGAAATCAGCACCAATATCGGCCAGATCCAGACCTCGACCAAGACCGCCGTCGACGCCGTGCGCGAGATCGGTCACGCCGTGCGCGGCATCAACGAGATCACGTCCAATATCGCCAATGCGGTGGCGCAGCAGGACACCGCCACGCGCGAGATTTCGGTCAATGCACAGTCGACCGCGCAAGGAAACCAGACCCTCGTCGTCAATATCGGTTCGCTGCGCGATGCGATCGGCGAGACCAGCAGCGCCGCGGTCTCGGTACTGACCGCGTCCGGCGACCTCGACGCCACCGCCGAAAGCCTGGCACGCGAGGTGGAGAAGTTCTTCCAGAACCTCCGGTCCGGTCCGCAGGACGTCCGCAAGGCCAGCTAGACCCCCTGGCCTGGGTGCCCGACCGAGGCCCGACAAAATCCCGGCTTCGGTGATCCAACCCACGCATTCACGCGTTCTGGGCAGATGGAACCAGGCGCGCCAGGACGATGACCACCGGAGTTCGAGCTGCTAAACTTGCGGGATGGAACATCGCATCCCCCCGGCGGAGAGCGCCACGTTCGCCTCTAGGCGCACGGTTGCGCGACGTGAGCAGAAGGCCGAAGGCTAAGGTGGACTGGGCGGAATTGATTGGACGCGTCGCAACGCGCGGAGACCGCGAGGCGTTCAAAACCCTGTTCGAGTACTTTGCGCCGCGGATCAGAGGGTTTTTGATCAAGACCGGCTCGAACGCCGACGACGCCGAGGAGATTGCGCAGTCCGCGATGGTCGCGGTCTGGACCAAGGCCGCCCAGTTCGATCCGGCGAGCGCCGGGGCATCCGCCTGGATCTTCACCATCGCCCGCAACCTGCGGATCGATGCGGCAAGGCGCGCGGCGCGCGCTGGCCGACTCGTCGACGCAGAAGCGTTGGACGATGAGGCCGACCCGGCCCTGGCGGCGGATCTGATCATGTCGCGGGCTGAAGACGCGAGGCACGTTGCCGCAGCGATCGAAAGATTGTCCACCGAGCAATCCACGGTGATCCGCCTGTCGTTCGTCGAGGAGCGGCCCCATTCGGAAATTGCAACGGTGCTCGGCCTGCCGCTGGGGACCGTCAAGTCGAGGATCAGATTGGCGATGAATCGCCTGAGAGAACTGTTGGACGAGCCGACATGACGATCAGCCATCACCCGCCGGAAGACCTGCTCGCCGACTTCGCGGCCGGCAAGCTCGACCAAGCCGAGCAGCTCGTGGTCGGCGTCCATGTCGCGGGCTGTCCGCGATGCCGGCGTTTCGTGCACGCCATCGAACAGCTCGCCGGCGCTTCGCTCGAGGCCGCCCCGCCGGTCGCGATGGCCAGCGGCGCCTTCGATGCGGTCATGGCCCGCATCGAGAACGGGCCGAAAGCCCCGAAGATCGCGCCGCGGATCAGCGAGCCCGCGAGCCTCGATCCCGAGCTGGCCGATCTGCCGGAACTGGTTCGGCGCTGCACGATCGGCAAGCGCAGGCGCGTCGCGCCGGGCCTCAGCATGCGGCCGATCCTGCTCTCCGGAGGGGGCAACTCGCGCGCTTTCCTGCTGCGGGCCGAGCCGGGTACGCGGATGCTCGACCATACCCATTCCGGCACCGAGCTCACCTGCGTGCTGCGGGGCAGCTTCAGTCACACCGGCCGCCGCTACGGTCCGGGTGATTTCGATTATGGCGATGACGAGGTCGATCATCGTCCCATCGTGGGCGACGAAGGGCCGTGTCTGTGCCTGGTGGCCATGACCGGCGATTTGCGCATTCACGGCCTGCTCGGGCGGTTGATCAGCCCCTTCGTCCGGCTCTGACCAGTCCGCGCCGTAGTGATCCACGGTGCCGCCCCGCTCGTTTCGTATCGAGAAATGAGGGAGACGGACGATGCGATCGGAGCTGTTGGCGCCGCCCGGAGGCGTGGCACATCTGGGTGCGTTGCTGAAGGCCGTAGCGGCCAGTGACGACGCGGCCTTCGCCGAGCTCCACGCGCTCACCAAGACCAAGATGCGCAAGACGGTACGCGCATTGCTGCCCGCCTTGGCCGATATCGATGACGTCCTGCAGGACGGCTATTTGAAGATCTGGCGCCACGCCAGGAGCTTCGATCCGGCCCGCGCCTCCCCGATCACCTGGATGTGCACGATCATGCGAAACACCGCGATCGATGCGATGCGCAGCGGGGGCGTTCCGACCTCCGAGCTCGACCAGGCGTTGTCGGTGCCCGATCCTGCGGATGAGAACGACGACGACTTCGACTACGCGCGGGCCGAGCCGATCGCGCACCAGGCCTTGCTGCGGCTTCCCGAAGAGCGGCGGCAGCTCCTGGCGGCGGCCTATCTCGAAGGCGAAAGCCGGACCCGGCTGTCGCAGCGCTTCGGCGTCCCGGTGGGCACCATCAAGACCTGGCTGCATCGCAGCCTGCGCGCGGTGCGCCAGGACTGCCTTTCCAGCGCGCCCGAGCTTGCGGCAGCCTGAGCGGCACGCGCAGGCCGCCCTGCGCCGCTTGCTGCTCGCACCCTGATCGGTCATACCTGCGGCGAGCGTCCCTCGAACCCGCCTGGCCATGACCGCAGCCGTCGTCCTCGTCTTTGTGCTCGCCTACGCCGTGGTGGCGCTGGAACATCCGCTGAACGTCAACAAGGCCGCCACGGCGCTGGTCGGCGCCGGCCTGATGTGGACGATCTACGCGGTCCTGGGCGGCGATACGCATGACGTCACGGGTCAGCTCAACGACTCCGTCGCCGCGACGGCCCAGGTCATCTTCTTCCTGATCGGCGCCATGACCATCGTCGAGGTCATCGACGCCCATAACGGCTTCGAGGTCGTGACCTCGCTGGTCAGCACCTCCAGACAGGTCACGCTGGTCTGGATGATCGGCATCGTGACGTTTTTCCTGAGCGCGATGCTGGACAATCTCGCGACCGCGATCGTGATGATCTCGCTGATGAAGAAGCTGTCGGGGCGCGACGAGGACAGGCTGTTCTTTGCGGCCATCATCGTCATCGCGGCCAATGCCGGCGGTGCCTGGTCACCGATCGGCGACGTCACCACCACCATGCTGTGGATCGGCGGCCAGATCACGCCCTTGGCGATCATGAAGGGCGTGTTCATTGCGTCGCTGTTCAATCTGCTGGTCCCGCTCCTGGTGGTGAGCTTCGCGCTGCGCGGCAAGCATCTCGCTCCGCCCGCCGCGGAGCGGCCGACGACCAGTCCGATCGCCCTGTTCGAGCGTAACCTGATGTTCTTCCTCGGTCTCGGCATTCTGGTCCTGGTCCCGTTGTTCAAGGCGCTCACCCATCTGCCGCCCTTCATGGGCATTCTGTTCGGGCTGGGTATCCTCTGGATGGTCGGCGAGATCGTGCATCGCGAAAAGCCGCACGAACACAAGCACCGGCTGACGCTCGCCCATGCGCTGACCCGGATCGACATGCCCTCGATCGTGTTCTTCGTCGGCATCCTGCTGGCGGTGGCGGCGCTCGAACACACCGGCATCCTCGAGGCCCTCGCGGCCTGGCTCAACAAGACCGTGGGGCGGCTTGATCTGATCGTCATCGTGCTGGGCCTGGCCAGCGCCGTGATCGACAACGTGCCGCTGGTCGCGGCCTCGATGGGCATGTACAGCCTGGCCCAGTATCCGCCCGACAGCTTCATCTGGGAGTTCGTCGCCTATTGCGCCGGCACCGGCGGCTCGATCCTGATCATCGGCTCGGCGGCAGGCGTCGCGGCGATGGGTCTCGAGAACATTCACTTCTTCTGGTACGTCAGGCGGATCAGCGCCCTGGCGCTGCTCGGCTATCTCGCGGGCGCCGGCGCCTATATCCTGCAATACCATCTCATCCATTGAGGGCGATGGCCGATGAGCCGGACATGGCAGCAGCTGGTGTTCGGCGGCGCGCTCGCCTTGCTCGCGACAGCGAGCGGTCTCGCCTCTGCACAGCCGGCCAAGAACGGCTATGCGCTCGGCCCGGCGCAATGCGGCAGCGCCGCCCTGGCCTTCCCACGGCTCCAGCTCGATATGAAGGCCGGCTTCTGCGCCGGCCTCGTCGCGAGCCGCGACGACGGCTTGAAATTCCCGCGCGCCATCCTCCAGGTTCCAGGACAGAAGCTGTTCGTGGTCGCGGACATGGGTGGCTGGGGCCATGAGGACGGCCGTCTGCTGCTGCTCGATCCGACCGCAGCGGAAGGCCAGCGCCTCAAGGAGCTGATCACGCGCATCGCCTACCCCTTCGGCCTGGCGACCGGGCCGGACGGGAGGGTCTATGCTTCGACCGACACCAGCATCTTCCGCTTCGATCCGCTGGCTGCGCAGCCGAAGACCACGATCGAGACCATCGTCCACGATCTCCCCGGCCGGCGGCTGACCCTGCCTGACGGCACCCAGATCGAGGAGAGCGCGCACCCGTTGAAGCAGTTCGTGTTCGACAGGACCGGACGGCTGTTCGTCAATGTCGGCTCGCACAGCGACAATTGCCTCACGCCGGCACCGATCACGCAGCCTTGCGCGGTGACCGAAGGTAACGCGCCACTCGCCGCGATCTGGATGTTCACACCGCCCGCGGGCGGCATCTTCCCTGCACTCAAGGCGACCGACCCCAATCCGCTGCACGAGGTCTACGCGCGGGGCTTGCGCAACTCGATGGCGCTCGCGCTGCATCCGCGCTTTCCCGACGACGGCTACGCTTTTCTGCAAGCGGAGAACGCCCGCGACCTGCAGGACATCTTCGCCCCCAACGAGGAGATCAACGCGATAGAGCCCGGCCGGCACTATGGCTGGCCCTATTGCTACGACCTGACCACGCCGAGCCCGGAGTTCAAGCGCGTGCTGCAGGCCGGACCTTACAAAAATTTCTGCAGCACCAGCGCCGTGTACAAACGGCCTTTCTCGCTGCTGCCGCCACATGGCGCGCCGCTCGGCATGCTGTACTACAAAGGAGACAAATTCCCCGAGCTCGACGGCAGGCTGCTCGTCGGCCTGCACGGCTATCGGCCGACCGGCAGCCGCCTGCTCGCCTACGAGGTCGATGACCACGGCTTTCCGAAACTGAGCCCAGCGCCAGTGCGCTATCATGTCAGCTGCGCCGCCGAGCCGACACGCGCCTTCCAGACCGAATCCGGTCTCGTCCCCGCGGCCGCCTTTGACGAGATCATCTCGGGCTGGCACCGTGTCAACGGCATCAGGCCGCAAGGCGCACCGGTCGGCATGACGGTCGCCGATGACGGCGCGATCTGGCTGGTCGAGGACAAGAACCAGACCGTGATCCGCATCGACCGCACCAGCGATGATCCGCCGCCCGCCCTGCCCTGCGACACCAGGAGCGCCGCGCTGATCGATCAGCTTGCGCGCTTCGTTGCCGATGACGTGGCAAACCGTGCCCGGCTCACATCCATCCGCAAGGGCCTGATCGAGACACATTGTGCGGGCTGCCATTCCGAGTTCGGCCTGAAGCCCGGCCAGTCCGATCAGGACAAGGATCAGACCGTGCTGCGCTTCATGCTGGCCCAGGACGGCTGGATCTATCCTGGCGATCCCGACGCCGGCCGCCTACGCCAGCGACTGCGCGGGCTCGGCGCGGAACGGCTGATGCCGCCGGGTGGCGAAAATCTCCCCAGGACGGAACCCGGCTACACCAAGCTGCTTGATGTCGCCGATGAGCTGATCGCGACGATGGTGCCGGGCGTCCGGATGCGGGTGAAATCCGGCGGCCCGCCACACCGCAAATTCTTCGCGCGCGACGGCAAGGAGTGCGGCGAGATTCCCTTCGGGAAGGTCGTCGTGGTGACACAAAGAAGCGCTGACGGTAAGCCCGGGTTCAGCCGGTTCTTCCGGCCGGCCGACACTTACCTGAACGGCACCTGCACGGACGACGATGGCTACTACATCCAGCAGCAATTTCTGGTGCCATTGTGACGGACTCGGCGATCCCATCAGGCACGCACCATCCACAAGCGCGTCGCGCTCCCCTCCCCCTTGCGGACAGGGCCTTCGCATATGGGAAAAACTCGGCCAATGATCTCTCCCGCAACCGTCCTCCGAGACTCTCGCCTCCGGCGAGCTCCTCAGGACGAGGGCCGGTTTTGCGGTAACATGACAGAGCCTCATGGTGAGGGCGCGGCCAAGCCGCGCGTATCCGGACGATCTGCGCATCGCCGGGAGAACCATGAGGCCCCGATGCGCGACAGCCATCCACGCACCGCCTTCAAGCGAACGCAGCATCGCATCGCGCCTTTGCCCACGCTGCGCATCCCGCGCTTTACGTTGCTCATGGTCCTCGTGCTAGCAGCCATTCCCGCGACAGCCGCACCGAAATTGTTCGAGAGCAAGCAACTCACCCCGTCGGGCGAATACACCTTCGGCATCGAAGGCCCGGCGGTCGACAGCGACGGCAATCTCTTCGTCGTCAATCTCGGCAAGCCCGGCACGATCGGAAAGTTGGCGCCGGGAGCCACGGTCTCGCAGAGCTTCACCGCGCTGCCCGAGGGCAGCATCGGCAATGCGATCCGGTTTGATCGCAGCGGCACGATGTTCATCGCCGACTACAAGAAGCACAACATCTTTGCGATCGAGAAGGGCAGCACCGAGCCTCGGGTCGTGTTTCATTCCGACCAGATGAGCCAACCCAACGACATCACGCTCGGCCATGACGGCGCGATCTATGCGAGCGATCCGAACTGGAAGGGCCGTAGCGGCCAGATCTGGCGCATCGCGAGAGATGCAGACGGCGCCATGCAAGGCATGGTCATGACCGCGCCGCGTGCGATGGGCACGACCAACGGCATCGATCTCAGTCCGGACGGACGCACGCTCTATGTCGGGGAATCCAACAGCGGCGAGATCTGGTCCTACACCTTGGCCGGCAACGCGTTGCTCAACCCGCAGCTGATCAAGACGTTCGAGCCGAACACGATCGATGGCCTGCGCACCGATCTCAGCGGCCGTCTGTTCGTGGCCCGCATCCTCAAGGGCGCCATCGCCGTGCTGACGCCGGACGGCCACCCGCTGCGCGAGATTCATTTGACGGCAAAAGAGCCGACCAATCTCGCCTTCGGCGGCGAGGACGGCAAGACCGTGTTCGTCAGTCAGCGCCAGGGCGGCTTCATCGAATCCTTCCGTACCGACGTCGAGGGCCGTGAACATTGCCTGCAGAGAGGCGCGTGCTGATGCCGATCTTTCATTGGATCATCCTCGCCCTCTGGCTCGTGTTCATCGTCTATTGGGCGATAGCGGCCTTGGGCGCCAAGCGCAGCGTCGGCGGCACGATCTGGTGGCGACACTTGGCCGTTCGGCTGGCGGCCGCAGTGCTGATCATCATCGCAGTCCAGGTCCCTACCATTCGCCATGCCCTTCAGGCGGCACTGCGCGAATATCCGCGCAGCATGCTGGTGCAAGCGATCGGAACATTGCTGGCCGGACTTGGCATCGGCTTTGCGATTGCGGCGCGGATCTATATCGGGCACAACTGGGGCATGCCGATGTCGCGGAAGGAAGATCCCGAACTGGTGAGCGGCGGCCCCTACGCGATCGTCCGGCATCCGATCTACGCCGGCATTCTCCTGGCCCTGCTCGGCTCGGCGATCGGATACGGTCTGGTGTGGCTGCTGCCACTGTTGCTGTCGGCCCCCTATTGCATCTATAGCGCCCGCCGCGAGGAGGCGCTGATGTCCGAATAATTCCCCCGGCTTACATGCAGCGGACAAAGATGCTGCTGCCGTTCGTACTATGACGATACGTCGCGGCCCCATGGGGCTCGTTCTGCTGCCGCCCGACAAGCGAGAGGAACAAGCGCGGCACAACACCTGTTCTGCGATTGCCCGTCGGCCAAATCGATGCTGGGGATTCCTGCGAACGACGCGTAAAACCGCCCTGTAAACACGTCGCCGAGGCTTCATTTTTCCCGCGCCGAAAAACTCATTTATTCAAGCCGATCAATTTGATTGTGGCAGTCAAGCCGATCGGCCAAAATTTTTAGATTTCTTTTTTTCAGAAATCGTGTTCTTATTCGGCATCCCGCGCTCATTGAGGGGGCGTATCGCGATCGTCACGAACGTTGAGTGCGGGGAGCGGTGGGCGCATCTGGCTGCAGCGTGATCATGCACGCGGACGAACAGCACGACGCGCACGGTGAAATCGTGATGTCCTGATACCCCGACGCTGGTATCCAGCGCAACGCGCTCTCGGCGCGTTGTCGCTGACGCGACGGAGCTTCGCTCCGCGCGGACATGGTGACCAGAAAGCCCGGCGCACCAGGGAGACCACGTATAAGCCGTCAGACCATCGCGCAGGGAATGCCGGGTTGATCCGGCTGCACCTGTGGTACCTGCCGCCTGCATTTTTTTCGCAGGCGGGCCATGGGTGAGGCCATCACCCGGCATTCCCTGCACCCTCTTCCTGACAAGAGGGGCGAGCCGATCAGCATCACTCGGACGCGTCGCGTCGCGAGAACGCAGGTACTCGTCGTGTCGACTCAATTCGTGCCGTCTCTATCAGGCTCCGCCGTCATGTATGATCTACCGGCCGTACACGACCGGCGCGCGCCGCACGATCATTGGCGGCGGCAGGTCGCGCTGCCAGACGCGGCCGTCATCGAACTGGATGCGCACGCCATCGGGCGAATAGACGGCGCCCTCGTCGCGGGCATCGATCCACAGCCGGCTGTCCGGAGCATTCCAGTCGGGCCAAGCCTGATAGGATTCACCGGTCTCGGTGGTGAGATTCACAGCATCTCCGTTCTGGGTCACGAAGGCCGGCGCACCGATCATGCCGTCGCGGCACATCTGGATGCAGCGGTAGGTGCCGGTGAGATTGGGAAGAGGTTGCGCGGACGCACTGCCGGCAACACAGGCGGCCAACAAGCCAACTACAACCGATACACGTGTCATGACGATCACTCCATTGTTCGGAATGGAACCTGGCGGTCCCCCGCCCTCGGCCTGATCAAGCGCGACTGCAGCAATTCGTTCCGCCGGTTCCGGCGATCGAAACCGACTTTGCGGCGCGCCTACGCCACGGGAATCACGTCGACGGCAACGCCGAGCTTCTGCTTGGGCGAGCCGACGATGACGCCGTCCACCGGTGAAATGTCGGCAAAGTCGCGACCCGTGCCGAGGATGATGTGATCGTTGGCAACGATGAGGTCATTGGTCGGATCGAAGCCGAGCCAACCGAGCTCTTCGCCGCACCAGAGCGACACCCAGGCATGCGTCGCGTCGGCGCCCTGCAGGCGCGGCTGTCCTTCCGGCGCAGTCGTGCGCAGGTAACCGCTGACATAGGCGGCCGGCAGACCGAGCCCGCGCAGGCCGGCGATCATCACGTGAGCGAAATCCTGGCAAACGCCGTGGCGGTTGGCGAACACCTCGCGAAGCGGCGTCGAGATCACGGTCGCCTTGGGATCGTATCTGAACTCGCTGCGGATGCGGTGCATCAATTCGGCAGCTCCGGCAATGATGCCGGCGCCCACAGGGAAGCTCACAGCCGCGTAGTCGGTGACCGGCTTTTGGATCGGCACCAGCGCGCTGGCGAAGACGTATCCGATCGGCGACGACGGGCCGAGGCTGGTCGCGGCGAACGCGGCGTCGCGCACGGTCTCCCAAGCGGGGCTCGGGGCGCTGCGTTCAGGCGGCGTGCGCGACAATTTCACGCGCGAACGAGAATCGATGCGCAAATTGCGATGCGACTTGTCGATCACGATGCTTTCGGTCAGCGTGCCGAAGAAATCGCGCCGCGCGGTGCGCTCGACCGGGCGTGGGCGGATGTCGACGCTATGCGAGATCAGCTCCTGGCCGCTGCCGCTCGAGGGCTCCAGCCGCAGCGTGCAGCGCGCGAAGCTCACCGCGCTTTCGTACTCATAGGTCGTGACATGCCGGATGTCGTAGATCACGCCAGTCCCGTCAGCTTTTCCGGGCGACTGGCATGAGCCCCATGCGGAAAGTAGTGCTGCCCGATCGCGTCAGAGAGCGCGAGCAGATCCTGCTCCAGCGCGAACATGATCCTGGTATCGAGATGCGCGGCCTCCGCCGTGGTCAGCGCCGCTTGAACCGAAACGGCGAGCCGCTGCGGGCGCTCGATCAGTCCGTTCTCCTTCAGGACCGGCAGGCTCGCGATGTGCTCGTTCAAAGCTTCGACCTGGAACGCGACGGAGCGTGGATTATAGGGATCGAGCACGACGAGATCCCTGATCGGCGCGAGCAATGGTCCGATCAGGTAGCGCGAACGATAAGTGATCTGGCAATCCACCAGCGTGAGCAGGACGTCAAGATCCTCGGGCGTGGCCTCGTCATAGCCGAATTGGCGGGCGAAGCGCAGCGTGTTGATGCCGCGCTCGACGCGGCGGCCGATCTCGAGAAAGCGCCAGCCGGCAGCGCGATTCATGTTCTCCTGCGCAAGCCCCGCAAAGCTCGCGAGCGCGCTGAGGGTCGCCTCGGTCGCGCTGACGAGGCCGTCATCATCGACGATCTCCTGCGTGAGCAGCGTCGGCATCTCGGCGATCACCTGCCAGGCATCCGGCGACAGCCGCTCCCGCAAGGAGGTCGCGGTCCGCTGGGCCGCGCGCAACAGCGACAGCGCCGAGCCGAATTGCGCCTCGGCTTGCAGCGCCTCGGCGGCGGCGCGCGGATCCTGCCCGCGCGAGCCTTGCGCGATCGCGCCCCAGGCGAGCAGCAGCCGGCGGATGCGTTCGGCGGCCGCGAGCGTTGCGGGCGAGCCCCTGCCGGGATCGCGCTGCTGCGCGCCGAGTGCGCGGATCAGCCGCAACGTGGCTTCCGCGCGTTCGAGATAGCGGCCGAGCCAGAACAGATTATCGGCGGCACGGCTCGGCAGCACGCCGGCAATGCGCCGGATGTGCACGCTGTCCGAACCAGGCAAAAGCGTATGCGCCGCTACCGCCTTGTCAGCGACGACCCAGACATCCGCGGCGCGGGCGCCGTCCCCCATCGTGACCGCGCGCGCATCGGACTTGTCGGCGATCCGGCAGAAGCCGCCCGGCATGATCGCCCAGCCGTCGGCGGTAGCGGCAGCGAACACGCGGAGCACGAACGGCCGCGGCGTGATCTTGCCCTGCTCCCAGACCGGCGTCGTCGACAATCGCACCACCTCCTGGCCGACATAGTCGACGCCCCGCTCGGCGATGGCGGCCCGCAGCCGCTCACGGTCAGCAGCCGACAATTCGCCCGGAAGCACTGGACCGTCCGTGGCGAAGCCCGGCACGCCGCGCCCGTACGCGCCAGCAATGGCGAAGTCATCGAGCCGCGCCAACACCTCCTCACGCGCGGCCTTCTGGCCGCACCACCAGGTCGCGATATGCGGCACCTTCAGCTCCTCGCCGAGGACGCGCCGGCACAAGCTCGGCAGGAAGCCGAGCAGCGCCCGCGCCTCCAGCACGCCGGAGCCGGGCATGTTGGCGACCACCACCCCGCCCTTGCGCAGCACGTCGACCAGCCCGGGCACGCCGAGCCGCGAGGCGGCATCGAGTTCGAGCGGATCGAGCGAGTTGGAATCGACCCTCCGCAGCAGCACATCGACGCGCTTCAGACCGGCAACGGTGCGGATATGAACGCGATCGCCACTGACGGTAAGATCGTCACCCTCGACCAGCAGGAAACCGAGATAACGCGCCAGGGTCGCGTGCTCGAAATAGGTCTCGCTGAACGCACCCGGCGTCAGCAGGCCGATGCGCGGCTCGTCCCGGTCGGCGCTGGCGCGCAAGGAATCGCGGAAGGCTTCGAAGAACGGCGCCAGCCGAGCGACGTTCATGGACTTGTAGAGCGAGGAGAAAGCGCGCGACAGCACCAAGCGGTTCTCCAGCGCATAGCCGGCTCCCGACGGGGCCTGCGTGCGGTCGCTCAACACCCACCAGCGCCCGTCGGGCCCGCGACCGATATCGGCGGCGTAAACGCCGAGAAACCGCCCGCCGGGCGGCTTCATGCCCGCAATCGGACGCAGATATTCGCTGGAGCCGGCAACGGCGGCCGCGGGAATGGCGCCTTCCGCCACCAGCCGCCCCTCGCCATAGAGGTCCTGCAGGATGCGTTCGAGCAGTTCGGCGCGCTGGATGATGCCGGCGGAGAGCTGAGCCCACTCCGCCTCGTCGATCAGGAGCGGCAGATGGCTGAGCGGCCACAGCCGCTCGGTGCCCTCGCCCGGCGCGCGATAGGTGACGCCGGCCTCGCGCAGATGGCGGTCGGCGGAAGCGAAGCGCCGCTCGATGTCGGCAGGCGCGAGCGCAGCAAAGCTATCGATGAAGCGGGACCACACCGGGCGTGCCCTGCCATCGCCGGCGATGAACTCGTCGGGGATTCCAGGCAGCGGATGATAGTCGCGCAACCATTGCGCCACCCGCCGCGAGGCCGGACGCGCCTCGGCAGCCAGGCTGTTGGCGGCCTGACGGTTCCCCTGCTGCTTCGGGCCGGTCGCATCGACCATGCCTGCTCTCCTGCACAAAGCTGTCTCATCTCAATGACGGAGCGGCCGTCGCAAGTCGAGGGTCATCGGAAATTCAATTGTGCGTTCCTCGCGCGGCGAATCGACCTTGCCGGGCGTGTGGCCGTGATCCTGGAAGCGCGCCAGTCGGCGGGCCTCCGCCTCGTAGGAATTGACCGGCTTGGTGTCATAGTTGCGACCGCCGGGATGGGCGACGTAGTAGACGCAGCCCCCGAGCGAGCGGCCGTTCCAGGTATCGATGAGGTCGAATGTCAGCGGCGAATGCACCGGGACCGTCGGATGGAGGCCCGAAGCCGGCTGCCAGGCCTTGAAGCGGACGCCTGCCACCGCTTCCGCCGAACGGCCGGTCGGGGTCATCGGCAGCCGCCGGCCATTGCAGGTCACGACGTGGCGCCCCTCGACGAAACCTTCCGCCTTCACCTGCAGCCGTTCGACCGACGAATCGACATAGCGGACAGTGCCACCGGCCGCGCCCTCCTCGCCCAGCACGTGCCAGGGCTCGAGCGCCTGGCGCAGTTCCAACGTCACGCCGCCATGCTGCACCCGGCCGAAGGTCGGAAAACGGAACTCCAGCTGCGCCAGATACCATTCCGGCGAGAACTCGTAGCAGGACTGCCGCAGTTCATCCAACACATCAAGAAAATCTTCCCAGATGAAATGCGGAAGCATGAATCGGTCATGCAGCGCCGTGCCCCAGCGCACGAATTTGCCCTCCTGCGGCTCGCGCCACAGCTTTGCGATCAACGCCCGGATCAGAAGCTGCTGCGCCAGCGACATGCGGGGATCCGGCGGCATCTCGAGCGCGCGGAATTCGACCAGGCCGAGCCGGCCGGTCGGGCCTTCCGGAGAATAGAGCTTATCGATGCAGATCTCGGCGCGATGGGTGTTGCCGGTGATATCGACCAGCAGATGCCGGAACAGACGGTCGACCAGCCACAGCGGCACGCTCTGACCGGCCGGCGGCACCTGGGCGAGCGCGATCTCGAGTTCGTACAGGCTGTCATGCCGGGCCTCGTCGATCCGGGGCGCCTGGCTGGTGGGTCCGATGAATATGCCGGAGAACAGGTAGGACAGCGACGGGTGGCGCTGCCAATACAACACCAGGCTCTTCAACAGGTCGGGCCGGCGCAGGAACGGCGAGTCCGGCGGACTGCTCCCGCCGACCACGACGTGATTGCCGCCGCCGGTGCCGGTGTGGCGGCCGTCGATCAGGAAGCGGTTGGCGCCGAGCCTGACTTTGGCCGCGTCCTCATAAAGGCCAAACGTAATGTCGACCGCCTGCCGCCAGTTTTGCGCCGGCTGGATGTTGACTTCGATCACGCCGGGATCGGGCGTGACCTTGATCACTTCGATGCGAGGATCGTAAGGCGGCGCATAACCTTCCACATGAACCTTGATCTGCATCGCCTCTGCCGTCGCTTCGACAGTTGCGATCAACTCCAAGTAATCTTGGATATTTTCGACCGGAGGCATGAACACGCAGAGGACGCCGTCGCGAATTTCGACCGACATCGCGGTGCGCACCCCTGGCCCGGTCCACGATTGATACTGCACGTCCTGCTGCGGCGGACGGTCTACTCTTTCCAGCGGCGGGATCGAGGGGGCGATCGCCGTGCGCCCAGACATAAACTCCGGCAAGGGACCGCGCGCCTCGAGCGGATCCTGCTGGTGGACGTAGGGATAATCCTCCGGCGGGATGTACATCAGCGAGCCGATCGGCAGCCGCAGGCCGAGCGGCGAGTCGCCCGGCACCAGGAACAGCCGGCCGCGCCGCAGCTTCCAGCGCTCGCTGCGCCAGCGGCGGGCGTCCGCATTCCAGCGCTGGATCGGCAGCACAAAGCCGCGCGGAATATGCAAGCCTTCGTCGAACACCCGCGCCATGCGCGCGCGCTCCTCAGCATCGGCGAGCTTGGAATCGAGGACGTCGACATTCTCCGGCAGCGCGGCTTCCTTCTGCAGCCAATGTGCGGGATCCTCGAAGGCCGGCTGCACGTAATCAGGACTGAGCCCGAGCGTCTCGGCGGCCATATCGAGGAATTGCTCGGCGTCTTCGATCGTGACATTGCGCGGGCCGTCCACGCTTGCGATCAGATCGCCATTCCGCCAGATCGGCTGTCCGTCCTTGCGCCAATAGAGCCCGAACGCCCAGCGCGGCAGGCTCTCGCCCGGATACCATTTGCCCTGGCCGTAATGCAGCAGGCCGCCGGGCGCGAAGCGTGTCCGCAACCGCCTGATGAGATCGTCGGCCAGCCCGCGTTTGGCCGGGCCGACCGCCGCCGTGTTCCATTCCGCCGATTCCATATCGTCGATCGAGATGAAGGTCGGCTCGCCGCCCATGGTGAGGCGCACGTCATGCGCAGCAAGATCGGCATCGACGGCTTCGCCAAGCCGATCGAGCTTGGTCCAGGCCTCGTCGGAGAACGGCTTGGTGATCCGCGGCGCTTCGCGGATGCGTCTCACATTCATCTCGAAGCTGAATTCGACCTCGGCGATGCCGGCACTGCCCGAGATCGGTGCGGCCGATCGGTAGTGCGGCGTGGCAGCCACCGGGATATGGCCCTCGCCCGCCAGCATGCCGGAGGTCACGTCGAAGCCGATCCAGCCGGCGCCGGGCAGGTAGACCTCGGCCCAGGCATGCAGGTCGGTGAAGTCGCTCTCGACCTCGCGCGGTCCCTCGACCGGGTCGATGTCGGGGCGGAGCTGAATCAGATAGCCGGACACGAAGCGCGCCGCCAATCCAAGGTGCCGCAAGATCTGGATCAGGAGCCAGGCGGAATCGCGGCAGGATCCGGCCGAGGTCGACAGCGTCTCCTCCGGAGTCTGAACGCCCGGCTCCATCCGAATGATGTAACGAATCTTCTTCTGCAGCTCGGCATTGAGATCGACCAGGAAGCTGACCGTGTTACTCGCCTCGCGCGGAATCGATCTCAGATAGTCCGCAAGCAAGGGACCAGGCTCGGTGGTCTCGAGATAGGGGGCGAGCTCCGCCTTGAGCCCATCCGGGTAGTTGAAAGGATAGCTGTCCGCATAAGGCTCGACGAAAAAGTCGAAGGGATTGATCACGGTCATCTGGGCCGTGAAATCGACCTCGATTTTGAGTTCATTCACCTTTTCCGGAAAGATATAGCGGGCCAGCCAGTTGCCCTGAGGGTCCTGCTGCCAATTCACGAAATGGTTCGGCGGGGTCACCTTGAGCGAGTAGCTCAGGATCGGCGTACGGGTGTGCGGCGCCGGCCTCAATCGGATGGTCTGTGGGCCAACGTCGATTGAACGGTCATACTTATAATGAGTAACGTGATGTAACGCGACGTAGATTGACACGGACTGATTGCTCCAGCAGCTTTTTTAAGCAGAACATTGCCGTGCCGCAGGATCAAGCATTAACAACGGGCAATCCTGCCTACGAACTACCCGCTCCGGTACCGCCGCTCCCAACTCCGCTCCGCGAAGAGCTTCCCTGGCTTTCCAGGAGGTCAGATCGAAAAGCGTTACTAAAATCATAAGTTTGCCGGGATCCGGAATTCGGGATTCGCCGACCTCGCAGCGACCTCGGAAGCGCGCTCCTGGATCGAACGGCGGCCTTAGAAGTCCTCAAATCCGGGCTGATTTGTTTCAGACGTTAGCTCGCCGGTAGCTTGCAGGAGCTTGGCTCGAGGAACCGAAGCTAATTCCCGGCCGCCATCCTCATACCCGGAAGATCGAGTAACAGTGTAGTTCGTAACTCACTGGCCGGCGAGATGGATGGTTAAAGCACAGCCGAAATTGCCGACCTGCCGCGCCGGTTCCATCTAATTAGACCGGAAATGAGCGCCTGCCATCGCAGGTTACGGCACGGCCTATGGTAACATATTGGAGTTGATCTGGTTCGAAGATGGAATTACCAGTGTCCCGGCCGAAGGCGAGTTGTCCACAGGCGGAGACCGCCCCTCACATAAGATTGACCTCGTCCTCTGGTGTTATATCAACAACCATGACACCAACTAACAGCGACTAATAGCGATTTCACGCGCCTCAGTTGCTTGATAGCCGGCAAAGGCGTGTTATTTAGAGCGAACCATCAAAGGAGAATCAGGTGGCCAAGGCAACCAAGAAGGCAGCGAAGAAGAAGCTGGCGCGTAAACCCTACACGGCAGCCGACATCAAGCTGTTGAAGCAGCATTCGAAATCAAAGACCCCGGTCTCGAAGATCGCCAAGCAGATGAAGCGGACCGAAGGCTCGCTGCGGCAGAAGGCCCTGGCGCTCGGAATCGGCCTCGGTCACCAGCGCTGAAGCTTTGGGGGCGCGCGGCAGCCCGGACATTGCGCCGGGCTGCGCCGCTCCTTACTAGGCCACGCGGCAGCTACCGGGCCACGCCGCAGTTACGTCGGGCCTGAGTTACATGGCTCTCGGTTACATCGTCGCTCCCAGCACCCAGGGAGCGAATTCGGCGCCGCCAAAATCGAAGCTTTCGCTCTTGGTCGGCTGACCGGAGGCGGTTTTCAGCATCAAGTCGAAGATGCGCTGGCCGCACTCCTGCACCGTCTCCTCACCATCGAGGATGGTGCCGCAGTTGACGTCCATGTCGTCTTCCATCCGCGTATACATCGGCGTGTTGGTGGCAAGCTTGATCGACGGCGCAGGCTTGCAGCCGAAAACGCTGCCGCGTCCGGTGGTAAAGCAGACCAGATTGGCGCCACCCGCAACCTGACCGGTGGCTGCGACGGGATCGTAGCCGGGCGTATCCATGAACACGAAGCCCTTCTTGGTGACGGGCTCGGCGTAATGCAGGACATCGACCAGGTTGCTGCTGCCGGCCTTGGCCATGGCCCCCAGTGACTTCTCCAGAATGGTCGTGAGCCCGCCTGCCTTGTTTCCCGGGCTCGGATTGGCGTTCATTTCCGCGCCCTCGCGCGCGGTATATTCTTCCCACCAGCGCATCAATGAGACCAGCTTCTCGCCGACCTCGCGGCTCACCGCGCGCCGGGTCAGGAGATGCTCGGCGCCATAGGTTTCAGGCGTTTCCGACAGAATCACGGTGCCACCGTGGCGGACCAAAAGATCGCTCGCCGCGCCGAGCGCGGGATTGGCTGAGATACCGGAATATCCGTCGGAGCCGCCACATTGCAGGGCTACGGTCAACTCGCTCGCGGGGACCGGCTCGCGCCTGACCTTATTGGCGTCAGTCAGCGCCTCCTTCACGAAGGCGATGCCGGCTTCCACCGTCTTGCGGGTACCACCGACCTCCTGGATGTCCATCGCACGAAGCCGACCCGCAAGCTTCTGCTCCTCCATCAGCCCGCCGATCTGATTGGCCTCGCAGCCCAACCCCAGCACGATCACGGCAGCGAAATTCGCGTGACGCGCGTAGCCGCCGAGCGTTCGTCGCAACAGCCGCAAGGGCTCGTCGAGTGTCATGCCGCAGCCGGTCTTGTGGGTCAGCGCCACGACACCGTCGACATTTGGATAGTCCGCCAATGGATTGTCGCCGGTGAAGGGGTTCTTCTTGAACACGTCTGCGACCAGACCCGCGACATGAGCGCTGCAGTTCACCGAAGTGAGAATGCCGATATAGTTGCGGGTCGCGACACGGCCGTCCGGCCGACGAATGCCATCGAAGGTTGCCGGCAGATCGAAATTCGGTGTCGGCTTAACGTCAACACCGAACGCGTAGTCCTTGGCAAAATCCCCCATGCTGCAATTCTGGGTATGGACGTGCTGCCCCGGCCCAATCGGCGCGCTTGCGAAGCCGATGATCTGGCCGTAGCGACGGATCGGCTCGCCCTGCGCAATCGGCCGGATCGCAACCTTGTGGCCGGCCGGAATCCGCTCTGAGGCCACGATTCCATCGGCAAGGACCGTGCCGGGTGGCAGGCTCGCGCGCGCGATCAGCACGCTGTCGTCGGGATGCAGATGGATAACGGGAACGGGTGCCATGGAGAGATCTCTCAGTAGATACATAGATCGCCGAACGCCGACGAATGGTGAGTAGCGAGTAGCGAATGGAAGAGCCTCCCTATTCGCTACCGCCTATTCGCAATTCGCCTCTCAAGCCTTGCCGCCGGAATCATTCCGCGTCTGCGCGACCTGCATCTTCGCGTAGGTCGCCATCAGCCCGACCTCGTTCGACAGGGTGACAAGCTTGAAGCCCATGTTGATCGCGCGCACCGCGCCCTCAGCCCCGCTGCAGTGAATCCCAGGATTGAGCCCGCGTTTGCCGCATTCCTTCACGATCTTCTCGTAGATCTTGAGGATTTCCGGCTCCTCACGATCGAGCTTCGGCACCAAGCCATAGGAGAAGCCAAGATCGGACGGACCGATATAGACGCCGTCGATGCCCTCGACGTCGAGGATGGCTTCCATGTTCTCGACCGCCGTCTTGGTCTCCATCATCGGCAGCAGTACGATCTCGTCATTCGCCGTCTTCTGATACGCGCCGGCCGCACCATACATGCCGGAGCGGATCGGTCCGTTCGAGCGCACGCCATGCGGCGGATATTTTGAGTACGAGACGAGATTCTTGGCTTCCTGCGGCGTGTTCACCATCGGGCAAATCACCCCATAGGCGCCGCCATCCAGCACCTTGCCGATGATGCCGGGCTCGTTCCAGGGCACACGCACCATCGGCGTCACCGGGTGGCCGTGCATGGCCTGGAAACACTGCACCATGGAGAGATAGTCCTGCACCCCGTGCTGCATATCCACTGTGACGCTATCGAAGCCGCATTGCGCCACGACCTCTGCAGAGAAGCCCGAGGGAATTGCAAGCCATGCGTTCACGACGGCTTTGCCCTGCGCCCAGAGTTGCTTGACGTTGTTATTTGCCACTTTCCGTATTTCCTTCCCCTATTGTCTCCGCGGTCACTGCGCAGATGACTTCGATCCGTGCATAATGGAGGCGCTACGCGGTTGCCCGCTGGATGCTCGCTTCGCTGACGCCGACCTCGCGCGCCGCATTCACTATCGCCGCCCAGGTGTCATCCGGCAAGGGCACGCCGTTCGCGGTACGCTCTGCGCGCATCTTCCGCTCGGGATCGCCGGGAACGAGCACCTGATCGACGCCTGCGATCGGCTTGGTCGCCCGAATGAAATCCGTGTAGCGCGTGACCTCCTCGTCGAAGAAGCTGGACGGGTCGACCACCTTGGGGTCGATATAGAACGCCAGCATGCCGTTGGCGAAACGTCGATTGGCGGAGGTTGCTCCAGTACCAGTCAGCGCGCCGCCCAACAATTCGCAGATGAACGCCAGCCCCGAGCCCTTGTGCTCGCCGAAGGCGCGGATCGCGCCGGTCCCCTTGGTATGGTCGCGCGGTCCTTCCGCCTCATAGGGTCCATAAAGCACGGCTGGATCTTCGCTCAAGCTGCCGTCCGCATCGATCAGCGCGCCTTCCGGCAGCTTCTTGCCGCCACGGCTTGCGACCAGCACCTTGCCTTCGGCGACGACCGAAGTCGCGAAATCCAGCACGATCGGGTCCTGCCCGGGGCGCGGGATCCCGACGCAATAAGGCGCGGTGGAAAACCGCTTCTCGACGCCGCCAAACGGCGCGACCAGAAGCGAGCCGGCGGCGGTCACGAAATGCACGGACACCAGCCCCTCGGCCGCAGCCATCTCGGCCCAATCGCCAACCCGGCCGAGATGGCCGGAATTGCGTAGCGCGAGCGCGGCCAACCCTGCCTTCTTACACTTCGCGATGCCGAGTTTCACGGCCTGCGGCGTCACCGTCTGCCCGTAGCCGAACTTGCCATCGACGACCACGAGCGAGGGCGTATCAACCACGATCTCGGGCGTCTGGTTGGGCACGATCGAGCCCATCTTCTTCCATCGGATGTAGACGGGCACGCGGATGACGCCGTGACTGTCATGTCCTGTGAGGTTCGCGGTGGTGAGGTAGGTTGCGATCCGACGCGCTTCATCCGACGAGGATTCGGCATGCTCAAAAATGTCGGCGACGAAATCGATGAGGTTTGCGACCTTGATGGTGACCATGAGAACTCGCTGAGACGATCGGGCAGACAGAACACGGTTAGCATGAATGCCCATGCAGGCGACGCAGCCGGTCTCCGCTCAGTTGCATTGCTTCTTATCAAACTGGTCAAGAACCTGCCAAGCGCAGCAACGGCAATGCCGCTCAGTCCTCATTCTTTGCGTCGTCCCTTGCATCATCGAACCCCTCAACGCTCCGTTCCAGCGCCTCAAGCATTTTGTGCAACGCGGCAAGCCTGCGCGCGCCGTAGCGGCTGGCGATGGCGCCATAGACGGCCTCGGAGTCCGGCGCGACCTTCGCTATCAGCTTGAGCCCTCTCGGTGAAATGGTCAGCAACCGGCGGCGCAGATCGTTCTCGTCAACCGTCCGCGCGACCAGGCCGCGACCTTCGAGGTCGCGCAAAATGCGGGACAGGCTCGGTCCGAGCAGAAAGGCAACGCGAGCCAGCTCGGTCGCCTCGATCGCATCGACGGCCGCCAGCGCGCGCAGAATCCGCCATTGCTGCTCGGTGAGATCGTGTCTGCGCAAATTGGGACGAAACTGCCGCATGACGGCTTCCCTCGCCCGCAACAGCGCCATCGGCAGCGAGCGCGAAAAGTCCCGCATTGGAACCGGATGCGCGTCCTTTGCAATCGCGGCTTTTATGTTTTTTGATTTCTTCGCCATCACAAGAGTTTGCACCGCACAACAAACGGTCGGTTTGCCTCAATAAACTTAACATGTTAATCATGTGCCCGCAGCTCCGACCGGTCAAGTTCAGCCAGCAAAAATATCCGCACATGGCACTCGCATCTCACGATATCGCGCTCTCTGCCAAACGCTTGGACGCAGCGGAGAAAAGCTGCATCCAAATCCGCCAGCTGTCGCAGGAATATCCGCAGATCACGATCGAAGACGCCTACGCCATCCAGAAGGCGTGGATCGAGATCAAAGTTGCCGAAGGCCGGACCGTCAAAGGCCACAAGATCGGACTGACCTCGAAAGCGATGCAGAGCGCGCTCGGCATCGACGAGCCGGATTCTGGCGTCCTGCTCGATGACATGTTCTTTGCGGATGGCGGGATTGTTCCCTCCGATCGCTTCATCGCCACCAGGATAGAAGCCGAGCTGGCCTTCGTCATGAAGCAGCGGCTCTCGGGTCCGGACTGCACCTTGTTCGACGTCCTGAATGCGACCGATTTCGTGGTGCCGGCGCTGGAGATCCTCGATACGAGAATTCAGCGGGTCGACCCGGATACCAAGACCACGCGCAAGATCTTCGACACGATCGCCGACAACGCCGCCAATGCCGGCATCGTGCTCGGCGGCCGCCCGCTGCGGCCCCTGGACGCGGATCTGCGCTGGGTGGGCGCGCTGTGTTCCAAGAATGGCCAGATCGAAGAGACCGGGCTTGCCGCCGGCGTGCTCAATCATCCCGCCATCGCCGTGGCTTGGCTCGCCAACAGGATTGCCGCCCAGGGGCTCGCGCTGGAGCCGGGCCAGGTGGTGCTGGCGGGCTCGTTCATCCGCGCGATCGAGGCGCGGAAAGGTGACACGATCCAGGCCGACTATGGAGCGTATGGGACTGTGAGCTGTTACTTCGCTTGAGCGTTTTCGCTTGAGAGGTTTCCTGGAGCGATCCAATCATGCCGCATTTCAGCATCGAATATTCCGCCAATCTTGAGCCGCGCGTCGATATGAGGGACCTCTGCGAGGTCGTCCGCAAAGCGGCAGCGGAAACCGGCATCTTTCCGGTCGGCGGCATCCGCGTCCGCGCCATCCGCTGCGAGCATTATGCGATCGCCGACGGCAAGCCGGACTACGGCTTCCTTGCGATGCTGTTGCGGCTCGGCGAAGGCCGCGATCTCCCCGCCCGCCAGAAGGCCGGCGAACACGTCTTCCAGGCTCTCTCGGGCCATCTCGAGCCCATCTTTGCAAGCAGCAAATTCGCGCTGTCATTCGACATGCAGATCAACGATGCTGCGACGAGCTGGAAGCGCAACAACATCCACGACGCCCTGAAAGCGGACGCAGCCCATGGATAAAGCCACGCCCAAACAAGACATCTTCAAGGCCAATCTGGACCGCGCGGCTCCCCTGCTCGCCAAGCTGAAGGCCGACGGCATCGGCCATCTCATCGAGGGCAAGGTCGTGCCTTCGGTCTCCGGCGCGACCTTTGAGACGCGCTCTCCGATCGACGGCGCATTGCTCACGACCGTGGCACGCGGCAATGCAGAGGACGTCGATCGCGCCGCGACAGCCGCCGCACTGGCCTTCAGAAGCTGGCGCGAAATGACACCATCGCTTCGACGCAAGCTCCTGCACCGCGTTGCCGACGGGATCGAGAATCACGCCGAAGACATCGCGGTGCTCGAATGCATCGACACGGGACAAGCCTACCGTTTCATGGCCAAGGCTGCGATCCGCGCCGCCGAGAACTTCCGCTTCTTCGCCGACAAATGTACGGAGGCCCGCGACGGCCGCAACATGCCGAGCGAGGAACATTGGAATGTCTCGACACGCGTCCCGATCGGCCCCGTCGGGGTGATCACGCCCTGGAATACACCGTTCATGCTATCGACCTGGAAGATCGCCCCGGCCCTGGCGGCCGGCTGCACGGTCGTGCACAAGCCGGCGGAATGGTCGCCGATCACAGCGTATTGGCTGGCGAAGATCGTGAAAGAGGCCGATATTCCCGATGGTGTCCTGAACACCGTGCACGGCTTCGGCGAAGAGGCCGGCAAGGCGCTGACACAACACAGCGCGATCAAGGCGATCGGCTTTGTCGGCGAGAGCGCGACGGGCTCGGCCATCATGGCGCAAGGCGCGCCGACCCTGAAGCGCGTACATTTCGAGCTCGGTGGCAAGAACCCGGTCATCGTGTTCGACGACGCTGACCTGGATCGCGCACTGGACGCCGTGATGTTCATGATCTACTCGCTGAATGGCGAGCGCTGCACGTCGTCGAGCCGCCTCTTGATCCAGCAAGGCATCGCCGATGTTTTCATCGATAAGCTTGCGTCACGCGTGAAGGCGCTGAAGGTCGGCCATCCGCTCGACCCTGCTACCGAAATTGGGCCGCTGATCCACGAGCGGCATCTTGCGAAGGTGTGCTCCTATTTCGAGATCGCGCGGCAGGATGGTGCGACCATCGCCGTCGGCGGTCGCTCGCATGATGGACCGGGTGGCGGACATTATGTGCAGCCGACCCTGGTCACCGGCGCCAACAGCAAGATGCGCGTCGCGCAGGAAGAGGTGTTCGGCCCGTTTCTCACCGTCATCCCGTTCCGCGACGAGGCGGATGCGATCGAGATCGCGAATGATATCAAATATGGCCTGACTGGATATGTCTGGACCAATGACATGGGCCGCGCGTTGCGCGTGGCGGACGCGCTGGAGGCCGGCATGATCTGGCTGAATTCCGAGAATGTGCGCCATCTGCCGACACCGTTCGGCGGCATGAAGGCGTCCGGCATCGGCCGCGACGGCGGCGACTACTCCTTCGACTTCTATATGGAGACCAAGCACGTCTCGCTGGCGCGCGGCACCCACAAGATCCAGCGGCTCGGCGTGTAAGGAGAAACCCATGCCCGCCCCTGCCCGCTTCACAACCTACGCCATCGATGGGACCGTTCATTACGGGGCCGTTACGGACGGCGGCATCGTCGACCTCTCCTCGCGCTTTGCCAAGGACTATCCGAGCCTGCGCGAGGTGATCGCCGCCGGCACCCTGCAGCAGCTGGCTGAGGCCGCGGCTGGCCGCGCGCCGGATCACCCGCTCGAGGCGATCACCTTTCTGCCGCCGATCCCGTCGCCCGAAAAGATCATCTGCATCGGCGTCAACTATCCCGATCGCAATGCGGAGTACAAGGACGGCCAGGACGCCCCGAAATATCCATCGATGTTCATGCGCACGCCGCGCTCGTTCGTCGGCCACAACACGCCCCTGGTGCGCCCACACGCCTCGCTGCAGCTCGATTATGAAGGCGAGCTCGTCATCGTCATCGGCAAGGCCGGCCGCCATATCGCCGAGAAGGATGCGCTCGACCACGTCGCCGCGCTGACGCTGTGCAACGAAGGCACGATCCGCGACTGGGTCCGACATGCCAAATTCAACGTCACCCAAGGCAAGAATTTCGATTCGACCGGCAGCCTCGGGCCATGGATCGTGCCCTATACGGATGAGGCGCAGATCGCGGACATCAGGCTCACCACCCGCGTGAATGGCGAACTGCGCCAGGATGACCGCACCTCGCGGCTGATCTTCGGCTTCCGTTATCTCATCAACTACATCTCGACCTTCACCACGCTGGTGCCGGGGGACGTCATAGTGACGGGCACGCCGACCGGAGCCGGCGCGCGCTTCGATCCGCCGCGTTATCTGAAGCCCGGCGACATCGTCGAGATCGAAGCCGAAGGCATGGGCATCCTGCGCAACGGCGTCATCGACGAACCTCTGTAACCCCCTTCGAATTGGAACTGCCCATGACCACAATGACCGGCGGCGAAGCGATCGTCAGCGGCCTCCTCGTCCACGGCGTCGACACCGTATTCGGCCTGCCGGGCGCGCAGGTCTATGGCCTCTTCGATGCCTTTCACCAAGCCCAGTTGAAGGTGATCGGCGCCCGTCACGAGCAGGCCTGCGGCTATATGGCGTTCGGCTATGCGCGTGCGAGCGGCCGCCCCGGCGTGTTCAGCGTGGTGCCTGGCCCCGGCGTGCTCAACGCCGGCGCTGCGCTGCTCACCGCGTTCGGCTGCAACGAGCCGGTGCTGTGCCTGACCGGCCAGGTGCCGACCGATTATCTCGGCAAGGGCCGCGGCCACCTTCACGAGATGCCGGATCAGCTCGCGACCTTGCGCACCTTCGTCAAATGGGCGGACCGGATCGAATACCCGGATGCCGCGCCGACGCTGGTGGCACGCGCTTTTCAGGAGATGCTCTCCGGCCGGCGCGGACCGGCCGCGCTGGAAATGCCGTGGGACGTATTCACGCAGCGGGCCGAGACGGCAGCAGCCAAGCCATTTGCGCCGTTCCCGGCACCGATGCCCGATCCGGATCGCATCACAAAAGCAGCAGCCCTGATTGCCAGCGCGAAGGCGCCGATGATCTTCGTTGGCGCCGGCGCGATCGATGCGCGCGAGGAGATCCTCGAACTGGCCGAGATGATCGACGCGCCGGTGGTCGCCTTCCGCTCCGGCCGCGGCATCGTCTCCAACGCGCATGAGCTCGGCCTGACGATGGCGGCGGCCTATAGACTCTGGCCGCAGACCGACCTGATGATCGGCATCGGCAGTCGCATGGAGCTGCCGACCACCTTCCGCTGGCCGTTCCGGCCCGACGGGCTGAAGTCCATCCGCATCGATATCGATCCGGCCGAAATGCGGCGAGTCACCGTCGACGTCGGCATCGTCAGCGATGCCAAGACCGGGACGGCTGCGCTCGTCAGCGCCGTCAGTAAGGCGGGTCATAAGAAGACCGCCGGCCGACGCGCAACAATTCGCGAGGCCACCGTTATGACCCAGCAGGAGATCCAGAAGGTACAGCCGCAGATGGCCTACCTGAATGTGTTGCGCGAGGTGCTGCCGCACGATGCCATCGTCACCGACGAGCTGTCGCAGGTCGGTTTCGCCTCGTGGTACGGCTTCCCGGTCTATGAGCCCCGCACCTTCATCACCTCAGGCTATCAGGGCACGCTCGGCGCGGGCTTTCCGACTGCACTCGGCGCCAAGGTCGCCTGCCCCGACAAGCCGGTCGTCGCCATCACCGGCGATGGCGGCTTCATGTTCGCCGTACAAGAACTCGCGACCGCCGTGCAATACAACATCGGCGTAGTGACGCTGGTGTTCAACAACAATGCCTATGGCAATGTCCGACGCGACCAGCGCGAACGCTTCGATGGCCGCGTCGTCGCCTCCGACCTCGTCAATCCCGACTTCGTCAAGCTCGCCGAGTCCTTCGGCGTCGCCGCGAGCCGGGTCACTGCGCCCGATCAGTTCCGCCCGGCATTGGAGAAGGCCTTGGAGCATGGCGGACCGTATCTTATCGATATCGAGGTTCCCAAAGACAGCGAAGTCTCGCCGTGGGCGTTCATTCACCCGGCGAAGCCGTGACCGGGATCAACGCGCGCGGCGGAAGGTCAGGTTGATCCGCCTGCGGCCGAGCAACCCGTGCTCGCCATCGGCGAGCGGCGCAACACCATGGAAGGCCAGCCGCGCCGGTCCGCCCCACACCACGACATCGCCATGCGCCAGCCGATAGCGCTGCGGCTTGTCGCTGCGCTTCAGCCCGCCGAACAGGAACGTGGCCGGCAGGCCCAGCGAGACCGACACGATCGGCGCGCCCATGTTGCGCTCGTCACGATCCTGGTGCAGCGACATCTTCGCGCCCGGCTCATAGCAATTGATGAGGCAGGCGTCAGGCGCGAAACCTGCGAAGCCGGCCTCGGCTGCGGCTTGCTCAGCGAGGTCACGAAGCAGCGGCGGCATCGATGGCCAGGGCCGGCCGCTGTCAGGATCGATCGCGTCATAACGGTAGCCGCTGCGATCGGTGATCCAGCCGACCTCTCCGCAATTGGTCATCGCGACCGACATCTGGTGGCCGCCAGGCGTGAACATGCGCCTGAACGGCGCCTGCGCAGTGATCGTCTGGATTGCCGCAACCAACTCATGCTGGCGCGGACGGGCGAAACCACGCAGCAGCACCGCGCCGACCGCGAGTTGCTCGCGGATCGGCGCCGAGGCATCGAGGTTTTCAAACAGATCGGCGGTCAATGCGGATCACTTCGCATCATGGAAGATCACGCCGAGTGTGTGACGCCGCCCAGACCTGAGCCGACTGACGCCATGGCGCATGTTGACGCGGTAGCTGCCGCGCGTGCCCTGCACGGGGCGGACATGCACGGCGAAGGCGACCGCATCGCCCCGCCTGAGCGGCACCACCTCGGCACGCGACTGCATGCGCGGGCGCTGCTCGGTCAGCACGAACTCGCCGCCCTCGAAATCGCATCCGGGCTCGGAGAGCAGGATCGCGACCTGGATCGGGAACACGTGCTCGCCATAGATATCCTGATGCAGGCAGTTGTAGTCGCCTTCCACATATTGCAGCAGCAATGGGGTCGGCCGCGTCTGCCCTGCCGCATGGCAGCGAGCGAGGAATGCCTCGTGATCCCGAGGGTACTCGATCTCGATCCCCATCGTCCGGTTCCAGCGGTTGGCGATCCCCACCAGGCGCGCATAGAGCCGTGGGCGCAAACTCGTGATCGGCTCCGGCAAGGGATAGCAGAAATACTTGTATTCGCCGCGGCCGAAGCCATGCCGCGCCATGACGATACGGCTACGGAAACGGGAGTCATCGGGATAGAGCGCAGCCAGTGCCTGACATTCGTCCGGCGAGAGCAGGCTCGCCAGGACCGCGCAGCCTTGTGCGTCGAGATCACGTTCGACCTGCGCCCAGTCGAGCGTGTCGATGCGGGAGAAAGCATCTGGAGTCGGACTAACTGTCTTCGTTGCGGCTCTCATACCGACAAGATGGCACCGGCAAGAACGCGGCGCCACCCGATTTCCGGCAAAATTGAGCCTGCAGGTCCGCGCCCCCCTCCCTCACCGGGAGACGCCAAAGGCGACCGGTCCAGTCCCTTCATCCTAAGCAGGGTTGCTTCGCTCGCGATCACAGAACCAGCGCAGGTCAGCCCCGGATCACGCCCTCGATCGCCGCGGCCACCTCGAACAGCTTGCGATCGTTGCCTCCAGACTGCGCCAGCATCAAGCCGACCGGCACCTCGCCGGCGCGATGCGCCGGCAGCGAGATCGCGCAACCGTCCATCATGTTGATCATGGTGCAGTTCCGCAAGGCGCGGATGTTCTCGCGGCCAAACGCCTCGTCGCTTTCGAGGTCGGCGATCTTCGGCGGTGCATTGGCGGTGGTCGGCAGCACCAATGCGTCATAGGGGGCGATGCGCGCAGCGGCACGCGCCACCAGCGAGCGCCGGCCGGCCTGCATCTCGATATATTCCGGCACGGTGATGGCTTCGCCGCGCATGATGCGGACCGAGACACGCGGATCGTACACATCCCCCTTGCTGGTGATGAGGAAACGATGCCAGGCGTAGCTCTCGGCGGCCGCGAAGCCTCCCTTCATGCCGATGATGCCGACGTCGAGGAACTCGGGAAATTCGATGCGCTCAACCAGCGCGCCCTGCCTGGAGAGCGCTTGCAGCGCACGCTCGAAGGTCTGCGCGACCTCCGCATCAAGCTGATCGAGCACGACCGTGGTGGGAACCGCCAGCCGCAGTCCCTTCACCGGTCGCCGCGGCAACGGCCTGATCGGCTCATCCGCAAGCACCGCATCGAGGATCGCGCAGCATTCGACCGTGTTGGCAAGCGGCCCGAAGCTGTCGAGCGAGGTCGAGAGCGGTACGCCGCCTTCCAGGGGCACGCGACGCTGCGTCGGCTTGTAGCCGACAATGCCGTTGAAGGCCGCCGGAATGCGGCAGGAGCCACCAGTGTCGGTGCCGAGCGCGCCGTAAGCCATGCGGTCAACGACCGAGACCGCCGCACCCGAGGACGAGCCACCCGGAACAAAGCCGATCTCGCGCTTCCAGGCGCTCTTCGGCGTGCCATAATGCGGATTGATGCCGATGCCGGAATAAGCAAACTCGGTCATGTTGGTGCGGCCGATCACCACAAAGCCGGCGCGGCGCAGCCGCGCGACAACGGGCGCATCGGCGTCTGCCGGTGCGGAATCCTCCAGCGCGCGCGAGCCGGCGCGGGTCACCTGCCCCTTGATATCGAACAGGTCTTTGACCGAGACAGGAATGCCGGCAAAGCGCGACGGCACCGCATTGGCTTTGCGCAGGCCGTCCATGGCGTCGGCAGCGGCAAGGGCCGCGTCCTTGTCGACATGGACGAAGGCACGCGCCCCCTCCCCCGCCGGATCGGCGATCCGGGCCAGGCACTCCTCGACCAGCTTGCGGGATGTGGTGCGGCCAGCTTCGAGGTCGTCGGCCAACGAAACAAGGGTCGGATTTGCTGCGGTCATGATTCCCATCGTCCCAATCCGCGGCTGCGCCGCAACGTTCGGCTGCTCATAGCGGACCGGTTTGCCCGCGACAATGCCGGTAGATGGGACCTAGCCCCGCGGAACCCTCGCCTGACCGGGGCGGATCACTTCAGCCCGAAATAGGCCCGCCGGAGCGCCTCGTTGTCGGTCATCTCCGCCACCGTGCCGGAAAAGCGGATATGTCCGCCCTCCAGAACAAACACCCGCGTCGCGACCTCGAGAAAGCCGATGTTCTGCTCCGCCACCAGGAGCGCGATGCCGCGGCTCTGCAGCTCTTTCAGGATCCGGATCACCTCCTTGACGAATAGCGGCGACAGGCCGGCGGACGGCTCATCCAGCACCAGCAGCTTCGGTTCGGCGGCGAGTGCCTTGGCCATGCCGAGCATCTTGCGCTGGCCACCCGACAGGCTGGACGCCGGATCCTTTCGCTTGTCGCGCAAGACCGGGAATTGCGCATAGAGCTGCTCCACATCCGCAGCGCGGTGTCCCAGCGCCTGCGCCCCGATGCGGATGTTCTCCTCGATCGAGAGATCCGGGAAGACGGCAAGCTCCGACATATAGGTCATGCCGCGGCGCATCCGGTCGCTGGAACGCATGCGCGTGATGTCGTCGCCGCCGAGCCGGATGCTGCCATGACGCGCCTCGATCAGACCGACCAGCGATTTCAAGAAGGTGGTCTTGCCGGCACCATTGGCGCCCAGCAGCAGCACCGTCTCGCCGGCGCGCACGTCGAGGTCGACGCCCCACAGCACCTGCATGGTGCCATAGCCGGCGTCGATCCCGGAAGCCTGGAGCAATGGCGTATCAGGCGGCATGCTCGCCTCCCAGGAACACCTCGATCACCTGCGGCTGCTTCACCGCCGTGGCCAGCTTGCCTTCGAAGATCTCCTTGCCGGCATTCATCACGATGACGCGGTCGGTGATGTGCTCGATGAAGCCCATCAGATGCTCGACCACGATGATGGCCATGCCGTTGGCGGCGAGCGCCTTGATCCGGCCTGCGATCCAATCGAGCTCGGCCGGGTTGAGGCCAGCTGCGAGCTCGTCGAGCAGCAGCAGGCGCGGCGCGGTGGCGAGCGCCCGGGTCAGATCCAGCATCTTCTGCTGAGCGCTGTTGAGATCGGCCGCCGGTCGGTTGGCGACATCGGCGAGCCGGTATTCCTCGAGCAGCGCATCCAGCGACGGCGGCGTGCCGTCCGCGCGGCCATAAGCGAGCGCCACCTCGACATTCTCGCGCACCGAGAGCGACATGAACGGTTTCGGCACCTGGAAGGTGCGGTTGATGCCGCGATGGACCAGCTTGTGCGAAGCGACGCCGCCAATCGCGCCACCGTCGAAAGTGAGCTCGCCGCCATCGGGCGCGTAGAGGCCGGAGATCACGTTGATTGCGGTCGTCTTGCCGGAACCATTGGGACCGACGAGCCCGAGGATCTCGCCGGCCACGACATGAAAGCTCAGGCCGTCGAGCGCCGTGAAGCCACCGAAGCGCTTCACAAGCTTGCTGACCTCGAGGATCGGCTTGGCCTCAGGGGACATGCCATCCCCTCCGCGTTGCCAGCGACATCAGGCCGGCCGGCAGGAACAGCACGAGTCCCATGATCAAGAGCCCGTAGACGAGCTGGAAATATTGCGGCGTGGTGAAGCCGATCAGATTGTAGATGCCATAGAGAATGAGAACGCCGACGATGGGGCCAAGGATGGTGGCGACCCCGCCGAACAGCGCGAACACGATGGCGAAGATCGAGAACTCGCCGGAGAACACGTTGTCGGGATAGAATACCGAGACATACCAAGCGTAAACGCCGCCGGCGAGACCCGCCACCAGCGCCGAGGCAAGCCAGGCGATCACCCGCATCTTCACGACATCGACCCCGGCCATCGCGGCGCTGACGGAGTCCTCGCGCACCGCCTGCAGCGCGAGGCCGAAACTCGAATTGCGCAAATAGATGACGACGCCGACGGTCAGTGCGAGCACGGCCAGCGCGGCATCATAGGCGAAGGCCGGATCGAACGTGCCGCTCAACGAGACGCCGTAAGGCCCCTTGGTGATGCTCTCCAGCGCCGGATTGGCTACGAGATGCAGCACCGCCAAGGAGGCTGCAAGATTGGCGATCGCGAAATAAGCCCCGGTCAGCCGCAATAGCGGCGTCAGCACAAGCCCAAGCGCCACGCCGACCAGACCTGCGGCGAGCACAGCCGCAACCGCAGGCGCCTGGAAATGCATCACCATGATGGCAAAGCCATAGGCGCCCGCCCCGAAGAAGCCGACATAGCCGAACGGCAGATAACCGGAGAAGCCATAGATGATGTTCACGCCCTGAGCGAGGATCAGGAAGATCACGAAGTTGAACAGCAACAAATGGTTCTGATAGACCCCGGGCGCGATCGCGAACAGGATGAGCAACGGAGCCAGAATGGTCAACGTGTGCTTGAGGCCGCTATGCAACGCGCACCCGCCTTCCGAGCAGTCCACTCGGGCGCAAGAGAAGAATGAGGATCAGGAGCACATAGGGCAGAAGGTCTGCCCAAGAGCTCAAATATGTCTGCACCAGCATGTAGCAGACGCCGTACACGACACCGCCGAGGGCGGTACCGAGCGGATTTCCGAGTGAGCCGAGCACGACGATCGCAAACGATGTCACGGTCGCATCCGCTCCGAACGCCGGCGTGATCGAGCCGAACATGAACGGCGCGAACACGCCGGCAATCGCCGCAAGTCCCAGCCCGATGCCGAACGCAACGGCCGAAACACGGTCGACATCGATACCGGTTGCAAAGGCCTCGTCACGCCGGGACATCACCGCGCGGGTCAACGTCCCGAGCCGGGTCCGATAGAGATAGAGATAGACGAGGCCGATCGCGACCAGACTGGTGACGGCCGCAATCACCCATGGCGCCGGAAACCCCTGGCCGAAAATCTGGATCGGCCCGCCGCGGCCCGGCGTGCCGCCGAACCATTTGACCTTGATGGTGGTGAAGACGGTGCCGAGCAGCCGGCTCTGGATCGAACGCTCGCTGGTGCCGGCGAAGATCGTGGTGATGGCTTCGATGACCTGCGACAGGCCAAAGAACAGGATGATCGACAGCATCTCCGGATTGGCCGAGCCCTGCAGCCGCGGCACCAGCACCCAATAGAGCAGCACGCCTGCGAGCAGGAATACGACGAAGGCGAGCGGCACCGCGAACAGTGGGTCGATGCCGGCGAGCGTCACCACGCCGAGCGCGATGAAGGCGCCCAGCATGATGGTATCGCCATGCGCGAGATTGACGATGCGCATGACGCCGAACACCAGATTGAGGCCTATACCAACCAGGCTGAAATAAAGGCCGAACAGAACGCCGGCGATCAGCGCGTAACTCAGCATCTCCAGCCCAGCCCCCCGGCGTCCTTTCTCCGCTCTTGCGGCGTTACGGCGCCGGGTAGACCGGCTTGCCGGTGGCGGTCTCGTGCGGATAGATGGACACGAACTTGATGTGCCCATGCTCGTCCAGCGCAAGCTGGCCCAGCGGCGTCAACTCGCCGATCTGGCCGCCCATCTCGTCGAGCGCAAAGGTGCCGTCGAGTGTCTTCAATTGATTGGAGAGCGAGAACACCGCGCGCCGCAACTCCATCTGATCGAGCGAGGAGGCGACCGAAAGCGTCTTCTCGATCACAAGGCCGGTGGTGTAGCCGGCGACCGCGTTGAAGCCGAACTCGATCTTGCCGTCGGGATATTTCTTGTTCCAGGCCGCCTTGTACTCCTTCATCGTCATTCCGAAATTGACGGGATAGTCGATCTCGGAAGGCGGCACATAGGTCCAGATGTGCTCGAGTCCCTTGGCGCCGATGTTCTTCTCCAACAGCTCCGTTTCCAGTCCGGCATAGATTGCAAACAGCATCTTGAAATTGACGCCGACGTCCTGGACATTGCGCAGGAAAGCGATGTCGTTGGGGGCGTAGCCAAAATGGATCACGGCATCCGGATTGGCGTTGTTGATGTTGTTGATGATCACCGTGTAGTTGGTGGTCTCGGTCGGCACGCCCTGATCATAGACGATCTCGATCGGCGCACCGGAGTCCTTGACGAACTTGCGGAATGCGTTGGCCTGCGTTCCCGTAAACTCGTTGGTGGCGTAGAGGATCGCGATCTTCTTGATGCCGAGCCCGGGCCCGTCATGGGTGATGAAATCGGCGACCGGCTTCGGCCAGACGGTCGAGACGGGGTCTGCGATCAGCGCGATATAGGGATTGTCCTTGGAGAAGAAGCTCGCGCCGGTGCCGGTCTGATCGAACAGGAACATCTTGTGGTCGCGGGCGATCGTCACCGCCGGTGCCGTCAGGACCGAGCCGGAATCGGCGACCAGAAGGTCGACCTTGTCCTGGGTGACGAGCTGATTATAGAGCGTCGACGCCGTGGCCGTGTTGCTCTGATCGTCATAGGCGACCAGCTTGACCGGGATCTTCTTGTCGAAGGCCTTCACGTAGACGCCGCCCTCGGCATTCTTCTGGTCGGCCCAGAGCTTCAGTGCGCTATGGACGGGCATCGAGATCGAGGCATAACGGCCGGATGAAGCATAGAGCGTGCCAATCTTGATTTCGGCCGGAGCATGCGCAGCGAAAGCCGAACCCGCGAACGCGATGCACGCGGCCAAGCCCGCACCGATCAGCTTGAACATCCGTTCCTCCCTTGATCTTTTTTGTATGACCTTTTGGTCTTTTTTCGCATGGCGGCAATTGAGCGTGCGCTTGTCAGGTGACAGGCGCGCCGTGTCGTCCGCTTATGCGCATGCCGTTGGCCGGCATGCATGCAGTGATGGACCGTTGACGCCCAATAGTCAAATGGCGCATCACCTTTGCAAACAAGCGGGTGGCCGAGCCCGCCTTTCGGGAGGACGAGACAGATGGCCGAAGCCGCGCGTGCGCGCCCGAAACCGACACCCGAGACGCAGCACTTTTGGGACGGCACGAGGCTTGGCGAATTGCGGCTGCAGCGCTGCGACGCCTGCGCCCATGTCTACTTCCCGCCGCGGCCGTTCTGTCCGTCTTGTGCCAGCCGCGAGGTCAGCGTGTTCAAGGCCTCCGGGAGGGGCACGCTTTACAGCTATGTCATCAATCATCGCCCGACCGCACCCGGCTTCACGCCGCCTTATGCGATCGCTGTCGTCGCACTGGATGAAGGCCCGCGCATGATGAGCAACATCACCGGCTGCCCGCAAACGCCGGAGGCACTTGAACTCGACATGCCGCTCGAGGTGACCTTCGAAAAGCTCGACGAGCAGATCACCCTGCCCTTGTTCCGACCGGCCAAGGGGTAAGCGCATGCGCAGAAACCAGGTTGCCGTGGTGGGCGCGGCAGAGACCACCAAGCTCGGCGTGATCCCCGACATGTCGCAGATCCAGTTGCATGCGGACGCGGCGCTGAACGCGCTGGCCGATGCCGGCCTGAAGCTGTCCGACATCGACGGTTTCGCCACCGCCGTCGAAACGCCGCAGCAGATCTGCCATTATCTCGGCATCACCCCGACCTGGGTCGACGGCACTTCGGTCGGCGGCTGCTCGTTCATGCTGCATGTCCGTCATGCCGCAGCCGCGATCGAAGCCGGTCTGTGCAAGACCGTGCTGATCACGCATGCCGAGAGCGGCAGGTCGATGATCGGCAAGCCGCCGCGGTCGATTCCGGCCGACAGCCTACAGGGGCAATTCGAGGCGCCGTTCGGCATATTCGGGCCGCCCAGCATGTTTCCGATTCCCGTACTGCGCTACATGAAGACCTACGGCATTACCCATGAGCAGCTGGCGATGGTTGCGGTCGTGCAGCGGGAATGGGCGGCGAAAAATCCGCGCGCCATGATGAAGGAGCCGATCACCGTCGAGGACGTGCTCAATTCGCGGATGATCGCCTATCCGTTTCGGCTCTTGCAGTGCTGTCTCGTTACCGACGGCGGCGGCGCGCTGATCCTGGCCTCCGCTGACCGCGCCAAGGACTTCCCGCAGCAGCCGGTGTATATTCTCGGCACCGGCGAGAGCGTGGAGACGCCGATGGTGAGCCAGATGGAGACCTTCACCTCCTCGCGCGCGTTCAAGGTCGCAGGTCCCCTCGCCTTCAAGGAGGCCGGGATCACGCATCGCGACGTCGATCACCTGATGATCTATGACGCCTTCGCGCATCTGCCCTTGTTCGGGCTTGGCGATCTCGGCTTCATGCCGCATGAGGAAACCGGGCCATTCATCGCGGCGGGCCATACGCGCCCCGGCGGCAAGCTGCCGCTCAATACCAACGGAGGTGGCCTCTCCTACATGCATTCCGGAATGTACGGCATGTACGCGTTGCAGGAGAGCGTGCGACAGATGCGCGGCATTGCCCCGGCCCAAGTCCCGAACGCGAAGATCTCGGTTTGCCACGGTGTCGGCGGCATGTTCGCCGCGTCGGGAACGATCATCTTTACGAATGAGAAGTAGCACGCTCGTCATTCCGGGGCGGTCCGCAGGACCGAACCCGGAATCTCGAGATTCCGGGTTCACGCTTCGCTTGCCCCGGAACGACAGCAGGAGGCAGCATTGACCAAACTACTTCAAGACAAAGTCATCATCGTCACCGGCGCTGGCCGCGGCATTGGTCGTGCGATCGCCCTGCTTTGCGCCGCCGAGGGCGCCAAGGTGGTCGTCAATGATCCTGGAGTCGCCTCCGACGGTTCCGGCACCAGCGCCGCGCCGGCCGAGGAAGTGGTCGAGGAGATCCGTAAGCGCGGCGGTACGGCGGTCGCCAATTTCGAGTCGGTCGCCGAAGCCATTCCGGCGAGCCGGATCGTCAAGACCGCGACCGATCACTTCGGCCGGCTCGACGGCGTGGTCAACAATGCCGGCATCCTGCGCGACATGATCTTCCACAAGATGAGCGTCGAAGCCTTCGAGGCCGTCATCAAGGTACATCTGTTGGGCTCCTTCTACGTGGCCCATGCCGCTGCGCGGCTCTTCCGGGAGCAGGAAAGCGGTTCCTTCGTGCACTTCACGTCCACCTCCGGCCTGGTCGGCAATTACGGACAGGCCAATTACGCTGCCGCCAAGCTCGGCATCGTGGGACTGTCCAAATCGATCGCGCTCGACATGCACCGCTTCAATGTGCGGTCGAACTGCGTCTCACCTTTCGCCTGGAGCCGGATGATCGGCACCATTCCGACCGAAACAGACGCCGAACAGGAGCGCGTGGAGCGGATGAAGCGGATGGGACCGGAGAAGATCGCACCCGTCGTCGCCTATCTGCTGAGCGAGGAAGCGAAGGATGTCACCGGACAGGTTTTTGCGGTGCGCATGAACGAGATCTTCCTGATGAGCCAGTCGCGCCCGATCCGCTCTGTCCACCGCGGCGAAGGGTGGACACCGCAGACCGTCGCGGAACACGCGATGCCGGCCCTGAGGCCGTCCTTCTACAAGCTCGACCGCTCCGCCGACATCTTCAGCTGGGATCCGATCTGATTGGCGCCCGATGCGCCGTCGACGGCTCCTTGCAGCGCAAACTATCATAAGTTGTTTTATTCTCACACTGCCCGCTTTGTGCCGAATTATGGCGTATGATCTCCTCCCAACAAGAACGTGGGAGGACACATATGACAAATCCACGACACGACTCCGACGCGGCGGGCGAAGCAGATCACTTCGACCGCCGTGCCCTGCTGAAGGGCGCAGCGGCTTTTGCCGCCGCGGCCGCGGCGGTCTCGCCCGCCACCGCGCGCGACTACGGGAGAGGCACGCAGCCGCAGCGCTATCCTGATCCTGACATCGTTGTGATCGACGAAAAGCGCTTCAAGGCGAAGGTCGGCAACACCGCGATTCACCGGCTCTATACCGGCTGCCTATGGGCTGAAGGGCCGGCGTGGAATGCGCAGGGGCAATATCTGGTCTGGAGCGACATCCCGGCCAATCGACAACTGCGCTATCTCGATGACGACGGCCACATCTCCGAACAGTTCCACAAGCCGTCGAACGAAGCCAATGGGAGCACCTTCGATACCGAGTTCCGGCAGATTACCGCCGAGCGCACCCGCCTGGTCCGCTACGAGCATAACGGCTCCGTCACGACCTTGGCCGAGCAGGCCAACGGCAAGCCACTCAACGGGCCGAACGACATGGTCGTGCACCCGAACGACAAGTCGATCTGGTTCACCGATCCGGGTTATGGCGCGCTCAGCATCTACGAAGGTCAGCGCGTGAACATGGGTTCCGTGCAACCTTACCAGAAGGAAGCGGTCTATCGCATAGACGCGCAATCCGGCCAGATCAGCAAGGTCGCCGACGATCCCTTCAAGCCCAACGGCATTGCCTTCAGCAATGACTACAAGAAGCTCTATGTCTGCGATACCGGCAGCACGCATTATCCGCAAGCGAAGAACGTTGTGTGGTCGTACGACATTGATGGCGATAAACTCTCCAATCCGAAGCAGTTCATCGACATGACGCTCGACGGCAAGTCAGGGCTTGGCGACGGCGTACGCGTCGACATCGACGGCAACATCTGGGTCGGTTCCGGCTGGGTCGGCGAGGGTTATGACGGCGTACAGGTGTTTGCGCCGACGGACGGCGTACGGATCGGCCAGATCCGCCTGCCGGAAACCTGCGCCAATCTCTGCTTCGGCGGCAAGAAGCGCAATCGCCTGTTCATGGCTGCGAGCCAGTCACTCTACGCGGTCTATGTGGAGACGATGGGCGCGCATTTCTGTTAGCGAATAGCGAACGAGAAGAGCGAATAGCGGACGATCCATTCGCTACTCGCCCTTCGCGACTATCCCGTGTTCCTCAAGCCCGCCGAAATGCCGTTGATCGTGAGCTGTATCCCACGCAGAATCTGCTCATCGGGATTCTGCGCGCGGTGCTCCTTGAGAAGTTCGACCTGCACGTGGTTGAGCGGGTCGAGATAAGGAAAGCGGTTGCGCACGGAGCGCTCAAGCAGCGAATTGCCCTGCAAGAGCCGGTCCTGCCCCATGATGTCGAGCAACGTCTCGATCGCCAGATGGTATTCGCGGCGGATGCGGCCGAAGATCTTTTCGCGCAGGTCCTCGTCCGCCACCAGCTCGGCATAGCGCGAGGCGATCGCGATCGAACTCTTGGCCAGCACCATGTCCATGTTCGACAGCAGCATGCGGAAGAACGGCCACTCGCGATAGAGCTCCTTCAGGAACGGCATCCCCTGGTCCGGATGCTCCGCGATCCAGGCCTCGACCGCGCTGCCGAACCCGTACCAGCCGGGAAGCATCAAGCGGCACTGCGCCCAGGAGAACACCCAAGGAATGGCACGCAAATCCTCGATGGCGCGGGTCTTCTTGCGCGAGGCCGGCCGGCTGCCGATGTTGAGCGTCGCGATCTCGTTGATGACGGTCGAGGCCCAGAAATATTCGACAAAGCCGTCGGTCTCATAAACGAGGCCGCGATAGGCCTTGAAGGCGAGTTCCGACAATCGATCCATCGCGGTCAGATATTCGCGTTTCGGCGCCGGCTGCCGCGGGTGCAGCAAGCTCGCCTCCAAGGTGGCCGCCGCAAGGATTTCCAGATTGCTGCGGCCGACCTCGGCGTTGGAATATTTGCTGGAGATGATCTCGCCCTGCTCGGTGATCCGGATCTGACCATTCACCGCGCCGCCGGGCTGCGCGATGATCGCATCATAACTCGGTCCACCACCTCGGCCGACCGAGCCGCCGCGGCCATGAAACAGACGCAGCCGCACATGATGGCGTTCGAAGATCTCGACCAGACCTATCTCGGCCTTGTAGAGCTCCCAGCCTGAGGTGACGAAACCGCCGTCCTTGTTGCTGTCGGAATAGCCGAGCATGACCTCCTGCACGGCGCCGCGGCTGTCGACCAGCCGGCGATAATCATGGAGCGCCAGCATTCGGTCCATGATGCCGCTGGAGGCCTGCAGATCATCGATCGTTTCGAACAACGGCACGATGTTGACGGCGCTGCGCCCCGCGGGGTCGATCAACCCGACCTCCTTCAAGAGCAGCGCGACTTCCAGCATGTCCGACATGCCCTTGCACATCGAGATGATGCATTGCGGTATTACGTCCGCGCCGAACGTAGCATGTGCCTCGGCGGCGGCACGGAACACCGCAAGCTCACTGACCGTCTCGTCGCTGTATTTGATGAATTGCGACACCAGCGGCCGTGCATTGCGCAGCTCGCTCGTCAACAGCGCGATGCGAGCCTCTTCGCTCAGTGCAAGATATGACATCCCGGGCATCGCGGTGTCGAACAGCTCGGCGACGGTGCGTTCATGGACGGCCGAGTTCTGCCGGATATCCAGCCGGGCCAGATGGAAACCGAAGCAATCGACCGCGCGGCGTAGCATCCTCAGGCGGCCGCGCGCGATCACCCGGGCGTTGTTGGCGATCAGTGAGCGATGCAGCACATCGAGGTCATCCTGGAATTCCCGGACGCTCTTGTAGGGCGCGCCTTCGCCGACAGGCGGCCGGCTGATCTGAATGCCGAGCTTGTTCGCGGTCGCGGCCAGCCGCGCATAGATGCCGGAGACCGCCAGCCGGTAGGGCTCGCCGCTGCGATGCGGCGAGATATCCGGCGAACGCTCGGCAAGCGCCCGCAGATCCTCGGAGATCTCCGCCAGATGCGCGGCGATCGACAGCTCGCCGCCGAGCAAATGCAGCTCTTCAAGATAGTAATGCAGCACCAAACTGGACTGCAGCTTTAAGGTCCCCCGCATGACCTCAGCGGTCACGAACGGGTTGCCGTCGCGATCGCCGCCGATCCAGCTGCCCATCCGCAAGAACGAGGCGAGATCGCCGGCCAGGGCCTCGCCGTCGTTGAGGCGATCCTCGAGCGAGCACAACAGTGCCGGCACCTCGCGGAGAAAGGTATAGTCGTAGAACGACAGGCCGTTGGTGACCTCGTCGAGCACCGTGAGCTTGGTCCGGCGCAACAGGTTGGTCTGCCACAGGGTCAGCACCGCGCGCCGCAGCGCTTCGTCATTGGCCTCGCGCTCGTCGGGCGTGAGCTGGACCCGCTCGCGGCGATCGAGCAGCGTGGCGACCTCCATCTCGCGATCCATCGTGCTCCTGCGGCGCACTTCGGTCGGATGCGCAGTCAGCACCGGGCTGACCAAGGCGGTCGCAAAGAACTTGCGCAAATCGGCCGCGCCAAAGCCGGCTGCCTTCGCGTGCGACAAGGTCTCGGCGAGCATGCCGCCCCCGCCATTGGAATCGGCGCGGGCGCGCATGCGGCGGATGTTGTTCTGATCCTCGGCAATGTTGGCGAGATGGGAGAAATAGCTGAACGCGCGGACGATGCGCACGGTCTCGGCGATCGTCATGCTGTCGAGGATCTGCTCCAGCTCGCGCCTAGCCTGGCGGTCCTCATCGCGGTGGAAGCGTACCGACGTCTGCCGGATACGCTCGACCAGATCGAACACGTCGGCACCTTCCTGGTCGCGGACGGTGTCGCCGAGGATCCGTCCCAGCAACCGGATATCCTCCCGCAGCCTCGCATCGTCCTCCATCGCCTGAGCCTCTTGGGCCCGATCGCGCCTGATCTCGGCGTCGGAAGGATCAACGTCTGAAGGCATGGGCTGCGGCGACATGGCTCTTCTCCCCAGAAGCGGCCCGGCAACACTCAGTCTGCAACTTTTTTGCCGCAGCGCAAGATGAAGATGGAGGCCGCTCGGGAAGGCCTAGGGGCATCAGACGTCAACGAACCTTGGCGCCCGCTTCTCGATATTGGCGCGAACGGCCTCGAGCTGGTTCGGGCTGCCAATCAGCTTCTGCTGCTCGACCGACTCGGCCAGCAGCGCCGGACCGGGATCGACCGAGAGGCTGTTGAACATGCGCTTGGCGGCGCGGATCGCATCCGGGCTCTTGCCCGCGATCTCAAGCGCCGTCGCGAGCGCGGCGCCGCGCGGATCGTCGCAGATGCGCGTCACCAGGCCGTAGGACTGCCCTTCCTCAGCGGAAAAGACTCGTCCCGTATAGGTCAGCTCACGCAGGATATCGTCGCGCATGAGCGTCGCCAGGATCGGCGTACCCGCCATATCAGGCACCAGGCCCCATTTGATCTCCATGATCGACATCCTGGTGTCGGGCGCGACGTAGCGCATATCGGCGCCGAGCGCGAGCTGGAAGCCGCCGCCAAACGCCACGCCATGCACCGCAGCAATCACCGGTACCGGCAATTGGCGCCAGCCCCACACCGCCTGCTGGGCGAAATTGGCCTGACCATGGGTGCGGACGGTGAGATCGCGCGTCTCGCCGCCGGCAATGCCGTTGCCGCCGTTCTCGTTCATCGCCGCAAAGCGCCCCATGTCCAGGCCGGCGCAGAACGCCCGCCCTTCGCCCGAGAGCACGACCGCGCGCAGGCCCTTCTCCTTGGACAGCCGCTCGGTCGCCTTCACCAGCGCCTCGAACATCGCCATGTCCAGCGCATTCATCTTGTCGACCCTGACCAACCGGACGTCGGCGACGCCGTCCTTGATCTCGATCGCGACTCGTTCCATCGAACGGCTCTCCCTGTTCATCTTCTTTCCGGCTTTACAGGAAACCGGCAGAGCGATTTAGTCAATCAACCAATTAACGATGGGATTTTGAGGCAGGAACGATGTTCAAGGACAATCTCCTCGCAGGTCGACGGATTCTTGTGACGGGTGGCGGCACCGGGCTCGGCAAGGCCATGGCCGCGCGTTTCCTGCAGCTCGGCGCCGAAGTGCATATTTGCGGGCGACGGAAAATCGTTTGCGACGAGACGGCGACCGAACTGATGGACCTCCATGGCGGCCGCGTCACCAGCCATGGCGTGGACATCCGGAACGCTCAGGCCGTCGAGGAGATGATCGAAAACATCTTCCAGGAAGGCGGCCTCACCGATCTCATCAACAACGCCGCCGGCAATTTCATTTCCCGCACCGAGGATCTCAGTCCACGCGGCTTTGACGCGGTCGCGAACATCGTGATGCACGGCACCTTCTACGTCACGCATGCGGTCGGCCGGCGCTGGATCGCGGCCAAGCAGCCGGGCAATGTCGTTTCGATCACCGTGACCTGGGTGCGCAACGGCTCGCCCTATGTGGTGCCGTCGGCGATGAGCAAATCGGCTATTCACGCGATGACGATGTCGTTGGCGACCGAATGGGGCCGCTACGGCATCCGCCTCAACACGATCGCTCCGGGCGAGATTCCGACCGAGGGCATGAGCAAGCGCATCAAGCCCGGCGACGAGGCCGGCGCGCGCACCAAGGCGATGAACCCGATGGGCCGGGTCGGCACGATGGAGGAATTGCAGAACCTTGCCGTGTTCCTGATCTCCGGCGGCTGCGACTGGATCAATGGCGAGACGATCGCGATGGATGGCGGCCAGGCACTCGCGATGGGCGGCAATTTCTATCAGCTGCGCGACTGGACCGACGACGACTGGACCAAGGCCAAGGAATCGATCAAGGCGCAGAATGAGAAGGACCGCGCGGCGCGAAACGGTTGAGGTGACCGCGCCCGGCTTCACCGTTTTGCCGCTCCCATATAGCCGAACAGGAAGCCCGCGACCTTGCGCATCTGAATCTCCTCGCTGCCCTCGGTGATGCGGTAGCGGCGGTGATGGCGATAGATGTGCTCGAACGGCTTGTGGCGCGAATAGCCCATGCCGCCGTGGACCTGAATGGCGCGATCGGCGGCCTCGCAGCAGAGACGGTTGGCCCAGTAATTACACATCGAGACCTTGTCAGACAGCGAGTGCTCCACCTCCGCCTGCGTCATCCGGTCCATCTCCCAGGCCGTCTTGCGGATCAGAAGTCTCAGCATCTCAGCCTGGGTGGCGAGCTCTACCAATGGCCACTGGATCGCCTGGTTCTCGGCCAGCGCCTTGCCGAACGGTTTACGCTCGCGCGCGTAACTCACGCTCTCATTGATGCAATAGACCGCGGCGCCCAGCGAGCTCGCGGCTTGGCGGATGCGGTTCTCGTGCACGAAACATTGGGCGAGCGACAGGCCGCGGCCGACCTCGCCGAACACAGCGTCTTCCGGCACGAACACATCGGTGAAAGAGACACGCGGATGGTCGGTCGGCATGTTGAAGGTCCAGAGATATTCTTCGACCTTCACCCCCTCCGCTTTTGCCGGCACCAGGAAACAGGTGATGCCGCGGGCGTCGCCGTCATGGCCGGAGGTGCGGGCGAACAGCGCGCAATGCGTCGCGACATGCATGCCGGTGGTCCACATCTTCTCGCCATTGATCAGCCAGCCTTTGACGCTGTCGCGCACAGCCGGCACCGCCCGGGTTTCCATATGGGTGGCGTCGGAGCCGTGATGCGGCTCGGTGAGCCCAAAGGTGATGCGATATCTGCCGGTGATCGCGCCATCGATCATCTCCTTCTGGGCATCGGTGCCGTAGCGGTCGAGCATGGTCACGATCGGAAAATTGCCGACGATGGAATGCTCGTTCTGCAGATCGTTGTGCAGGCCGAGCCCCTTCGAGGCGAAGTGCTCACGAATCACGGCCATCCACAAATTGGAGCCGTCCTTGCCGCCATAGCGTTTTGGGATCGCGAAGCGAAGGTGACCGGCTCCGTCGGCACGGTCCTTGGCCTGACGCAAGAGCACCTCCCACTCGTGCCGCGGTAGGCCGCCATTGTCGAAATCGGTGCGCGCCCATTCGCGACGGTGATCGAAGAAACGGATGTTGTCATCGGACTCTTCCAGCGGCTTGATCTCGGCCGCTATGAAACGGTCGAGCTCATCGAGATAGGCGACGAGATCCTGAGGCAAGGAAAAGTCCATGGCGTATCTCCCGGCATTTTGTTGTTCGCTTCGCCGCGCGGTCGGCGCATCTTAAGGTGATCAGCGGCGGTCTGCTCGTGACGCGCGACGTCCTTGCGTATTTGCAGCTCCACACGAGCCACGCTTGCGCTAGTGTCGCGTGTAATCGTTTCGCATCATCAAAAAACTGGAGGGACCGCCGATGGAGCTGAAATATTCGAAAGTAACCCGCAAGGGCCCGATCACGATCGTCACCTTGGCGCGTCCTGAGGTGTACAATGCGCTGCATATCGAGGCCCATTACGAGCTCAACAGGGTGTTCGACGACTTTGCCGCCGATCCCGAGCAATGGGTCGCGATCGTCACCGGCGAAGGCGACAAGGCCTTCTGCGCCGGCAACGACCTGAAATGGCAAGCCGCCGGCGGCGCGCGCGGCTGGGACAAGGGCGGCTTCGCCGGGCTGACTTCGCGGTTCGACTGCGACAAGCCGCTGATCGCCGCCGTCAATGGCGTCGCGATGGGTGGCGGTTTCGAGATCGCACTCGCTTGCGACCTGATCATTGCCTCGGAGAATGCGACCTTCGCCCTGCCCGAGCCGCGGGTCGGTCTCGCCGCGCTTGCCGGCGGACTGCAGCGATTGCCCCGACAGATCGGGCTCAAGCGCGCGATGGGCATGATCCTGACCGCGCGCCATGTCAGCGCGCGCGAAGGCTTCGAGCTCGGCTTCGTCAACGAGGTCGTGCCACAAGGCGAGGCGCTGGCGGCCGCAGAACGCTGGGCCGAGACGATTTGCAAGAACTCGCCGATGTCGATCCGCGCGTCGAAGCAGGCGATCGAAAAAGGCCTTGCCGTATCGCTGGAGCAGGCCATCACCGAGCAGCGCGATTATCCGGCGGTGCAAGCGATGATCCATTCGCAGGATTACGTCGAGGGTCCGAAGGCCTTCGCCGAGAAGCGTCCGCCGAAATGGCTGGGGAGGTAAGCTCTCCAGGATCTCGTCATTCCGGGGCGCCCGGAGGGCGAGCCCGGAATCCATACTCGCGATCGTGGTTATGGATTCCGGGCTCACCGCTGCGCGGCGCCCCGGAATGACAGGCGAGAGAGATGCGCTAGCCATTCTCCCTCTCTGTCTCCCGCTTATACGACGCATAGTTCGGCTGATCGACGGCGAGCTTGTCGAGCGTGGTCTGCCAGAGATGCTCTTTCAGCCCGGGGGTCGAAAGATCGATCGCGCCAGTGGCGATCTTCCCGGCGAGCGAACGGTTCAATTCGAACAGTGAGCCGTCCGAACCCAGCAAAGCCTTGAGCCGCTCCAGCTCCATGACCTCGTCCTGCCCGGCCTTTGCCAATTGCCGCACGATAAGATCAAGCGCGTTGATGCCGACGCGCAGCTTGAACGCCTCATGGCCGGAGATCAGCGGGATGATGTCGCTGCGCAGGAAGTCGGCGACCGCCTTGGCGAGTTCAGCCGGTGTCGGTTCATCCTGCATGATCAGGCTCCCCTCGGCGCTATCAGCCGCAGCAGATCGATCTCCGTCTCCGAAGCGCGGCGACCGATCATCGCGCGCTCCATCGAATGATCAGGCGCTTCCCGGAAGCGCTGCATCATGCCGCAGCACATCACGCCCCAGCGCAGGGTCCCCATCACTTCCCAGAACATCACACGCGCAGGGTCGACCTTGCGGCCCGCAGCCTCGTAGCCGGCAAAAAGATCCTCACGCGAGCCGAAGCCGCCAACCGGCTTGTCGATTTCGCCGAAGCGCCAGGAGTTGACGCAGATCCAACCGAGATCCTCCATGGGATCGCCGAGATGAGCGAGCTCCCAGTCGAGCACGGCACGAACACCACCGGGCCCGATGATCAGGTTGCCGTGGCGAAAATCGCCATGCACCAACGTCACCTCGTCAGGCGGTCCGGGATCGTGGTCGGCGAGCCAGCGCAGGGCCAGCTCGAACACCGGACGCGGCCAGCCGAAGCTCTGGTATTCGCGTCTCAGCTCGGCAAGCTCTCTCGCGGACGTCATTTCGCGCGGGCTCGGCAGTTTGTCGCGGGGGATGCCGTGAATGCCGGCCGCGATGCCGCCGAGCTGGCGCGCAAGTCGCGGGCGCACGGCCGCGAATTCGGCATCACGCAGGATCCTGCGCGCGATGGTCTCGCCTTCGACCCGCAGCATGATGAATCCGGTGCCGAGATCGTCCTCCGGCGTCAGCACGTGCAATACACGCGGCGACGGCACACCGGCTTCATAAGCCAGCTGCATCAGCGCCGCTTCATTGGCGAGGCCCGCCGCACGTCCCGGCGCGGCGCCATAGCCCTTCGGCGCGCGGCGCAGGATCGCGCCGACATCGCCGCCGGGACCAAGAATGTCGAAGCGCCAGGTCTCCTGGCTGGCGCCGCCCGACAGCTTCACAGCGCCCCTCACGCCGGTCGCCGCCGGCATGAAGCGCGCCACGCAGAGGGACAGCGCCGCCTCGATCATTGGCCCTGAAACTTGGCAGGACGCTTTTCCAGAAAGGCGCTGACGCCCTCCTTGAAATCGCCGGTCGCGCCAGCCACGCGCTGCAGCTGATATTCGAGGTTGAGCTGATCCTCGAAGGAATTCTCCGGGCTGTCCCAATAGAGCCTGCGGATCAGTGCGAGCGCCACCGTGGGACCATTGGCGAGTTCACGGGCGAGCTTCATGGCTTCGTCCATCAGCACGCTGTCCTCAAAGACGCGATTGACGAGGCCCCATTCGAGCGCCTTCTCCGCCGGCAGCTTCTCGCCCATCAGCGACAGCTCGATCGCGCGCGCCTTGCCGACCAGGCGCGGCAACAGCCAGGTCGAGCCGCAATCGGGCACCAGACCGATGCGGCGGAACGCCTGCAGGAAATAGGCTGACTTCGCGCACAGGATCATGTCGCCCATCAGCGCGAAGCTCATCCCGGCGCCCGCGGCGGGGCCGTTCACCGCGGCGACGATCGGGCAATGCAGGTTGCGCAAGCGACGCAGGAACGGATGAAACGCGGTCTCCAGCGCCGCACCGGCATTGCTGCGGCCGGGCTTCTGCTGATTGCGCCCTTGCAGATTGGCGCCGGTGCAGAAGGCACGGCCGGCGCCGGTCAAAACCAGGCAACGAACCTCCGCTTTCCTGTCCTCGATCTCCTCAAGCGCCTCGACGAGGCCGCCGAGCATGTCGATCGAGACCGCGTTCATGACCTCCTGATGGTCGAGCGTCAGAACGGCGACCGAACCGTCGAAATCGAGCGTGACGTGCTTGAACTGCATGGTTTCCTCTCAAAGCATTTCCAAGGCTGCATTCTCCGTGGTGGAATTCCAAGGTCAGCCGGATCCTTCTGCATATTTGATTTTTGTACGCACCTTGTCCATGGTCGGACTATCGGAAGAGAGTTGCGAAAGCGCGCAGCTGAGACGCGCCATCAATTCGGAGGATCGCCCATGAGCATATTCGATCTCACCGGCCGCGTGGCCGTCGTCACCGGCGGCAATGGTGGCATAGGCCTCGGCATCGCGCAGGCACTTGCGTCGAGTGGCTGCAATGTCTCGATCTGGGGCCGCAATGCCGAGAAGAACCTGGCGGCGGCGGCCTCGATGGCGGCAGCTCCGGGCCAGGTCGATACCCGCGTCTGCGACGTCACCGATCCTGTGTCCGTGAACGAGGCCATGAAAGCGACGCTCGACAGGTTCGGTCGCGTCGACGGCTGCTTTGCCAATGCCGGCATCGGCGGCGGTGGCCGAAAACCCTTCATCGAGCGCAGCGAGGAGGAATGGCGCACGATGTTCGCCACCAATCTGGATGGCGTCTTCCATGCGTTCCAGGCCGCGGCCAAGCACATGACCGAGCGCGCAGAAAAAGGCGACGCATTCGGCCGGCTGGTTGCGACCTCCAGCCTCGCCTCGCTGTTCGGCACGGCGCGTAACGAGCACTATGCCGCCACCAAAGCCGCGATCAACGCGCTCTGCCGTGCGTTGGCGGTCGAGCTCGCGCGCTACGGCATCACCGCCAATGCGATCCTGCCCGGCTGGATCAAGAGCGACATGACCGCGGGCCTCATGGCAAACGACAAATTCGTCGCCAATGTCATGCCGCGGATTCCGATGCGCCGCTTCGGCGAGCCTTCGGATTTCGGCGGTATCGCCGTCTACCTGATGAGCAAGGCTTCGTCCTATCACACAGCCGATTGTTTCGTGATCGACGGCGGCTACACCGCCTTTTGACCCCGAACTTGAAACACGAGCAGGAACGCAGCCAGCCCCGCCGGGCTGGTCGCGCGCACTCCTTTCCGATATCCCCGGGCGTTCATATCGACATTCTCGGAACAGCCGGCAGTTCCTGCGACGTTCCGTCACGTTTCGTAAATTTAATGAACATCGCGGTGTGACGGCTCCGTGATCTCCGCGTTTCCTCCTCTTAGATAAGAAGAAGATTTGATCGGGACGGAAGCGATGAGACGGGGAATAACGGTTCTGGCGTGCGTCTCTGCCCTGGCGGTTGCGGGCTATGTCGCGATGAGCAAATTGGGGATCGAGCATGAGAGCCTCGACCTTTATGACGCAGCACGACAACGGCCGGTCACGGTCGATGTCGCCGTGCGCAAGGACTACCAGATGAAGGCCGATGCCGGCGTCTGGCGGCTGCCGGTCGCCGTCATCAGTAATGGCAATACTGTCAGAAACACGGAATATTCCTTCCTGGCCAACGTATTTGCCGCGCGAGGCTATCTCGTCGCCAGCATCCAGCAGGATCTGCCGACCGATCCGCCGCTCGTGACCAAGATCGGCCTGCCCTATGTCGGACGGCTCCCTGTCTACAAGAAGGGGGAAGCCAACATCCTGTTCGTGCTGGACGAGCTGAAGAAAAGACACCCCAATGCCGACTACAAGCATCTGACCCTGGTCGGCCATTCCAATGGCGGCGACACTGCGATGTATTTCGCCAAGGAACATCCGGACATCGTCTCTCAGATCGTGACGCTCGATAATCTGCGGGTTCCCTTCGTCATCCGCGACAAGCTCAAGATCCTGTCGTTCCGCTCCGATGACCCCGTGTTCAAGACCGACCCGGGTGTGCTGCCGGCCCCCCAGGTGGCAAAGAAGGACGGAATCGACATCGTCAAAACCGAGTTCCAGCACACCTGGATGAGCGACCGGGGCCCCACCACCGTCAAGGAGCGCATCCAGGCGACGCTCGACAACTTCTTGGGCGGCGACACATCCAGCGATCTCGCACCCGCGCCGACCGACCCGAGCAACCTGCTCGTCAGCAACGCTGCAGCCGCGCTGCCATGATGCAAGGCGCGGACGCGCGTCCACCTCCCCGCGGCGCGGCTCGAGCGCCCGAGTTGTTCTGATCAAGACCCACTCGGGAGCGAGAGGGCGCAGGGAAGGCCGCATAGGCGTTAAGGTAGCGCGAGCATCGATTGATACTTGCGTTTTCGAGGAGGCTCGCGAAGGTGGCGCCCCAACGCGCGTTTTCTGCGGCGCAAGCAACGGATGGTTGGTTGTGGAATGATTGCTTGCAGCAAGGATGCAACGAGCTGCTGCAGGACCCGCCAAGCGCCAGGCGTCGTTAAGCGGCCTGCGTCCAGTGGGGAGAGTCCTCGAAGTCGCTGGCAAGCGGCTCGAGCAACAGGATGATCAGGAGGTGGGCCAGCAGGTAGGGCTTGGCAGAGCGCGGATCGGTTCCTGGCGGCGTCTTGAGGCCAATCAGACTCTTCAGTCGCTTGAACCCAAGCTCGATCCGCCATCGCAATCGATAGAGCGCAAGCACATCTTTGGTGGAGAACTCGTCCCGCGCGAGCGACGTGATCAGAATGACCCAATCCGCAGCCTCCAAAGTTTCTTTGGAGATGATGCGGTTTTCATCTTTTGCGTCTTGCCGGGCTTTACGCCGAGAAGCAGCAGCCGCACCGGTGGGCTTCTTGATTGCGACCAGACGCATAGCCAGAGGCGCGCCGCCCTTGCGCTTGATCCAAATCTCCCGATCGACCAGTCCGCGCGCCTTCGCGGCACGCAATTGGGCCATCAGATCGAACGGAAGGCCTTTGGCGTCAAGCCAACGTGCGTTCTTCCAGCCCGCTCGGATCAAAACGTCGGCCCCGGCTTCGCGGACGGCCGCAATGCGGTCAGGTTGCAGATAAGCGCGGTCAGCAATGCGGATCTCGTTCTTGACCACTGGTATCCGGTCAAACGTTTCGCCCTCTTGCTGATCTGTCAGCTCGAAGTGACCAAAGCGCTCATAGGGCAGATCAAATGCGCTATGAACGCGCCAAAGCTCACTGTTCTTGCGCGCAGCCGGTCCCGCCTGAGGCACTGTCGTCGCATCGATGATGCGGATCAGGCGGCCTTGGCTCGCCTTCGGAGCTGCCGCAGCGAGCAAGCCCTCCACCAGCACCGCAAACCAATCACCACATTGACGCAGCCGATAGAACAACGCCACGCTGGTGAGGTCGGCAAGGCCAACAGAAGCCGCCCATGCGGCTGTCGATCTCAGCCCTCTTTCACCCAAACAATAGGCCAGCATCAGCCGAAGTAACGTCACCGCATCTGGAATCTGCCGCCGACGCGCGAAGGCCTTCGTCTGGCGCGCAGTTTTCTCGAGCTGCGCAGCCCCGCCCAGCTGCGCAACCACTCTCGTCCAGTCCTCGTTCAGGAGCGATTCGTCTGCCATCCCCTGTTCGAATCACGGCGGATTCCAACACTCAAGCATAAACTTAACGCCTATGGGGAAGGCCGGGCGCCGGTTGACGCCCTGCGGCCCGCCTGCAGAAAAAAAGCAGGCGGCAGTCACCACAGGTCCAACCGGGATCGACCGGCCTTCCCTGCGCGATGGTTTGAACGTTTATACGTGATCTCCCCGGGGACCGGCTTTCTTGCCCCCGTATCCGCGACGATGCGAGCATCACCGCGTCTGCGGCAACGCGTTGAACACGTTGCGCACGGCGTCAGCACCGGGACGCCAGGACCACACGACTTCACGTTACGCACCAGGCTGTTCGTCCGCATGATCGGATCATGCTGCAGCCCGATGCGCCCACCGCATCCCGCGCCCTACGTGCCGTGACGATCGCGATACGCCCTCTGCATGAGGCGGGACAGCGCGAGTTAAACATGATTTCTGAAAAAACGAAAGAAGAATTTTCACCGCCGGATGTGACGGCTAGGCTCGGATGGGTGATCGGCTTGGAGCGATTGGCAAAATCCGGCTTTCCACGCATTCCGATCGCCGGGGCCACGGCCACGAAGGTCACCCGCACTCGGCAGGAGACTGAGCAAGTGATTTGCCTGACAGGCAGCGTTTGCGTTTGATGGCGACGCCTACCTGTTGTCAGTCCGGCCGCGAGCAAACGCGCGCGCCCGGACTGACGGACCGACAGGTCACTGCTTCGACGGCGACTTGACCGCCGGGCCGCTCTTGTTGCCCGGCATGCCCTTGACGTTGGCCGGATCCTGGTTGCTGACGTCAGGATTGTGGCGATCCATCGACGTGCTGGAGCCGACCGTGCCCTTGTCCGCCGGCGGCCCGTTCTTGTTCCCCGGCGCGCCCTGGATGCCGGCACCGGAATTCTGCGCGCTCGGCGGATTGCTTTGCGATCCACTCTGTGCCGACGCCGCGCCTGCCGCCAGCAGACACGCAATCGCAACTGCACTGATCATCGCTTTCATGGCGATCCTCCAGATCTGTGTTCTGTGCAGTTTCGAACGTCGCGGCCGCCGCAGCGTTCCGGCAAGCGGCAAATTAAGCGGCTCCGTTCCGCGCAGCTCCTGCCCGCTTTATCGGCTTGGTCGCCACGCTGCGGCGCACTACGCTCGCCGGCGTCGCAAGCAAACAGGACCTACCATGGAATATCTTCCCGCCGATCTGTCCCCGCGCGAGCGCTACAAGATCCTGACCTCCTTCGTGCTGCCGCGGCCGATCGCCTGGGTGACGAGCATGCGCGAGACCGGCGTAGTCAATGCGGCGCCATTTTCGTTCTTCAACGTGCTTGGCGAGGACCCGCCGCTCTGCGTGTTCGCGATCAATCTGCGCCCGGACGGCCGCATCAAGGACACGCTGGTCAACATCCGCCGCTCAGGGGAATTCGTGGTGCACATCACCGACGAGCCGCTGGCGCAGGCGATGCACGATACCGGCGGCGACTTCCCGCCCGAGATCAGCGAGCCCGATCACCTCGGCCTGAAGCTAGCGCCCTCCAGCACGGTGCTGGTGCCGCGGCTGGCCGACGCCCCGTTCGCAATGGAATGCCGGACCTGGAAGATCATCGACGTCAACGGCGACCGTCAGCTGGTGTTCGGCGAAGGCGTCAATTTCTACATTCGTGACGAATTATGGGATCGCGACAAGATGCGGGTGCACATGGAGCTATTCCACCCGGTCGGGCGCATGTTCGCCGACCGCTATTGCCGCACCAATGAGCGGATGGATTTCCCGCCGGCGAAGGGGATGGAATAGCAGCATACGGGCTGTCATCCCTGGGAAGGCGGGATCCGGTCGGTAGGCAGGGCGATCGCATATGGCGCAAACTGGACCGGGGCCTCATGGTTCTCCCGGCGATGCGTAGCATCGTCCGGAGGCGCGCCGCCGCATGCGGCGCTCCTCACCATGAGGGTCTGCCATTTTGCCGCAAACGAGCCCTCGTCCTGAGGAGCTCGCCGGAGGCGAGCGTCTCGAAGGACGGCCGCGGGAGAGATCGTCGGCCGAGTTTTCCCCCATATGCGATCGCTCTGGTCGGCAGGGGAGGCAAAGCGCAGCGTGCCCACCATTGCAGGCGTGATGCAAGTCGGTGGGCAGGCGCCGCCTTACGCCGGCGCTTTGCCCACCCTACGCAATGACTACCCGCCCTGCCCGATCTTGTCCTGCGTCTTGGTCTCGAAGTCGCTCGCCTCGTGCCGCTCGTGCAGCTGGCTCTTCGGGTCGCCGGAGACGCGATTGACCATGCGGCCGCGCTTCACCGCAGGTCGCTGCGCGATCTGGTCGGTCCAGCGCTGCACGTTCTTGTATTCATGAACCGAGAGGAATTCGCCAGCGTCATAAAGCAGCCCCTTGGCGAGCGCCCCGTACCACGGCCACACCGCCATGTCCGCGATCGTGTAGTTGCTGCCGGCGAGATATTCGCTCTCCGCCAAGCGACGATCGAGCACGTCGAGCTGGCGCTTCACCTCCATCGCAAAACGATCGATGGCATATTCGATCTTGGTCGGCGCATAGGCATAGAAGTGACCGAAGCCGCCGCCGAGATAGGGTGCGGCGCCCATCTGCCAGAACAGCCAGTTGAAGCATTCGGCCCGCTCCGCGGCCGCGGTCGGAAGGAAGGCGCCGAACTTCTCGGCGAGATAGACCAGGATCGAGCCGCTTTCGAAGACGCGGATCGGCACCTCGCCGCTGCGGTCCATCAGCGCCGGGATCTTCGAATTCGGATTGACCGCCACGAAGCCCGAGCCGAACTGGTCGCCCTCACCGATGCGGATCAGCCAGGCGTCGTACTCGGCGCCGGAGTGGCCGAGGGCGAGCAGCTCCTCCAGCATCACCGTGACCTTGACGCCGTTCGGCGTCGCCAGGGAATAGAGTTGCAAGGGATGACGACCGACCGGCAATTCCTTCTCTTGCGTCGGACCTGCGATCGGCCGATTGATGTTGGCGAAGCGGCCGCCGCTCGGCTTGTTCCAGGTCCAGACCTTGGGCGGGATGTAGACGTTCTCTTCCGACACGGCATCCTCCGGACATCACGGGCGTGAGCCTCGTTTTATGCGCTGACCGGACCAGGCGGAAGTCCGGCTTGCGCGTCTGCGTTGCGCATTTCTGCATTGCCTGCGCCGCATCGCAATGACAGAACGATGTAACGACAGAACATGACGGCCGCAATCGGCCGCACCTTTGGAAACGCCATGTTGACCACTTCGGCCGCCGGTTCGCTTCCTGCCGAGCGCATTCCCGTCATCGTCGGCGTCGGCGAGATCGTCGACCGCCCCAAGGACATCCTGGAGGGACTCGAGCCGCTCGCCCTGCTCGAACAGGCAGCGCGGCGCGCCGAGCTCGACGCCGGGGCAAAGCTGATCGGCGACACCGGCTCGCTCGACGTGGTCAATTTCCTGAGCTGGCGCTACCGCGATCCGGACAAGCTCCTGGCGCAGCGGTTGGGTATGACGCCCGCGCATTCCCATTACGGCCCGGTCGGCGGCGAGAGTCCGATCCGTTTCCTGCACGAGGCCGCCTTGCGCATCGCGCGCGGCGAATGCGAGGTGGCGGTGGTCTGTGGCGCGGAAGCGCAATCGACCGCGACCAAGGCCGAGCGCGCCGGAGTGACTTTGCCCTGGACCCCGTTCGCGCATGATGTCGAGGAGCCCAAGCGCGGCGCTGCATTCCAGAAGCCGCTTGCGGTGAAGCTCGGCGTCTTCCGCCCGGTATCGGTCTATCCCTTCTACGAGGTCGCGACCTCGGCGGCCTGGGGCCAGACTCCGCGCAAAGCGCTGCAGGAATCCGGCGACTTGTGGTCGCGCTACTCGGCGGTGGCGGCCTACAGTCCGAATGCCTGGCTGAAGCGGCATTTTTCGTCCGACGAAATCATCACGCCCTCCGCCGACAACCGTCCGATCGCCTGGCCCTATACCAAGCTCATGGTGGCCAATCCCATGGTCAACATGGGCGCGGCGCTGATCCTGACCAGCCTCGCCCGCGCACGTGCCGCCGGGATTGCCGAGAACCGCATGGTGTATCCGCTCGGCGGCGCGGCCGCCGAAGACCCGCGCGACTACCTCGCCCGCGACCAGTTCGTGGAAAGCCATCCGCAAAACGCTGTGCTGCACGCGGCACTGGATCTGGTCGATGGCCAAGGCGGCAATAACGGCAGCGCGTTCGACGTCATCGAACTCTATAGCTGCTTTCCCTGCGTGCCGAAGATGGCGCGGCGGACGCTCGGCCTTGGGACAGATGTCGAGCCGACCGTGACCGGCGGCCTGACCTTCTTCGGCGCGCCGCTCAACACCTACATGACGCATGCCGCCTGTGCGATGGTGCGCCGAGTGCGCGGCGGCGCCGGGCGCGGCCTGCTCTACGGCCAGGGCGGCTTCGTCACCAAGCACCACGCGCTGGTGCTGTCGCGCGAGGCGCCGCGCGCGCCGCTTGCGCAGGAGACGAGCGTGCAGGCCATCGCCGACCGCAGCCGCGGCGCGGTGCCGGACTTCGTGACCGAGGCGAGCGGCAAGGGCAAGGTCGAAAGCTTCACCGTACTCTATGATCGCGATGGCGAGATCGAGCATGGCGCCGTCATGCTGCGCACCGAAGCGAATGCACGAACGCTCGCCCGCGTGCCGGGACGAGACACGACGACACTCGCAGCGCTGATGGATCTCGATCGCACGCCGGTCGGGTCGATCGGCGAGATCACCACCGCCGGGGACGGCGTGCCGGAGTGGCAGCTGTCGTAGCTGCAGCTTCGGTTTACCTCACGTCTCCCGTGTCAGGTCGCCGTCGGTTCAACGCATTCCGCCCGGTGTCGTCTTCGGCACCGAGCTGGTCATATCAGTACCGGGCGCCGGAGGCGGCTCGCGGCCACTGCCCGCGAGTTCGCGCTTGCGCGCGAGCGCCGCGTTGCGACGCGCCAGCGCACTCGGTAGCTGCGGGTTGAGCGCGAGCGCCCGGTCCAGATCGGCCAACGCGCGATCGTAGCGGCCCTTGGCGAGCCACACCGCGCCCCGATCGCTATAGACGTCGGCATCGCTGAAGCTCATTCGCACGGCGTGGTCCAGATCGAGCAGAGCTTCGTCGAACTCCCCTCTCTGCTGCCGGATCAGGGCGCGATCGTGAAACAGCCCCGGATTCTTGGGATCGAGCCGGATCGCCTGATCGTAATCGGCGAGCGCGCGATCGAGGTCGCCCTTGCGGCTCCATCCGCGGGCGCGATCGCCATAGGCTTCCGCATTGGCGGGCGCGAGGCGGATCGCCGCGTCGAAGTCGGCGATGGCGCGATCGAGCTCACCCTTGCGGCTGAAATCCAGAGCCCGTTCGAGAAAGGCGGCAGCCGTGGAAGGCTCCTCCACACTGAGGCTCATGAGCATGTCTTGCGCCGGTGCGACACCGAGCGGAAACCTCGGCGTTCGCGCAAGATCGTGATCATCGGTCTCCGCTCGGTGCGCCGCCGGCGGCACAGCACCGGTCTCCTGCGCGCTCCAGGCCGATGCCGCGTCGGCGCTCGGCTCATGCGCAGGCTCGGACCGCGACTGCAGTTGCAATCGCAACGCCATTGACCGGATCGAGTCGATCGAGACCCAGTCCCGGATCGAGGGCAGGAACAGAACTTCCAATCCGATCAGGATGATGCTCAGGACGGCTGCCATCGCCGTGAACTGGACGATCGCGTTCCAACGCTCCAGTCGCGCGCGCTCGCGCGCCTCGGCAAGCAGGCCGTCGTATTCCGCGCGCAGACCAGCGTCGCGCAGCACCCTGTAGGCGGCGATGATCATCTTGACGTGCCGATCGGCATCGGCGTCATGGCCGCGGCGCAGGTCCGGATGATGCGCCTTCACGGCCTTGCGAAAAGCCTGCTTGATGGTCTCGATATCGGCACATGGCGAGACGCCGAGAACCTCGTAGTGGGTTTTCATCGTCATGCGCGGCACCCTGCTCCAACGACCCGCATGGGGTCATGCGTGGAGCATGTCGAGCGCATAGCTGCCGCCGTCGCGCGTGAGCCGGCCGAAGCCGGTCCAAGGGAAGTGCGAACCGCAGATCAGCATCTGCTCCGCCACCACACGGTCGAGCAGCTTGCGGCGGCTGGCCTCCGCCATCGGGCCGTCCTGATCGAATGCGCCGTGCCAGCCGGGATGCCGCGCGCACAGCGCCGGCACGTAGGCGGTATCGTTCGAGATCATCAGCTGCTCGTTTCCGGAGCTGAGATGAAAGGCCGTGTGCCCAGGCGTATGGCCGGGCACGCTGACGAAGCGAATGCCGGGAACGACCTCATCCTCTCCCTCGACCGGCAAGATATTCTTCCAGTTCGGCATCACGGTCTGGATGCGGTGGGCCAGCGGCTGCCGGCCCGGCGGCAACCGGCCAGTGAGTGACGCATCGGTCCACCATTTGTATTCCGTCGCAGCGACGATGATCTCGGCATCGGGAAAGACCGGCGCGTTGGTGTCCTCGCCGAGCAGACCGAAAATATGATCGGGATGAAAATGCGACACCAGGATCGTGTCGATGTCCCTGGGCTGGATGCCGGCCGCTTTCAGATTGCCGAGCATGCGGCCGGACACGAACACCGAATCGGGATTGAAGCCCTGCACCTGGCCCCCGCCGCCGGCATCACACAGCACGGTCTTGCCCTTCAACCTGACGACATAGGTCGTGATCGGGATCGTGACGAATGCGGATGGCAGGCCGGCCGCGGCGAGCGCCTGCTTGGTCTCGCTCACGCTCGCGTTGCTGATGAAGCCCGTTTCGTGCGGCTTCTCCCAGACGCCATCGTACAATGCAATGATCTCTGCCTCGCCGATCCGCGCGCGGAAATAGCCCGGCTCCGGATCCTCGGTACGACGATGCGGCCGCGCCGCAACGACCGCTAGCTGCGCATCAAGGCCGAATGCGGCCGCAGCGCTGGAAGCCGACAGCAGCAGCCTCCGTCGCGAAGGACAATATGTCATGAGCCACTACCACGAATATTGGACCGTCAATCGAATAGGCCCCGACTTGGGAGGCAAGCTCGCAACGTAACCGGGAATATGGCGCCATGGCGGCCCTTCGACGAGAAGGTTGTTGGCCGCGTGCTCATCACACGCTTATGCAGGTCCATGCCGATCGATGCGATCAACCGGTAGCGATCGCGATCAGCACGGCTTTGCCTTCAAATCGGCGAGATTAGTGAGGAGTATACGTAGTCGATCCTCCGAGACTTGGACGGCGCTCGATAGCGTAGTGGGGGTCTTCATTACGTTCGCAGCCGATCAACTTGCCTTCGGCGCGTCGAGCGCTGACGTTTTCGTCATAGTCCAGCGGGTCATAAGATCGCACTCGCATATCCGCTGAGCATGGTTCGCGCGCCGGTCTGGTTAGAGATCATCGTGACCGGCAATGGCGCACCAGAGCAACGAGTGGTAAGGTGCTTCCGCGAGGATCGACCGCCGCCTAACACTCCGAAATCTAGAACATGTTGACCGGAATTTTTCAGGCCGACGGCGAGACCCTCGCCTATTCACACTATATCCCACCGAACGCCCCTCACGAGGTGGCGCTTTCGTTGCATGGCGCGGGTCCTGCGGGCCGTGAGCGCATCAGGTATCTAGCGGAACATTTAGTCTCGGGCGGATCGAGCCTGTTCTGCTTTGACTTCTCCGGCCACGGCGACAGCTCAGGGCATCTTGCGCACTCCAGTCTCTCGAGGCGCTCGTCCCAAGCCGCTGCTGCGCTCCGTGAGATGAACGAGCGGCCGACCATTCTGATCGGAACGAGCATGGGTGGCCATGTCGCTACCAGCATCCTCACGGCCACCGCTCCGGCATTTCTGGTCCTATTCTGCCCTGCCCTGTATGCCGATGACAGCACTGACCTGCCATTCGACGACCGCTTCACCGAGGCGATCAGGAAACCGTCCAGCTTCGAACGCTGCTCACTGAAGCGGAATCTGGCGCGCTTTTGCGGTAAGTCGCTCCTGATCATCGGCGAGGATGACCGCATCATTCCGCCTCGGGTCGTCGAGATCTACGGCGAAGAGCTCCGGAAAAATGGACAGTTCAGGCTGCTCACCTTGCCCGGCGCGCCCCACAATCTTCACGGCTGGGCCACTCATAGTGAGGAGAACAAATCGGCGATTCTGAAGGCCGTGGACGAACTGCTCGAAAGTTAGTCGGAGACGTCCAGCTAATCCGGACGAGACAGCTCGCGCTACGCTGGGCGACGCTCGCAGAGCATGCTCCCGCTAACGTTTGCAGCCGCCCTAGCCCTTGCCGTCCTGCGCGGCGGAGAGCTTCTCGGGCTTGGCATCCTTCTTGGGACCGGCGACGCGGACCTGATCGCCATTGGCCAAGCCATCCGGGGGCGCGACGATGACGCGATCCCCCACCGTCAACCCGGAGCCGAGCTCGATGTTGCGGCCGAGATCGCGCGCGATCGTCACCGACCTGAACTTGACCTTGTTGTCCGCATCCACCGTGGCGACGCGCAGGCCGTTCTGATCGAACAGAACGGCGCTGGCCGGGATGTACAACGGCTTGCTGTCCCGCTGCAGGTTCAGCTTCACGCTGGCGTAGCCGCCCGGCATCAGCTCGCTCTTGCTGTTATCGAGCCCGAGCTGCATCCGCGTGGTGCCGGAAGCGACGTCGACGGACTGAGCCGAGGCTTCCACCGTCGCTTCGAAACTTCGGGTCGGATATTCCGGCACCGATATCGTGGCCTTGGCGCCGATCTTCACCGCCGGCACGTAGTTCTGCGGCACGTTGACATAGACGCGCAGCTTCTTGATGTCCGAAATGACGAACATCGGCGTCCCGCCGCCCCCGGCATTGATCAGCGCGCCGACATCGGTGTCGCGCGCGGTGACGACGCCGTCGAATGGGGCGGTGATCTTCTTGTAGCCGGCCAGCGCCTCCAGCCGCTCGACATTGGCCTGGCCGGACTTCACCGCGGCCTTCTTGTTGTTGAGGTCGGCGGTGCGCTCGTCGATCTCCTGCATCGAGACGAAGTTCGAGGCGATCAGGGTCTTACGCCGGTTCAGCGTCGCTTCCGACAGCGCAGCACTGGCCTGCGCGCTGGTCAGGTCGGCGCGGGCCTGCAACAGCTGCTGATCGAGGTCGGGCGCCTCGATCTCCGCAATCACCTGGCCCGCCTTCACCGGCGCGCCGATGTCGGCGCTCCAGCTCTTCAAGTAACCGCTGACGCGGGCGAAGATCGGGGCGCGATAATAAGCTTCCAACCGCCCCGGCACATCCAACGTCGAGCTCAACGCCTTCGCATCGGGACTGATCACCGCAACCGTCGGGATCGCCTGGTCGTCAGTCCATTCCTTGAGCTTGGCGTCGCTGTCTTCACGGGCGCGGATCCCGGTGACCACCGCAAACACCAGCCCCGCACCGGCGGCAAGCGCGAACATCCCGAGCTTTGCGCGCGAGACCGGCTTGTGCGTTTCAGTGGGCATGCGCGGTCTCCAATGCGGCGGCGTCTTTGCCGGCGCGCTTCTTATGCACGAGGCTGAACACGACGGGAACGAACATCAAGGTGGCGAAGGTAGCAAAAATCAGGCCGCCGATCACGGCGCGGCCGAGCGGTGCATTCTGCTCGCCGCCCTCACCCAGGGCCAGCGCCATCGGCGTCATGCCGATGATCATGGCGAGCGCGGTCATCAGCACCGGACGGAAGCGGACGAAGCCGGCCTCGATCGCCGCCGCAATGGGATCGCCAAGCTCCTCGTAACGCTCGCGGGCAAAGCTGATCACGAGCACGCTGTTGGCGGTCGCCACGCCCATGCACATGATGGCGCCGGTCAGCGCCGGCACCGACAGCGTGGTGTGGCTCAGGAACAGCATCCAGACGATGCCGGCGAGCGCCGCCGGCAGCGCGGTGATGATCACGAACGGATCGGACCATGACTGGAAGTTGACGACGATCAGGAGGTAGATCAACACGACGGCGCCGAGCAGGCCGAACAGCAGGCCGGAGAACGCGCTGTTCATGGTCTGCACCTGGCCGAGCAGCACCACGGAGGAGCCCTTGGGCACCTCCTTGGACGTGTCGGCGATCGCGGCTCTCACATCGTTCGACACGGCGCCGAGGTCGCGGCCCTGCGTGGTCGCATAGATCTGCACCATCGACTGGATGTCGTATTGCGAGACCACCGCGCTCGAGCTCGAGCGCTTGATGTCGGCGATGCCGCCCAGGATCGGCGCCGAAGGCGAATTGGTCGCGGAGATCGGCAGCGTCTCCAGCTTGCTCAGGGAGTCGATCGCGAATTGCGGCGTCTGCATCACGATCGAATAGGACACGCCGTTATCGGGATTGAGATAATAGGTCGGCGCGACCTGCGATGACCCGGCGAGGTTGACGACCAGGCTGTTGGTGACGTCGCGCTCGGTCAGGCCGACATATTGCGCGCGGGTGCGGTCGACATCGATGTTGAAGGTCGGGTTGCTCGCCGACTGCTGGATGCGCGCATCGGCAATGCCCGGGATATGCCGGATGCGGGCGAGCAGCTTGCCCGCATAGGCGAAGTTGGCCGCGACATTGGCGCCGCGCACCTGCAGGTCGATCGGCGCCGGCGCGCCGAAATTCAGGATCTGGCTGACGATATCGGCCGGCAGGAATGCGAAGCTCATGCCCGGAAACTGACGCGGCAACTGCTCGCGCAGGGCCTGCACATACGTCTCGGTCGGGCGATGGCCCTCCTTCAGCTTGATCTGGATGTCGCCATCCTGCGCGCCGATCACGCCGGTGTTGTTGTAGGTCATGTTGATGCCGGAGATCGGCATGCCGATGTTGTCGGCCACCGTCTCGATCTCACCGGGCGGGATGATCTTGCGGATCGCCTTCTGGACCTCGGCGAACTGGTTGGCGCTTTCCTCGATGCGGGTGCCGACCTGGGTGCGCACATGCATCAGGATCGAGCCGGCATCGACTGCGGGAAAGAAGTTGCGGCCCAGATAAGGCACCAGCAGGAACGACAGCCCGACAAAGGCGAGAAAGCCCAGCAGGAACACCGCCCGCCCCTGCATCGCCAGGGTCAGAAGCCCGCGATAGCCGGACCGGATGCGCTCGAACCGCGCCTCGAAGCCGCGCTGGAACAGCGCGAACGGATTGCGGGTCGGCGCCGGGCCATGCTCGCCATGGGCGACATGCGGCTTCAGCAGATATTTCGCCATGGTCGGCACCAGCGTGCGCGACAGGATGAACGACCAGATCATCGCGAACATCACCGCTTCCGCCATCGGCACGAACAGGAAGCGGGCGACGCCGGTCAGGAAGAACATCGGCACGAACACGATGCAGATGCAGAGCAGCGAGACGAAGGCCGGCGTCACGATCTGGTTGGCGCCGTCCAGGATCGCGGGCTCGACGTCCTTGCCCTGCTCCAGGTGCCAGTTGATGTTCTCGATCGTCACCGTGGCGTCGTCGACCAGGATGCCGACCGCGAGCGCCAGCCCGCCGAGCGTCATGATGTTCAGCGTCTCGCCGATCGCGGCCAGCATGATGATCGCGCCCAGCACCGACAGCGGAATCGAGACGGCGATGATGATGGTCGAGCGCCAGCTGCCGAGGAACAGGAGGATCATCACGCTGGTGAGCAGCGCGGCGATGAGGCCCTCGAAGGCGACGCCCGAAATGGCCGAGCGCACGAACACCGACTGGTCGCCGATGAAGCCGATCTTGAGCGCGTCCGGCAGCTGGTCGCGAACCTCGATCACCTTCTGCTTGATGCCGGAGATGATGTCGAGCGTCGACGTGGCGCCGGCCTTCAGCACCATCATCAGGACCGAGCGGTTGCCGTTGACGTGAACGATGTTGGTCTGCGGCGGGTTGCCGTCGCGGACCGATGCGACGTCGCGGATATAGACCATCGCCCCGTTCACGGCCTTGATCGGCAGGTTGCCGAGCTCCTCCATCTTCAGAGGCGAGTTGTTGAGCTGGATGTTGTATTCGAAGCCGCCGATCTTCTGCGTGCCGACCGGCGTGATCAGGTTTTGCGCGGCCAGCGCATTGGCAACGTCCTGGCCGGACAGGCCGCGGGCCTGCAGCGCTGTCGGGTCGAGATCGATCTGCACCTGGCGCTGCTTGCCGCCGAACGGATACGGGATGGCCGCACCCGGGACCGTCACCAGAGGCGTGCGCAATTGGTTGATGCCGATATCGGCGAGGTTCTGCTCGGTCAGCCCCTCGCCGGACAGCGCGACCTGGATGATCGGCACGGTGGAGGCGCTGTAATTCAGGATCAAGGGCGGCGTCGCGCCCGGCGGCATCTGCTTCAGCAGCGTCTGCGAGATCGCCGTCACCTGCGCGTTCGCTGTGCGGATGTCGACGCCGGGCTGGAAGAAGATCTTGATGATGCCGAAGCCGTTATAGGAATTGGCGACGATGTGCTCGATGTCGTTGACGGTCGTGGTCAGCGCCCGCTGGAACGGCGTCGTGATACGGCCGGACATCTGGTCGGGCGGTAGTCCGGTGTACTGCCACACGACGCCGATCACGGGAATGCGAATATCGGGAAAGATGTCGGTCGGCGTCCGCAATGCGGCCAGCGGCCCGACGATCAGAAGCAGCAGCGCGAGCACGACGAAGGTGTACGGCCGGCTCAGGGCGATGCGGACCAGTGCAATCATGGATCAAGCTTTTCCAGGCCCGCCCCCGCGCGGACGTCATATGGAAGCATTCGCATTGATCTAGCGCAACTGCAGCAAAATAGAAAAGAGGGGAGCGGAATGCTCCCCTCTCACTTCTGCATGACAATGCTGGACGAGGCCGTCCGCACGGCGCGCCCTACGCCGCGGCGGACGGTTCTCGAACAGCTCCCTGCGTCGCTATCCTGCTCTTTGACGCCCTCAGGCGGCCCGTACCGAATCCAGGAACTTGTCCACTTCGAGCTTCAGACGGTTGCTCTCGTCCGACAGCGATTTGGCGGCGGAAAGCACCTGCACGGAGGCCGAGCCGGTCTCGGTTGCGCCATTCTGGACGTCGGCGATGTTGGAGGAGACCTCCTGGGTGCCGATCGCCGCTTGCTGGACGCTGCGGGAAATCTCCTGCGTCGCTGCACCCTGCTGCTCCACCGCAGCCGCAATCGCCGAAGAGATTTCGGACAGCCGCTCGATGGTGACGCTGATGGCCTGGATGGCGCTGACCGATTCCTGTGTTGCGGCCTGAATGCTGGAAATCTGCTGGCCGATCTCGCCGGTGGCTTTCGCGGTCTGCTCCGCCAGCGCCTTCACTTCCGAGGCCACCACGGCGAAGCCGCGGCCGGCTTCGCCGGCACGCGCCGCCTCGATCGTCGCGTTCAGTGCCAACAGGTTGGTCTGGCCGGCGATGGTGTTGATCAGCTCGACCACGTCGCCGATCCGGGTTGCGGCCTTGGACAATTCGCCGACGCGATCGTTGGTGGCGCGAGCCTGATGCACCGCCTCGCCGGCCATCTTCGCCGATTCCTGGACCTGCCGGCCGATCTCCTGGATCGAGGATGCCATCTCTTCGCTCGCGGAGGCCACCGACTGCACATTGGTGGACGCTTCCTCGGAGGCGGAGGCGACGACGCTCGCCAGTTCCTGGCTGCGGTCGGCCGTGGAGGACAGCGTCGTGGCGGATGCTTCCAATTCGGTCGAGGCCGAAGAGACCGTCTCTACGATCTCTCCGACCGCGCCCTCGAACATGTCGGCCAGCTTGGTCATTTCACTACGGCGCTGGAGCGCAGCGCGGTGCTCGGAGGCCTTCAGCTCCTCCTTGCTGAAGCGAACGATGGTCTGCACAGTCTGGAGATTGCGTAAGGCCTCGCCGATCTCATCGTCACGTTCGATCATCACGCGGGTGTCGAGCTTGCCCTGCACGATGTTGCCCATGGTCTCGTTCAGGTGCCGCAGCGGCGCGCCGAGCGCCTGGAGCAGTTGCATCACCAGCAGGCCCGCGAAGGCGGCGTCAAGCACCGCCAATGCCGACACCGCGATGCCGGGCAGGCCGAACAGCGCGCTCGCCGCGATCCCAAGTATCATCGCCGTCTGCACCGCGAGGAGCGTCAGGAGCCGCGCGTTGAGCGTGCGCGTGAACATCGCAAAGATGTCAAAAACCGAACGGCGACGGATGACGCCGGCCGCGATCTTGTAGTTATGCGACCGCTTCTCGCGGATCGCCGCATAGACCTGCTCGGCCTCGGCGCGCTGGTCGGCAGGCAGCTTGGTGCGTACCGAAGTGTAGCCGGTCACCTGCCCGTTCTGGCGGATCGGCGAGGCGGTTGCCAGCACCCAATAGAAGTCCCCGTTCTTGCGCCGGTTCTTCACCGCGCCGACCCAGGGCTTGCCGGATTTGAGCGTGCTCCAGAGATTTTCGAAGGCTTCCGGCGGCATGTCCGGATGGCGGATGATGTTGTGCGGCTGGCCCATCAGCTCCGCGGGCGTAAAGCCCGAGGCGGCGATGAAATCCTCATTGAAGAATGTCAGCTTTCCCTTGGTGTCGGTCTGCGACACGATCAGGGTTTCGTCGGTGACCGGATATTCGACGGTGGTGACAGGCAAATTCTTACGCATGGCAGATCTTTCAGGGCAATCACGATCGGCAACCGCACAATTGCGTGCACCGCCAGGAATCAGGAACTGAATCACGAACATCTGCCGCCTGAGGTGGCAGCGAATGATTAAGGATCGAGCGAAAAGGCTAGGATCGCGTTAAATTGCCGCACCGTGAAATTACGTAGCCGACTCGAGGGCTGCGATTCTGGCGCTCCGATTCCGAAATTCACATCATCTCGCGGCTATCGCGTTTGCGAGCGTCGGAGCCGAAGAGCACTTGCAACAATCTGATTTCATAGGGCTCCGCGGTGTCGTGCGCGCGGACAAACCGGCCGAAACTTCAAATGCCTCGCACTAGCGACGCAAACAGGGAGCTGCGGCGGTACGCCGCGGCTCCCTGAAGCATTCGACGATGGTCCGTTGCCAGACTTAGGATTCTACGCCGCGCGCACCGAGGTCAGGAACTTGCTGACTTCCTGGCGGAGGCGATTGCTGTCGCCGGACAATGTCTGGGCGGCCGACAACACCTGGGACGATGCCGATCCGGTCTCGGTCGCGCCGCGCTGAACGTCGGTGATATTGGACGACACGTCTTGCGTGCCGCGCGCGGCCTGCTGCACGTTGCGCGAAATTTCCTGCGTGGCGGCGCCCTGCTCTTCGACTGCAGCGGCGATGGTCGAGGCGATCTCCGACAGCTTCTCGATCGTCGACGAAATATCGCGGATCGCACTGACCGATTCCTGCGTGGCCGCCTGGATGCCGGAGATCTGCTGCCCGATCTCGCCGGTCGCCTTTGCGGTCTGCTCGGCGAGCGCCTTCACTTCGGTGGCGACGACGGCGAACCCACGACCGGCTTCACCGGCGCGCGCCGCCTCGATGGTGGCGTTCAGGGCCAGGAGATTGGTCTGACCTGCGATGGTATTGATGAGCTCGACGACGTCGCCGATCCGTGTCGCCGCCCGCGACAGCTCGCTGACGCGGCCGGTCGTGCTGCGCGCCTGGTCGACCGCCTCGTTGGCGATCCGCGCCGATTCCTGCACCTGCCGGCTGATCTCATTGACCGACGAGGCCATCTCTTCGGTCGCGGTCGCGACCGACTGAACATTGGCGGATGCTTCTTCGGATGCCGAGGCCACGGTGGTGGCGAGCTGCTGGGACCGCGCAGCCGTGGAGGTCAAAGTGCCCGCGGAGGCTTCCAGCTGCGTGGACGCTGCGGAGACCGTGCTGACGATCTCGCCGATCATGGCCTCGAATTCGCGCGTGATGCTGTCGACCCTCCGGCCACGTTCGATCTTCGCCTCGGCGTCGCGCGTGGCCGCCTCGTCGGCAGCCTTCTTGGCAATCAGCGCTTCCTTGAAGATCTGCAGCGCATCCGCCATGGCGCCCATTTCGGTCTTCTGACCGCGATGCGGCACCTCGGCCGCAAGATCGCCCTGGCCCAAGGCCTGCATCGGGGTCACGATCGATGCGATTCCCCTGGAGACGTCCCGGACCAGGTACAGGCTGACCACGATGCCTGCAACCACCGCGATGGCGACGATGGCGACCAGCAGCATGAAGGACGAGGAATAGGTGTCGGCGGCGTCCGTCGAGGCCTTGTCCGCGCCGGCATCGTTGAGATCGATATCCTTCTTGAGGACTTCGTCGGCCTGCAATCCGATCTTGTTGACGGTCTGCTGATTGAGCTCATGCGCCTCGTGCGGGACCTTCCCGGCCTCCTTGCGCGACAGCGCCATCACCTGCTCGGTGCCCTTGCGGTACTCGTCCCAGAGCCGGGCCCACTCATTATAGATCGATCGCTCCTCCGGTGAGGAGATCAGCGGCTCATAGGTCAGCCGGCTTTTAGCGATCATGTCGTTGACGAGGGCGGCAGTCTTCTCCTGCGCAACCTTCTCGTCCAGAGTCTCGGCCAGCATATGCTCGCGGATCACGTTGCGGAAGGTGATCGCATTGGCGCGGAGCTCACCGAGCACCCGCACGCTCGGCAGCCAATTGGTGGTGATATCGACGGTGTTGGCGTTGATCGAGCGCATGTTCTTCAGCGAGAGCAGACCCATGCCGGTCATGGCAACGAGCAGGAACGCGACGACCGTGATGATCTTCGCGCGGATCGACATGGAGGCGAGCATGGTGCAGATCTCTTCTTGCAGCGGCGCAGCGCACTGCCGCTTCAGCGCGGACAGTTGCGAGAGTGAAAATTTCCTTCGAGTAAGACCGCACTGCAGCTTAAACCGAGTTAACGGGCCGCACCGTAGCAGTACGGAATGAAGAGAAGCGATCGACTCGATTCATTTCGGGCCGAGCAAGATGCCCGGGGCGAGCCCAGGCCCCGGGTGGCCTGTCTGACATTCGCATCACGAGATCTGCGCGCCGCTTAAGCGAATGTCAGGCACCAAGCCCGACTTGAATCCTGAACTTGTCAGCGCGCCAGGCTCCCTCGCGCGCCTGACAGGGACCTGTCGCAAATCCGCTCCTGCCGTCAGGTTCCCTTGACTAGCGTCAAAGTAGCGGAATTCGTCCATGCTACCTGGAAACAAGCGGCTGCGTTGCGCGCAGCGATCGAACCGGGGGTGCTGCAGAAGACTGCTGCACGGGATGGGCGCATGAAACTGGGTCGCATCATCATCGGCGTCCTGCTGCTGGCCGGCGGCCTCTACATCCTCATCGGCGAGCATTTCGCCGGAACTTCGGGAGACGCGACCGTCAATGCCCGGCTCTACGTCGTGCGCGCGCCGATTGAAGGCCGCGTGACGCTGGCGGTGACGAATATCGGCGCCCGGGTCAACACCGGGGAACTCATCGCCGAGATCGTCGATGACAGGTTCGATACCACACGCCTGCTCAATCTCGAACGCGAGCGTGACGAGCAGAAGATCGCGCTCAAGCGGATACCGGCACAACGTTCGGCGCTCGAGCAGTCGCGGGCCGCCTTCAAAACCCAGTCGACCGACTACAAGACGGGCCGCGTCCGCCAGATCGAAGCGCGCATCGCCGAGGCCAAGGCGGCGCAGGATGCCGCCGCCGCCCGGCTGAAGCTCGCGGACGCCACCTTCGCGCGCGCCAACGAACTGAAGGAGCGCGGGGTCCAGACGGTCGCCAATCTTGACCAGGCCAGTTCCTCGCTCGACGTCGCCAAGCAGGATGTGGAAAGCGCGAAGCAGCGCACCAATTATTTCGAGACAGAGCTCAGCTCCGCGCAGTCGGGGGTCTTCATCGGCGACTCCTACAACGACGTGCCGTTCTCGATGCAGCGCATCCGCGAGCTGGACCTGCGCCTCGCCGAACTGGCCGTGGACGAGCAGCAGATCCAAGCGCGCCTTGCCCAATACGAGCAGCAGATCGACGCCGAACATGTCCGGATCAACCGGCTGACATCGGCGACGCTGAAGGCCCGTGTGCCGGGCATGGCCTGGGACTTCCTCGTCGACGATGGCGAATATGCCCGTCGCGGCCAGGATCTCGTCAAGCTGGTCGACTGCAACAGTCTCGTGGTGACCGCGAGCGTTCCCGAAACACTCTATGACAGCCTGACGATCGGCGTGCCGGTGCAGTTCCGCCTGTTCGGCGACGACCGGATATTCGATGGGACGGTGACCCGTCTCGGAGGCTCGGGCGCGTCGCAACTCTACGCCAATCTCGCCGTCGGCCCGACGCCGCAGCACTTACAGCGGTTCGACGTCACCGTTGCGGTGCCCGATCTCGCCAAGCAGCCGGATCTGTCCTGCGCCATCGGGCGCACCGGCCGAGTGATCTTCACCAGCGGTCCAATCGCGGCATTCCGCCGCTTCGTCACACGGTACGGCTACTGATGCCGACGCTGTCGCCATTCCTGTCCGCGTTCGCAGGCGCTGCCATCATCGTCGGACTGCGCCTCCTGATGCTGCCCCTCCTCGACCCGAAGATATGGTACTGGCGGGCCCTGCTCCTGGGCGGCTCCATCCTGCTGGGCTGGCGTTACATCGCTTGGCGATTCACCGTCACGCTGGCGCCACTGGGGTGGACGACGAGTGCGGCGTTCAGCTGGGGCTTTGCCATCCTGGAGGCGCTGACGCTTCTGTCCTCGTCCGTGGCCTTCGTCATCCTTGCCCGTACGAAGGAGCGGACCACCGAGGCCGACCGCCATGCCGGCTGGTGGCTTCCGGGACCGCCGCCGCGGGTCGACATCTTCATTCCGACCTACGACGAACGAATCGAAGTCCTGGAGCGAACCATCGTCGGCGCCAAGGCGATCGATTATCCGTCGTTACGCGTGTTCATCCTCGACGACGGCAGTCGGCCCTGGCTGCGGGATCTCTGCACGGAGCACGGCATCGGCTATTTCGCCCGTAGCGACAAGTCGCATGCCAAGGCCGGCAACATCAACAATGCCTTGCGACTGCGGGCGCTGGATGCGGACCGGCCGGACTTCGTCGCCATTTTCGATGCCGACTTCGTGCCCCATGCCGACTTCATCGAACGGACGCTGGCGCTGTTTCATGAGCCGACCGTGGGCCTCGCGCAGACGCCTCAGCACTTCTTCAATTCGGACCCGATCCAGCACAATCTCGGCATCGGCACGGCCTATCCCGACGATCAGCGCCACTTCTTCGACAATGTCCAACCGTCGCGCGACGCCTGGGGCATCGCCGCCTGCAGCGGCACCTCATCGATGTTGCGGGCTCGCGCCGTCGAGGAGATTGGCGGCGTACCGACCGAGAGCGTCACCGAGGATTTCTTGCTGACGCTGCGGCTGTCCGAACATGGCTGGCGAACGGTCTACCTCAACGAGGCCCTGTCGGAAGGGCTCGCGGCCGAAGGCCTGCCGGAATATGTGACGCAGCGCAGCCGCTGGTGCCTCGGCATGATGCAGATCGTCCGCAACGTGTACAACCCGTTCGGACATAACAATCTCCGCCTGATCGACCGCTTGAGCGTCCTGGACTCGTTCCTCTACTGGAGCACAACCTTTTCATTCCGCCTCGCCGGCGTGATCTGTCCACTATTGTACTGGTGGACCGGCATCATGGTGGTCAATGCGAACGTCACCGACGTCATCAGCTACTATGTGCCGTATTATCTCGCGCTGATGGCGACCCTGAACTGGATCTCCAAGCGGCTGTTCGTGCCGATCCTTAACGATGTCACGCAGCTCGTGGTCGCATGGCCGATCTTCAGGGCCACCGTTCTCGGCCTCCTGACCAAAGGACCGCACAAGTTCTCGGTGACGGCCAAAGGCGGCGATCGGGCGAAGATCATCGTCCAGTGGCCCTTGATGCGTCCCTTCATAATGTTGCTCGCACTCTCGGTGGGCGGCCTGATCGTCTCGCTGACCTCCGACTTCGTCTTCAATACGGCGCCGACCGCCGGAGACGGCGTCGTCGTCGTGATGTTCTGGACGGTCTACAACATTCTGGTGCTGTCGGTGGCGATCGCCGTGTGCATCGACCGTCCGCGCTACAACCGGCCGCAACGCCAGATCGTCGAGCCGATCACCCTGACGGTCGGCGGCGAAGCACAACGCGGCTGGATCGTCAATCTGGGCCCCGGCGGCGCGCGCGTCAGCGGTCCGGTCGGCCTTGCGACGGGCGCCACCGGCACGCTCACGCTGCCGCTGATCGGCGACATCGAGACCAGGGTCGCGGCGCCGACCGACGATGGTTACCGGCTGATATTTGCGGTGACGCCACAACAGCGAGCCCAGATCATCGAGCGGCTGCACACGGCGAGCGGGGTGCCCGGCGCCGACAGTGGCGATCTCGGCCGCATGCTGCACGAGCTGGCGCGAGCCATGGCAGATTGAGGACATGGCAGATTGAGGAGAAGCCGATGACGAGGCGACGGTGGAGCTTGCAGACTGCGGTGTTCCTCGGCGGCGCGACGCTGATCGTCGTGACGGCGCTGGCCGCAGCCGTCCTCTATTCGGCGTCGCTGCAGCGACGCGGCGAGGAACTCGCGATCGAGCAACTGAGGACGCGTGGCGAGCTCAGCGCAAGCCTGCTGGCGCGGCAGATGTACAGCATGTGGATCGACGTGTCGCGCCTCGCCGCGATCATCGATCCCGCTGACATCCCGGAGGCGCGGCGGCAGATCCAGTTCGTGAGCCAGCTCGAGCAGCGCTATGCCTGGCTCGGCATTGCCGACCCCGGCGGCAAGGTGATCGCGAGCAAGGACGGAATGGCGGAAGGGCGAAGCGTCGCGGACCTGCGCTGGTTCAGGCAGGGGCTCGGAGCGCCGACGGCGGTGGATGATCACGAGTCCGAGGCGCTGGAACGGCTGTTGCAGACGGCATCGGGACCGTACCGCTTCATCGCCATGTCGGCTCCGTTGATGCATGACGGCGCCCCCGCCGGTGTCATCGGCGCCCAGATCGACTGGAAATGGGTCATCGAATCCGTCGCGGCGCTGGCGTCGCGCAACATCGATCTGGTGTTGCTGTCGCGCGACGGCATCGTGCTATTCGGCGCGCCGGATCTCGTCGGCAAGCCGCTGACGATCGGCTCGGCGCAAGCCGCAAGCCGCGGGGCTTCGGTCGCTCTCATCGAGCGATGGCCCGACGGCAAGGACTATTTCACCGTCACCATCCCCACTGTGGGGTACGCCGATCTGCCGAGCTTCGGCTGGTCCCTCCTGATCCGGCAGGACGCCGTTGCCGCGATGGCGCCGACGCGCGAGCTGGTGCGCTCGTTCTGGTTCAATGTTGCCGGTGGCGTGTTCTCGATCCTGGTCCTGCTCAATTTCGCCGCGCAATGGGTGGTGACGCCGCTGCGCCGTCTTGCCCACGCTGCGGAGGCCATGGTTAAAGATCCGTTTTCCGGCATGCTGGCTCGGGAAACCCGGTACGACGAGGCGACGCGGCTGCGCGACGCCCTGGTCAGGCTTCAGTCGAAGCTGATGGGGAAAGTGCGCAGCCCACCGGAAGACAGCGGAAGCGGCATATGAGCGGTGCCCGCGACAAAATCCGCGACGACGGTCACGACCGAATGCGCCTGACGCCGAAGGTCGCGGGCCTGGTCGCTCTCGCCTGCATCGCCATCATTGCCCTCAGCGGCTGGCGCGAGTGGACGGCGCGGCAATCCGAGCTGCGCAACGCCGAAACCGATATGGCGAACCTCGCCGTCTCGCTATCGCAGCACGCCGACGACACGTTCGAGCTCGCTGATACGGTGCTCAACATGCTCGTCAACCAACTCGAACTCCGCGGCACAAGCCCCACAGCGCTCGCCGAGCTCCAACGTTATCTCGATCGCCGGAAGAAGGACAACCGCATCGGCGGCGTCGTCGTCCTTGGCGAAGACGGCCGCTGGCTTGCCACCAGCGAAACCGTCGACCTCACCGGTCGCAACGACGCCGATCAGGTCTATTTCGAGCACCATCGTACCTCGACCGATCGCAGCTCCCTCATCGGCCCGCCGGTGAAAAGCGCCATCACTGGGCAATGGGTCATCACCGTGTCGCGACGCTTCAACCGCCCCGACGGCGCCTTCGGCGGCGTCGCCCTTGTCACGGTCGACGCGAACTACCTTGAAAATTTCTATAGTCAATTCAACGTGGGCAGGAACGGCTCCATATTCCTGATGAGCAGAAAGGGAGTCATTCTTGCCCGCGCCCCCGATGACGGCCACTACGTCGGCCGGAATCTCTCGAGCCTGGATCTGTTCAAGCAACTCGATGGGCGGCCGTCGTCCGGCACCTTTCACTTCACCTCGCCGCTCGATGGCCGCGAAAGGGTCAGCTTCTATCAGTTCGCCAAGCGTTACCCGGTCGTGGTGGTCGCCACCGAAGCGAAGGACGAGTTGCTCGCGTCCTGGCGTCATGCTGCGCTGATCCGGATGGGGACGGTGCTCCTGCTGACCTGCATGATCGCGGCCGCCGGCATCATCGTGGTCCGCCAGTTGCGTCAGCGCGAGGGCCTGGTGTTGGCACTCTCGGAAGGAGAAGCGGATTTCCGGCTCATCGCCGAACATTCGGGCGACCTGATTACGCGAATCGGCTTCGACGGAGAAATCCGCTACGCCTCCCCCTCCAGCCTGCAGGTGATCGGCTGGCGGCCGGAGCAGCTCGTGGGCACGTCGGCTCTCGCCGGCCTCAACAATGAAGATCTGCCCGGCATTCAGCGTACCGCCAACGCGCTGCAGGCGGGCGAAATCGAGGAAGCCCGGATCGTCTACCGCAATCGTCACCGCGAGAAAGGCGAGATCTGGATCGAAACCGCCCTGCGCGTCACCCGCAATCGACGCGGACAGATCGATGGCATGGTGGCAATCTCGCGCGATATCACCGAGTTCAAGACGGCGGCGGAGAAGCTGACGGCGCTAGCGCTGTCGGACGGCCTCACAGGACTTGCCAATCGTCGTCACTTCGACGCGCACCTGAAGGAAGAATGCGGACGGGCGCGGCGCGAGGGTGGGCCGTTGTCGCTGCTCCTGATCGATGTCGACCTGTTCAAGAAATACAACGACAATTACGGTCATCAGGCTGGCGACGACTGTCTGCGAGCGGTAGCCCGTGTGCTCGCCGAACAGGCTCAGCGCCCGGCCGACGTGGCCGCGCGCTACGGTGGCGAGGAGTTCGCGCTGCTGCTGCCGGGCACCGACGCCAACGGCTGCATTCAGGTCGGAGAGCGAATCCGCGCGGCCGTCGGCGCGCTCGGCATTCCGCACGATCTCAACCCGCCGTCGCGGACGGTCACGCTGAGCCTCGGCGGCACCACGATGATCCCGATCGGCGAAATGGATCCCAACCGCCTCGTCGATGCAGCCGACAAGGCGCTCTATGCCGCCAAGATGGCCGGCCGCGACCGATTGATGATGTCGGCACAAGTCGTGCCTCTGCCCAATGTCGCACGGGCATGATCAACAATAGCGGCACTGCGGCCGGCGCTGCTGACAGGGTCGCGTCAGACCCGCGCCATCAGGCCGCGCGAACCGAACCCAGGAACTTGCCGACCTCGACCCGCAGCCGCTGACTGTCTGCGGACAGGGCTTTGGCGGCCGCGAGCACCTCGGTCGAGGCCGAGCCGGTCTCTGTGGCGCCGCGCTCGACGTCGGTGATGTTGGACGAGACCTGCTGAGTGCCGTGGGCCGCCTGCTGCACGTTGCGCGAAATCTCCTGGGTCGCTGCGCCCTGCTCCTCGACAGCGGCCGCAATCGTCGACGAAATCTCCGCCAGCTTCTCGATCGTGGAGGAGATATCGCGGATCGCACTCACGGATTCCTGGGTCGCGGCCTGAATACCCGAAATCTGCTGGCCGATCTCGCCGGTCGCCTTCGCGGTCTGCTCGGCCAATGCCTTCACTTCGGACGCCACCACCGCAAAGCCGCGGCCGGCGTCACCGGCGCGTGCCGCTTCGATCGTGGCGTTCAGCGCCAGGAGATTGGTCTGGCCCGCGATGGTGTTGATCAGTTCGACGACGTCGCCGATGCGGGTCGCCGCCTTCGAGAGTTCGCTGACCCGGACGGTCGTGGTGCGGGCCTGGCCGACCGCCTCGCCGGCGATGCGCGCGGATTCCTGCACCTGCCGGCTGATCTCGGTGACCGAGGAGGCCATCTGTTCGGTCGCAGATGCCACCGACTGGACGTTGGTGGTCGCCTCCTCCGAGGCCGCCGAGACCGCGGTCGCCAGCTGCTTCGAGCGATCGGCCGTCGAGGTCAAGGTGCCGGCCGAGCTCTCGAGCTGCGTCGAGGCCGAGGAGACCGTGTTGACGATTTCGCCGATCATCGCCTCGAAATTGCGCGTGATGTCGTCGACACGGCGGCCGCGGGCGATCTTGGCTTCGGCATCGTGCGCGTTGGCCTCATCCGCGGCCTTCTTGGCGATCAGGGCCTCCTTGAACAGCTGCAAGGCATCGGCCATCGTGCCGATCTCGGTCTTCTCGCCCCGGTGCGGCACTTCCGCCGAGAGGTCACCGTCGCTGAGCGACTGCATCGGCTTCACGATCGAGGCGATTCCGCTCGAGACGTCGCGAACCAGATAGGCGCTGAGCGCGACGCCGGCGATCAAGGTGAGAAGCAGGATGGCCGTCATCATGGTGAGGACCGATGAATAGCTCTGCGCGGCATCGTTATTGGCCTTGTCCGCAAGCCTGTTGTTGAGTTCGATGCCGTTCTTCAGAACCTCCTCGGCTGCCATCAGAAGCTTGGAGGCCTTCCTGGTGTTCAGATCGTTGGCCTCGCGCGCAAACTTGCCGGCGTCCCTCTGCGAAAGCGCAAGCACGTCCTTGACGTCCTGCTTGTATTGTGTCCAGGCCTTCGACCACTCGTCGTAGTTGGCCCGTTCTTCCGGCGATGCGATCAAGCGCTGGTAAGCTTCGATGGCGCGCTCTGTCGCCTGCGCATTCGACGCCAGGGTGGTCTCGATCCTCAGCTTGTCTTCCATGGTCTCGGCAAGCAGATGCGCACGGACGACATTGCGATTCTGGATGAACCCCTGCCGTATCTCGCCCAGCAGGCGCACGCTTGGGAGGCGGATAGTCGCGATCTCGACCGTGTTGGCGTTGATCGCGCGCACGTTGACGACCGCCAATAGTCCGGTGCCGGTGACGGCAAGCAGCAGGAAGGCGACGACCGAGATGATCTTCGCGCGGATTGAATATTGGGCAAGCATGGCTGTCGTCTCTTTACTTTCGGGCGCGGCGCGCGCGGGCAGCAGAATGCGGACGCCGGCGGGCTTACGCGGGCCGAAGGTCCAGGGAACGCCCTGATGCAAGCCTTGAAGGGTGAATCGAGAATCGTTCCGTAATTTCACGGAACGAAAAAATGATTGAGATCGCATTAAGGTGCGGCCGTACCGTCGGTACAGCCGCCATGTGATCACGCCGGAGTGAACGACGTTGCGATATCGCGGCAAGCCGCGTGATGCTCCGTGACCATTCGTCGTTTCGAACGGCGTGAGCTAGGCCGCGCGAACCGAACCCAGAAACTTGCCGACCTCGACCCGCAGCCGCTGGCTGTCTGCGGACAGGGCTTTGGCGGCCGCCAGCACCTCGGTCGAAGCCGAGCCGGTCTCTGTGGCGCCGCGCTCGACATCGGTGATGTTGGACGAGACCTGCTGGGTGCCGTGCGCCGCCTGCTGCACATTGCGCGAGATTTCCTGGGTCGCCGCGCCCTGCTCCTCCACAGCGGCGGCGATCGTCGACGAAATTTCCGCCAGCTTCTCGATCGTGGAGGAGATGTCGCGGATCGCGCCCACGGACTCCTGCGTCGCGGCCTGGATACCCGCGATCTGCTGGCCGATCTCGCCGGTCGCCTTCGCGGTCTGCTCGGCCAGCGCCTTCACTTCGGACGCCACCACCGCAAAGCCGCGACCGGCGTCACCGGCGCGCGCCGCCTCGATCGTGGCGTTCAGCGCCAGGAGGTTGGTCTGACCTGCGATGGTGTTGATCAGTTCGACGACGTCGCCGATCCGTGTCGCCGCCTTCGACAGTTCGCTGACCCGGCCGGTGGTGGTGCGGGCCTGGCCGACCGCTTCGCCCGCGATGCGCGCCGATTCCTGCACCTGACGGCTGATCTCGGTGACCGAGGAGGCCATCTGTTCGGTCGCAGACGCCACCGACTGGACATTGGTGGTGGCCTCTTCCGATGCCGCCGAGACCGCGCTCGCCAGCTGCTTGGAGCGATCGGCCGTCGCGGTCAAAGTGCCGGCCGAGCTCTCGAGCTGCGCCGACGCCGACGACACCGTGTTGACGATCTCGCCGATCGCCTCCTCGAACTGATAAGCGAGCCGCTGCATGTCGGCCTTGCGATGACGGGCCGTCATGGCATCCTGCTCGCTCTTGGCCTCCGCCTCGGCATTAGCCTTCCGTTCCGCGTTGGCCTGGATCACGGTCACGGTCTTCGCGAGGTCGCCAATCTCGTCGCCGCGGCCGGCGCCGGGAATGCGGATGTCGAGCCTGCCTTGCGCCATCTCGGCCAGCGCTGCATTCAATCGCATCAGCGGCCGGGCAATGCCGAGGAAGGAGAATACGACCGATGCCACCACGGAGAGAAGAACCGCCACGCCCGCGATTAGCGTGAGTTCGCCGGCCTGCGCCGCCACTTCGTCGGCGTGCCGTCTGGCACTTGCCTGCTGCGCGTGCGCATCGCTGATCGATGCATCCATTAATTCGCCGGCCTCGCCGAGATATTTGAGCGTCCGATCGCGCAGCAGCACCTCCTTGAGACTCTCGATCTTGACCACCTCATCGTTGGCGGCCGTAAAATCGGATGCGATGCCGTTCAGCCGGTTGATCGCGGCTTGCAACGCGCGATCGTCGGCAAGCATGCGCGCATCGGTCAGCGCGCTTTTCAAGAACGGCATGGCCCGCTTGAGCAGCGTGGTCGCGTTAGCATCGCCGGTCATGCCGAATTGCCAGGCCATCGCGCGCATATAGTTCAGCTTGGCATCCGCGGCATGAAGCTGCCGCTCAACGCGCTCGCGGAAAGCAAGGTTCGGCAACGCCGGCGATGTGAGCACGGCCTGAAGACTCTTGGTCCATTCGTCGGATACTGCGCTGCGCTTGTCGATCTCCCGCAGCAGGGACTTCTGCGCTTGCGCCAGCTCGACCGCACCGGAGGAATAGTTCGTCATCAGTTCCCTGAGCCGGTTGAGCCGCGCGCGATCTTCGGCGCTCGTCACGTTGGCCAGGGCTCCATCAATATCCCTGGTCATCGCAGTGGAGAACTGCTGAATATCGGCCGCTGCCTTCTCGGCCTCGACCGGCACCCGTGCCAACCGCGCCGTACGGCCGGCAAGCTGGCTCTGCTGCATGTCGATGCTCGCCGCCATCACGCTTTCGACGACGCGCTGCGAACGCTCGGTCTGCTCGTTTGCCGCGTTGACCGCATGCTCTGCGATCATCTGATTTGCGATCATGCCGATCGCGAGAGTCGCGCCGATGGCGCCGGCGAGTCCGAGTTTGTAGCCAATCCGATTCAGTTTCATTGCCCCACCTACAGATGGACGCATCAGCGGCGTCCAGCTCCAGGGTATAAGGATAAGGTCCATAGAGACCGTTAATCTACGGGATGACCGTGCATCGCTAAGCACGAGCGCACGTCGAACTGTGGCCCTACCCAAGCCAGAGAGCGGCGCGAGACCCAGCACTCCGGCTCATCAGATGTGCATCTGATGAAAACTCATTCAGACCGTTCGGACTAACAGGTGGCGGCTCACCTCCCGCCGCAACCGCGCCAAGCATTTTTGCATGGATAAAATTCGCGACACCAGGCTCAGCGCATCAACCCAAGCGCGTCCAAGAAGAATTGGGGACCGCCAAAATTGCCGGATTTGAGCGCCAGCAGCATTTCGGCAGATCGCGCGCCGACAGTGCGCAACACCGGCACGCCGGGTGCGATTTCGGGTCCGACCAGGAAGGCCGGAATCTTGAGCCGATCGACCACCGCCCCCGACGTCTCGCCTCCCGCGACGACGAGCCGTCGCACGCCTGCCTGCACCAGCCCCTCGGCGATCTCAGCCATCGTCTGCTCGATCGCGTGTCCGGCGACCTCACGGCCATGGCGTGCCTGCACGGCGGCCACCTGTTCAGGCGCGGCGCTCGCAGCGATCAGCACCGGATCGTCCGCAAGACATTCGATCGCCCAGGCCAGCGCGCGGCGTGCCTCGTCCTTGCCCGCGAGGATCTGCTCGGGATCGAGGTGGAGCACCGGCATGATCTTTTCAGCCTGAGCGATCTGCGCCAGCGTCGCCTGCGAGCAGCTGCCGGCCAGGCATGCCGCCGGGCCTCCGACCGGAGCGTCGTTCGCGGCATCGGCAGCCGCAGCTTTGACACCGCCGGATTCAACCAGCGCCCGCGCGAGCCCAAGCCCGATGCCCGAAGCACCGACCGATACGCGATGGCGCACCGCCACCGTCCCGATCGTGGTGAGATCGGCATCGAACGCCGCATCGATGATGGCGGCGCCGATACCTTGGCCGGCGAGGTCTGCCAGGCGGGCACGCACCGCCTCGGGGCCGCGAACAACAGTGGCGAGATCGACCAGGCCGATCTTGGCACGGCTCTGGCGCGACAACACCCGCACCAAGTTGGCATCGTGCATCGGATTGAGGGGATGATCCTTCAACGGGCTCTCGTTCAGCGGCACGTGGCCCACGAACAGATGCCCCTGATAGACGGTGCGGCCGGTCTCGGGAAAAGCCGGCGTCACCAGCACCACCGTTTCGCCGGCATCGTCGCGCAGTGCGTCCATCACCGGTCCGATATTGCCGGCGTCGGTGGAATCGAAGGTCGAGCAGATCTTGAACAGTACGTGATCGGCACCGCGGCCGCGCAGCCATGTCTCCGCCTCGCGCGAGCGGGCCACCGCCAGCGGTGCCGCGATCGATCGGCTCTTCAGGGACACGACGACGGCGTCGACGTCCGGCAGCGCAAGGTCCTCGGCCGGCACGCCGATGGTCTGCACGGTGCGAAGCCCTGCGCGCGTCAGCGTGTTGGCGAGATCGGAGGCTCCGGTATAGTCGTCGGCGATGCAGCCAAGCTTGATGGTCATGGCTTCACTCTCCTATATGGCGCGAACCATCCCAGGCCCTCTTCCGTCTTGCCGCGCGGATTGTATTCGCAGCCGACAAAGCCGGCATAGCCGAGCCGGTCGAGCTCGGCGAACAGGAAGGGGTAGTTCAGCTCCTCGCCGTCGGGCTCGTGGCGCGAGGGGATGCTGGCGATCTGGATGTGGCCGATGATGTCGATCATCTCGCGCAACCGCATCGTCACGTCGCCATGGATGATCTGGCAATGATAGATGTCGAACTGCAGCTTCAGGTTCGGGATCTTCAAGTCCCGGATCAGGTCGCGCGCAAAAGTAAAGTCGTTGAGGAAGTAGCCGGGGACGTTGCGGGCGTTGATCGGCTCGATCACGACGTCGAGGCCATGAGGCGCGAAGAACTCGGCCGCCCATGTCACCGATTTTATGAAGGCCTCGACCGCCTTGGCGTCACTGCGCTCGGCGATGCCGGCCATCAGATGCACGCGCTTCACGCCGGTCGCCTGCGCGTAAGGCAACGCCGTCGCGAGGCTCGCCTTGAGATCATCGAAGCGCTCCGGCAGCGCCGCAAAGCCCTTCTCGCCGGCGTCCCAATCCCCAGGCGGCAGGTTGAACAGCGCCTGGGTCAGGCCGTTGTCATGCAACCGCTTGCCGACCTCCTCGGCCGGATAGGCATAGGGAAACAGGAATTCCACCGCGGTGAAGCCGGCCTTCGCGGCCGCCGCGAAGCGGTCGAGAAACGGATGCTCGGTGAACATCATGGTGAGATTGGCGGCAAAACGGGGCATGCTGAGAACTCGTCGTGACGTCGTTACTTGGATGAGCCCGGCAGCGTCGTGCCGGTCACCTGCGCATACATCCGAGCCACCGAGGCATCATCGTCGCGGCCCATGCCGGCCGCTGCCGTCATCAGGAACATCTGCAACGCGGCCGATGCGACCGGCACCGGGAAGCGCGTCGATCGCGCCATGTCCTGGATGATGCCGAGATCCTTCACGAAGATCTCGACCGCGCTGCGCGGCGCATAGTCGCCGTCGAGCACGTGCGGCATCCGATTCTCGAACATCCAGGAATTGCCCGCTGAGGCCGTGATCACTTCATAGACCTTCCTGATGTCGAGACCCTGCTTGGCGGCGAACGCGATGGCCTCGCACGCAGCGGCGATATGGACGCCGGCGAGCAGCTGGTTGATCATCTTGAACGCAGCACCCTGCCCTGCCGCCTCGCCCAATTCGTAGAGCTTGGCCGCCATCGCATCCAGCGCCGGCCGGGCCTTGGCAAAGGCCGCGGCGCTGCCGGAGGCGAGGATCGTCAATTCGCCTTGCGCGGCGCGCTGCGCGCCACCGGAGATCGGCGCATCGAGATAATGCCGGCCCGTCGCCTCCAGCTGCTTGGCGAGCCGACGCGCGACGTCGGGGTCCATGGTCGCCGAGGAGATGAACACGGACTCCTTGGGAAGCGTCTCGGCCACGCCGCCGGCGCCGAACAGGATCGCCTCGGTCTGCGCGGCATTGACGACGACGCTGACGACGATGTCGGCACTTTCAGCCGCTTCGGCCGGCGTCTTGGCTCCCTTCCCGCCCTCCGCCACGAAGCGCGCAACCGCATCCGCGGAGACGTCGCAACCGGTCACCGCAAAACCGCTGCGCCGCAGCGAAGTGGCCATGCCAAAGCCCATCGAGCCGAGCCCGATCACGGCGACTTTCGTTTGAGATGGCGATGACATACGGCAAATCCTCAAGGCGTTTCCTGATCTCAGCCGGTTGGCCCGGCTCCCCCTTTCGGTAGCATGGCTTGGCCACGCTGCCAAAGCATGAGAGAACATCGCCAGAATCCGACGGGCTCTCGGAGCGAAGCCGCATGCCCCCTACATTTCTGATTTTTTTGTGGGTACTGATCGGGTTGCCCTCAATGATCGCCGGCAGCGTGTTGACCATCGTCGCGATCTATGGACGACGCCTTTGGCGCCTACGTCGCCGTCGGTTGGCTTCAAGGGCAAAAAGCAAAGGTCCATTGATCGTCTAGATAACAGCGAGGACTCCACGCCATGGCAGAAACGAGATTACGCGAAGCCATCTGCCGGTTCGGCCGCTCGCTGTTCGAGCGTGGGCTGACCCCGGGTTCGTCCGGCAATATCAGCGTCAGGCTCGACGATGGCGGCTGGCTGGTGACGCCGACCAATGCCTCACTCGGTTTCCTCGATCCGGCCCGGCTGTCGCGGCTCGATGCCGATGGCAAGCTCGTCTCCGGCGATGCGCCGACCAAGGAGGTGCCGCTGCACACCGCGCTGTACCAAAGCCGGAGCACGGCCCGTGCCGTTGTGCATCTGCACTCCACTCATTCCGTGGCGCTCTCGATGCTGCCCGAGATCGACCCGCGGGCCGCCCTGCCGCCGCTGACTCCTTATTATCTGATGCGCTGCGGCCAGACCGCGCTCGTGCCCTATCACCGGCCGGGCGATCCGGCGGTGGCCGACGCAATCAAAGGCCTGGCCGGACGCTATTCCTCGGTGCTGCTCGCCAATCATGGCCCCGTCGTATCCGGCGACACGCTGGAAGCGGCCGTGTTCGCTATGGAGGAGCTGGAGGAGACGGCCAAGCTCTATCTCCTGCTGCGCGGGATGAATCCCCGCTATCTCTCGCCGCAGCAGATCGCCGACCTCGTCAAGACCTTCGGGCTGACGCTGCCTGAGCCGCACGTTCACACGTGAGACGTCAGCCTGAGATGTAAGCCTTTGGCTCGCGGCACGGCAAAGCCGAGGCTGCTGGCGTTCCCGGCTGATACATTGCATGCAGCCCCTTGAGCCTGTGCCTCAAATGAGGAAAACTGCCCAGAATTAAGGCAGCGATCATGTGGAGCGAAGCTCTCGTTGGGCACTGAGGCGGGGCCTGCTCAGCACCAGCACCAGTGTTGCTCTCGGTGGCGCTCACGGCTCCTCGACTTGCGCGTGCGCCGTCTTGCGCCTGCGCGCCCCTATCGCTGGATACGATCGAGCTGAGTGCAAATACGGAGCGCGCCAGCGCGTCCACCCCGGCAGCTGGCATATCCGTTGCAGATGTCTGGCGGTTGGAACGCGGCGCCGACCGGAGCTCAAGCCGCGCTTCCAGCCTTACGAGAGGGATGGAATTCGGATGGCGGCAGGCGCGAGCTTGGAACTGGTGCAGGTCACGAAAATGTACGGCCACGTCACCGCCGTCGACGCGATCGATCTGAAGATTCCTGCCGGCTCCTATTGCTGCCTGCTCGGCCCCTCCGGCTGCGGCAAGACCTCGACCCTGCGGATGATCGCGGGGCACGAATCGGTGTCCTCCGGCGACATCATAGTCGGCGCGAAGAACGTCACCGATCTGCCGCCGGCCGGGCGCGGCACCGCGATGATGTTCCAGTCCTATGCGCTGTTCCCGCATCTCTCCGTGATCGACAACGTCGCCTTTGCCTTGAAGATGAAGGGCGTCGCAAAAGCGGAGCGCCATGCCGAAGCCCGCAAACTGCTCGAGCTCGTCGACATGCAGGCCTACGAGGCGCGGCTGCCGGCGCAGCTCTCCGGCGGCCAGCAGCAGCGCGTCGCGCTGGCCCGCGCGCTGATCACCTCGCCGCAGATCCTGCTGCTGGACGAGCCGCTGTCGGCGCTCGACCCGTTCCTGCGACTGCGCATGCGCGCCGAGCTGAAGCGGTTGCAGCGCGAGCTGGGGCTGACTTTCATTCACGTGACCCACGGGCAGGACGAGGCGATGGCGCTGTCCGACCTCGTGGTGCTGATGAATGCCGGCCGCATCGAGCAGCAGGGCAGCCCGCGTGAGATCTTCAACCACCCGCGCACCGAATTCGCCGCGAAATTCATCGGCGGCCATAACGTCATCACCCTCGGCGATGCGAGCTACGCGGTGCGCGTCGACCGCATTCTCCTGAAGAAGCCGGGACAGGCGATCGACGGGCCGCAGGTCTCGGGCACGATCAGCAAGATCGAATATCAGGGCACTTATGTGCTCGTCGCCATAGCCGCGGCCGATGGCGGCCGCGAGATCTCCGCTCAGCTCACCGACGATCAGTTCGACGCCACGAGCTACAGCATCGGCGAGCAAGTGATCGCGACCTGGAATCCAGCGCTCGCCGATCCGCTGACCTCGCCGCGCAGCCCGGCAGCCGCCACATCGCCTGAACTTGTCGCTTGATATCCTCCATGGAGACCACCATGACCGATCGTTCGAAGAAGACCACCATCAGCCGGCGACGCCTGCTCAAGGGAGCCGCCGGTATCGCTGGCCTCGCCGCGGGTTCGGGCGCCATCACCGGGTTTCCCTATGTCAAGTCAGCCGATGCGAAAGTGCTGCGCTACCTCGGCACGGCCGTGAACGAAGGCGACGAGATCTCGAAGAAGTGCCTCGCCGATACCGGCATCAAGATCGAATACATCACCGCGACCACCGACGACGTGACCAAGCGCGTCATCACCCAGCCGAACTCGTTCGACGTGCTCGACACCGAGTATTTCTCGCTGAAAAAGCTGGTGCCCTCGGGCAACATCTTTCCGCTCGACGCCAAGAAGATCAAGGAATTCGACAACATCACGCCGGTGTTCACCAAGGGTGAGCTGCCGAACGGCAAGAAGATCGGCGGCCAGGGCACCGCGCCATGGAAGGTGCTCTACCTCGACGGAGCGAACTCGAAGACCTTCTCGGCCACGCCGACCGAGTACATCACGCTGATCCCGACCGTGTACAATGCCGACACGCTCGGCATCCGCCCCGACCTGATCAAGCGCCCGATCGACTCCTGGGCGGAGCTGCTCAACCCCGAATTCAAGGGCAAGGCTTCGATCCTCAACATCCCCTCGATCGGCATCATGGACGCCGCGATGGTGGTCGAAGCGACCGGCCAATACAAATATGCCGACAAGGGCAACATGACCAAGGCCGAGATCGACCTCACCATGAAAGTGCTGACCGAAGCCAAGAAGGCCGGCCAGTTCCGCGCCTTCTGGAAGGACTTCAACGAGTCCGTCAACCTGATGGCCTCAGGCGAGACCGTGATCCAGTCGATGTGGTCGCCCGCCGTGACCAAGGTGCGGTCGATGGGCATCCCCTGCATCTTCCAGCCGCTCAAGGAAGGCTATCGCTCCTGGGCCTCGGGCTTCTGCGTTTCCAAGGCCGTGGCCGGCGGACCCAAGCTCGACTGGGCCTATGAGTTCGTCAACTGGTATCTCTCCGGCTGGGCCGGCGCCTATCTCAACCGCCAGGGCTACTATTCCGCCGTGCTCTCCACCGCCAAGGCCAACATGACCGAAGACGAATGGGGCTATTGGATGGAAGGCAAGCCGGCGAAGAACGACATCAAGGCGCCGGACGGCACCCTGCTCGAGAAGGCCGGCGCGGTGCGTGACGGCGGCTCCTACGACGATCGCATGGGGGCGGTGGCCTGCTGGAACGCCGTGATGGACGAGAACGACTACATGGTCCGCAAGTGGAACGAGTTCATCGCGGCCTGATGATCACCTGATTGCGTGTCGCGCCGGATGGCGCGGCACGCACCTTCCATAGACTTCTCCAAAGATCGTTGTCATGACGCAGGATACCGGCACCGCCGATCTGACCTCGCAGCTCGCGCCGATGGCCGCGTCCGGTTCGGACCAGGCAACATCCGGCAGCGGACTGCGCAAAGCTGCGATGCGGTCCATCGCCTGGCTGCAGGCCGGGCCGATGATGCTGGTGTTTGCGCTGTTCTTCCTTTTGCCGCTCATTCTCGTCATCATCGTCAGCGCCTGGGACTACAACGAATATGAGATGATCCCGGCGTTCAGCCTGCGCGGCTACACCGATACGTTCGAAGGCTGCATCTCGGGCTTGCCCGAACTCTGCACCATCCTGAAAACCTATCTGAAGACGTTGAAGCTTTGCCTGCTCACCTGGAGCCTCACGCTCTTCATCGGCTTCTGGGTGGCCTACTTCCTCGCATTTCACGTCCGCAGCAAGACCTGGCAGATCGTGCTGTCGCTGCTCTGCACGATTCCGTTCTGGACATCGAACGTGATCCGCATGATCGCCTGGATCCCCCTGCTCGGCCGCAACGGTCTCGTCAACCAGGGCCTGATCGGCACCGGCCTGATCGGCCAACCGATCGAATGGCTGCTGTTCTCCGAATTCTCGGTCGTGTTGGCGCTGGTGCACCTCTTCACCTTCTTCATGGTGGTACCGATCTTCAACTCGATGGTCCGCATCGACAAGCGGCTGATCGAGGCCGCCTATGACGCCGGCGCGAGCGGCTGGCAGACCCTGGTGAACATCGTCATTCCCTTATCGAAGCCGGGCATCGTGATCGGCTCGATCTTCGTGATCACGATCGTGATGGGCGACTTCGTCACGGTCGGCGTGATGGGCGGCCAGCAGATCGCATCGGCCGGCAAGATCATCGAATCGCGTCTCTCCGCGCTGCAGTTTCCAGCCGCGGCGGCGAACGCGGTCATCCTGCTCGGCGTCACCATCCTGATCATCTCCGCGCTGACGCGGATCGTCGACGTGCGCAAGGAGCTGTAAATGGGAGACAGACGTCCACGCTCCTTCTACATCCTCGCCGCATTCTTCGCGGCCTATGTGCTGTTCCTGTACGGCCCGATGATCGCGATCTACATCCTGTCCTTCCAGGGGCCGGATGGCGGCCTCACCTTCCCGATGAACGGCGTATCGCTCGTCTGGTTCGGCAAGGTGTTTTCCGGCGCCGGAATCGTCGATATCGGCGCCGCGTTCAAACGCTCGCTCGCGCTCGGCCTGGTCGTGATGGTGATCACGGTGGTGCTCTCGGTGGCCGCCGGTATGGCGTTCCGCAAGCCGTTCCGCGGATCGTCGATCCTGTTCTACACCGCGATCGCCAGCCTGATCATGCCCTCGATCATCACCTCGCTCGGCATCGCCTTGGAATTCCGCCTGCTCGACGATTTCATCAACAAACACGGCGCCGATGTCGGGCTCGGATGGCTCGCCGACGGCTGGACCACCGGCATGGGCCTGTTCACCTCAGGCCTCGGCGCGCATCTGACCTGGACGTTGCCATTCGGCCTGCTGATCATGTTCGCGATCTTCAACCGCTTCGACGGCCGTCTCGAGGAAGCCGCGCGCGACCTCGGCGCCACGCCGTGGCAGACGTTTCGCTACGTGGTGCTGCCGATCATCCTGCCATCGGTGGTCGGCATCGGCCTGTTCGGCTTCACGCTGTCCTGGGACGAGCTGGCCCGCTCCAGCCAGGCGATCGGCTCGGTCAACACCCTGCCGCTGGAATTGCAGGGCCTGACCACGACGGTGACCAAGCCGGACATCTACGCGCTCGGAACATTGACGTCAGCGGTGTCGTTCCTGGTGATCTTCGCCGCACTCGCCGTCATCCTGGTGCTGCAGGCGCGCCAGCGCCGCCACGGCTCCGACGCCGGCAAGGGCACGTTGTAGGGCTGCCCGCGCCAATAGCTTCCGTCATTGCGAGTAGGCTCTTCGTCATTGCGAGGAGCGAAGAACCGTAGGGTGGGCAAAGCGAAGCGTGCCCACCTTGCGCTTTAACGCTCGCAGCCGGTGGGCACGGCGCTCCGCGCCTTTGCCCACCCTACAAATCTTCGTCGCCTTCGGCTCCTCGCAATGACGATGGAGTGCCTACAGCCCCAGATACGCCTTGCGGACATCGGCATTCACAGCGATCTCGCTGGCCTTGCCGTTCATCAGGACGCGGCCGGTCTGCAGGATGTAGGCGCGGTCGGCGATTTCCAGGCACTCGGCCATGCGCTGCTCGACGATGAGCACGGTCATGCCGGCGTCGCGGATGCGCTTGACCGATTGGAAGATCTCGTCGACCAGCTTCGGCATGATGCCCTGGGACGGCTCGTCCAGCATCAACAGCCGCGGCCGCGTCATCAGCGCCCGACCGATCGCCAGCATCTGCTGCTCGCCGCCCGAGAGCGTCTCGGCGCGCTGCTCCAGCCGCTCCGACAGCCGCGGGAACAGCTTGAACACGAAATCCAGCGGCTCCTCGCGATTGCTCTCGCTCCGATAGAGGTAGCTGCCGAGCCGCAAATTGTCGCGCACCGACAGCCGCGGAAACAGCCGCCGGTTCTCCGGCACATAGGCGACGCCGCGCGCGGTGATCAGATGCTGCGCAAGGCCGTCGATCCGGCTGCCATCGAAAGTGATGCTACCAGCGCGCGGCCGCTCGGCGCCGGCGATGGATTTCAACAGCGTCGACTTGCCCGCGCCATTGGCGCCGGCGACGCAGACGATCTCGCCCTTCTCGACATCGATCGAGACATTCGAGATCGCGACCAGGCCCTGATAGGCCGTGGTGACGTCACGCACCGACAGCATGGCGGTCCCCAAGATAGGCAGTGATGACTTTCGGATCGCGGACCACGTCGGTGGGCTTGCCTTCGAGCAGCACCTTGCCGAGATCCAGCACGATGGCGCGATCGACCAGCGGCATCACGATCTCCATGACGTGTTCGACCATCAGCACGGTGACGCCGGTGTCGCGCACCCGGCGCACCAGCTCGACGCCTTTCTGCGACTCGACCGGCGTAAGACCGGTGAGCACCTCGTCCAGCAGCAACAGCTTCGGCTCGGTCGCCAGCGCACGCGCCACCTCCAGACGTCGCTTCTCTGACGGCACGAGATCGCTCGCCAGCACGTCGGCCCGCGCATCAAGGCCGCAGAATTCCAACACCTGATGCGCCTTGCGACGCGCTTCGCGCATCACAGTGGTGCGCACCAAGGCGCCGACGATGACGTTCTCGATCACCGTCATGCTCTCGAAGCTCTTGACCACCTGGAAGGTGCGGCCGATGCCGCGCTGGCACCTTTCCGCAGCAGGCAGCGCGGTGACGTCCTCGCCGTCGAAGACGATGGTGCCTTCGGTCGGTTTAAAGGCGCCCGCGATCAGGTTGAACAGGGTCGACTTGCCGGCGCCGTTCGGACCGATCAGGCCGACGATCTCGCCGCGCTGGACCGAGATCGAGACGTTGCTGTTGGCGGTCAATCCCGAAAAGCGCTGGGTGATGTTGCGGGTTTCCAGCAGAATCGTCATGGCGTCACCGCCTCTCGGACGGCCCCTGCGGCCGGCTTTGGCTTGCGCGTGAACAGGCTGACCAGGCCTTGCGGCCGCGCCAACGAGATCACGACGATCAGCGCACCATAGACGATGAGGTCGACGCCGCGTCCGGAGCCGCCGATATAGGAGCGAGTCAACTCGGTCAGCGGAATCAGGATCACGGCGCCCAGCGCCGGGCCCCACAGCGTGCCGATACCGCCGAGCACCGCGGGAAGCGCCATGAGCAGCGAGAACTGGAAGCCCATCACGCTTTCAGGATCGATGTAGGACACGAACAAGGCGTAGAAGCTGCCGCCGATCGCCACCAGGAACGCCGAGACGGCCGCCGCGCCCACCTTGGAATCGAACACGACCACGCCGAGGCTCTCGGCGGCGTCCGGATTGTCCTTCACCGCGCGCCACCAATAGCCCCATTTGGAATCCTCCAGCCACCAGGTCACGAACCAGGCGACGCAGGCCAGCGCCAGCGCAAAATAGAAGTAAGGCAGCTTTGAGCGGGCGAACTGGAACGTCAGCCAGCTGTCGCGCTTCATCGGAAGCGTGATGCCGAGCGCGGCCCCTGCCCAGTCCCAATTCTGGATCAGGAGCAGCGCGATCTCGGCGATGACGATAGTGGCGATGACGAAGTAGTGCCCGCGCAGCCGGAAGCAGGGATAGCCGAGCGCCATCGCGACCCCCGAGGAAATGGCCCCGCCCGCGAGCATGCCGAACCAGGGCAGCACGCCGAACTTGGTATAAAGGAGCGCCGTCGTGTAGGCGCCGAGCCCGAAATAGAGCGCATGTCCCAGCGAGATCTGGCCGCAATAGCCGGACAGGATGTTCCAGCTCTGCGAGAGAGCCGCGTACAGCAGGGTCAAGACCATGATGTTCTGATAATAGACATCCTTGACGAACAGCGGCACCAGCGCAGCAAGCCCTGCGAGGCAGGCAGCGATGATCAGGTCGCGGCGGCGGCGTTGAGCGAAAGCCTTGTCCATCAGATCGACCCGAACAGGCCGCGCGGCCGGATGAAGACGACAAACAGGTAGACGGCATAGATGCCGACCGTTTTCAGCGAAGCCGGCAAGATCAGCGTTGTGACCGCCTCGACCAGGCCGACGATGATGCCGCCGGCGAAAGCGCCGAACACGCTGCCGAAGCCGCCGAGCGCCACGGTGACATAGGCGATGGTCGCAAACGATGCGCCGACATCCGGGAAGACGTAGAAGAAGATCGCCATCACCGCGCCGGCGAGCCCGACCAGCGCAGCACCAAGGCCCCAACCCAGCGCAAACACCTTATTCTTGTCGATGCCGACCAGCGCCACCGCGCCCGCATCCTCGCGGGTCGCTTCCAGCGCCCGGCCGAAATCGGTGCGATGGATGAAGAAATAGAGCCCGGCAAAGGCCGCGATCGCGATCAGCGCCCCGACCAGCTGCGGCTCGGGCAGATAGATGCCGGCGATCGAGATCGTCTTACCGCCAAGCCAGGAATGGGTAATGCTGCGATAGTCGGGCGTGAAGAAATACTGCGCCAGCCCGCGCATCAGCACGGCGAGACCGAAGGTGGAAAAGATCTGCACCATGCCGGTATTGGCCTTGGCTCTGACCGCAAATCTCACGACCAGCAAGTAAACCACTGCCCCGAAGATGAAGAGCGCGGCGGCGACCAGCGGCGCCGCCAACAGGGGATCGAGCGCGAAGAAGGCGAACAGGAAGAAGGTCGCATACATCGCGATCATCAGGAATTCGCCATGGGCGAAATTCACCACGTCCATCAGCCCGAAGATGAGGGCAAGCCCCACGGCGATCAGGCCGTAGAGCAGACCCATCAGCAGGCCCGACGCGAGACTTTGAATGATGGTCTCGGCTGTCACAGCAAGTCACTCCATTCCCGTCATTGCGAGCGAAGCGAAGCAATCCAGTTTTCGCAAAATGCTCTGGATTGCTTCGTCGCTGCGCTCCTCGCAATGACGGAGCAAAATGGATGCTCCGTCATCATCCCAACCGTCACCGCCTGTCGCGCCGGACGGCCCTTACTTCATCGGCCAGATGGCCTGAGCCACCGCTGCCTGCTCCGGGAAGATCGTGACGAACTTGCCGCCGACATATTGCAGCAGCACCGGATCGGCGTCGTTGTTCTGGCCGCTCTCGTCGAACTTCACCCGCTTCCACGGCATGATGGTCTGCTCGCCCGGCATGTCGGTCGCGACCAGCGACTCGCGGATCTTCTCGCCATCGGTCGACTTGGCACGGTTGATGGCGTCGGCCATCACGATCAGGCCCATGAACTGGCGCGAGGAGAAATCGTTCAGGTCCTTGCCCGACTTCGCCTTGAACATGTCGTTGATCTTGCCGACCATCGGCCGCTTGGCGGCGAGGTCGAGCGAGAACGAGCCGCGCGAGATGACGCCTTCGAGCTTGTCGCCGACGGCATCATAAAGCGCCTTCTCCGAGAAGCCGGCATCCTGCGCCACGATCGCGTTCGGCTTGTAGCCGAGCTCGGCCATGGTCTTGACCAGGAGGATGCCGTCGGTGGTGTAGCTCGACGGCATCAGCACGTCGGCATTGGCCGCCTTCAACTGCTGCACTTCGGCCGAGAGCGATGGCGAGTTGGCGCGATATTTGATGTCGGCCACCACTTTGTAGCCGCGCTCCTTGGCGAGCTTGAGCTGCGAGTTGCCGGAATCGGTGCCGAAGATCGTATCCTCGTGGAACAGCGCCAGCGTCTCGATCTTGGTGCCCTTCTTCATCGCATCGAAGAAGTCGAACATCGCCTGCGAGAACATCTCGTCATGCGGCGCGGCGCGGAAATAGTACTTCAGTCCGCGACGATGCAGGCTCGGCGAGGAATTGTCCGCCGAGATATAGGGGATCTGGTAGCGCTCGCAGGTCTGGCTTGCGGTGACGGCCACCGCGCTCTGGTAGGAGCCGATGACGGCGCAGACGTTTTCCTGGGTGATCAGGCGCTCGGTCTCGGCGCGGCCCTTCTGCGGGTCGGCCTGGTGATCGGCGAAGATGAGCTTGACCTTGGCGCCGCCGAGTCCCGGCAGGCCTTCGGTGCGTGCGAGCGGCAGATCGAAATCATACTTGTTGTTGATGATCTCGGCCGCGGTCTCGAAGGCGCGTTGCGCATCGACACCGATCTGGGCGCTGGCGCCGGAGAACGGATAGATGATCCCGATCTTCACCTCGGAGGTTTGCGCGCGGGCCGCGATCGGCCCGAGCGCAGCAGCGGCAGTAGCTCCCAGCAAGACATTTCGGCGCGTGATGCTCATTGCAAGATTCCCTTATCAAACGGCTGGCATCGATGAAGCGATTAATGCGGTCGGTAAAGCCTCAAGAAGTGGCAGGCACTGCCCATTAAAGCACGGCCAGATCCTTGTTTTTAAGATCGGTGATCAACATCAACCCGGGCGCGTGGGTGATCGCGAACGGCAACCTTGCCGCTGCTATCACCGCCTGGGGCGTGACGCCGCAAGCCCAGAACACCGGAATCTCGTCGTCCGCAACCGGCACCGGATCACCATAATCAGGCTTGTTGATATCGGCGATGCCAATCAGATGCGGATGGCCGAGATGCACCGGCGCGCCGTGGACGGCAGGAAAGCGCGTGGTGATCTGCACCGCCCGGATCGCCTGGGCCGGTTTGAACGGGCGCATCGAGACCACCATGGGACCAGCGAACGGCGCCGAAGGCTGGCAGGCAATGTTGGTGCGGTACATCGGGACGCGCACCTTGCGTTCGATGTGCCGGATCGGCAGCCCGTCCGCCATCAGCGCTTCTTCAAATGAAAAGGAGCAGCCGAGCACGAAGGCGACGAGGTCGTCGCGCCAATGCGAGCGAATGTCGGTCGGCTCCTCGACCAGTTCGCCATCGCGCCAGACGCGATACCGCGGCACATCGGTGCGAATGTCGAGATCGGTACCGAGCGAGGGAATGTGCGGATCACCGACATCCGACATGCCGATGATCGGACACGGCTTGGGATTGAGCTGACAGAAACGATGAAATGCGCCGGCATAACGCTCCGGCAGAATCGCAAGATTGCCCTGCACGAAGCCGTTGGCGACGCCAGCTGTGCTCCAGCCCCTGCCTGCCCGATAGTCGAGCCGCGCCTGATGGCTGGGCAAAATCCCTACTTCATTACCATCCATGCTGCACTGCCGCCGAAACAGTCATTTGAGCCATTTGCCTAATATCTCGACAAACGCACTCAACCCCAGCCGTGCTATAAAGTCTAATCTTCGTTTTTAATCGGAAACGATAAATCTGATTGATCCGACGCGAGTGACAATGCTGGATTTCCGATCGATCGAAACTTTCCTCTGGGTGGTGAAGCTTGGCAGCTTTCGCGGCGCCGCCCAGCGGCTCAACACCACCCAACCTGCCATTTCCCAGCGCATCGCCCAGATGGAGCGCGAGCTCGGGGTGAAGCTGCTCAACCGCGATCACCGCGCGGCCTCCCCAACGCCGAGCGGACGGCAGATGCTGGTGTATGCAGAGAAGCTGATCGGCTTGCGCACCGAGATGCTCGCCGAGGTCGGCGATCGCTCGGCGATGCGCGGGGTGCTGCGGCTCGGCGTCGCCGAAACCATCGTGCATGACTGGCTGCCGCGGCTGATCAAGCACGTCAACGACAGCTACCCGAACCTCTCGCTGGAGATCGAGGTCGACGTCACGCCGAACCTCCATGCCCGGCTGCTGGCGCAGGAGATCGAACTCGCATTCGCCCTCGGCCCGCCATCGGCGCCCGGCATTCGTAACCGCGTGCTGTGTGACTACCCGATCAGCTTCCTGGCAAGCCCCGCGCTCGGTCTCGGCGGTGCGCTGCTGACGATCGCGGAGATCGCGAAGTTTCCCATCATCACCTTCCCACGCAAGACCCAGCCCTACGAGAACGTTCGCTCGCTGTTCAACCGCCCCGACCTGCCGCCGATCCGGCTGCATGCCAGCGCATCGCTGGCGACCGTGATTCACATGGCGATCGAAGGGCTCGGCGTCGCCGTGATCCCGGCCGCGATCGTCGCGCGCGAACTCGCCGATGGCCGCCTGCAGGAGCTGAAAACCGATATGCGGATCTCGCCGCTCACCTTCACCGCAAGCTGGCTCGCCTCGCCCGAGATGATCGCGATCGAGCGCGTCGCCGAGCTTGCAGCCCAGACGGCGCAGATGAGCAGCCAAGCGCCGGCATCGGTTGACGCGGAATTGGTGCCGAGCCATTGAAGGCCTCGATGCCGGGTGAAATGGAAGATGCAATGAGCCGAGCCACCACCAATCTGCAGATCGATTCCGCCCGCCTCTGGGGTACCATTCACGAGACCGCCAAGTTCGGCGCCACGGCAAAAGGCGGCGTACGCCGGCTGACCTTGAGCGAGGAAGACAGGCAGGTGCGCGACTGGTTTCGCAAGGCTTGCGAGGATGCCGGCCTCGAAGTGCATGTCGATGCGCTCGGCTCCATGTTCGGCCTGCGCAAAGGTCGCGACATGTCGAAGCCGCCGGTCGGGATCGGCTCGCACCTCGATACCCAGCCGACGGGCGGCAAGTTCGATGGCATCCTGGGCACGCTGGGCGCGCTCGAAGTGATCCGCACGCTGAATGATGCTGATATCGAGACCGAGGCGCCGATCTGCGTCGTCAACTGGACCAATGAGGAAGGCTCGCGCTTCGCGCCGGCGATGATGGCCTCGGCCGCCTATGTCGGCGATTTCACCGTCGAGGACATCCTGTCGCGCAAGGACGCCGAAGGTGTCACGGTCGGCGAGGCGCTCGACAGAATAGGCTATCGCGGCGAGACCAAGGTCGGCACCCAGAAATTCGGAAGCTTCGTCGAGCTGCATATCGAGCAGGGCCCGATCCTCGAAGCCGAGAACAAGACCATCGGCGTGGTCGATTCCGGCCAGGGCGTATTCTGGTACGACGGCCGGATCACGGGATTCGAAAGCCACGCCGGCTCGACGCCGATGCCGCTGCGCCGCGACGCGCTGTTGACGCTGTCGCAGTTCGCACTCGCGCTCGAGCAGATCGCAATCAGGCTGGGGCCGAATGCAGTCGCCACTATCGGCGAAGCCGTGATCCAGAATCCATCGCGCAACGTCATTCCCGGCGAGATCGCCTTCACCATCGACTGCCGCAGCAAGGACGCCGACACGCTCGAAGCCCTCGACAAGGGCTTGCGCGCAGCCGCTGCCGAGATCGCGACCAGGCGCAAAGTCGATATCGCCATCGATCTGGTCTGGCGCAAGCCGCCGACGCATTTCGATCCCAAGCTGGTCGATGCGGTGGAGCATGCCGCTGCAAGCCTCGGCTATTCGCACCGTCGCATCACCTCCGGCGCCGGGCACGATGCCTGCAACCTCAACACGGTCATGCCCACCGCGATGGTGTTCGTGCCCTGCAAGGACGGCATCAGCCACAATGAGCTGGAAGATGCCACACAGACGGATTGCGCCGCCGGCGCCAATGTCCTGATGCACACCGTGCTGGCGCTCGCCGGCGTCGCGTCGTGACTTCCGTCGTCTTGCTGAACTAATTGTCTGTCAAGCCGATCGCCGCAGAACGCGCTGCGCTCCCCTCCCCCCTTGCGGGGAGGGGCCGGGGGTGGGGGTCCACAGCGGCAGTCTTCACGGGGTACCCCCCTCCCCGGCCCTCCCCCACAAGGGGGGAGGGAGCGTACCTTTGTTGGCGCGAGTGCTCGGGCCCACTCTTAAAGGAGAATATCACGTGCGCGGAGTTTTCATCGACGCCAATGACTCGCTTGCGGAGATTTTCGAACGGCAGCGCAGGCCGGATGACATCGCGGTCAAGGTCAACCTCGATCCCAACATCACCCCCGAGGATTGGCCCGCCGTTCTCGACGGCGCCGAGATCGGCATCGTCGATCACACCGCACTGCCGACCGAGGTCGCAAAGCATTGCAAGGGGCTGAAGCACGTCGTGTTCCTCGGAACAGGCGCGCGCAGCTACATGAACCCCGAAGAGCTGGCAGAGCTCGGCATCACCGTGCACCTGATCAAGGGCTATGGCGACACGGCCGTGGCCGAAGCCGCCATCGCGCTGATGTGGGCGTCCGCGCGTGGGCTGGCGCAGATGGATCGCGAGATGCGCGCCGGCAACTGGCTCCGCGATGACGGCATGCAGCTCACCGGCAAGACGCTCGGCCTGATCGGCTTCGGCGGTATTGCCGCGGAAGTGGCCCGGATCGCATCCGGCAGCGGCATGAAAGTGATCGCCTGGAACCGGACGTCGAAGACGCATCCGGGCGTGACTTTCGTCAACCTCGACGAGCTGCTTGCAAGCAGCCACGTCGTTTCACTGCACCTGCTGCTCAACGACGAGACCCGCGGCTTCCTATCGCGCGAGCGCATCGCGCAGATGCGCAAGGGCGTGATCCTGGTCAACACCGCGCGCGGCGCCATCGTCGACGAGGCCGCGATGATCGAGGCGCTGAAATCAGGCCACATCCGCCATGCCGGCCTCGACGTCTTCAACATCGAGCCGCTGCCGAAGGATCATGTCCTCACGACGATCCCCAATGTGACGCTGTCAGCGCACTCCGCGTTCCGCACGCCGGAAGCGAGCGAAAACCTGATTGACGCCGCCTGGGAGCATTGCCGGCGGGTGGCGAAGGCATAGACGGTTATTTCTTGTAGGGTGGGCAAAGCGAAGCGTGCCCACCATCCGGCAGCGTTCGTATGTAGTGGTGGGCACGGCGCATGCGCGCCTTTGCCCACCCTACGACAGCACACGAACAGCGGTGATTACTCCACCATATCCGCAACCGCCCTCCCGCACGTCACGGTGTCGGCATTGCCGCCGAGGTCGCGGGTCCGCAAAGTGCGCTCGGCCAGCGTGCGCTCGATCGCGCCGACGATCGCGTTGGCGGCGGTCTTCTCTCCGAGATGCTCCAGCATCATCGCGCCCGACCAGATCATGCCGATCGGGTTGGCGATGCCCTGCCCCGCGATATCGGGCGCCGAGCCGTGCACCGGCTCGAATACGGACGGGAAATTCCGCTCCGGATTGATGTTGCCCGACGGTGCGATGCCGATCGTGCCGGTGCAGGCCGGGCCGAGATCGGAGAGGATATCCCCGAACAGGTTGGAGCCGACCACGACATCAAACCAGTCCGGATGCAGCACGAAATTGGCGGTCAAGATGTCGATGTGATACTTGTCCCACTTCACGCCCGGATAGTTCTTCGCCATCGCCTCGACCCGCTCGTCCCAATAGGGCATCGTGATCGAGATGCCATTCGACTTGGTCGCCGAGGTCAGATGCTTCTTCGGCCGCGACTGCGCAAGCTCGAAGGCGAATTTCAGGATGCGGTCGACGCCGGTGCGGGTCATCACCGTCTGCTGGGTGACGAATTCGCGCTCGGTGCCCGGGAACATTCGGCCGCCGACCGACGAATATTCGCCTTCGGTGTTCTCGCGCACCACCCAGAAGTCGATATCGCCCGGCTTGCGGTTCGCGAGCGGCGACGGCACGCCCGGCATCAAGCGCACGGGCCGCAGATTCACATATTGGTCGAACTCGCGGCGGAATTTGATCAGCGAGCCCCAGAGCGAGACGTGGTCCGGAATCTTCGCCGGCCAGCCGACTGCGCCGAAATAGATCGCGTCGTGCTTGCCGATTTTTTCCTTCCAGTCCTCCGGCATCATCTCGCCGTGCTTCTCGTAATAGTCCCAGGAGGCGAAATTGAAATGATCGAACTGCACGGCAACGCCGTGCTTCTTCGCCGCGGCCTCGATCACGCGCATGCCCTCCGGCATCACCTCCTTGCCGATGCCGTCGCCGGGAATGACTGCGATCCGGTAGGGTTTGTTGGCGCTCATCGATGAGATTCCTTGTTCTTCGGGCCGGTTGGCTCGGCCGCTGTCTGCGGTCCATGCAATGGCTCAAAGCAACGTGAAGCGCAACGCTGCACTGCAATGTTGACCGCACCGGCTCGTCACTTGAAATTCATCGGACCTCTCCGCCCCACCAGCCCCCGAGTCATCCCATGGATCTGCATTTGTCCGGCAAGCGCATCCTCATCACCGGCGCTTCCAAAGGTATCGGCGCCGCCGCGGCCGAGGCTTTCGCCGAGGAAGGCTGCCATCTCCGCCTCGCCGCGCGAAGCGGCGATCAACTGAAAGCGCTTGCCGACCGGCTTCGTGCCCAACACCAGATCGATACCGCAGCCCACGTCGTCGACCTGCGAAAGCCGGAAGATGTCACCAGGCTTGCGCAGGAAGCCGCAGACATCGACATCCTCGTCAACAATGCCGGCGACATTCCCGGCGGTTCGCTCGACAAGATCGACGAGGCGACCTGGCGCCATGCCTGGGACCTCAAGGTGTTCGGCTTCATCAATCTGACCCGGCTCGTCTATGCGCAGATGAAGGCCCGCGGCCACGGCGTGATCGTCAACGATATCGGCGCGGCCGGTGAAAAGTTCGACGCCAACTACATCTGCGGCAGCGCCGGCAATGCAGCGTTGATGGCGTTCACCCGTGCGCTCGGCTCCAAGAGCCTTGCCGACAACATCCGCGTCGTCGGCATCAATCCCGGGCCGGTCGGGACCGACCGCCACGTAACGCTGCTCAAGACCCGCGCCCGCGACCTGTTCGGCGACGAAAGCCGTTACCGGGAATTCCAGAAGAGCCTGCCGCTGGGCCGGCCGGCGCATCCGCGCGAGATCGCCGATCTGATGATGTTTCTCGCCTCCGACCGCTCCGGCTATACGTCTGGCGTGATTTTTACCGTCGACGGCGGCATAGCCGCCGGCTGGGCGTAACTGCCCTGCTCCGCCCCTGCTGCGGACGAGGATGTGGCGCACCGTGACGCCACCCGGGACTGACGAAGCGCACCCGGCGCAGGCCAGACCGATATACTTTTGACATTTTGACAATCCGGTCGCGTGCCGTAGAAGGGCCCCAACAATCGCGTTCCCGGAGACTTGAAATGACAGACCAGGCGCTGCAGCCTGCAAGACAAGAAACGACAACGTTCGTCGATGTAGAGCGCCGGATCCGTGCGATCCTGATCGGCTCAGCCGGCAACCTGGTCGAATGGTACGATTTTTACGCCTACACGGCTTTCGCGCTGTATTTTGCACCAGCCTTCTTTCCGTCGAAGGACCCGGTCGTCGAGCAGCTCAATGCCGCCGTGGTGTTCGCGGCCACCTTCCTGATGCGCCCCTTGGGCGGCTGGCTGTTCGGCTATATCGCCGACCATTTCGGCCGCAGGCTGTCGCTGACGGTCTCGGTGCTCTGCATGTGCTTCGGCTCGCTGATCATCGCGGTGACGCCGACCTATGCGTCGATCGGAATCGCCGCACCGATCATCCTGGCTGTGGCGCGCGTGATCGAAGGCCTGAGCCTCGGCGGCGAATATGGCGCCAGCGCCACCTATCTCAGCGAAGTCGCGGACGCCAAGCACCGCGGCTTCTATTCGAGCTTCCAATATGTGACGCTGATCGGCGGCCAGCTCACGGCGATCATCGTGCTTCTGCTGCTGCAGAAGGTGTTCCTGACACCCGATCAGCTGAAGGACTGGGGCTGGCGCATTCCATTCGCGATCGGCGCGGGGCTCGCGATCTTCGTCGCGGTGATGCGACGGAACCTGCAAGAGACCGAAGCCTTCGTCGAAGCGAAGAAGAAGGTCCGTCCCTCCGGCTCGATCGTCCAGCTGTTCAAATATCCGCGGGAGCTGTTGCTGGTGGTCGGCCTCACCGCCGGCGGCACCGCGGCGTTCTACACCTTCACCACCTACATGCAGACGTTCGTGAAGCTTTCGGTCGGCCTCACCGCAGACCAGACCACGACCGTGATCTTCGGCTCGCTGTTGTTCGCGACCATCCTGCAGCCGATCTATGGCGCGATCTCCGATAAGATCGGCCGCAAGCCGCTTCTGATCTTCTTCGGCGTCGCCGGCACGCTTGCGACCATTCCGATCCTGACATTGCTGAAGGAGACGAAGGAGCCGTTCATCGCCTTCCTCCTGATCTGCGGCGCCTGGATCTTCACCGCCGGCTACACCTCGATCAACGCGGTGGTGAAGGCCGAACTGTTCCCGACCAATGTGCGCGCGCTCGGCGTCGGCGTCCCCTATGCGCTGACGGTCTCGATCTTCGGCGGCACGGCGCCGGCCATCGCGCTCTATTTCAAGAGCATCGGACACGAGACCTGGTTCTATTATTATCTGTCCGGCATCATCTTCCTGTCGCTGATCATCTATGCGACGATGCGCGACACCAAGCATGCTTCTGCCATGCATCGGCACGAATGAGGTGTTGAAATGGCCGACGGGGACGAGGTTCCGCCCGAGAGCAAGCTCACCCGCAGCAAGCAGCGCTGGGCCAGCGAAGGCAAGTTCCTCACCGGCAAGATCGTGCGGCCCGAGGATCAGCGGCTGCCGCCGGGACAGCACCTGACGCGGGACTGGCCCGTGCTTGATCTCGGGCTCACGCCCGGGATCTCGCGCGAACGCTGGCGGCTCGACGTCTACGGCACGGTGGAAAATCCGCTGTACTGGGACTTTCCGACCTTCCTCGCCCAGGACCAGCGCCAGTTCGTCTCCGACATCCATTGCGTGACCACCTGGTCGCGCTACGACAACCAGTGGGAAGGGCTTTCGACACGCGACCTGCTCGCCGCCTGCCGGCCGCGCGACGCGGCGGATTTCGTCGTGCTGCATTCCTATGATGGCTACACCACAAATCTTTCGCTCGAGGATTTCGCGGCTGCGGACGCGCTGCTCGCGCACAGCTGGTCCGGCGTTCCCTTGACCGGCGAGCATGGCGGTCCCGTCAGGGTCGTCGTGCCGCATCTGTATTTCTGGAAGAGCGCCAAATGGCTCAAGGGGATCGAATTTCTCGACGAGGATGCGCCCGGCTATTGGGAGGTGCGCGGCTATCATAATCGCGGCGATCCCTGGGCCGAGCAGCGCTATTCGGAGTGACAAGGGGCGGCCTCGTCATGAAGAAAAGCGCCGGAGATGGAGCATGGAATTTACCTCAGAGACGGGCGAGATCCCGAAAGGCTATGGCTATCTCCTCAAGCCCTCCGTCATCGTCGAGGCACTCACGAAGGCAAACATCGGAATTCACATCCATCTCGTTCGTAGCCACGGCAGGCGGCTGTTTGATGCACGATACTGGCCGCCAAACGGCCACGTGCCTTTTGAACGTCTCCACATCAAAGTGGGCACCGCGATGGAGCGGGACTTGCCCGAACTTCGTCGGCGAGCGAAGGACGAAGCCCTTCCAGCACTCGTCCGATGGATCTCCGATATCGTCGCCCAAGACCTGCGGTCAGTGATCCGGAACGGCGAACAGGAAATTCAACTTTTGCCGCCTCGAGACTGACCATTGCTGTGTCGCGAGTGAAACTGCTGAGGTCGTCCGCGCCCTCGGCTTGAGCGGTGGTTGAGACGCAACGATTGGGGACCAGACGATGCCGACCGAACGTTTCCAGTTTGACGGCGCAAATGGCGAGAAGCTGGCCGCTGCGCTCGATCTGCCGGATGGCCAGCCGCACGCCTATGCGCTGTTTGCGCATTGCTTCTCCTGCGGCAAGGAAACCCACGCGGCGCGACGGATCGCAATGGCGCTCGCAGCCCACGGCATCGCGGTGCTGCGTTTCGATTTCACCGGGCTCGGCTCCAGCGAAGGCGACTTCGCCAACACGGCCTTTTCCTCCAACGTTGCCGACCTCATCCGTGCGGCCGACCACCTGCGCGAGACGCGGGCCGCGCCGGCGCTCCTGATCGGCCACAGCCTCGGCGGCCCCGCCATGCTCGCCGCGGCCGCGGAGATCCCGGAGGCCAAAGCCGTGGTCACGATCGCGGCGCCCTCCGATCCCGCCCATGTCGCGGGTTTGTTCAAGGACAAGATCGAGGACATCCGCGTCCAAGGCTCGGCCGAGGTCTCGCTCGCCGGCCGGCCGTTCCGCATCAGCCGCTCCTTTCTCGATGACGTCGCCGAGCAGCGTCTGCTCGACAAGGTCGTTCACCTGCACAAGGCGCTGCTCGTCATGCATTCGCCTGTCGATGACACCGTGGGTATCGACAACGCCACGCGCATCTTCGTCACCGCCAAGCACCCGAAGAGCTTCGTCTCGCTCGACCATGCCGACCATCTCGTCAGCAGCAAACAGGACGCCACCTATATCGCAGACGTCGTCGCGAGCTGGGCGAGCCGCTACATCGAACCGCCGGTGTCACAGCCGACGGCCGCGGCAGCGGATGAGGGCCCGCGCGAAGTGGTCGTGCGCGAGACCCGCAGCAGCAAATTCCAGCAGACGATCAGTGTCGGCCCGCACCAGCTCACAGCCGACGAGCCGATCGCGGCCGGCGGCCAGGACTCGGGGCCCGGCCCTTACGACTTCCTGCTGACCGCGCTTGGCGCCTGCACCTCGATGACGTTGCGCCTTTATGCCGAACGCAAATTCCTGCCGCTCGATCGCGTCACCGTGCGGCTGACGCACAGCAAGATCCACGCAGAAGATTGCGCGGAGTGCGAGACCAAGGTCGGCCTGATCGATCAGATCGAACGGGTGATCGTCATGGACGGCGCGCTCGACGAGGCCCAGCGTGCGAAGCTGATGGAGATCGCCGACAAGTGCCCGGTGCATCGGACCCTGACCTCGGAGATCCGTATTCTCACGCGGCGAGCGGACTGAACGGGCCTCAGCGCGCGGGCTCGCTCTTGAGAGCCTGTCCCGGCTCATGCGCCAGCGGCTGAACCCGCAGCGCCCCGCGCAAGCCCAGTGCCGTGCCGGCAAAGATGCCGGCGACGGCGACGAACGAGGCCAGCGCCAGGGTCGACAGGCCAGTCAGCCCCTGCCCGACCGAGCAGCCCAATGCCATCACGCCGCCGACGCCCATCAACGCCGCTCCGCCGGCCGACCGCAGCATATGACGAGGCGAATGGAAGCCTTCGAGCTTGAAGCGCCTCGTCAGCAGGGCCGTCCCGAAGCTGCCGGCCAGAACACCACCGACCGTGGCAACACCGAAATTGACCGTGAGGCCGGTCGAGAGCATCACGTATTGCAGGCTGTCGGCGATCGGCGCGACGAAGGTCAGCGATGCCACCGGCACCGGATTGAAATCGTCGGCCCCGAGATATCCGGTCGCGAACCATCCGGCCGCGATCAGAAGCCCGACCAGGAGCCCTGCGGCGATCTGGCCCGGTGCGCGGCGAAACCGGCGATGTGCGAAGGCAAAGCTGAGAAGCGCACCGGACAGAACAAGTGCCGGCAACAGCCGAGCCGACGCGCCATGCAGCCCGCCGCTCGACAGCAAGGCCGGCAAAGACGTCGCTGTCGTCGTGGCCTGCGAAGCCTGCACAAGCGCAATCCGCACCGGCGCGATCAGTCCCTTCAAGGTCATCTCGGCCACGATCCCGAGCACAACCACCACGACGAAGGAGCGCAGATTGCCACGTCCGAGCAGCACCAGGGCCCGCGAGCCGCAGCCGTTCGCCAGCACCATGCCATAGCCGAACAGCAGGCCGCCGGCGAACATCACGGGTACGGAGAAGGTCGGCTGCAGATAGATCGACTTGCCAAGGTCAACGAAGCCCTCGATGGCCAACATCTGCGTGGCCAAGATGGCGACGCCCATCGCCAGGGCGTAGGTGCGGACCAGACGACTGTCGCCGCCCGCCCACCAGCCGCGCAACGAGCTCATCATGCAAAACCCGCTCAAGAGCCCCACCGCGCCATAGACGAGGCCGATCACAAGACCGGCGATGACAGCCAGATCGGCGGCTTCGCGCAATGGCGGGATCCTTCTTGCAGCACGGAAACGGGGACAGCGATGCCGGGGCATCACCGGCTTTCGCTTGACGCGCGCGGAATCTTTGCCACGATGCGTGTTTAACTAGTTCAGAAAGCTTGTTCCAACAAGCACCATTGGGAGAGAACGCCGTGGCTGCGCAACCGGAGATTCGCCGGCGGTTGGAGATATGGCGATGACCGGCGAGCGAGCTTCGCCGGAGGCGCTGGCGCGAGCCTGCGCCGAGGCCATGTGGAAGGACGACCGGGCGAGCCAGGGGCTCGGCATGGAGATCGTCGAGATCGGCCCGGGCCGGGCAACGCTGCAGATGACGATTCAGCCGCACATGGTCAACGGTCACGGCATCGCCCATGGCGGTTTTATCTTCACACTCGCCGATTCTGCCTTCGCCTTTGCCTGCAACACCCACAATGAGCGCACCGTGGCGGCGCAAGGCAGCATCACCTTCATCCGCCCAGGCAAGCTCGGCGACCGTCTCATCGCGCGTGCGACCGAAATCTCGCGGAGCGGACGCTCCGGCATCTACGACGTTCGCGTCTTTGCAGGCGAAGTCGTCATCGCAGAATTCCGCGGCCACTCCCGCAGCATCGGCGGCACGCTCGTGACCGTCGGCGATGCCCACGGCCCAAGCTGACGCCGGAGAACAAAGAGCCATGGCCCTCACCAGATCCCAATCACAGCCGGACGGCTACGTGCCTGAGATGGACGAGACCGAGCGCGCCTCGCGCGACCAGATCATGACGCTGCAGACCGAACGGCTGGCCTGGTCGCTCAAGCACGCCTATGACAACGTCGCGCATTACAAGCGCGCGTTCGACCGTATCGGCGCGCACCCGTCCGACTTTCGCGACCTCTCCGATCTCGCCAAGTTTCCGTTCACCTCGAAGACCGACCTCCGCGACAATTACCCGTTCGGCATGTTCGCGGTCCCGCGCGAGCAGCTGGTCCGTATCCACGCCTCTTCCGGCACCACCGGCAAGCCGACCGTGGTCGGCTACACCAGGGCCGACATCGCGACATGGTCGAGCGTAATGGCGCGCTCGATCCGCGCCGCCGGCGGCCGACGTGGCATGATCATCCACAATGCCTATGGCTATGGCCTGTTCACGGGCGGCTTAGGCGTGCATTACGGCGCCGAGCAGCTCGGCTGCACCGTGGTGCCGATCTCCGGCGGCATGACCGAGCGTCAGGTGCAGCTGATCAACGACTTCCGGCCCGAGATCATCACGGTGACGCCGAGCTACATGCTGGCGATCCTTGATGAGTTCAAGCGGCAGAACCTCGATCCACGGCAGAGCTCGCTCAAGCTCGGCATCTTCGGCGCCGAACCCTGGACCAACGCGATGCGTGCCGAGATCGAGGACGCCTTCGCCATGGACGCGACCGACATCTACGGGCTCTCGGAGGTGATCGGTCCCGGCGTCGCGCAGGAATGCCTGGAGACCAAGGACGGCCTGCACATCTGGGAGGATCATTTCTATCCGGAGATCATCGACCCCGACACCGGCGCGGTGCTGCCGGAAGGCGAGATGGGCGAGCTGGTGTTCACCTCGCTGACCAAGGAAGCCTTTCCCGTGATCCGCTATCGCACCCGCGACCTGACGCGCTTGTTACCCGGCACAGCGCGGCCCGGCATGCGACGGATGGAGAAGGTCACGGGACGCTCCGACGACATGATCATCCTGCGCGGCGTCAACCTGTTCCCGACCCAGATCGAGGAAATCTTGCTGGCGACCGACTGGTGCGGCGGCCACTTCATGCTGGAGCTGACGCGCGACGGCCGCATGGACGAGCTGACGATCTTCGCCGAGGCGCGGCAGGAGGTCTGGGACGGCAGCGGATTGACTGGCCATGCCGACTTCATCTCCACGCACATCAAGAACACGATCGGCCTGACTGCGAAGGTGAAGGTGGTGGCCCCCGACACGCTGGAGCGCTCGGCCGGCAAGGCCAAACGCGTGAAGGACAGTAGGCCGAAGGATTAATCAAGTTCGCACTCACCGTCGTCATTGCGAGGAGCAAAGCGACGAAGCAATCCAGACTTTCAAGACGGACGCATACTGGATTGCTTCGCTTCGCTCGCAATGACGCCGCGGTTACATATGATCGTAATCCACGACGACGCGCTCCGTCGTCGGTTTGGCCTGGCAGGTGAGCACGAAACCGGCCTTGAGCTCCCACGGCTCCAGTGAATAGTTCAGTTCCATTTCCGCTTTGCCTTCGACGAGCCGGGCGCGGCAGGTCGAACACATGCCGCCCTTGCAGGCAAAGGGCAGATCGACGCCGGCGCGCAATGCGGCGTCGAGGATCGCCTCGCCCTCGGCGACCGGCACCTCGCGCCGCTTGCCGTCGATGATCAGGGCCGCCATTGCCTTTGGCGGCGCCGACGCTGGCACGACCGCTTTCGGCCGCGGCTTGCCGCCGAGCCCGGAGACGAAGCGCTCGACATGAATGCGGTCTGCGGCGATGCCGAGCTCACGGCAGGTCGGCTCGAGCTCGTCGCTCATGCCCGAGGGACCGCAGATGAAGACATGGTCGACGCTCTCGGCCGGCACCAGCGAACGCAACAGCACCCTCACCTTCTCGGCATCGAGGCGACCGTGCAGGATCGGGATGTCCTGCTCCTCGCCGGAGATGACATGGAATATCGACAACCGATCGAGGTAGCGGTCCTTGAGCTCCTCCAGCTCTTCGCGAAACAGCATACCCGCGGTGGCGCGGTTGCCGTAGAACAGGAAGAATCGGCTCTTCGGCTCGCGCGCCAGCACGCCCTTGATGATCGACAGGATCGGCGTGATCCCGGAGCCGGCCGCGAAGCCGACATGGATGCGTGCCGCATCCGGCTCGGGTGCTACGCCGAAGCGGCCGGTCGGCGTCATCACGTCGAGCTCATCGCCGCACTTCAGTTCATCGGTCACGAAACTGGAGAACGCGCCGCCATCGACGCGCTTCACCGCAATGCGGATCTCGCCGTCATCGGGGCCTGAGCAGATCGAGTAGGACCGCCTCACCTCCTCGCCGCCGAGCGTGGTGCGCAGGGTGAGATATTGCCCGGGCGAGAAATGATAGTCGCCGGCAAGCTCGCGGGGAATCGCAAACGTCAGCGAGACCGCATCAGGCGCCTCGCGGCGCAGGTCGTTGACAGCGAGATGATGGAAGCGCGGAGTGGACATCGAACCTATCCCTCCGTCATTGCGAGGAGCAACGCGACGAAGCAATCCAGGCTCTTGCCATCCGGGCATTCTGGATTGCCTCGTTGCGCTCGCAATGACGGATGTTCATGAGCTAGTGGCACTTGAAATAATCGAACGGTTCGCGGCAGGCTTTGCAGCGCCACAGCGCCTTGCACGAGGTCGAGCCAAATTCGGACAACAGCTCCGTCTCCGCAGAACCGCATTGCGGACAGCTCACCTGCTCGAGGCCGAACAGCGCACGGCGGCTATTTGCGGCTAGTGGCGGCGCGATACCGTATTCCCTCAGCTTGCGGCGGCCCTCCTCGCTCATCCAATCCGTCGTCCAGGCCGGCGACAATACGGTGCGCACGTGAATCTCACGAAAGCCGGCGCGCTCGAGCGCAAGCTCGATCTCCAGCGCGATCATGTTCATCGCGGGACAACCGGAATAGGTCGGGGTCACAGCGACCTCGACGCGGTCGCCGCTGACCTCGACCTCGCGCAGCACGCCGAGATCATCGATCGTCAATACCGGAATTTCCGGATCGGTCACGCTCGCGGCAGCCTCCCAGGCGCGCTGGCGCAGATCGGCGTCGCTGGTCGCAGTCGCTACCATGTAGCGCCCGGAAAACTGCGCTGCATATATTGCAGCTCGCTCAGCAGGTGGCCGAGATGCTCGCTGTGGCGTCCGTCGCGGCCACCCTGCTGCATCCAGTCGTTCTCCGGCAGAACCAGCGTGGCTTCGCGCGCGATCTGCGACACCGCCGCCAGCCAATCCGGTAGCAGCGTCGTCGGATCGATCGCAACCCCGGCGTCGATCAACCCGCGCTCGCTGTCATCGATGCTGAACATCTCGCCGGTATAGGCCCAGAGGTCGTCGATGGCCGCCTGCGCCCGCGCATGGCTTTGATCGGTGCCGTCGCCGAGCCGGATGATCCATTCGCTCGCGTGGCGCAGGTGATAGGCGCTCTCTTTTTCCGACTTCGCTGCGATCGCCGCAAGTGTCGCGTCGTTGGAGCGCATCATCGCCTGCCAATAGCGATCGGCGAAGGCCGAATAGAACCATTGCCGCACCATCGTATAGGCGAAGTCGCCATTGGGACGCTCGACCAGCAGCAGGTTGCGGTATTGTCTCACGTCGCGGAGATAAGCGAGCGCGTCCTCGTCATTGTCGCGAGCTTCGACTTTCGCGGCGTAGCCATAAAGTTCGCGCGCCTGGCCGATCAGGTCGAGCGCCATGTTCGACAGCGCCATATCCTCTTCGAGCATGGGCGCGTGGCCGCACCATTCGGACAGCCGATGACCGAGGATCAGCGCATCGTCGGCGCGGCGCAGCGTGTAAAGCACTAGCGGGGTTTCGGTGACTTCGATCGAAGCGGCGGCCATGCTCGATACCTGCGGCATACTCGACGTCATTGCGAGGAGCAACGCGACGAAGCAATCCAGACTATCTCCGCGCACACAGCCTGGATTGCTTCGCTGCGCTCGCAATGACGGATGGCTGAACGTCCGTCGGCAATCACATATGCCCGACCTCATCGGGCACTTCGTAAAAGGTCGGGTGGCGATAGATCTTCGACTCAGCTGGCTCGAACATCATGCCCTTGTCGGCGGGGTCGGAAGCAGTGATCGCGCTCGACGGCACCACCCAGATCGACAGCCCCTCGCCGCGGCGGGTGTAGATGTCGCGCGCCGCCTGCAACGCCATGGTGGCGTCAGGCGCGTGCAGCGAGCCGCAATGCTTGTGCGCGAGGCCATTACGACTGCGGATGAAGACCTCCCATAGCGGGGTGTCCGGCGTTGCCATGGCGATCTCCCTTCGATCTATTCGGCAGCCTGCGCGGTGTCGCGATAGCGGCGCTTGCGCGCATAGGCGGCCGCTGCCTCGCGGACCCAAGCACCGTCTTCGTGAGCCTTGCGACGTGCGGCCATGCGGTCGCGGTTGCAGGGACCGTTGCCGGCGAGCACCTGCTTGAACTCATTCCAATCGATCGTGCCGTGAATCCAATGCCCATTATCGTCCTGCGTCATCTCGGGATCGGGAATGGCGAGCCCGAGATATTGCGCCTGCGGCACCGTGGCATCGATGAATTTCTGCCTCAGCTCATCGTTAGAGAAGCGCTTGATCTTCCACTTCGTGGAAGCGTCGCTGTGCTGGCTCACCTGATCGGGCGGACCGAACATCATGAGCACCGGCCACCACCAGCGGTTCAGCGCATCCTGCGCCATCGCCTTCTGCTCGGTCGTACCGCGGCACAGCGTCAGCATGATCTCGTAGCCCTGGCGCTGGTGGAAGGATTCCTCCTTGCAGACGCGGATCATCGCGCGCGCATAGGGGCCATAGGAGCAGCGACAGAGCGGAATCTGGTTCATGATCGCAGCGCCATCGACCAGCCAGCCGATCACGCCGATGTCCGCCCAGGTCAGCGTCGGATAATTGAAGATCGAGGAATATTTGGCCTTGCCGGCCAGCATCGCGTCGACCAGTTCCTCGCGGGACGCTCCGAGCGTTTCGGCGGCGGCGTAGAGGTAGAGGCCGTGGCCACACTCGTCCTGCACCTTGGCGAGCAGCGCGGCCTTGCGGCGCAGGCTCGGCGCACGCGTGATCCAATTGCCTTCCGGCAACATGCCGACGATCTCGGAATGGGCGTGCTGGGAAATCTGCCGGATCAGCGTCTTGCGATAGGCGACCGGCATCCAATCGTTGGGCTCGATGCGTTCCTCGGCGTCGATACGCGCCTGGAAGCGCGCCGCCTGTGCCATGTCCTCCGCAAGGGAGCCCTCCTCGGGCGTATTGAGCGCCTGCGTATACATGCGGCGACGTGTCCTCCCAGGACTTGGTTGCCGGCAATATATAACACAATCTAATCTATGCAATCCATTTTTGTAATATATCAGCGCAGATCATCAATCGCCGAAACGGCGGCCGAGCGCCTCCCCGGCTGGCGGTAGCGGGCCATTCTCGTCGGTTGCGTGCCGGTCGAGCCAGCGCTCGGAACCAGGCAGCAGGGCGCGATAGATCTCGCCACACAGCCTCCGCGCCCGACCTCCCGGCCAGTCCTTCGGCAACAGTTCCGCCGGCAGCAGCGGATCGCGCAGCACGATGCGGCGGTAATGGTGGATCAAGAGGATGCGCGCGGTGAAGGCGTCACCCTCGGACAAAGCCTGCTGCTTGTGCAGGCAAATCTGCAGCGGCGTGAAGGTGGCAATGAACTTCAGATAGGCCTCCGCCGTGCGGTCCAGTGTCCAGCTCTCGGCCAAGAGGCGCCGGGCCATGTCGGGGGCGGCGGACGCATCGAGACGCAGCGCCTCCCGGGCCTCCTCCGGTACGACGGTGCCCGCCGGCGCGACAAACACGCCCGGCAGCGGACTGCCGAAGCCCGCATTCTTGAGCGCATCGCGCGCCGCCTCGCGCTGATCGGCGCCGCTGATCAGGAGCAGCTCGAAGCTCCCGGTCCATTCCGTCGGCGGCGGGTCGTAGATGTGGCGGGTCGCGGCGGCAAAGCTCTGCTGTCCCTGCTTCACCAGGCGATAGAAGCTGTTACGGCCGACCTTACCGCGCTCGAACCAGCCTTCGGCGGTGAGGCGCGACATCGCCGTGCGCACGACGTTGCCGTCGATATCGAGGCCGGCGAAGAATTCCAACAGCGTTCCAAGCCACACCGTCCCGCCGCGCGGCACGATGGCGTCGCCGAACACAGTGATGATGAGCGAGCCGGTGCGCGAGGGCTCGCGCTTGAGCTGATCGATGATGTGGGAGAGCGGCTGCGGCATGGTGACCACGCATAGCGTGTTTTGTCGCACTCCGACACCGCAGGTCCAAACGGATCAAAAAAGAAGGCCCGCAAAGCGCGGGCCCAGGCGGCATTCAGTACGTTGAGGGCCCGACGGCGATCAGGCCGACTTGGTGTAGGCCTTGGACAGGTTGTCCTGGATGGTCTTGGCGCCATCGGCCACCAGCTTGCCGAAATACTCGGTGCTCGACTTCGCCCGCGAGATGAGCGCTTCACCGCGCGCCCGCGCGAGTTCCGACTGGATCTGGACCGCCTCGCTGAAGGTCTTGGCGAACGCCAGCTTGTCCAGCCCGTCAAAGAACGCCTCGGTATCCTGATGGATCGCCTGCTGGATGTTGCGGGTGATCTTGGTCGCTTCGCTGACACCCTCAGCAACAGCGGTCTCGATCACTGCGGTCACCTTTTCCGAGCCGGCGAAAGCATCGGCGACGCGCTCCTTGGCCGTCGACGTGGCCTTCTTGAAGAACTCGCGCGCGGATTCCGGCATTTCCATCGTTTGCAGGTTCTTCAGGGCGTCGGTCATCGGCCCGAAGGCCTGCTTGACGCTGTCGAACCCAGTGTTGGTTTCAGTGGTCATTGATTTCTCCATCCTCTGCTGAGCTATGGCTTCTCCCCCGCCCACATGGACCCGGGGTTTCATAGTCATGCCACGCCACATGTTGCATTGCAACATAAATATTGCATTGCAACATACGATCGCTATCCTTACGCGGGATGGAGAACCGCCGAGCGCTTAATCGAGCCGTTTCACCGAGTCCGGGGATTCTGCATCCGCGGCTGCACGCCTAGAGCTGCGTTTGCCGGCTCGAGGGGCGGTTTGCTTGGAAGGAGCAGTCTTGACCGCCTGCTGTAGCAGCACCTTGATCTCGCTTAATTCGAGCTCGATCGCCCGGAGCCGCTCGACCATCTCGTTGAGCTGGCCGCGGCTGGGCAGGTTCATGCCGATGAAATAGTTTTCCATCAGATCGGCGATCTGTTGCTGCGCTCCCGGAGCGGACGCTCCCCGGTTGTCCGCTTGGCGTCCCATTGGCGATGAGCCCAAGCCTTGCTTGGCGAAGGCGGCAAAGCTCTTCTGCATCTCGCCGACCATTTGCTGCCACAACGCAATCGCATCACCCGTCTTGTCCACCATCGGCATCCTCCTTGTCGCCGAGCGAGATCACGAGACTCAAAACTTGGTGGCCACCATATCATGGGCCAGCCTTCATGAGCCGATCGAGACATGCGGCGAATGAGGCGGCCTTCGCACCGCCTTCTCCCGGTTTCGGCAACATGCGATACAGTTCCGCCAGATCTGCAACGAGGAACCCAGTTGTGACCGCCATTGCTCATCAGCCTCCGCAAATCGCGCGCGCCAATGGTATCGACATCTGCTACGAGATCTTCGGCGATCCCAGCGCGGAGCCGCTGTTGCTGATCATGGGGCTCGGCGGCCAGATGCTGATCTGGGACGATGAGTTCTGCGCGCAGCTCGCTGCCCGCGGCTTTCGCGTCATCCGCTTCGACAATCGCGACATCGGCCAATCCAGCAAGATGCACGGCGGCAAGCGGCTGACGCCGTTCGAGCTGCTCAAGCTGCGCTTCTTCCATATCCCGGTATCCGCACCCTACAAGCTCATCGACATGGCCAAGGATACGGTCGGGCTGATGGAGGTGCTCGATATCAAGTCCGCCCATCTGGTCGGCGCCTCGATGGGCGGCATGATCGCCCAGGAGGTCGCACTCTCCTTCCCCGACCGCGTGAGGTCATTGACCTCGATCATGTCGACCACCGGCAATCCGCGGATTCCGCCGCCGAGCCGGGAGGCCGCGATGATGCTGATGATGCCGGCACCCAAGACCAAGGAGCAGTATATCGAACGCTTCGCCCTCACCTGGAAGATGCTGCGGGCCGGTTCCTTCCCGGAAGACGAAGCACGCGACCGTGCGCTGGCCGAACGCTGCTTTGCCCGCGGCATCAATGCAGCCGGCGTCGCCCGGCAACTCCGGGCGATCCTGGCCTCCGGCAGCCGCAAACCACGGCTGCATTTGGTGAAGGTGCCGACCTTGGTCATTCACGGCACCCGGGATCCGCTGGTGCATCCGGCCGGCGGGCGGGACACGGCTGAGTCGATTCCGAATGCCAAACTGCTGATGATCGACGGCATGGGGCACGCACTGACGATCCGGACATGGCCGCAGATCATCGATGCGATCGCAGCGCATGCGCACGGCGCCAGCGCCGAGGCGGCGTGACGAGGCACTAGTTGGATAGAACCTGATGCCGCAAACAAAGTGTCGTCCCTGCGTTCGCATGCGTTCGCCGGGAGGCACCTCAAGATCGGCTGAAAGTCTTATCTCTTCAGATCACCCGAACCGCCGCCTACGCCATTCGATCAGCTTGGCGCTGACCTCCGCCGGCTGTTCCTGCTGCGTCCAATGGCCGCTGTCGCGCACCAGATATTTCTCGAGGTCAGGGACCAGCCTTTCCATGCCGTCCGCAGCAGACGGCGGCAGCACGGCATCGTTCTCGGCCATGATCATCAGGGACGGCACGCGGACGATGTGATCCAGCCCCTCGGATCGCCGCCAATTGCGGGACATGTTGCGGTACCAGTTGATCCCGCCGGTGAAGCCGGTCTTTTTGAACGTCTCGACAAACACCCGCTTTTCATCGTCCGAGAGGATCGGCTGTCGGTTGTCGCGACTGGCGTCATAGGCAGCCACCATCTGCGGAAAGGCCAAGTTGACCGTTCTCGCCGCGCCGATGCCGCCGACCGGCGGCTCCTTCGCATCGGCATCGTTGCGCGGCAGCGGCTTGCGCATGAAGGCGTCGAAGGTCTGTTCGACCCTGCTTCCAAATATCCGGTCCGGCTCGCGTCCCGGATCCTGGAACTGGACGATATACATCGTCTCGCCAAAGCGCTTGCGCATGATATCGATCGGGTCGGCGGGCGCGCGGGGAAGATGCGGCGTGTTGATGCCGACCACGCCGGCGACGCGGTCGGGATAGCGCAAGGGCATCTGCCAGACGACGAAGCCGCCCCAATCGTGACCGACAAAGATCGCCTTGTCGATCTTCAGATGATCGAGCAGGCCGACCAGATCGGCGGTCAGATTCTCGAGGTCATAAGCCTCGACCGGCTCCGGCCGATCGGTCGCCCCATAGCCGCGCTGGTCGGGTGCGATCACCCGGATGCCGGCTTCGCCGAGCGCCCTGATCTGATGCCGCCAGGAGAAAGCCAGTTCCGGCCAGCCATGGCACAGCACCATGGGAGGCCGGTCGGTAGCCGGTCCCGCCTCGTAATAGCCCATGCGGATGCCGTTGGTTTCGGCAAACTGCAGCGGCGGCATGGCCGTGGCCTCGCTCATAGCTCCTCCCGTTCGTGTGCTTTGTTATCGGGCGGCGCAGCAGTTGAGCCGCCCGCCATGATCGTGCAGGTCAGCTCAAGCCAACGCAAGCGGCCGCCGACGGCGCCGCCTCAGACGACATGCCAAGCAGGCGATCAGGCAGATTTCCGGTCGTTCGACCGGGGGCCACCGAGGCCGGTCATGGTCACGAACAGATCCTGAAACTTCTCCGCCAGCTTGGGATCGAAGCTGAACCAGCTCTGCAGCAGGGCCTCCGGGGCCATCTTGTCGATGTTGCTCATCATCTGTTGCTGCAGCTTGTCCATGACGGCGGTCTGCATCGGGCCGACGTCAGGCAGTCCGAAGAATTGCCGCGCCTCCAACGGCGTGCAATCGATCTCGATATTGACTTTCATGTCGCGCTCCGCGCTGTTCGAACCGCCCTCGTGCCGCCGACCTGAAGAGCCCTGCCCCCAGCCAACAAGTCGCCGGGACCGTTTCAGTTCAGGAGCGATGAGAAGAGTATCACCGCACCAAGTCTCTCTCGCAAGCGAGCCGCGCTGCAGCGCACGCGATTCCTGCAATATGGTCAACCGGGGAGTAGAGCGAGGCTGTGCCCCGGACAGTCGCTCCCTGATCCACCCTGGTGCACTGCGATGTCGGGGGCGGCGGCTAACCATACCCCAATGGGTAATCGGGGCGGGCTTGTCCGCGGCAGGAGAACTCTGCAACATGCCGGCCGTCGGAGGACGTCCGGCCTGAACTGCTGGCAAACGCCTTGCACCTGAAACGGCCGCTTTGGCCCGGCACCAGTCTTGCAAGCGACCGGCATCTTGCGGCATCTCAAGTGCGCGCGCTGCCTGTTGCCTTCCGAAGTCCACTCGGGACGCGTTGCGACGATCATCAGGTCAAACACGAATGGGCGCCAGCTCATCAGACTGCCGAAAAGACTAGCGGCTTAAAGCGGAGAATTTGAACATATGGCGATACGCCACTCGCTTATCTCAGCGCTCACCCTCGCGCTCCTCGCCTTCGTGACGGGGCCGGCATCGAGCCAGAGCTTGCGCTATGCCAACCAGGGGACCTTGAAATCGCTCGACCCCTATTCCTTCAAGGAATCGACCACGATCGCGCACCACGCCCATATCTATGAAGGCCTCACGGCGCGCGACAAGGATCTCAAGATCGTTCCGGGACTGGCCGAAAGCTGGGAAACGCCGGAGCCGACCCGCTGGCGCTTCCACCTGCGCAAGGGCGTCAAGTTTCACAACGGCGATCCCTTCACCGCAGACGATGTGATCTTCTCGGCCGAACGCGTCCGCGCCAACGGCTCGAACTTCCTGTCCAACGTCCCGCCCGATGCGAAGTTCATCAAGGTCGACGACTACACGGTGGACGTGAAGCTGGCTACGCCCAATCCCATTCTGATCTCGCAATGGGATACCTGGTACATCATGGACAAGAAGTGGTGCGAGGAGAACAACTCGGTCGCGCCGACGCCGGTCTCGGCGACAACGCCGAGCTATGCCTCGCTGCATGAGAACGGCACCGGCCCGTTCATGGTCGAAAGCCACCAACCCGGCGTCAAGACCGTGTTCAAGGCGAACCCGAACTGGTGGGGCAAGCCCGAGCACAATCTGAAGGAGATCGTGTTCACGACCATCGCCTCCGATGCGACGCGCGTAGCGGCGCTGCTCTCCGGCGAGGTCGACATCATCGAGCCGGTGCCGGTGCAGGACATCCAGCGGGTCAATTCGAGCGGCACGGCCACGGTGCTGACCGGTCCGGAGCTGCGCACCATCTTCCTCGGCATGGACGAGAGCAGGGACGAGCTCCTGTTCTCCAACGTCAAGGGCAAGAACCCGTTCAAGGACGTCCGCGTCCGCGAGGCCTTCTACAAGGCGATCGACGTCGACCTGATCAAGACCCGCGTCATGCGCGGCATGTCGACGCCGACGGCGCTGATGATCGCGCCGCAGCTGTTCGACCTGTCGAAAGACTTCACCCGGGAGAAGGCCGATCCTGACGCCGCGAAGAAGCTCTTGACCGAAGCCGGCTATCCCGACGGCTTCGAAGTCACGCTGGATTGCCCGAACGATCGCTACGTCAACGACGCCGCGATCTGCCAGGCCGTGGTCGGCATGCTCGCCCGCATCGGCGTCAAGGTGAACCTGCTGGCCCAGCCCAAGGCGCAGTATTTCGCCAAGGTCCTGAAGCCCGGCGGCTACAACACGTCGTTCTTCCTTCTGGGCTGGACCCCCTCCTCGATGGACTCGCACAACGTGCTGCATGACATCATGGGCTGCCGCGACGACGCCAAGGACCCGACCCGCGGCGAGGCCAATCTCGGCAATTACTGCAACAAGGACCTCGACGCCCTGACGGACAAGATCCTGGTCGAGACTGACACCGCCAAGCGCGATCAACTGATCAAGCAGGCGTTTCAGATCGGCATCAAGGATTACGGCTACATCCCGCTGCACCAGCAGGCGGTCGCCTGGGGTGTCTCGAAAAAAGTGAAGATTCCGCTGCGCGCGGACAACATGGTGCTGCTGTACTTGGCCACCAAGTCCGAATAAGCGGCAAGCCTCAGAGCCCCGGAAGCTTGTGTCGCTTTCGGGGCTTTTCATTTGCGGCGCGCGATGCTACCCGCCGCGCTTTCTGGAGGAAGTTAGAGACAAGATGCTCGCCTTCACGCTTCGCCGGGTCATCCAGGCCATCGGCGTCATGATTGTGGTCGGTGTGATCGCCTTCGCGATGTTCCGCTTCGCCGGCGATCCCGTCAGCCAGATCGTGGCGCTGGATACATCCGCGGCCGAGCGCGCCAACATCCGCAAATCGCTCGGTCTCGATGATCCCGTAATCGTGCAGTTCGCGCACTACCTGATCAATGCAGCGCAATTCAATTTCGGCGTGTCTTATCAGTTCCGCCAGCCGGTGGCCGACCTCCTCAAGGAGCGGATGCCCGCCACGCTGGAGCTTGCGATCTGCGCCACGATCCTCGCCCTGGTCTTTGGCATCCTGATGGGCGTCTATTCCGCGCTGCGGCGCGACTCGCTCTCGGCGAAGCTTCTGCAGGCGGTCTCGTTGATCGGCATTTCGCTGCCGACTTTCCTGATCGGGATTCTGCTGATCTACCTGTTCTCGGTGACGCTCGGCTGGCTGCCATCATTCGGCCGCGGCGACACGGTGAAGCTCGGCTGGTGGAGCACCGGCCTTCTCACCACCTCCGGGCTGAAAGCCCTGATCATGCCTTCGGTGACGCTCGCGCTGTTCCAGATGACGCTGATCATGCGGCTGGTGCGGGCTGAAATGCTGGAAGTGCTGCGCACCGACTACATCCGCTTCGCACGTGCCCGCGGGCTGACCACGCGCGCGATCCATTTCGGGCATGCGCTGCGCAACACGCTGGTTCCCGTCATCACCGTGGTGGGCCTGCAATTTGGCTCGGTTATTGCCTTCTCAATCATCACCGAAACGGTGTTCCAGTGGCCGGGAATGGGCCTGCTATTCGTCCAGGCGGTGCAGAATGTCGACATCCCGATCATGGCCGCCTACCTCGTCATGGTTTCCTTGATGTTCGTCACCATCAACCTGATCGTCGATATCCTCTACACCGTGGTCGATCCGCGCCTGCGCGCGACCATCAGCCGGCCGGCCTCGTCATGAGCGACACCGTCGTCCCCCACAACGCCGAGGCAAGCGCGCCGGCCCCGGGCGGCTCCGACAGCTGGCTGAAGCGCGCGCTCGCGAGCGACCTGCTTTATTCCTTCCGTCGCTCGAAGCTCACGATGGTGGCAGCCATCGTGACGCTTGCGCTGTTCCTGCTGGCGGTCTTCGCTCCCCTGCTCGCGGTGCAAAATCCGTTCGATCCGGCGCAACTGCAGCTGATGAACTCGCGCATTGCCCCGCTGTGGACTGCCGACGGCCAGAGCCCGTTCCTGCTCGGCACCGACGAGCAGGGCCGCGACGTGCTGTCGGCGATCCTTTATGGCTTGCGGATATCGCTCGTCGTCGGCGTGCTCGGCGTCGTGCTGTCGGGAGTGCTGGGCGTCGGGCTCGGGTTGGTCGCCGGCTATTTCGGCGGCGTGGTCGACACCATCATCATGCGCATTGCCGACGTGCAGCTGACCTTCCCCGCGATCCTGATCGCGCTTCTGGTCAACGGCGTCGTCAAGTCCGTGTTCGGCGACCGCCTCGATTCCGCGAGCATGCTCGCCGTGCTGGTGATCGCGATCGGCTTGAGCTTCTGGGTGCAATATGCGCGCACGGTGCGCGGCTCGGTCATGATCGAGAAGAACAAGGACTACGTCGCGGCAGCACAGCTGATCGGCCTGCCGGCGCCAGTGATCCTGCTGCGCCATGTGCTGCCCAACACCACCGGGCCGGTGCTGGTGATTGCGACCATCAACCTCGCGCTCGCCATCATCACCGAGGCGACGCTGTCCTTTCTCGGCTCCGGCATGCCCGAAACCATGCCCTCGCTCGGCACCCTGATCCGTATCGGCAACAATTATCTGTTTGCCGGCGAGTGGTGGATCGTGGCGTTCCCGGGCCTGACGCTGGCTCTGCTCATTCTTGCGATCAACCTGCTCGGCGACTGGCTGCGCGACGCACTCAATCCGAAGCTGCGGTGAACCGCCCGTCGCGATCTGAAGGTATCAGTTGATGTCTGTCCCCGTTCTGTCCGTGCGCAATCTGCAGGTCGAGTTCGCCAGTCGCCGCGGCATCCTGCACGCGATCGACGGCATCTCTTTCGACATCGCCAAGGGCGAGGTGCTCGGGGTGGTCGGCGAATCCGGCGCCGGCAAATCCGTCACCGGGCTGGCCGTGATCGGCCTGATCGACCGGCCCGGCCGCATCGCCGGCGGCGAAATCTATTTGTCCGGCTTGCGGATCGACAATCTCGAGGCGGAAGCGATGCGCCAGGTGCGCGGAAAGCGGATCGGCATGATCTTCCAGGATCCGCTGACCTCGCTGAACCCGCTCTACCGGATCGGCGATCAGATCGTCGAAACCATCAAGACCCATACCAGTCTCACCGACCAGCAGGCCCGCCGGCGCGCGATCGATCTGCTGGCCGAAGTCGGCATTCCCGCGCCGGAGAAGCGCATCGACGGCTATCCGCACGAATTCTCCGGCGGCATGCGCCAGCGCGTCGTCATTGCGCTCGCGCTCTGCGCCGAGCCCGAACTGATCATCGCAGACGAGCCGACCACCGCGCTCGACGTCTCGGTGCAGGCGCAGATCATCGCGCTGATCAAGCGGCTCGGCCGCGATCATGGCACGGCGGTGATGCTGGTGACGCACGACATGGGCGTGATCGCCGAGACCTGCGACCGCGTCGCCGTCATGTATGCCGGCCGCATTGCCGAGATCGGCCCGGTGCAGGAGGTGATCAAGAATCCGCTGCATCCTTACGCCAAGGGTTTGATGGGCGCGATCCCGACGCTCGCAGGCGAGGACAAACGGCTGGTGCAGATCCCAGGTTCGATGCCACGGCTCTCCGCCATACCGGCCGGCTGCGCCTTCAATCCGCGCTGCGACTTTGCGTTCGATCGCTGCCGGATCGAGCGGCCTGAACCGCTGCGCCAGGGAGCCCAGGCCGTCGCCTGCCACCTCTATGATCGGGCCACGGAGAGCGCAGCATGACTGATTTCGTCGAGGTCAGGAATCTGCGCCAGGTCTTCGACGTGTCGAAGCCCTGGCTCAACCGCGTGCTCGAGGGCGGGCAGCAGGAATTCCTGAAGGCTGTCGATGGCGTCAGCTTCAACATCAGACGCGGCGAGACTTTCGCCCTCGTCGGCGAATCCGGCTCGGGCAAGACGACGGTGGCGCGGATGGTGGTCGGCCTGCTGCCGCCGACGTCGGGCGAGGTCATCATCGACGGCGTGTCGATGACCGATCCACGCCAGGCTCTGGTGCGCCGGAAACTGCGCCGCCGCATTCAAATGGTGTTTCAGGACCCCTATGCGAGCCTCAATTCGCGTTTCCGCGTCCAGGCCATCATCGCCGAGCCGATCCGCGCGTTCAGTGTGATCGACGGTGAGCGACAGATCAAGGATCGTGTCGGCGAATTGTTGACCCTGGTCGGCCTGCATCCCGACGATGGTCAGAAATTCCCGCATGAGTTTTCCGGCGGCCAGCGCCAGCGCATCGCGATCGCACGCGCGCTCGCCTCCGAGGCCGAGTTCATCGTGTGCGACGAGCCGACCTCCGCGCTCGACGTGTCGGTGCAGGCGCAGATCCTCAATCTGATGCGCGACCTGCAGGACCGGCTCGGCCTCACCTACCTCTTCATCAGCCACAACCTCGCGGTCGTGCGCCACATGGCGAGCCGCATCGGCGTGATGTATCTCGGCCGCATCGTCGAGATCGCGGAAGGACGCGCGCTGTTCAGCAATCCGCGCATGCCCTACACCAAGATGCTGCTGGGTGCGGTGCCGGACCTCTCGATGTCCGGTCGCCAGCGCATTCCGGTCAAGGGCGAGATTCCGAACCCGATCAATCCGCCGCCCGGCTGCAGCTTCAATCCGCGCTGCCCGCTGGCGTTCGACCGCTGCCGTCTTGAGGCGCCGGCTCTGATCGACGGGGTGGCCTGCCATGCCGTCAATCAGACCGCAGCGACGGCCGTGCCGGCGTAATCACCCAAATGCACACGAGGTCTGTGGCCGCGGTGGTTGGCATGCCAGCGGAGCCATGATCAACTCCACGCGTCACCGCCGCGCTGCCAGATGGAATGCACATGAGCTTCATCAATCCCGATCCCTTCACCACCCGCCCCGAGATCGAGGGCACATTCGGCGTCGTGACCTCCACGCACTGGCTCGCGACTGCGGTCGGCATGGCCATGCTGGAGAAAGGCGGCAACGCCTTCGATGCGGGCGTCGCGGCGGCTTTCACGCTTCAAGTGGTCGAGCCGCATCTCAACGGCCCCGGCGGCGACGTGCCGATCATCCTGCATGATGCGAGGCGCGGCCGGACCGAAGTGATCTGCGGCCAGGGGCCCGCGCCCGCACGCGCCACCATCGCGCATTACCGGAGCGAGGGTCTCGATATGGTGCCCGGCACCGGGCTTCTCGCGGCCTGCGTGCCCGGCACGTTCGAGTCCTGGATGCTGCTGCTGCGCGACTACGGCACGATGCGGCTGCGCGACGTGCTGGAGCCTGCAATCGCTTATGCGCGCGACGGCTATCCGCTGGTCGAACGCATCTCGGCGACGATCCGGACCGTGGAGGAGTTGTTCCGCGCACACTGGCCGACGTCGGCGGCGGTCTATCTGCCCAACAACGATGTCCCGAAACCCGGGACGCTGTTCACCAACCCGCAGTTGGCGGCGACCTATGCGCGCATCCTGCAGGAGGCAGAAAGTGCGGGCGAAAATCGCGAAGCGCAGATCGAACGCGCGCGAACGACGTGGTCGCAGGGCTTCGTCGCCGAAGCCATCGATCGCTTCTGCCGGTCGCAGGAGATCATGGACGTCTCGGGTTCGCGGCATCGCGGCGTGCTGTCCGGCGACGACATGGCGCGCTGGCAGCCGACCGTTGAGGAGCCGCTCACTTATGAGTACGGCCGCTACACCGTCTGCAAGGCCGGCGTCTGGAGCCAGGGACCGGTGCTGCTGCAGCAGCTCGCGCTGTTGAAAGGCTTTTCGCTCGACGGGCTCGATCCGACCGGACCCGACTTCATCCATTTGCAGATCGAAGCCGCCAAGCTCGCCTACGCCGACCGCGAGGCGTTCTATGGCGATCCCAATTTCACCGAAATCCCGATCGCGACGCTGCTGTCCGACACCTACAACGACGAACGCCGCAAGTTGATTTCGGACAAGGCCTCGCTCGAACTGCGGCCCGGCTCGGTCGAAGGTTTTGGCGCGCTGGTCAAGCTGCGCCATGCCGAGGGCGCACGCGAGGCGGTCGGTGCCATGGGCACCGGCGAGCCGACCGTCGGCCGCTTCGGTGAGGTGCGCGGTGACACCGTGCATTTCGACATTATCGACCGCGACGGCAACATGATCTCGGCCACGCCCTCGGGCGGGTGGTTGCAGTCGTCCCCCGTCATTCCCGAGCTCGGCTTCTGCTTGGGGACACGGGCGCAGATGTTCTGGCTGGAAAAAAACCATCCAGCGGCGCTGGTGCCGGGCAAGCGTCCGCGCACCACACTGTCGCCGACCATGGCGTTGCGCGACGGGGAGCCGTATCTGGCCTGGGGATCGCCTGGCGGCGACCAGCAAGACCAGTGGAACACGCAGTTCTTCCTGCGCCACGTCCACGCAAAGATGAATCTGCAGGAGTCGATCGACGCGCCGGCCTGGCACTCCGAGCATTTCCCGATCTCGTTCTGGCCGCGCACCGCGCGCCCCGGCGTGCTGGTGCTCGAAAACCGGGTGCCGAAGGCCACGGTCGAGGAGCTCCGCCGCCGCGGCCACATCGTCGAGATCGGACCGGACTGGTCCGAAGGCCGCCTGACCGCAGCCTCCAAGATCGGCTGTCGCCGCCGCGCTGCCGCCAATCCGCGCGGCATGCAAGGCTACGCAGCCGGACGATAGGTCGCCCTGCATGACCTGGTCGATCATCGCCAAGGACCGCTCCACCGGCCAGATCGGGATCGCCGTCGCCACGCGCTTCTTCGCCGTCGGCGCTCGCGTCCCCTTCATCGTCGCCGGCCGCGGGGGCATCGCGACCCAAGCGCTGGTCAATCCCTATTACGGCATCGACGGCGCAAAGCTGCTGCGCGAAGGCAGGTCCCCGCAAGAGATCATCCAGATCCTCACATCGGCCGATCCCGGCCGCGACAGCCGGCAACTACACATCCTCGATCACGCGGGGCGGATAGCTGCGCATACGGGCAAGGCTTGCATCCCCTGGTGCGGGCATCTCGAAGGCGAGGATTTTTCGATCGCGGGCAATATGCTTGCCGGCGCAGAGGTGCTGAAGGAGACTGCAAGCGCCTATCTGACCAATGCGGCCCTGCCCTTCGCGCCACGGCTGATCGCTGCCTTGCGGGCGGGCGAAGCGGCCGGCGGCGACAAGCGCGGCAAGCAATCGGCCGCTCTGTCGATCTATGGCGAAGAGGAATGGTCGATCCTTGACCTCAGGGTTGACGACCACCCCGATCCGCTCGCCGAGCTCGAACGTCTCGAGCAGGTGAGCCGGGCGCACTGGACGAAGTTCCGCGAGTTCCTGCCCACGCGCGCCAACCCCGCCGGCGTCACTGATCGGGCCGTCATAGAGGCCGGAATCTCAGCCATCGTGGCGAACCAGCCCTGAGCAAAGTCGATCGAGCCTCAAGAACCGGTCGTACGGCGACGATGATCAAGCATTGAAGTGCTTTCGCGATGCCGCGCGGTCGATCACACCGTGCACATGCCGCAGGCAAACCACAGCTGCGTTTTGCTACTCGACAGATTTCGGCGCGCTGTACACGCACCTTCTCCGGCAGTCGGCGTCGCGCCGCTCGTTCGCTTCGAAGTGTCCAGCGCACATTGATACCGCATGGATCACGCAACTCTTGAGACGGCTCTTGGGGCGGCGCGCCGGTCTCGCAATGCGGAACGGCTTGCCGCGGATGCGCTCATTTGCCCGAGCGGGAGCTGATCGCCACCACTGGACAAACCGATCGCCGCGGTCGACCGTACGGAAGGATGGTTCGCATCCGGTGTTGGTACGAATGGTGCAATAGCGCTGCTGCAATCGCGCCGCCGCTGCAATAGCGCGGCTGCAACGGCCCCGTTGCAATACGGCCGGCGGAAGCTCGAGCATGGAGTGAGTACGATGAGAAATGTTCGCCTGGCCGCTGCAGCGGCCGCGTTCATAGTGTCCTTCGCTGTCGCAGCGCAGGCCGAGACCACCTTGCGCATCGGGCTCGCCGAAGATCCCGACATGCTCGACCCGTCGCTCGGCCGCACCTATGTCGGCCGCATCGTGTTCTCAGCCTTCTGCGACAAGCTGTTCGATATCGATGAGAAGCTGAACATCGTCCCGCAGCTCGCGCTCTCCCACGAGACTTCCGCCGACGGCAAGGCTGTCACGATCAAGCTCCGTCCAGGCGTCAAATTCCACGACGGCGAGCCGCTCGACGCAGAGGCCGCGAAGTTCTCGATCGAACGCCACATGAACATGCAGGGCTCGTTCCGAAAATCGGAACTTGCAAGCGTCGATCATGTCGAGGTCGTCGATCCCCTCACCATCAAGCTCGTTCTAAAGGCGCCCTTCGCCCCGCTGATCTCCCAGCTCACCGACCGTGCCGGCATGATGGTCTCGCCCAAAGCCGCGAAGGAGGAAGGCGACAAATTCGGCCTGCATCCCGTCTGCGCAGGTCCCTACAAATTCGTCGAACGCGTGCAGCAGGACCGCATGGTGTTCGAGAGGTTCGCCGACTATTGGAACAAGAACAATGTCTTCATCGACAGAATCGTGTTCCAGCCGATCGTCGACGCCACGGTGCGGCTCGCCAATTTGAAATCCGGCGGCCTCGACCTGATCGAGCGCGTGCTCGCAACCGACATCAAGGACGTGCGCGCCGATCCCAACCTCGTGCTCTCGACCGCCTCGGAGCTCGGCTACTATGGCCTCACCATCAACGTCAGCAAGGACAAGGCGAAAGGGGGACTGAGCCAGTCGGAGAAGGTGCGCCAGGCGCTCGACCTTGCGATCGATCGCGAGGCGCTGAATCAGGTCGTGTTCAACGGCGAGTTCACACCGGGCAATCAATGGGTGCCGCCGACGCATCCGTTCTATCAGCAGGCCTTCCCGATCCGCCCACGTGATGTCGAAAAGGCCAAGGCGCTGCTGAAGGAGGCGGGTGTCGCCCTGCCCGTCTCGGTGGACTACATGGTGCAGAAGGGGGCCGAGAACGAGGCCGTGGCACAGGTCGTGCAGTCGATGGCCGCCGAAGCCGGCTTCGACATCAAGATCCGCGTCATCGAGTTCGCAACCTCTTTCAAGCAGGCGCAGGCCGGCGAATTCCAGATCTTCCAGATCAACTGGAGCGGCCGGATCGATCCCGACGGCAACTCCTACGTCTTCCTGCACACAGGCGCGCCGCAGAACGACGGCGGCTATTCCAGCGCAGCGGCCGACAAGCTGATGGAAGATGCTCGCGCCGTCACCGATCCTGCGCAGCGCAAGGCGCTCTATGAGAAGCTGACCAAGGTGATCCTGAACGACGAGCCGATCATCTATATCTATCACCGCAAGCTGCTGTTCGCGCACACCAAGAAGCTCGAAGGCTACAAGCAGATGCCTGACGGGCTGGTGCGCGTGATCGGCCTGAAGCTGAAGTGAGCATGTCCGCAAAGTGAGAACGATCATGCATTCTGGCGTCGGTCACCCTGCTAGGGCTCCCTCCCCCCTTGTGGGGGAGGGTTGGGGTGGGGGATGCCACAAGCGAGACTTCCACTTGGGTTACCCCCCTCCCTGTCCCTCCCCCACAAGGGGGGAGGGAACGGTGGGGCCTAGACCTGAAAACAAGCATAGTTCGAGCCTGCGGCACGCGAGGCACCGGCCATGCTGACCTTCCTCTTCCGCCGCCTCCTGCAGATCGTGCCGACGCTGTTCTTCGTCTCGATCCTGATCTTCTCGCTGCAACAATTGCTGCCGGGCGATCCGGCGCTGGTGATGGCCGGCGAGGAGCGCGATCCGGCCGTCATCGAACAGATCCGCAAGCAGTACCGGCTCGATCAGCCGATCCCGGTGCAATACGCCTATTGGGTGAAGGGTGTGCTCACGGGCAACCTCGGCGAATCGCTACGGGTGAAAGTGCCGGTGCGCGAGCTGATCGCACAGAAGCTGCCGGTCACGCTGCAGCTCGCCTCGATGGCGATCGTGATCGCCTTCCTGATCGGAATTCCCGCCGGCATCGTCTCGGCCGTCAAGCAGGGCACAGCGTGGGATTATGGCGCCAACCTGTTTGCGTTGTGGGGCATCTCGACACCGAATTTCTGGCTCGGCATCATGCTGATCTTCCTGTTCTCCATCAAGCTCGGCTGGCTGCCCGCGTCCGGCTATGTGCCGCTGACCGAGAATTGGCGCGCGAGTCTTGCCTCCACCATCATGCCGGCCTTCGTGCTGGGCAATGCGATCGCGGCCATCCTGATGCGCCACACCCGAAGCGCGATGCTGCAGGTGCTGGAAAGCGATTATGTCCGCACCGCGCGCGCGAAGGGCATCTCCGAAAGCAGCGTGATCCTGAACCACGCGCTGCGCAACGCGCTGACGCCGGTGATCACGCTGGGCGCGCTCGAGCTCGGCACGCTGCTGTCGGGCGCGGTGCTCACGGAGCAGATCTTCTCCATCCCGGGCTTCGGCAAGCTGATCGTGGATGCGGTGTTCAACCGCGATTATGCCGTGGTGCAAGGAGTGGTCCTGGTCACGGCGACCGTCTACATCATGCTGAACCTCTTGGCCGACCTCGCCTATGTCCTGGTCAATCCGCGGTTGAGGGGCTGACAATGGCGGACGTCGCAATCACCACCGGCGCCGCGGGAAGCCAGGACGGGCTGGAGAGCCCGGCGCGCCGCGCCCTCCGGCGGCTGCTCGAACGCAAGGGCGCGATCGTCGGCCTGATCACCATCACGCTGTTTATCCTGCTTGCGGTGTTTGCCCCGCTGATCGCGCCCTACGATCCCGTCAAGACCAGCTGGGCGCTGGTCCGCAAGGCGCCGGCGGCACAACACTGGTTCGGCACCGACGATCTCGGCCGCGACGTGCTGGCGCGCGTCATCTATGGCGCCCGCGCCTCGCTTTCCGCCGGCGCAGTGTCGGTCAGCATCGCGCTCGCGATCGGCGTCCCGCTGGGGCTGCTCTCGGGTTACATCGGCGGCGCGCTCGACGCGCTGATCAGCCGGATCACGGATGCGATGCTGGCCTGCCCGTTCCTGATCCTGGCGATCGCGCTCGCCGCCTTCTTAGGCCCGAGCCTCGCCAATGCGATGATCGCGATCGGCATCTCCACCACGCCGATCTTCGTTCGCCTGACCCGCGGCCAGGTGATGAACGTCAAGGTCGAAGAGTATATCGAGGCAGCGCGCAGCGTCGGCGACTCCGATCTGCGGATCGCGCTTGTGCACATACTGCCCAACATCCTGCCGCCGCTGCTGGTGCAGGCGACGCTGTCGGTTGCTGCCGCCATCATCGCCGAAGCCGCGCTCTCTTTCCTCGGCCTCGGCCAGCAGCCGCCCTACCCGTCCTGGGGCAGCATGCTCAACGCCGCGCAGCGTTTCCTCACCAACGCGCCGTGGATGGCGGTCTGGCCGGGGCTTGCAATCTTCCTGGTCGTGCTCTCGCTCAACCTGGTCGGCGACGGCCTGCGCGACGCGCTGGATCCAAGGGAGCGGTGACGGGCGCTGCGAAGCAGAGGCATCGTGGTTCGAGACGCGGTGCCCGCTCCTCACTGTAAGGGCAAGGATCTCTTCACGAACACGACCTCGTCCTGAAGAGCATCGCGGAGCGATGCGTCTCGAAGGATGGCCGCGAAGTGAGATTCGGAACTCGGGAAGCCATCGCGATCACACCAAACGAAAACGGCGGCTGCCATCGGCAGCCGCCGTCGATGTGAACCTTTATCGCCGACCGCTCAGGTCGCCTTCAGCGCATGCGAAGGTTCGGCGTCGAACTCCGCGATCTCCTTGGCACGCTGCGAGTTGGCCTTGGCCTGGTGATTGGTCGCCAGCACCGTATAGACGGCCGGCAGCACGAACAGAGTGAACAGCGTGCCGATCGACATGCCGGCGACCACCACGAGGCCGATCGAGAAGCGGCTCGCCGCGCCAGCGCCGGATGCCGTCAACAACGGGATCAGGCCGGTGACCATCGCCGCCGTGGTCATCAGGATCGGGCGCAGCCGGATCCGAGCCGACATCTCGATCGCGGAGCGGCGATCCAGGCCCTCATTGAGCTGCAGTTCGTTGGCGAACTCCACCATCAGAATGCCGTGCTTGGTGATCAGCCCGACCAGCGTCAACAGTCCGACCTGCGAATAGATGTTCATCGTCGCCATGCCGAAGAACAGCGGGATCATGGCGCCGACGATCGCCATCGGCACCGAGATCATGATCACGAGCGGGTCGCGCAGACTCTCGAACTGCGCCGCCAGCACCAGGAAGATGATCACGAGGGCGAACGCGAAGGTGATCGCAAGCTGGTTGCCTTCCTGGACGTATTGGCGGGAGTCCGCAAGGTAATCGTGGCTGAAGCCGGCGGGCAGCTTCTTCGCCAGGCCCTCCAGGAAGTCGACCGCCTGGCCCATGGTGACGCCGGGCATCGGCACCGCCGAGAACGTCGCCGAATTGAGCTGGTTGTAATGGGTCAGCGCATTCGGATCGGTCGCGGTCTCGATCTTGACGACGGTCGAAAGCGGCACCTGCTGGCCGGTCGAGGTCGCGACGTAGTAGCTGCCGAGCGCCTCCGGCGACAGCCGCTTGTCGCGCGGCACCTGAGGAATGACCTGATAAGAACGGCCTTCGAGATTGAAGCGGTTGATGTAGTTGCCGCCGAGCAGCACGGCGAGCGTGTTGCCGAGCGCCTGCATGGTGATGCCGAGATCGCTTGCCTTGCTGCGGTCGATCCAGACCCGCACCAACGGCTGGTTGAACTCGAGGTCGCTGTCGCTGACGATGAACAGACCGCTCTTGTTCGCCGCCTCCTTCAGCTTCGTCATCTGCTCATAGATCGGCTGGAAGCCGGCCGTCGAGTTGATCACCATCTGCACCGGCAGGCCGCCCGGGCCGCCCGGCAGCGCCGGCAAGTTGAAGGCGAAGGCATTGACGCCCTCGATCTTCGACAGCTGCGCCTGCACCAGCGATTTCAGCTGCATCGCCGAGCGCTTGCGCTCGTCCCACGGCTTCAGCAGCATGCCGGCGATGCCGCCCTGCGGGCCGTTGATGCCGTTCAGCACGAACGTCAGGTCGGTCTCCGGGAATTGCTGGAACGCCTTGTTGAGCTTGTCGCCATAGAAATTGATGTAATCGATATTGGCGTATTTGGGCGCCTTGGTGATCGAGAACACGATGCCCTGATCCTCTTCGGGCGCCAGCTCCCTGGAGGTGTGCATATAGAGGTAGCCGACGAGACCGAGCATCGTGACGGCGAACAGCGCGGTGACCGGACGATAGTCCAGCGAACGGTCGAGCTTGCGGCCGTACCAGCGCGTGATGGCGCCGAACACGCGGTTGACGAGCCGCGAGAACCTGCCCTCCTCGGCGCTCTTCAGGAGCATCGAGCACATCATCGGCGACAGCGTCAGCGCGATGATGCCGGACACGATGACGGAGCCCGCCAGCGTGAACGCGAATTCGCGGAACAGCGATCCCGTCAGGCCGCCAAGGAAGCCGATCGGCGCGTACACGGCGGCGAGCGTGATCGTCATCGAGATCACGGGGCCGACGATCTCGCGCGCGCCCTGCAGCGCGGCCTGCACCGGCGTCTTCCCCTCCTCCAGATGGCGGTGGATGTTTTCGACCACCACGATGGCGTCGTCCACCACGAGGCCGATCGCGAGCACCATCGCAAGCAGGGTCAACAGGTTGATGCTGAAGCCGAGCGCCAGCATCAGGCTGCAGACGCCGACCAGCGACAGCGGGATGGTGACGACCGGAATGATGACGGAGCGCAGCGAGGCCAGGAACAGGAAGATCACGACGATGACGATGAGAACCGCCTCGCCGAGCGTATGCTCGACCTCGTCGATCGAGGACTGGATGAACTTGGTGGAGTCGTAGGCCACCTTCATCTTCATCGAGGGCGGCAGGTTGCGCTCGATGTCCGGGAACAGCGCCCGCACGCCGCGGACGATGTTGAGGGGATTACCTTGCGGCGTCGCCTGCACGCCGATGAAGATGGCGCGCTCGCCGCTGAAGGCGACACTCGCATCGGTGCTTTGCGCCGCCAGTTCGACGGTCGCGATGTCTCCCATCCGCACGAAGCCACCGTTCGCGGATTTCACGATCATCTTCTTGAACTGGTTGACGTCGGTCAGGCCGGTATTGGTGTTGATATTGGAGACGGTGAGATAGCCCTTGGACTGGCCCGCCGCCGACTGGAAGTTGTTGGCGGCAATCGCGGCGGCAACGTCGGCCGGCGACACGTTGCGACCGGCCATCCTGACCGGGTCGAGCCATAGGCGCATCGCGAAGGTCTGGCCGCCGAGGATGTCGGCGGAGGCGACGCCATCCACGGTCGAGAGCACGGGCTGGACCACGCGGGTGAGGTAGTCCGAGATCGCCGATCCCGACAGCTCGTCGCTGGAAAAGCCGATATACATCACGGCCGTGGTCTGGCCGGTGGTCTTGGTGACGACCGGATCGTTCGATTCCTTCGGGATCAGGTATTTGACCGAATTGACCTTGGCCAGCACCTCGGTCAGCGCCTGGTTCGGATCGAAGTTCAGCTTGACGTAGACCTGGATCGTCGAGGTGCCCTGCACCGAGCTCGACGTGATGTAGTCGACGCCCTCGGCGGAGGCGACCGCCTGCTCGATCGGCGTCGTGATGAAGCCCTGGATCAGGTCGGCGGACGCGCCGGGATAGACGGTGGTGACATTGACCACCGTGTTCGAGAGCTTCGGATATTGCCGGATCGGCAGCACCGTCGCCGCCCTCAGCCCGATCAGCAGGATCAGCAGGCTGACCACGACCGACAGGACCGGACGCTTGATGAAGATATCGGTGAGACTCATCTCGGCAATCTCGTTAGCTCAAAGGAGCGGTTCAGGTCGTGATGGCCGCCGGATGCCGGCGTCCTGCCCTGGCGTTCAGGTCACGCTCAATAGCGCGGCGGGGTCGCCGGGATCGGCGGCAGAGGATCGGTCGAGATCGTGACCGCAGCACCGGACTGCAGCTTGTTCTGGCCGACCGCGGCGACCTGATCGCCGTCCTTGAGGCCCTTCAGGATCACGGCACGGCCCTCGATACGATCGCCCGTCTGCACATAGGTGCGGGTGGCGGTCAGCACGGTCTTGCCGTCCTCGGTCTTCTTCTCGCTGATGAGGAAGACGGAGTCGCCGTAGAGCGTATAGTCCACGGCCGTCTCCGGAACGGTGACCACCGGCGGCTTGTCCGGCAGCACGACCGTGGCGGTCACGAACATGCCCGGCTTGAGGATATGTTCGGGATTGGCGATCGTGGCCTGCACACGGATGTTGCGGGTGTCGGTCGCGATCTGCGGCTCGATCGTCGTGATCTTGCCCTCGAAGGTCCTGCCCGGATAGGCATCGACCACCAGGCGCACGGTCTGGCCCGCCTTGAGCTGTCCACTGTCCTTTTCGGTGACGGTGAAGTTGGCCCAGAGCTGCGACAGGTCGGTCAGCGAGACGATCTGCGTGCCGGCGCTGAGATATTGCCCGACCTCGACCTTGCGGACGCCGAGTTCGCCGTCGAACGGGGCCCGCACCAGCTTCTGCGCGATCAAGGCTTCCGTCTTGGCGATCATCGCCTGCGCCTGATCGAACGTCGCCTGCGCCTGATCGACCGTGGCCTGCGGTCCGAACTGGCGCGAGGCCAGCTGCTTGGCGCGATCGAGCGAGAGCTGCGCGACGGTGGCCTGCGCCTTGTAATTGGCGAGGTCGCCCTGGTCCGGCGCATCGTACAGTTGCACCAGCGGGGTCCCCTGCTTCACATGCGAGCCGGGCGTGAACATGATGTCGGTGATGCGTCCGCTGACATCGGTGGTGACGTTCACCTGATGCACGGCCGCCAGTTCGCCGACGGCGGTCAGCAGATTCGGCACGGTCTCAGACTTGGCGGTCGCAGCGCTGATGCTGATCGGCGGCCTCGGCGCACTCAGGAACTGCGCGATCATCTTGGCGCGGAACATGTTGAACCAGACCAGTCCGCCGACCAGCAACGCCAGCAAGGAGCCGACGATGATGAACCACAGCACGGATCGGGTCCGCTTGCGGGGCTTGTCGTCGATCGGCTTACCGGACAATTTGGGTTCGGTCGCGATGTTCATGTCATGCACTCTCTGCAGTGACCGGTGGAACGGAGGGCTGTGCCAATTCGCGGTCGAGATAGGACGCAATCGCGGCATCGGTAAGCCCGATACCACGCAGGATGAATTCGGAAAGCTGGCGCACCAGCCTGTCGGCCCCGGTTTCATAATTGAGACAGGGCGTCGCTGGAAGCCGGGTCAACGCTGCGGTCATGCCCGTGTGATGCGCGAACCAGAACAGATCGAGCGGCGCGGCATCCATCCGCACGGCGTCGCCGGCAGCAATGGCACTCTCCAGCGACGCAACGAACTTCCCGCCGATCAGACCACTGACCTTGGCATATAGCAAGCGCGCGAACTCGCCGTCATCGAGGTGGCTTGTGACCATCAGCCGCAGCCTTTGCTCTTCTTCCTCGTTCGGCCGGTTGGCGATCCCGAGGAAATGCCCGACCATCGCGACCGTGAACCTCACCAAGGTCGCCGTCGACGGCGCCTGACCGAGCAGGAACTCGAGATCCGGATCCGCCTCGCACTCCTCGGCCAGGATTTCCGCGTAAAGTGCGGCTTTGGACGGGAAATGTTTGAACAGCAGCGCCTCGGAGATCGCCGCCGCGGCCGCCACGCTCTTGGTCGTGGTGCCTGCGTAACCGTAGCGGGCAAAGCAACGCTTGGCCGCGCCAAGGATCAGTTGCCGCCGCAAATCGCTAGTCATTCGCAACGTCGACATCGGGTGTGAGTAAATACTCACTTTACCGTTGTCAAGAAATATACCGCAACGCGGCAGCCACGTCCGGCTAAGCCATTGGAAATGCGTGCCTCCGCTCGCAACACAAGATTGTAAAGCCCTATAGGTTCCATCGGTATTTTACAACCGCACACGCCCAGCACGTTGGGTTTTTCTTTCGCCCGGTGTCTTTCTTTCGCCTGGCATCGTGCATGATGCGCGCCGGGCCGGCCGAACGCAGCCGATCAAAAAGAACCGCCGGGAGGATCGTCGCAGCCATGAACGCCGCCGATGCGCGCGAGCTCGCAGCCAATTTCGACCTGCAAGACCTGACGCCGGGTTTCTACGCCGACCCCTACCCGACCTACCGCGCCTTGCGCGACCACGAGCCGGTGAAACGCCTGCGCAACGGCAGCTATTTTCTCACGCGTTATGACGATCTCGTCACCGCCTACAAGAACACCAAGGCGTTCTCCTCCGACAAGAAGCGGGAATTCGCGCCGAAATACGGCGCGTCCCTGCTCTACGAGCACCATACGACCAGCCTCGTGTTCAACGACCCGCCGGCGCATACGCGCGTGCGTCGGCTGATCATGGGCGCGCTGTCGCCGCGCGCGATCGCTGAGATGGAGCCGGCGCTGATCGCGCTGGTCGACCGCCTGCTCGATGCGATCGAAGCCAAAGGCAAGTTCGAACTGATCGGCGATTTCGCCTCCGCGATTCCCGTCGAGGTGATCGGCAATCTGCTCGACGTCCCTCATGAGGAACGCGGGCCGTTGCGCGACTGGTCGCTCGCCATCCTCGGCGCCCTGGAGCCGGTGCTGTCGCCGGAGCAGTTTTCACGCGGCAACGAGGCCGTGAAGGATTTCCTGATCTATCTCGAAGATCTCGTCGCGCGCCGCCGCGCCAAGCCCGGCAATCCCGAGCGCGACGTGCTGACCCGGCTGATCCAAGGGGAGACACATGGCGAAGGCAATGGCGAGCGGCTCAGCGAGAAGGAATTGCTGCACAACTGCATCTTCCTGCTCAATGCCGGCCATGAGACCACCACCAACCTGATCGGCAACGGGCTGGTCGCGCTGTTGCAGCACCCGGCCGAGAAGCGCCGGCTGCTGCAGGCGCCCGAGCTGATCCGGTCAGCGGTGGAGGAAATCCTCCGCTATGAGAGCTCGAACCAGCTCGGCAACCGGATGACGACCGAGCGGGTCGAGCTCGGCGGCATCACGCTGGAGCCCGGCACCTTCGTCACGCTGTGCATCGGCGCGGCCAACCGCGATCCCGCGCAATTCGAAGACCCGGAACGCTTCGATGTGACCCGCATCTCGAACAAGCACCTCGCTTTCGGCACCGGCGCGCACCAATGCGCCGGCATGGCGCTGGCGCGGCTGGAAGGCGCCATCGCAATCTCGCGCTTCCTGAAGCGGTTTCCGAACTACACGCTGACCGGCGAGCCGGTCCGCGGCGGCCGCGTGCGGTTTCGCGGGTTTCTCAGCGTGCCGTGCGTGGTGGAAGGCTAGAATGTGAGCGTGATGATCTTAAGCACAAGCGGCGTGCCGCGCCCACCGCGAGAGGCTAACGCCTTACGGACGTGGGCTTACGGCTCAAGGGCGGCTGTGGCCGGTCGGCTGATAGCGCAGCCGGTATACCCCCAGCTTCGGAAATAACCCCTCCGCTCCGGGACTTACGTTTCGGGCCAGAAGCCGACGTTAGCGCTCAATAGTGCGCACGGCCATTGATCCCGGATCGGTGCGGATCATGTTCGCTTTTCTGCCGTCGTCCGTCACAAAAATATCGTAGTGCGTCCGGAGCTTCGGATCGACCAGTGAGATCATAGTCATCGATCCCGTACAGTCCGGGTTCAGAGTGTAAGTGCCTGTGAGTTTCTGTTCTCGGGTAACGATACCGCGACGGCTGGACGTCTCCTTTCCAAGCACATCCGCGACGCCATCAAATACATATACTCCCGAGTGTACGCGCTGAGCGGTTGGCGCAAGAGGCTCAATGAACCCCCTTCCTAGAAAGATATACTGTCCTGCCAATGTTTTCGGGGTGCAGGCTGACCACGCGACCGACGGCGCAACTAAGAAAAAAGACATAACGGAAAACGCGAGAAACCTCCGCATTCTATCTCCCTGGGTCGATTAGCGCGGTTTAACTGCACAGGTTCGATGGCTCCGCCAAAGTCTGCCTTTCGCGCAGCGGTGGGCCGTCAGAGTGTCCTACCGGAACAGTCGCTTGGGGTCAAAGGCCGAAGAACGTGGGGCGAGCACAACTGAAGCTCGCAATTATCGTAATGGTGCCGGTCAGACTACCTTGATTCTGCCGTCGACATAATTCTGTATGTCACACCTTAAACAATTTCCTATCGCGTCGGTCCTTTCGCCAATCGTCCAGATCTCCAGGTAATCTCATGCGATGCTCGGCATTGTTCGCAGTCATGCTGCTCTGCTCGGAGCCGGCAAGTGCCGAGCCAGGAATCGACTGGAAAATCGTCGAGTCCGGCGACGCGGCGCCCATTCACAACGCGGTCCGAAACTACGCTCGGAAATACAGGCCGACATCGATCATGGTTGTGCAAGGCGACCTCGTTGTTGCGACGTCGGGCGACATCACGCGGAAAGTGAATGTCCGCTCCGTCCGCAAGAGCCTGCTAAGTGCTCTTTTCGGAATCGCCGTCTCACGGAACCAGATAAATATTGAGAACACGCTTGAGCAACTGGGCGTGGACGATAGTGCACCATCGCTGACGCGAGAGGAAAAGCAGGCGACCGTTCGTGAGCTGCTCATGGCTCGTTCCGGAGTCTATCATCCAGCAGCTTACGAGACCGGGGAGCAGAAGTCGACACGCCCTCCGCGTGGCGCTCATCCGCCAGGTACGTTCTGGTACTACAACAACTGGGATTTCAATGCGCTTGGCGCAATCTACGCGAAGGCGACGGGCTCAAACGCCTTTGAGAGCTTTGAAAAGGCCATCGCCCACCCGATCGGGATGCAGGATTTCACTGCCCATGATGGGATGTTCGTGGGGGATCGTTCCTCTCTTTACCCCGCCTACGTGTTCAGCATGAGCGCGCGCGATCTTGCGCGCTTTGGCTTGCTATTCCTCAAAAAGGGTGAATGGAACGGAGCGCCTGTCATTCCGTCCCAGTGGGTTATTGACTCGACGAAAGCGTACTCGGAAACAGATAGAAGAGATCGCAAATATGGCTATCTATGGTGGGTTCTGAATGCAGGTGCATGGGGGAGAGATGCAATCCTTGCCTCGGGCTATGGAGGGCAACAGATCGCCATATTGCCGGAGAAGCGCCTGGTGGTCGTTCAGGTGGTTGAATTAGATCAATACCAGAAGGGGATTCATACGGCGGACTTCCTCGACCTTGTCCGGCAAGTCGTGATTTTCGCTCATTGATGCTGAGACGGCCTCAGCGTTTGCTTCGGGTCAAGGGCGGCTGTGGCCGGTCGACTGACGGCGCAGCCGGTGTCCCCCCAGCTTCGGAAATAACCCCTCCGCTCCGGGACTTGCGTTTCGGGCCGATCGCGAAAGTCCAACGCGAGCAAACGAGATCGCCGCTTCGCGGGACACGGCGGTTACGTCGGATTGGCTGCGAATGCTACCAGCTCTTTTGGTGATCTGATGTGGATGATCCGCAGCCGATCAGATTTTGCGTAGATCGCCTCTATGAGCCGGGGCCTCATCTCACGGTGAAGCCCCCACATCATCTTGTAGAGGCGGAACGTGACCGGCAGCATCGGACAACCCGGAGGGCCATCAGGTCGCCCAAAGAACACCGACTTCACCTGGCGCTTGGTCGCCCACCAGAGATGAATCCAAAACGGATGGTCAACCAAAACAACAGTATCGCATGCGGCAATCCGGTCGAGGACAGAGAACCAAGGCCCGTATCCATCAAGCAACCAGCGCTCCTGCGACAGCAGGGCATCGTGGCTCTCGCGTAGTTCTTCGTCAGGAACCCGCACCCAGTTCGGACGCCACAAAATATTATCGATGGCGAAGTAAGGCAACGAGTGCGCACGACACAATGCCTTGCACATCGTGGATTTGCCGCCACCGGCGTTGCCGATCACCATTACGCGCGTCATCGTGTGTTGTTAACATAGCGATTGGCCGCATGGAAGCGCCTTTGGGTCAAGGGCCGCCGTGGCCGGCAGACGGATGGCGCAGCCGGTGTACCCCAACTTCGGAATAACACCCGCGGTTCCGGGACTTACGTTTCGGGCCAATTGCTGCCATTGGCGCTGCGTGCGGGCCGGCCTTCTGCCCCGGTCGCAGAGCCGGACACTATTTGTGAATTGTGGTCCCAAAAGACATTCTGAATTCTTCCCGCAATCTTGGAGGGGGGGGGACACATGAGACGCGCAGCCTTGATCACCATCGCGGAGTTTGCCGCTGCGGTCGACAGGCCACATCCGGTACGGGTAGCCATCGACGGCCGAACTGCATCGGGTAAGACAACTGTCGCCAATGAAATGGCTCATGAACTCGACCGTATCGGCCGAGCGACCATTCGCACCTCTATCGATGGCTTTCATCGACCGAAGCGCGAACGTTACGCGCGTGGTCGCCATTCGGCCGAAGGTTATTATTTTGACGCCCGGGACCTCGATGCCGTCCGGCGGTTACTCCTCGAGCCGCTGGGTCCCGGAGGAAGCCTAATCTATAGCACCGCTTCCTTCGACCTCGATAAGGACGAGCCTATCGTTGCGCCCACCCACAGGGCGAATCAACGCGACATCTTGATCGTCGATGGGACATTCTTGCAGCGATCAGAGCTGCGAGATGCTTGGGAAGTCGTCATATTTGTTGACGTCGATGTAAAAACAGCTGGCGAAAGGGGGACGTTGCGCGACGCCAACCAACTCGGTGGCCGTGAAGCGGCGGAGGCTCTGTACCGGGATCGGTACGCGCCGGCATTCGAGATTTATGAGCGGCTAAGTCAACCCATCCAAAATGCCAACATTGTGCTGGACAATAGAGAATTCGAGACTGCGGCGGTGCGCATCAACCGCCCCGTCTGACCTCAAGTACGATCGGCCGCGCGCTGGGCCGTAGTGTGCCAGAAGCTGACGTCTGTCTGACCACCATGAACGACTCACTTGCGTCGCCAGGATTCGACTAAGGCAGCGAGCTTGGCGTCCGACGTCTCGTCGCCCTGAGCTAAATCTGCTTCGTAGCCAAACCAATAATCGCCGACCAGCGTGCGGTGGGTGCAGAACCTTCCGTTGTCCAGTCGGCATGCCACGAGCCGTGTCGGCTCTCCCATCGCATTCAGGCGCACGAAATAATGCTGGATCCGCGTAGGCGCGCCGGGCTGCAGCTGATAGCTCAGATCAAACGATCGATACCCGTCGTGATCGGGACCGGGAGTCATCTCCGACCGGTATTTGCGCCATGAACCCAGGGTCGGATCGGCAACGTCCTTATCACCTGGAAGAATCCGGACCTGTTGAATCCAGCTACAATCGATGTCGGTGTGCCCGCCGAGATTGGACAGGCAGAGATCGACGGTGAAGCCGATCTCGCCGGGAGGGTCGCGAGGAGGACGGCCGGGGCCGGCATCCGCATATTTCCAGGGTACCAGGAACACCTCCGGGCCGATATGCCGCTCGTAATAATCAGGTCCCGGTTCGACGCGGGCACGGGCAATCTGGTTGCCGGCAATGGTCGCGGTCCAGATCAGAATGACCAGCAAGGACGCGGTGGCGCGAAACCCCAAGGCGAACGCGACCGAGGACAGCACCGCGGCAAGGCCGGCAGCGGCCATGATTAGTTTGGATGCGTTGAGATCATACGCATCCAGCGTCGCATGCGGATGCGCAGGGAAGTAGAACTTGTCGAAGCCCGCCGCCGCGCCGACAACAAAGCAGACCGGGATCGCCACCACAAGCAGGACCCAGGCGGCGACAACAGACGTTTTGGCGTGCCTCCGGAGTAGTTTCACGATTCACCAAATAACCAAGGATTCCTGACTGGCATCTTAGCAAGAATATGATGCACTGCTATTTCTTGTCGAGCACTCATGCGCGACACACTTTCGCTTCAAGCCAAAGGCCGCCGTGGCCGGCAGACGGATGGCGCAGCCGGTGTACCCCCAGCTACGGAAATAACCCCTCCGTTCCGGGACTTACGTTTCGGGCCAGGAGCGGCCACGCGTTATTCCTCAAACTGGGGGCGCGCTTGCCAAGCTCGATAGTGCCCGCTATCGTCAACTCCAACATCAAGAGTTGGGCCGACGCCCAGCGCCAACCTGCTCCCCGAGCAAGGTGGCTTTCTTCCTTCGGAAGAAGATGTGGCCGGTCCGGCAACTAAACGGGACAAGCCACCACGGCGTCATGCGCTCCTCTCTTCGAAGAAGGGGACGAGAATGACTGTCGATAGAGTCGAAATTGAGCTGGCCGATGCAAGGTCCCCGGACCTGATCAACCTCGTCACCGCGCTGGACGATTTCTTGAACAAGGTCTGCGGGGTGGACAGGAATCACGGCTCTCCAATCGATCGGCTGGCGCACGGCGACACGCAAATGTTTATCGCGCGGATTGCCGGACAAGCCGTCGGCTGTGCAGGGCTGCAGATGTTCGCGGATGGTACCGGGGAGGTGAAGCGCATGTATGTCGTCCCCGAGGTTCGGACAACTGGAATAGGCAGCAGCCTCCTGACGCGCGTTGTGGAAGCGGCCTTGACCGCCAAGCTGTCGGTTCTGCGGCTGGAAACCACGGAATTTCTTCCCGATGCGCAGAGGCTCTATCGGGCGAAGGGTTTCGTTCCGTGCCCGGCGTATGGCCCATACGTTTCCAACCCGATCAATTTGTACTTCGAGAAATGGCTGACGAAATGATTGTCGAGGGCGATGCGCCGACAAGGAATAACGAGGCGTAGGTCGGGTTGGAGCCGGAGGCGTAACCCGCCATCTTGACGTTTCAAAACGGCGGATCATGATCCCGCCCGAGCTGAAATCCTGCCGGGCTCCAGAGCCTCGCGGCGCCGCTAGCGCTCCGCAAACTTCCGCTTTCAGCCCTTAACGGACGCCAGGCCGACGGTCCGCAGGCTAGCCGATTTCCCGACGCAGCCGGTCGTGCACGTTTTCTAGATGCTCGTAGAAGGGCGCCATTTTAGCCTCGCCGTGGCCGGCATTCACCGCCGCCCAAGCGGGCAGCTTTCGGCTCAACACCTTCTCCCAGATGTCTACGAACTCGATGAATGAGCTATAAAACTCTCGTGTTTCCGGTTCGGCCAGCCACATCTTGTCGCGGAACAGATCAGCCATTTGCTGATAGCGCGGCATCAGCACGTGCCGCATCGTTTGATTTTCGTCATCGACGCTTATGTCGTGAATTTCGGCGAGCGCGCGGGCGTCGAGATAGGTAGGCGGGGCGCCGAGCGCTCGTTGGAGGCTGACTCTCAGCTCGCTTCGGGCATGGATCTCTTTGTGCGAAGCCAGCAGCGGTCCGTAGAATTGCTCGAGCTGCAGCTTCAGGAATGCAACCCTTTGAGCGCGGCGCTCACGGATGCTGATCATCAGCTGGGTCACAATGGCGCCAAGGAATGCTCCAACGCCCAGCGCCGCGAGCAGTTGCGGAAACTCCATCGTGGCACCCCGTTGCTGGCTCGCTTCAGTTTCGATGCCAATATATAGGTGACGAAAATGAAGTCCATCGACCTCGTCGACACGCGGGACCTCGGATTGCGCTTGGTAAAGGAGAGCGGATGAAGATCCCCGATTTCAAGCCAGATCTACGATCGGCGCGAGCACGATTTCGATGGGCATGTCGGTGAGGATTTTCTTTGACTACCGGTGCCCCTGAATTTTGCAGATTATGCCGGCGTATTGTCTCACCGGGCCTTGTGGCGTCCCCGATGTACCGGTCCACTTTTTCTCGTCGAGCGTGCACAGAATCTTCCAGTTCGAGTATTCGATCTCTCTGTTGGGATCGAGCCTGATCGTGGATAGCCTTGGGAAGGTCAGTGTCTGATTTCCGGCGTCGATTTTAGGCTCGTCAACGTCGGCGATCTCGAACCCGTCTTGGTATAGTTTAGACGGGTTCAATCTTGCAGGCCGGCTGCCAGCTATTGCAGTTTCCTTGGCAGATCGCTCGATATCCCACGCCCTAAAATTTGCGTAGCAAAATGCGAAGGCAGCAATCCATAGAAACAGCGGGCGGCGGCGAGCTGCCGGCAATAACTCATTGAACTTCTTTGTCGTTGAGGTCGGCAGGTAACGCTCTAACGCTCGCTCGATCCAAAATGCCACCGCGATCCAAAACTGCCAATAGCTCACGATCGCGGTGGCATAGTCAACTAATCTGGACATTACGACTCCGTCGGTGGCGCGGAGCATACTTGAACCGATCCCGCCCTTGGAGTCCGATAATCGCCCTTAACGGGCATTCCCGGACTCTGATGAGAGGTGCGTTGTCGGACAACTCGGTGGACGGCGCAATACAGTCCATCTGCGCCGCCTGCTGGTCTCCGGCCTGCTTGCGCTGTCCGTACAGCCCGCGCCGAAAAACTCATTTCGCGAGCCGCTTCAAGCGCATCCCGCTATCCAGCCCGCTTCGGAGAAATATTCCTCTTTCGTTTTATCAGAAATCGTGATTGACTGTCGCCGTCCCGTCTCGATACGAGGGGCGTTTCGCGATCGTCACGGACGTTGCGGCGGGATGCGGTGGGCGTGTCGATGTTGCAGCGTGGTTGATCCGCGCCGACGAACGACGTTGATGCGCACGGTCAAGTCGCGTGGTCCTGGCATCCCGACGCTGATGCCGCGCTGATGCGTAAGCATCATGCGCAAACGGTGGCCAAAAAGCCCGGCGCACCGGGGAGAACGCGAAGCAGCCGTTAAAACCATTGCGCGGGGAATGCCGGGATGTCTCGGCTGAACCTGTGGTACCTGCCGCCTGCATTTTTTGCTGCAGGCGGGCCATGGGTGCGGCCAGCGCCCGGCATTCCCCGTGCCCTCTGCTTGAAGAGGGCAGGTTTTGCAGCATAGCTCGGACGCGACAGCGCCGCGAGAAGGTGAACTCATGACTCACCACCGTCATTGCGAGGAGCGCGAGCGACGACTTGTCCGCCATGGCCGGACCTGTCCACTGATGCTCGCTCTCGAGGTCGGGGTAACATCACAAAGACTGCCGATCAGGCGCCCCCACCCCAGCCCTCCCCCGCAAGCGGGAGAGGGAGCGCACCGCATTCTCGGCGGCAGCTTGATAACTCTGGGCACCGGACAGAATTGCCCCCGGCAACATCGCGATCATCGACCGAACACCATCGCAGGCCTATAGTGCTCGACGACGAGGCTCGGTTTTGCGGCAGCGATGTCCGCAAGCTCACGACATCAGGCTCTGCGCGGCGTGACGTTCCCCGCCCCCGGCCTGCAGCCGACAACAGCAGCGGTGACGAACATGTCTGCACCGGTCAATCCATTCATCGCGACGGAGGCGCGGCTCGGCGCGCAGAACTACAAGCCGCTCGGCGTCGTGCTCTCGCGCGGCGAAGGGGTGTTCGTATGGGACACCGACGGCAACCGCTATCTCGATTGCCTGTCGGCCTATTCGGCCGTCAACCAGGGGCACTGCCATCCGAAGATCCTGGCCGCCATGATCGAACAGGCGGGACGGCTGACCTTGACGTCGCGCGCCTTTCACAACGACCAGCTCGCGCCGTTCTATGAGGAGATCGTAGCGCTGACCGGCGCTCACAAGGTGCTGCCGATGAACAGCGGCGCCGAGGCGGTGGAGAGCGCGATCAAGGCGGTGCGCAAATGGGGCTACGAGGTCAAGGGCGTGCCGGATGGGTTGGCCGAGATCATCGTCTGTGCCGACAATTTCCACGGCCGCACGCTGGGCATCATCGGCTTTTCCACCGATCCTGTGGCGCGCGATCATTTCGGGCCGTTCGCGCCCGGCTTCAGGATCATCCCGTTCGGCGACGCCCGGGCGCTGGAAGCTGCGATCGGGCCACACACCGTGGCCTTCCTGGCCGAGCCGATCCAGGGCGAGGCCGGCGTGATCATTCCGCCATCGGGCTATTTCGCCGAGGTGCGACAACTCTGCACCGTCAACAATGTGATGCTGATCCTCGACGAGATCCAGACCGGGCTCGGCCGCACCGGCCGGCTGCTGGCGGAACAGCATGACGGCATCGAGGCCGACGTCACCCTGCTCGGCAAGGCCCTGTCCGGCGGCTTCTATCCCGTGTCGGCGGTGCTCTCCAACCACGCCGTGCTCGGCACCTTGAAGCCCGGCCAGCACGGCTCGACCTTCGGCGGCAATCCGCTGGCCTGCGCGGTGGCCCGCGCAGCGCTGCGGGTGCTGGTCGAGGAAGGCATGATCGAGAATGCCGCCTTGCAGGGCGCGCACTTTCTCGAAGGGTTGAGGAGCATCCGCGCCAACACCATCCGCGCGGTGCGCGGACGCGGATTGATGCTGGCGGTCGAGCTGCACAAGGAGGCCGGCCCTGCTCGCCGCATTTGCGAGGCGCTGCAGGCGCGCGGCATCCTTGCCAAGGACACCCACGAGCACACCATCCGCTTCGCCCCGCCGCTCGTCATCACAAGGGATCAGGTCGAGTGGGCGCTGGAGCAGATCGGCGCGACGTTGATGCAGGAGGTCGCGTGACGGCGGTCTTCGTCTTCGGCCCTTGCTGCTGCGGAAAGCCCCGGTCAGACCTCTGTCTTGGCGGTCCATTCCAGGACCAGCGTATGAATGCCGCAGGTGCCGCTGTAGAGGCTCATGACGCGCGTGCCCGGCTTGCGCCCCGCCCGCGGCTCCGAGACCTGGACGCCAGCCGCCAGCAGACGCTCGCGCGCGGCATCGATATCGGCCACGCGCCAGCTCAAGCCCCACAATTTGTCATGCGCCGCGTCTCCGCCGGCCACCGGACGCTTCACGACCTCGACGATCAGGTCGCCGCAGCGGAAGAACATCAGCTGTCCCCACTCCTGGTGGGTTCGGTCGAGCGCCATGTCGAGGCCGAGCCGCGCGCCATAGAGCGCGGCGGTGCGTTCGGGATCCTCGGTCGATATCACCACATGATCGAGCCCAAGGACCGGCGAATCCGCCGTGGCGACCGATCGCGGCCGCTCCGCCGCAAGCTCGATAAAGAACATGCGGACCCCGCGGGTCAGCTCGGTGGCGGCGCGGGTGCGCTTCCAATGCAGGCTCGCGCCGGACAGCGCGTCGGTGTTGCTGACCTCGACAATCGGGTCCGGCTTCAGCGCGACCCGCTCCAGTCTCCGATGCATTTTCGCGACGTCGTTGGTGGCAAAGCAGATGCTGGCGAGGCCCTCGCCCCAGATCTTGATGACGTTGCGGATGCGGTCGGCGGCGACGCTGTTGCCCGACGGCGCCATCAGTTCGAGCGTCATATTGTCGAGCGTGAACAGCACGCGTTCGGCGCCATCGTCGGCATTTTTCCATGAGGGCTTTCGGCCGAGCAAGGTCTCGTACGCGGTCGTGGCCGCCTGGATGTCCTCGATGAGAACGACGAGATGGTCGAGACCCGTGATCACGGAAACAGCCCTCGCGAGTTCTTGGCCGCGCGGACCTTTTCCACGCCGATCGCCATCGCTGCGGTCCGGTGCGCGACGTTGTCGGCGCGCACGCGCGCAAGCATGTGCTCGAAGGCGCGGTCCAGGATCTGATACTCCCGCCGCATCACCTCCTCTTCCTCCCAGAACAATTGCTGCAGATCCTGCACCCATTCGAAATAGCTGACCACGACGCCGCCGGAGTTGCAGAGAATGTCTGGGATCAGGAAAATCTCCTTGCGCCGCTGCTCGAGCACCAGGTCGGCATCGGGCGTGGTCGGGCCATTGGCCGCTTCCGCCAGCACGCGGCATTTGAGATTTTCCGCAACCCGCGCATCGATCACGCGCTCGACCGCGGCCGGAACCAACACATCGCAAGCAAGCGTCAGGATTTTGGCCGGATCGAACGCAAGCTCGGTCGCGAAACCGGCGATGCTGCCGTGCTTGACCGCATGATCCATGAGCGCGGGGATGTCGAGCCCGCGGTGATCGTGCAGCGCACCGGTATGGTCGCTGACCGCGATCACCTTCATGCCCATCAGATGCAGCCCAAGCGCCGCATAGGAGCCGACATTGCCGAACCCCTGCACGACCGCGGTGGCCTTGGTCGGCTCGATCGAGAGGACATCCATCACGCGCCGGGCGAGATGGGCCACCCCGCGCCCGGTCGCCTCGCGACGGCCCAAAGTCCCCCCGGAAAACACCGGCTTTCCGGTGACGATCTCCATCACGGTCTGGCCCTGGTACATGGAATAAGTGTCCATGAACCAGGCCATCACCTGCTCGTTGGTACCCATGTCCGGCGCCATCACGTCGGTGTGCGGACCAACGAAGGGAATCATCTCCTGCATGTAGCGGCGCGACAGCGACTCCAGCTCGCGTTTCGACAGCTGGCTCAGGTCGACATTCACCCCACCCTTGGCGCCGCCGTAGGGCAGCCCGACCAGGGCGCACTTCCAGCTCATCCAGATCGCGAGCGCCGCCACCTCTCCGATATCGACAGTAGGCGCGAATCGCGTGCCGCCCTTGGTCGGTCCCATCGTCAGGAGGTGCTGAACCCGATAGCCTTCGAACACGGCGATGGTGCCGTCGTCCCGGTGGATCGGACAAGACACCGTGATGGCGCGCTTGGGCAGGAGCAGGCGGTCGCGCTCGTCGCCTGGGATATCGAGATGATCAGCGATCACGTTGAATTGCTTGGCTGCCATGTCGAACACCGGACCCGCATAGACCGTCATCGATCGCTCCTGGTTTCGAATCTGCGCCCGTTGCAGGATAGCGCGCATGCCGCCGCTCCGGCAGGGGGCCTCCGTTGTATCTCGGCCCATCTGAAGCGCAATCGTGACGAATCTGCCAACAATTTCAGCGTTGATCCGTCTCCTCCGATTGCTAATCTGGTAAGGCGGTGCCGGAACACCCCCTTTAGCGGATGACGGAAGATCTTATGCAGGCCCTCTTTATCGGACAGACCTACATCGACGTCACGTTCATTACCGACCATCTGCCGACCGGGGACGAGAAACATGTCGCTTCGGATTACGCGGTCTCGTTCGGCGGCAATGCGGTGACGGCAGCATTTTGCTGCGCCAAGCTGGGGATCGTGCCGGACCTGATCGCCACGCTGGCGAATGACTGGCTGGGTCGCATGTTCCAGGACATGTGCGCGAAATACGGCATCTCGATGCATCCGCGGAAGGTCAACTCCTCGTCGCTGTCCTTCATCATGCCGAAGGACGGCAAGCGGGCGATCGTCCGCTGCCGGGACGACGCCCATATCCATCCTTTTCCGCTGCTCAATCTCGGCAATTGCCGCGCCCTGCATGTCGACGGCCATCAGCCGGACGCTGCCATCCATTATGCCAAGCTGTGCCGCGAGGCCGGCATCCTGACCTCGCTCGACGGCGGCGGCCTGCGGACCAACACCCATGAGCTACTGGAATTCATCGACGTCGCCATCGTCGCCGAGCGGTTGTGCGAGCAGATGGACCTGACGCCGGAGAAGATGCTGGATTATCTCAAGAGCCGAGGTTGCCGGGTCGGTGGCATCACGATGGGTGAGAGGGGCCTGCTCTGGTATGACGAGACCAGCGCGGTGCAATCGTTGCCGGCCTATCCGATTCCGCGCGAGCGCGTGATCGACACCAACGGCGCCGGCGACGTGTTCCATGGCGCCTACATCTATTCCTATCTCGCCAATCCCGCCAAAAGCTGGCAGGAGCATTTCGAGTTCGCGCGCGCGGCCTCGACGTTCAAGATCCAGCGCCTCGGCAACGAAGCCGGGCTGCCCGCGCTGGCCGATATCGACGCTGTGAGGCAGGAATTCGAAGTCCGCGTCTAGCCGGACGCAAGGGGGAGTATTGGCATGGGCCGCGTGGTTGTCGCCGGCAGCATCAACATGGATGTGGTGGCGACAGCCGAGCGTCACCCGCGCATCGGCGAGACGGTGGCCGGCCACACGGTGACGTATTTCCCCGGCGGCAAGGGCGCCAATCAGGCGGTGGCGGCTGCCAAGCTCGGTGCACCAACCACATTGATCGGCCGTCTGGGCCGGGATGCGTTCGGTGTGCAGTTGCGCAGCTTTCTCGAGGCGCAAGGGATCGATCTCACCGGCGTAAAGGACAGCGAAACGGCGCAGAGCGGCACGGCGATCATCACGCTCGCCAATACCGAGAACACCATCGTCGTCGTTCCCGGGGCCAATGCCGAGGTCGGTATCGACGATGTAACTGCCGTTGCGCTGGCGACAGGCGACATCGCGGTGAGCCAGTTCGAGATTCCCCGCGCAACGATCGTCGCGTTTTTCCAGCGCGCGCGTGCGGCCGGAGCCACGACGATCCTCAATCCGGCGCCTGCCCGGCCCCTGAGTGCCGACCTGCTCGAACTGGTCGACATCCTCGTGCTGAACGAGACCGAACTCAGCCTGCTTGCCGGCATGAACCTCGGCGAGGATGCCGAGGAGGAGCGTATCGTTCAGGCCACGCAATCGCTGAAGGCCCGTCCGGACCAGACGGTCTGCGTCACCCTGGGAGCTCGTGGCGCCGTCGCGATCACCGGCGAGGAGACGTTCTGGATCGAGGGCCGTCCCGTCACGGCCGTCGACACCACCGGCGCCGGCGACTGCTTCGTCGGCGCGCTCGCGGCCAGGCTGTCCCAGGGTGCGGCGATCGTCGATGCGATAGGCTACGCCAATCTCGCCGCGTCGATCTGCGTGCAGCGGATGGGCGCCGGGCCGTCGATGCCGACCGCGGAGGAGGTGGAAAAGCTGCTCTAGCCGAGCGCGCTCTTGAGGTCGAAATTCAGGTCGGCCGCGTGATCGGGATCGATCGTGCCCCCCGCCGCAAGCAGCTTGCGGCCGAACATGTGATCGCCGGCGCGGTTCACCGATTCGATGCCGACCAGCCTGCCCTCCTTGTAGCAGAAGGCCGAAAACGCCTTCTGTGCGGGATCGCCGCGCAGCACCACCTGATCATAGCCCGTGGTGAGCCCTGCGATCTGCAGCTTGTCGTTGCCCTGGTCGCTCCAGAACCAGGGCTGCCTGTCATAAGGCTTGACATCGCCTGTCAGCCGCGCCGCCACGCAGCGTGCATGATCGGTGGCGTTCTGCACCGATTCCAGCCGCAACGTGCCGCCGAAGCGCGGGCTGACAAACAGCGCGCAATCGCCGATCGCGGAGATGTGCGGATCAGACGTCAGCAGATATTCGTCGACGACGATTCCGGATGCGACCGGCAGCCCGGCCTCGGCGGCAAGTTCGACATTTGGCAGCACGCCGACCCCGACCACCACGAGATCGGCCGGGATATGCCGGCCATCGCTCAAACTCACGCCCGTCACCCTGGCTCCGTCGGCCTCGATGCTGGTGGCCTGCACGCCGAGATGGATGCGCACGCCGGCATCGGCATGCTGCTTCTGGAAATAATCGGAGATCTCGGCCGTCACCGCCCGCGCCATCACGCGGGCACCGAGTTCGAGCACATCGACATCGAGGCCCTTGATGCGCGCGGTGGCTGCGAATTCCAGTCCGATGAAGCCCGCTCCGATCACGACCACCCGCTTGGCGTTGGCAAGCAGGCTCCGCAACGCCTCGCTGTCGTCGAGGATGCGCAGGTAGCGCACGTCGGAGAGATTGGCGTTCGGAAGATCAAGCAACCGGTTGCGCGCGCCGGTGGCAAACACAAGGTGGCCGTAGTCGAGCGTGGCGCCGGAGGCGAGCAGCACCTTGCGGGCGTCACGCTGGACAGTCACCGCGCGGTCATAGACCAGGTCGATGTTCTGGTCGGCATAGAACTTCAACGGCCGGAACATCAGTGTCTCCGGCCCGCCTGTGCCTTTCAGATAGGCCTTGGAGAGCGGCGGCCGCTGGTATGGCAGATGCGCCTCGTCGTTGATCAGGTGAATCGGATCGGCGAAGCCCGCCTGCCGCAGCGACGTTGCAAGCTGAAAGCCTGCATGTCCCGCGCCCACGATCACCACCGGCCCTTTTGCCACCGCGCCCTGCCCCATCGCACCTACTCGCTACAGCCTCACATGAAGGCCTGTGATCGGCCCTTCGACCAGCCTCAGCCAGAGCCGGGTTGTCGCAAACTTCTCTGGGATTGTCACCGCCCCGGCTCTGCGATTTAAATCGCCGCCAACGATAGATACCTGGGGAGGAATCCGATGCCGGAGCCTGCACAATCCGAGGAGCCCGCGCTCCTGTCGATCGATGGGCCGATCGCCACCATCACGCTCAACCGGCCCGCCGCGTTCAACGCCATCAATCTGGCCATTGCGCAAAGTTTGGAACACCTGGCTCTCCAGATCGAGGCGGACAAGGACATTCGGGTGCTGGTGCTGCGAGGCGAAGGCCGGGCTTTCTGCGCCGGCGGCGACCTGCAGACCATTGGCGCCGCAGCGGAGGCAGATACCATCACGCCCGTCGTCGGCGAGCTGTTGCACCATTATCACGCCTTCATCGCCTGCCTCAGGCGGATGCCCAAGATCGTGCTCGCCAGCGTGCACGGCTCGGCGGCGGGCGCCGGCCTGTCGCTCGCCTTTGCCGCCGATCTCTGCATCGCGGCCGAAGAGGCGCGCTTCACGCCGGCCTATGCCAAGCTCGGCGTCTCGCCCGATGGCGGCGGCACCGTCGGCGTGGTGGCGAGTGTCGGTATCCGCCGCGCGCTGCAGATCTTCCTCGCCGAAGACAGCTTTACGGCCCAGCAGGCTTACGAATGGGGCCTCGTCACCAAGGTGGTGCCGGGCCTCGAACTGATGGCCGCGACGCGGGAGATTGCGCAGCGGCTGGCGCAGAACATGTCGGCGGGGCTGGCCGCGACCAAGGCCCTGATCCGTCGCGCAGCGACGAGCACTGTCGAACAGCAGCTTGACGCCGAGCGCGACGCGATCATCGCCTGCATGCACACGGACGAATTCAAGGCTGCGGTGAAGCGCTTTACCAGCAAAGGGAAGTGAGCCCGATCTCACGCTTTCCCCGTTCGCCGCATGAAGTCGAAATCGCAGCCCTCGTCGGCCTGCAGGATGGTCTCGTGGAACAGATGCGCATAGCCGCGCGAGGCCCAATCCGGCGTTGACGCCGCCGTCAACGCGGCACGGCGCGTTGCAAGCTCGGCGTCGTCGACCTGCAGATCGATGCTGCGCTGTTCGACATCGAGCCGGATCCTGTCTCCCGTCCGAACCAGCGCCAACGGCCCGCCGACAGCGGACTCGGGCGTGATGTGCAGCACGATGGTGCCGAAAGCTGTCCCGCTCATGCGCGCGTCCGAAATCCGCACCATGTCCTTGGTGCCGCCGCGCGCCAGCTTCTTCGGGATCGGCAGATAGCCGGCCTCCGGCATGCCCGGCGCGCCTTTCGGCCCGGCATTGCGCAGCACCAGGACGTCGTCCGCCGAAACGTCGAGGCCGGGATCATCGATCCGCAGCGTCATGTCCTCGATCGACTCGAACACGACGGCGCGTCCGGTATGCTGCAGCAGCCTCTCGCTGGCCGCGGAATGCTTGATCACGGCACCGCGCGGCGCAAGATTGCCGCGTAGCACCGCCAGACCGCCCTCGCGCTTGATCGGATCCTGCCGCGGCCTGATCACATCCTGCCCTGGCACGTCCTCAGCCTTGGCGACGACCTCGCGCAGCGTCTCGCCGGTGACGGTCTTCGCATCGAGGTCGATGAGATTCCCGAGTTGCTTGAGCAGTTTCGGCACCCCGCCCGCATGATGGAAATGCTCCATGTAATGCTCGCCCGACGGCTTGAGATCGACCAGCACCGGCACCTCGCGGCCGAGCCTGTCGAAAGCGTCGAGGTCGATCGTGTGTGGCGTGCGGCCGGCAATCGCCGTCAGGTGAATGAGGCCGTTGGTCGAGCCGCCAATGGCCTGCAATACCACCTGCGCATTCTTGAACGCCGCCGGGGTCAACAGCTCGGTCGGCCGCGGTCCCTTCGCCTTGGCCATCTCGGCTGCAACGCGCCCGCTCGCTTCGGCCGAGCGGAAGCGCTCGGCGTGCGGTGCCGGGATGGTCGCGCTCATCGGCAGGGAGAGACCCAGCGCCTCGGTGATGCAGGCCATGGTGGAAGCCGTCCCCATCACCATACAGGTGCCGACCGATGGCGCGAGCCGGCCATTGACCGCCTCGATCTCCTGATCGTCGATCTCGCCGGCACGATATTTTGCCCACAGCCTGCGACAATCGGTGCAGGCGCCCAGCACCTCACCCTTGTGATGGCCGACTACCATCGGCCCGACCGGAATGACGACAGTCGGCAGATCGGCAGAAACCGCCGCCATGATCTGCGCCGGCAGTGTCTTGTCGCAGCCGCCGATCACGACCACGGCATCCATCGGCTGGGCCCGGATCATCTCCTCGGTTTCAATCGCCATCAGGTTGCGCAGATACATCGAGGTCGGATGCGCAAAGCTTTCCGCGATGGAGATGGTCGGGAACACGAAGGGCATTGCGCCGGACAGCATCACGCCGCGCTTCACCGCCTCTAGGATCTGCGGCACGTTGCCGTGGCAGGGATTGTAGTCGCTATAGGTATTGGTGATGCCCACGATCGGGCGATCCAGTGCATCGTCCGAATAGCCCATCGCCTTGATGAAGGCCTTGCGCAGGAACAGCGAAAATCCGGCGTCGCCGTAAGCGGTCAATCCCTTCCGCAATCCGTCGGTCATGCTTGGTCTCTTTTTGTTTTCTGTTTGAACCGTTATTCCGGGGGCAACCGCGCCACCGGATGAAACCGGGATCTGGAGCTTGTCTTTCGTGGCTCCCATATCGAGATTCCGGGTTCACGTCCTTCGGACGTGCCCTGGAATGACATTGCAATTGTTACCCCCAGTCGATCATCCCGCTTGTGTCCCCGTCGAATTCGACGCTGCAGAACGAACCGCCCTGGTAGTAGTCGGCGATCGGATCGGCGGGCAGCTTGGCCTGTTCGGCAAACGCGTGCTCGCGAAAATCCTCCGCGCGCCCGGTCGGCCGGTAGCCAAGATCATAGGCACGCTGATTGTCCCACCAAGCGCGTTCGTTGAGCGAGGCGCCATAGAGAACCTCGAAATGAATGTCCGGGTGTTCGAGCCCGATCCGGCAGAGCTGCACCAGGTCTTCCGGCTTCAGCCAGATCGAAAGCCTGCGCCGATCGAGCGGTCTTTCGCCGAAATTGCCGATACGGATGCAGGTCACCTTGAGACCATGCTTGTCGGCATAAAGCGACCCGACCGCCTCGCCGAAAACCTTGCTGACGCCGTAACGGCCATCAGGACGCGGCTGGACATCGTTGTCGATCTTGCGATGTCGCGGATAGAATCCAACGGCGTGGTTGGACGAGGCAAAGACCACCCGCTTCACGCCCTTTTTGCGGGCGGCCTCGAACAGGTTGTAGCCGCCGACGATGTTGGCCTGCAGGATATCGTTCCAAGGGCCTTCGACCGAGTAGCCGCCGAAATGCAGGATGCCGTCGATCCCTTCGCACAGCGCCTCGACCTGCGCGAGATCGGCCAGATTGGCTGCCTTGAACGTCTCCTGGCTGGACAGATCGGCCGGCGGCTTCAAATCGCTGAGCAGAAGGTCCGGATAGATCGGCGGCAGCAGCTTGCGCAGCGATGTGCCGATTCCCCCGCTCGCGCCGGTCATCAAGATGCGTGGCATTTCGTCCCTCGTATTCGCTTCGCTCGTGGTTGGATTCCAACCACTCGTTTGCGGTCATTGCACAAGAATGATAGCAGACATTCAGTGAGGGAACGCAACAACGAGATCAGCAAATGTCCGATGCGAATGCTCCGTCCCAAGGCTGGCACCCGGCGACCTATTATCCCGATCCGGCAATCCAGGCGCTCGATCCGCGGTTCGAGACGTACTGGCTGAAACTCTCGGCCGTGGAACGCCTCGCCACCGGCCTGCGCTGGGCCGAAGGGCCGGTATGGTTCGGCGACGGCCGTTATCTCCTGTGCAGCGACATCCCCAACCAGCGCATCCTCAAATGGGAGGAGGAAACCGGCGCGGTCAGCATCTTCCGCAAGCCATCGAACTTTGCCAATGGCAACACCCGCGACCGTCAGGGCCGGCTCGTCACCTGCGAGCATGGCGGGCGGCGCGTCGTGCGCACCGAGTATGACGGTTCCATCACGGTGCTGATCGACTCCTTCGACGGCAAGCGGCTGAACTCTCCCAACGACGTCGTGGTGAAATCCGACGGCTCGGTCTGGTTCACTGATCCAACCTTCGGCCTGCTCGGAAATTACGAGGGCTACAAGGCCGAGTCCGAGATCGACGCCAATGTCTATCGCATCGACGGTGCAACCGGCAGAGCCAGCATCGTCGCCGAAGGCGTGCTGGGGCCGAATGGGCTGTGCTTCTCGCCCGACGAAAAGATCCTCTACGTCGTCGAGTCCCGCGGGGAACCCAATCGCAAGATCCTGGCCTATGACGTCTCGCCCGATGGCGCGACGCTCCGCAACAAGCGCGTCCACATCGACGCCGGGCCCGGTACGCCGGACGGCATGCGCTGCGACGTCGACGGCAATCTCTGGTGCGGCTGGGGCATGGGCAAGCCCGAGCTCGACGGCGTCATGGTGTTTGCGCCCGACGGCGCCCCAATCGGCCGGATCGCGCTGCCGGAGCGCTGCGCCAACGTCTGCTTCGGCGGCCTCAAGCGCAACCGGCTGTTCATGGCGGCGAGCCAGTCGATCTACGCGCTCTACGTGAATACGCAGGGTGCGCTGGGCGGATAGCTTGGCCATCGTAGGGTGGGGCAAAGGCACGCAGTGCCGTGCCCACCATCTCTCTTCGCGACGTGAAGGGTGGGCACGCTCTCGCTTTGCCCACCCTACGCCTCTTCACTCGCAGTTAAGCCGCGTTGTAGCCCGCGACCGCCTTGACCTCGAGATATTCCTCCAGACCGAACTTGCCCCATTCGCGGCCGTTGCCGGACTGCTTGTAGCCGCCGAATGGCGCGGTGCGATCGTTCGGCACGCCCTGAAGATTGACGTTGCCGGCGCGGATCTTGCGGCCGATCTCGCGGGCCTTCTCGATCGTCCCGGCCGAGACATAGCCGGCGAGACCATAGGGCGTATCGTTGGCGATCCGCACCGCATCCGCCTCGTCCTGCGCGCCGATGATCACGAGCACCGGTCCGAAGATCTCCTCGCGGGAGATGGTCATCTCTGGCTTGACGTCGGCAAAGATGGTCGGGCGCACGTAGTAGCCCTTGTTTACGCCCTCCGGCAGACCGGGACCGCCGGCTACCAGGGTCGCGCCCTCCTCGATGCCCTTGTTGATCAGGGCCTGGATCTTCTCCCACTGGCCGCGATTGACCACCGGACCGATCGTGGTGCCTTCGCCGCGCGGATCACCAGCCTTGGTCTTGTCGGCTGCGGCTTTCGCGATCGCGGACACTTCCTTCATCTTCGACAGCGGCACGATCATCCGCGAGGGCGCGTTGCAGGACTGCCCGGAATTGTTGAACATGTGCATGACGCCACCGGTCACCGCCTTCGTCAGATCGGCGCCCTCGAGGATGATGTTCGGCGACTTGCCGCCTAGCTCCTGGCTGACACGCTTAACGGTTGGTGCGGCACGCTTGGCGACATCGATGCCGGCCCGGGTCGAGCCGGTAAACGAGATCATGTCGATGTCGGGATGCTCGCTCATCGCAGCACCGACCTCCGGGCCGAGGCCGTTGACCAGGTTGAACACTCCCTTCGGCACGCCGGCCTCGTGAATGATCTCGGCAAGGATCAGCGCCGATGTCGGGGTGAACTCCGACGGCTTCAAGATCATGGTGCAGCCTGCCGCCAGCGCCGGCGCAACCTTGCAGGCGATCTGGTTCATCGGCCAATTCCAGGGCGTGATCATGCCGACCACGCCGACTGGCTCGCGCAGGAGGGTCGCGGAGCCACAGGGCTCCTCGAAGTGATAGTTCTTCAGGATTTCCAGCGTGGTCATGAAATGGCCGAGGCCGGCACCGGACTGCAGCTTCTCCGCCATCGGCAGCGGTGCGCCCATCTCGTCGGAGATCGCAGCGCCGATCTCCTTCATGCGGCTCTTGTAGATCGCGACGATCTTCTCGAGCAGCGCGACGCGCTCCTCGCGCGAGGTCTGGGAATAGGTTTCGAACGCACGCTTGGCGGCGGCGACGGCCTTGTCGACATCGGCTTTGGAGCCGAGCGCAACCTCATACATCGCCTCCTCGGTCGCAGGATTGACCACAGGAGTGGATTTCTTGACGACCGGATCGACCCAGGCGCCGTCGATGTAGAATTGCATGCGGTTGACCATCGGAAAACCTCTTCAAATCGGGAGAGCAAATGGAGGGGGCGTTTCGTGCCAGCATCCTTGCACGAATGCCTTTTTGGATGAACCCGCCATATGCGGGCCAGCGTTGCGGCTGGCGAGGATATAAGGGTGCGAGCGTGACGCTGGCAAGGCGGCAACCACGTACTCGCCGTCATCCCGGCGAAAGCCGGGATCCATCCCGCGGAATGCTTATGTTTGGCCCGCTGCCCGTAATCCCTTAACTGCTAATCAACAATTTCTCCCTGTGGTTATGGGCCCTGCTTTCGCAGGGGCGACAGCCGCATGCGACTGGCGTATGTGTTGAACGAAGTTTTGATCACACCGCCATTTTGCGATGCAGCACGGGCGCACCGGTGAGGCTTTCGGCCGCATCGATGATCGCGTTGGCGTCGATGCCGTTGAAACGATAGAGGTCGTCGATCGTACCGGTCTGGCCGAAGCGTTCGACGCCGAGCGCTTCGACGCGATGGCCGCGCACGCTGCCGAGCCAGCCGAGCGTCGCCGGATGGCCGTCGATCACCGTGACGATGCCGCAGTCGCGCGGCAGCGGCGCGAGCAGCTTTTCGATATGGCTCAAATGCTGCACACCGCGGCGGGCGCGCCGAATATTCCGCGCGGCGGTCCATCCGGCGTGCAGGCGGTCGGCCGACGTGATCGCGAGCAGGCCGACATCGCGCCGGCTCTCGCCGATCAGGCCGGTCGCCTCGATCGCCTCCGGTCCGACCGCACCGGTATAGGCGACGATCACCTCCGCATTGGGACCCGGCTTACGCAGCCAATAGGCGCCCTCCGTGATGCCGGTCTCCAACTCCGGGGTCATGATCCGCTGCGGCTGCTCGATGCTTCGCGTCGACAGCCGCAAGTAAACCGAGCCGCCCTCGCCCGCCTCGCGCTGCATATGGGCAAAACCCCATTTCATGATGGCGGCGAGTTCGTCGACAAAGGCCGGCTCGAACGACGAAAGGCCATCCTGCGCGATGCCGATCAATGGGGTAGCGATCGACTGATGCGCGCCGCCTTCCGGCGCCAGCGTGACTCCCGACGGTGTCGCCGCTACCATGAAGCGCGCATCCTGGTAGCAGGCGTAGTTCAGTGCATCGAGGCCGCGCTCGATGAAGGGATCGTAGAGAGTGGCGACCGGCAACAGCCGCGCCCCATTGATCGCATGCGAGAGGCCGAGCGCGGAGGCCAGGATGAACAGGTTCATCTCGGCAATGCCGAGCTCGATATGCTGGCCTTTCGGCGAGGCAGCCCAGTTATAGGTCGACGGGATCTTCTCGCTGCGAAACAGGTCCGCCTTCTCGGCACGCGCGAACAGGCCGCGGCGGTTGACCCAGGCGCCGAGATTGGTCGAGACAGTCACGTCGGGCGAGGCGGTGACGATGCGCGAGGCCAGCGGCGTGTCGCCACGGGCGAGATCGTTGAGGATCAGGCCAAAGCCCTGCTGGGTCGACATCTGCGCCGACGCCGTGAACGTCAATCGCTCCGGCACGTCGAACACGGCATCGCTCAGCCGCCGCTCGCCGCGATTGAACGGCACGCTTGCGAGAAAGGCTTCGAGCTGTGCCGGATCCTGCGGTACCCCCTCGAATTTATCCCACTCGTGGCCCGGCCGGATGTCCTGCTTGCTGCGCCATGTCTCCATCTGCGCCACTGTCATCAGCCCGGCGTGATTGTCCTTGTGGCCCTGGAACGGCAGGCCGACGCCCTTGATGGTGTAGGCGATGAAGCAGACCGGGCGGTCGTGGTCGATGGCTTCGAATGCCTCCAGCATGCTCGCCATGTCGTGGCCGCCGAGGTTGGACATCAGCGCCAGCAACTCGTCGTCGCCGCGCTTGTTGATCAGGCGAGAAACGTCGCCCTGATCGCCGATGTCGTCCAAAAGATGCTTGCGAAACGCCGCGCCGCCCTGGAAGCACAGCGCCGCATAGAGCGCGTTCGGGCAATTATCGATCCAGCGCCGCAACGCTTCACCGCCGGGCTCAGCGAAGGCCTCGCGCATCAGGCGTCCATATTTGACGATCACCACGTCCCAACCGAAATTGCGGAACATGGTCTCGAACTTCTCCCACAAACCTTCGCGCACCACCGCGTCGAGACTCTGCCGGTTGTAGTCGACGATCCACCAGGTGTTGCGCAGGCCATGCTTCCAGCCCTCCGCCAGGGCCTCGAAGATGTTGCCCTCGTCCATCTCGGCGTCGCCGACCAGCGCGATCATGCGGCCCTCGCGGCGGTCCTTCATCCAGCCATGCGCGCTGACGTAGTCCTGCACCAGCGAGGAGAACAAAGTCTGCGCGACGCCGAGGCCGACCGAGCCGGTCGAGAAGTCGACGTCATCGGTGTCCTTGGTGCGTGATGGATAAGACTGCGCGCCCTTGAAGCCGCGGAAATTCTCCAGCTTCTCGCGGCTCTGCCGGCCGAACAGATATTGAATGGCGTGGAACACCGGGCTGGCATGCGGCTTCACCGCGACGCGATCCTCGGGCCGCAGCACCGCGAAATACAACGCCGACATGATGGTCGCGAGCGAGGCCGACGAGGCCTGATGGCCGCCGACCTTCAGCCCGTCCACATTGGGACGGATGTGGTTGGCGTGGTGGATGGTCCAGGACGACAGCCACAGCACTTTGCGGGCCAGCGCATTCAAAAGGTCGAGACGTTCGGACCGCGCAGACGACGTCGCCATGGTGCTCCTCCCCGGAGGCTTTCGGATTCGAGCATGTTAATCCCGGCGGCACGGCCATTATTCTCAATTTCTTGCGCTTCGACCCTGATTTTTGGTATAGTTTTCCAATGTAACCCGCGCATCTCGGATTTTGTTCCAATGCCTGACCTCGACGCCATCGACCGGAAAATCCTCGGCATTCTGCAGGCCGACGGCCGCATCACCATGCAGGAGCTCGCCGGCAAGGTCGGGCTGTCGGTGTCGCCCTGCCACCGGCGGGTGAAGCTGTTGGAGGAGCGCGGCGTGATCACCAACTACATCGCCACCGTGGACCAGAAGGCGTTGGGGCTGCACGTTTCCGTCTTCATCTCGATCAAGCTCGCGCGGCAGAAGGAGGAAGACCTCGCGCGTTTCGAGCGGGCGATCTCGAAATGGCCGGAAGTGCTGGAGTGCTATCTGATGACGGGCAATCGCGACTATCTGCTGCGTGTCGTGGCGGCTGATCTCTCGTCCTATGAAGCCTTTCTGAAAACCAAGCTGACCAAGCTCGACGGCATCGCCTCGATCGAGAGCAGCTTCGCATTGAGCCAGGTGAAGTACTCGATCGCGCTGCCGGTCTGAGCAGGTGCCGGCCACGATCTCCGCTGTCGTCATTGCGAGGAGCGCAAGCGACGAAGCAATCCAGTCCAGCCGCTGTGCAACACTCCGGCTTGCTTCGCTTCGCTCGCAATGACGGCGTCGAGACATACGTTTTCATTCCCGCGGCGCATTTGCGTCCGAGCTTTGCAAGTTCGTTTGTCCCTCCCTCATAAGAGAGGGCACAGGGAAGGCCGGGAGCTCGCCGCTCCCATGGCCCGCCTGCAGAAAAAAAGCAGGCGGCAGTCACCACAGGTTCGGCCAAGACATCCCGGCCTTCCCTGCGCGATAGTTTTAACGGCTGCTTCGCGTTCTCCCCGGTGCGCCGGGCTTTCTGGCCACCGTGCGCGACAACGCGCTTGCGCGCGTTGCGCGGGATACTTGCGTCGGAGTATCAGGACCGCGCGACTTGACCGTCCGCATCAGGCGCGCTCGTCATTCCGCACCATCCGCGTCTACCGCTCCCCGCCGCTACGTTTCGTGACGATTGGCCGAAACGCCCTCTTCGTCGCGAGCAGGATGACCGAGATGATCGTTGTGATTTGCCCGACACGGCAAGGCCGCAGCTATGCGGCAAACTGGCACGACGGGCAAATTGTGCATGCGCCTATGCACCGTCGACGTAGGCTTGGCCCGCTCACGCAGCCAGCACCCGGATCACCAAGATCCGACGGGAGCGACCATGGGGAGCGCGGCACTGACAATGTGCCCGCCGGCTCCGTCGCGTCGGCGCATTGATCTGGATCAAAAATCGATGACCGTTTGATCTAAATCAACCCGCCGCAGGCCGACCGCAGCAAGGCCCCGGGATGTTCATAATGGCCATCCAAAACGGCCACATCTTCCTACTAGCTTCACAGTTGAGTGTGCGCGGCCATCAGCCGCAGGCTATCGGTGTCGGATCCGTCGCGCGCTCTTGATGTCAAACCCCGCGCCTGGACAGCAATGCAGAACAACAGCGCCCGTCAGTCAGCCAAATTCGAGTCTCCGCGGCAGCGCCGAGGATCATTCTCACAGGCCAACATGGCCGTGCGCGTCGCACCCACGAGATATAGCCCGAAATCAGCTTCCAGCAGTCGCACGGTAAGCCCCAAGAGCCGGCGCGTCTGGGTCGCGCTTCAATCCGTCATGTTCACCGTGGGCGTGGTCCTGGTCGGCTTGCTACTGTTCTGGCCGGCCGCGGGCATCGCGCTGATGTGGAATTTCCTGATCCCCATCGCGCCGGCGCTGGTGACGATCTCGCCCGGCCTGTGGCGCAATGTCTGCCCGATGGCGACGATGCACATGCTGCCGCAGAAGCTCGGCATCTCGCGCAACATCAGGATGCCCGAATGGGGTGCGGCCGGGCTCGGCCTGATCAGCGTGATCCTGCTGTTCGTCGTCGTCCCCATGCGGCGCATCGGCTTGAACGTGGACGGCCCGCTGACGGCGATCATGCTGCTATCCGCGGCGGTCATCGCCTTCACGATGGGATCGCTGTTCGAGATGCGATCCGGCTGGTGCACCTCGCTATGCCCCATCCACCCGGTGGAGCGGCTGTACGGCACCAACCCCGCGCTCACCTTCAAGAATGCGCGCTGCAATCTGTGCGAGGGATGCAGCAATCCGTGCCCGGATTCGACGCCCGAATTGTCGCCGACCGTGACCAGCGGCAACAGGCTCCAGCAATTCCTCGGGAATTTCCTGGTCGGGAGCTTTCCCGGCTTCGTCTGGGGCTGGTACCAGGTCAGGGATTATGCCCCGGACGAGGTGGACAACCACGCGGTCATGATCACCTACGCCTGGCCGCTGATTGCGTGCGTCGTGACCTATCTCGTCTTCAAGTGCTGCGAGTACGTCCTGCGCCACAAGCCCGACGCGCGCGCCACCCTGCACCGCATTTTCGCGGCCGCCGCGGTCAGCACCTATTATTGGTACCGTCTCCCCGGCCCGGCCTCTCTGCTGCCGGACTGGTTTCCGCTCGTCTCACATCTAGTGACCACGCCGTTCTTCTTCTGGTTCATCGTGCTCCGCGCGCCCAAGGTGAGCTGGTTGAAGCGCCCGGTGATGGCGTCGACCTACTGGTCCGGCCGGTTCGAGACGACGGCGAACAAGAATCTCATTCGTGTAGCACCAGGCAAAGCGTGACGTCTCGCGCGAGGTCGCGTGATCCGGGGCCGCGGCAGGCACGCCCCAGACCACGCCGTGTCCTTGCGCCCGATTTGAGGAGTGAACCATGAGCAATTTCAGGACTGTTTCGGTCAAGGGCCGCACCTTTCGGGTCCGTGCCGGCGATGTCTTGCTCGACGGAGCGCTGGCGAACGGCGTCGAGATTCCATACGACTGCCGCGCCGGGACCTGCGGCACCTGCATGGTGCACGTCGCCAAGGGCCAGACCGTGTGCGGCGAAACGCATACACAGGGCATGGTTCATGCCTGTCAGGCGCGCGTCGTCTCCGACCTCGAGGTCGAAATGGAGGATGTGCCCGAGATCGACACTGCCCGGGCTCGGCTCGTCGGCTTGCGCGAGCTCGCACCCGACATCATGGAGCTCATGATCGCGCCGGAAAAGAGCATCAGCTATCTGCCGGGACAGTATTTCCGTTTCACCTTCAACGGCTTTCCGGCACGGGCCTACAGCCCTACCGCATCCTTCGACGGCCGCATCGGCGGACGCGTCATCCATCTCAACATCAAGCGTGTACGTGGCGGGCGGCTGACGTCGGCGCTCGGCACCAGCATCAGGCCCGGCCATCGGCTGCGCATCCAGGGTCCTTATGGTCATGCGTTCCTGCGTCCCGGCGGCTCCGGCCGGCTGATCTTGGCCGGGAGCGGCACCGGCTTCGCGCCGATCTGGGCCATCGCTTCCGTTGCCTTGCGCGAATCCAGAGAGCGCCCGATCGTCGTGATCGCGGGCGCGCGCCGGCTGCCTGCGCTCTACATGACTCCGGTGCTGGCGCAGCTGGCCCGATTGCCGAACGTCACGGTGATTCCGACGGTGGAGGAAGGACCTGCCAATCACCCGTCCATTCGCAGCGGTCGGATCGAGGCCCATATGCCGACACTGACCGCATCCGATGTGGTCTATGCCTGCGGCTCGCCGCGCATGGTGAGCGCACTGGCCGGTCTCGTCGAGAAGGCCGGCGCGACCTTCTACGCCGATCCGTTCGAGTCGGCGCCTGCGGAGGAGCCGGCCGGCCTGCTCGGCAAGCTCAAGACGCTGGTGGCGCGGCGACCTCAGCCACAAAGCAGCAGCGAGACGCCGATCGATCCTTTCGAGAAGGTGCTTTCGCTGGTGCCGACACAGTCCGCTGACGAGGAGATGCGCACCCAGCGGCCGCACGAACCGCGGCGCGGCGCACTTGCTACCGATCGCGAGCATTCACCTTCGCGCATGCCGCAGCGTGCCGTTCTCGCGGATCAGGCAAATCAGCAGGACCGGCTGCGCAAGGGCGCAGGACAATTCGCCTGAGCCAACTCGCGTCAGGTCGTGCTTGAGGCGGTCAAATCAGCTTGCGCCGTGCCAGGCTGCGCATCAATGCGCCAACGCCGAAAGTCCAGGGCTCGCATTCGTCGCTGGGGCGCATGCGGTTGACGAGCTTGCCGAGCTGAGGCGCTGCGATGGTGACGATGTCGTCGCGTTTGTGGGTGAAGCCCTGCCCCGGCGCGTCGCGGTCCTTCACCGGCGCGAACATCGTGCCAAGGAACAGCGCAAACCCGTCCGGGTATTGATGCACCCGGCCGACCGTCTGGCCGACGAGATCGGTCGGATCGCGGCTGATCCTGCTGATGGATGAATGGCCGTCGAGCACGAAGCCGTCGGCGCCCTTCACCTCGAGCGCGACCTCCATCTGTCTGACGTCATCGAGCGAGAACGTCGCGTCGAACAGGCGCAGTAGCGGGCCAATGGCGCAAGAGGCGTTGTTGTCCTTGGCCTTCGACAACAGCAGCGCCGAGCGGCCTTCGAAGTCGCGCAGGTTGACGTCGTTGCCGAGCGTGGCGCCGACGATCTTGCCCTCGCTCGAGACCGCGAGCACGACCTCCGGCTCCGGATTGTTCCAGGTCGATTTCGGATGCAGCCCGGCATCCATGCCGGTGCCGACCGACGACAGCACGGGCGCCTTGGTGAAGACTTCCGCGTCCGGCCCGATGCCGACCTCGAGATACTGGCTCCAGGCGCCCTGCTCGATCAGCACCTGCTTCAGGTGCATCGCCTGATCCGAGCCTGGCTTGAGCTTGGAGAAATCGTCCCCCACGAGGCGCACGACCTCTTTGCGGATCGCCTCCGCCGAGGCCGGATTGCCGCGCGCCCGCTCCTCGATCACGCGTTCCAGCATCGAGATCGCAAAGGTGACGCCGGCGGCCTTGAGCACCTGCAGATCGACCGGCGCCAGCAGCCACGGCTTGGTGGAATCGCGCCTGTCGGGCGGCGTATTGGCAAGGATGGCGGCGAGATCGCCGATACGCTCGCCCTTGGCGGCGCGCAGCGCAGCGGCCGGATCGCCCTGTTCGCACAACGTGCTCACAGTCGGGAAAGCGGCGGTGACGTCGAATACGCCGTCGCCGCGCACCGCAACGACAGCGGGGCCTTCGACATCTGGCCGCCACACGCGGCCGACCAACGTCCCCTTGGTGCCGTCGTCCGGCAACACGGCTTCAGGCGTCAAGGCGATCATGGCGGCGTTCTCCCGTGAGGCTTGTTGTCCGGCGAGAGGTAGCATTGGAGCGAAAGCGATCCAAGCTCGAACCGCTTGCAGTCATTCCAGGCTTCACGGATTGGGCGAAGTCTCGCCAACCACGGTCAAGAGCTGCGAGCGCCGGACGCGCTCGCGATGGGCGGTATAAAGACCGCTGGAAACGATGAAGACCGCACCGGTGATGGTCCAGGCATCCGGCACCTCGCCAAAGACGACGAAGCCGAAAATGCTGGCCCACAGCAACTGGATGTAGGAGAACGGCGCCAGCACCGAGGCGTCCGCATAACGGAACGCCAGCACCACGATCCACTGTCCCGTGGTCGACGCAACGCCGACCAATAGCCCGAACAGAACGTCGTGCCAGGTCGGCGCCACCCAGACCAGCGGCACCAGGGCCGATAGCACGCAGACGCCGGCGATCGACGAATAGGTCATCGTGGTCATCACATGCTCGCGCCCGCTCATCACGCGCGTCATCACCAGCGTGCAGGCCCAGGCGAAAGCGGATGCGATCGGAAACAGCGCCGCCATCCGAAACGCGCCGGTGCCGGGACGCAGGATGATGACAACGCCCGCGAGCCCGACCATGGTCGCGATCCAGCGCCGCAGTCCGACCTTCTCGCTGAGAAAGACGATCGACAGCGCCGTGACGAACAGGGGCGCAACGAAGCTGGTGGCTGAGGCCTCCGCGATCGGCAGGTAACGCAAGCCGCTGATGAACAGGATCGAGGAGCCGAGCAGCGCCAAGCCGCGCAGCAACTGGAACCGAACACGCGTGGTCCGCAGCGCAAAGAGCGGCGAGCCGGGCAGCATCGCCGGAATCATGATCGCAGCGAATACGACGAAGCGCATCCAGGTGATCTCGATCGGCGGCAGCGTCTTGGTGAGATATTTCGCCGTGACGTCCGAGGTGGCGAGGAACAGCGTCGAGAGCAGGATCAGCGCGATGCCGCGGAACGGTCGGTCGGCCCGCGCGGGTGCGCGCCGTCGCGGCTGCGGCTTCTTCTCGGGCAAGGGGAGCGCTGCGCTATCGCGCCTCGCGGCTGCGCCGTGGGGCGGAGACACGATCAACCTCTGACTGCAGTGACGTGAACGACTCGGGCAAGGCCCGACAAGACGTCAATCGGACGCTGGCGGCAACCCGTAGAAATCGGGCAGCCGATATGCGCGTTTGCTCCGCGCAACAGGCGGTAACAATCTGTGAGCGATGCTGCACTACAGCATCGGTAATCCGCGCGGCTTCGGCCCGCGCGGAAACGCGCGATCGAGCGCAGCGATCTCGGCAGCCGTCAGATCGAGGCTTCCCGCCGCAGCATTTTCCGCTGCATGCTCGGGCGAGCCGGCTTTCGGAATCGCGAACAGCCCGGAGGCCCGGGTCAGGAAAGCGAGCGCCACCTGGCGCGGCGTCGCGGCATGCGCCTGCGCAATGCGCTGCAGCACCTGCCCACCCGGGCTCGTCGTCGTCGAAAAATCGTCATGACCGAACGGCGAATAGGCGACCACGGCGACACCATGCTCCCCGCACCAGGGGATCACCGCGTGCTCGATCGCGCGCTCCTGCAAATGATAGAGCACCTGGTTACAGGCGATCTGGCCGGGACCTGCGACCTCGAGCAGTTCATCGAGATCGTCGGCATCGAAATTGCTGACGCCCCATGAGCGGATCTTGCCCGCGCGTGTCAACTCATCGAAAGCGGCAACCGTCTCCGCGAGCGGATAGGAGCCGCGCCAGTGCAACAGGTAACAATCGAGCCGGTCGGTGTTCAGCCGCTTCAGCGAGCGCTCACAGGCCGTAATGGTGCCGCGGCGCGAGGCGTTGCTCGGCAGCACCTTGGAGACCAGGAACACCTCGTCGCGCCGACCGGCAATGGCGTCGGCGATGACGAGCTCGGCATCGCCATACATCTCCGCTGTGTCGATATGGCTCATGCCGAGATCGAGCCCGCGTTGCAGGGCGGCGATGGCGCGCTTGCGATCGCCGTGGTCGAGATACCAGGTGCCCTGCCCGATGACGGAGACGTCGGGTCCGCCGCTGCCGAAAGTTTTGTGCTTCATGGCCAACGTATAGCGGAGAGGCTGCGCGAGGTCGATTGCAGCGATATCAAAGCGACGTCACCGGGGCACGCGAAGCGTGAACCCGGCGACTGTCTTAGCTGTCAAGCGATTGCTGGGTATATCGGGTGTTGTTTTTGACCATGGTGTTTGCGGTGACCAACAGCTTTCGGGCGATGGCAATGAGGGCGAGCTTGGCGGGCTTGCCCTGTTCTCGCAGGGCTTGGTAGGCGGCTTTCATTCGGGGATTGTGACGGCTGGCGACGAGGGCGGCCATGTAGAGCGCCGTGCGCACGCAAGGGCGGCCGCCCGAGATGGCGGCACGGGGCGGCGCATTGCCGGACTGGCTGACATGCGGCGCGAGGCCGGCCAGGCTGGCGACAGCCTTGCGATCGACGCGGCCAATCTCAGGCAGTTCGGTGATCAGCACAGTGGCCACGCGCTCGCCGATCCCGGGGATCGAGGTGAGGATCTCGAAGCTGCAGGCAAGCTGCGGATCGGCGGCGATCCGGCGGTCGAGTTCGGTCTCGATCTGGCGGCACTGGGTCGTCAGAACAGAGATGGTGGCACGGTGATTGTCCAATAGGAGTGGCTCGGCGGTTTGTTTCAGCCGTGTCTTCTCCATGGCGATCATTTCCGTGAGCTGGCGACGACGTGTGGTGAGGGCCTTGAGCGTCAGCTGCTCGGCGGATGGCAATGGGCGAATGGCGTCGGTCATGGCGAGAGCGAAGCGCGCAATCAGCCGCGCGTCCAGCCTGTCGGTCTTGGCACGGCGCCCTTCAAACTCACGGAATGCCTTGATGCGGCGCGGATTGACGAGACCGACCTCGAACCCGGCCGCGCCGAGAGCGCTGACGAGTTGCCGGGCATAGGGGCCGATCGCCTCCAGCACGACACGGCCGACGCCGGCCTGGGTCAACCGCTCGACCACGGCGGCAACGCCTTCGGCAGCGTTGGCAACCCGGAAAGTCTTGCCCGAGGGAGCAAGGCCGACATCAAGAAAGCGCTGACCGACATCGATGCCGGCCGCGAGCGCAAGAGACTGAGCTGTCATGGGGATCAGACCTGTATGCGAGCTACCGGAAATCGGCGCTCATGCGACTGTTCGATCAGACAAGGCAAGCGGAGACGCCCAAGCCGGGTTACGGTCGCCGAGGCAACCGGGAATCCAACGAGCTGTCTCTACCCGCCGCCACTATGACAGTGACACCCGGTCAGATACAGGAATCTCGAGCTTGTAGAAATGGATGCAAGCCACTGTCGAGATTCCGGGCTCGATGGCTTTGCCATCGAGCCCGGAATGACGGGCAAGGTTCTAGCCCGTCGCGGCAAGACCCGGCGGTTGCGCCGGCACCTGCGCGATCAGCCGCTTCATCTCGGGAATGCACGAGCCGCAATTGGTGCCGGCCTTCAGTGCAGCGCCGAGCGCAGCCGGCGTCCTGGCGCCGGCAGCGATGGCGTCGCAGATCGTGTTGCGGCCGACGCCGAAACACGCGCAGACGATCGGGCCGCCGCTCGCCGCTCCCTCGGGCGCCCGTCCCGACAATAGCATGCGGCGCTGCTCGTCATCGAGCGAAGCCGCCGCGAACATCTCCTTCACGACGTTCCAATCGCCGGCGTCGTGCGCCGGCCCGACGAACACGCAGGTCTCGATGCGCCCGCCGGTAAAGGAGGCCGCGCGATAGACCCCGCCGCCGAAATCCATGTATTCGGCGAGGTCCTCGCTCGCGCGCGCCTTCAGCCAGGCTGGCCAGCGCGCGAGGTCGCCATTGTCGGCGAACAGATAACCGAAGCCTCCGGCGACGGCCGCGCGCGCCCACCACAGGTGCTGCGGCAGCGCGAGTTCGGTGCGCGACAGCACGAAGCCGCGGAAGACATATTCGTAAGGCGCGACCGCCGCCGGCGTCGCCTTGGACTCCGGCTGCCCAGAGAACGGGTCGGTCGTGGAGCCCACCAGCGCGCCGACGCGGGCATGGGATGCGTTGGTCTCGTTCCAATGAATCGGCGCGAACAGCATGCCACGCTGCTGACGCTCGCTAACGACGACCTTCAGGATACATTGGCCGTGATCGGTGGTGATGCGGGCAAAACCGTCGTGCACGAGGCCGTATTTCAGCGCATCATCGGGATGCACCTCGACGAATGGCTCCGGCAGATGCGCGCCCAACCGCGGGCTCAAGCCCGTGCGCGTCATCGTGTGCCACTGGTCGCGGATGCGCCCGGTATTGAGGCGCAGCGGCCGCGCCGGCGTGGTCTCGGTGCGCAGTGCCGGCACTTCCGGCGCGATGAAGCGCGCCTTGCGGTCGTTGGTGAAGAAGCCGCCATCGGCGAAGAAGCGCGACCAGGGCGGCGTGCCTTCGCGCGCGGGCCACTGCACCGGCGCCAGCGCGTCGTAGTCCTCGTCCGACAGCGAGCGCAGCGCGCCGATATCGAAATCGCGCGCGCCGTCGTTCTCGAAGGCCGACAACGCAGCATGCTCGCGGAACACATCCGCGGCGGAGCTGTAGTTGAACGCAGCACCGAAGCCCAAGCGCCTGGCGACCTCGCTCAGCATCCACCAGTCCGGCTTGGCCTCGCCGGGAGCGTCCAGGAAGGCACGCTGGCGCGAGATGCGCCGCTCCGAATTGGTCACCGTGCCGCTTTTCTCGCCCCAGGCCTGCGCCGGCAGCAGCACATGCGGCCCGGCATTCACGGTGTCGTTCGAACGCACGTTCTCAGAGACCACGAACAGCTCGAGCTTCTTCAGCGCGGATCGGACGAGGTCTGCGTCCGGCAGCGACACCGCCGGATTGGTGCCGATCACCCACAGCGCCTTGATCTCGCCGCGCGCGATCGCCTCGAACATCGCGACCGCCTTCAGCCCCTCATGGGTGGCGATATCGGGCGCCTTCCAGAACCGCCTGACACGGTCGATGTCCGGCGGCGTGAAGGCCATATGCGCGGCGAGCTGGTTGGCGAGGCCGCCGACCTCGCGGCCGCCCATCGCATTGGGCTGGCCGGTCAAGGAGAACGGGGAAGCGCCCGGCTTGCCGATGCGTCCCGTCGCAAGGTGACAATTGATGATCGCATTGACCTTGTCGGTCCCCTGCGCCGACTGGTTGACGCCTTGCGAATACAGCGTGACGACGCGGGGCGTGTCGCGGAACAGCTTGAAGAAGGCCGCGACGTCCGGCTCCGACAGGCCGGTCGCCAGCGCGGTGGCGCCAATGCTGCCGGCAATGCTGCGGGCCCGCGCGAGCGCATCATCGAACCCGCTGGTGTGCCGTTCGATATAGTCACGGTCGAGCGCACCCTGCTCGGCGAGGTGCACGAGCAGGCCGGAGAACAATGCGGTGTCGGTGCCGGGCTTCACGCCGAGGAAAAGGTCGGCTTCGCTTGCGGTGTCGGTGCGGCGCGGATCGATCACGACGAATTTGGCGCCACGGCTCTGCTTGTTGGCGAGCATGCGCTGGTACAGCACCGGATGGCACCAGGCCGCGTTCGAGCCGACGAACACCAGCAGATCGGCGAGTTCGAGATCCTCATAGGTGCCGGGCACGGTATCGGCGCCGAAGGCGCGGCGATGGCCGGCGACGGACGACGCCATGCACAGCCGCGAATTGGTATCGACATTGGCGGAGCCGATGAACCCCTTCATCAGCTTGTTGGCGACGTAGTAATCCTCGGTCAGCATCTGGCCGGAGAGATAGAACGCCACCGCATCCGCGCCGTCGCGGGCAATGATGTGCTTGAGCCGGTGCGCGACATGGTCGAGCGCGTCGCTCCAGGCGACCCGCTCCATCACACCCTTGCAGCGGATCATCGGATAAAGCAGCCGGCCGTCCTGTGTGAGCGTCTCGCCGAGCGCCGAGCCCTTGGAACAGAGCCGGCCGAGGTTGGCCGGATGCGCCGGATCGCCGGCAATGGCGGCACCACCCTGGCCGTCCGGCTTGGCGAGCACGCCGCAGCCGACGCCGCAATAAGGACAGGTGGTGCGCACCGCGCGCAGGTTCGGATTGACAGCGTTCATGGTCGTGCGTGGTCCCTCTTCACGCGGCGCGCGGCCGCGCCGTCGCGCGGCCGAACATCATCTCGGTCCTGATCGGCGCGACCGGCTCGCGGGCGCGGATCAGGTCGCGATACCAGAGCGCATCCCTGGTATCACCGATCAGCACCGCGCCCGTCAGCCGCCCCTCGGCGATCACCAGCTTCTTGTAGATGCCGCGCCTGAAATCGTTGAGCACGATGGCCTCGCTGCCGTCGGCGCCGACGTAGTCGCCGGCCGAGAACACCGAGACGCCGGAGACCTTGAGGTTGGTCGCGACGACGCTGCCCTCATAGGCGGCGCTTGCGCCGGCCAGATGCCGCGCCAACACGCGGGCCTGGTCATGGGCGGGCTCGACAAGGCCGTAACAGGTACCGCGATGCTCGGCGCATTCGCCGAGCGCGAAGATGTCCGGCGCGCTGCTCTGCATCTGGTCGTCGACGACGATGCCGCGATTGACGGCAAGACCTGCTTCCTTGGCCAGCGCGACGTTCGGCCGGATGCCGGCGGCGAAGATCACGGCCGCGGCCGCGATCCGGCGGCCGTCAGCGAGCTCGACGCCCTCCACTCTGCCGTCGCCTTCGATGCGCGCAGTATTGGCCTCGAGCAGCACCTCGATGCCCTTGCGTTCGACCAACGACTTCAAAAGGGCCGCCGCGGGCTGGTCGAGCTGCCGCTCCATCAGCCGGTCCATCAGATGCAGCAGCGTCACCGGTGTCCCGGCACGAGCGAGCCCGTAGGCCGCTTCCAGCCCGAGCAGGCCGCCGCCGATCACGACCACGCGCTTCTTCTGCGCCGCGAGGGCCAGAAGAATATCGGCGTCGCGGCTGTCGCGAAACGTGTGCACGCCGCTCAGATCCGCGCCCGGAACGTTGAGCCGGATCGGCAACGAGCCGGTCGCCAGCACCAATTTGGAGAACGCGATGCTCTCGTCATTCTCCACCTTCAGCTCGCGCCGGCCGACATCGATCTCGGTGGCGCGCGCACCGTATTTCAGGGTCACGCCACGCTCGCGCCACCATGCCGCCGGCTTCAGCTCGATTTCGTGCGAGCCGACCTCGCCCGCGAGCACCGACGACAGCAGCACGCGATTATAGGCAAGCCTCGGCTCTTCGCCGATCACAGCGACCGCATAACGGCCGAGCGCGGTCTTCGACAACTCCTCGACCAGCCGGGCTGCGGCCATGCCGTTGCCGACGATGACAAGCGGTTCGCTCAAAGCTCTTACTCCGCGGCCTGCTTGTTGCCGTAGGCTTCCGCAATCATGTAGTTCGACAGCGTGCCGTAAGCCGCGGTCCAGGCGTCCGCGACCTCCGGCGTCCAGGCATCGCCCAAGCCCTTCTCCAGCGTCCAGAGCAAGGCCGCACCGACCACCGGATAGTGCTCCGGCTTGGCGCCGTAGTCGACGTGACGGATGGCGAGCGCGCTTGCCGCCGGCAGGATGGCTTCGAGATTGGTGAGACCGTTGACGACCACCGCAAGCGTCGCCATCAGCTTCTTGCGCTGCTCGGTGAGATCGTCGGGAAACAGGGCCCGCACCTGCGGGGCGACTTCGAAGAGCCGGTCGTAGAAGATCATGGCGGCCTGATCGGAGATCGGCGCGACCTTGGCGAAGCTGTCTTGGAGCAGCGTGATCTGTGAAGGCGTCATCTGGGCGATCCAATGGTTTGAGGAAAGGCCATTCGTCAGACGAAGCGGATGGTGGTCGAGCCACCATCCGCCCCGCAGCGTCAGATGCGGGCTTCCGCAAGGCTCGGCGCGCCGGCGGTTTCCGGCGCGCGGCGCAGGTAGAACCACCAGGTGAGCGCCAGGCAGACTGCGTAGAAGGAGAGGTAGACGATGAGCGCAGTCTGCGGGCCGCCGGTCGCCGCGATCGACTTGCCGAAGCCGCTCGGGATGAAATAACCGCCGACCGCACCGATCGCGCCGATGAAGCCGACCGCCGCACCGCTCTCGATGCTCGCGGTCTTCAACGCCGCAAGACGTGCGGCATCGCCCTGGCCCTTCACCTTGTGCAGATTTTCCTCGCGGAAGATCGACGGGATCATGCGGTAGGTCGAACCGTTGCCGATGCCGGTGGTGACGAACAGAACCAGGAACGAGACCAGGAAGCCGGTGAAGTCCTTGACGCCGACGAAGTAGAGCACGCCGATCGTCGCGGCCACCATCGCGATGAAGTTCCAGAAGGTGATGATGGCACCGCCGATGCGGTCGGCCAGCAGGCCGCCGAGCGGACGCGACAGCGAGCCGACCAGCGGGCCGAGGAAGGCGATTGCGATGGTCATCGCCGGAAACTGCGTCTTGATGAGCAGCGGAAACGCCGCCGAATAGCCGATGAAGGACCCGAACGTGCCGATATAGATGAACGACATGATCCAGGTGTGCTTGCGCTTGACGATCGCAAGCTGGTTCTTGATCGAGGCCTTGGCTGAGGTCAGGTTGTTCATGAAGAAGGTGGCGCCGAACACCGCGATCGCAATCGGCAGCACCCACATCAGGCCGGCATTCTGCAGGTAGACGCCGCTGACGGGACTGGCCTGGTACAGATTGATGAGGCCGAGGCCCATCAGGATCGGGGTCAGCAGCTGCACGCTGGATACGCCGATATTGCCGCCGGCCGCATTCAGCCCGAGCGCCCAGCCCTTCATGCGGTCGGGATAGAAGAAGGAGATGTTGGTCATCGACGAGGCGAAGTTGCCGCCGCCGAGGCCGGCGGTCGAAGCGACCAGCAGCATCAGCCAGAACGGCGTTTCCGGATGGCTGACGAAATACGCAAGCGCCAGTGTCGGGATGAACAGGATCGAGGCGGAGAAGATGGTCCAGTTGCGGCCGCCGAACGTGGTCACCGCAAACGTATAGGGGAAGCGCATCAGAGACCCGATCAAGCCGGGCAGCGCGACCAGTTGAAACAACTCGTCGGTCGAATAATGAAAGCCCGCCTGCGGCAGCTTGGTCGCGACGATCGACCAGATCAGCCACACCGAGAAGCCGATATGCTCGGCGACGATCGACCAGATCAGATTGCGCCGGGCGATGATCTTGCCCGTCTTATTCCAAAACGTCTCATCCTCCGGATTCCAATCCGAGATCCAGGTCGGGTTCTGTTGGCTCATGCGAGATGTCCTTCACACGCGCGCACGCACGGGTGCACGCTCTGGGGAGGCCCCAGGCTGGCGATTTCAAATGTCGGGTGATGTGAGCTCAGCGACGGCGTCGGTGGCGTCTGCAAGCTCTTTCATTCAAGCTTCGTGCCAGCGACCACGGAGAGAGGTCTTTAAAAGAAATCAATTACTTACAGCTGCCTAAAAACAGGTCAGCCGATCAGAGGCGCCCCCAAATTTTGCGATTCGCCCACCTCCTGTGCAACGCACAAGAAGTGGGCAGTTAACTCGCCGGCTATTCCGCCGCCTCGGCAGCCGTTGCGCCCAACGGTTTCGGCGCAATCCCGGCCCCGGCCTTCATGCGGAATTCATAGGTCATCAAATGCCAAGGCGCGGCGACGGATTCGCCGTCCGGCATCACCGGATCCGTGCGTCGCTCGACCTGCGCGATGAGTTCGTCCTTCACGCCGAACACGACGTCACTGTCGAGATATTTGTCGCCCCCGATGAAGACGTGGGTGATGAGAGGCTCGTAACCCTTGGCATCGACCAGAAAATGCACATGCGCCGGCCGCATCGGATGGCGCTGCGCATAGAGGATCATTCCACCGACAGGACCATCGGTCGGGATCGGATAGCTGCATGGCAGGATGGTACGGAAGAAAAAGCGGCCGTCGGAGTCGGTGATGAAGCGAGCCCGCAAGGATGGCCCCTCCGTCTCATAGGCCGGCCGCTGCGAATCGTAGAAGCCTTCGTCGTCGGCGTGCCATACGTCGACCGCCGCGCCCGCGACCGGCGCACCGGCGGGATCCGTGACCCGGCCCTGCACGAACATCTTCTCACCCACGCTCGTTCCAGAGATATCCGTGCCATGAGCCATGACCTTGTGCTCGCCGACATAGAACGGGCCGAGCACGGTGGTCTCGGTGGCTCCTCCGCGCTCGCGATGATTGACCGCATCGACCAGCATGGACACGCCGAGCACGTCGGACAGCAGGATGAACTCCTGCCGGCTCGCGGTGCATTTCTGCCCGGTGCGGGTCAGGAAATCGACCGCACTCGCCCATTCGTCGAAGGTAGGATTGGTCTTGCGGACATAGTCGTGCAGCGACTTCACCAATTCCTGCAGCAGGAATTTCGTCCGCGCATCCGGCGTGCGCTCGAAGCTGGCGACGACGGCCTCAGTGAGCTGGGCTTCGTTGAATTGGGTCATTGGCAGTCCTCCCTTGCGTCAAGGCTACACCAGGCATGCTACCTCTGTAAGCTGGCTCCCTTGGAATGGTAGCCGGTTTTCGGCTATCAAGATCATGTCGCGAAGAAGAGACCCCAACGAAACCCGCACGACGGATGGAGATGCCCTGATGCTTGCCCCCACGACCGCCGTCCCCGAATCCGCTGGCATGTCCAAGGCTGCACTCGAGCGGATCGATGCACATCTGAAGGCCCGTTATGTCGACAGCGGCCGCTTCCCGGGCACCCAGCTGCTGGTCTATCGACGCGGCCACGTGGTGCATATGAGTTCGATCGGGCTTGCCGATGTCGAGCGCAACGTGCCCGTCAAGGACGATACGATCTACCGCATCTACTCGATGACAAAGCCGATCACCTCGGTCGCCTTCATGATGCTGTTCGAGGAAGGCAAGGTCGCGCTCGACGACTCCGTCGCCAAATATATTCCGGAATGGAAAAACCTCGGCGTGTTCGTCGCGGGCACCGCGCCCGCCTTCGTGACCCGGCCGCCGGCCCGGCCGATGCAGATCGTCGATCTGTTGCGGCACACATCGGGCCTCACCTACGGCTTCCAGCAGCGCTCCAACGTGGACGCAGCCTATCGGGAGGCGAAGATCGGCGCGGTGGAAAAGGCCGGTACGATGCAGTCGATGATCGCAGACCTCGCAAAAATCCCGTTGGAATTCTCCCCGGGCGAAGCCTGGAACTACTCGGTCTCGACCGACGTGATCGGCTACCTGATTGGCAAGATCGCCGACCAGCCGTTCGAGCAATTCCTGAAAGAACGCATCTTCGATCCGCTCGGGATGAGCGACACCGATTTCCACGTACCGGCCGCCAAGGCGCACCGGCTCGCCGCATGCTATTCGGCCGATGCGGGCGGCGGACTGAGCTTCCATGCCGCCGAGCGCAAAGGCGGCCTCACGCTGCAGGACGACCCGGCCACCAGCACGTTCCTGTCACCGCCGGATTTCATCTCGGGCGGCGGCGGCCTCTGCTCCACCTCGTCTGACTATCTCACCTTCTGCCGCGCGCTGATCAAGGGCGGCGAGCTGGGCGGCGTGCGCCTCCTGGGACCGAAAACGCTGCAGCTGATGACGTCCAACCACCTGCCCGGTGGCGTCGACCTGCCGGCGATGTCGCGCTCGATGTTCGCGGAGGCAGCCTATAACGGCATCGGTTTCGGACTCGGCTTCTCGGTCACGATGGACCCAGCAAAGACACTGATCCCGGGCAGCGCCGGCGAATATGCCTGGGGCGGCGCGGCCTCCACCGCATTCTGGATCGATCCCGCCGAGGAGCTGATCACGATCTTCATGACCCAGGTCCTGCCGTCGAGCGCCTATCCGATCCGGCGCGAGCTGCGTACCATGGTCTACGCCGCGATCACAGATAGCAATCTTTGATCGACAGCACCAGAAATGTTGCAACGGCGGCGCGCGCGGAACCTGCCATCTGCGCGGTAAAGCGCTTGGCGAATGGTGATCGCCCCTCCTATGCTGACGATGATGTGAACGGCTGCCCGCCGCAACATGTGTTGCTGAGGCAGCCGCGCCGGCATGATATCCTGCAGCCTTCTTGAGACCAGCGCGTGCTGGACCTGATGCCTCAAGGTCTCCTGTCGCCGCACCCATGGGCGCATCGGGGGCAATTAGAAACGGAACACCGTTGCCGAAGCTCTCCCTGCCCGTCCGGCTTGCCCTCCTGGTCGCAGGGACCACGCTACCCTTGATCGTGTTCGCAGGTGGCATCGTCTTCCACAACTACGTACAGGACCGCAACGAGGCCCGGCAACGCGTGCTGGACACGGTGCACAGCATCCGTTTGACGCTCGATGCCGAGATGCAGAGGATGACCGGAGGAGTGCAGGTCCTCGCGCTCACCGATGCTTTGAAGTCTGGCGACTTCGAACGCTTCCGCCCGATCGCGATGGGCTTCCTCGAGCAGTACGGCAAGGACGGCACCATCCTCGTCTGCGACCGCGACGGACATCAGCTGTTCTCCTCCGCAACGACCGATACGGCAAGCCTGCCTGCGCGCAACAACCGGGAGATCGTCGAACAGGTCTTCAGGACGCGGCAGCCGCAATATTCGAACCTGTTCTTCGGCGCCATGAAGAGACAACAGGTAGTAACAGTGGAGGTGCCGGTGTTTCGCGACGGCGAGGTGATCTACGAGATCTCCTTCAGTCCGCCGATCGCGATGTTCCAGACCATGCTGGAAAAGCAGCAACCGAGCACCGATTGGACGCTGTCACTGCTCGACCGTGACGGCATCGTCTTCGCCCGCGTTCCCAATCCCGCTGATACGATCGGCAAGCGCGCGTCCGACTCCGTATACGAAGCGATGATGCAACGGCAGGAAGCAACGCTGTCGAGCGTCTCGCTCGACGGCGTGCCGCTGATGTCGAGCTTTACCCATTCCGCACTCACCGGCTGGATCATCGGCGCTGGGGTTGCCGAACACTCGCTGGTTGCGCCGCTGTGGCGTAACCTCGCCGTCACCAGCCTGATCGGCGGCGTGCTGCTCGCCATCGGGCTCGCCTTCGCGGTGCGGATGGCGACCACGATCGCACGCGGCGAAATGCTGCACGACCTCCTGATCGAGGAGCTCAATCACCGGGTCAAGAATACGCTGGCGATCCTGCAGGCGATCGCCGTGCAGACCTTCCGCAGTGCGAGCCGCACGGAGCGCGAGAAATTCGAGGGACGGCTCGGTGCGCTCGCCGAGGCGCACAACCTGCTCAGCAAAGAGAAATGGCAGGGCTCCGAACTCGACGACGTGATCAGGCGCGTGCTGAAGCCCTACCAGCTGAGCAGCCCCGATCGCATCAGGATGTCCGGCCCTCAGGTGCCGCTGTCGCCGCGGCTCGCCCTCGTGCTGTCGATGATCGTGCACGAGATCGCGACCAACGCCGCCAAATATGGCGCGCTCTCCAACGACAGCGGGACGGTCGATCTCTCCTGGGATCTGCTTCTCGACAAGGATGTGACCAAGTTGCAAGCCCCGAAGCTCAGGGTGGTATGGCGCGAATCCGGCGGCCCCGTGGTGGCCGCGCCGATCCGGCGCGGATTCGGCTCGCGGCTGATCGAGCGCAGCGCCCGCGACCAGCTCGGCGGCGAGGCCACCGTCGACTTCCTGCCGCGCGGCGTGGTCTACACCATCACTTGCGCCCTGGAGCAGTGATTTGGAGCAGTGCCCCGGGGAGCAGTGAGCGGTCTCAGCCGAACCTCTGCAGGGCCGGAAAAGTCTCCAGGAGCCAGATGCTGAAGCTCGACACCGCGCCGGTCAAAAAGCCGATGCCGGTGACGATCATCAAGACGCCCATCGCGCGTTCGATATTGACGAGGTGGCCGCGCATCCGCGCGAGCAGCGTGGAGAATTGCTCGATCATGAAGGCTGCGATCAGGAACGGAATTCCGAGCCCCGCCGAATAGACCGCGAGCAGGCCGGCGCCCTTCGCGACGGTGGCTTCGGCTGCCGCAATCGACAGGATCGCGGCCAGGATCGGGCCGATGCAGGGCGTCCAGCCGAAAGCGAAGGCAAGCCCCATCACATAGGCCCCCCAGAGTCCGACAGGCTTTGGAATCGGCAAGCGTCCCTCACGCATCAGCAGGCTGATGCGGGTGAGCCCCAGGAAGTGCAGGCCCATCACCACGATGACGATACCGGCCAGGATCGAAAGCTCCTGCGACCAGGTCCGGATCAATTCTCCGATCAGCGAGGCGCTCGCGCCCAGCATGACGAAGACGGTGGAGAAGCCGAGCACGAACAGCGCGGCCGAAATCATCACGGCGCGTTGTGAAACTGCCGGGGGCTCGTCGCTCTCGATATGCTCGATCGTTGCACCGGTCAGATAGACCAGATAGGGCGGGACCAGAGGCAGCACGCAGGGCGAGAGGAAGCTGACGAGGCCCGCGATCAGCGCAGCCGGAATCGACACGTTTTGAATCATGCGGTACCTGCAAAGTCCTCGCCGGGGCCGAACGCCAGCAGCCGGCGCTACGCCGCGTCATGCAGCCGATGCAGGAAATACGCAAGAGAATGCGCGGACAGTTGGGCCGGCCACATCGCCCCTGTGAACCGAGTTATCAGCCATTTCAACCGGGCTTCAGCCAAAGGGACCGGTTGCGCCGATCACAAACGCGCCATTCAACGCGTCCAAGACATGGTGGTGGTCTACTTGACGAGCCTCAGGAGCGGCCGCCGGCGCTGGCCCGGCTGAAGTTTCGGATCGCGCAGCTTGTTCGGATTGTCAGCCTGGACCATCTCGTCGCACAGGGCCTGCAAATCCTCCTCGCTGAGATCATTCAGCTTCATCCGGAGGTCGAGAACCGCAACCGAAACCAAATGCGCCGTATCCCGCTGACCTGCTGCGGCCAGCGCTGCGCGGCACTGCTCAAGCGTGGCAAGCACAGCAAGCATCTGTTCGTCTGAATTAACCACAGCCATATTCCGTTTTTTGCCAATAACGAAGTACAAGTGGGTTGATCCCGTTGGTGCGCACGGCCCGCGGACGCAGCATATCTGCCCCTTCCGACCTTTGCGTCACCCTCTCCCTGCCCGCGCACCACAGGCCCACCATCCCATGGGCGCACGGATCGAACGCTCGGTGCAAAGCCTCGCGGCCCAAGTCGATCGACTTCAAGTCGGTCGACCTGACAAACCGTTCAGCACGATAGCATGTCGCGCCATCTCCTTCGAATACCATTTCGTTGCAGCTCGATAAAAAGCATCCGTGGTCAAAACCAGCGGAAGATCCCGTCATTCGCCACACCGGCAGGCTGGCCGAGACCGGTATGACGGTACGGCGAAGATCACACACCTCTCGTTCCGGCATGGCAGATCGGCCAACATCGGCCTCAAAATCCATGGCGCGGAACCAACCATGTCCGTATTTTGGCGTCTATCAGTCTATCAGGCGGAGACGGCTTGTATGCGCTTTGCAAGGGAACGGGGCGTTCCTCAGGAGGAACACCGGACCGATGGTCCAGACCAGCCCGCGCTGGATGCGGCGGGCTTTGCAGAGGCTGCGGGACCGGGGCTTGTGCCGGGCGATTCGACTATCGCTGATAGCGGCGGAGGACCCGCCCTGGGCAGACCGCCACTGCGCGGCCTGGCGGGCAAATCCGGACCACCTAAGGTCGCGATCGGCAAGCTGCCACTTCCCAGCTTGCACGACTGGGACGCCGCACGCATTTTCCTGGAGGTCGTGCGCGCAGGGAGCTTCCGCTCGGCCGCCGAGCGGCTCAGCCTCTCCATCAATGCGGTGCGCCGTCGCATCGATGATTTCGAGCGTCAGGTCGGCGCGACACTATTCACCCGGGACGTGCATGGCGCCAGACTGACCGATGAGGGCGCCCTGGTGGTGTCCGCGGTCGAACGCATGGAGGCGGCCGCCTTCGAGCTCCTGCGCGCCGGCGACAGCGTCGCCAACGCGGCCTCCGGCGAGGTCAGGGTCGCCGTGACCGAAGGACTCGGCACATTCTGGCTCGCGCCGCGCCTGGTCGAATTTCAACAATCGTTTCCCAATATCTCGATCGATCTCCACTGCGCGATGCGATCTGCCGACGTGTCGCGGCATGAGGCCGACGTCGCCATTCATCTGTCACGGCCTGCTGCGCTCGACGTCAAGCTGGTCAGGCTCGGCCGCATGCACCTGATGTTCTTTGCGAGCCGGAAATATCTGGAAACACACGGATCGCCCAAGACGGTTGACGATCTCGCCAAACACCGCATGGTGTTGCAGGTCGCGGATGAAGCCGCTGCGAACGAAGCCTTCGTGAGCCTGTTTCCCGGTCATGATCAGCGTGACCTGATAGGGATGAGGACGAATGTCTCGAGTGCAAACTACTGGGCCGTCGCCCATGGGGCCGGAATCGGGGTATTTCCGACCTATGCCTGTGCGCTAGGCGGGAAGATTATACCTCTTGAGGTTGATTTGCGCTGGTCTTACGATATCTGGCTGACGTATCATGCGACAAGCGGCCGCATCCCTAGGGTGCGGCACATGATCGACTGGCTTGTGGAGGCCTTTAACCCCGGCAAATACCCGTGGTTCAAGGACGAATTCATCCATCCACAACAACTTAAAACAGTATATATGGGTGAACCCCTGACCCATCTGTTCGGGGGATTTTCAACTGAAGGACGGTAACACTCGAATGAACAAATCAGCGGCAAAAAAAATGAAACAGCGCAGTGCCGGCAAACCTGACATTGAACTCGGTAAGCGCATTCGGCTGCGGCGCGTGGAACAAAAGATCTCGCAGGCTGAACTCGGCGAAAAGCTCGGGGTGAGCTTCCAGCAGGTTCAGAAGTACGAGAAGGGCGTCAATCGCGTCGGCGCTGCGCGTCTGCAGCAGATTGCCAACGCGCTCGATGTGCCCGTCACCTTCTTCTATGACGGCGACGGCAAGGCGCGTGAGGTCGAGAGCCTCCTGTTTCTGGACAGCGCTTTCAGCCTGCGGTTGCTACGCGCCTACAGCAAGATCAAGGACCAGACCGTGCAGCGTCAGCTGGTGGCCCTGATGGAATCGATCGCGGCCAACGAGGAATAGAATCGAGCCGTATCTGACGTCGTCAGATACGACCACCTCATGCCAGTGAAGTAGTTTCGCTCGAGGGCGCGACTTGGGGGCGCCGAGCATGATGCTAACTCGAGCGAGTTCACTGCATCGGTGTCGATAAGACAGGCCATCCGGCGGGATGAGCCATTTGACAAGACGACAAGCCATAGTGGCCGGGCTCCCCCGGCCTTATCGGCCGCAATGGCCAGCTTTGGCGTCACGTCCCCTAGGTTTCATCGGAGTCATTCGCCTGACGCCCATTCGGCAGTCCGGCGGCCTTTGCTGCTGCGGCGACCATTTTGCGGAGTCCGGCGCTTGGCCCCCCCGTGTGACCGCTTACGCCTCATGATTGATGGTAACGCGAGATGAATCGGCGCTACCGGCGCGCCGAGCTCCATCGACCTCAAAGCGCCCGATCACTCCCTTCGCGATATCGATCGCGCCGCTCGGGCGCCGAGATGGCGACGCCAAGTTGCCGAGGGATGAGAGCCGGCGCGCCATGGGCGATCAAGCTCACGGGCGACGCTTTCATTGATTCCGAAGACCACCGCGACGGGCCACCTCGCTTCCGCAGGAAAGCGCAAGCCGCAGTCCAAGGGGAGTGAGCCGCTCCCCCGCGCGCCGCTCCTGACGCAAAAGCGGCGCTTCATTACGCAAAAGCGGCGCTTCATTTTGCGGCGCCCGTGCCCGCAAAATCGTCTTGCCGCCCTGCGGGCACAGATGTCACCTTTCTGACATGAGTGCAGTTCAGCGACATCCGACCAATGTCCGGGACGAATACGCCGCCATGACACGGCAACGCATCGTCGCGGCGTTCGTCGAGACTCTCGAGGACGAGGCTGCCGACGATACGTCCATGGCCGCCGTCGCAAAGCGCGCCGGCATCGCCGAGCGGACCATCTACCGTCACTTCAAGAACCGCGCCGAGCTGATGGAAGCAGCCGCCGAATGGATCGAGAACAGCGTGTTCGGCTACATCCCGTTCAGCACGCCGGACGAACTGCCGACGACCTTCCGTGAGCTGTGCCGGCGCTACGACCGACATCCGCAGCTCGCGCGCGCCCTGGCGCTGACACGTGCCGGCCGCTCCATGCGCGCGGAATTCCGGCGCCGCCTGATCCGGCAGCATCGCAAGGCGATGGCCCCGCTCGTCAGGAATTTGACGCCGAAGGAGGCCCGGCAGGCTGAGGCCCTCGCCGCCTATCTCAACAATACGCTGGCCTGGAATGCGCTGCGCGAGGACTTCGGCATGTCGAGCGCCGAGATCGCCGACGCGATCGAATGGGCGACGACGACACTCATGAAGGACGTTCGCCGGCGGGATGCGGCTGCTGCGAAGCAGGCGACGCCTGCCGCCGACGCATCATCGCGCAAAGGCCGGGCGGCCAAGCCATAGGCATAGCAAGGACGATTGGTATGGTGCTCGTGCCGGACACTGCAGACGACCTTCTGATCGATGCCACGCAAGAGGTCCGGCTCCGCCAGGATCTGGTCCTGACCGCGCTGGGCCGTCGTCCCGCCTGCCGCGCGCTGCAGGTCGGCCGCCTGCTCGACGTGCACAGCCGCACTTGGAGCGAGGACCAGGAGATCGTCTTCAAGGGACGGCGTATCGCCTGGGTCGGCCCGGCCGGAAGCTTTCCGGGCGAGGTGGGTGAACGCGTGCATCGGCCGGACCTCGCAGCTGTGCCCGGCTTCGGGGAGGTGCACAAGCACATCGAGAGCTCGCATCTGACCCCCGAATGGGAGGCAGCCCTGGTCCTGCCGCGCGGCAATACCTGGACCTGCGAGGCGAGCCACGAATTCTCGAACGTCAATGGGGTACGCAATCTCGAGTTCTGGTTCGAAGCGCGCCGCCGTGGTTCGCCGCTGAAGATCTTTCCGCAGCCGGGCTCAGCAGTGCCGCCCACCGCCTATGAGTGGGGTGGCGGCTGGTATGGCGGCGCGGAGCAGGCGCGCTTCATGCGCGAGAGCCTGATGGTCACCGGCCTCGACGAGGTGATGGACTGGCCGGCAGTCTGGAATCCGGACAATCCCTCCTATGAGCGGCTCTGGAGCATGATCGGCGCGACCTTCGCGGCGCGAGGGGTCGTCGAGGGCCATGCCTCGGGCTTGCGCGAGCTGCCGGAGATCAACGCCTTCGCCGCCGCCGGCCTTGCCTCCGACCATGAGGTGCAGACGCCGGAGGAAACCTGGGACAAGCTGACCCGCGGTCTCTTCATCGAGCTGCGCATCTACGCGATGCCCGAGATCGTCGCCTGGCTGCTGAAGAAGGGCCTTAAGGACTGGTCGCAGATCGCATTCACCACGGACGACCGCAGCGCCAGCCACACGCTGGCGCTCGGCGCCAGCGATCACAATGCGCGCGTCGCGATCGAGGCCGGTCTTGCTCCGGAAATCGCGATCCAGTGCCTCACCATCAACCCCGCACGGCATATGCGGCTGACACCGTTCGTCGGCAGCCTCGCGCCCGGCCGATTCGGTGACGTCGTGCTGTTGTCGGACGTCGAGAACCTCACGATCGCGGAGGTCTGGGCCGACGGCCGCCAGGTCTCAGAAGGGACGCGCTATCTCGGCGAGGTGCCCCGCATCGCCTGGCCGGACTGGGCCACCAAGACGATCAACATCAAGCGCGAAATCATGCCGGAGGATTTCGCGCTGCCGGCTGCCGCCGGGCGCACGACGATGCAGGCGGCCGTGATCCGCCCATTCCATTGGCATCCCGATTTCTACTCGTTCGAATTGCCCGTGCGTGACGGCGCCGTACAGCGCGACGAGAACCTCGCCATCACCAAATTCGCCATTGTCGATCGCTTCTCGGGCGATGGCCGGGTGTCGAAGATGTTCTGGAAGGGCTGCGGCCCGCGCACGCCGGAGACGGCGCTGGCCTGCTCGGTCGCCCATGACAAGCACAACATCTGGGTGGTCGGCTCGTCGGATGCAGCGATGGCCAAGGCCGTCAACGCGCTCGTCGCCCAGCAGGGCGGTTGGGCGCTCGTGCGCGAAGGCGAACTCGCGGCTACCGTCCGCTTCGAGGTCGGCGGTCTCATGAGCTGCCGTTCCGCCGAGGCGCTCGATGCGGAGATGCAAGCTCTCTACGCCGAAGGCCGCAAGGTCGACTGGATGTACGAGCCGACGTTCCGGCCGCGCTGGTATCCCGGCTTTCCCGAGCGGCTGATGTTCGCGACCCTGACCTGCGCGCCCTGGAGCTGGGTCCTGGTCGCCCCCTGCGAGCAGGCACCGCTCGGCTTCATCAACGTGCAGACCGGCAAGACCCACCCGGTGGTGTGGTGATCAGGCGTCGAAAGACCGCGCAAGGACGGAGACCGCGATGCAGGACATGACGAAGGCGCAACCCGCTGCGGCATCCGTGGCAGCGGCTTCGGGAGGATCATCGGCTCAAGACGGCGGCGTGCTCGACCGCTTCTTCAAGCTGACCGCGCGCGGCACCACGATCGGCCGCGAGATCATGGCGGGCGCCACCACCTTCGCCGCGATGGCCTACATCATCGCAGTCAATCCAGCCATCATGTCCAATGCCGGGATGGATCGCGCCGACCTCGTGAGCGCCACTGCGCTCGCGGCGATCTTCGGCGCGGTGCTGATGGGCCTGTCGGCCAACCTGCCGCTCGCGGTCGCCCCCGCCATGGGCTCCAACATCATTTTCACCTATGTCATCGTCAAGCAGATGGGCATGCCCTGGCAGGGAGCGCTTGCCATGGTCGCCTTCACCGGCGTCCTGTTCCTGATCCTCAGCCTGACGAGATTGCGTGAGCGTGCCGCCAGGGACGTTCCTGAGACCCTGAAGATCGGTATCCAGGCTGCGGTCGGCACGCTGATCGTGTTCATTGCGCTGCGCGGGGCCGGCTTCATCGTGGCGAGCCAGTCGACCTATGTCGCGATGGGCTCGCTGCGCAGTCCGCCGGTCGTGCTGACATTGGCGGGCCTGCTGCTGACGCCGGTGTTGGTGGCCCGCCGCGTGCCGGGCGCGCTGATCATCTCGATCGCGGTTCTGACCCTGGTCGGGCTGGTCGTGCCCGGTGCCAACGGAAAGATGGTCACCTCGATGCCGCAGACGCTGCTGTCGTGGCCGCGCTGGCCGGCAAGCACGTTCATGGCGATGGACGTCGGCTATCTCGTCAGCCATTTCCTCATTGCCCTGCCACTGCTCTTCTATTTCCTGTGCGCCGAGTTCTTCTCCACGCTCGGCACGCTGATCGGTGTGACCGGTGCCGCCAATCTGCGGCGCCCGGATGGGTCGATCCCCAACGCGACGGCGGTGTTCGCGACCGACGCGACGGCCTCGATCGTGGGCCCCCTGCTCGGCACCTCGGTGGTGACCGCCTATATCGAGTCGATCACCGGCGTGCAGGCCGGCGGCCGCACCGGGCTGACCTCGCTGACGGTGGCCGCCTTCTTCTGCCTGGCATTGTTCTTCTGGCCGATCTTCGTGATCATCCCGCCGCAGGCTACCGCGCCGGCCCTGATCATGGTCGGCGTCCTGATGATGCAGGGGTTTGCGCGCGTCGACATGACCGACCTCGCGACCGCGGTGCCAATTGTCCTGATGCTGCTCGTCACCGTGCTGACCAATAATCTGATCAATGGCATGGCGCTGGGCACCCTCAGCTATGTCGCGCTCGAACTCGCCTTCGGCCGGGGCGGCCGGATCGCCGGAATGGTGTGGGGCCTCAGCGTCGTCTTCATCGCCTATGCCGTCGTCACCGCCCAGATCTTCTGACGAGGACGGCTAAAGGGATTCACAGCGCATCGAGCACGGCCCGGGTCACCTCGGCGGTGCCGGCACTGCCGCCGAACTCGATCGGCTTGAGGCCGGACGCATAGACCTTGTCGACCGCCTGCTCGATCCGCTGGGCCGCTTCAGCGGCTCTTTCGATGCCGCTGACGTCGGCGAGCCAATCCAGCATCATCGCGGCCGACAGGATCATGGCGGTCGGATTGGCCTTGCCCTGCCCCATGATATCGGGCGCGGTGCCGTGGCACGGCTGGAACACGGCGTGACGATCGCCGATGTCGGCTGAGGGCGCCATGCCCATGCCGCCGACGAGACCGGCGGCGAGATCGGACAGGATGTCGCCGAACATGTTCTCGGTGACGAGAACGTCGAAGTCCCAGGGCCGCTTCACCAACATGAGAGCGCAAGCGTCGATGTAGAGATGGTCCGTCTTCACATCCGGATGAAGGTGAGCGACCTCATCGAAAATCTTGCGGAAGTAAGCGAAGGCCTTGAATACATTGGCTTTGTCGACGCAAGCCAAGGTGCCGGAGCGGCCGCGCGCCTTGCGGCGGGCGGCAAGCTTGAAGGAGAAGTTGAACAGCCGCTCCGACGTCTTGCGGGTGATGACGAGCGTCTCGCGCGCATCCTCATGCGTGACCACGCCTTTCCCCATCGAGGCGAACAGCCCCTCGGTCGACTCGCGGATCACGACAAAGTCGATGCCGCGCTCGGCGGCGCCGACGATCGGGCTCGGCACGCCCGGGATCAGCCGCGCCGGCCGTACGCCGGCATAGAGGTCGAAGTGGAAGCGCAGCTCGATCTGCGGCGCGATCTCGGTGTTGTCGGGGTAGCGCACCGACGGCAGCCCGCAGGCGCCAAGGAGGATCGCGTCCGCCTGCTCGCACAGCCGGATCGTGGAGTCGGCGATCGACACGCCGGTGGCGAGATAGTTGTTGGCGCCGGCCTGGGCTTCCGTGAAGCGGAACGAAAGACCCGCCCTGGTTTCGACCTTGCGCAGCACTTCGAGCGCGGGCGCCATGACCTCCGGGCCGATGCCGTCGCCGGGGAGGACTGCGATGTGGAGTGCATTGGTGGTGGGCATGGTTTCTTCGCGATCCGAGTGAGTTAGGGTCGTCATTGCGAGCGAAGCGAAGCAATCCAGGGCCCAGGTTGAGACTCTGGATTGCTTCGTCGCTTCGCGCTCCTCGCAATGACGAAAGAGCGGGTGAGTACTACGGCGTCAGCACGGCGCGGCCGACCAAACGGCCCGCTTGCAGTTCGCGAAGCGCGTCATTGGCCCTGGCGAGCGGCATCGGCGTCACCGGGATCGGCGCGATCTTCTTCGTCCTGACAAGATCGAGCAGCTCCTGGGTCTCCCGGAGGTTGCCGACGTAACTGCCCTGAATGGTGATGGCCTTGATCGGAATCAGCGGCAACGCCCACGGCGCGCCGCCGCCGAACAGGCCGACCATCACGAGCTTGCCGCCCTTGGTCAGACAGTCGAAGCCGAGCTGCGCAGTGGCGGCATTGCCGACCAGATCGATCGCGGCGCGGATCGGCTCGCCAGCCTTCTTGACCAGTTGCTCCAACGCATCGGGCGCCTTGCCGTCGACGGTCGCGAGCGCGCCGGCCGCCTCCGCCGCCTCGCGCTTCTTGGCATCGATATCGACCACGATCGCGCCCTTGCCGCCCATCGCCTTCAGCAGCGACAACGCCATCAGGCCAAGTCCGCCGGCGCCGAAGATCACGATCGGCGTGCCGAAATCCTTCTCGACCTTCTTCAGCGCGCTGTAGGTGGTGACGCCCGAACAGGCGTATGGCGCCGTCGTGACCGGATCGAGTCCCTTGAGGTCGAGCAGGTAACGCGGGTGCGGCACCGTCATGTGGTCGGCATAGCCGCCGTCGCAATAGACGCCGAGCGAGGCCGGCTTCAGGCACATATTCTCATCGCCCGCGAGACAGGTCGCGCATTTGCCGCAGCCGATCCACGGATAGACCAGCACGACATCGCCGATCTTGAGCCCCCCCTTGTCGGCCTCGGTCACCTCCGGGCCGAAGGCCAGGATCTCGCCCGCGCTCTCGTGGCCCATGATCCGCGGCAGCGACACGCCGCGGTCTTTCAGGGACAGCGGCTTGCGGCCGTGGCCGAGATCGTAGCCGCCTTCCCAGATGTGCAGATCGCTGTGGCAGACGCCGGCTGCCTTGACCTTGACCAGCACCTGCGTGCCCGCGGGCTGCGGGGTCGGCTCGTCGATCTCGTGCAGCGGCGCGCTGAAATCGGTGACCTTAAAACTCTTCATGTTCCCTCCGGTCGCGCTGCGCATGGGAGACGAGCGCAGGCTGACAGACGGCCGGAGAAGACACGTGGCCGCGGGGAGAGCCATCGGCGGGCCCTGCGGTGTTTCCTCCTGCCGCACGTCCGGTTGTTCCGGACCTGGTTGATACCGTTCGCGGACATTGGACGGAAATCTGTTGAGCGGCAAGGCCGCCGCTGAACGCCGCGCTCATGCCTATCCGGATCAGAACGCATCACTCGCGCGATTGCTCAACGCGCATCGACGCGAGGCCGACCTCCTTCAACACCGCATCGGTATGCTCGCCCAGAGACGCGGCACGGCGACCGGCCGCGACCTTCGCTTCCGACATGCGGAACGGCAGATTGACGACCTTGAATGTGCCGCCGTCATCTTCGACCTCCGCCAGGGCATCGCGATGGGCGAGCTGGGGATCGTTCAGTGCCTCGGCGACGGTGCGATAGGCCGAGCTGGGCACGCCACCGGCGCTCAGCGCCGCCAGGCATTCCGCATTGGTCAGCTCGCGCGACCAGGCCTCGACGCCATCCATCAGCGCGCCCCAGTTCGCGCGGCGATCGGCATATTTCGCGAAGCGGACATCTTCGACCCATTCGGGACGGCCGATCACCTTCATCAGGTTCTGAAAGGTCTTTTCGCTGGCAATGGCGATCATGACAAAGCCGTCGCGGCTCTCGACCGGCCCGAAGGTTGGTCGCGGCGGGAGCGGAACGGGAAACTGCGACAATTGGATCTCATTCAAGGTCAGCGTCAGCATCGATTCCAGCATCGAGCAGTCGATGTGCTGGCCGCGCCCGGTCCTCTCCCTCTGGTAAAGTGCGGAGGCGATCGCGCCAAAGGCATAAGCGCCGGTCACCACGTCCGCGTGGTAGATGCCGCAGTAATCGGGCCGGTCGCGCCCGGGCTGATAGGCCAGATGCGCCATGTCGTAGCCGGAAGCCGCGTGGATCACCGGCGCATAAGCCGGCAATTCGGCGGATGGACCGGTCTGGCCGTAGCCGGAGATCGAGCAGTAGATCAATCGCGGATTGAGGCCCGCGAGCGCCGCGTAATCCAGCTTCAGGCGCGGCATCACGCCCGGGCGGAAATTCTCGACCAGGATATCGGCCGTGGCCGCCAGCCGACGCACCGCCTCGAGACCGGCCGGCGATTTCAGATCGAGCACCACGCTCCTCTTGCCGACATTGAGCTGGCCGAAGGTAGAGGAGCAGCCGCTGCGAACCGGCGGCCGGGTGCGCATCGTTTCACCTTCACCTGACTCGATCTTAATCACCTCGGCGCCCATGTCCGCGAGCATCCGCGTACAATGTGGACCGGCAATGGTGGTCGAAAAGTCGAGCACGCGAAGGCCTGCGAAGGCTCCTGTCAAATTCCCCTCATCGTTTTCGCCTATCGTCACGCACAGCTCCCTGATTCCCGGAGTTTCCTCATTCGCGCAGCAGCGTCCCGGCGAGATCGACCTCGCGTCCGTATTGGATTTACGGATTATCAGTCATGGCGCACGGCGCGGTGGCACCCTAAATCGAACCGTAGTTCGCCGAAAGCGTTTCGCCCTTACGGTTCTCCCGGTCCTTCGCTTTCCGGTTGATGGTTACTTTGGACCTTTTCTTGCATAGGCATTCCATGGGGCTTGATCGAGGGCATCTCTTGAGGGTTCTGTTCGTTACGACCGAGATGGACGACTTCGTCCGGGTGGGCGGACTGGCCGCCGTTTCCGCTGCTCTTCCCAGAGCACTTCGCTCACATACCGACGTCAGGATCATGCTGCCCGGCTATCGGGACGTGATCGAACAACTCACCCATATCGACATCGTTGGCCAATGCGAGGCGCTCGCGGAGATGCCGGCCTGCGCGCTCGGGCGATCGTCGACACGCGACGGGCTGCCGGTCTACGTGCTTCTTTGCGACCAACTCTACGATCGCCCTGGCAATCCCTATGGCGACGAGAACGGTCAGGATTGGCCGGACAATGATATCCGCTTCGGTCGTCTCGCCGCGGCCGCTGCTGAATTAGCTGCAGGCACCTTGGACAAGAACTGGGCAGCCGACCTCGTTCATGCCAACGACTGGCAGGCGGCACTGGTGCCCGCCTATCTCGCCTGGCGCGGCGTCGACGTACCCTCGATCCTCACCATCCATAACCTTGCCTACCAGGGCCTGTTTCCGCGGGAGTCGCTGCGGCGGATCGGCGCACCGGAGTCCTCGTTCCATATCGACGGGCTGGAATTCTACGACAAGCTCTCCTTCCTCAAGGGCGGGCTGGTCTATGCGTCCCACCTGACCACCGTCAGCGCCACCTACGCCAAGGAGATCACGACGGAGGAGCTCGGCTGCGGCCTCGAAGGCCTGTTGCGCCAGCGCTCCGATGCGCATGAGCTCACCGGCATCCTCAACGGCATCGACGAGAGCTGGGATCCCCGCTACTGCACGCAACTGGCGCAGCAGTTCGGCGCCGGCGACTGGGAAGGCAAGCGCGCCAATGCCGCTTACGTCCGCAGGCAGTTCGGGCTTGCGGTCTCGCGCGGGCCGATGTTCGGCCTGGTCGCTCGTCTGGTCCACCAGAAGGGCATCGATCTCGTCCTCGAGGCGGCGGACCAGATCGTCGAGGCGGGCGGTCAAATCGTGGTCACGGGCTCGGGCGAGCCGGCGATCGAATGGGCGCTGCTCGAGGCACATCGCCGCCGCCCCGATGCCATCGGAGTCGCGATCGGCTTCAATGAAGCGCAGGCGCGACGCATCTTTGCCGGCAGCGACTTCACCTTGATGCCGTCACGCTTCGAGCCCTGCGGCCTCAGCCAGATGTATGCCCAGCGGTTCGGCTCGCTGCCGATCGGTCACCAGACCGGCGGTCTGGCCGAGACCATCACCGACGGCGAAACCGGATTCCTGTTTCCGAAGCCGTCGGCGGAATCCTTCCTCGGCGGCGTCCGCCGCGCCTTCTCGGCCTTCATGAGCGCCGAGCGACTGAACGCGATGCGGCTCTCGGCGATGGGGCGCTCGTTCAGCTGGAATCTGTCGGCTGCCTGCTACAGCGCGCTGTATCAGAAGACGGTGGCGTCGTAGCCGGCGCTCAGCTCCAGCACAGCTGCAAACAGAAGCCCGGATGCGATTCGAGCTTTTTCATGCGAACACCGCAATGGGATCGCCGTTACGGCCTGGCGAGACGATCTGGCGAGCTCCGCCGTCCTCACGCCGTGCGCAGCGCCTTGAGGAAATTCCCTACTTCACGCTTCAGACGGCTGGAATCCCCGGCCAGCGATTTAGCCGATGAAAGCACCTCCGCCGAGGCGGAGCCGGTCTCGCTCGCTCCCCGTTGCACATCGGTGATGTTCGCCGAGACTTGGTGCGTGCCCTGCGCAGCCTGTTGAACGTTGCGGGAAATCTCCTGGGTCGCGGCGCCCTGCTCCTCCACTGCGGATGCAATCGTTGCGGCAATCTCCGAGACGCGTTCGATGGTCTCGCTGATCTGCCGAATCGCGCTGACCGACTCCTGTGTGGCCGCCTGAACGCTCGAGATCTGCTGGGTGATCTCATCGGTCGCCTTGGCGGTCTGCTCGGCCAAAGCTTTCACCTCGGTGGCAACCACCGCAAACCCTCGGCCGGCATCGCCGGCGCGGGCGGCCTCGATCGTCGCGTTCAGCGCCAACAAGTTGGTTTGCCCGGCGATGGTGTTGATGAGCTCGACGACGTCGCCGATCCGGGCCGCCGCCTGCGAGAGCTCCCCGACCCGGCTGGTGGTCTGGCGCACCTGCTCGACCGCCTCTCCGGCGATCTGAGCCGAATTCTGCACTTGGCGGCTGATCTCGTTCACCGAGGACGAGAGCTCCTCGGTCGCCGAAGCCACCGACTGGACATTGGCCGAGGCTTCTTCCGATGCGGACGCAACCATCGTCGTGAGCTGTTGCGAGTGGTTGGCTGTGGCAGTCAGCCGGTCGGCGGAGGCTTCGAGCCCGGTCGCCGCCGAGGACACCGTCTCCACGATCTCGGCAATCGCCGCCTCGAAGCCGCGGGTAATGCTGTCGAGCCGACGCGCACGATCGATCTGCGCCTGCGCCTCGCGCGCACCAGCCTCGTCCGCCTCCTTCTTGGAGATCAAGGCATCTTTGAAGATCTTCAACGCCCGCGCCATCGCGCCAATCTCGTCCTTGCGGGTCTCGTCCGGAATCTCCGCACTCAGCTCGCCATTGGCGAGACGATGCGTCACAGCGGTGAGGCCGCTGAGCGGCCGGATCACCTGGCGAATCACCGCGATCATTACGCCGGCCGAGGCAGCGGCGACGAGCAGGAACGCCGCGAACGCGCCGAACAGGCGCATACGCGCGGCCTCGATCGCCCGATCATTGGCCTGGTGGGCGAACTTCAACGCGGCATCGCGGAGCACCAGAATGTTGTTCAGCATCGGCGAGGTCCAGGGGCCCCACTGCGCGCCATCGACCGGCGATGGGCGACCATCCCGCGCAGCGTTGACGACGTCCCGATAGCGCCGCTTGCCCTCGCTCATCATGGTCGAGCGCACATGCTCGAGAGCGGCCGTCAGCTCCGGCGCATCGCGAACGTTCCTGACCGCCAACTCGATCTGCTGCCAGAGCAATGCGACCTGTCCGGTCTGCTCCGTGACTTCGGCAAGGCGCGCTGGGGTCCAGGACAGGTTCTGAATGAAGAAGCGCAGAACGGCGGACCTGGCACCGCCGACCGTTCGCATCGCCTGCGCCAGCTGCGCGACCTGAACCGACGGCAGGACATTCTCGATGTCACCGGCCGTGCGCGATATTTCGATCAGCGTTTCGTCCGTGCCGGCCGTCAGGGCATCGACCGCACGCCCGAGACTGTCGATGGTCGTCGCCTGGATGTTCTGCGGGCGCTGGGCCAATGGCAGCACGACGGCAGCGCGCGCCGCCCCACGGAGCTGCTTCAAGATGCGCTCGGCGGCCTCGACATTGTTGGTCGATAGGCCGGCCTTCTGAAGATCGGCCTTGGCCTTGAGGATGCCCGCATCGGTAGCGGCAATCAACTTGTCCAGCCCGGCGACTTCGCTGGTCGAAGCCGCTGCCGCGCCGGCAAGCAGGTTCCAGGCGCTGCGCTCGAGCGGAATCTGGCTGTTGACCTTCATCACCGATTCGAAGGCGGTCAGGACCCGCGCCGACTGCTCGCGTTCGCGCAGATCCGTCCAGCCTGTCCACGCGACCAGCCCGGCGAATGTGAGAGCCAGAAGAGCCGTCACCAAATTACCGGCGAGCACTCTCCATTTCAGGCTGGCCCCGCCAGTCCTGGACGTGAACGAGCCATCTTCGAGCATGGTGTTTCGCCTTCGCCACCAAAGTCGGCCGGCTGCCCGCGAGGGATCGTCGCCTGGCCGCTACGGCAGGCGATGCAATGACACCGGCTCGGAAACTGAAGTGAAACTAGCTCGCAAACTGCAACCGATCTCTTAACCGCGTGGTTTTCGCATACCAGCGGCAACAAATAACTCGCAGATGTCTGGCTTATCAGCTCGCTGCAAACAAGCGGCGGCACGGAGCAACATTCGCTGATTATAGAACCGCGCCTGAGGCGGACCGGTAGCGGCGGTCAGCGGCCCCTGGAGGAGGCCTGCCGGGGCAGCTCCGTCGGCTCATCGTCGTCGGCAATCGCGCGCCACGCAGCGCCCTCGAGATCGTCATACTGACCGCTCTTGAGCGACCATAAGAACGCACATAGTCCCATAAGGCCGAGGGCAAGCGCCAGCGGCACGAGAATGATCATGACTTCCATGACGTCTGCTCCTCCCTCACGTTGCGGGCACGTAGCGCATTCAACATTACGAGGATCGACGAGCCGGACATGGCCGCGGCCGCGATCAGCGGAGTCACCACGCCGCTGATCGCGATCGGCACCGCGAGCAGATTATAGCCCACCGCGAGCCAGAGGTTCTGCCGCATCAGCTGCAGCGCCTTGCGGGCATAATCGATCGCCGCGAGCACGGGTGCCAGCGGCCGGCCCAAGAACACCAGGTCGGCGGTGGCCTGACTGAGATGCGCGGCCGAGATCGGCGACATCGAGACGTGAGCGGCCGCAAGCGATGGCGCATCGTTCATGCCGTCGCCGACCATCATCACCTTGACGCCCTGCCGCTTCAATTCCTCGATGCGGGCGATCTTGTCGGCCGGCGTGACACCGGCGCGCCATTCGCGGATGCCGAGGGCTTCGGCGGCCGCTTTGACCGCCGCTTGGCGATCGCCCGACAGAATTTCCACCGCGATACCACGGCGCTTCAATCCGGCAATGATCCTGGCTGCATCCGGCCGCAGTCCCTGGCGGACCGAGAACAGGAATTTCTCCTCGCCACGGCTGAAGGCCACGATCGACGCTTCGGGATCGATATCGGTTTTTCCGGCGGCAAGGCCGTCAGCGCCGCAGAAGGAGGGCCGCCCCAGCCTGATTTCCACACCCTGCACCGTCGCCCGCACGCCCTGCCCGGGTTCTTCCACCGCGCCGACCAGCGGCGCCTTGGCATTGGCGGCCTGCGCGACTGCCGCCGCCACTGGATGATGGCTCGACAGCGCGAGCTGACCCGCGAGCGCAAACACATCCGGCGGAATGTCGGCCGCGTTGACCACTTCGAGTTCCGGCAGCGTCAACGTGCCGGTCTTGTCAAAGATCACGTGATCGGCTTCTGCGAGACGCTCGATCGCATCGCCTGCATTGAGCAGCACGCCGGACTTGAACATCGCACCCGAGGCGACCGTCTGCACCGTCGGGATCGCGAGCCCGAGCGCGCAGGGGCAGGTAATGATCAGCACGGCAATGCCGGTGACGACGGCGTCATGCCAGCTTGCGCCTGCGAGCACCCAGCCGAGAACGGTGAGCAGCGCGGTCGCATGCACCACCGGCGCATACAGCCGCGAGGCACGGTCGGCGAGGCGCATGTAGCGCGAGCGTGCTTGCAGCGCGTTGTCGAGCAGGCGCGAGATCTCGGCCAGCAGCGTGCCTTCGGCCGCCGCTGAGACCTTCACGCGCAGCGTCCCGGATATGTTGAGCGAGCCGGCATACACCGCGGTGCCCTGCTCCGCCGGCACGTAGAGCGTTTCGCCGGTGATCAGGCTCTGGTCGATCTCCGAACGTCCTTCGATGACAACACCGTCGACGGCGCAGCGTTCGCCGGGCCGCAGCAGCACGATGTCGCCGGCACGGATCGCCGCCACGGGCACCTCGGAGATCTCGTCGGCGCCGACGAACTTGGTCGCGGTCTCGGCTTTCAGTGCCGCCAGGTTTCCGGCGACCGCACGCGTCCGCCGCCGCATGTTCTGGTCGAGATAGCGGCCGACCAGGAGGAAGGTCAGCAGCATGATGGCAGCGTCGAAATAGGCATGTTCGGCGTGATGGAACGTTTCCACCACGGACATGCCGAGCGCCAGGATCACGCCGATGCAGATCGGCACATCCATGTTGACGTTGCCGGTTTTGAGGGCGCGCCACGCCGAGCGAAAGAACGGCTGACCGGCATAGGCAGCGGCCGGCAACGCGATGACGGCCGACAACCAATGGAAGAAGTCACGCTGCTCCGGCAGCATGTCGCTGACATTGCCCGACCATACCGGGATCGACAGCATCATCACGTTCATGGTGGCGAAGGCCGCGACACCCAGGCAGCGCAGCAGGAAGCGCGACTCCTCGGCCTCGGTCGCCTCCGCGCTGGCCTTCTCGAACGGATAGGCCTTGTAGCCGAGCTCGGCGAGGCGGTCGATGAACTTGGCGGGATCGAGCGTGCCCTGCTTCCACTCCAGCGCCACGCGGCGGTCGGTCAGGTTAACGCGCGCCAAGGTCACGTCCGGAAGCGCCGACAGCCCGCGCTCGATCTTGGCCATGCAGCCGGCGCAGCTGACACCCTCAACCGCCAGATCGATATGCTTCAGGCCCGAACCGAGATCCTTGACGTAATGGGAGAAATCGCGCGTCACCTGCATGACGAGTCCCCTCTCAGTTCAACAGCACGCGATTCTTGGACAGGAACATCCGCTCTCCGCGGGCGTCGCCTTCCAGCACCAGATCCCACTGGCCCGGCGCGATCTGCCCGGCGCTGCCGCGATAGACCCCCGTGCCGACTTCATCGAGTTCGACCGCCTGGTCGGCACGCTTGTCGGCCGGCCGCTCCAGCCGGCCTTGGAATGCGAGCCCGGTCACCGGCTTGCCACTGCGGTCATGGGCCGCGACCCGCACGACGGCCACTCCATCCTGGCCACGCTCGATATGGGCGTCGACCTTCCAGCCGCGCGCGGCCTGCGCTCGCGCTGCCGCGATTTCCTTCTCATAACCAAGGCTCGCGCTGTAGGCGCTGTCCACCTCGGTGCCGGGCAGCGTGGAGATCGCCAACCGCATCATGGTGACATTGACGCCGATCACGGTGCCGAAGAAGGCGATCAGCATCAGAAGCACCATGCGGCCGGTCAGCGGCTTCGATGGCTTGGAATGACGGCTCATGACCTAAGATCCTCAAAGCTCAAGGATTGACGAAATTGTCAGTGGCGGAGGCGACTACGCCGAGCCCGATATCGGTGATGTGGAACTTCACCGGGATCGACTTTTCCGGATTATTCTCGGCCGGCGCGGTGACCAGAAGCCGCAGCTCTTCGGTCTGGTCGCGTCCGACCACGATCATCGGCCGGTCCGGTGTGACGGAATCGGCGCCGACGACGTGGACAGTCGCGTTCGCCGGCCCCTCGATATCGATGGCGATGACGCGATCAAAACCGTGCTTGTTGAGCACGCGCATCGTATAGGCGTTGCGGATCGAGCCGTCGGACAGCTTCACCGCCAGCGGATTGCGGTCATGCAGGACGTTGACGTCGAGCAACGAGCGGGTCGCCAGCGTGTAGACCATGAAGCCGCCTACCCCGGCAATGATCGCGCCATAGACCAGGGTGCGCGGACGCACCGGCCGATAGATCGGCGGCTTGCCTTCCTGGCGGCGGTGGATGTTGATGTCGTTGTCGTAACCGATCAGTCGGGTTGGACGGCCGATCTTGGCCATCACGGTGTCGCAGGCATCGATGCACAGGCCGCATTGGATGCAATCCATCTGCGCGCCGTTGCGGATATCGATGCCGGTCGGGCATACTGCGACGCATTGCCGGCAATCAATGCAGTCGCCGGCCTTCACGCCCAGGGCCCGCAGCTCGGCGGCCTTCTTGACCGACATCCGCTTCTCGCCACGATCATAGCGATAGGTGACGTTAAGCGCCCATTCGTCGGTGAGCGAAGCCTGGATGCGGGGCCACGGGCACATGTAGACGCACACCTGCTCGCGCATGAAGCCCGCAAGCAGGTAAGTGGTCGCGGTCAGGATCGCGATCCAGACATAGGCGAGCACCGGTCCCTGGAAGGTGACGAGATCCTTCACCAGGGTCGGCGCATCGCTGAAATAGAGGACCCAGGCGCCGCCGGTCCACCACGCGATCAAAAGCCAGATCGAGTGCTTGAGCACGATTTCGGAGACGCGCTCAAGCTTCATCGGATCGTTCGAGGCGTCCTTCTTCATGCGCTCGCGCCGGTCGCCCTCGATCAGCCGCTCCACCGCATAGAACAGGTCGGTCCAGACCGTCTGCGGGCAAAGATAGCCGCACCAGATGCGGCCGCCGATCGCGTTCATCAAGAACAGCGCGACCGCAGCGATGATCAGAAGCCCGGTGAAATAATAGACCTCCTGCGGCCACAGCTCGATGAAGAAGAAGTAGAAGCGGCGGTTCGGGAAATCGATCAGCACCGCCTGGTCAGGCGCGCCGAGACCGCGATTCCAGCGCACGAACGGCAGGAAATAATAGACGCCGAGGCAGAGCGCCATCAGTGTCCATTTGATCCGGCGAAAGGTCCCGGAGACGCTCTGTGGGTAGACTTTCTTGTGCGCCGCGTAGAGCGGGCCGGAATCGTCAACCGGCTGCAGGTCTTCCGGTCTTACCGTCTTGTTCATGGCTGGGATACATCTCGCATTTGCGGCCGAAGGTATGCTCGCCTCCGGCCGCGCGTTTGATCCAGCTCAATCGAAGCGAAATTTCCGTTGGAATTCCGCTACTTTCCACCACCCAGGGAGTGGACATACACCGCCATGGCCTTGATGGTCGCGGGATCGAGCCGCCCTTCCCAGGCAGGCATGACACCGGCCCGACCATTGGTGATGGTCTCGATCAACGTCGCCTCATCCGAGCCGTACAGCCAGATCTTGTCGGTCAGATTTGGCGCGCCGAGCTCCGGATTGCCCTTGGCATTGTCGCCGTGACAGGCGGCGCAGTTCTCCGCGAAGATCTTGGCGCCCGCGGCAGCGTCGTAGCCCTGCCGGGTGGGCAGGCCCGAGAGTGACCGCACATAATTGGCAACCGCAATGATCTCCGCCGGCTTCAGGACTCCGTCCTTGCCGAAGGCGAGCATCTGGCCTTCATGCGCTTTCGCATTGCCGGAACGTGCGCCGTAACGGATCGTCTGTTCGATCTGGTCCAGCGTACCGCCCCACAGCCAATCGTCGTCGTTCAGATTCGGGAAGCCCTTCGAGCCGGTCGCGCCGGTGCCATGGCACGGAGCGCAATTGTCGCCGAACACGGTCTTGCCGCGGGCGCGGGCCAGCGCGAGCAGCGCCGGGTCCTTCTCGATGTCGGCGAGCGGGGCGGTCGCGAGCGCCGCCATCTTCTCCCCGCGGATCTTCTCCAGATTGGCGAGTTCGACCGCAACCTCCGCACGGGAGGAGTAGCCGAGCAGGCCCTTGGTGTTGGTGGAGATCAGCGGCCAGGCCGGATAGACGACCCAGTAACCGATCGCCCAGACGATGGTAAGATAGAAGGTGATCAACCACCACCGCGGCAGCGGCGTGTTGAGCTCCTTGATGCCGTCCCATGCATGGCCGGTTGTGGCGGTGCCGGAGACAGTGTCGATTTCGTTATGGTCAGCCATGATGATTAATCCTCCCGCAACGGCATGCGCGCCGCCTCGTCGAAAGCGGCCTGGTTGCGAGGCCAGAGGGCATAGGTCACGATCGCGATGAAGATCGCGACGAAGATCGGGGTCCACAGCGTCGTCACCAGGGACGACGCGATATTCTCAATCACAAGGATGGGCTTCATGATTCTTGCCTTCCCAAGCTCAGCGGAGGTTGGCTTTTTCGTTGTAGAGCTTGAAGTCGACCAACGTTCCAAGCATCTGCAGGTAGGCGATCAGCGCGTCCATCTCAGTCGGAGCTCCCGGCTTGCCGTCGAAATTGCGGACCACCGCCTTCGGATAACGCTTGATAAGCGCTTCCGCGTCGGCGCTGTCCGGATCGACCTGGGCCTTGAGATCGGCCGCGGCGTTGGCGATCTGCTCTTCCGTATAGGGCACACCGACCTCACGCAGCGTCTTCAGATGATCCGCGATATTGCTGGCGTCGAGCTCGGTCTCCTTCAGGAACGGATAGCCGGGCATGACGGATTGCGGCACGATCGCGCGCGGATTGGTCAAGTGAGTGACGTGCCAATCGTCGGAATATTTGGCGCCGACGCGGGCGAGGTCAGGACCTGTGCGCTTCGACCCCCATTGGAATGGATGGTCGTACATGCTCTCCGCCGCGAGCGAGAAGTGGCCGTAACGTTCCACCTCGTCGCGCAGGGGACGGATCATCTGCGAGTGGCAGAGGTAGCAGCCCTCGCGGACGTAGATGTTGCGGCCGGCCAGTTCCAGCGGCGTGTAGGGACGCACCCCATCGACCGCCTCGATCGTGCTCTTCAGGTAGAACAACGGGGTGATCTCGACGAGGCCGCCGATCGCGATCACCAGCAGGATGCCGATGACCAGGATGATCGAGTTCTTCTCGATGACTTGGTGTCGTTGCCAGAAAGACATGGTGTAACCGCTCCTCATTCCGCCGGCTGAAGCGCGACGGGCGATTCGACTTCCGCCTCACCGACACGCACCGTCATCCAGAGATTGTAGGCCATGATCAGCGAGCCGATCAGGAACAGCGCGCCGCCGGCGGCACGGATGATGTAGAAGGGATGCATCGCCTCGACGGTCTCGATGAAGGAATATTCGAGGAAGCCCAACGAGGTGTAGGACCGCCACATCAGGCCCTGCAGGATGCCCGAGACCCACATCGCGGAGATGTAGAGCACGATGCCGAGCGTCGCCGTCCAGAAGTGCCAGTTCACGAGCTTGAGGCTGTAGAGACCACGACGATTCCAGGCCCACGGCACCAGGCAGTACAGCGCGCCAAAGGAGACGAAGCCGACCCAGCCGAGCGCACCGGAATGCACGTGGCCGATGGTCCAGTCGGTATAGTGGCTGAGCGAGTTGACCACCTTGATCGACATCATCGGCCCTTCGAAGGTCGACATGCCGTAGAAGGCGACCGAGACGACCAGCATGCGCAGCACCGGGTCAGTCCGCAGCTTGTCCCAGGCTCCCGACAGGGTCATCAGGCCGTTGATCATGCCGCCCCAGGAGGGCATCCACAGCATGATGGAGAAGGTCATGCCGAGCGTCTGCGCCCAGTCCGGCAGCGCCGTGTAATGCAGGTGGTGCGGACCGGCCCAGATGTAGAGGAAGATCAGCGCCCAGAAGTGGATGATCGACAGCCGGTAGGAATAGATCGGCCGCTCCGCCCGCTTCGGGATGAAGTAGTACATGATGGCGAGGAAGCCGGCGGTCAGGAAGAAGCCGACCGCGTTGTGACCGTACCACCACTGGAACATCGCGTCCTGCACGCCGCCCCACGCGATGTAGGACTTCGAGCCGAGCAGCGAGACCGGCAGCGCCGGGTTGTTGCCGAGGTGCAGGACGGCGATGGTGACGATGAAGGCAAGATAGAACCAGTTCGCAACAAAGATGTGCGGTTCCTTGCGCTTGATGACCGTCACCAGGAACACGAGCAGATAAGTGACCCAGACGATCGTCAGCCACAGATCGGAGTACCACTCCGGCTCCGCGTATTCCTTCGACTGCGTCACGCCGAGCAGATAGCCCGTGCCCGCGATCAGGATGAAGAAGTTGTAGCCGACCACAACGAACCAGGGCGCGAGATCGCCGGCCAGGCGCGTGCGGCAGGTCCGCTGCACCACGTAGAACGAGGTCGCAAGCAGCACATTGCCGCCGAACGCGAAGATCACCGCCGAGGTGTGCAGCGGACGCAAGCGCCCGAAGCTGGTCCATGGCAGATCGAAATTGAGCCAGGGCCAAGCGAGCTGGGATGCGATCAGCAGACCGACCGTGAAACCCGCGATGCCCCAGAACATCGCCATGAAGGACGCGAACTTGACCGGGCCGAGGTTGTAGTTCGGACGGCCGTTGATCTCCTGGGCGGGCAGTTCGGCCGGCCGCTCGAAGTAGCGGTTGAGAATCACGAACACGGCCGCCGCGCTCGCCGCCGCCCCGAGCGAGGCGTGGAACGCGAAAGCCGGATCCAGCGCTTTCGCCGCGGCGAAGACGCACAGGAAAGCGGTGACGGCGAATATGAGCGAGAGCCCACTTTCGCCGATGGTCATTGATTTTGCTGTTGAGGACGCGCTCATGCGGAATCTCGCTGAAAGAAGACGAGACCAGCAACCATAATCGCGCACACGGGGAATTGATCGAAATCAAGATAGGCTGCTAATGCACGCTCTGCTCTCGATGTATTCAGCGGAACGACCAGGATAGATCGTCCATGACGAGATCGCCCGTATCGATACGGGCAACGTCAAGCCGCGTTGCGCGATCGCGGGCGCAGCACGCGTTGTCGCTCGCCCCCGAGCCTTTCGGAGCCGATCGACGGTAAAGCTCGCACGACGTCCGAGATCCCGCCCCTATCCACGGCGGCTTTGAATTTGAACTTCCGATGACGAGCTGCGAACGACCTGACCGGGCTTCAAATTCGCCGCGCTAGTCGCCTGCCGCCGCGGCAAGCGCACGCACGATGTCCTCGCGGGCGATGATGCCGACCAGATGATTCTGGCCGTCCGTCACCGGCACGCTGCGGATGCGATGCTCGACCATGAGCTGCAGCACGCGCGTCAGCTTGGTATCCGGCCGGACGTAGATGAACTCCGTCGTCATGATGTCCGCGACCGCACGGTTCATCAGGTCGCTGTAACGCGGCAACATCTGATTCGGCGTGAATGCGAAGCACTTCAGCATGTCGAACTTGGTGACGATGCCGATCACCGCGCCGTTTTCGACGACCGGATAGGAGTTGAAATCGTCGCGGTCGAGCATTTCGCTCAATTCGCGCACGGTCGTGTCGCGGGTGACCGTCTTCACTCCCCGCATCATGTAATTGCCGGCAGTCTCTTCGAGAAATCTGTACAAGGTGCTATCCTGTTCAAATTCGTCGCATCAATGTGACAGCAACACGCAACGTCGCGCCTGGGTCACGAGATGTTCCGTGACCCCGCCGAGCACGAGTTCGCGAAATCGCGAATGGCCGTAGGCGCCCGCGACCACGAGGCTTGCCGTGACGTCGTCAGCCACCGCATCGATCGCGGCGGCCACATCCCGCCCCCCGGTCCGCTCGACCACTCTGGCCGAAGCGATCACGCCGTGCCGCCCCAGCCAGGAGACAACGTCCCCAAGACGCGATTCGCACGCATCGCGCTCCCCGTTGTCTTCGAGGATCTCGGCCACCACCACGTTCTTGGCCTTGCTGAGCAGCGGCAGGGCATCTGCCGCCGCACGGCGCGATTCCGGGCTGTCCTTCCAGGCCACCAGCACGCTACGCAGATCGAGCCAGCCGGCGCTGTCGGGTACGAGCAACAACGGACGGCCCGACTCCATCACCAGGTCCTTCGGGCTTGCGGATGTGAAGGCATCGGAAAAGGCCGCGCTCTGGCCGCCGCAGACCAGGATGTCGGCGGCGCGCGCCTGGGCCAGCACGTAGCGGGTCGGGAAATCGAGCGCGCTGCGCCAGCTCACGGTGCCGGCACGGGTCTTGAGGCTCTCGCGAAAGACCGTTTCCAGCTCTGCGAGCTTGCGCTTCACCGCCGCTTCGCCCTGCCAGATCAGGTCCTGCGCCTGTTCGCCGGTCGTAAAATACAGCGGCGGACTGAACTGCCCCGCCGCCACCCCGATCACCTCAGCACCAAAACGTTCCGCAATATCACCCGCAACATGGAGGCGGGCCTCGTTCGGCTGGTCGAGCGCAAGGCTCACCATCACCGTTGCGAATGTCATCCCATCCCTCCACACATTGCTTCCATGCCTTCTTAGGGATGAAATCCGAGAACGTGATGAGATAGATCAATGTAACCGGCGGTCAGCCGGACCGGTTCGTCCGGACGGCGGACGAGATTTCTTCCGGGCAAGCCTTGAATCAATGGCCAAACTTTGGACGATGCGACACTTCCAACGGTATAATTTGGTGTAGGATGGAGATCCCACCGGGAACACCGGTGGCAACAAATTATGGGGCGAACGACTGAACGTGCGCGGCGTAACCCAACCCTTTCCCGACGCAGCCATACGTCCCGAAAATGCCCGCTCCCTGGGCTTCGGGGCCTGGGACCTCGATCTCGTAACCCAGGAAATGTACTGGTCGGAAACCACCCGGAAGCTATTCGGGGTTGCAGCCGACCAGCCGGTGACGCTCGCCTCGTTCCTGTCGCTGCTGAATGAGGGCGACCGCGCCTCCGTGACAACGGCGATCGAACAGGCTCGCCTCCGGGGCGCCGGCTTCGACATAGCGTTCAAGGTACCCGGCGCGGCCACGAGCGGACAATGGGTTCGCCTGCTGGCCGGAATTGCGGCCGGCCCTACCGGGGAGGCGCGCTATCTTCGCGGCATTGCGCTCGACATCAGCCAGGAGAAGCAACTCGAAGACGCGCTGCGGATCCGAGAACGGCATTTCCGCTCGATCCTGGACACGGTGCCCGATGCGATGATCGTGATCGACGGCCATGGAATTATCCAGTTCTTCAGCACGGCTGCAGAGCGGATGTTCGGCTATAGCGAGCCGGAGGCGATCGGGATGAACGTCAGCGAGCTGATGCCCGAGCCGGACCGATCGCGGCATGACAGCTATCTGGCGCGTTATCACGCGAGCCATGAGCGCCACATCATCGGCATCGGGCGAATCGTGACCGGACGGCGCCGGGACGGCACGACCTTCCCGATGCATCTGTCGATCGGCGAAATGCAGTCGGGCGGCCAGCCCTATTTCACCGGCTTCGCCCATGACCTGACCGAGCACCAGCAAACCCAGGCGCGGCTGCGGGAGCTGCAATCCGAGCTGGTTCACGTGTCGCGCCTGACCGCAATGGGCGAGATGGCATCCGCACTCGCGCACGAGTTGAATCAGCCCCTGGCTGCCATCAGCAACTATATGAAAGGCTCGCGGCGGCTGCTCGCCGGCAGCACCGATCCGAACACGGCCAAAGTCGAGAGCGCGATGGATCGCGCCGCCGAGCAGGCGATTCGCGCCGGACAGATCATCCGGCGGCTACGCGACTTCGTCTCGCGCGGGGAGTCGGAAAAGCGTGTCGAAAGCCTGTCCAAGCTGATCGAGGAAGCCGGCGCGCTGGGGCTCGCCGGCGCGCGCGAGCAGAACGTCCAGCTCCGCTTCAACCTCAACCCGGAGGCCGACCTGGTGCTCGCCGATCGGGTGCAGATTCAGCAGGTGCTTGTGAACCTGTTCCGTAACGCATTGGAGGCGATGGCGCAGTCAAGCCGGCGGGAGCTAGTGGCCACCAACCGCAAGTTCAGTGACGACTTGATCGAGGTCGCGGTCTCGGATACCGGAACAGGGTTCCATGAAGACGTCATGCCCAACCTGTTCAAGACCTTTTTCACCACCAAGGACAGTGGAATGGGAGTAGGCCTGTCCATCAGCCGTTCGATCATCGAGGCCCATGGCGGACGCATGTGGGCCGAAAACAATGATGCGGGCGGCGCCACGTTCCGCTTCACGCTCCCGGCTGCGTCCCACGAAGGTTGAGCCAAAATGGCGGAAAAGGCGAGAGTCTATGTGATCGACGACGACGAGGCGATGCGGGATTCGCTCAACTTCCTGCTCGACTCCTCGGGATTCGAGGTCACCTTGTTCGAGAACGCCCAAAGCTTTCTCGATACCCTCCCGAAACTATCCTTCGGCTGCGTCGTCTCGGACGTGCGGATGCCCGGCATTGACGGGATCGAACTCCTGAAGCGGATGAAGGTCGAGCATTCCAGCTTCCCGATCGTGGTCATGACCGGGCATGGCGATGTCCCGCTCGCCGTCGAGGCGATGAAGCTCGGTGCGCTCGATTTCCTGGAGAAGCCCTTCGAGGACGAGCGCCTGGTCGCCATGATTGAGTCGGCCATTCGCCGGGCCGAGCCCGCCGCCAAGAATGAAGCTGCCGCGCAGGACATTCTCGTGCGGATTGCGACGCTGAGCCCGCGCGAGCGTCAGGTGATGGATGGATTGATGGCGGGCATGTCCAACAAGTTGATCGCCCGCGAATACGACATCAGCCCGCGCACCATCGAGGTCTATCGCGCCAACGTCATGACCAAGATGGGCGCAAACAGCCTGTCCGAGCTGGTGCGACTTGCGATGCGCGCCGGTGCACTGAAGGATTGAGCCAGATCAAGCAGATCTTTTGGATTCGGATGCATGTTGAAAATTATCCTTTCAACATGCACGTGCGCGGCACTCGCAATGTCGGCTATCCCGAAACCCAAGGTCTATGTCGCCGACGATGACGTTGGCGTGCTCAGCTCGCTCCAATTCCTGCTGGAGACCGACGGCTTCGACGTGCGGACCTTTCGCAGCGGCACGGCGTTGTTGAATGCGCTCGACCATGCCCCGATCGACTGTTTCGTGATCGATTACAAGATGCCCGATATGAATGGGGTGGACTTGACCAACGACTTGCGCAGGCGCGGCGCCACGGCACCGGTTGTTTTGATCACGGGCCATTATGACGACAAGCTCGCCACGCGCGCCGCCGCCGCGGGCGTCTACGATTTCCTGCTGAAGCCGCTGTTGGACGAGAACCTGGTCAAACGGGTACGGAATGCGATCAATGAGCGGCAGATCGATACCGATCCCGGCCCGGCCGCCTGACCACCTACGTAGATCTACGTAAGGGACCCCCCTTAAGATATCGCGCTAGATTTCCTGAACGGGTGCCGCACTGTAGCCATTCACCATCCGCCGCAAAGGAGATGGTTATGCTCAATCAGTCGCTCACCGGTTCGCTCATCAGCACGAATATCGGCCAGCCTGCTCCAGCTCCTGTCGTCAACCAATTTGCCGAGATCACCGGCCATGCCGGGCTGATCGCCACCGAATTCTCCTACAAGAAGGACGAGGAGATCTATGGCGAGGACGAGCCGGCCGAATACGTCTATCAGGTGATTTCAGGCGCTGTCCGCAGCTACAAGTTGCTATCCGATGGCCGCCGCCAGATCGGCGCCTTCCACCTCCCCGGCGACGCGTTCGGGCTTGAATCCGGGACCGTGCACCGCCTCGCAGCCGAGGCAATCATCGATACCACGGTGCGCCTCGTGAAGCGCCGTAGCCTTGAGCATTCCGCGACCGTCGACGTCAACGTGGCTCGCAAGCTCTGGACCATGACGGCCAATGATCTGCGCCACGCCGAAGACCACATGCTGCTCCTGGGACGCAAAACCGCGATGGAGCGGGTCGCGACCTTCCTGTTGGAAATGGATCGCCGCCTCGCGGTCGCCGGCATGATGGCGTTGCCGATGTGCCGCCGCGATATCGGCGACTATCTCGGCCTCACGCTCGAGACCGTGTCGCGGGCGCTGTCGCAGCTGCACAGCCAGGGCATTCTCGGCTTCTCGGGCGCCCGCCAGATCGTGCTGCGCAACCGCCAGCGCCTGTGCAGCATGGACGCCTGAAGCCGCCTCTGCCCCCCGTCGCTCAAGGACGCCCTCTGTTGTGGCGCTGCCGTGTCTCCGGCATCAGCAGCGCGATCAGCAAGAGGCCAAGCATCGCCACCCCCGAAAGGCCGGCAAAGGCGGTGGGACTGCCGAATTTGTCACTGACATAGCCGGCAAGCACGGTCGACAGCGATGCGCCGATGCCTGTCGCGGTTCCGACGATGCCCTGCGCCAGATTGAAGTGACCGCTGCCGAAGGCAACGTCCGCCACGATCAGCGGCACCATCACGCTGAAGACGGCCGCGGTGATGCCGTCGAAGATCTGCACTGCGACCAGCAGATAGGGATCGTGCACCACCGCAAACAATAGCCCGCGAATCACCAGCGCTCCGAACCCCAGCAGCAGAAGCGGACGCCTGCCCCAGGACTGCGCCGCGGCCCCCACCGACGGCGAAGTCAAAGCCACGATAGCCTGCGGGACCACGATGCAGAAAGCGATCAAAACCGTGGCCCATTCGCTGGAGCGCGTCGTCACCACGCCCGCCATCAAGGGCAGCATCGCGGCATTGGCCATCTGCAGCAGGAACACGCCACAGGCGAAGATCACGAGTGCCCGTTTCCCCAGCAAGTTCAAAAGGCTTGCAAACCAAGCATCTTCCTGGTCGCGCGGGCCCGCCTCGCCATGCGCTCGCGCGATATCGATCTCGTTATCCCGAATCCGCGACAGCGCAATGAGCGTCGGAAACGCCAGGACGAAGGTAACCAGGAACACCGAGCGGCTGGAGAGCAGATAGCCGCAGGTCCCCATCACGGCGGCAGCCACGCCATTGCCAAGCGAGGCGAAGCGGGCATTGCGGCCCAGCCGCCGGGCCATGCCACGCGGTCCGACCAGCCCGAGGCTGATCGCCGCGATCGCCGGCCCCAAGACGCAGCTGGCTGCAGCATGCAACGTTGCCGCCGCCGCCACCACGGGAAAGATCGGCCAAGCAGCATAGGCGAGCGCCGCGCAGCCGATCGTCCCGACGGCAAGGCCCGCAACCAGTCGCTCCGATTTCGCGGCATCGATGATCGCTCCTCCCGGCATCTGGCCAATCAGGCCGACGATGCCGCCGATCGAGAGCACCAGGCCGATCTGAGCCTGTGTCCATTTCTGGGTGGTCAGATAAACCGCAATGAACGGTCCGAACCCGGTCTGCACATCGGCGAGGAAGAAGATGAACCAGTCGAGACCACGCCGGCTCTGCCGAGAAGGCTGCGGCTGTCGCGGCGGCGGCGGGCTCGGGCTCAGCCCGGCGTTGGGGCGAGCGCGCTTGTCCGCGTCATCGCGGCGATCGGGACTGCCTCGGTCAATCGATCTGGACGGCCGCGCAATCAGCATGGCTCTCCGTGTCTCAATATAGAGTCTCGATCGGTGGGCGCAGACACCCTGTCCTCCAGGCCGGCGCAAGCACCACGTCAGACCCGGAATCTCAGAACGAACTCAATGATCAAAAAGCCAAGGTGACAACTTGCCCGCCGCCCCCAACACGACAACGGGTTTGTCTTCCTTGTATTCCGGCGCCGCCTTGACCTGCTCTTTGTTCAGATCGAGGGTGATGTGATCGCTCTTGTCGGCGAGATGCGCGAAATTGAGCGCAGTCCAATCGACCACGATCTTGCGGCTGCCGACTCCGAGGAAGCCGCCGAAGTCGATCACGGCCGCCCGGACCGTGCCCGTGAGGTCCACGATGACGTCGACGATGTGGCCCATGTCCTCACCGCTGGAGCTGCGCACGTCGCGGCCAAGGATGCTGTGCGCGTCGCGCGCGCCGAGAATCGTGACCGATGGTGGCGGCACCGGTTCCTTTGCAGCCGGCGCTGGCGTCTCCGTCGGAGCAGGCGACGGTGTCGCAGCCGGCAGCTCATCTGCTCGCGTCAGTCCGTTCGCCAGCATTGCGAGCAGCGATGTGACAAAGGCGATGTGACAGCGGCGCATGCGATCTCCCGGGCTCCTGTCAACCGTCAATGCGCAAGCACGATCGAAACCTGGATCTGTCCGCGCCGGCGCAACACCTCCAGGGAGACATCCTCGCCGTGACGGCGCAGGCGCAGATCCACCATCGAGGATCCGAGTTGCAGATCACGCAGCACGACCCAATCCAGAAACGCCGGCAGCCGCGGGTTACGCAGCCGGATCTCACCTCTGACCGCATCGAACTCCAATCCGAGCGAGGCTTCCAGCAAGGTGAGCGGGGTTGCGCTGGCCCAGGCCTGCGGCACACAGGCGACCGGGTACAGCGTCGGCCCGCGGTTTCTCTCCCGGCGGAAACCGCAGAACAATTCCGGCAACCGGCGCAGGTCCATATAGGCTGCGGCGTCGAACAGGCCCTTGAACACCCGCTCGACCGCATGTTTGAAACCGTAGCGCGCCAGCCCAAGCGCGATCAGGGCATTGTCGTGCGGCCAGATCGAGCCGTTGTGATAGGACATCGGATTGTAACGCGTCTCACCATAGGCCACGGTGCGAATGCCCCAGCCCGAGAAGAAATGCGGCCGCATCAGATCTGCAGCGACTTTACGGGCGCGATCGTCGCGCGCCATGCCGCTAAACAGGAGCTGACCTGCATTCGAGCTGCGCACGCGACATGGCTTCTTTTCGCCGTCGAGAGCGAGGGCGTAAGTGTTGAGTTCATCGCACCAGAAGGCGTCCTCAAAACGGACGGCAAGACGCGCCGCCTGGGCTTCGAGCCCGTCGGCAAACTCCGACTTGCCGAGATGCCGCGCGGTGCGCGCCGCCAGCAGCTTGCCGGCGAACACATAGCCCTGCACTTCTGCAAGCGCGATGTAACCTTCCGCGAGCCTGCCGTCCGCATGAAAGACCGCGTCGTAGGAATCCTTCCAGCCTTGGTTGGCGAGGCCCTGCTCGGAGGCGCGCTGATATTCGACGAAGCCGTCGCGATCGGGATCGCCAGGTCCATCGATCCATCGTAGGCCCGCCTCGATCGCCGGCCATAGCTCGCGGAGCGTATCAATATCGCCGGTCCGCTCGTAATAGAGCCCGGCGAGCAGGACGAACAATGGCGTAGAATCGACGCTGCCATAATAGCACGCGAACGGCACCTCGCGCAGCGCTGCCATCTCGCCCCCCCGCATCTCATGCAGGATCTTACCGGGCTCTGCGTCGGCAAGCGGGTCGGTCTCCTTGGCCTGATAGAAGGCGAGCCGGCGCAAAACGCCACGGGCGATCCGCGGATCCACCCACAGCATCTGCATCGCCGTAATCAGCCCATCGCGGCCGAACGTGGTCGAGTACCAAGGAATGCCGGCGTAGGGGTAACGGCCCTGCGGCGTATCGGTCATCAGCATGTTGAGGTCGGCCATGGCCTGGCATAGGACCTCGTTGAAGATGTCATTGGAGGTCTCGATGCAGGTCGCGCCAGAGCTGCAGCGGCGCATTTCGCGACGATGGGCGAGCAGACTGCGGAAGAACCGTCCCGACCGCTCGCCGGCCGGTGTATTGCAGGAGACCGCTACGAAGAGAGAGGTCGTTTCGTGCGGCGCCAGCTCCAGATGATAGGTTGCCATATTGACCAAAAGCCGCGTCGGGCGCGGGTCGAAATTGAGAGCCGTCGTCCGCGTGACGCCGTCGAGCCCACGATATTCGAGCCGCACGCCCGCCGGCCCGTCCAGTTTGCTCGAACTCGTCCCGCGACGCCGCCGAGTGGTGCCGCGGACCTCAAACAGGTCGGCGAAGTCGTTGTCGAAGGTCAGCTTCAAATCGAAGGAGGCGCGGCGGTCACCGTGGTTTTGTATCCCAATCCGCTGGTAGGCCGTGCCGCGCCAGAGGAAGATCGTGCGCACGATGTGCAGCATGTCCTTCGACATCACCAGGCGGCCCTGGTTGTAGACATCGGGATTGGTCAGATCGACGGTGAATGCCGAATTGTCGTCACGCAGGCTCGATCCCAACAACAGCGGCTGGACCTCGTCCAGCATCAGTTCGAGCCGTGCCAGATAGCGCGTGTCGGCATTGAAGAGTCCGTCGGGGCCGCCGGCCGACGCGCCGATGTCGCCATGGTCGTCCAGCACGATGAAGGTGTCGTCATGCTTGAGCGAGCGCCGCGGCCTCGCCGCGGGCCCCATCATCGGAATATAGAAGGGCTGCTCGGCCACAGCCTCGTCGGTGCGCGCCGTCGATGAAAGCTTGCTTGCCACTTCGGCCGACATCTTGACCTCGTGCGTTGTTGGATTGCGCTTTGAGTGGAGGCAATGAACGCAAAACGGATGAGCGAGGTGTCCCCTTCTACACCACGCTCATGTGTCGTGCATCGGTCAGGCCGCGAATTTGGCGAGCCGGCTCATTTCCTGGGTCACAAGCTCGCGATAAGGCCCCTCGCCCTGCATCAGGCGGTCCGGCGGACCGTCCTCGAGAATCCTGCCGGCCTTCAGCACCACCACGCGATCGAAGTTCCGCAGGGTGGTGAGCCGGTGCGCGATCGCGACCACGGTCCGTCCGCGCATCAGGCGGTTCAGCGCCTCGCGGACCGCTTCTTCGGATTCGCTGTCGAGCGCGGCGGTGGCCTCGTCGAGCAGCAGGATCGGAGCGTCCTTGAGGAAGGCGCGCGCGATCGCGATCCGCTGGCGCTGGCCGCCGGACAGCTTGACGCCGCGGTCGCCCACCATCGTCTGCAGACCCTCGGGCAGGCTGTCGACGAAGTCGCAGCGCGCAGCGATGGCGGCCCGCAGCACCTCGTCGTTGGTCGCATTCGGGCGGCCGTAGCGGATGTTCTCCAGAATCGAGCGGTGGAACAGCGAAATGTCCTGCGGCACCACCGAGATCGCCTCGCGCAGGCTCAGCTGCGTAACCTTCGCGATGTCCTGACCATCGATCGTGATATTGCCGCCTTGCGGATCGTAGAACCGCTGCAGCAGCGTGAACAGGCTGGACTTGCCGCCGCCGGATTGGCCGACCAGGCCCACCCGCTGTCCCGGCTGCAGCCGCAGCGTGAAGTTCTCGAAGATCTTCTGGCCGCCGGGATACTGGAACGTGATGTTGTTGAAGGCGATCGCGGCCCCGCTCTTGGCCAGCGGCTCGGCGTCGGGATGATCGCGCAGTTCGTGCGGCTGCAGAAGAGTGGCAATCGCCTCGCTCATGCGCGCGACGTGCTGGGTGACATCGACGAGAGCCACCGCGAGATCACGAGTCGCGTTCAGAATGCAGAGACCTAGCGTGCACACCAGCACGACGTCGCCCGTGGTCGCGCCACCCTTCTGCCACAGCGAGATCACCCAGGCCATCAGGGCGATCGTAAGTACGATCGTGACGGTCGCGTGCAGGACGCGCAGCTTCTCCAGATAACGAAGGCTGCGGCCGCGCGCGATCAGTTCTTTGTCCACGGTGGCGTCAAAGCGGTCATGCTCGTGACGCAGACCACAGAACGCCCGAACCAGCGGCATGTTGGAGATCACATCCACCATTTCGCCGTCGACAATCGCCGCCTTGTCGGCGAAGTCGTCGTGCAGCGGCTTGCCCGCGGCAGCGAGGCGGAACATCGCAAACACCATGGCGGCGGCGATCAGGAGCATCCCCGCAGCCATGGCCCCGCTCACGGTTCCAATCAGGACGATGGCCGCTATCGTCGCGAGGCACGGCGGCAACACATTCCACATGAACATGTTCTCCACCGTGAACACGGCATTGGACGTTGCGGTGATACGGCTCGACAACATGCCGGGAAGCCGGTCACCGAAATAGCTCGGGGAATGTCCGGTGAGATGGCGAAAGATGTCACGGCGCAAATCGCCGGTGACGCGGACAAACGTGAAACTCGCGATCCAGCTCGCCACGCGCCACAAGATGTTGTCGGTCGCAATCAGTGCCATCAGGACGGCAAAGGCGGTCCAAACCTGCCCCACGCCCCCAGGTCCCGCCGACAGGCTGTCGACTAGAAATTTGACGCCATATTGCGTTCCCACCGAGCAGGCAACTGCCCCGACAACGGCCGACAGGATCGTGAGGTGTGAGACAGGGCGCTGGCGCAGATAGCGCACGACGAAGGGAAAAGGTCGATGCGCGTAACCTGAAAGCTGGTCCATGTGATGTCCGTTTTGGGCTGATGAGGAACTAGCCCGGGCCCCGAGCAGATCAACGACGAACTCATTTGTTCGGTTCCACTCGCGTGGCGGATCGGACATTCGCGACAGTAGGGAGGCGAGTTCTGATAGCGAATGTCAGATCCAAAGCCAAACTATAATCTTGAATCTGCTAGTGTTCTTCGATCCTGACGCTCGTCAATGAGCGCGCCACGAAATGATACGAACGTCAGAACCGTGACACTTGCATCTCCATCGAAGCGGCGTCCCACGCACGCAGCCGACTGGCTTCGGCGGACGAGATGGCATCAATGAGACCTCGGGTGGAAACGTTGTGGCGGAGAAACAATGATTGTTGAAGGGAACTTCGCAGATGCGAATACGTTCTCGCTTTCGTCGACGCCGGTGCCAATCGGGGGATCTTCATCCATGATCAGAGACGGGAGACGGTGAGATGCGCATTGCGCAGATTGCTCCATTGACGGAGGCTGTACCTCCGAAGCTCTATGGCGGCACCGAGCGGGTGGTTCATTGGTTGACCGAAGAGCTGGTCGCGCTCGGCCATGACGTCACCCTGTTTGCAAGCGGGGATTCACAGACGTCGGCGAAGCTGTGTGCGACATGGCCGCGGGCGCTGCGCCTCGACGGCTCGGTCCGCGACCCCAATGCCCTTCACATGGTGATGTTGGAAAACGTGCGGCAGCGATGCGACGAGGAGGAATTCGACATACTGCACTTCCATCTCGACTATTATCCGTGGTCGCTGTTCTATCGCCAGCCGACACCGTTCCTGACGACGCTGCATGGCAGGCTTGACCTGCCCGAGCATCAGCCGGTGTTCTCCGCGTTCAAAGACGTTCCGGTGGTTTCGATCTCGGATGCGCAGCGCCGCCCCGTGCCGAACGCGAACTGGGTCCGCACCGTGCTGCATGGCCTGCCGGAGATGCTGCTGAAACCGAAGGCCGCGACGCCGAGCTATCTTGCCGTACTCGGCCGCATCGCACCGGAAAAGGGCGTCGACCGCGCGATCAAGATCGCAATGCGCTGTGGCATTCCGCTCAAGATTGCGGCCAAGGTCGACCGCGCCGACCAGGATTATTACGATCAGCTCATCTATCCCCTGATCAACGGCAATCCGCTGGTCGACTATATCGGCGAGATCAGCGACAACGAAAAGGCGGAATTCCTCTCCGGTGCCCTCGGGCTGTTGCTGCCGATCGACTGGCCCGAACCGTTCGGCCTGGTCATGATCGAGTCGATGGCCTGCGGCACACCTGTAATCGCCTACAACCGCGGCTCGGTGCCGGAGGTGATCGACGACGGCATCACCGGCTTCATCGTCGAGGACGAGCTCAGCGCGGTCGCAGCCGTCGGCCGGCTTGCCGATCTCAGCCGCGCCCGTGTGCGCGCGCAGTTCGAGCGCCGTTTCACGGCTCGGCGCATGGCGCTGGACTATCTCGCCGCCTATCGCAGCCTGATGAATGAGGCGGAGCCGCGCATCAAGCTCGTCAGCAGTGCCGAATAGCACACCACATACGTAATGGCAGGGCCGGATCAATTCACGGTCCGGCCCTTCGCGTTACGTCAATCGTGCGGCGATCGCAGCGCCCGCCGCCGCGGTGCCGAGCGTGCCGCCGATGTCGCGGGTCGCCTGCCCGTCCGCGATCGCCTTCGCCACGGCGCGTTCGATCGCGGCGCCTGCGGAGACGAAGCGAGGTGCGCCGATACGGTCGCCGTGCCAAGCCAACAGCAGAGCGGACGAAAGAATAAGTGAGACCGGGTTGGCGACGTCCTGCCCGGCGATATCGGGCGCCGAGCCGTGGGCGGCCTGCGCCATGGCATGATCCGCGCCCCTGTTGAGCGAGCCCCCGAGCCCTAGACTGCCGGATAGCTCGGCGGTGAGATCGGACAGGATGTCGCCGAACATGTTGGTGGTGACCAGCACATCGAAGCGGCCCGGCTCGCGCACCACATGCGCCATGACGGCGTCGACGAGCACCTCCTCCACCACGAGGCCCCGATAGCCGAGCGCCATCTCCCGGCAGACGTCGAGAAACATTCCATCGCCCATTCTAAGGACGTTGGCCTTGTGGACGATCGTGAGCCGCTTGCGCCTTGCCATGGCGAGATCGCAGGCAACCTTCGCGATGCGCTCGCAGCATTGCCGCGTGATCCGCCGCAGCGAGACCACGACGTCAGCCGTGACCCGCAGCTCGGCATTGCCTTCCTCCATGTTGCGGTCGGCGTAGAACCCTTCGGTATTTTCGCGCACCACCACCAGATCGAATTCGCCGACGCGGCCGGGACGGCCGGGATAGGTCCGGGCCGGGCGAATATTGGCGAACAGATCGAGGTTCTTGCGGAAATAGCGCGACGGGTTGATCTCGCCGCGCGCCTCGTCCTTGAAATCGAAAGTCGCGCTCGGCCCCAGGATCAGGCCGTCGGCGCCGCGGACGATGTCGAGCAGGTCAGGCCGCACGGTGGTGCCGAATTGTGCGAGGCTTGCATGGCCGACCGCGTGCTCCTCGAGCACCAGGCCGAGCTGAAATTGTTCGGAGGCCGCGCGCAGCACCTGGCTGGTCGCCGCTGCAATTTCCGGCCCGATGCCATCTCCGGGCAGAACCACGATCCGCATCGCTCACCTCTCCATGTCTGGAATTCGCGTTGTTTGAACATGGGGATCGCTGCCGCGCCACTGCCGGTAGAGCGACATCCGCGCATACGGCCATGCGCTGGGACCGCTGGGGAAACCGACGGCTCCGTAGTACATCGCCACATCCGCCGCCGGCATACCCCAGGGCTCTTGCATGTCCAACCGCCACCACGCCCCAAAGCATGCCGCGACCGGCGAGACGGCCTCCGACGGCTTGCCGGAAGGACGGAGGCGCTGGGCGATCGCCGCCATCTTCACCGCGCTGGCAATGGCCTCGCTCGACACCGCGATCGCCAATATCGCCCTGCCCGCCATCTCGTCGGACCTGCGCGTCAGCGCTGCTGATGTCGTCTGGGTGGTCAATATCTATCAGATCGCGCTGGTCGCAACCCTGCTGCCGTTGGGTGCGCTCGGCGAGATCGTCGGCCATCAACGCATCTATCTGGGCGGGCTGGTGCTGTTCACCCTGGCGTCGGTCGGCTGCGCACTCGCCTGGTCATTGCCGAGCCTGGTCGTGGCCCGCGCGCTGCAGGGCTTGGGGGCCAGCGGCATCATGAGCGTGAACACGGCGCTGGTGCGCTATGTCTATCCCGGCAAGATGCTGGGGCGCGGCCTCGGCCATAATGCGCTGGTGGTCGGGATCGCCTTCACCTTCGGGCCGACGATCGCTTCAGGCATTCTCGCGCTCGGCTCCTGGCCCTGGCTGTTCGCGGTCAACCTGCCGTTCGGCCTGGTCGCCATCATCATCGGCTTGAGGATGCTACCGCGGACGCCGCGCGCCGCGCACGGCTTCGATTTTCTTGGCGCCGCCTTGGCGGCCGGCTGCCTTGGCCTCTTCATCACCGCCATCGGCAGCGCCGCTCACGGCGCGGCTCCGCTCGCGGTCGTGATCGAACTCGCCGGCGCGGTCGTGCTCGGCTTGATCCTGAACCGGCGCCATGCCGAGCATCCGGCGCCGATGCTGCCGATCGATCTGTTCCGCCGCGGGATGTTCGCGCTGTCGGCGGCAACCGCGGTCTGCTCGTTCTCGGTCCAGGGTCTCGGCTTCGTGTCGCTGCCCTTCTATTTCGAGGACATCCTGCATCGCTCGCAGGTCGAGACCGGCTTCTTCATGACGCCGTGGCCGCTGGCGGTTGCGATCATGGCGCCGATCGCCGGCCGGCTCTCCGACCGCTTCCCGGCCGGTCTGCTCGGCGGCATCGGCCTCGTCCTGCTCGGCCTTGGCATGGCGCTGCTCGCGCTCTTACCTGAGAACCCAAGCATCCCAAACATCGTCTGGCGCATGCTGATCTGCGGCATCGGTTTCGGCTTCTTCCAGGCTCCCAACATGAAGGCCATCATGTCGAGCGCACCGCCGCACCGCAGCGGCAGCGCAAGCAGCATCGTCGCAACCGCCCGGCTCACTGGCCAGACCACAGGGGCGGCGCTCGCTGCGCTCTGCTTCAGCCTGGCGGGCCACCAAGGCGCAACGCTGGCCCTGGCGCTGGGCGCCGGATTTGCCGCGCTCGGCAGCGCCATGAGCTTCCTGCGGCTTGCCGTGACACCGCCGCGGAACGCATAGGCGGTCGCTGCTCGCACGCACACAACGGCTCAACGTGATTGCGAACACCGCACGATCACGTCTCTTCCGCGACTCAAACGCATATTCTTGATTTGAAGGATTCCAGGCTTCGGGCCACAGTGCCGCCATTAGTTCAACGGGCGCGTTGAACGAACCGGGGACATGCGATGGCAAACCTCACGATCAATGGAAAATCCTACACGCTCGATGTCGAGCCCGATACGCCGCTGCTCTGGGCGATCCGCGAGAACGCCGGACTGACCGGAACCAAATATGGCTGCGGCATCGCACAATGCGGCGCCTGCACCGTGCATCTGGATGGCGCCGCGGTGCGCTCCTGTGGAGTCACCGTTTCAGAAGCGGATGGCAAACAGATCACCACCATCGAAGGTCTGGCGAGCGAGGGCGCCCTGCACCGGGTGCAGCAGGCTTGGCTCGACAACGACGTGCCGCAATGCGGCTATTGCCAGACCGGCATGATCATGGCGGTGGCGGCGCTGCTCAAGGACAATCCGAAGCCGACCGACCAGGACATCAACGACAACATCACCAACATCTGCCGCTGCGGCACCTTCCAGCAGGTCCGCGAGGCGATCCATGCCGCGGCGAACGCATAAGGAGGCGATCATGAACCAGCACGTGACGCCTCGGCTCAATCGTCGCGCTTTCGTGATCGGCACGGCCGCACTCGGCGGTGGCTTCGCACTCGGGCTCGACATCCCCTTCGGGGGACCTCAAATGGCACGCGCCGCCGACGGCGCGCCGGAGGTCAACGCCTGGGTCGTGATCCGGCCTGACGACACCGTCGTGATCCGGATCGCCCGCTCCGAGATGGGCCAGGGCACCTTGACCGGCCTCGCGCAGCTCGTCGCCGAAGAACTCGCCTGCGACTGGAGCAAGGTGACGACCGAATATCCGACGCCCGGACAGAACGTCGCCCGCAAGCGGGTCTGGGGCGACTTCTCGACCGGCGGCAGCCGCGGCATCCGCGCTTCGCAGGATTATGTCCGCAAGGGCGGCGCCGCCGCACGCATGATGCTGATCCAGGCCGCGGCAAACGAATGGAAGGTGCCGGCCTCCGAATGCGCCGCCGCCAACAGCATCATCTCCCACACGCCCTCAAAGAGGAGCACGACCTACGGCAAGGTCGCCGAAGCTGCCGCGAAGCTTTCGCCGCCGGCAGACGTCAAGCTGAAGGATCCGAAGGATTGGACCCTGATCGGCAAAGGCGTGAAGCGGCTCGACACCGCCGACAAGGTCACGGGCGCCATGACCTACGGCATCGACGTCAAGCTGCCCGGCATGCTGAATGCCGCGATCAAGGATTGCCCGGTCACCGGAGGCAAGCTGAAGAGCTACGACGAGGCCAAGATCGCCGGCATGAAGGGCGTCAAGAAGGTGGTCGCCGTCGACGGCACCGCGGTGGCCGTGATCGCCGACACCTGGTGGCATGCGAAGACGGCGCTCGATGCGCTGCCGATCGTCTGGGACGAAGGCCCGAACGCCAAGGTGTCCTCCGCCTCGATCGCGCAATGGCTCGCCGAAGGTCTCGCCTCCGGTCCGGCCTATGTCGGCAACGAGAACGGCGAGGTGAAGGCCGCGCTCGCCGGCGCGGTCAAGAAGGTCGAGGCCGTCTACAACTATCCCTATCAGAACCACGCCAATATGGAGCCGATGAACGCGACCGCGCTTTACACGGCCGACAAATGCGAAGTGTGGTGCGGCACGCAGAACGGCGAAGCGGCATTCGCCGCGGTGCTGGAGGCGACCGGCTTGCCGGCCGACAAATGCGAGGTGCACAAGATCATGCTCGGCACCGGCTTCGGCCGGCGTGGTCAGACCGACTATGTCCGTCAGGCCGTGCTGATCGCGAAGCAAATGCCGGGGACGCCGATCAAGCTGCTCTGGTCGCGCGAGGAAGACATGACGCACGGCCGCTATCATCCGATCACCCAGTGCAAGCTGACCGGCGGCTTCGATGCCGACGACAACCTCACCGCGCTGCATATCCGGATCTCCGGCCAGTCGATCCTGTACAGCCTGCGCCCCGACGCGCTGGTGAACGGCAAGGACCCAGCGACCTTTGCCGGGTTCAATGCCTCGGGCGATGCGATGATTGGCTATTCGGTGCCGAACCTGCTGATCGAGCATTCCATGCGCAATCCGCACATCATCCCGGGCTTCTGGCGCGGCGTGAACGTGAACCAGAACGCGATCTATCTGGAATGCTTCATGGACGAACTCGCCAATGCGGTCGGCCAGGACCCACTCGAGTTCCGGCGCAAACTGATGAAGGACCATCCGAAGCACCTCGCGGTGCTGGAGGCGGTTGCGGACAAGATCGGCTGGGGCACGGAAGCGCCGCAGGGCGTCTATCGCGGCCTCGCCCAATTGCATTCCTATGGCAGCTATGTCGCGGCCGCCGCCGAGATCTCGGTCACGGACGGCACCAAAATAAAGGTGCATCGGATCGTGGCGTCGACCGACCCTGGCTACATCGTCAATCCGGCGCAGGTGGAGCGGCAGATCGCGGGCTCCTTCGTCTATGGTCTGAGCGGTCTCTTCTATGGCGGCTGCACCGTGAAGGACGGCCGCATCGAGCAGACCAACTTCGACAGCTACAATTCGATGCGCATCAACGAGATGCCGAAGGTGGAGTCGATCCTGATGCCGAGCGGCGGTTTCTGGGGCGGGGTCGGCGAGCCCACCATCAGCGTCGCTGCTCCGGCGGTGCTGAACGCCTATTTCGCTGCCACTGGCAAACGCATCCGCTCGGTGCCGCTCCGCGACCAGAACATCAGCTTCGCCTGATACGAGCCGGCGGCGGCCTCACGCTCGATGCCGCCGCCGTGATATGCTGGCCTCATGCCGAATGATCCGAAACAGGCGCTGACGCGCAGGCAGGTCGTAGCCGGAATGGCCGTGACCACGAGCGCCGTTGCTTATCCCCACGTGTTGAGGGCGAAAGCCTCGGCGCATGTCGTCGTGATCGGCGGCGGCTTTGGCGGCGCCAGCTGCGCGCGGACGCTGCGCTGGGCGAATCCGAATCTCGACGTGACGCTGGTCGAGGCCAACCCGACCTTCACCTCCTGCCCCCTGAGCAACGAGGTGATCGCCAGCCTGCGCGACATCACCGCACAGCAGTTCACCTACGACAAGATCGCAAATGAAGGCGTGCGGGTGATCGTGCAGGCGGCGACCACGGTCGATGCACACGCGCACAGGGTGACGCTCGCCGACGGCAGCGCGCTCAGCTACGACCGTCTGGTGCTCTCGCCCGGCATCGATCTCGATTTCACGGCGTTGCAAGGCTATGACGAGACAGCGTCGGCCAGGATGCCGCATGCCTACAAAGCCGGCGAGCAGACACTCTTGCTGCGGCGGCAGATCGAGGCGATGGAGGATGGCGGCACCGTCGTGATCGCGGTGCCCGCCAATCCCATGCGCTGCCCGCCCGCGCCATACGAGCGCGCCAGCCTGATCGCGCATTATCTCAAGGCCAACAAGCAGCGATCGAAGGTGCTGATCCTCGATGCCAAGGACACGTTCTCGCAGCAGAAGCTGTTCGAGCAGGCCTGGGATCAGCTCTATGGCGGCATGATCGAGCGCATCTCGCTGTCGCAGGGCGGACGCGTCACCGCCGTCGACGTTACGGCCGGTACCATCGTCACCGAGTTCGGCAACTACAATCCGCAAGTGGCGAACATCATCCCGCCGCAGAAGGCCGGCCGCATTGCCGCACTTGCCGGCGCGGCCGATCACACCGGCTGGTGTCCGATCGATCCCGTGACGTTTGCATCGAAGCTCGTCCCCGACATTCATGTGATCGGCGATGCCTGCCTCGGCGGCGGTATCCCGAAATCGGCGGCGGCGGCGCAGGCGCAGGGCAAAGCTTGCGCCGCAGCCATCGTCGCGCATCTCGCGAGCAAGGCGCCGGAGACGCCGACGCTGACCGGCATCTGCTACAACATTGTCGCGCCCGGCTACGGGTTCTCGCTGGCCGGCGTCTATCAGCCCAAGGGCGAGATCTTCGCCGAGGTCGAAGGCAGCCGCACCAGCCCGCTCGATGCGCCACGCGAGATGCGCGCCAAGGAGGCCGCAACGGCCGAGACCTGGTTCAAGACCTTAACGGGTGATGCGTTTGGTTAGGCGGTTGGTTGCGATCGTCGTGCTGGCAGCCGCGCTGTCCCATATGGCGTCTGCGCAGACGCGCACGTCCGCCACGATCACCGGCGACGGAATTGCCGAGTCGCTGACCGGACGGCCGGGCGATGCGGCACGCGGGCGCGCGCTGGTGGTGGACCGCACGACCACCTGCATCCTCTGTCATTCCGGTCCGTTCCCGGAACTGCGCTTTCAGGGCGATCTCGCGCCCAATCTCGCGGGCGCCGGCGGCCGCTGGACGATTCCGCAGCTGCGGCTGCGCCTGGTCGATGCGTCCAAATTCAATCCGGACACCATCATGCCGTCCTATTATCGCATGGACGGGCTGACACGGGTCGGCCGGAATTGGCAAGGCAAGCCGATCCTCGATGCGGAACAGATCGAAGACATCGTCGCCTATCTCGCAACCTTGCGCGACTGAGACCATATGAACCGGATGGCCATAACGTCACAAGTTTCACGTCGTCACGTCCTGCAGTTTGCAGGAACGGCGGCGCTGTGCGGCGGCTTGCCGATCGTCACTGTCCGTCGCGCCGAGGCAACGCCGGCGATGCTGAACTCGGCGATCCGCAACCTGGTCGGCGAAGCGAGCGTCCAGCAGGGCAAGGTCAAGCTCGAGATCCCGCCATTGGTCGAAAACGGCAACACCGTGCCGATGACGGTCAGCGTCGACCATCCGATGACGGATGCGGACCACGTCACGAGCATTCACGTTTTCAACGAGAAGAACCCGCAGCCGAACATCGGCAATTTCTATCTGACGCCGCGGGCGGGCCGCCCGCAGGTCACAACCCGCATTCGGCTCGCCGACAGCCAGAAGGTGGTCGCGATCGCCAAATTGTCGGACGGCTCGTTCTGGTCGACGAGCGTGGACGTGATCGTGACGCTCGCCGCCTGCACCGAGGAGGTGCCGTGATGGCAGCCCTGGTCAATGTGCCCCCGAAAGCCAAGCGCGGCGCAGTCATCGAGATCAAGACCCTGATGAGCCACATCATGGAGCCGGGCTACCGCCGCACGGCCGCCGGCGAGATGATTCCGCGCGACATCATCACCAGCTTCACCTGCCGCTTCAACGGCGCCGAGATCTTTCGTGCCGATCTGTTTCCGGCGATCGCAGCCAATCCCTTCCTGTCATTCTTCACGGTCGCGACGGAGAGCGGCAAGTTCGAATTCGAATGGATCGGCGACAACGGCTTCGTCGCCAATGCCGCCGCCGCAATCACGGTGGAATGATGCGGCTGCGCGCTGCGGTTCTCGCCTTCGCTTTGCTCGGCACCCTGCCGGCGCTGGCGACGGAGATCCCGTCGGCCGAGCGACGCTCGGGCGCCAGCTTCATGTCTTCGGACACGAAGAAGATGCAGGATGACGACACCGCCAATCCCGGCATGCTCGCGGTCCTCGAAGGCGAAACGCTATGGACCGCCAAGCAAGGCGATGCCGGCAAGGCCTGCGCCGATTGTCACGGCGACGCTGCGTCCAGCATGCAAGGCGTGGCCGCGCGCTATCCCGCCTTCGACTCCAAACTTCAGCATCCCGTCGACCTGGAAAGCCGCATCAATCTCTGCCGCCGGGATCACCAGCAGGCGCCCCCGTTTCCAGCCGAGAGTCATGAGCTGCTCGCATTGACAGCCTATGTCGCGCGGCAATCGCGCGGGCTGCCGATCACGACAGGCGACGATCCCGCCCTCGAGCCTTATATCGCCAAGGGCCATGATCTGTTCGTGCAGCGCGAGGGCCAGCTCAATCTCGCCTGCGCCAATTGCCACGACGACAATTGGGACAAGCACCTTGCAGGCGCCGCGATCACGCAAGGACAGCCGACCGGCTATCCGATCTACCGGCTGGAATGGCAGGCGATGGGCTCGCTCGCCCGGCGCATCCGCGGTTGCATGACCGGCGTGCGCGCGCAAGCCTTCGACTTCGGCTCGGACGAGATGGTCGCGCTCGAACTCTACCTGATGTCGCGCGCCCACGGCATGACGCTGGAGACCCCGGCCGTGCGGCCGTGAGCATCAGGCCCGTCTCTTGCCTTTGCTGATCACCGGGCGCCGCTTCGCCATCATGACGTCTGCTGGCTGCGTGGCGGATGAGACTGCGGCAGCCTGTTTCATGCGCGGATCAGCGGCAATGAAATCGATGAAGGTCCGCACCTTCGCCGAGAGATATTTCCGACTTGGATAGACCGCATACAATTGTGCCTCGATCGTGGTCCATTCCGGCAGCACCGGCTCAAGCCGCCCGGCTGCGAGATCGTCGGCAATCAGCCAGATTGGCAGCACAGCAACCCCCATGCCCGCCACGGCGGCGTGATGCAGCAGGGTCTCGTTGCCGCTGAGCAGCACGTCCTTGAGTGCAAGCGTCACCTCGCCGTCAGGGCCAGGCAGCGTGATCTCGCGCACGGGATAATGCGCATATTTCAGAAAGGCGTGGTGACCAAGGTCGGCCGGCGCCTTCGGACGGCCCGCAGACTCGAGATAGTGCGGCGAGGCAACGAACTGCATGATGATCTTGGTCAGCGGTCGGGCGATCAGGCCTTCATCGAGTGAGGGCGTCACCCGTAGGGCAAGGTCGAATCCTTCATCGATCAGGTTCACCAATCGGCCGCTCAGATCGATATCAAGCTGAACCTCTGGATGGAGCGAGCGATACTCCGCAAGCGCACGCGCGAAATGCGGATTGGCGAACCACACGGGAGCACTCAGCTTCAGGCTCCCACGCGGAATCACGGTGGCCCTGCTCACGACCGCTTCGACTTCGTCGAGCGAGTCCAGCATCTGACGGACTTGCTCGAAATAGACCATGCCCGCTTCGGTCAGGCCGACGCGCCGGCTGGTCCGGTTGAGCAGCCGCGTCGACAGCCGTCGTTCGAGCTGCATCACATGCTTGGAAGCCATCGCCGGTGACAGTCCCAGTCGGTCGGCGGCCGCCGCAAAGCTCTTGAGCTCGACGACTTGGCAGAACACCCGGATGCTGACCAGTGTATCCATCTATCATCAACCAATAGGAAACGATCACTCAACCGTTAGCATAATGATTAAACCAGAAGAAATCATCAATCTTGGTCCAACATTGCAATCCCTTCTGGAGACCGATCATGTCCAGCACCGCGACCACCGATCTTACCCCGGTCCAGCCTTCCCTTGCCTTGCGCATCGGCCTGTGGATCGCCCAAACCCTGATCTTCCTGCTGTTCGGCTCAGCCGGTCTGATGAAGCTGCTGACGCCGATTCCGCAGCTTGCGGCGATGATCCCCTGGGCCGGCGATCACTCCGAGAGTTTCGTGCGGCTGATGGGCTTGATCGACCTGGCCGGCGGCATTGGCATCCTGCTGCCCGCGCTGACCCGCATCATGCCTGGGCTCACGGTGCTCGCAGCCTTGGGCTGCGCGACCTTGCAGTGCTTTGCGATCGTCTTCCACGTCTCGCGGGGCGAAGCTGCAGTCACGCCGCTCAATCTGGTGTTGCTCGGGCTGTCGCTGTTCGTACTGTGGGGACGCAGCCGCAAGGCGCCCGTTCAACCGCGAAGCTAGAGCATGATCCGGAAAAGTGGAAACCGGTTTTCCGAAAAGATCATGCTCAATCAAAGAGATGAGATCGTGATGCGATTCTTTCTGATCGCATCATGATCTCAAGATCTCCGCGCCAAGGCGTGCCGACGACGACCCGCCATCGTCGGCCATTTCTCACGACGAGACCCGTTTCGATGAGTGACCCGACAAGCGATCTTTCACGACGCGGCTTCCTGGCCGGAGCACCGGCGGCGATCGGGACGGCAGCGCCAACCGTCCCCGTCCTCGCTCCTCGTCGCGCAGGCTCCGGGATCGTCATCTTGATCGACAGCAACGATCCGCATGTGATGGGGCACGCCATCAGCTACTCCGCCAATCTTTCCAAGCATTTTGCCAGCAAGCGACAGAGACTGCCGATCGAGGTCGTCGCCAATGGCTCAGGCATCGACGTGTTTCGCGCCGACAAGTCGCAGCTCAAGGAGCCGCTGGCGGCCGTGCGCCAGATGTATCCCAACATCGCCTTCAGCATGTGCGCATCATCGAAAGCGATTGCGGAGGCCAAGGAGAACATGACCATCCAGCTGATCGAAGGCGCGCAGCTGGTGCCATTCGGAATCGGCCGCGTCGCCGAACTGCAGATGAAGGGCTGGGCCTACATCCATGGCTGATCAGCTCGCATCGCTGGCGATGGGCCGGGCACGGCGGCAGCTGCTGCTGGACGGCGCCGGGATCGGCCTCGCCCTGCTGCTCGCCGGGCGCGTGCGCGCGGAGGAGCCGAACCCGCCGGTGTTCGGCACCGCGCGCAGCCAGTTCATCATCGTCCGGCCCCGCAAGCCTCTTGCGCCCCTCCGGCTTCAGGACCTGAACGGCAAGGCCATGGTGCTCGCGCCGAAACCGGGACACGTCACGCTCGTCAATCTGTGGGCGACGTGGTGCGCGGCCTGCAAGACCGATCTGCCGATGCTCGCCAAGCTCGACCACATGCAGTTGCCGCGGCTCGACGTCTGGGCCGTCTGCACCGACCAGCGCGACTTCAGGACCATCCGACGCTATGCCCAGGAGGTCGCAATGCCCCGCCTCTCCTTTGCCGACCCGGATGCGTCGGCAACAGATCCGGCCAATCCCGACGCATCCACTTTCGTGCTGACGGCGATGCCGATCACCTATCTGATCGGGACCGGCGGTCTGATCGAGGGCTACATCACGGGTGCTCCGGAATGGCTGTCGGCACCCGGTCAGGCCCTGCTCCGCTACTATCTCGATCAGCCGGCTTGAGATCGCAGCTCCGAAGCCATCGCGATCAGGACGTCATCGCGTGCAGAACGTCGCCGGACTCCGCGACCCAGCCGAAGATGCCGCCCTGGGCCTTGATCATCTTCAGGCCCATGTCGTGAAATTCGGGGAAGTACGAGGCGCAACCGTCCGCGATGACGACGCAGCGATAGCCGCGGTCATTGGCCTCGCGCACGGTGGTGTTGACGCAGACCTCGGTGGTCACGCCGCATACCAGGAGGTTGCGGATTTCGTGCTGCTTCAACACGTCGCCGAGCTCGGTGGCGTAGAACGCGCCCTTGCCCGGCTTGTCGATCACGACTTCTCCCGGAAACGGATAGAGCTCGGGAATGATGTCGTGACCCGGCTCGCCGCGAATGAGAATGCGGCCCATCGGACCGGGATCGCCGATCCGCAAGGACGGCGCGCCGCGCTCGACCTTGGCCGGCGGCGCGTCGGAGAGATCGGGCAGATGGCCCTCGCGGGTATGGATGACCAGCATGCGCATGTCGCGGGCGGCATCGAGCAGCTTGGCGATCGGCTGCACCGCGCGGCCAAGCAGGGAAACGTCATTGCCGAGCGTCTCGCCGAAGCCGCCGGGCTCCATGAAGTCGCGCTGCATGTCGATGATTAGAAGGGCGGTCTTCGGCCAGTCGAGATTGATCGGCTCCGGCTCGGCGATAACAGTTGCCGTGGCTGATGGCGCGTAATCCGTCATGGCCGAAAATCCCCCTGCGAGAGCGAGAGAATAAGGCCTCAACGAAGCAAGCGCCATGCCATCGCGTGGCAATCACCACGTCCGCAAGGAGACATCACGAGGCGAGCGGCTGCCGCGCGGCCGGCTTGCGCTCGACGGGGTGGATGTCGATGCCGCGCAGCCGTCCGAGCCGCAGCACGTCCATCGCCAAGGTCCGGCCGATGCGATCACGGTCGAGCACGCGGATCAGGTCGTCGACGCCGTTGATCTCGACGCCGTCGAGCTTGATCACAACGTCCCCCGGCAAGAGGCCGGCGCGGGCCGCCGGACTGTCCGGCTCGATCTGCATCAAGAGCGCGCCCATCTTGTTCTCGACACCAGCCAGCACCGCATGCCGGCGCGGGATCGGCGCGGTCTGCCCGGAGACGCCGATATAGGCGCGGCGCACGTAGCCGTGGCGGATGATCTCCGACAGCACGAACTGCGCGGTGTTGCTGGCGACTGCAAAGCAGATGCCCTGGGCGCCGGAGATGATGGCGGTGTTGATGCCGATCACCTCGGCCGCAGACGACACCAGCGCGCCGCCCGAATTACCGGGGTTGAGCGCGGCGTCGGTCTGGATCACATCCTCGATCATGCGCCCCGAGACCGAGCGGATCGAGCGGCCCAGCGCCGAGACGACGCCCGCGGTCACCGTCGATTCGAAGCCGAGCGGATTGCCGATCGCGACCACGAGCTGGCCGCGGCGGAGCTTCTTGGAATTGCCGAGTGCCGCATAGCGGAGGTCACGCGCATGGTTGGCACGCAACAGCGCAAGGTCCGTGTCGGGATCGACCCCGAGCACCTGCGCATCGGTGACCACACCTTCGGTGTCTCGCAGCCGGATGACCTTGGAGTTGCCGACCACATGGCTGTTGGTCAGCACGAGACCATCAGGCGAGATCACGATGCCCGAGCCAAGCCCACCGCGCTCGCCGCGACTGCCGGCAGTCGTCCCTGCTTTGGGCCCGGTCTCGACGCGCACGACCGCAGGGCCGACACGCTCGGTGACATCGATGACGGCGTTTGAATAGGCGTCCAGCAGCGCCTGATCGTTGGCGGGCGACGCGTCAGACGCTTGCGCCGGAGACACGCCGTCGCCGGGAAAATCAGAGGTAAAGTCCAACATGGCGAAATTTCCTTCGCCACGTCAGATGGGTAGCAAGCCGAGACAGCGCAAGAGCACAGTTCGGTCACGACCGCATGATGCGTGCAGCGATATACACCTCGATCAGCCGTCGGGTTTCGGCGCGCACATCGTCGTCGGCCCATTCGGCATTGATGGTGATCACCTTGACGAGACCGAGCAGCACCTTCGCCCTCACCTCCAAATCTCCGATCGACAGCTCAGGATTGGCAGCGCTGACGATCGAGCGCAGGCGGTCCAGCATCAGCGTGCGGATGCGGGCGCGCTGAGCACCGGTGTTGCTGCGCGCCTCCACCAAGGTCACCGCTGCGGAGCGTTCGATTGCGCGCGCCTCGATCGTGTCGCAGATGCCGGCCGCCAACTCCGCCGCGGAAAGGCGACCTGCCCGCTCGGCCAATTCAGCCAGCTCGGCTTCGAGGCGCTCGCCATAGCGCGCGAGCAGCGCATCGGCCAGCAGCTCCTTGGTCGGAAAGAAGCGGTAGAGCGAACCGATCGCAGTCGCCGAGCGCGCCGCGATCTCGGTCATGGTCACGGCGTCGTAATCCCGCGCCGCGAATAGCGCGGTTGCGGCGTCCAAGATGGCGGCGACGCGCAAATGGCCCCGCTGTCGCGTGGGCTGAGCGGCCGCTGGGACCTCTCTTGACTTTTGCGAGGACATCCTCAACTATCCCTATTTGAGGGGCTCCTCAAATATAGCCTATCCGCCCCGGCGGTCACCTCCTTCGATCGCCGGGTGAACTGAAAGCCGTTCCTCATGATCACGCTCGATCCCCAAACCACCGCACTGGTCTTGATCGATCTTCAGAACGGCATCGTCGGCCTGCCCCTCGCTCCCCGTCCCGGCACGGAGGTCGCGCAACGCGGCCGCGAAGTGGCCCGTCGCTTCCGCAGCGCCGGATCAGCGGTCGTGCTGGTCGGCGTGGACTTTGCACACGATTTCGCCGACGCACCGTCGCAGCCGGTCGATCAGCCGATGGCCCGGCCTGAAGGCGGCCTGCCGGAAAACTGGGGCACATTGGTCGATGATCTCAAGCAGGCGGGAGACCTCACCATCGTCAAACGACAATGGGGCGCGTTCTACGGCACTGAGCTCGATCTGCAGCTGCGCCGCCGAGGCGTGAAGACGATCGTGCTTGGCGGCATCGCGACCAATTTCGGCGTGGAGTCCACGGCGCGCCTGGCCTGGGAGCACGGCTATGCTGTCGTCATCCCGGAAGATCTCTGCACCAGCGTGTCGGCAGAGCTGCATCAGCTGGCCGTGCGCCATATCTTCCCGCGCATCTCGCGCGTCACCCGGAGCGATGATCTCGCCTTTGCGGCGGCCTGAGTGGCCCGCGGCGGCGCCTCCAAATAAAAAATCCATCACGGCGATCTCGTTCGCCGTGATGGATCGATCGTTACGCGCGGCGTAGCGGATCAGTCCGCCGCGCCGGTCACTTTGGCGCGAATGCCCTTGACCGTATCGGCCGTCACCGGCGAAGCCGCATTGCCCCAGCTGTTGCGGACATAGGTGACGACGGCTGCGATCTGCTCATCGCTCAGCCGATAGCCGAACGAGGGCATGGTGGGAGCGGTCGGATGCGTATCCGTCGCCGCCGCCTGGCCGCCGGTGACCACGATATGGACCAGCGAGGCCGGATCCTCCTGGGTCGCGATCGTGGCGCCCGCGAGCTTCGGGAAGACGTGCGGAATGCCATCGCCACTGCGGACGTGACAGGCCGCGCAGGTGTCGATGAAAATCGCCTCGCCCACCTTCATCCGGCTGTCGCTCGCCGCCAGCGGGCTCGGGGCCGACGGGCCGACCGCGCCGCGCTCCTTGAGATACACCGCCATGGCCTTCAGGTCGGCGTCCGGCATCTTGGCGGTCGAGTTCTCGACCACATCCTTCATCGGCCCCGAGGCGATCACACCGCGCGCCTGCCCGGTCTTCAGATATTGCACGACCTCATCGACCGACCACTTGCCGAGCCCCGCCTGCGCATCGTTGGTGATGTTGGGCGCGGTCCAATTGTCGACCACGCCGCCCTGCAGATAACGGTCAGCCTTGTTGGCGCCGAAAGCGTTCAAGGGAGTGTGGCAAGCACCGCAATGGCCGAGGCCGTCGACCAGATAGGCGCCGCGATTGTACTCCTCCGACTTGGTCGGATCGGGCTTGAACTCGCCGGGCGTGAAGAACAGCCCGTTCCAGACCGCCATCGAGCTGCGGATATTGAACGGGAACGGCAGCGTGCTGCGGTTGACGCTGTTCGACACCGGCTCCAGCGAGCGCAAATAGGCGAAGATCGCATCCGAATCCGCCCGCGTCACCTTGGTGTAGGCGGTGTAGGGAAACGCGGGATAGAGCCGCGTTCCGTTCGGGCGTTTGCCCTCGTGCATGGCGTGCGCGAAATCGTCGGCAGTCCAACTGCCGATGCCGGTCGGATTATCAGGCGTGATGTTCGGCGTCATGATGGCGCCGAACGGAGTCTGCAGAGCGAGCCCGCCCGCGAACGGCATGCCGCCCGGCGCGGTGTGGCAGGCGACGCAGTCGCCGGCCGTGACCAGCGCCTTGCCGCGCGCAAGCTCGACGGAGTTGTCGGGGTCCGCGAGCACAGCGCTTGGAAGCGCCAGCATGGCCAAGGCAAGCCATGGGCGCAGGCGGCCCAAATGGCCTGTGTGTTGTTGCTTCACGATCGAGCTCATTTGCTACACCAGTGCCCCAGGCGATTTCAGATATTTGTTCTGGATGGCATCGAGCGCCCAATAGGTCAGCGCGCCGACGGTGCCGGTCGGGTTGTAGCCCGCGTTCTGCGGGAACGTGCAGGCGCCCATGACGAACACGTTCGGCACGTCCCAGGACTGCAGGTAGCGGTTCAGCACGCTGGTCTTGGGATCGGCGCCCGCCACCGCGCCGCCGGTGTTATGCGTGCTCTGATAGGGCACGACGTTCCACGGCGTGCGCAGGTGGTTGACCTGCGTCGTCTTGGCTCCCATCGCCTTGGCGATCTCGTCGCAGCGCTCGGCCATCCAATTGGCCATCTTGATCTCGTTCGGCTGGAAGTCGAACGTCATGCGCATCAATGGCCGGCCGAACTGATCCTTGTAGGTCGGATCGAGGTCGAGATAGTTGGCGCGGTAGCTCATCACGCTGCCCTGCGCGCCGAGGCTGACGACCCGCTGATAGGTCTCGCGCACCGTCTTCTTCCAGGCGGAGCCCCAGGTCGGGGTGCCGCGCGGTGTCGGGTGGTACATGATCGGACGGCCGTTGGTGTAGCCACAGGTGATGTTGGCGCCGCCAACGAAGCCATGCGGGCCGTGGTCGAAATTGTCGCTGTTGTAGTCGTCGATCGCCGCGCCGAGCGAGCCGGCGGCAGCGAACGGATTGAAGTTGACGTTCTCGAAGAACGCCGTCGAGCCGGAGCCGGTCTGATAAGCGTAGTTTCGGCCGACCACACCCTCGCCGCTCGCCGCGTCATAGGGCTTGCCGATGCCGGACAGCAGCAGCAGCCGCACGTTGAACAGGCCGTAGGCGCAGAGCAACACCAGATCGGCGGGCTGCTCCCACTCCTGGCCATTGGCGTCGACATAGGTGACGCCCTTGGCGGTCTTGCCGTCGCCGCTGAGGTTGACCTTCATCACCTCGCATTCGGTACGCGCCTCGAAGTTCGGCTCGCGCACCAGCGCCGGCAGCACGCAGGTCTGCGGCGATGATTTCGAGTAGTTGGCGCAGCCGAAGCGCTCGCAGAAGCCGCAATAGGTGCAAGGCGCCATGCTGCAGCCATACGGATTGGTGTAGGCGGTCGAGATGTTCGCGGACGGACGCGGGAACGGATGCAGGCCCATCCCGCTCGCCGCCTTCGTGAACAGGTCCTGGGCATAGCCCTGCTTCAGCGGGGGCGTCGGATATTCGCGGGTGCGCACACCCTCGAACGGATTGCCGCCGGGCTGGACCGCGCCCTTGAGATTGCCGGCCTTGCCCGAGATGCCAAGCGTATATTCGAACCTGTCATAGAACGGCTCGAGCTCATCGTAGCTCATCGGCCAGTCCTGAATCTGGTGCCCCTCTGGCATGATCTTCTCGCCGTAGCGCTCGATCATGTGGCTGCGGATGCGGAAATCATCGGGGAGGAAGCGCCAGGTGTGGCCGTTCCAGTGCGAGCCGGCGCCGCCGACGCCATTGCCCGGCAGGAAGCTGCCCCAGCGCCGAATCGGCAGCGCGGTCTGCGACGAGTTGTTGCGCATGGTCAGTGTTTCCTGCCGCGGGCGCAGGAAGATGTCGTGACGGACGGCGTAGCGCAGCTCATCCGGTGCGGTGCCGATGTTGAAGTCGGTGGCAGTGTCGCGCCAGGGGCCGCGCTCGATGGCGACGACATTGAGGCCGGAGCGGGCGAGCTCGAGCGCCAAGATCGATCCGGTCCAGCCGAGACCGACGATGACAACGTCCTTGTGTGGAAGACGGCGGGCCATGTCAGCGTTCTCCCCAGGCCTGACGGCCCTGCATGCTGACCGGAGGCAGCGTGTACGGTTTGTTCGGATTGTCGATCACATCGCGATAGTCGTAGCGGACACCGGGGAAGCCGATCAGCTTCCAGCCCGCCATGTCCTTGTTGCCGCCATAGATCGGATCGGCGAAGAAGCCTTCCATGGTATTGGCATAAACGGTGCTGAACAGCATGCGGCTGGAGAAGCCCTCGAACTTCACATCGCCCTTTTCCATACCGGAGAGCAGCTTCTCCTTCTCCTCATTGGTGAGGTCGATGAAGCCGCGACCTGCGTAGTTCGCCTTGCAATAGGCCGCGAGCGCTGCAAGCCCCTGGCGATATTGCTGGCGCGGCGTGAGCGGCGATTGCAGGCCTTGCGTCGGCAGCGGATTGGACGAGAACGGTCCCTGCATATAGAGCCAGTCATGACCGCCATAGGGGCCGGTCAGCTGACGGTCGATGAAGGTGGTAACGCCCGCATCCTTGGCGCCAGGCCCGAGTTCGTCGGTCGGAATCAGGCGGTCGACGATGGCGTCGACGACAGCGGCTTCATCCGCGGTGAAGAACAGCCAGCCGCCGGGCACCACCGGCGTCACCGGATAGACTTCGTTCGGCCGCCAGGGCAGCACCTTGGTGACGACCTTGGCGGTCGCCCCGGATGTCGTAATCAGCAACGCAGCCGTTGCGAGCAGGCTCCGGCGTGACATGCCGGCGTGTTTCGGCTTCTCCGCCGGCGGCGCAAACTTTGCGCGCATCAACGAACGATCGTCGGTTTGCATCATTTAACCCCCCGCCGGGCCTCGATGGATGGTCCGGTCGTGCCGCTTTCTTTAGACAGATTCGTAAACAAATCCGTTGCGAACCGAATGCAATTCGCTCATGGCGCTCTGCGCTCCAACGCCGCGCGCCTAACGTGGCGCACACATGCGTGCCCGCTTGCCCACTCAGTTCCGGATTTCGGGGCTACTCGCGCAACTATGACCCGAGATTCGAAACGCACTCGCTCCCTCGGTGCCGATGCAACCGTCATGACGCAGCGATTGGTTCTGCGACGCTCTGATGTGCTAGCGTGTGACCGGCATGGACCAAGGGGGAAGGCATGCGCGCGCCGAGCCGGCTTTTTGCATTTTCGTTGATTTTTATTTTGCTCGAAGCGAGCGGCCCGGCAGCGGCCGCAAGCGCCATCGTGAAAGATGGAGACACCATCCAGCTTGGGAACACCGTGTTTCGGCTCGACGGCGTTGATGCGCCTGAATTCGACCAGCTCTGCATCGACGATCACGCTGATTCATGGACCTGCGGCATCGAGGCGCGGGACCAACTCGCCAAGCTGATCGGCGGCCGCCCCGTGCGCTGCGATGATCTCGGTCCGGATAAGGCGCGCAAGGGCCGTCGCATCGGCGCCTGCTTCATCGAGAGTGATGCCGTGAGCCTCAATCAGCAGATCGCGCGCGCTGGCTTCGCCGTCAGTGCCGAACCAGCCGCGAAGGTTCACGTCAAGGACGACGTGGCCACAGCCAAGGACGGCGGGCGCGGCATCTGGAAGGGCTGCTTCGTTACCCCAAGCGAATTCCGCAGCGATAAGAAGGACGGCCCGCTGCTCGGCGCCTCCTGCCGCGCCGACCGCGACCGCGAGATTCGTGCCGTGCTGTTTCCGGACGCGCCGGCCATGCCGCCGGGCTGCAGCATCAAGGCCAAGTTCGCGGTGCGGGCGCGGTTCACCGGCAATGTCGGCGTCTACCATCTGCAGGGGTGCCCGAGCTATCCCGCTCTGGCCGAGCCCGATCGCTGGTTCTGCTCGGAGGATGACGCCCGCGCTGCCGGCTTCCGGCGTGCCTTCAACTGCAGGGAGCCAAAGAGCAAGTAAACTCAGTCCCTATCTTTGCATCTGCATCAGCTGATCCATCGGCATCATGTTGTGGTTCAGATGCGACATGATCCAGAACAAACCACCGACGACCAGAAACACGATCAGGAGCCCGACCGCCAGCGCCAGCACGTTGTTGGTGTTGTCGGGCCCGGTCGTGATGTGCAGGAAGAACACGAGGTGCACGCCCATCTGTGCGATCGCGAGCACGATCAACGCAACCGGTATCGACGGCTGCCAGACCAGGTCCGTATTGGCAATGAAGAACGACGTGGCGGTGAGTAACAGCGCAAGCGCGAGGCCGACGACATAGCCGAGCAGGCGCGAGCCTAAGCTCATGGGCTCCTCTTCACCCGGTGCGAGGTCGCCATGATGGCCGAGGGGCTCGTAGTCCAAATGCTCGCTCATGCCGCGGTCCCCATGAGATAGACGACGGAAAAGACGGCGACCCAGATGATGTCCAGCGCGTGCCAGAACAGCGCAAAGCAGAGGATGCGGCGCTGGATGTCGGCGCGGAATCCTTTGGCGACCACCTGGGCCATCATGGTCAAGAGCCAGAGGATGCCGGCGCTGACGTGCAGGCCATGGCAGCCCACCAGCGTGAAGAAGGCGGTCAGAAAGGCGCTGCGGCTCGGACCGTTGCCGTGCGCCACCAGATTTGTGAACTCGCGTGCCTCGAGCAACAGGAAGCCGGCACCGAGCACGGCGGTCACCGCCATCGCGATCTGAAACCACAGCGCGTTGCGCATGTCGGCGGCGATGCTCGCCATGCCGCAGGTAAAGCTCGACAGCAGCAGCAAGATGGTTTCGATCGCGACGCTTCTCTGGTCGAACAGCTCCGCTCCGCCGGGACCGCCGGCCGTCTGCCCCACCAGCACCGCGTAGCTGGCGAAGAAGCAGGAGAACATCACGATGTCGGAGAGCAGGAATATCCAGAAGCCGAATCCGGTCACGATCCGCTTCGGTGCCGGCCCTCCATGCTCGGTGACGCGCAACTGATGCGGGTCGGCATTGGCTCCAACGCTGACCGCCGCAGTTGCCGTCATCGCCATGATGCATCTCCTGCCCAGCCGCGCCGAAATGCAGAAAACGGGCGAGATAGCGGGATCTGAACAAGCTCACCTGACATTGCGGGCTCCGCCCTCCGGCCTCACCTCGTTCGCGCTCATCTGCGGTCCTGGTGCCGGAGCAATCTTCTGGGTTGCGATCTTGCCGAACAATTCGGGATCATCGAGGCGATAGGTCTTCGTCTTCTCGATCGATTGCTGTGCAAGCTTCTTGTAGGCGGTCTCGTCGAGCACCTCGGTACTACGCGCCGTCGACTGAGCCCAGTCGTCGAACGCCACCTGCGACATCACCTGGGTGTCGAACATCATCTCGGGAAAGCCGTCGCCGCTGAATTGCGCAGCCAGGCCCTTGTAGGTCCCCTCCTCGTCCGCACGCAGCTCGAGCCGCGTGACCATGCCGTTCATGGTGTAGATCATGCTGCCGAGCTGCGGGATGAAGAAGGCGGTCATGACGCTTCCCGACGTGAGCTCGAAGCGCAGCGGTGCCCCGACAGGCACGGTCAGGTGATTGACGGTTGCGATCCGCTGATCCGGATAGATAACAGCCATTTCCAATCGAGCGAGACAACCTGGATACGGATCGGCACGCCGGTGCCGGGCACCGGTTTGCCGGGATCGAGCTCATGCGAACCGATCCAGGCAACGCCACCGAGCAGGATGATGGTGAGCGTCGGGATGAACCAGACCACCATCTCGATGCGGCCCGAATAGGCAAAGTTCGGCATGTAGCTCGCCCTGGCATTGGACGCGCGATACCAGAAGGCGAACACGAAGATCGCAATGATCGTCGGGATGATGATCGCGAGCATGATCGCGACCGAGTCGATCAGGAGGATCTTTTCGGCCGCGGCGATCGGTCCTTGCGGATCAAAGATGTTCATGCGCCCGTCAATTCCCACGGCGGCCCCTGGCGACAAACGTTGTGGCGCACGGCTGGTTCCTATGCGCCTTGTCATCGACTGACTGGCCGCTCCCGGGAGGGGCTGCCGCCCGCTCTATCCGTTTGAGCCTGCTGCAATCTTCCGGTTGCGCCCCCGGCCGCACCTCCGCTCGGACGATAGCCGCGGAAAAATGGCGTGACGGACGGAATAGAAGCGGACCGCCAGCGTCATCATCCGTGCCATCCGACATGGAGTTTGAGATGCCCCACCCCGTTCCGCATCTGGCATGCCCCCGCAGCGCGCGGTCCGCGCCGGTCCACCTGAAGCCGTCCTGGAGCTGATCCATGTGGCGTTGTCTCAGACCAACTTCTGCCAAGGCCATCTTTGCCGCGCGCGTGCTGATCGCATTTGCGCTGCCTCCCCTCGTCTTTGCGCATGAAGCGCATCCCGGCCACGCGATCGCCGCCTCGACCGAAGAACGCGCATTCCTCGACGAAAATGACGCCGCCATGACCAAGATGATGAACGACATGGCGGCCAAGCCATTCGGCGACATCGATCGGGACTTCACCGCGATGATGATCCCGCATCACCAGGGCGCGATCGACATGGCGGTGATCGAGTTGCGCTATGGCAAGAACGAGCAGCTCAGGCGCATCGCGCAGGAGATCATCGTCGATCAGTTGCAGGAAATCGACGCCATGAAGCTTGCGATCGGCGAAGCCGTGACCACCGCAACGCCAGCGCCCACCCAACCGGCGCCGGCCTCAATCCCCACCGCTTCCTCCGGCCACCATAACGGCATGCCAATGACCATGTCGCCAGACATGAAATAGGAGTCCATCATGAACGCCCTGAAGACCGTCTTTCTGGCCGGCACCGTGCTTGCGCTGTGTCCCGCCGCGTGGGCCGGACAAGCCCCTGGCACCCTCGCCGCGTCCGAGGTTCCGATCAGCCATCACGACCGCGTCTATGCCGCGGAACAGTTCTCCAACACGGTCTCCGTGACCGATCCCGTCGACAACAAGCTGCTCGGCGTCATCAAACTGGGCGATCCGCAGCCTGGTAATTTCAGCCCGCTCTACAAGGGCCAGGTGCTCGTGCACGGCATGGGGTATGCGCCCGATCACCGCACGCTCGCGGTGGTGTCGATCGGCTCCAATTCCGTGACCTTCATCGACACGGCGACCAACGCGGTCAAGCACATCACTTATGTCGGGCGCTCCCCGCACGAAGCGTTCTACACGCCCGACGGACGCGAGGTCTGGGTCACCGTTCGCGGCGAGGACTACGTCTCCGTGATCGACGCCAAGACGTTCGAGGAGAAGGCGCGTATCAAGATGGCGAACGGTCCCGGCATGCAGATCTTCTCACCCGACGGCAAATACGGCTATGTCTGCTCGTCCTTCACCCCGGAGACGGCGGTGATCTCGGTCGCCGAGCACAAGATCGTCGCCAAGGTGAAACAAGAGAGCCCGTTCTGCCCGAACATCGCCGCGACGCCGGACGGCAACCAGGTCTGGTTCACGCTCAAGGATGTCGGCCGCACCCAAGTGTTCGATGCCAAGCCGCCGTTCAACCTGCTCAAGACCATCGACACCGGTCCGATCACCAACCACGTCAACTTCGCCCATACGCCCAAGGGCACGTTCGCCTATGTCACCGTCGGTGGGCTGAACCAAGTCAAGGTGTTCCGCACCGATGACTTCTCGCAAGTCGCGACCATCCCGGTCGGCAATCTGCCGCATGGCGTGTGGCCGTCCGGCGACGGCAGTCGCATCTATGTCGGGCTGGAAAATGCCGACGCGCTCGCGGCGATCGACACCGCGACCAACACGGTGATCGCGAACGTCCCGATCGGACAGGCGCCACAGGCCATCGCCTATGTCTCCAACGCCGCACCGAATGCGGACGATCGCCAGAATCTGCAGCCGATCGGCGTCGCCGGTCAGGTCGCGCATCTGACGCTCGCGCCGAAGGAGCGCGTCAAGGAGGGCAGCGGAGCAACCAGCGTGTCGCTGTTCGATCAGGGCCTGATCCAGATCCTGCAGGCTTCGGTGACGGGGCTGCAGCCGAAGCAGAAATACGTGTTGGCGCTCGCCGAGCGCGCCGACGGCACTGGATCGCTGCAACCGCTGTCTTCCTTCATGACAAATCCGGCGGGATCGGCGATCGTGAATGCGGCCGGTCCGATCCGCCAGATCGTGGCGCAGCCGCGGGGTGCCGAGCGGCGCTATCTGGTGATCGCATCGGGCGAGCCGGCGACGCCGGGCGCCGTGGTGCAGATCCAGGCCGAGTGAGCGGATCAAGGCGGCGGAGCTGAGTTCGATGGAACAGATGCTACGAGAGGTCGAGCCGCTGATCCCGGCGCTCCGCCGCTACGCCAGGGCGCTGATGCGCGACCGCGCCAGCGCCGACGATCTGGTGCAGGACTGCCTGGAGCGGGCCATCAGCCGCTGGTCGCAACGGCGCGATGGCGAGGTCCGCTCGTGGTTGTTCACGATCCTGCATCATCTCGCGATCGATCGCTTCCGCCAAACGAAGACGCGAGGGGTCCATATTGCGCTTGAAGAGACGCTTGAGGGCGAGTTCGGCGCCGCAGCCACGCAGGATCAGAACCTGATGTACCAGGACGTGCTCAACAAGCTCGCCAACCTGCCGGACGATCAGCGCGCGGTACTACTGTTGGTTGCGGTGGAGGATCTGTCCTATGCCGAGGCTGCCAAGGTCCTCAACATCCCCGTCGGCACCGTGATGTCGCGGCTGTCGCGCGCGCGGGAGCGGCTGCAGCGGGAGATCGAGGGAACGGCGTCTCTGTCCGGCAATGTCGTGCCACTTCGGAGCGTGAAATGAACCAGCGTCCGATCGCGGAAGATGACCTCCACGCCTATGTCGATCATGCGCTTGCGCCGGAACGGCGCGCCGAGGTCGCAGCCTATCTGGAGGACCACCCCGACATCGCCAAGCGCATTCTCGGCTATGCCGACCAGCGCGAACGGCTGCGCGCGGCGCTGGCGCCAGTGGCCGACGAGCCGCTGCCCGCCACGCTCAATCTCGCGCGCATGATCGAAGCGCGCCGGCGCCGCCGCTTGCCACTGCAATGGGCCGCCGCCGCGGTACTGCTGCTGTGCATCGGCGGCATCGGCGGCTGGGTGGCGCGCAACTCGCTGCAGCCTGCCCCTGGCGGGCTGATCGCGCTCGCGCAGGAGGCCACCGATTCCTATCACGTCTATGCGCCCGACCATCTGCGTCCGGTGGAGCTTCGCGCCTCCGACACCGCGCAACTGACGCGATGGGTCTCCGACCGTCTGCACCAGCCGGTGAAGGTGCCGGACCTCGCCGCTGCGGGTTACCGGCTGATGGGCGGACGTCTGGTCCCGACGTCGCATGGCCCCGCCGCGATGTTCATGTACGACGATGACCATGGCGACAGGCTGGTGATGCTGACGCGGCCGATGAACAAGACCGATCAGAACGCGCCGATGATGGCGCAATCGAGGGGCGATGTCGGCGGCCTGGTCTGGGCCGATGCCGGCATCGGCTATAGCCTGGTCGGCCAGGCGCCGGCCGAATCCTTGCGCCCGATCGCAAACGAGGTACGCAAACAGGCGCGCGAGATTTGAGCGTGATCAGGATCAGCGGCTCACGCGCCAGATCGTGCCGTTGCCGTCCTCGGAGATCAAAAGGCTGCCGTCGCGCGCGACCGCGACGCCGACCGGCCTGCCCCAGACCTCGCGGTCATTGATGACAAAGCCGGTGACGAAATCCTCATATTCACCGGTCGGCTTGCCATCCTTCAGGCGGATGCGGATCACCTTGTAGCCGGTGCGCTTGGACCTGTTCCAGGAGCCGTGCTCGGCGGCAAAGGCATCGCCGCGATAGTCGGGGGGAAACAGGCTGGCGTCGTAGAAGGTCAGGCCGAGCGAGGCCGAGTGCGCCTGTAGCAGCACGTCGGGAACGGTGATCTTGCCCTTCAGATCGGGCCGCGCCCCCTCATGCCGCGTGTCCAGATTGTCGCCGATATAGTACCAGGGCCAGCCGTAGAACCCGCCCTCCTTCACGCTGGTCACATAATCAGGCACGAGATTGTCGCCGAGCCCGTCGCGCTCATTGGTCGAGCACCAGGGCGCGCCGGTCGCGGGCTGGATCGCGAGGCCGACGCAGTTGCGGATGCCAGCGGCGTAAAGCGTCTGATTCTTGCCGTCCGGATCGAAGGCAAGGACGGCGGCGCGGTTGGTCTCTTCGCCCCAGGCGGCGCCGAGCGTATGCGCGCTGCTCCATGCCGCGAGGCCGCCCGGCGGCTCGCCCATCCCTTCCCCTGCATTGCCGACGGAGCCGACCGACACCAGCATGCGCTTGCCGTCCGGCGTGAACACGATGTCACGGGTGGAATGGCCATAACCGGCCGGCAGATTGGCAACCACCGTCTCCGGCGCGCCGGAGGCCTTCATGTCGCCCGCGTGATAGGGAAAGCGCACCACACTGCCGGTGTTGGCGACGTAAACCCATTGCGGGTCCTTTGCTGGAAAGAATGCGATGCCGAACGGGTGATTGAGCCTGTCGGCGAAGATCTCGCTGGAAGCCGGCTTCGATCCGTCGTCGCTCGGGCGCAGCACGCGGATACGGTTCGCACGCGTCTCGGCGACGAAGACATCCCCGTTGGGCGCCACGCGCATGATGCGCGGTCCACTCAGACCTTCGGCGAACAGCGCGACTTTGAATCCTTCCGGGGCCTGCGGTGTGGCAGAAGCCGGCCGCGCCACCACGCGCGAAACATTGGCAGCCGATGGCGTGGCGCCGGGCTTTGGCAGGTCCTCGGGGCGGATCAGGCGGATGGTGCCGGGTACATCGTTCTGCCAGCTGCCGAACGCATCCTTGCCCTTGAGCACGGCGGGCTCGGCTGCGGCTGCGGCGATCGTCAGCCCGGCAACTGCCGCTGCAACCAAAGCCCGAACACATCCCACCATATCGTCGTTGCGCGTCATCGCCCCTCAAGCCGCGGTTGCCGCCAATGTTCCTGCTGACGAGATCACATATTGCGCGCGTGACGCCCTTACGACAGCGCACCCAGCACGCCACGCGTCGCCTGGTCGATCTCCTCGACATAGCGGCGGCGCGCGAAGGATTCGGTGAGGAATCCGATCACCTTGCGGCTGTTCTCGGATTCCAGCACCGCGAGCACCTCTGCGCCCTCGTCGTCGAAGATCTTCATCGCGGTCTTGACATTCATTTCGGGCAGCAACGCGACATCGATATATTTGGCGAGTTCGACCACCTGGATGTCGTCCGCGATCGAATCAAGCTCCCCGGAGAACAGGTCCGGCAACGACACCAGCCCGCAATAATCGTCACTGTTGTTGACGACAATGATCGCCTGGCGCGAGCCGAGCACGAATTCGCGCCGCGCAGCCGCGATCGTGGTGGAGGTCGGACATTTGGCGACGTCGGTGCGCATCAGGCGCTCGACCGTCAGGTTGCGCAGCCAGCCGACATCGTTGGCGCTGCGGATGGTCTCGCCGCGCAGATGCAGGCGCCAAGTCGAGAACGAATGCCCGAACATGAAGCGGACGCAGATGCTGGTGACGATGCAGGCGGCCAAAACCACCGCGGTGACGTCGACGCTGCGCGTCATCTCCAGCACCAGGAACGACATGGTCAGCGGACCGCCGACGATCGCCACGCCCAGCGTCGCCATGCCGGTCAGCATCGCCACCATGGGATCGACGGCGAAGCTTGGAAGGACGATGGCGAGCAGCGCGGCGAACAATTTGCCGAGCAGGCTGCCGATGAACAGCGAGGCGAAGAACAGGCCGCCGCGAAAGCCGGAGGCCAGCGAGATCAGGCAGGCCGCGAGCTTGAGCACGATGATGGTGGCGATCATGCCGGCCGCCATCTCGCGATGCAGGTCGAGTAGCATGGCGCCGTGACCGGCCGCCAACACCTGCGGCGTGACGATCGCCATCGCGCCGACGCAGACGCCGCCGATCGCGGGCCTCAGCCAGACCGGAATCCGTACGAACAACCGTTCGACCGCCGGCGAGGAGCGCATCACGACGATGCCGATGCCGCTGACGATCAGGGCCAGCACGATGAAGGCCAGATATTGCTCGAGCCCGACCGAGCCAACCTTGGCGATCTCCAACGAATAGGGTGCGCCGGCGAGATATTGCGAGGTCAGTGCGCCGGATAGCGAAGCGGCCAGGATCGGCGCCGCGCTGCCGACGGCATAGACGCCGACGATCAGCTCGCAGGCATAGAAGGCGCCGGTGATCGGCGCGCCGAAGGCCGCGGCGATCGCAGCCGCCGCGCCACAGCCGACAATCAGGCGCATGTCATTGCGCCGGAGCGTCAGATATTGTCCAAGCAGCGACGCTAGGCCGGCGCCGATCTGGGCGTAGCCGGCCTCGAGGCCGACAGATGCGCCGGAGCCATTGGAGACCAGCGTCTGGCCGGTCACCACCACGCTGTCGCGCATGGACAGCCGTCCGCCACGCAGCGCGTTGGCCTCGACCGGGTCGACGGCGGCGCCGAGCTTCCAGCGCCGGCGCAGCCATTCCATGATACCGAGCACCAAGCCGCCGCAGGCAGGCGCAATCACTGCAATCACGGGATTGACCCAGGAGTTGGCGCTCAGGCGGACGTCGATCGGAATGCCGAAGATGAACACATGGGCAAACTGCGCGAGCAGAGTGATCACCGTCACGGTGGCCCCCGTCGCAACCCCGATCACCAGCGCCAACGGAATCAGGTAAAACTCGTTGCTGCGCAGCAGCGCGCGCAGCCTGGTCACAAACCGGTTAGGCCCCTTGCGATCGATGATGTGTGCGAATGTCGACAGCACGAGCAGCCATTTATTCTATGGATCGGCCTCATCTGAGGCCATAACCCGCTATTTTCCAGCGAACAAGCACGAATTCCTTCTTCATCCCGCAAAGGTTATCGCGCGATCAAGACGCCCGACCACCATCCGGACGGTAGGAAAGACTTTCGCTCCAAAACACAATCTCAGCGACCTTTAAAAAAGCGGAATGTCCCTGTGATTGTATCATTCTCGACATGCGGCGCGACCGGGGCCCAAGGTTCACCCCCAAAACTTACACCTGAGACTCGCAAACGAGCGTCTCCGCTGCAATGCCAACCGTAACGCACGGGGCTCGTTCCATTGTCCTTTCCCGGCGCCGCCACGCTTGCCGGCTGCCCTCCGCTTTCGGAACCGGCGTCCCTCGGCCGGATCGTGCATCGGATTTGACGCCCCTGCCCGAAGCTTTAATGAAGGCTGGCCCACCCGCAGCGCGGTGTCGGCGCATGGCGACAAGCAAACCCTGACGAGAACTGGTGATGACCGCATCGACCCTGGCTGCCGAGAGCAAAAGCAGTCCGCGCCGCGCCTGGTGGAAGGAGCTGTGGATCCAGGTGCTGATCGCGATGGCCGCCGGCATCGTGCTCGGCGCTGTCAGGCCCGAGCTCGGGGCTCAGATGCAGCCGCTGGGCGATGCCTTCATCAAGGCGATCCGGATGCTGATCGCGCCGATCATCTTCTGCACCGTGGTCAACGGCATCGCGCATATGGCCGACATGGCCAGGGTCGGCCGCGTCGCTGTCAAGGCGCTGATCTATTTCGAGGTGATCACGACCTTCGCATTGATCATCGGGCTTGCAGCGGTGAACCTGTGGCAGCCCGGCGCCGGCATGAATATCGACCCCGCCACCATAAACGCCAGCGTGGTCGAGCCCTATGTGAAGCAGACGGCGGCGGTCGGCCTGGTGCCGTTCCTGCTCAACATCATTCCGCACAGCTTCGTCGGCGCCTTCGCCGAAGGCAACATCCTGCAGGTGCTGTTCATCTCCGTTCTCTGCGGCTTCGCGCTGATCTGGCTCGGCGAGCGCGCCAAGGTCGTCACCGACGTGATCGACGTCGGCGGACAGATGATCTTCGGCATCGTACGGATCGTGATGTGGGCGGCCCCGCTCGGCGCCTTCGGCGCGATCGCCTTCACCGTCGGCAAGTTCGGACTCGGATCACTTTCCTCCCTCGGCCGCCTGCTCGGTGGCTTCTACGTGACCTGCATCCTCTTCATCGCGGTCGTGCTCGGGCCGATCGCCGCTCTCTCCGGCTTCAGCCTGTGGAAGCTGATCCGCTACATCAGGGACGAGATCCTGGTCTGCATCGCCACCACCTCGTCCGAGACCGTGCTGCCGCGCATGCTCGCCAAGATGGAAGCATTGGGCTGCGAACGCAGCATCGTCGGACTCGTGATCCCGACCGGCTATTCATTCAATCTCGACGGCACCTGCCTCTACCTCGCGACGGCAGCCGTGTTCCTGGCGCAGGCCACCAACACGCATCTTGATATCGAGCACCAGATCGGCCTGTTGATCATCCTGCTGGTCACATCCAAGGGCGCTGCCGGCATCGCTGGCGCCGCCTTCGTCGTGCTCGCCGCAACGCTCGCCGCCACCGGCACGATACCGGTTGCGAGCGTCGCGCTGGTGCTCGGCATCCACCGGCTGATGTCGCAGGGCCTGACGCCGACCAACCTGATCGGCAATGCGGTCGCCACCGTGGTCATCGCGCGCTGGGAGAATGCGCTCGATCACGAGCGCCTCAAGCGGGTGCTCAACGCCGGCGAGGTGCCGGCTGCGACGAATTGAGAATCGTTCTCGCTTAATAGGACGGATCGCAACTGCATCGGACATGATGCAGATCAAGCGGCGCATGACGCAAAATTAATATCTTTGTTCTTCTCCAGCCGCCGTCGCTCCACTAGTTCTGTGGCACAGCAATCGAGTCGCTGTGCCAGCCGGTCACAACTAACAGACACGAACAGAAACGGCGGCTACACAAACAGGCGGGGAGGAAGCGCGCAGCAGGGCAGCACGATCGCGTCGCAGGATGGCGACGATCCTTCGGGAGACGACGATGAACAAGCAATTTCTGCTCAAGCTGCACCGCTGGATCAGCCTGACGTTCGCAGTGCCACTGCTCCTGATCATTACGACCGGCCTGATCCTGTCATTCGAGCCGATGGTCCAGGTCGCAGCGGTGAAACCGCAAGCGATCGATGCGACACGCGTGATCGACCTGATCCGGCAGTATGATCCTGACGGCAAGGCGCGCGGCATCACCATCGACGCAGCGGCACAGCATCTGACCTTGCAGGGCACCCCGGGCGCCGAAATCGATCTGACCAACGGCGGCTTGACGTCGAAGCCGATGACGTCGAGCCTGTTCAGATGGGCGCGCATGATGCACGAGCATCTGATCGCGATGTCCTGGCTGGTGATCGCTTCCACCGCCGCCATGGCCATCGTGATGCTGATCGGCATCTTGATGGGACTGCCGAGGCTGCGCAAAACGCTGTCCGGCTGGCACAAGGGCATCGCCTGGTTCACCCTGCCGCTGATCCTGCTGAGTCCGCTCACCGGCCTGTGCATGGCGTTCGGGCTGACGTTCCAGAGCGGCGGCGCAGCGGCGCCGGGCACACGCATCTCTCTGCCGGAGGCCGTTGCGATCGTCGCCCGAGACCATGATCTCGCAGCGGTCAACTCGATCGGCAACCGCGGCGGACGGATTATGGCGCGAGTCATCGAAGGCGATGAATTGCGCAACTACGCCGTGACCGCGGACGGCATGACAGCCCTGCCGCGCAACTGGCCACGGCTGTTGCACGAAGGCAATTGGTCGCTGATCGGCAGCGCCGCCAACCTGTTGATCTCGCTGGCGCTGCTCGCCCTGCTCGTCACCGGTGTCCTGATCTGGAGCCGCCGCCGGCTGCGGCGGCCGAATCGTCAGCGCGATCTGCCTGTACGATCAGCGATCGCATCGTCCATCACCTGACGCGAACAGCGCTCCGGGCGAACCCGGATGCGCTGGCTTTGCGAATCAGCCATTAGTTAAGGGGCGGCGTTCATTGCCGCCGTGTTCGGGTGGCGCACGCATGCGGCTTGCGATCAGCCGCTCTATAGGCTGCAAGAAAGACCTTGATGCCTCCATCGACCAGCATGCGGTATTCGGCGGGGCTCGGCGACTGCATTGACAGCGACCATTTCAGAATCAGCCGGCCCTGGATGAGTGACAGAAACTGCATCGCGGCGAGCGCGATGTCGGGAATGTGCAACAGGCCTTGCGCCTGCGCCGCGCGCAAGAAGGCCGCAACCTCTGCATCGCAGCGGTCCGGGCCAACCTTCATGAAGACATCGGCAATCTCGGGATATCGTGACGCGCAGGACATGATCAGTCGGTGCATCGCCAGGCCCCGGCCGTCCATGAAGAAGGACAGGAAGCTTCGCGCGATCGCACGCAGCTCCTTCTCCAGTTCGATCGGGCCGTCATGGGGCTTCCACAAGGGTCCGCCGACGTTCCGGCACTCGTCCTCGACAAGCGCAAGCAGCAATGTCTCCTTGTCCTGAAAGTGCGAGTAGAGCGTCGCTTTCGAAACGCGCGCGTGGCGCGCGATCGCATCCACACTGGTCGGATCGAATCCATGCGCGAGAAACAGCGTGCGCGCGCTGTCGAGAATCTGGCGGTGCTTGCGATCGGCGCGTGTCGTCTCGACGGTATCGGGCTCGTCCGCCACGCGTTGCGAGGCTGCTGCTTGGAGCTTGGATGTGGGCATGTTCCTCCTGGCACCCTTGTGACTTGACTCCACTTAGGCCACAACGCATGTTGCCGCAACAGAAACAAAACGGTTTAGTTTTATGACTGCTCCACCTCAACCCTGTGTGGTATGGCGCACCGACCGCATGCGCAGATGCGGCCGCTCGGCCGGCATCCTGCTGCCTGGGATGCTGCTGGCGTCATGCGCAGTCGGTCCGGACTTCGTTGCACCGGCGGCGCCCGATGTCACCGGCTATGTCAGCGAGCGTCGTCTGCCGACGACAGCAAGCGCGGCGACGCCGGGCGGCAACGCGCAGGGCTTTGCGCCGGGCGCCGATCTGCCCGGGCATTGGTGGACGCTGCTTCGCTCCCGACAAATCAATGCCTTTGTCGAAGAAGCCATTCGCAATCATCCGGACGTTCGGGCCGCCCAGTTCGCACTGCGCGCGGCGCGCGAAAACGCGTTGTCGCAGCAGGGATCACTGTTTCCGCAGATTTCGGCCACCGGGTCGGCGGAACATGATCAGAGCTCGACCACACAGCAGGGCGCGTGGCCGGGTCAGACATCCAACTACACCCTCTACAACGCCTCGGTCAGCGTATCCTACACGCTCGATCTCTGGGGCGGCACGCGACGCCAAGTCGAATCGCTTCAGGCGCAAGCCGACTACCAGGCCTTCACGCTCGAAGCGACTTATCTGGCGCTGACCGCCAATGTGGTGACATCAGCGATCACCGACGCATCTCTGCGCGATCAGATCGCCGCGACGGAAGACATCATCAAGGCCGAGACCGATCAGCTGACCCGCATCCAGCGCCAGTTCGATGTCGGTGCGGTGACCAAGGCCGACGTGCTGTCGCAGGAATCGACGCTGGCGCAGGCCAAAGCCACGCTGGCGCCGCTGCAGAAACAATTGGCCCAGCAGCGCAATCAGCTGATGGCCTATCTCGGTCGGCTGCCGAGCCAGGACCGCGGCGAGCACGTGACCCTCGCCGAGTTGCGTCTGCCCGGCCGGCTTCCGGTCTCGCTGCCCTCCTCGCTGGTCCGGCAGCGACCCGATATCCGCCAGGCCGAGTCGACGCTGCACAAGGCGACCGCCACGGTCGGCGTCGGTGTCGCCGACCTCTTGCCGCAGGTCACACTGTCCGGCAGCTACGGCGCGAACGCGCCGGAGCGGCTGTTCACGCCGACCACGATCGTCTGGAGCGCGGCCTCGAGCGTCACGCAGAAGCTGTTCGACGGCGGCACGCTCTATCACACCAAGGAAGCGGATGTCGCGACCTTCGAGCAGGATCTGTCGTTGTACAAGAGCACTGTGATCACCGCGTTCCAGAACGTCGCGGACTCACTGCGTGCCGTCCAATACGACGCCGAGGCGCTGAAGGCCGATGCCGCCGCGGAGAAAGCCACCGCCGACAGCCTTGCGATGTCGATCGAGCAGTTCAAGACCGGTGCGATTCCTTACGCCAACGTCATCACCGCCCAACAGAACTATCTCAACGCGCGCGTGACCCGAATCAAGGCCCAGGCGACGCGCTTCACCGACACCGCGGCGCTGTTCCAGTCGCTCGGCGGCGGCTGGTGGAAACGCAACGATCAGACGCCGGATTCCGTGCCGCGCGCAAACCCCGGCTATTTCTCAGGTCCCGACCGCAATTCCCAGGAAGCAATGCGATGATCAAACGCATGACAATCATGCTCGCCGTGATGGGCCTCTTGTTCGGCGGCCTCTACGGCTTCCAGGTCTTCAAAGGCGTCATGATCAAGAAGGCGATTGGTGCCATGGCCAACCCACCGCAAACCGTCTCCACTGTCGTCGCCGCCACGGCGCCCTGGCAGTCCTCCTTGACCGCCGTCGGATCCCTGCGCGCCGTCAACGGCGCGGATCTTGCGCTACAAGCCTCCGGCATCGTGCAGAACATCCAGTTCAACTCCGGTGATACGGTCGCAGCAGGCCAGCCGCTGTTGCAGCTCGTCGCGACCGACGACATCGCCAAGCTGCAGTCGCTGGAGGCGACCGCCGAGAATTACGCGATCGTGCTCAAGCGCGACCAAGAGCAGATCAAGTTCAGCGCGGTGAGCCAGGCGACGCTCGACAGCGACAAGGCAAATCTGAAGAATGCCCAGGCGCTGGTCGAGCAGCAGAAGGCGATCGTGGAGCAGAAGACGCTGAAAGCTCCCTTCGCCGGCCGGCTCGGCATTCGCGCCGTCGACCTCGGGCAGTATCTGAGCGCCGGCACCAGCATCGTCACGCTGCAGAGCCTCGACCCGATCTATGTCGATTTCTACCTGCCGCAGCAGGCGCTCGAAGTCATCAAGATCGGCGAGGATGTCACGACGAAGGTCGATGCTTATCCCGGTGAGCGCTTCACCGGACAGATCAGCGCCATCAACTCGAAAGTGGATTCGACCAGCCGCAATGTGCAGGTGCGCGCGACGTTACACAACGACCCCGCCCGCCTGCTGCCCGGCATGTTCGCCAAGGTCGAGATTGCCGTCGGCAAACCGGAACAGCTCGTCACCGTGCCGCTGACTGCTGTCGTCAACAACCCCTATGGCGATCTCGTCTATGTCGTCGACAATCTGAAGGACGGCCAGGGCATCGCGCGGCAGATGTTCGTCAAGACCAAGCCGGCCAAAGGTGACCACATCGTCGTGACCGAAGGCGTGAAAGCGGGCGAGACGGTGGTGATCGCGGGTCAGCTCAAGCTGCGCAACGGCAGTCCGGTCAAGGTCGACAATTCCCACGTGCCGGTCGCGGAGACCGCGCCTGATATCGTCGATCAATAAGACCGGCATCGTCTCCCAAGCGACGGATTGAGAGCCCCCGTTATGCGCTTTACTGACATCTTCATCCGCCGGCCCGTGCTGGCGCTCGTGGTCAGCGCCCTGATCGTCGTGCTCGGGCTGCGCTCGATGACGACGCTGCCCATCCTGCAATATCCGCGTACCCAGAACGCCATCGTCACGGTCTCGACCACCTATGCTGGCGCGGATTCCGACATCATCGCCGGCTTCATCACCACGCCGCTCGAAAACGCGATCGCCCAGGCCAACGGCATCGACTACATGACGTCGACCAGCGTGACCGGCGCCAGCACCATCACCGTGAACCTGCGGCTGAACTACGACTCCGGCAAGGCGATGACCGAGATCAACGCCAAGGTGAACTCGGTGCTCAACCAGCTGCCCTCCGGCACGCAGCAGCCGACATTGACGTTGAAGGTCGGCCAGACCATCGACGCGATGTATATCGGATTTGCCAGCGACGTGCTGGCGCCGAACCAGGTCACCGACTACCTAACCCGCGTGGTGCAGCCCAAGCTGCAGGCAGTCGCGGGCGTGCAGACCGCCGAGCTGCTCGGGGCCAAGAAATTCGCGCTGCGCGCCTGGCTCGATCCGGACAAGCTCGCCGCCTATGGCCTGACCGCGAGCGACGTCTCAGCCGCGCTGTCGGGCAACGACTACATCTCCGGTCTCGGAACGACGCGGGGCCGGCTGGTGCAGGTCGATCTGGCCGCGGCGACCAATCTGCATTCGCTGGAGCAATACCGCAATCTCGTCGTCAAGCAGGTCAACGGCGCCATCATCCGTCTGCAGGACGTCGCCCGCGTCACGCTCGGCAATGATGATTATGATTCCGCCACCCGCTTCAACGGCAAGACCGCGGTCTATATCGGCATCCAGGTGGCGCCGACCGCCAACCTGCTCGACGTCGTCAACGGCGTGAAGGCGGTGTTTCCGGACCTGCAGAAGCAGCTGCCGAACGGCATCAACAGCGAGATCATCTACGACTCCACCGATTTCGTGAACTCTTCGATCAGTGAAGTGGTCCATACGTTGGCGGAAGCCATCGGCATCGTCATCGTCGTGGTCTTCCTGTTCCTCGGCTCGTGGCGCTCGGTGCTGATCCCGATCATTGCGATCCCGCTGTCCCTGATCGGCACCTTCGCGCTGATGCTCTTGATGGGCTTTTCCATCAACCTGCTCACCCTGCTCGCTTTGGTGCTCGCGATCGGCCTCGTGGTCGACGACGCCATCATCGTGGTGGAAAGCGTGCACCGCCTGATCGACGAGGGCGAAACGCCGGTCGAGGCCGCGATCCAATCGGCGCGCGCCCTGGCGAGCCCGATCATCGCCATGACCGTGGTGCTGATCGCCGTCTATGTCCCGGTCGGCTTCCAGGGCGGCCTGACCGGCGCGCTGTTCACGGAATTCGCGTTCACGCTGGCCGGCGCCGTGACGGTCTCGGCGGTGATCGCATTGACGCTGTCGCCGATGAATTGCGCCTGGCTGTTGCGGCGGACCGAGCGTGACGCGACCAATCTCGAAGCCCGCCTGGTGCGCGCCATCGATCACGTGATGGAATGGCTCGCCGGCGCCTATCGCCGTCGTCTCGAGGCGATGTTCCGGATGAAACCGGTGGTGGCCGTGTTTGCCCTGCTGCTGCTCGCCATGATCCCCTGGCTCTATTCGAGTTCGACCAGCGAGCTCGCGCCCGATGAGGATCAGGGCGTCGTGCTCTCTCTGACTTACGCCTCTCCATCGGCGACGCTGGAGCAGCGCCTGTTCTACGATCAGCAGCTGAATGATCTCATCGCCAATCGCCCCGAAACCAAGACCGTCTTCCAGATCGATACCTCCACCCAGGTGATTGGCGGCTGGGTGCTCAAGCCATGGGATCAGCGCACGGCGACCACCAAGACCTTGCAGCCGGAGTTCCAGCAGCTGCTCAACACCATTGCCGGCACCCGCTCGGTCGCGTTCCAGCCGGCGCCCCTGCCCGGCAGCAACGGCCTGCCGATCCAGTTCGTCATCGGCACCACCGGCTCGTTCGACGAGCTCAACGATGTCGCACGCGACTTCATGGCCAAGGCGCTGGCGAGCGGCCAGTTCATCTTCCTCGACAACGACCTCAAGATCGACAAGCCGCAGACCACGGTCGTGTTCGACCGCGAAAAAGCCGCCGATCTCGGCCTGAAGATGAGCGATCTCGGCGGTGCGCTCGCCACCATGCTGGGCGGCAATTACATTGACTACTTCAGCCTGGACGGCCGCTCCTACAAGGTGATCGCGCAGGTGAAGCAGAACGACCGCCTCACCACCGATCAGCTGCTCAACTACTACATCCGCGCCAGCGACAATTCGATGGTGCCGCTCTCGACGGTCGCGCATCTCGAACACAAGACCATTCCGGAATCGCGAAACCACTTCCAGCAGATCAACGCGGCAACGATCTCCGGCGTGGCGATGCCCGGTGTTGCGATGGGCGACGCGCTGGCGACCTTGAAGGGTCTCGCGAAGTCGCTGCCGGTGGGCTACTCGATCGACTATGGCGGGGCGTCGCGGCAGCTCGAGCAGGAATCCGGCGGCTTCGTTACCACCTTCGTGTTCGCGCTGATCATCATTTTCCTGGCGCTGGCTGCCCTGTTCAACAGCTTCGTCGATCCCGTGATCATCCTGGTCTCGGTGCCGATGTCGCTGGCGGGCGCGCTGATGTTCATCAGCCTCGGCATCGGCGGCGCCAGCATCAACATCTACACCCAGGTCGGCCTGGTGACGCTGATGGGGCTGGTGAGCAAGCACGGCATCCTGATGGTCGAGGTCGCCAACGAGCTGCGCGCAGCAGGCAAGGATCGCAACGAGGCCATCATCGAGGCCGCGTCGATCCGGCTGCGGCCGATCCTGATGACAACGGCGGCGATGGTGCTCGGCGTGATCCCGCTGATCACGGCGAGCGGGGCCGGCGCAGTGTCGCGCTACAATATGGGCCTCGTCATCGCGACCGGACTCGCCATCGGCACCCTGTTCACGCTGTTCGTGGTGCCGGTCGCCTACGCACTGATCGCCCGGCGCGGCGCGCACACCGAGGCCCATGCCGAGGCTCTGCCAGCGGGCGCGACGCATTAAGCGGCGCTTTGCGGACGACCTGATCCAACCAGCATCAAAAGGGGCGCCCAGCAGGCGCCCCTTTTATTTTGTCATTTACTTCAAAGACTTGGAGTATATCTCGGCAAATCCTCTCCGATGGCATTGACAAATGAAGCCGTTAAACGATATATCGTTTGTGTATAACGGAGGCTATCTCACATGAGACATCATCGCCATCACTGGGGTTTCCGGTACGGCAGCCGACATGACGAGCGCGACGACCGAGGCTGGGAGTACCAGGGCCGACATGGTCACGGCTGTCACCACGGCGCCGACGAAGCGAGGCTCGGCGAGCGCGGCCCCGGCGCTGGCCGACATCGCGGCCCTGGCTTCTTTGGACGCGGCGGCCGTGGTCCGCGCGAGGAGTTCGGCCGCGGCGGCGGCGGGCGCTTCTTCGGACCCGGCGATCTGCGCGCCCTCCTGCTCTGGCTGATCGGCCAGAAGCCGCGCCACGGCTACGACCTGATCAAGGCGGTCGAGCAGCTCGTCGGCGGCGCCTATTCGCCGAGCCCCGGATCGGTCTATCCGATCCTCAGCCTGCTCGAAGATCTCGGCCAGATCGAAGCGACGCCGAGCGACGGCGGCAAGAAGCTGTTCGCGATCACCGAGGCCGGGCGGCAAGTCTTGAAGGATGACGCCGCGGCGATCGAAGGCCTGTTGAGCCGTTTGCGCATCATGGCGCGGACCATGGGCGGCATGCGGCCGCCGGAACAAGTCTTCCAGGCCATGCAGACCCTGAAGATGGCGCTCGCCTTCCATGCTTCCGGCTGGAGCGAGGACGAGACCAAGCGCGTCAGCGACATTCTCAACCGCGCCCTCGCCGAGATCGAGGGCGAGACGGAAGGCGGCGGCGACCAGGCGATCTAGTCTAGCGCTCGGGCCACATCGGTCCGAGGCGAATGGGTGCGCTCGCCTCCCTCATAAACAAGCATATCAATTAGTTACTCGTCATGCCCGGGCTTGTCCCGGGCATGACGACGCGGAGACAGATGACCATAAGCTTAAGTCCTCATACGCCGTGGCCATGCCGCAGACGGGAAGAGGAAGAACGTCACGCGGGCTCCAGCACCATCAGTCCGGTCGCGGTATTCGAGATCGGGATGTGGTAGTTCGCATGCTCCTTGCGCACCTTCTCGGGCAACGCGCCGCGCGCGACCATCCAGTTCAGCAGTTCGACGCCTTGCGTGCCGGACAGCTCGACCAGCTCGGTGGTCGAATATTTCGTCGCCCAGGCCGGATCGTTGACCATGCTGTCCATGAACTTCAGGTCGAAATCCTTGTTGATGAAGCCGGCGCGCTCGCCGTCGAGCTGATGCGACAGCCCGCCGGTACCCATGATGACGACGCGCTCATCCCCAGGCCAGGACTCGATCGCCCGCGCCAGCGCCTGCCCGAGCTTGTAGCAGCGCGCCGCCGACGGCAGCGGCGCCTGCACCGTGTTGACCACGACCGGCACGACGCGCACCGGCCATTTCTGGTCCGGCCAGCACAGCGCCATCGGCAGCGTGAAAGCGTGATCGACCACCATCTCCTGGCAGGTCGTGAGGTCGAAATCCTCCGCCACCAGATGCTCGATCAGGTGCCAGGACAGTTCGGAATCGCCCTTGAACGGCGCCGTCTGCGGAATGCCCCAGCCTTCGTCGGCGTTGCGATATTCATCGGCGGCGCCGACCGCAAAGGTCGGCATCTTGTCCAGGAAGAAGTTCAGCCCGTGGTCGTTATACACGAGCACGACGACATCCGGCTTCACCTTGCCGAGCCATTCGCGCACGTGCGGAAAGCCGTCGAAGAACGGCTTCCAATAGGGATCCTGTTGCAGACCCTTGGCGATCGCACCGCCAATGGCAGGCACGTGCGAGGTGGTGATGCATCCTACGATCTTGGCCATGTGAGCCCCCTATCCCCTTGCCGCCAAGAGCTTGGCCTTGAACTGTTCCTTGGTGAGACCGGTCTGCTGCGCGCCGATGTCCTGCATGTCGAGCCCGAAAATACCGGCGAACTTGGCGAGGTAATATGCATTGCCGCCGGCCTCGATCAGCTGAAGCACGTTGCGGTTCCTGATCGCCTCGCGCTGCTGCGGGTTCAGGCCGTATTTGGCGCAATAGCCGTCTTCGTCTTCGACAAAGGCGCGGCGGTTGGCGGCCTCGTTGAACGAGTAGCACATCTTGTTCAGCGCATAGCCTTTGCGAGCCTGCTCGCCGTCGAAGATGGTGGTGCCGGGCACGGGCTGCCGGGCGCTCGGTGTGGGCATCGTCCTCTCCCTTGATCGCATGGTGGCACGCGCGATTTGAGCTGGATCAAACGCCGCGCCGCTCGTCCCTGCACTATTCCGACCGGACCTCCCCGAATAAAGGCGCCGCCTTCGATCTGATCCATGAGCCAATTCGATCATTTGGACCTCGACGGCCATCTGCTGCAGTTGCTGCTTGCCGTCATCGAGGAAGGCTCGGTGACGCGTGCCGCGCTGCGGCTCGGCGTCACCCAGTCGGCCGTGAGCCACCTGCTCGACAAGCTGCGCGCGATTACCGGCGATCCGTTGTTCGTCAAATCCGGCCGCGGCATCGTGCCGACGGCGCATGCGCAATTGCTGGCGGTTCGCGCCCGCGCCCTGCTCGACGACCTCAGGAGCTTCTCGCACGCCTCGGTGTTCGACCCGGCCCGGATCTCCCAAGCCGTGACAATCGCGGCCAACGATCTGCAGCGCGATCTCCTGCTGCCGTCCTTCCTGCGCTATGTGCGCGCGCAGGCGCCGGGCCTGCGGCTGCGCGTGATCCGCTCAGGCGCGCCGGCGCCGGAGCTGCTGCGCGAGGAGCACTGCGAGCTGATCATCACGCCGCGGCCGCCGGCGGGCAGCGACATTCTGCAGAAGCGGCTATTTACGGATATCTACCGCGTGTTTTACGACGCCACACAGCGCGAGGCGCCCACGACGCTGGAGGACTATCTCGCTGCGGATCACGTCACCGTGCTGTACGAGCCGCAGCGCCGCCTCGATATCGACGACGTGCTCGCCGAGCAAGGCATCATCAGGCGCTTCGTCGCACAAGTGCCCGGCTTCGGCGGCGTCGGGCCGTTCCTGCGCGGCAACCGGATGATCGCGACACTACCGAGCCTTTTGCGTGCGCATCTGCTGCGCGGGCTCGCCGTGGCGCCGGTGCCGGTCGCATGCCCCGACATGCCGATGTACATGGTCTGGCACTTGCGCCATCAGGACGACCCGATGCATCGCTGGCTTCGCCAGCAGCTTGAGCTCGTGGTGGCGCCGTGCCTTGCGGCCGCCGCGGAGTACATGCCGGCGATGGCGTGAACGCGCGCCCTGAACGACCCTCACGCGAATTGGGCAAGTCCGTGACCGACAGACCAGTTCTCTGTTGGAGCGTCGAGAACGTTCACGAATACATCCTCCGGCCGAATGCCGGGGCTTTCACCAAGCAGTTCCGCGATGCGCCGGAACAGGGCTTTCTTCTGCTCCACGGTGCGGGTGTCGAGCACAGTGATCCGGATGAACACGAGATCGTCGCTGCGGGCGACGCCGAAGGCCGAGCCGTAGCGAAAGTTCGCAGGCTCATGCTCGGTGATCGTCATGAACTGATCGTCTTCAGGCACATCAAGCGCATCGCGCATCGCGCGGTAAAGGCTGTCGAAGATCGCCTGCCGGTAGGCGTCCGGCTTGCCGGCGCGGAGAGATATGTGAATGAGCGGCATCGCGGGTCCTTTCTTGTTCCCGCACGTTAGTCGGATGCCGACTATTTTGGTACGTTATCGATATTGATTTCAGTGATAACGCTTCAAGATGACTGAACCGCCCCTCGACCTGGATGCCGTCCGGGTTTTCGTCCGTATCGCCGAGCCTGGCAGCTTCACGCTCGCGGCTGACGCCATGCGGACAACGCGAGGCCGCGGCCGTCATGGCGGGGCTCGGCGTTTGCTGCCCTGGCTCCGCAGACGTTACCGTTCGGCGCTGTCGATGTCAGGCCCAAGCTCGGGCTGGCCGATCTGCCGCGCCTGCCGGTGCTGCTTCACACGCGAGCGAAGGACGGACGGGGCCATGCGTTGGCGGCGCTGTCGGCGGCGTTCAGAAGTGCGGTGCACGGCTAATGGAAGAGAATTTGGCTTTCCACGCTCAGCGTAGATGCGCCGTGAAGAAATCGATCGCCGATCGCACCGTTTCGGCGTGGACCGCCTCGCGGTCGACACCCTCCGGGTCGCGGCAGGCAGCTCGGAGCATCACGCGTCCCGCCAGGGTGCACGTGCCAAAGAACACATAGTGGCCGGCGTGCGGGACGAGCTTCAGCGTCGCATGTGGGATCTCTTTGGCGAGAGCCGAGGCATTGGATGCCGGCGGCACGATCTCGTCGGCATCGCCGCTGATGATCGCAACTGGAAGCGAGATCCGACCGAGGCTCTCCGGCGTGAACATCGGCACCAGCCCCGGTGCCATGACGAAGGCGGCACGAATACGTTCATCGCGATAGGATCGGGTGGCACCGGCGTAGCGTTGGCGGAATTCGGGATCCGAGTTCAGGCGCACCAACCTTCTTTTTTGCAGGTCGGACGATTCCGGCGGCGGCTTGCACGATTCGTCGGCGCGCGGCGAGCGACAGAACGCCTGGAACTCCGCCGGATCGGTGATGCCGCCCCCGATCGCGATGACAGTGTAGCCGCCGGCGGAATGACCGGCGGCGCCGATGCGAGCGGGATCGATCCGACTGCCAAAGGTCTTATCATCGAGCATAGCATCAAGAGTCACGCTGAGATCGACGGCCCTCAGCCACCACAGCGAAAAGCCGTCGACGGTATTCTCCCGGGCGTTGTTGCCGGGATGATCGACTGCGACCGCGATAAAGCCGTGGGCGGCGAGCGCCGTGCCGAGCCAGCCGATCCCCGCCGCGGTCCCGCCGGCGCCGTGAGAGAGCAAAATGAGCGGACGCTTCAACCCGGCCGCAGGCACCGCGTCAGGGGCAGCCCGCCCGGCGCTGAAGTATGGAACGAAAGGCGGGCCGATCCATTGCGGCTCCTCTTGCACATCGGCCTCGGCCGGATACCAGATCATCGCGCGGAGGACGTGCGTCTTGGCCCCTCGCCAGTCGTAAGGCTCGGCCGGTCTGACATCGCGCTTAGTGACACCAACCTTGAAGGCGGTGTCATCGGCGTGCGCGACATTGAACGTCGCAAGCAAGATCAGCCACAACGACAGCCCCCTCATCCTCATATGTCGCTCAGGATCTTCTTCACCAATCAACTTGTTTGCTTTAGGGGCTTCTCTGCCGCTGGCTCCGACTTCATGTCCTCCCAATCCTTGGACATCTGCAAATCCATCGTCGACAGTGAATTTGAGACGGCGGCTATGTTATCTGCTGTTGGCGAGGCTGGAAGTTCGTATTGGAGCCGCCTCCTCAATGCCCGGAGTCCATCCGCTTTCCGATAGTGCCAATTCGCCTTTTGCTGAAATCCCACCTGGCGACTGAAGGTGGTGAATGCCACGGATAACGCTGAAACCAAACCCAGCTGCCATTTCTCGACCTCGTCGGACAATGATGGAACGAGCCCAAAAAGCGCGGCTAGACTCCCAGCAATCAGCGAGGCCCAGAGTAATCCTTGCGCCGAGAAATAGTTTGATCTTGCAAAGCGAAGGTAGCGCTTCTCGTCCGTCACGATTTCCGCAAGCAAGGCGCTCTGTCGTTTATCAAGAAGCGATGTGTCTTCTGGCATCGGCCCCCTCCAGCCTAAGTCCGCCAATGGTTGCCGAGACCGATTGATCTGCCATAGGGAAACTCGATTTGTCCGCCATTGGACAGCAAGAACAATCCGATTGCCGCAACCATGTCCGGTTCCGGCAGAACATCGGATGTGATATCGGTCTCGCGGCTTCTTTCCCTTCAGGTCGAGGCCATCGATGCCCTCGAGAAGCCTCAGCTTTGTCACGGCGACAACAGTGCGTAGTATCGCTGCCGGCTAAAGTTACGATCAACGCACTTATAGCACAGTATTCGCGCCACCGATACGCTGAGGCGCACTGCATGCAGTGCACGACGGACGCAGGCTACGGGCGGGGCAGCAGCTAGGCGCCTGACGACAGTTCCCCAACCGAGGTGCCTTTGAGATGGATCAATCTCCTCCTTCGCAGAGGCGGGGCATAGTTCGCGTGTCACTCGCCACCGACTTGCAGCAGCCCAGAAGGTCAAATCGCCATGTGCATCATGTGCAATTCGGCATTTGCCGAGGGACTTCGGACGATCTCGTTGTCGTCACGCCGGCAGATCCTGAAATCTGCGGCGACGATGACGACCGGAGCCCTGTTATGTGAGGCGGTTGGATCGGGCGCAGCACTGGCCGAGACAGCATCCTTTCAGGATATGCTCGATCAGCTCGATCCGAAAAAGCTGCCGGTGGCTACGATCTTTCGCGCCAAGGAGATCATTACCCTTGACCCGGCGCGGCCGTCGGCGACCGCTGTCGCGGTGCTAGGCGACCGTATTCTCGCGGTCGGCTCGCTCGAGGAACTGAAAGCCGCGGCCGGTGGCCAGCCCTACATCATCGACGACACATTCGCCGACAAAGTGATTGCGCCCGGCTTCCTCGCTCAGCACGACCATCCGCTTTTGACCGGCCTGACGATGATGTCGGAGATCATCGCCATCGAAGACTGGGTGCTGCCTTCCGGCACCATACCTGCCGCGCAGAACCAGAACGACTATCGCAAGAGGCTTGCGGAAGCGAACGCAAAGCTGAAGGACCCGAACGAGCTGCTGGTCACCTGGGGCTATGATCCCAGCTTCCACGGTGATCTGACCCGCTCGGATCTCGACAAGCTCAGCGGCACGCGGCCCATCATCGTCTGGCACCGGTCCGCCCACGAGTTCATCGTGAACACCAAGACGCTCGAAACCTATGGCATCGATGCGGCGTTCGTCGGAGCCATGTCAACGGAAGCCCAGAAACAATCCAATCTGGACGAAGGTCACTTCTGGGAAGGCGGCATGTTCGGGGTCGTCCCCAAGCTGCTTCCGGCCATTGCGACTCCCGAACGGGTTCAGCACGGACTCGAATTCGTCATGCGGTATTACCACGCCAACGGCGTCACCCTCGCCTGCGAACCCGGCGGCCTGTACTCGAAGCGGATGCAGGATGCCCAGAATGCGGTCCTATCCCGACCGGAAAGCCCCTTCCGCTTCTATTTCATCCCTGATGGGAAATCGATCATTGCGGCCTTCCCGGACACCGCCATCAGCGAGACAGAGAAGGTGCTCGGCTGGGGCCAGGGCATGACTGTCATGATACCCACGGCGATCAAGCTGTTCGCCGACGGCGCTGTCTATTCCCTGGCCATGCAGGTCCGCGAACCCTATCTCGATCGGCATCCCGGCCAATGGATCATGGATCCCAAGCTCTTCGCCAGGGCGTTCCAGGTCTACTGGGAGGCCGGCTATCAGATCCACATCCATGCGACGGGCGATGCAGGCCTGGACTTGGTCCTCGACAATCTCGAGGCCAACATGCGCCGTCATCCGCGTTATGACCACCGTACCGTCGCAGTCCACTTCGCGATTTCACAGCAGGATCAGATCGAGCGGATCAAGCGGCTCGGCGCCATCGTCAGCGGCAACCCCTATTACGTGACCGCACTGGCGGATGTGTACGCCAAGGAAGGGCTCGGTCCCGAGCGGGCCGATAACATGGTCCGCCTCGGCGACGTCGAACGGGCCGGCATCTCCTATTCTCTCCACTCGGACATGCCCATGGCCCCCGGCCAGCCGCTATTCCTGATGCACTGCGCCGTCAACCGGACCACCGTATCCGGCCGCGTGGCAGGACCCGATCAGCGCATTAGCCGCCTGTCCGCGCTCAAGGCGGTCACGCTCGAAGCCGCCTACGCGCTGCGACTGGAAAATGAAGTTGGAAGCATCGTCCCGGGCAAGCTCGCGAATTTCACGATCCTCGGCGAAAGCCCGCTGACCGTGGATCCAGCGAAGATCAAGGACATTCCGGTCTGGGGCACCGTCCATGAAGGACGGGTCCTGCCGGTCAAATGAAGGCAGCGCAGCCGGCACTTCCGGCCCGGCGCCGCGATGCCTCATGCGGATGTCGTCAGTCCTGATCCTGTCCCGGCGTCTGCCGCAGCATGAAATGGCCGAATGCGGTTGCGATCGGCTTGGCCGGATCGTCCTGCCAGGACCGGGCCTCGAAGGCGACCACGCGGCGGCCTTGCTTGACGATCGACGCTGACGCAACGCTGTCGAGCGCCCGCCCCGAGCGAAGATAGTTGATGGTCAGGTCGATCGGCTTTGGTAGCGCGGCGGTATCGAGCTCGCGCATCACCGTGACGATCGCAGCTGTCTCGAGGAACGCGCCGGTCATGCCGCCATGGATCGCAGGCAGCACGGGATTGCCGATGATCTGCTGAGAGAACGGCATGATGAGCGTCTCGTTCTCGGCGAGACGGATGCCGAGGCAGCGCGCGAACGGGCTGGTGGCGAACGGCGACGTCGCATCCTCCGGCGCCTCGAGCGGCGGCGGCGCGCCGGTGAAGGCCGGCCGGTCGGTGAGCATGTTGGTACGGTTGGCGCCGATCATGAAACAGGCGGTCGCGGTGGCAACCGGCGCGCTCTCCTCCCCCTGATAGGCCGTTGCACGTACGAAGGCGATCGAGCGCGTGACGCGAAAGCAAACGGCATGCGCCTTGATGTCGAACCCCGGCGTTGCCGGCTTTTGATAATCGATGCGCAGATCCAGCGTGGCGATCGCGCGCGTGCCGTCCAGCGCGAGCTGAACCGCCATGCCGCAGCTCTCGTCGAGCATTGCGGTGACGACGCCGCCATGGATCACGCCGGTGTCGCTGTCACCGACGAACACCGGGCGATAAGGCAAGGTCGACCAGGCTTCGCCGGGCGCGAAGCGGTCCATCCTCAGGCCGCTGATATGGCCGTAGACCGAGCGGCGGTGCCTGATCGCCTCGGCGAGTTCGTCGAAAGCCGACGGTACGGCAGGTGTCGGGGTGTCGGTCATGGTCGGATTTTAGAACATGATCCGGAGGAGGTGCGAGTTTTTTCCGGGAGCCCGGAATGGGCACGCCAGCATCAGCTCGCCGCGCCCGCCTTCAACGAGCCGTCGGCTATTCGAACAGAAAACTCAACCTCTGGCAGTGATTTACTCCTCCAATATCCGCCGAGCTACGTCTCTGTAGCTGCGCTGCCAAGCACGTGCTCTCCTGCAAATCTACGTGGAGAAAATGCTCCGCTGGCCGGGCACGCTTAGAACATTGGCAACCTTAATTTGATCATAATGCTCTCAATCGAATCCCGGAGACCTGTCGATGCGCAAACCCGCCAAGACGCCGCAGCTTCCGCCGAGCCGCGGTGCGGCCTCATCACGAATCGTCATGAGTCTGGCACTCGCCGTGAGCGCTGGAGCAGTGTGGTGGAGCACCGGCGGAGCCAAGGATTTCTCCTCCGCACGCGACGAGGCGCCCACCCTCGAGACGCGCGTTGCCGCCCTGACGTCGGAACTCAGCGAACTCAAGGCCGAGACGGCCAAGCTGCGCGAGCGTCAAGACGACACCTCCGGAGAGCTCCTCCAGCTCCGCGCCAGCCTCAGCGGTGCCGAGACCGGCCTCGCCACGCTGCGCACGGCCGCCGACGAGAGCGAGGTGCGCCGCCGCGACACCGCCGATAAGATCGAATCCAATATCGCGATGCTGAAGCGCCTGACGATCCGCCTGCGCACGGCACAGGAAGACACTGCGGGCCAGCTGGGCAGCCTCCAGGCGACTGCGGCGAACAATCAGATCGGCATCGACGAACTGCGCGCGAGCACCGGCGACATGCGCCAGCAGATCGCGCGTATCGAAATAGCCCGCGACGCGACCAGCTCGATCGGCCGGCCTCACAGGACTCATCGTGTCAGACGGGCAATGCGCGCTCCCGAAACCGGGCCGCAACTCTCGCAGCCATTCCTGGCGCAGTGGCCTGGCCTGGTGCCCGCGGGCCGCAATTGAGCTTTGAGTCTTGGTCCGGACTCATTGCCCCCCTGCCGCGCACCTCCGCGCGGTCTAGCACGAGCCTTGGTTGGTTCGGCTGGCCCATCAGAAAAAGAGGCGACCCAAGCATCGACCAAAGCCGAAGCGAGGGCCGCCAGTTTTCCCCGGGAGGAACCAAAGCGTTTTCAAGCGAAGTGGTTACCGGTTCGCCCAAAGAAAACGCGTTAGAACAATATTCAGTGTAAGAGCTGCGCGACGTTGTCCTTGGTCACGAGGTCGAGGCCGGTGTAGATGATCTCCGGCACCTTCTGGCCTTTCTTGATCGCGAGCAGCGTGTCCATCGCCTTCTCGCCCATCTCGAACGGCCGCTGTCCCGTGAGCGCGTTGGAATAGCCGTCGCGCAGCAATTCGAGCTGCATCTTCAGCGTATCCGCGACCACGAGCGTCAGCTTGCCGGCATTGATGTCCTTGCGGTTCTGGTTGACGAAGGCCTTGTAACCCTCCGGCGCGAACATCGGCCAGCCGCCGACCGGAATGATCGCCGCAAGATCAGGCGTGGCCGTGCGAAGATCGGTCATCTGCTGGACCGCGAGCGCCGGATCGTCGTTGCAGAAGGTCGGAGAACCCGCGACCTCGCCCCACTTGGAGCCCTTCAAGGCTTCGCGCACGCCGTCGACACGCTCCGCAAGGTTCTTGGCGCCGGGACCGCCGGAGACCATGGCGTATTTACCGCCTTCCGGCTTCAGCTGCAGCAGCTGCTTGCCGAGCGCGACACCGAAATCCTTGTTGTTGGTGCCGATATAGGCGATGCGCTTGGACCCCGGCGCATCGGAATCGAAGGTGATGACGGGAATGCCCGCCGCGGTCGCTTCGTCGATCGACTTGGTCATCGCGGCGACATCGGCCACCGAGATCGCGAGACCATCCACCTTCTGGGTGATGAAGTCTTGGATGATCTGGGCCTGGGTCGCGGGCTCGTGCTCGACCGGCCCCTTGTAAATACACTCGACATTGCCAAGCTCCTTGGCGCGCTTCTCGCAACCGTCGCGGGCGACGTCGAAGAACGGATTGTTCATGGCCTTCGGCACGATCACGAAGCGGTATTTTGTTTCCGCATGCGCCGGGGCCAGCATGACTGCGAGCGCTGCAGCCGCATAGAGCAGTTTCCTCATAGCCTTCCCTCCATGTCTATCCCTGTGATTGTCTGGCCGGGCGCGGATAGACTGACATTCACATCCCGGCCAGTATTGGGGTCACAGCAGCCGCGAGCGCAGGCGATCGACCAGCACCGCAGCGATGATGATCACGCCGACCAAGGCCTGCTGCCAGTACGAGCTGACCTGCGCGAGCACGAGCCCGTTGCGGATCACTTCGAGCAGTACGCAGCCGACGATAGCGCCGAGCGGCCCGCCGATGCCGCCGGCGAGATTGGCGCCGCCGATGACGGCGGCGGCGATCACGTTGAGCTCGTAGGAGGTTGCCATGTTCGCCGGCGCCGAGCCCAGCCAGCCGGAGATGATGATGCCCTGCAGCCCGGCCGCCAGCGCGCCGATCACATAGACCTCGATCTTGACCCGCCGCACCGCGACGCCGGTGAGCTCAGCCGCCTTCTCATTGCCGCCGATCGCAAATACGTGGCGACCGAAGCTCGTGTGGTGCAGCACCAGCCCCATCAGCGCTGCGAGCACCATGAGATAGATGAAGGGGATCGGCAGGCCGTACACGTCGCCTTGGGTGAGCGCGTAGAAATAGTCCGCGTCCGGGCCGCCCGGGAAGCTGCCCTTGCCGTTCGAGATCACGTATCCCAGTCCGCGCACGATCGAGAGCATGCCGAGCGTGGTGACGAACGGCGACAGGCCGAGGATCGCGATGCAGACGCCGTTGATGAGGCCGACGATCAGCGACACCGCAAGCCCGCACAATACCGAGATCAGCAGGATCAGCCCCGGCACATTGGCGACCACCGTCTTGCCGTCGGCGGCGAGATGCACGAACCACGACGCGAGCGGCTCGCCCGGAGTGGACAGCGCCGTCATCACCATCGAGGTGATCATCGCGGCAAAGCACATCATCGAACCGACCGAGAGGTCGATGCCGCCGGTAATGATGACGAAGGTGATGCCGAGGGTCGCGATCGCGATGAACGAGAAGTTCTTGGCGACGTTCTGCAGATTGCCCTCGGTGAAGAAATACGGGCTGGCGAAATTCATCACCACGATGAGGATCAGCAGCGCCAGGGTGACATAGGCGGTCTGCGAGGCGAACAGGCCGCGGTGCCACCACCTGACGGGACCGATATTGGTGAAGGAGATCTGGGCATCTGATGGCACGGACATCACGCAGCCTCCTTGGCGCCGGTGATCAGCGCGGTGATTTCTTCGGGACTGGTGTCGGCGATCGGCTTGTCGGCCCTCTTCTCGCCGCGGCGCATCACAACGACGCGGTCGCACACCGCGAAGATGTCGGGCATGCGGTGCGAGATCAGCATCACGGCGATGCCCTGCTCCTTCAGCCGGTGGATCAGGCTCAGCACCTGCTCGACCTGCCGTACCGAGATCGCCGCGGTCGGCTCGTCCATCATGACGAGCTTGGCATTCGACAGGCGGGTGCGCGCGATCGCCACCGCCTGGCGCTGGCCGCCCGACATGTCCTTGACGAGATCATGCGGCCGCGTCTCCGAGCGCAGTTCGCGAAACAGCTCCAGCGCGCGCGCCTCCATCGCCTTGTGGTCGAGCAGCGCGAGCGGGCCGAATTTGCGCTTCAGCTCGCGGCCGAGAAAGACGTTCGCGGCGGCGGTGAGATTGTCGGCGAGTGCGAGGTCCTGATAGACGACCTCGATGCCGACGCTGCGCGAATCCACCGGCCGGTAGAAATGCACGCGCTTGCCGTCGAAGTGGATATCGCCGTGGCTCGGTGGAAAATTGCCGGCGATGATCCGCACCAGGGTCGACTTGCCGGCGCCGTTATCGCCCATCAGTCCGACGACTTCGCCGGGACGGACGTCGAGATCGACGCCCTGCAGCGCGCGGATCGCGCCGAACTGCTTGCCGATTCCCTTCAGCTCCAGAACCGGTTGTCCGGTCGCCGCCGTGTTCATGGCGGTCCTCCCATGGATTATTTGTTGTTTTGTTTGTCTATTGCAGACGTTCGGCTGTCGTTCTGGTCGTCAGACGTAACGGTTCACCACACCTTCCAGATATTCCTGCCGGCCCGAGCGCGGCTTCGGATCAAGGCCGGAGCCAACAGCGCGATCGGCCAGATCGGCGAGCGAGCGCTGGCCGGTGAGAATGGCGCACCCCTCCTCGCTCTGCCAACCGGCGTAACGCTCAGCGAGCGGGGCGGTCAGCGCGCCGGCATCGAGCATATCGGCAGCCGCCAGGAACGCGCGCGCGCAGGCATCCATCGAGCCGACATGGGCGTGGATCAGGTCATCGGGGTCGATCGATTGCCGCCTGATCTTGGCGTCGAAATTGAGCCCGCCGGTGGTGAAGCCGCCGCCTTTGATGATCTCGTGGAACGCAAGCGCAAGTTCGGGAACGTTCATCGCGAACTGGTCCGTGTCCCAGCCCAACAGGTCGTCGCCGCGGTTGATGTCGATCGAGCCGAACACGCCCAGCGCCTGCGCCAGCGCGATCTCGTGCTGGAACGAGTGGCCGGCGAGGATGGCGTGGTTCTGCTCGATGTTGAGCTTGACGTCGTCGAGCAGATCGTAACGTTCCAGGAAGCCGTAGCAGGTCGCGACGTCGAAATCGTATTGATGCTTGGTCGGCTCCTTCGGCTTCGGCTCGATCAGGATCGGCCCCTTGAATCCGACCTTGTGCTTGTGCTCGACGACCAGCGAGACGAAGCGGCCGAGCTGGTCGAGCTCGCGCCTGATGTCGGTGTTGAGCAGCGTCTCATAGCCCTCGCGGCCGCCCCACAACACGTAGTTCTGTCCGCCGAGCCGGTGCGTGACTTCGAGGGCTGCACGCACCTGGCCGGCGGCATAGGTGAACACCTCCGGATCCGGATTGGTCGCGGCGCCCGCCATGTAGCGGCGATGCGAGAACAGGTTGGCGGTGCCCCACAGCAGCCGCACCTTGGCGGACGCCATCTTCTGCTCGAACAGATCGGCGATCGCGTTCAGGTTTACCACGGACTCCTTGAGCGTCGCCCCTTCCGGCGCCGCATCGACATCGTGGAATGTGAAGAACGGCACGTCGAGCAGGCGGAAGAGCTCGAAGGCGACATCGGCCTTGGCGCGCGCCATCGCCATCGCGTCATCGCCATGCTGCCAGGGTCGCAGGAATGTTTCGCCGCCGAACGGATCGCTGCCCGGCCAGCAGAACGAGTGCCAGTAGCAGACGGCAAAGCGCAGCTGGTCTTCCAAGCGCTTGCCGCCGACCAGACGGTCCTTGTCGTACCAGCGGAACGCCAGCGGACTGCGCGCATCCGCGCCGCCATAGGAGACCGTCGTGCCGGTCTGAAAGAATGGAGCAGAGATGTTCACGAGGCACACTCCTTCAAGGCAGGATAAAGCTTGCGCCATTGCGCATAGGCGTCGTCATAGGCGGCAACGAGCGGCGCGCGCGGGACGTAGCTTGCCAGCCGCAGGGGTCGTCGGCAGACCTCGGCGGGATCAGCGCCGGTTGCAGCGAGGCGGCCGAGCCGCGCAGCGCCCACCGCGGCGCCGACCTCGCCCTCCTCGACCCGGTGCACGACCACGCCGAGCACATCGGCGGCGATCTGCGCCCACAGCGGCGAGCGCGAGCCGCCGCCGACGAAATCCAGCTCCGTGATCGGCCGTCCGCCGTCGCCGAGCGCCACCAGCATGTCGCGCGCCGCAAAGGCAACGCCTTCGAGCACCGCCTGCACCAGCTCGTTTCGTCCGGCCGCGCTACGCAGGCCGACGAAGGCACCTGCGGCAGTCGCGTCATTGTGCGGGGTCCGCTCGCCATCGAGATAGGGCAGGAACTGTACTTGGCTCGGCCGCGTGACGGCGTCGCCGAGCGGCGCCAGAAGATCGGCCTCGGAGCTATCCAGAATACGCGCGAGCCAGCCCAGCGACGCCGCGGCCGACAGCATCACGCCCATCTGGTGCCAGAGCCCGGCGAGCGCGTGGCAGAAAGCATGTACCGCCAAAGCCGGTGCCGGAGCGAAGCGATCGGTGACACGGAACAGCACGCCCGAAGTCCCGAGCGAGAGGAACGCATCACCGGGCGCGATCGCGCCGAGGCCGATCGCGCTCGCCGCGTTGTCCCCGGCGCCGCCGGCGATGACCACGCCAGAGCTCATGCCCCAGCGCCGCGCCAGATCAGGAGAAAGCACCGCGCAGGGCTCGTTGCCTTCGACCAGCCGCGGCATATGACTGAGATCGAGGCCGGTCGCGGCGAGAAGCGTTTCCGACCAGCGGCGATGACCGACATCGAGCCACAGCGTGCCGGCCGCGTCCGACATGTCCTCGACCATTTCACCGCTCAAGCGATAGCGCACATAGGCCTTCGGCAGCAGCACCTTCGCTACTCTTGCAAAGACCTCCGGCTCGTGATGCGCGACCCACAACAGCTTGGGCGCGGTGAAGCCGGGCATTGCGAGATTGCCGGCGATAGCGTGCAGCTCGGGACAGCGCCGCTCGAGCTCGGCGCATTCGGCGTGTGAGCGGCCATCATTCCAGAGAATGGCCGGCCGCAGCGGATGACCATCGGCGCCAAGCAACGTCGCCCCGTGCATCTGTCCGGACAATCCGATGCCGCGCACCGCTGCCGTCTCGCGCGGATGCGCGCGCACGAGATCGTCGACAGCACCGATTGCGGCATCGACCCAGCTTTCCGGATTCTGCTCGGACCACAGCGGCTTCGGATGTGACAGCGCAAGCGGCCGCGAGGCGGTGGCGACCAGCGCGCCCGTCTCGTCCTCCAGCACGGCTTTCACGCCGGATGTGCCGACGTCCAATCCGAGATACACGCAACTCCTCCCACGCCATCCGTTCGTCACCGGCGATCTCTGTCGCCTTGCCTCGACTTTCTCGCCTGCCTTTTTCTCGCCTGCCCTGCCCCGCTTGGCGCGACCGAAGTGGCCGCGGGCCTCAACGGTTCACGGCAGATTGTCCCGCATCACGATGTCGATGCGGATCTTCTCCTGTTCGCTCAAGATCGGTTCGCCGCGCGCCAGCGCGAGCAGCACGCGCAACGCCGACCGCGCCTCATGGCCGGGGTTTTGCGAGATCGCGGCGTCCATCACGCCGTTTAACAGCAGCCGCCGCGTCACGATGGTGACGTCATGGCCGACGAACACCACCTCGCCGGCTCGCCCGGAATCGGCCAGCGCCTTTGCCACGCCCGGCGTGCCGGCCCCGACATTGTACAGGCCGATCATATCGGGATACTCCTTCAGCAGCCTCGTCGTGATGCGTTCTGAGCGGTCATCGTCATCATGCCCCTCAACGACCGGCAATACTTCGAGTTGCAAAAATTCCGATGCCATGACTTGGCTGAAGCCGAAGATGCGCTCGGCATGGTCGCGCAGCCCCTGCGATCCCGCGACGATGGCGACGCGGCCCTTGCGTCCGCCGATGAAGCGGCCGACCAGCGCACCGGCGGTGCGGCCCGCGGCGATGTTGTCGATCCCGACATAATGATGCCGCCGCGACGACGGCACGTCCGACACCAGCGTCACCACCTTGACGCCGGAATCGACCAGATCGTTGACCGCCGCGCGCACACTCGGATGGTCGAGCGCGACCAGGGCGACGCCGTCGACCTGCCCGATCAGGCTCTCGAGCTTTGCGGCCAGCACCGCGGGATCGAACACGTCGGTCAGGACGGTATCGATGGTCAAGCGCCGCGCCGCCACCCAGCCGGTCATCTCGCCGAGATGCGACAAAATCTGCTGCATGAAGAGGTTGGCGCCGGACGGCATCACGAGGGCAAAGCGCCGGGCGCGGGCCCGTGCGAGTTCGGAAGCCGCAGCATGGGGGTGGAACGCGCTGCGTTCCATGGCGTCGCGCACCCGTCGCACCGTGTCGGGCCGGACCCCCGGTCGGTTGTGCAGCACGCGATCGACGGTGGCCAAGCTGACCCCTGCCTGCCGCGCAATGTCCCGCAATGTCAGCGGCGCGTTCATGCCTCTCCCTCTGGTTGATGACCTTATCCAGAAATTTGAGGTACGCAACTCATTTTTGAGGTTCGCGCGAACGCAGCCGCCGAGCAGCGACCAAAGGAAAAGGCGCGGTGGGAGCCCCACCGCGCCTTTCAATCGATCGCTCTTGATTGCTTTGGTTGCGGCCCGTTTAGGGCGCGCAGCTAAAGCTGCTCGCCGCTTCGGTCGGACCGGACGTGTAGTGCGGCCACGCCGGCCAGCGGCATAGCGGCAGGCCGCGCGTGGTGGCAAAGGCCGGCGCCTCGATCTTCTGTTCGACCACTTCGAGGTTATCCGGCGCCTTGCCGTTCTCGACCCAATCGACCAGCACGCTCAGCATGTCGACATTGGCCGGCGCACCGCTGCCGACATGATCGACGCCCGGCGCGGTATAGAGTCGGGCGAACTCCGCGGTCTCGGCCTTTCCCAGCTTTCGTTCCACGCTCTCGAAATAGCGGATGCCGGCGTAAGGGCTCTGCGCATAATCCGCCATGTGCTCGAGCATGATGAGCTTGCCGCCATGCGCGCGGAAGGCACTGATATCTGGATTGGTGGAGTCCATCAGGCTGGAGACTTCGAGCAGCCGCGCCTTGTGATCCTCCGGTCTGTAGGTGGTCACATCCAGCTTAGGATCGCGGGCGAAGACATATTGCATGCCGCCGGCGCCGAAGATCCAGGCGATGCCGTTCGCCGGGGTCGGTGGCTGCGTCGGTGCCGCCGTCCCGAGCCACCACGCCATCCAACCGCCGGCCGAGGCCGCAGGCGGTGTGCCCTCGCCCGAAACGCCCCAGCCGGGATAGTCGTCGAGACCATTGGCGAGCGCGAACGGAAACTGGTAGACGTCATGCAGCGTGTCGATGGCCTTGATCTGCGCGTCGTTGAGGCATTGGTCTCCGCTCTGCCCCACGGCGCAGCGCAGGGTCTCGGGCTTGAAGCTTGCCTTGCAGGCCACCGCGTTCGCGACCAGTCCGTCTTCCGCGCCGTCCGCCTTGTCGCAGGCCTTCAGCACGGCTGCGGCAACGAGCTTCACCTGAGCCGGGTTGATCCAGCCCTCCCCCATGGTCACCAGGCCGCTGCGCGTTCCCGCATGTTGCAGGCCGACCCAGTTGATCACGGGCACGCGCGCGAAGATGCCGTCGAAATCGTCGGGATAACGCTGCGCCATGGTCAGCGCCTCGCGGCCGCCTTCCGAGGAGCCCATGAAGTACATCTTGGTAGGCCGCTTGCCGTAGGCCCGCTGCATTAGATCGACGGCAGCGTCCCGCACCTTCTTGTAGGCGGCGTGCGCGAAATTCTCGAAGGCTTCGTCGTTGAGCGCAAAGGTCTGCGGCGGCTCACCCGGCTTGGCCTCGTGACCGGAATCGGTGCCGTAGGTGACAAAGCCTCGCGCCAGTGGGGAGGACTTGTCAAACGGATAGGCAGGCGGCAGGCCAAGGCCCGAGATCAGCACCCCGTTGAAGCCGCCGCCGCCATATTGCAGCGAGCGCCCGTTCCAATCGGCAGGCAGATTGACCTCGAACTTGATTGGCGGCGCATTGGCGTCGCGCGGGGCAATGTGACCGAGCACCTTGCAGAAGGCGGGATTGGCTGGAGAGATGCGCGCCGCAGGCGAGCCGGCCTTCTCTGCCACCGACAACGTCGACGGCGCTTGCATGGACGCGGAGTCGATATGCACAGATCCCTGTGCCGGAGCAGCAAGCCCGCTGCAGGTCGCAGCCGCATCGCCGACGAAACCATCGGCCTTCACCGGTGAGACCGCCACAGACAGCATCAATGCTGCGCCGCATGCGCGCGGCGCGCTCATCCGTATCATCTCGTTTCCTTCCCCTGTTTGTCCGATCGATCGTCGGGCATTTGTCACTGGCTCGCAGTGGCAGTGATATCTTGCCCATCCTTGGGACGACCCACGTTCGGCGGGCTTCTCAGGATGGGACTTCGTCGACATGCCAAACCTCATGGCGAGGGGCGTCGCATTCGCGACGCCTCTCGAACCATGAGGCCAGCATCAGCAATTTAGAGATTTAGCGTTCGAAGCACAAACTCAGAACGGCAGACCGACATAATTCTCCGCCAGCGATCGTTGCGCCGCTTCCGAGGAGAAGAGATAGGCGACGTCGGTGTCCTGCAGCTTGTCGTCGTAGGGCAGACGGTCGGGGAAGCGATGCAACAGCATCGTCATCCACCAGGAGAAGCGTTGCGCCTTCCAGATCCGCGCTAGGGCCCGCTGAGAATAGCCGTCGATGCCCTTGTCGTCGCCCTTTTTGTAGTGATCGACCAGCGCGTGATAGAGGTAGTAGATGTCGGAGGCGGCCGAGTTCAAACCGCGCGCACCGGTGGGCGGCACGATATGGGCGGCATCGCCGGCCAGGAAGAGGCGGCCATAGCGCATCGGCTCGGCGACGAAGCTGCGCAACGGCGCGATGCTCTTCTCGATCGACGGCCCGGTGATCAGCTTTGCGGCCACTTCCGGCGGCAGGCGGCGCTTCAGCTCCTCCCAGAACGCATCGTCGCTCCAGCCTTCGACCGTGTCGGAGAGCGGCACCTGAATGTAGTAGCGGCTCAGCACCTGGGAGCGCAGCGAGCACAGCGCGAAGCCGCGCTCATGCTTGGCATAGATCAACTCCGGCGACACCGGCTTGGTGCGGGACAGCACGCCGAGCCACCCGAACGGATAGACCCGCTCATATTCGGTCAGCTTGTCCTTCGGGATCGACTTGCGGCTGACGCCATGGAACCCGTCGGCGCCGATGATGTAATCGCAGTCGACCCGAATGGTCTCGTCGCCGACGCGATAGGTCACGTAGGGGTGGTCGGAGGCGATGTCATGCGGCGTCACGTCGGCGGCATTGTGCACAACCTTGCCGCCGAGCCGGTCGCGCGCCTCATAGAGATCGCGGGTCAGCTCGGTCTGGCCATACACCATCACCGAATTGCCGCCCGAATATTTGTGCAGGTCGACGCGGTCGAGCATCCCGTCGTGAGCGATGAAGAAGCCGTGATGGATCTCGCCCTCCCGGTCCATCCGCTCGCCGCATTGCGCCTCGCGCATCAGCTTGGCAAAGCCGTGCTCGAGCACGCCGGCGCGAATGCGCGACAGCACGTGCTCGCGGCTGGATTTCTCGAGGACGATGGTGTCGATGCCCTGCAGATGCAGAAGCTGCGACAGCATGAGGCCGGACGGCCCGCCGCCGATGATGCACACCTGGACCTTCATTGTCTCCTCCTGCTGCTGTTGTTTGCTCTTGGACAAATTGATCCAGTTTTTCGCTGGATTGAATGGATCAAACTCGCTTTGTCTTGTACAAATCGAACATGACCCGTCGGCTGCCCCATCCGGCCTCGATCCGCACCTATAACCTGTTCGGCGAAGCCGGCGACCTGCCGGACGTTGTGCATTGCGAAACCATTGCCGCACGTTCGCAGCTGCATGAATGGGAGTTCGCCCCCCACCGGCATGCGCGGCTGCATCAAATCCTCTTGGTCGAGAAAGGCAATGGGCAGGCCACGTTGGACGGCCGCGCCCATCCATTGAAGGCGATGCGGGCCGTCAATGTTCCGAGCGGCCACGTCCACGGCTTCTCCTTCACGCCGGGCATGCAGGGCTTTGTGCTGACCATTGCGGTGGAGATGCTCGACGAGGCGCTGACCCCGGCGGAAGGCCTGCGACGTGCGCTTGCGGACTCCACCGTGATCCGGGCCTCAACGCAGATGCGCGACCTGATGCGCCAGATCTACAAAGAATATAGCGCGCGGCATTTCGCACGCGCGCACATGTTGCGCGCGCTGTCGGCAGCGCTCCTCGGGCTCGTTGCACGTGAGCTGGCCGATGAGAGCACCACGCACAGCGCGGGAAGCACGGACCTGTTCAGGCGCTTCGAGACTCTCTTGGAGCGGCACTTTCTCGATCACTGGTCGGTGGCAGATTACGCCAAAGCGCTTTCGATCACGGCCACCCATCTCAGCCGGCTGACGAAGGCGGCAACCGGACATGCCGCCTCCGAGCTGATCCAGGAGCGCATCGTGCGCGAGGCGCGGCGCAATCTGGTCTACACCAACCTCTCGGTGTCGACGATCGCGTATGAACTCGGCTTCAACGACCCCGCCTATTTCAGCCGGGTGTTTGCCGGCGCGACGGGACTTTCACCGCGGAGCTTTCGCGAGAAGGTGGTGAAAGGCGGGTGAGCCCCAGCGAACTCCATCTCCGCGGTCCGCTTGCACCCCCGAGCGTTGGCCGCAGCGCGACCAATCGCGATTGAACGAAGGGGGCGGGCCGAACTGGCCCACCACCCAGACTTGCCGTTCAGGCCAGCTCCCTCAGATCCGCCGCATCGAACCCCTTGAGGTCCGCCTTGTCGCCGGACTTGATCTTGGCGACCCATCCGGCATCGCTGATCAGGGCGCGGCCGACCGCGATGAGATCGAACTCGTTGCGCGCCATCCGCTCGAGCAGATTGTCGAGATCGGCGGTCGTGGACGGCTTACCCGCGAAGGCGCCGAAGAAGTCGCCGGAGAGGCCGACCGAGCCGACGCTGATGGTGGCGGCCCCCGTGATCTTCTTGGCCCAGCCGGCGAAGTTCAGGCCCTTCTCGCCATCGATCTCCGGAAACTCCGGCTCCCAGAAGCGGCGCTGCGAGCAGTGCAGGATATCGACGCCCGCATCGACCAACGGCTGCAGCCAGTCCGCCATACGCTCCGGCGTCTCAGCGAGGCGCGCGGCATAGTCCTGCTGCTTCCACTGACTGACGCGCAGGATGATCGGAAAATCGGGGCCGACGGCGGCACGAATGGCGGCCACGACCTCACCGGCAAAGCGCGACCGCTCCTTGATCGTCGCGCCACCATAGCGGTCCTCGCGCTTGTTGGTGCCGGACCAGAAGAACTCGTCGATCAGATAGCCGTGCGCGCCGTGAATCTCGACCGTATCGAACCCGACGCGCTTGGCATCAGCGGCGGCCTTCGCGAAGGCCGCAACGGTGTCGGCGATGTCCTGTTCGGTCATCGCCTGGCCGCGCGGCTTGTCCGGCGCGAACAGTCCGGATGGGCTTTCCACCGGCGCGTCCGGCTGCCAGCCGCTCATGCCCTTGGTCGAGCCGGTGTGCCAGATCTGCGGACCCATGCGGCCGCCCGCAGCATGAACGGCGGCAGCGACGCGCTGCCAGCCCGCGAGAGCCGCCTCGCCATGGAAGAAGGGGATGCCCGGCTCATTCCTGGAGGCCGGACGATCGACCACGGTGCCTTCGGAGAGGATCAGCCCGACTTCGCCCTCGGCGCGACGGCGGTAATAGGCGACATTGGCGTCGCCCGGGATCCCGTTCGGCGCCGCGTTGCGCGTCATCGGCGCCATGACGATGCGGTTCTTCAGCTCCAGCGTTTTCAGACGAAAGGGCCGAAACAGAACGCTGGTATCGAGGTCGGACATTCGAAAGAGCTCCATTGAAAACGGAGCGAACCAAGTATACTTCGTAAACCTTCTGTCAATAAGGCACTCCAAGTCGCTCAGGTATACGCGAGGACACCACGCATGATGCTGAACTGCAAGCCGCAGCACTTCTCGTCGGAGTGTCCGAGCCGCGTGCTGATCGACCAGATCGCCGACAAATGGTCGATGATGGTGCTGGCGGTGCTCGATGCGGGACCGTTGCGGTTCAACGCCATCAAGAAGCAACTCGAGGGCGTCACCCAGAAGGCGCTCACCCAATGCCTGCGCCGGCTGGAGCGCAACGGCCTGGTGTCGCGCCAAGTGATCGCGGACTCGCCTGTGGCAGTCCAGTACGAGATCACGCCGCTCGGGCGCACCCTGCAGCCGCCGTTTCGCGCGCTCTATGCCTGGACCATCGCCAAGCTGCCGGAGGTCGAGACGGCACGGCAGGCGTTCGATCGGCGCCTGGCGCGGAGCGGGCGCTGAGCGCGAAGCGGCTGTCACGCGCAGCTTACCGAGCAAGATACGCAACTAATTTTAGTCCGTCATTGCGAGCGCAGCGAAGCAATCCAGAGCCCCAGAGGAAGTCTAGATTGCTTTGTTGCAGAGCCGCCGTCAGCCGCGCTTTGCGCGGACCCGTTGACTCCTCGCAACGACCCGACATTGCGGTAGCACGCCTATGCTTCGCGACCCCACGATGTCTGTGCGTCCTGCTCGCATAGTCCGGCTACTTGTCCGCGAGCAGCGGCTCGATCGGCTGGTCCTTGGGACCGAAAGCGTGCACGGCATCGTCGATCGTAAACGAATCAAGATCGTGGCCGATAATGAGCGGGCCGCGATACGTCGTTCGGGTGCGGGCGATCAGCATGTCCTCGGGGACGTCCTGCACCGGCTTCAAGGTTGCGAACACGATGTGCGAGTAAATCGCAAGCTTCGGGCCGGCCATCGAGAATATCTTGCCGGCCTCCTCCGGTGAAGAGTGGTGAGCCTCGATGTCGCGATAGGACGGATAGCTCTTCGACAGTTCCGGCTCGATCACGGCCACCTCATGAATGAGGAGGTCGGCGCCCTTTGCGGCATTCGCGACCCGCTCATCATATTTGGTGTCCCCGGAAAGAACGACCTTTTTGCCATCGTACTCGACCACATAGCCGAACGAGGGCTTGATCTTCTCTCCGTGGTTGACCTCGATCGCCGTTACCCTGACGCCGTTCTTGTCGTAGACCAGTCCCGGCTCGATATCCTTGGCCGCGAAGGCGACGCCCTCCGGAGGAAGATGCTCGTCATCCTCCCGAATCCGGATGTCCTCGGCGAAAGCTTTGGTCAGGTTCTCGGTCATCGCCACGGTCCCCTTGGGGCCGAAAACGATCATGGGAGATTTGCGCGAGGCCCAGGGGGTGCCGATCCAACCGCTCAGCCACATGTCCGGGAGGCCGACCACGTGATCGGAGTGCAGGTGCGTGATGAAGTGCGCGGTAATAGCCCCCAGAGGGACGCGCTTCTGAAAGAGCCTGATCGTTGAACCGCGGCCGAAATCGAACAACAGCTTTTCGGGACCAGCCTCGATCAACGTCGCCGCACTGAAACTGCTCGCTCGCGGGGTCGGAGTGCCCGTACCGAGCAGGGTGACTTTCATTGGCTCCGCCCTCACGATCGGAGCGGACACAAGCGTCAAGACGGTCAACACCGCCGAGGCGATTCGCATTCACTTCCTCCACATCGTCCGATCTTGTTGTTGTCGGCGCAGCCGGAACCGCCCGGGTCGAAGCGACAGATGGCGTAAAATGGACGAAGGTGCGGCTGTCAGCGGCGCGCGCCTGCTGTCTCGCGTCATCACGAAAAATGGTGGGCACGCTTACGCTTTGCCCACCCTACGTAGTTACATACCAGGATGGTCTGAGGATCATCACCGTCGCAGCGAGTCCGTTCTTCTCCCCTCCCCCTTGCGGGGAGGGGGGGTGGGGGTGAGCCACAACCAGCGATGCCTGCGGTACCTCCCTCCCCAACCCTCCCCCCGCAAGGGGGGAGGGAGCGCACTTCCAGCGCCGGAACAGCGCGATGACCTCATGCCATTGACAGCTCAGCCCTGCGCGAGCTGCTCGTCGAGATCGTGCAGCACCTGATAGCACGGCAGCACCTGGGCCACGCTCGCGTTCGGCTCGCGGCCTTCGCGGATGGCGGCGAAGAACTCGCGGTCCTGCAGCTCGATGCCGTTCATGGAGACATCGACCTTGGAAACGTCGATCTTCTCCTCCTTGCCGTTCACGAGATCATCGTAGCGGGCAATGTAGGTGCCGGTGTCGCCGATGTAGCGGAAGAAGGTGCCGAGCGGGCCGTCATTGTTGAAGGACAGCGACAGCGTGCAGATCGCGCCGTTGGCGGCCTTGAGCTGGATCGACATGTCCATGGCAATGCCGAGCGTCGGGTTGATCGGCCCCTGCACCGCATTGGCCTTCACGATCGGCGCCCCCGCCTGATAGGCGAACAGATCGACCGTGTGCGCGGCATGATGCCAGAGCAGATGATCGGTCCAGCTGCGCGGCTGGCCGAGCGCGTTCATGTTGGTGCGGCGGAAGAAGTAGGTCTGCACATCCATCTGCTGGATGTGGAATTCGCCGGCCTTGATCTTCTTGTGCACCCATTGATGGCTGGGGTTGAAGCGCCGGGTGTGCCCGCACATCGCGACCAGCCCGGACTTCTTCTGCAACTCGACCACCGCCTGGGCGTCCTTCAGCGAGTCCGCCAGCGGAATTTCGACCTGCACATGCTTGCCGGCCTTCATGCATTCGATCGCCTGCGCCGCATGCATCTGGGTCGGCGTGCAGAGGATCACGGCGTCGACCTCCGGCAGCTTCAGGCTGTCGGCCAGTTCGGTCGCGACATGCTTGATGCCGTATTTGTCGGCGACTTCCTTGGTCTGGTCGAACCGGCGACCGACCAGGGAGACCACCTCGACATCGGCGATGTTCTTGATGCCGTCGAGGTGCTTGATGCCGAACGCACCGGCGCCGGCCAGCGCGACCTTGATCGTCTTGGCCATATCAGTTGTTCTCCAGGATCAGATGGCCGACAGCGGTGTTGCTCGCCGGCACATGATAGAAACGGTGGCGCACGGTCGGCGCCTTGCCCTTGTTGGTGTCGCTGACATCGCTCATGGCGCCGCGCGCGATCAGCCACATCACGAGCTCGATGCCCTCGCTGCCGGCCTCGCGAACATATTCGATGTGCGGCACCTTCGAGAGCCCCTCGGGATCGCTGATCAGCCGGTCCAGGAACTTGTTGTCCCATTCACGGTTGATCAGGCCGGCGCGCGGGCCCTGCAGCTGATGGCTCATGCCGCCGGTGCCCCAGATCTGCACGTTGAGCGGCTCGTCATAGGTCTCGATCGCCTTGCGGATCGCCTTGCCGAGCATGAAGCAGCGGCGCCCCGACGGCACCGGATATTGCACGACATTGACGGCGAACGGGATCACCGGGCACGGCCAGGCATCGACCTGCCCGAACACCAGACTGAGCGGCACGGTGAGGCCGTGATCGACATCCATCTTGTTGACGATGGTGAGATCGAAATCGTCCTGGATCACCGACTGCGCGATGTGCGCCGCGAGCTTCGGATGGCCCATCACCTTCGGCACCGGACGCGGACCCCAGCCCTCGTCGGCCGGCTGGTATTCCGCGGCGGTGCCGATCGCGAAGGTCGGGATCATCTCCAGGCTGAAGGCGGTGGCGTGATCGTTGAAGACCAGGAACACGACGTCCGGCTTCTGCTCCTTCTCCCATTGCTTGGTGAAGTCGTAGCCCTGGAACACCGGCTTCCAATAGTCCTCGCCGGTCTTGCCGAGGTCGAGCGCTGCGCCGATCGCCGGCACGTGCGAGGTGTAGACGCTAGCCGAGATATGGGCCATCACTTCTTCTCCTTGGTGTAGCGATTGCCTTCGATCGAGCGACCGCCCTTCACCATCATGTCGCGGTATTGGTCTTCGGTCATGCCGGTCATGCTGCCGGCCATCTGCTGGAAGCTCTTGCCGTCGGTGGCGCCGATCTTGGCAAGGAAGTAGATGTTGCCGCCGAGCGCAATGCAGCGGTTGAGATCGCGATCCAGCACCGCCTGCTTCTGCTCTTCCGTCATCGGCCATTCGTCGAGATAGGCGCGCTCATTGGCCTTGAAGCGGGCGCGGTTGTCCGCCTTCATCAAGGACATGCAGAACTGATTGAGGTGATAGCCCATCCGCGACATGTCGGCGTCGAAGATGGTCGTGCCGGGAACGTCGGTATAGGGTTTGTCGAGCGACATCGATCGTCTCCTCGTTAGGATTCTTCGCGCTAGGATTCTTCGGGCCAATAGAGCCGCATCGGGTTGTCGACCAGGAGCTTCTTCTGCAGCTCCGGCGTCACCGCGATATGCGGAATGAAATCGACCAGCAGGCCATCGTCGGGCATGTGACCCTTCAAATTCGGATGCGGCCAGTCGGTGCCCCACAACACGCGATCCGGGAAGGTCTCGACGATGCGTTTCGCGAACGGCACCACGTCGCGATAGGCGTTCTGTTCGCCGTCCAGCGCCGGCGGTCCCTTCACCGACAGCCGCTCCGGGCAGCTCACCTTGGACCAGACATTCTGGTGCTCGCGCATGAATTTCACGAACAGCTCGAACTCCGGACCATCGACCGGCTTGGTGACGTCAGGGCGTCCCATGTGGTCGACCACGACGGTGGTCGGCAGCGCGGTGAAGAAGTCCCACAGCTCCGGCAGATCGACCGCCTCGAAATAGATCACGACATGCCAGCCGAGCTTACTGATGCGCCCGGCGATCTCATTGAGCTCGTCCTTGGGCGTGAAATCGACCAGCCGCTTGACGAAGTTGAAGCGGACGCCGCGCACGCCGGCCTCGTGCATCGCCTTCAGCTCGTCGTCGGTGACGCTGCGCTTGACCGTGGCGACGCCGCGCGCCTTGCCGTTGGCATGCACGAGCGCATCGACCATGGCGCGGTTGTCGGCGCCGTGGCAGGTCGCCTGCACCACGACGTTACGCTCGAAGCCGAGGTGGTCGCGCAACGCGTAGAGCTGATGCTTGGAAGCATCGCACGGCGTATATTTGCGCTCGGGCGCATAGGGAAATTCCGCGCCGGGGCCGAACACGTGGCAATGTGCATCGACCGCGCCTGCCGGCACCTTAAAATGCGGCTTCGACGGACCTTGGTACCAGTCCAGCCAACCCGGGGTTTTCTGAAACTCCATAACGTCCATTACTCCTTGGACTTGATGTCTGTGAGAATGCGGTCGGCCTCGGTACGCCAGTCGGGGCTGCGGGCGAACTCTTTCGTGCCGCGTTCGCCGAACAGGCCTTCGTCGGCGAGATCGGCGACCCAGGCCTGACGCTCGGCGGTGCCCTGCGCCGACCACGGCGTCAGCCCGGCCTCGCGCACGGTCTCCGCGACCTCCCTCACCTCCTCGGCACGACGGCGGCCGTGCTCGATCACGCGCTGGAAGAAATAGGCGCCCTGCTTCTCCCAGTCGATGCCGGGAAACGTCTCCTGGAGCGAGGCCAGCACCGCATCCTCGACGCCGTAGGCGCGTGCGGTGGTGAAGCTTTCGATGACCATGGCTTCCAATCCCTTGATCATGATGCTGCGGCACATCTTGGTGGCCGAGGCAACCCCGAGCTTGTCGCTAGCGGGCTTGGCGGCGAAGCCGAGATCGTTGAGCAGCGGTGCCAGCTCGCGCGCGCCGGGGCCGCCGAGCAGCAGCGGCACCTTGATACGATAGGGCGGCACCGAGGTCATCACCGCACCCTCGACATAACGCCCGCCGGAGCCGTCGATCAGCACGGCCGCGCGCTGCTTGGCGCCGGGCGAGGCCGAGTTGAAGTCGAGGAACCAGGCCCCCTGCTTCACCGTATCGGCGCAAGCCTGCGCCACCGGCACCGCCTGGCTCGCGGTCACCGCCGAGACGATGAAATCGGCTTGCGCCGCCAGCTCGGCGTGCGAGGCCGCCAGCGTCACACCGATGCGCGCGGCGTGCTCGCGCATGGCATTCCCGCGCTCGTCGCGCAGCTTGACGTCATAGGCCGAGACGCGCACGCCGTCCTTGCGCAGGTCCTCGGCGAGGATCTTGCCGACCTCGCCGTAACCGACGATCCCCACATGCCATCGGTTTGAAGGACTCGGGTTGGAGGCGCTGGTCATGGTGCTCAATCGATATATTTGAGTCCCGCCTTCGCCAGCGGCTCGCGCATCTTGTACATGTCGAGCCCGAGCACGCCGGAGGCGAGCTTCTCGCGCTTGTCGGCCTCGTTGGCCTCGCGCGCAGCGGCGGCATCCGCCGCCTGATGCGCCACCGCGGCCGGCACCACCACGATGCCGTCGACATCAGCGACGATCACGTCGCCAGGATTGACCGCGACGCCGGCGCAGACCACCGGGATGTTGACCGAACCGAGCGTCGCCTTGACGGTGCCGCGCGCCGAGATCGCCCGCGAGAACACCGGGAACTGCATCTCGGTGAGATCTGCCACGTCACGCACGCCGCCGTCGATCACGAGGCCCTTGGCGCCGCGGGCGCGGAAGCTGGTCGCCAAGAGATCGCCGAAGAAGCCGTCGGTGTTCTCGACCGTGCAGGCCGCGACCACGACGTCGCCGGGCTGGATCTGCTCGGCCGCCACATGCAGCATCCAATTGTCGCCGGGCTGCAGCAGCACGGTCACCGCCGTGCCGCACATCTTGGCGGTGGGATAGATCGGCCGCATGTAGCATTGCATCAGGCCGACGCGGCCCATCGCCTCGTGGATGGTGGCGACGCCGAACTGCGACAGCTTCTCCACCGCCGCCTTGTCGGCGCGGGTGATGGTCTTCTTGACGATGCCGAGATTGTTCATGGGAGTGCTCATATCCGCGGTCCCTAACTTACTTGCCTTTGGCCTTCAACGCGGCGTCGAGCCGCGGGAACACCCGCCGCGCATTGCCTTCGTAGATCTGGTGGCGCTGCTCGGCCGTGAGCTTCGCGCCCTCGATATAGCGCTTGGTGTCGTCGTAATAGAAGCCGGTCTCGGGATCGATGCCCCTGACCGCCCCGATCATCTCCGAGGCGAACAGGATGTTGTCGACCGGGATCACGCCCGTGAGCAGGTCGATGCCGGGCTGATGATAGACGCAGGTGTCGAAGAAGATGTTGTTGAGCAGGTGATCCTTCAGCAGCGGCTTCTTCAGCTCCTGGGCGAGGCCGCGGAAGCGGCCCCAGTGATACGGCACCGCGCCGCCACCATGCGGAATCAGGAACTTCAAGGTCGGGAAGTCCTTGAACAGGTCCGACGTCAGGCACTGCATGAACGCGGTGGTGTCGGCGTTCAGGTAATGCGCGCCGGTGGTGTGGAAGCAGGCGTTGCAGCTGGTCGAGACATGGATCATCGCGGGGATGTCCAATTCGACCATCTTCTCATAGATCGGATACCAGTGCCGGTCCGACAGCGGCGGCGAGGTCCAATGCCCGCCCGAGGGATCGGGGTTCAGGTTGATGCCGACGAAGCCGTACTCCTTGATGCACTTCTCCAGCTCGGGAATGCAGGTCTTGGGATCCACGCCCGGCGATTGCGGCAGCATCGCCGCGCCGATGAAATTGTCCGGGAACAGCTTGCTGACGCGATAGCACAGCTCGTTGCAGATCGCGGCCCAGGTCGAGGACACCTGGAAGTCGCCGATATGATGCGCCATGAAGCTCGCCCGCGGCGAGAAGATGGTGAGATCGCTGCCGCGCTCCTTCATCTTCTTCAGCTGGTTGGCCTCGATGCTCTCGCGCAGCTCGTCGTCGCTGATCTTGAGCTCGCTGACCTTAGGCGCAACGGACGGGTCCTTGATGCCCGCGATCTGCCGGTTGCGCCACTCCTCCAGCGCCTTCGGAGCCGTGGTGTAATGGCCGTGCACGTCGATGATCACGTCAGTCTCTCCCTAACCTTTTAACGCGTGGCAGGCGCGCCGTTTCAATGGGCTGCGACCGCAGCGCCGATCCCCTTGTCGCTCGACCGTCCCGGTCCCACGAACTGCTTTACCACAAGCGCGACCGCCGCGATGGCGCCGGGAATGGCCATCACCGCGAAAATCTGGCTGAAGGAGAGCTGCCGCGCCGTCATCTCGGCGACCAGGAAGGAACCGGCGATGCCGCCGAACCGGCCGATGCCGAGCATCCAGGACACGCCGGTGGCGCGCCCTTGCGTCGGATAGAACGCCGCCGCCAGCGCCGGCATCGAGGACTGCGCCGTATTCATCAGCACGCCGGCCAGGAACACCGCGGCCATCAGCAGGCCAACCTGGCCCGCTGCCTGGCCGATGAAGAAGATCGAGACCGCGGTCAGGGCATAGCCCACGGCGATGATGAGATTGGCGTTGAAGCGGTCCATCAGCCAGCCGAAGAACACCGCGCCGACCCCGCCGAGCGGGAACAGCGCCGAGATCAGGGTCGCGGTCTGCGGATTGAGGCCGGCATCCTTGAACAGGATCGGCATCCAGTTGATCAGCGCGTAGAAGATCACGAGCCCCATGAAATAGGCGATCCACAGCATCAGCGAGCCCGCGCGCAGCACCGGCGACAACACCATGCCGATGCCGCTGGCATTGACCCGCTTGGTCACCTCGGCATGCTCCGGCTCCAGCATCACGAACTGGCTGACCTTTGATGCCGCCTCCGAGATCTTCCGCATCACGTTGCGGACGCGCTCGACGGAGGCGCCGCGCGACAACAGATAGTGGACCGATTCCGGCAGGATCACGACCAGCCCCACGGTCAGGATCAGCGGCGTGACGCCGCCGAGCAGCAGCACGCTGCGCCAGCCCCATTGCGGGATCATCCAGGCCGCGAGGAAGCCGCCGAAGGCGGCGCCGAGCGGAAAGCCGCAGAACATCAGGTTGGTCATGGTGGCGCGCAGCCGCTGCGGACAATATTCGCTCAGCAGCGTCACCGCGTTGGGCATCGCGGCGCCAAGGCCGATGCCGGTGACGCAACGCAGGACGGTGAGCTCGGTCAGATTGGTCGCAAAGGCGGAGGCGAGGCAGGCGATGCTGAACACGAGCACCGAGCCGACCAGGACGACCTTGCGGCCGAGACGGTCGGCGAGCGGCCCCGAGAACAGCGCGCCGGCGGCGAGTCCGAACAGCGCGGCGCTGAGCACCGGGCCGAGCGCCGACTTCTCGACGCCCCACTCCTTGAGCAGCGACGGGGCGATGAAGCCGATCGCCGCGGTGTCGAAACCGTCCAGCAGCACGATCACGAAGCACAGGCCGAAGATCAGCCACTGGAACGGCGAGAACGGGTGCTCGTCGAGAAAGGTTTGAACATCGACTCGGCTGGTCGCAGGCATCGTCGTGCGCTTCCTTGGGATTGATTTCGAAAAATTTCTTCGATCCGGCGAGCGCAGGTCGCGGCGGCTCCGCCCGGATGTGTGATTACCGGGGTATGTGACGCAGCGCGGAAGCCGGCGCCAGCGCCGGGCGCCTATATCAGATATTCCAAAATGGTATAATATTTCCACAAGCCATGCTGGAATTGGAATGGCTCCAATCCAAGGCAAGGCCGGCAAAGCCACGCGTCTCGAACCATGAGGCCCCTCCTCTGCTTGACGCCATATGCAACCGCCCTGCCCTCCAGGGGCGGGTGGCACCTTCCAAGCCGAGCCAGATCCGGCGGCTACCGCGGCAGCTTGCGGATCAGCGCCGAGGCGAGCTTCATGGTGCTCTGGGCGAGCGGCGTCGGGCGCTTGTGCGCGGAGGTGACCAGGCAGAGCACGCTGGTCGGCGTCGGATCGGTCAGCGGCCGGATCGCGAGTTCGCCGGCCCGGCCGGACGCGGCGACCCCGCTCGGCGTCAGCACCGCATGGCCGTAGCCGGCGCAGACGAGATCGATGATCGAAGGCACGCTCGACACCTCCCAGGCGATGTCGAGCTTGACGCCGGCGAGTGCGGCCTGCGTCTCCAGCAGCCGGCGCATCGCATGCACCCGCTCCGGCACGATCAGCGGATAGCGCGACAGCTCCTTCATCGGCAGCGGCGCGCTGACGCGGCGCTTGCCCTTCGGCGCGTGGCTGACCAGCGCGAGCGCCTCCTGCAGCACCGGCGTGATCTCGATGCCCGGCTGCGCCTCCGGATTATAGACCATGCCGACATCGATCCGGCCGGTCGTCACCCACTCGACGATGTGGGTCGACAGCCCCTCGACCACCGCAAGGCGCGCCGCCGGAAATTCGCGCTTGAAGCGATCGATCAAGGGCAGCGTCAGTTGCCGGGCGATGCTCGGCGGCAGCCCGATCGTCACCCGCCCGACCGGCGCATCGCGGCTGGCGCCGAGATCCTCACGGGCATGCGAGACCAGTTGCAGCACCGCGACACTGTGATCGAACAGCCGCTTGCCCGCCTCGGTCAGCGCGACGCCGCGGCCGTTGCGCGCGAACAGCTGCTGCTTCAATTCGGACTCCAACGCCCGCACCTGCCGCGACAGCGCCGGCTGCGCCACCTCGAGCACGGAAGCCGCCTTGCTGAACGAGCCGAGCTCGGCAACCTGCACGAAATATTCGAGCTGCCTGAGGTTCATGGGCGTGAGGCCCGGACATCAGGCGTGATCTCGCACAGCTGCGAGCGACGCCCCGAACTGTCGTCCCCGCGAAAGCGGGGACCCATAGCCCCCGGCGCCCGTTGTCGACTAAGAAGGACGACCCCGAGCCTTTTCCAGCCATTGACTATCAGCAGTATGGGTCCCGGCGTTCGCTGGGACGACAGCGGGTTTTGAGTTCGTAGGGTGGGCAAAGCGAAGCGTGCCCACGGTCGTTCTGCATTCCGAAAGCCGGTGGGCACGGCGCTGCGCGCCTTTGCCCACCCTACGCATCGCGGCTGCAGATTGTCCCTCATCTCAAATTCATCACGTTCAGCGACGCGTTCAGCACCGACGCAAAGGCCACCCACAGGGCGTAGGGCACGAACAACAGCGCCGCAATCCGATCCTCCCGCCACGACATCACGATGAACGCGACGATCAGCGCGAACATCGCCACGATCACGCCGAGCGCCACCCACATCAGATGCGCGGTGAAGAAGATCGGCGACCAGGCGAAGTTGAGGAGCAGCTGCGCCCACCAGACCTGCATGACGACGCCGCTGCCGACCCGCTCGTAGGTCCGCCAGCCTGCGATCGCGATCAGCACATAGAGCACGGTCCAGGCGACCGGAAACAACCGGTTCGGCGGCGTGAACGGCGGCTTGTCCAACGAGCCGTACCAGGGGCCCGGCAGGTTGGACGCGCCGATGATCCACCCTCCCCCGACCACGAGGACCAACAGGACGATGAGAGGCAGGATGGATCGTTTCATATTCCACTCGACGTGATGTTCCACTCGGCGTGATGCGACATCCGGCACCCGCGCCCCGCGTGCGCTGGACATTCCAGCCCGAGGCGCGTAGCCAGGAGATAACACAAAGACCGGTCATGCCAGGGCATTAATACCACGGCTTGCGGTCGGCAATTCCATGGGCCGGAAACGCAGAGATCGCCGCTTCGCCCGTAAGATCGGAGCGCATTCATTGGTTAATTCCCTGGCTGATCCCCGGCCCGCCTCCCACGCCGTCGCCTCGATCGAAGCCGTCGAATCCGGCCTCGCCGCCCAGGGCTATATCGCCAGCCGCCAGATCGCGACCGCCGTCTACCTCAGCCAGGCCATCGAGAAGCCGATCCTGGTCGAGGGCCCCGCCGGCGTCGGCAAGACCGAGCTGGCCAAGGCGATCGCCGCCTGGCGTGGCCTGAAGATGATCCGGCTGCAATGCTATGAGGGCCTGGACGAGGCCAAGGCGCTCTACGAGTGGAAATACGCCAAGCAGCTGCTCTACACCCAGATCCTGAAGGACAAGCTCGGCGAGGTGCTGGGCGGCGCGCAAACCCTGCCTGCTGCGCTCGAGCAGCTGCATAGCTTCGGCGATGTGTTCTTTTCCAAGGAATTCGTCGAGCCGCGGCCGCTGTTGCAGGCCCTGCTGCAGCCTGAAGGCTGCGTGCTGCTGATCGACGAGATCGACAAGTCCGACGCCGAGTTCGAATCGCTGCTGCTCGAAATCCTCTCCGACTTCCAGGTCACCATCCCCGAGCTCGGCACCGTCGCCGCGGCCGCGCCGCCGACCGTGATCCTGACCTCGAACAGCGAACGCAATCTCGGCGACGCCTTGAAGCGGCGCTGCCTGCATCTGCATATCGGTTTCCCCGAACAGAGGCTCGAGGAACGCATCGTCGAGAGCCGCGTGCCGGGCATTTCGCAGACATTGCGCCGCCAGCTCGTCGCCTTCATCCACGACATCCGGACGCTGGACCTGAAGAAGCAGCCGTCGGTCAGCGAGGCCATCGACTGGGCGCGGGTGCTGGTGCTGCTGCAGGCCGCCGAACTCGGCCACGAGATGGTGAAGGACACGCTCAACGTGCTGCTGAAATACGAGTCCGACATCGAGGTGGCGCTGCCGCAGGTGACGAACTTCGTCGCCAAGGCCCAGCGCCAGCACGCGTTCTAAAATCCGATGCAGGAGAACCTGCATCGCTTCTTTCGCGCCGCGCGCGGCGCCGGCGTGCACGTCTCGCCCGCCGAGAGCATCGATGCGATGCGGGCTGTCGCGAGCGTCGGCCTTGCCGATCGCGCGGTGCTACGCGACTGCCTGCTGCTGACGCTCGCCAAGAGCGAGGACGAGAAGAAGGCGCTCGGCGCCTGTTTCGATCTGTTCTTTGCCGAGCCTCAGCCATCGCAGCCGGAGAGCCAGGGTCAAGCGAACGACAAGAGCCTAGATGCAATCCCGCAGCCTTCAGCAGGCGCTGACGAGGCAACAAGCCAGGCCCTGGGATCGTTGGCCCAGATGCTGCTGTCGCAAGACCGCGCCGAAATGTCGGCGGCGTTCGCCAACGCCTCGGCCGCGGCCGGCCTGTCCGGGATTCGCTACTTCACCCAGCGCGGCCTGTTCTCCAGCCGCATGCTCGACCTGATGGGGATCCAGCGGCTGCGCGATGATCTGGACGCCCTCGCTGAGCAGAATCCGGCGCTAGCCGAGCGGCTGCAGGACGCGACCGAAGCCCTGCGCGAGACCGTGCGAGAGACGGTGGCGCAGGCGCTCGCGCTTTACGGCCGTGAGGAAGCGGAGAACCTGCGGCATGACGTGCTGCGCAATGCGCCGCTGTCCCGGATCGAACCGCGCCAGATCGCGGAGATGCGGGCCCTGATCCGGCAGATCGCGCGTCGCCTGCGCGAGCGCTATTCGAAGCCGCGCAAGCGGCAACGCCGCGGCCATCTCGACGTGCGCCGAACGCTCCGCCGTAATGCGGCCTGGGGCGGCGTTCCGTTCCTCACCGCCTGGAAACGCCGCCATCGCGACAAGCCCAAGATCGTCGCGCTCTGCGACGTGTCGGGTTCAGTGGCCCGCGTCTCCGACTTCTTCCTGCTGCTGATCCACAGCCTCCATGAGGTGGTGAGCGACGTGCGCTCTTTCGCCTTCTCCGGCCACCTGATCGAGGTCAGCGAAATCCTCAATGGCAAGCCGGCCGAGGAAGCGATGGCCGAGATCATGAGCAAGGTCGGCTTCGGCTCTTCCGACTATGGCACCTCGCTCGCCGATTTCGAGAAGGCGTTCATGGCCTCGGTGACGCCGCAGACCACGGTGATCGTGCTTGGTGACGCCCGCAGCAACAATCTCGATCCGCGCGCCGACATCTTGAAGCGCATCGCCGAACGCGCCAAGCGCGTGGTCTGGCTCAATCCGGAAGGGCGCATGACCTGGGGCTGGGGCGATTCCGAGATGCCGCGCTACCAAACCTTCTGCAACGTCGTGCGCCAATGTGCCACGGCCCAACAGCTCGAGCGCGCCGTCAGCGACATCGTCGCGACGTACCGTTAGGTCGCCTTGCGCAAATTTGTTCGCTTGCAGCATCCGTCATTGCGAGCGAAGCGAAGCAATCCAGCCCTGCAGGCAAGATTCTGGATTGCTTCGTCGCTCCGCTCCTCGCAATGACGGCGATGAGGCACCGTGCTATGTGATCAACCCCCGTCCTAGTCAAACGAACTTCCCGCAACGCGAGGCATCGTCCGGCACGAGCGCGAGTCGGGCGTGAAGTGAACAGAAGCCGATAAGATCTCCGCTGTCGTGCCGGCCTTGAGCCGAGACCCATACTCACCGTGCGATGTTGCAGCGCTTCATCTCAGCCACGCGGGCCTAAAAGAGATTCCGCGGTATGGGTCCCGGCGTTCGCCGGGACGACATCTGTTGTTTGTTTGGCTTCGGCTAGCAGCCCACCCCAAGTGCCCCCCGACGTACTGTGATCCCTTGTGTGACTGCCCGTCGCGTTAACGTGTCGCAGCGCGCCGGGCTTGCCGCGTCGGGCAAATCACGACGATGATCTCGCGCATCCCGCCTCATCGAAGAGGGGCGTACGCGTCGTCACGATACGTGGAGTGCGGGATGCGGTGGACGTGTGAGTGACAGCCGACGACTGGCACAAACGCGGACGGCGAAATCGTGTGGTCCTGATACCCCGACGCTGGTATCCAGCGCGACGCGCTTTGCGCGTCGTCGCGACACGGTGGCCAAACAGCCCGGCGCGCCGAGGAGATCACGTATAAGCCGTAAGCCATCGCGCAGGGAAGGCCGGAGCACTCCGGCTGAACCTGTGGTTCCTGCCCCGTGCTTTTCTCACGCACGGGGGCCACGGGCATCAGCCGATGCCCGGCCTTCCCCATAGGCGTTAAGTTTATGCTTGAGTGTTGGAATCCGCCGTGATTCGAACAGGGGATGGCAGAC